>NZ_JACEFT010000040.1 GCF_013697085.1 Billgrantia kenyensis
GAACCGCCGTGGTACGGACCCGTATGCCCGGTGGTGTGAGAGGACGGGGGAGGCGACTCCCCCTCCTACTCGATTTCCGAAAGGCTGTTTTTATATTCCATATGGTTCCTAGTGAATTTCTAAAAATAACTTTTTAGAATATGCAAGGGCGTTCACAATGGGCTCATCTCTCAGAGCCCGGATTCGCCCCCATGTCGCTGGATGCCTGGATATCCCTTACCGTGGTGCTGGCCGTCTTTCCCCTGATGGCTTTCTCCCGCCTCGGCCCCGACATCGTTCTGCTGGGAGCGGTGATCCTGCTGCTGACCCTCGGGGTGATCGACCCGGCCCAGGCGCTGGGCGGTTTCTCCAGTACCGGCCTGTTCACCGTGGCCTTCATGTACGTGCTGGTGGCAAGCATTCGCGAGACCGGCGGCATCGACCTGATCATCCGCTTCGTGCTCGGCAGGCCGCGCAGCGAGAGCGGCGCCCTGGCGCGCTTGATCCTGCCGGTGGCTTCACTCAGCGGTTTTCTCAATAACACACCGGTGGTCGCCACCTACATTCCGGCCGTGCTGAGCTGGAGCCGGCGCCTCAAGCTGCCGGCCCACCGCCTGCTGATGCCGCTCAGCTTTGCCTCGATCCTGGGCGGCACCATCACGCTATTCGGCACCAGCACCAACCTGGTGGTCCACGGGCTGCTGGTGGAGCGCTACCCGGATCTGGCGATGGGCCTGTTCGATCTTGCCTGGGTGGGGTTGCCGGTGGCGCTGCTGGGTCTGCTTTATCTCATTGTCGTCGCACCGCACCTGCTGCCTTCTCGTCGTGGTACGGCGTCGGCATTCGAGAACCCGCGTGAATTCACCATCGAGATGGAAGTCGATCCGGCCGGACCGCTGGTCGACCGCACCGTGGAGGAGGCCGGACTGCGCCACCTGCGCGAGCTGTTCCTGGTGGAGATCGAACGCGACGGTAACGTGGTCAGCGTGGTGGGGCCGGGGGAGCGGCTCAAGGGCGGCGACCGGCTGGTGTTTGCCGGCACCTCCGACGGTGCGGTGGAGCTGCAGCAGATTCGCGGCCTGGTGCCGTCACGCCATGGCGAGTCGAGCCTGGAGAAGGAGTACAAGGAGCGCCGCCTGGTGGAGGCGGTGGTATCCGACCAGTGCCAGTTCGTCGGCAAGAGCATCCGCGACGGTCATTTTCGTACCCTGTATGGTGCCGCCGTGCTGGCGGTGTGCCGCGGCGGCGAGCGGGTGGCGGGCAACCTGGGCCAGGTGCGCCTGCAGCCCGCCGATGTACTGCTTCTGGAGGCGCGTCCGCCGTTCATCGAGCGTCACCGCCAGTCGCGGGACTTCCTGCTGATCAGCCAGGTCAACGGCCAGGCGCGTCCCAAGCACGAAAAGGCCTGGCTGGCCTGGAGCATCCTCGCCGGCGTCGTGGCGCTTGCCACTACCGGCGTGATGAGCATGATGAATGCCGCCATGCTGGGTGCGGTGCTGGTGCTCGTCACCGGCTGCTGCTCGGTGGGCGCGGCCAAGCGTGGGCTCGATACCCAGGTGCTGCTGACCATTGCCGCTTCCTTCGGGCTCGGTGCGGCGCTGGAGAGCTCCGGTGCGGCCGCTACCCTGGCCGGGCTGGCGCTGGGGCTGGCCGATGGCAACCCCTGGCTGCTGCTGATCGGCAGCTACCTGCTGGTGGCGATGCTCACCGAGCTGGTCACCAACAACGCGGCGGCGGTCATCACGTTCCCGGTGGTAATGGCGAGTGCGGAAAGCCTGGGCGTCAGCCCCATGCCGTTCGTGGTGGCGGTGATGTTCGCCGCCTCGGCGAGCTTCATCACTCCCATTGGTTACCAGACCAACCTGATGGTGCACGGCCCCGGTGGCTACCGTTTTGGCGACTTCCTGCGCGTAGGCGGACTGCTCAACGTGCTGACGGCGGTAGTTGCGCTGACCTTGATTCCATTGGTCTGGGGCTTCTGACGCTTCGAGCGGGGCGCTTCGGGGCAGGCTTGCGAGCGGGCGGACTCGCCGTGGTCATGGGTTTGCGGTAGGGTGTCGGCTTTGCAGACTGTGACGAAGGAAGCCAGCCATGAGCCACCCCGGCGAACTGATCATCGAGCCCAAGAGCGGCCGTCCGGCCGACGCCTGTGTCTTCATCCTGCACGGCCTGGGCGCCGACGGCCGTGACTTCGAGCCCCTGGTACCGGCGATGCCGCTCAAGGCGGGCCTCGATGTGCGCTTCATCCTGCCCCATGCGCCGCGGCTGCCGGTGACCATCAACGGCGGCATGGTGATGCCGGCGTGGTACGACATCCACGAGATGAGCCTCGACCGCCGCGTCGACACGGCCCAGCTGGTGGCGTCCGCCGAGCGCATCCAGGCGCTGGTACAGGAGCAGGTCGATCACGGTATCGACAGCCGGCGCATCATTCTTGCCGGCTTCTCCCAGGGCGGGGCGGTGGCCTACCAGGCCGCGCTCTCCTTTGCCGCGCCGCTGGGCGGCCTGCTGGCCATGTCCACCTACTTCGCCACCGCCGAGACCATCGAGTTTAGCGAAGCCAACGGCGAGCTGCCCATCGAGATCCATCACGGCACCTTCGACCCGGTGGTACCCGAGTCGCTGGGGCAGGCCGCTTACCAGCGCCTCAAGGGATTGGGCTATCCGGCGAACTACCGGACCTACCCCATGGCCCATGCCGTGTGCCCGCAGCAGGTCGGCGACATTGCCACCTGGCTCAACGCACGGCTGGGCTGAATTTTGATGAACGATGTCGCCGCGCCGGGCAGCCTGGCGCGCGCTTGTCTGCGTAGCAGCCGTCCCAATTTCCTGGTCCTGGCGCCGCTGTGCGTGGGCCTGGCGATTACCGCGGCCTGGGCCGATGGCCTGCGGCCGAGCACGCTCGACTCCCTGCTGGTGCTGCTGGGAGCGCTGCTGGCCCATGCCGCGGTCAACTTGCTCAACGAGCACCATGACTACCACTCCGGGCTGGATGAGATGACCCAGCGCACCCCCTTCTCCGGAGGAAGCGGGGCATTGCCCGTGCAGCCCGAGGCTGCCACTGCGGTATGGAAGGCGGCGGTGGCCTGCCTGTGCCTGGTGGTCGCGATCGGTGTCTGGTTCCTGTGGCGGGCTGGGCCGGTCATGCTCGTCTACGGCCTGTTGGGGCTCGCCCTGGTGGTGGCCTATACCGGCTGGCTGACCCGTCGCCCCTGGCTGTGCCTGCTGGCTCCCGGGGTCGGCTTCGGCCTGCTGATGGTGCTGGGCGCCCACCATGCGCTGACCGACGGACTTTCCGCCACGGTGCTGGTGGCAGCGCTCATCCCCACGCTGATGGTCAGTGCACTGCTGCTGATCAACCAGCTGCCCGATATCGACGCCGACCGTCAGGTTGGGCGGGATCACCTGGCCATTCGCCTGGGACCCCGGCGCGCCGCCCGGCTGGGCGCCGGCATGATGGCGATGGCCTTCGCCGTCGTGCCGCTGAGCTGGTTGGCCGGACTCCTGCCAGGGCAGGCCTGGCTGATGTGGCTCGCGTTGCCGGCGCTGGTGTGGCTGGTGCGTGGCCTGTGGTCGCTACCGGTGGAGGTGGAGCAGGGCGAGCTGGCCCCGCTGCTGCCGCTGATGGGGCTCAATGTCGTGCTGCTGCTGGTAAGCTTGACCTTGCTCAATGCGGGGCTCGTTCTCGCAGCCTGATGCACTCCCGCCCAAGGTCTGTCTCGACATGACAGGCCAGGCTGGGCAAGATGTTGCGATGCCTTGTTCGCTACATTCAGGATCGCCCTATGAGCACTTCCCGCTTTGATAACCTGCCCGATGCCCAGGGCTTCTTCGGTCGTTTCGGCGGCCAGTACATCCCTCCTGAGCTCAAGCAGGTGATGGACGAGATCCACGCTGCCTACGAAGAGATTCGTGTTCGCGATGACTTCCAGCAGGAGCTGGCCGAGCTGTTCGCTGACTACGTGGGCCGCCCCAGCCCGATCTTTCATGCCCGGCGGCTGTCCGAAAAGCTCGGCGGGGCGCAGATCCATCTCAAGCGAGAGGACCTGAATCACACCGGGGCGCACAAGATCAATCACTGCCTGGGCGAGGCCCTGCTGGCCAAGTTCATGGGCAAGACCAAGGTAATCGCCGAGACCGGTGCCGGCCAGCATGGCGTGGCGCTGGCCACCGCCTGTGCCCTGGTCGGCATTCCCTGTGAGATTCACATGGGTCAGGTGGACATCGAGAAGGAGCACCCCAACGTCACCAAGATGAAGATCCTGGGCTGCAAGCTGGTGGCCGTGACTCGGGGTACCGCGACGCTCAAGGATGCCGTGGACAGCGCCTTCGAGGAGTACCTCAAGGATCCGCAGAACTATATCTACGCCATCGGCTCGGTGGTGGGGCCGCATCCGTTCCCCAAGATGGTCCGCGACTTCCAGTCGATCATCGGCCGCGAGGCTCGCGAGCAGTTCCAGGCGCGCCACGGACGCCTGCCCGATCATGTCACCGCCTGCGTCGGCGGCGGCTCCAATGCCATCGGCATGTTCACCGCTTTCCTGGATGACGAGTCCGTGCATCTGGTGGGGGTGGAGCCTGCCGGCGAGGGGCTCGAGACCCAGCGCCATTCCGCCACCCTGACCCTGGGCAAGCCCGGCGAAATCCACGGCATGGCCTGCTACGTGCTGGAAGACGAGCAGGGCAACCCGATGCCGGTGCACTCCATCGCTTCGGGGCTCGACTACCCGGGCGTCGGGCCTCAGCACAGCTACCTCAAGGAGCTGGGGCGGGTCGACTATGAGTGCGCCACCGACGCCGAGTGCCTCGATGCCTTCCTCACCCTGTCGCGGGTCGAGGGCATCATTCCGGCACTGGAGAGTGCCCACGCCGTGGCCTGGGCAATGCGCGTCGCGCCCACCCTGCCCAAGGATCAGCATATCCTCATCAATCTCTCCGGCCGCGGCGACAAGGATGCCGACTACGTGGCAGAGAAGCTCGGACTCTGACAGGCTAAGAGTAGGTTCTTCCTGCCCGTATCGACCGCGAGGGGTTGAGACGGGCAGAAAGCGTCCCAAGGTATTGATGTGAATGCCTGGTCAATCAACACAAGGAGAGCGTGATGATGCCCGACACTTCCGAGGATATTCGCCTGCCGCTGGCCTGCCCTTCGTGTGGCAGCCATCTCTATCGCGTCAATCAGGTACGCAACCCCACGGATGAGGTTCACTGTGCTTCGTGCAAGCGCTATCTCTGCGACTACCACGAAGCCGCGGAAATGCTCGAAAAAGGTCCTGGCGACGAAGCCGAGGCCTTGATCGAGGAGGTGGTCAACCGGCGGCATCACTGAGGCCCTGGCCCATGCCGCCGTTCCTGGATGCGCTGCTCGCACTGGCCATGGTGGCATTGGCCACATTGGCGTTACTCGACCGCCAACTGGTACGGGCGTGCGCCTGGTTCGTCGCCTTCGCCGTGAGCGTGGCGCTTACCTGGTGGAGCGTGGGCTTTATCTGGCTGGCGCTGCTGGAGCTGCTGCTGGGCGCTCTGCTTACCGGTGCCTTTCTGTTTCATGCCCTGGATATCAGACAGTGGGCCAGTGCGCCTCGCGGGCGCCTGGCCCGTTGGCGTGACCCCGTGCCGCTGACCTGGCAGCGTGCGCTGATGCGGCTGCTGCCAGCTCTGGCCGTGCTGATCATGCTTGCTATTGCCCTGGATAACCTGGCCGGCACTCCCGGGCCGTTACTCGTCGGTGGCATGGGACTGATCGGCCTGGGGCTGTGGGCCTTTGCCCTGCATCGTCATCTGCTGCGGCGCCTGCTGGCCTTCAATGTGATCGGCACCGGCATCTTCCTAATCCTGATGGCGCTGGTGGGGGACAGGAACACGGCGGCGGGACATGGCCTGGTCGTGACCGGTCTACTGGTCGCCTTGCTTGGCACGGCGCTGGGAGCGCTGCTGATCAGAAGGCTCAACCGGCTCGACGGCCGCCGGATTCTCGACGTCGCCGAGGCAGGGCGGAGTCGCGCATGATCGAATGGCTGGGACTCCATACCGCTTACTCGAATCAGTTCAGCGATAGCCTTCTTGTGCTGCTGGTGCTTATGGTGCCCCTGCTGATGGGAGGCGTGGCGGCATTCTGGCGTCCGCAGCGACGTTGGCCGGTCAGCTTCGTCATCCTCATGGCGCTACTGACGCTCGGTTTGCTGGCGCTATTTCTACTGGCGCGCCAAATTCTTGAGCACGGCAGCCAGGCTTGGCTCATCGAACTGGGGCCGCTGGCGCTGCACTGGCGTGCCAACGGCCTGACCCTGCTGTTGCTGCTGCTGACGCAGATCGTGACCCTGGCCAGCGCCGCCTATGCTCCAGCCTACCTGAAGTCAGAGGTTGGTCGTGGCGGAGCCCAGGCCTGGTTATGGCCCTTGCAGGGTGTGCTGACCACCAGCCTGTCGTTGATCTGGCTGGCCGGCGACCTGCTCACGCTCTATATCGGCCTCGAGCTGATGGGGCTTGCCGCTGTCGGGCTGATGCTGCTGCCCGGGCGGATGGAAGCCCTGGCCGCCGGCATGCGCTACCTGCTGCTGGCGCTGGTCGGTTCGCTGGCCTTTCTGCTGGGGGTGGCGCTGTTGCTGGGCGGCTGGGGGCGGCTGGATCTGGCAGGTCTCGCGATGCTCGCCGAGCCGGGGCCCGTCCTGTGGGTCTCCGTGGCGCTGCTGAGTGCCGGCCTGCTGCTCAAGGCGGCTGCGTTTCCGCTGCATGCCTGGCTGGCCCCGGTTCACTCCTCGGCATGGACCCCTGTCAGTGCCTTGCATGCCGCGCTGGTGGTCAAGGGCTCGTTCTTCATCGCGGTGCAGCTGTGGGTGGTGCTGGTGCCCGAGGCCAAGGCCGCCGCCTGGCTGGTTGGGGCCATGGGCGGCGCGGCCGTGCTCTGGGGTGGCGTGCTGGCCTGGCGCTCGGTCAAGCTGAAGGACGTGGTGGCCTGGTCGACGGTCTCCCAACTGGGCTATCTGCTGCTGGGCTTCTCGCTGCTGATCGGCACGGGCCCAACGGTAGCGGCGGTGGCCTGGGAGGGGACCTGGCTTCAGCTGGCGGCCCACAGCCTGGCCAAGGCAGGCATGTTCCTGGCGACCGGCAACCTGATCTTTTCCACCGGGGAATCCCACGTCAAGGGCCTGGCCGGGGCCAGCCGGCGCATGCCGCTGTCGCTGCTCAGCTTCGGCATCGCCTCCATCAGCCTGATCGGGCTGCCGCCGAGCGGTGGCTTTACCGCCAAGTGGCTACTGCTGCATGCGGCACTCGAGGCGGGCTACTTGCCCTGGCTGGCGGCCCTGGCGCTGGGCACGCTGTTGAGCGCTGCCTATGTGTTCCGCGTGTTCCGCTACTCCTTCGTCGAGGACGCCGAGCCGCTCGACTATCGCCGGGTGCCATGGAGCATGGAATTCTTCGCCATGATACTGGCCCTGGCGTCGCTGCTGCTGGGGCTGGTGGCGGAGTGGCCGCTGCTGCTGCTGCGTGCGCCGGGAGGTGAGCCATGAGCCAGGCATGGTTGCCGCTGGCGACGCTGGCTACCTCGCTGCTGGTGGTGCCGGTGATATTCTCCTTGCCCGAGGGAGCGTGGCGTGTCCGCACCGCCCTCAACCTGGGCGCCGCGCTGCTCAAGGTCCTGCTGGTGGCGATGATGGTGTGGGGCCTTTACCAGGGGCAGAGCTACCAGTTCAGTTTCACCATCGTGCGAGGCGTCAATTTTCTATTCCAGGTGGACGCCCTGGGGCTGATGTTCGCCGGCCTGTCGTCGCTGCTGTGGCTGGCCACCACCGTGTACGCCATCGGCTATCTGGAAGACTCGCCCAACCGCAAGCGCTTCTTCGGTTTCTTCAGCCTGTGCGTGGCCAGCACCGTGGGTATCGCCCTGGCCGGCAACCTGTTCACCTTCCTGTTGTTCTACGAGCTGCTGACCCTTTCCACCTATCCGCTGGTGGTGCACCGCGGTCATGCCAAGGCGCTGGACGCCGGGACCACCTACCTGCGCTATACCCTCACCGGTGGCCTGGTGCTGCTGTTCGGCGTGGTGGCGCTGCACGTCATGGTCGGGGACGTGACCTTCGGCGAGCGCGAGATGCTGGCCGACCTCGGGCCGGATGCCCACGGATTGCTCACCGTGTTGTTCCTGATCATGCTGCTGGGGCTGGGGGTGAAAGCGGCGCTGGTGCCGCTGCACGGCTGGCTGCCCCGCGCCATGGTGGCACCGGCGCCGGTAAGCGCGCTGCTGCATGCGGTGGCGGTGGTCAAGGCGGGGGCCTTCGGCATCGTGAGGCTGGTTTACGACGTCTACGGTATTGGCCTGACCTACCAGCTGGGCCTGCTGACGCTGCTTGCGGTGATTGCCACCGTCACTATCCTGTACGGCTCGGTGCGTGCCCTGGCCCAGCAGGAACTCAAGCCGCGGCTGGCCTTCTCTACCATCAGCCAGGTCTCATACATCGTGCTGGGCATCAGCCTGTTCGGGCCCTTCGGCACGGTGGCGGGGCTGGTCCATCTGATGCATCAGGGCCTGATGAAGGTCACGCTGTTCTACTGCGCCGGCAACTACGCCGAGGAGCTCGGCATCCACCGTATCGATGAGCTCAACGGGGCAGGGCGGCGCATGCCGTTGACCAGTATCGCCTTCACCGTGGGCGCCCTTGGCATGATCGGCTTGCCGCCGGTGGCCGGCTTCATCAGCAAATGGTACCTGGGCATGGGCGCCGTGCAGGCCAACATGCAGTGGGCCATCGTCGTGCTGGTGGCCAGCAGCCTGCTCAATGCCGCTTACTTCCTGCCCGTGCTGTACCGGCTGTGGTTCCTGCGCGGCCCCTCCCATGGCGTCGGTGAATGGCCGGACGAGCGCCACCTGGGGCGTCTGGAGACCAGCGGTTGGCTGATCTGGCCGGCGATGGCCACGGCGCTGTTCAGTCTGATGGCGGGTCTGCTGGCGGGTGTGCCCTTCAGCCCGCTTGACCTGGCCACCTTCGTCACGGCAGAGGAGTACACGCCATGATGGCGAGCCTGCTGCTGGGATTGACGCTGCTCTGGCCGCTGCTGCTGATGCTGCGCAATCCGCTGTGGCTGGTCATGGAGCACGGCGCCCTGCAACGGCCCGGCCCTCGTCCGATGCTGCTCGACGCCTGGTGGGTGACGGCGCCCGTTCCCGCCTTGCTGCTGACGCTGTGGCCAGGAGAAGTGCAGCTGCAGATGCAGGGATGGCTGCTGGGAGCGCAGTGGCAGCTCGACGATACCCGCCGCCCCTGGCTGCTGTTCAGCGCCATGCTCTGGGCCCTGGCGGGGCTCTATGCACGCGGCTACCTGGTCACCGAGCAGCAGGCCGCCGAGTCGGGCGATGGCGACGCCTTCCGCCGGCTGCTGGGCTTTGCCATGCTGTGGCCACTGACGCTGGTCGGCAATCTGCTGCTGATACTCGCCGAGGACATTCCGAGCTTCTACCTGGGTTTCGCGCTGATGACCTTCGCGGCCTACGGACTGGTGGTGCATGCCGGAAATCGTGATGCTCACCTGGGCGGTCGAGCCTATCTGATCATGGCGGTACTCGGTGAAGGCATGATCCTCGGCGGGCTGCTGTGGGCGGCCGGGACCGTACAGGTCCTGACGCTGACCGAGCTCCGCGCAGGGCTGGCCACGGCCGAGCAGGGCGCCTGGATGGCGACCCTGCTATGGCTCGGCTTCGGGGTGAAGGCCGGGGTCATCGGCCTGCACGTGTGGCTACCGCTGGCGCACCCGGTCGCACCCACGCCGGCCAGCGCCGTGCTCAGTGGCGTGATGATCAAGGCTGGCCTGATCGGCTGGTTGAACACGCTGCCGCTAGGGGCTGACGGGCTCGAGACGCTGGGCGCCGTCGTCATCGTCCTGGGCCTGGCAGCTGCCCTGGGAGCGGCGGGTTATGGCGTGAGCCAGCGTCATCCCAAGGCGGTGCTGGCCTACTCCAGCGTCAGCCAGATGGGCATGATCACTGCCCTGGTAGGGGCGGGCATGGCGGCCCCCGTGCTGTGGCCTGCCCTGCTCGTCGCGGTGACCCTCTTTGCCGTCCACCATGGGCTCACCAAGGGCGCCCTGTTCCTCGGCGTCGGGATCAGCGAGCACCCGCCACGCCTGCCGGCCTGGCTGCTGTGGGTGTTGTTGGCGCTGCCGGCCCTGTCGCTGGCCGGTGTCATGACATCGGGGCTGGCCACCAAGTGGGCGTTCAAGGAGCTGCTCTACGAGGGTGGCTACGCCACGCTCGTCGCCTGGCTCAGCGTGGCAGCCGTCGGTACCACACTGCTGATGTTCCGTGCCCTGTGGCGACAGTGGCAGGAGCGTGGCGTCTATTCCATCCCCATCGCTTCCTCCATGCCGCTGGCCTGGCTTGCCTGCGTGGTGGCGGCCGTGAGCGTGCCGCTGTGGATACCGCTTGCCGGCGAACACCCGAACTGGCCGCCTTTGGATGAATGGCCGGGGCTGCTATGGCCGGCCTCCCTGGGGCTGGTGCTGGCCGGCCTGGTGGCACTGGTCACGCTGCGCGCCAACAGGAGCTGGCAGTTCGCCAAGCGCCTGATGCCGGGAGACCTCTGGTGGGGGTACCTCAGGCTGGTACGCCAGGCGCTGGCTTGGCTGCATGGCCTGGGGCTTGCGCTCGAGCAGCGTGGCTCACGGTGGCGCAGCCGCCTGCTCGAGTGGGAGTCCCGCGCTACCGCCCTGGCCAGCGGGCTGACACGCTTCGAGCGCACCTTCCGGCGGCTGGCCGTGCCCTTGATGGTGGGGGTGGCCGTGCTGCTGCTGATGGGGTTCTGGCTGGGCTAGGCGCCGGGTCGGGGCTATGCCCGACCCCGGCTGCCTGTGTCTCCCGTTGCCTGAGTGGAGGGATCGCGCCGGGTGAACGTCAGAGCAACTCCTCGCCTGCCAGCGCCAGGCGCGAACGCTCGACGCTGCGCAACGTCACGTGGCCGGCGTGGGGCCATTGGCTGAAGCGCTGCACCACCGCGGCCATGCCGCAGGTGTTGGCGGTGAGGTAGGGTGTGTCGATCTGTCCGACGTTGCCCAGGCAGACGATCTTGGTGTTGCGCCCGGCCCGGGTGAGCAGGGTCTTGAGCTGCTTGGGAGTGAAGTTCTGTGCCTCATCGATGATCAGGAAAGTATCGTTCAGGGTGCGCCCGCGCATGAAGCCCGGGGCACGGATCTGCACCCGCGAGCCGAGCAACTGGCGGGTGGCGCCGCTGTCCCAGCTGGTCTCCCCGTTCTCGTCGCGCAGCAGGTTGTCCATGTTGTCATGGAAGGCGCCCATCCAGGGCGACATCTTTTCCTCTTCGGTGCCGGGCAGGAAGCCGATGTCCTCGCTCATCGAGATCGGCGCCCGAGTGAAGACGATGCGCTCGAAGCGCTTGGTGTCGAGTGTCTGCTGGAACGCCGCCGCCAGGGTCATGAAGGTCTTGCCGGTACCGGCACTTCCGGCGATGGTAACCAGGTCGATCTCGTCGTCCATCAGCAGGTTGAGGGCAAAATTCTGGCGGCTATCGTGGGCGTGCACGCCCCATACGCCATCCTTGTGACGGTAGTT
Source organism: Billgrantia kenyensis (assembly GCF_013697085.1). Lineage (GTDB taxonomy): Bacteria > Pseudomonadota > Gammaproteobacteria > Pseudomonadales > Halomonadaceae > Halomonas > Halomonas kenyensis. The sequence continues at coordinate 11,540 of NZ_JACEFT010000040.1, forward strand.
GGTGAGCAGCTGCAGACGCGCCTGGGTGGGAGTCAGCTCGCGCACGATGGCCTCGAAGCTGGCACCGTTTTCCGAGTCGGAGACCAGCATGCCGAGGTGCCAGTCGCCGGGAATCCGGCCTTCCAGGCGATAGAAGGTGTGGTGATCGACCCGCTCGACCTCGACCTCTACCTCCATCTGGTCCCAAGGTCCGCTGCTTCCCTCGGTATCGGGATAGATACGAACCCCTTCAAGCATGACATCACTGTCGCTGAAGGCGCGGTCGGTGAGGTAATCCTCCACCGGAACGTGCAGGGCGGCGGCCTTGACCCGCAGGTTGATGTCCTTGGTGACGAGGATGACCGAGGCGTCGGGCCGTTCGTCGCGCAGCCGGCAGGTCTCGGCCAGTAGAACGTTGTCGGGGCTCTCCTCGAGGTGCTCCAGCGGCTTCAGCTCGGGGTAGCAGAGGAAACGCAATTTGCCGAGCGTGTTGCCACCGGCGCGGGGAATGGGAATGCCTTGCTGGATTTCGTCGAAGGTGACCTGGTTGGTCAGGTCGGAGAGGGTACGGCTGACCTGGCGGGCGGTGCGGGCGATCTCGCGCAGGCCGTTCTTGTGTTTGTCGAGTTCCTCGAGCACGGTCATCGGGATGACCACCTCGTGTTCCTCGAATTGATACAGGGCAGCGGGGTCATGCAGCAGGACGTTGGTATCCAGCACATATAACCGCTTGGCTTTCTTGTCGAGTCGTACCATCGGGGCAGGGCTCCTGAGTTGACGGCACCTACAACACTGGCGTGCATATCATTCCGTTGTCATGACAGTCCTGCTGGCGGCCAGTGTCACTTGTCTTGGCGGGCTCCTCTTTCTCTTGTCTTACCCCTAGCATGGAATCATCCGGCCCGAGCCGCCATAGAAATGCTTCAACGCAAGCTTGGGTAGCGAGCTGTTACAGTAGAAGGCTGCCAACGTTGAGAGGTCGTGATTCCAGTCACGGCGCAATGACGTATCCTGCACAGAATGATAATCCTACTGCGGCTTTAACCCTCCTGAATGCAGCAAGCGTGTGCGGGTCAAGAAGCCGTGGTTCTGGTGATGGTCGAGGTGCGCAGGATGGATCCGGTCCTAGGGGTATTGATCGTGGCGGGCGTGGCGCTATTGCTGGCAATGGTTTGCCTGGTGGCGTTCGTCAAAAGCCGACGCAGGAATGAACTCGGGCCAGCACCGCCTGCGCAAGCCGAGGCTGGCGCAGCGACTCCCGCTGCCCCGGCACCCTCCTCAAGTCCTTCCCAGGAGGATAAGCCGGAAGCCGGGCCTCAGGAGCCGATGCACCGCTTTCAGGTGGTTTCCAGCAAGGAGATCAAGCAGTGCCTGTTCGTGATCCTCGACTGGCCGGGCCTGGATACCAATCGTCGCCTGGCTCGCCTGCTCACGGAGTACAACGCCCACTACGATCCCCAGCTTGGCGTCTATACCATTCGCGACCCGCGTGCCGGCTACAAGCTCACCATCGCCAACTCTTCGCCCCCGGGCACGCTGCCGCCCATCCACGAGGGCGATGACCAACCCACCGTTCAGGGTGTTTCCATACTGATTCATTTCATCAACAAGCGCAGCGTGGCACGTAACCCCGATACGCTGATCAACATCACCCAGGCCATTGCCGCTATCGGTGGACACATCCTCGATGCCGAGCGCAATGCCGTGAGCAACGAAGAGTTCGAGGCACTGAGGCACCAGGCTCAGACGATGAGCCGTTAAGGCAGGCCAGTCTCTTCGGTGGCGGCTCACGCCCAGGACGAGTCCAGGTGCGCGCGAAAACGTAATACACTACGCTATTGCAATATCATCGATTTCGCTTTCCGTCAGCGCCAAGGGCGAGGAGTGACATGCCAGGGAGGCCCCATGTTTGAATTGGAAACAGCTCGCCTGCGACTGCGACCGCTGGCAACTCGCGATCTGCCGGAGCTGTCTTCGATGCTCGCCGACCCGGCGGTGATGCAGCATTCGCTGCGCGGTGTCTGTGATGGCGCGACGACTCGCCACTTCCTCGACTGGTGCTTCGACTGTTACATCAACTACCGCACGGGCCCGTTGGCACTGGTGGATCGGCACGGGGGCGAGTTCGTCGGTTTCAGTGGGGTTTCCCCGGAACGGATAAAAGGCGTGACCGAGTGGAACCTGGGCTACCGGCTGGCCAAGCGCTACTGGGGGCAGGGGCTGGCCACCGAAGCTGCCCTGGCTTCGCTGGAGCATGCTTTCGAGGAGAAACGCTTCGACTCGGTCGTGGCGATCGTCGAGCCCGAGCACGCGGCTTCACTTCGGGTGGTGGAGAAGGCCGGCTTCGTCGGATTCGATGCCATGCGCTTCCACAAGCGGCCGGTACGCCTCTATCGCATGCGTCGAGCGCAATGGCTGCAGCGCGATACGAAAGAGCACGCCGAGGCCGAAATGGCCGTGCTCGGCAAATAGGCTGGATCAGGAGCGGGGGAAAAATGAAGCCAAGGATCAGCATGATCACGCTCGGCGTACGCGATCTTGCGGCGTCGATTCGCTTCTACGAAGAAGGGCTGGGCCTACCGCGGATGGAGTCGCCGCCCGAGGTGGCCTTCTTCACCCTCAACGGCACCTGGCTGGGGCTCTACGGCCGCGAGGCATTGGCCGAGGATGCCGGCGTCTCCGCGGAAGGCAGCGGCTTCACAGGCATCGCCCTGGCCCACAACCTGGCCTCGGAAGCGGAAGTCGACGAGCTGCTGGAGCAGGCGGTCGCCGCCGGCGCCACCCTGGTCAAGCCGGGGCAGAAAGTGTTCTGGGGCGGTTACTCAGGCTACTTCGCCGACCCGGATGGCTATCTATGGGAAGTCGCCCACAACCCCTTCGCCTGGGTCGGGCCGAAAGACGAGTAGCCTCCGGCCCACCCCTCTTCATTAGCGTTGTCTGATCAGGGCCGGCGCGTGACCAGCCAATGGGTGACCCCCAGGGCGAGCACCACGGCGGCGATGGCCATGATCTCCATGGCGCTCACGTAGTCGGTGTCCATGATGATCACTTTCCGGGCGATGGCCATCAGCGCCGTGGCGATGACCAGCTGGATGGGCAGCATGTTGGTGCCCAGGTAGAGCCGTATGTTGATGAAGATCTCGATGGCGATCAGCACCACCATGAACGCGCTGAAGATGGCGAAGATATCGCTCACCTCGAACAGCATGAAAGGCGGCGTCATCAGCCGGGTGTAGAGCATGTAGACCACGTCTATCACGCCCCAGATGATCACCATGACCATCAGTACCGAGAGTATCTTGACGGCAAAGCGAATGACCCGGTGCAGGTGCCCGATCAGTGGGTCTTCATGCTCCTGGGGGAGTTCGTCATGGTAAAGACGATGTTTCATGAGCCGCTTCGGGTCTTCTTTCTTGGTCGCTTCCATCGATCGGTCCTCTATTGAAGCACCGGGCCTGATTGCCTGCCGATTGGACCCTGACGAGATTTAAAAGGTTTACGGGTTTCATGCCCGCCAGAATGCAAGCGTGCTAACCTTTATCGCCTGCCCCGGGCCGGCATCACCGCAATGCCAACCAAGCGCTTGGGTCGCTTTCTTTCTGAAGGTGCGTAGATGACATGATGCTGTTACGTGGCTTCCTATGGCTGCTCGGTTTCCAGCTGCTCGGTCATGCCGTCGTTGAGCTGCTTTCCCTGCCGATCTCCCACGCCATGGCCGGGCTGTTGCTGCTGCTGGCCTGGCTGCTGGTGAATCGTCGGCTCAACGAGAGCGTGGCCACCGCCAGCCAGGCGCTGCTGCCCCTGCTTGCCATGTTGATCATGCCCGGGGTGGTGGGGGTGTTCTTCGTGTTCGACGAGTTTGCCGGCCACTGGACGGCGATCATGCTGGCACTGGTGATCGGCACCTTCCTGAGCGTGCTGACCACGCTGTGGCTGATGCGGCGCTTCATGCCCTCCGAGGCAGGCAGCCCGCATGAACGGGATCGCCGGCCATGAATGCCCTTCACGCCTCGCTGCTCGACACCCCGGCACTCGCCGTGGCGCTTACCCTGGCGGCCTATCTCGGCGGCGTGAGCCTGTTCGAGCGCATGGGTCGGCCGAGCTGGTGCCCTGCGGTGCTGATCGGTGCGCTGTTCACGGCCGCCGGCCTGTGGCTGCTGCGCTACGACTTCGCCGACTACCAGCGCAACGTGGCCTGGCTCACCCTGCTGCTGGGGCCCGCCACCGTGGCGCTGGCGGTGCCGCTCTACCAGCAGCGCCAGCATATCTTCGCCCTGTGGAAGCCGATCCTGTGCTGCCTGCCGCTGGCCGCCGGGCTGGCGGCTTTCTACGCCGTGCTCATCGCCTGGCTGCTGGGCGCACCGCCCGCGGTACTCGCCTCGCTGGCGCCGAAGTCGGTCACCGCGCCCCTGGCCATGGGCATCATCGAGCAGATCGGCGGCTCGCTCTCGCTGATGCTGGGCGGGCTGCTCATTACCGGCGTGCTGACCACCATTTTCGTCTCACTGCTGGGCCGGGTGCTCAATATCACCGACCGACGCCTCCTCGGCTTTGCGCTCGGTGTGAATGGGCATGCCATCGGCATCGTGCGCGCCTTCGAACTCGGCCCCACCGCGGGCGCCTTCGCCTCGCTCGGCATGAGCCTGACGGGCATCTTCACCGCGGTGTTCCTGCCACTGGCGTGGCGGTTGGTGGCATAGCGTGGGCGCGGCGGTAAGTCAGCGCTCACTGGGGCGGTGCCGCCCATCTTGCAGGAAGCACTTCCTAGGCCTTAAGGGAGCAAAGGATGAATCAAGAGCAAGAGCTTCAAGTGGCTCATCGGCAACGACTCGCGGCCCACTGGATCGTCTCGCTGCTGCGTAGCGGAAACATCCCCTTCATCGTTTGTGGCGGCCTGGCTGCCCAGGGACATGGTGCCAGCCGGCCACTGCATGACATCGACCTGTTCGTGCCGGAAGCGCATTTCGCCCAGGTAGTGGCGGCCGGCCAGGGCTTCATCAGCAAGCCCGCGCAGCGCTACAACGAAGAAGGCTGGAACCTGGAGTACGTTCAGTTTCGGTATGAAGGGGTCAAGGTGGAGGTGGGCAACGCCGGCGAGGCCTATGTCTACGATGTGGGACGGCAGGCCTGGGCCAGGCTCGACATCGACTTCACTCGCTATCAGAAGATAACGCTGCTGGGCCTCGAGCTGCCGGTCATGCGAAAAGCGGATCTCATCCAGTACAAGTCCTGGCTCGGCCGGCCGGTCGATGCGCAGGATATCCGGGAGATGGGGGGCAGGGCATGATCACCGGGATCAACCATCTGACCCTCGCGGTGCGCGATCTCCAGCGCTCCTTCGACTTCTACACGCGCGTGGTGGGGCTCCAGCCGATCGTTAAGTGGGCGCGAGGCGCCTACCTGCAGGCCGGCGAGGACTGGATCTGCCTGTCGCTCGATGACCGGACGCGCACCGGCCCGCTGCCCGAATATACCCACGTCGCCCTCAGCGTCGAAGCGGAGGCCTTCAGCCGCTGCGCCGGGGCCATTCGCGAGCAGGGCGTGACGATCTGGAAAGAGAACCGCAGCGAGGGCGACTCCCTCTACTTTCTCGACCCGGATGGCCACAAGCTCGAAATTCATGCTGGCGATCTCGCCAGCCGCCTGGCGGAGCTGCGGGAAAAGCCCTATGAAGGGTTGGAGTGGTATCGATAGCGAGCCAAGGAGGGATCATGGCGCCAACACATAGCTTCCTGGCGCGTCGGTCAGTGGAGGGTGCTGTTGGCTGCCCATACCCGGCGGCGCCACCGGTTTGGAGGAGTGAGCCGCCAGCCACTGATGCCAGGCCGGCCACCAGGAGCCATCCTGCTCGGGGGTGAGCTGTTGCCAGGTCTCCGGATCCAGGTATGCCTTGTCATGCCGCTGCGTATCCATCCGGAAACGCCGTCCCGGGTGCCCCGGCTCGCTGACGATACCGGCATTGTGGCCTCCAGTGGTCAGCACGAAGGTGACCTCCTCGGCATCCGCCAGCAGATGGATCTTGTAGACGGATTTCCAGGGGGCCACGTGATCCGAGGTGGTGCTGACGACGAACATCGGCGCCTTGATGTCCTGGATCACGACTGGCCGACCCTCCACCAGATAATGGCCGTTGGCCAGGTCATTGTTCAGGAACAGCTGGCGCAGGTATTCGGAATGCATGCGGTAGGGCATGCGCGTCAGGTCCGCATTCCAGGCCATGAGTTCGTTCATGGGCTGACGTCCGCCCAGCAGGTAGTCATGCACGATGCGCGACCAGATCAGGTCGTTGGAGCGCAGGATCTGGAAAGCGCCGGCCATCTGGTAGCCATCCAGGAAGCCCTGATCCCACATCATGTTTTCCAGGTACGAGACCTGGCTTTCCCCGATGAACAGCATCAGTTCGCCGGCCTCGGTGAAGTCCACCTGGGTCGCGAGAGTGGTCAGGGACGCCAGCCGCTCATCGCCATCCCGCGCCATGGCCGCCGCCGCGATGGACAGCAGCGTGCCACCCAGGCAATAACCCACGCCGTGGACCCTGTGGCTGCCGGTGATCGCGGTGACGACGTCCAGTGCCGCCATCGGCCCCAGTCGGCGGTAGTCCTCCATGCCCAGGTGGTGATCCTCGGAGCTCGGGTTGTGCCAGGAGATCATGAACACGGTGTGTCCCTGGTCCACCAGGTACTTGACCAGCGACTGGGCGGGCGAAAGGTCGAGAATGTAGTACTTCATGATCCAGGCGGGCACGATCAGCACCGGCTCCGCGTACACCTGTTTCGTCGTCGGTGTGTACTGGATCAGCTCGATGAGATGATTTCGATACACTACCTTGCCTGGCGTCACCGCCAGGTTGCTGCCGACCTGAAACGCCTCGGCCCCTACCGGCGGTTTGCCGGATACGGCCCGCTCCCAGTCCTCGAGAAAATGCTGCCAGCCAGCCACCAGGTTCTGGCCGCCGGTCGAGAGGGTGGTGCCCAGGACCTCCGGGTTCAGCCACGGGGAGTTGGAAGGGGAGTAACGGTCGAGCACCTGTCGCGTAATGAAGTTCACCACCCGTTCGCTTTCCGGCGAAAGGCCGTCGATTTCACTGGTAGCGTTATGCCACCACTGCTGCGTCAGCAGGAAGGATTGATGGATCAGGTTGAACGGCCAACGCTGCCACTCCTCGCCACTGAATCGCCGATCCTGCTCCAGGGGTTCGATACAGGTGCCGGCACTGGACGAGAGTGCCTGGCGACCGAGGTACTGGCCGAAGCGCGTCATTTTGCGGGTGAACTTCTCGCCCAGCTCGAGCTGCTTCCCCGGGGAAAGCGCCAGGTGCACCAGCCACTCGAAATAGACGCTGGCCAGGCCGGCCGGGGTGATGCCGGCGGTCAGCCTGGCCAGGTTGGCCTTGAAGGCCCGGTCCAGCGCATGGGTGGAGTAGAAGCCGGGGTTCGGGCGCTCCTCAGGGGTGGGGGGCGCCGCGCAGGGAACCGGTCTGAAAGTGAGTTTGGGGTCGGGCGGGTTGCGGGTGTCCTGTGACATGACGTGGCCTCCATGATCGAGGCTGAGTGACCGCAGGCGCTCGCCGCCGCGGGCTTGGGTAGGGGCGTTCCTGCCTGGCTGGCGCTCACACCGCCTCGAAGGACTCCGGCAGCACCTGCCCTCCATCCACCACCAGCGTCTGGCCGGTAATATAGCGCGCCTCGGGCGAGGCGAGGAAGCAGGCGGCATGGCCGATGTCCTCGGGTTCGCCCAGGATCTTGGCCGGTACCGATTCGGCCATCTGGCGCAGGTACTCCTCACCCTGGGCCTTCAGCCCCTCGGTCAGCACGTTGCCAGGCATCACCGCGTTGATGGTGATGCCATCGCGGGCGCACTCCAGCGCCGCCGAGCGCATGAAGCCGAGCTGGCCCGCCTTGCTGGCGCCGTAGTGGGCCCAGCCGGGAAAGCCGGTAATCGGGCCGGTGATGGAAGACGTGATCACGATGCGGCCGTAGCGCCGGGCCCGCATGGCCGGCAGGGCGGCCTGCACCATGAAGAAGGTGCCCCGCAGGTTGACCGCCATCACCTGCTCCCAGTCGGCCTCGCTCATGCTGTCCAGCGTGGCCTGGGGGAAGATACCGGTATTGGAGCAAAGGATATCCAGCCTTTCATGGCGGTCGAGCACGGCCTGTACCGCCGCCTGGCAGCTGGCCTGGTCACTGACATCGAGGCGCTCGAACTCGGCGCCCAGCGCCTCGGCGGTGGCCTTGCCTGCCTGCTCGTCGATATCGGCGATGATCACTTTCGCACCGGCTAGCACCAGTACCGAGGCGATCCCCTTGCCGATGCCCTTGGCGGCGCCCGTGACCAGCGCCACCTGATTCTCGAGTGAGAACATGCGTTATTCCTCATCCATGGTGAACTGGAGTCAGTGTAGCCAGGCCGGCTCTCGAATTCTTGATGTGGCTCAAGCAACGTCTCATGGACCCGCCGCCACCTGCCCGCGAGGTACGACATAGGCCTGAAGGCTCGCTGCCGGGCCGGCCAGGGCGGCCCGACAGCGGTACCTCTTCAGCGTCGCGTGGGGACCTGATCCCACACCCGGTGAGCGTCGAAATCGCCCTGCATGCGGAACGCCTCGGTGTCGTTCAGGTTGTCCAGCGGTGTGACTTGGCCCTCGACCTCGAGTTCGCCCTGAACCCTGTCGTTCTCGATCTCATCCAGGCGAATCTCGCCGCTTACCCCGCGGCCAACGGCGACGTGCACGATCTCGCCCGGCTCGCTGACATCCCCGACCAGGAAGTAAGCCTCGAGGGTGCCCTCCACGGCAGCCTCGCCGGACGCCACCTCCAGTGTGCCGGGCTCAGGCAGGCCGGCGCCGACACGCAGCAGGATCAGGCAGGCGGCGCGATCCAGTGACGGTAGATAGGTCTCCGCGGTAAGCAGGAAGCCGTCGCCGAAAAAGTCATCCTCCTGGCTGCCGAAAGCCGCTTCGCCAAGCACGTCCCCTTCAGGCAGGCCTTCCACGCTGCCACGGAACGAGGCGTTCTCCTCCATGGCGGCCTGCAGGGCATCCTGCGGCATGTCCGCCGGCAGGGGCGGGCAGACATCGAGCCGGCGCGCCATGCCAGGCGGCGTTTTCAGATAGTCGATGGCAGCGGCATCCACGATATGGGAGTTTTCCAGCGTCGCGTAGTCCAGCGGCTGCGCATCCTCGGCGAACTCGGTCATGGTCAGCTGGAAGCTTTCCCCCTGGGCCTGGCCCAGCGACGGGTCCTGCTCCAGGTCCCAGCCGTGTCCTTCCAGCGCTTCCAGGTTATCCGCGTCGACGTGGAAGTCGCGCAACTCGAGCTCTGCGATCATGCCATGGGGCTCGAACGCTGCGATCAGCTTATCCAGGTAGTAGGCCTCCAGGCCGCCCGGCACACCCGGTGCGATGGCCATTCGAAGCAGGCCGGGGCTTGGCTGAAGAGCGGCGGGCGAGAAGGGCAGATCCTCGAAGACCCAGGCCGTACCATGGTTGAGGCCATGGTAGGGCTCGTTGGCATCGTCCTCGAGCAGGGTATTGGCGGTGACCGTGGCGACACGGTAAGCGTGTGCCTCGCGGCCGGCAATCTCCCGCGTCTCGCCGATCTCCGTAACGTGTACATCGACTGCATCCACCCGGCGCAGCCTGCCGAAGGGGCCCTCGAACTCCAGCGGGGGCTCGGTCTGCTCGGCACCGAAGGCCGGGACCAGCAGGTCGAATTCAGCATCGAAACGGTGGATGAGGTTATCCAGGGGCGGGCCCACGTAGAGATCCTCCCAGCCACCCAGCCTCGTCTCGTACTCCTCTTCGGGATGAATCAGGGTCAGGTCCGGCCCCTGGGTCAGCGTCCAGTACATCTCCTCACCCTGGATCTCCATGAACAGCCGGTAGCGATAATGCTCGCCCTGCGAATCGATGCTGATGGGCTGTGTCGCTACCGGGGCTTCGTCGGCGTAGAGGCCGGCGATTGGCGTCAGCAGCAGGGGGATTCCCAGCGCCAGGGGTGTCAGGCCGCAGCGTAATGGAGTGCACGGGCTCATCTAGCTTCTCCTTCTCGAGTCACAGTCGATCAACAGGGACGGTGGTATCTGTGCCCCTGCGCTGATGACACCTTGAAGCAATCGATTAGCGTGTCGCGCCCTCTGTATGGAGAGGTTCTGCCGAAAAAACCAGGCGCAAAGTGTGGGTTAATAAGCACTGACTGGAGGGGCTGGCCTCGCTTCGTTAAGCTGGTGTGAAACACGCCACCAGGGAACACGCATGCTCCTCGAAATAATAACAAACACGCCGCTATGGGTTTGGCCGCTGCTCCTGTTTCTGCTCCACCGGGGCTATCAGCAGAGCAAGCCACGCAACATCGGCCCCAGCAAGCTGGGCATCATCCCGGCGATATTCCTCTTCCTGGGCGCCTTCGGCCTGATCCATGCCTTTGGCTTTCATCCGCTCAACCTGGCCCTCTGGGGTCTCGGTATTGGCCTCTCCGTACTGCTCCATTTCAAGCTCGAGCTTCCTCGCGGGGTGAGCTATTCGCCGGAAGAGCACTGCTTTCGTGTGCCAGGGAGTTGGCAACCGCTTACTCTCATGCTGGCGGTATTTTGTGCCAAATTCAGTGTGGGCGTCATGCTCGGCATGCAGCTTGCCGTTGTCGATACCGCTGCCTTCGCCGCCACCGTCAGCCTCGCCTACGGCCTGCTTGGCGGCATGTTCCTCGGCCGGGCGGTGGTGATTTGGCAGTCAGCGAAGCTCTGGGCCAAACCGGCACCGTAACGCTGATTGGGCCAGTGAGGGTGCGGTTAAAAACAGTGGCTGACAGGTTAGTGAGTGCTTGCAAGGGGAGGGTGGGTCAATGACGTACAGCACCGGGTTCGTGACCGAGGGCGACAAGGCGGAGTGGCGCCCGCTGTTCGACGGCTACGCCGACTTCTATGGTGTACCGATGAATGACACCATCGCCGACACCGTGTGGGGCTGGCTGCTCGACCCGAGCCATGTGCTCGAGGGCATGCTCACCAGGGACGAAAGCGGCAAGGCCGTGGGCTTCGTCCACGTGCGTGCCTGCCCCAGGCCCCTGGGCGGCTGTGAGATCGGCTTTCTCGACGACATGTTCGTCGACCCCGAGGCGCGAGGCAGCGGTGCGGCCGATGCGCTGTTCGCCGCCCTCGAAGAGCTGGCCGAAGCCCGCGGCTGGCCCGCGATACGCTGGATCACCCAGCACTACAACGAACGTGGCCGCGCCTTTTACGACCGCTACACCGAAGGGCCGAGCGACTTCATCATGTACCAGTGGAAGCAGACGTAAATCGGGGGCTGATCGACCGCACTGTGCACTTTAATGCGGCCATGATCCTTCGGATAACAGGATCCACTCGACGACTTTGAATGCCATGGGGACCGATGATCGGTATCCCCAGGCGGTAGCGTGCCTGAAAGCCTGAGTGTTTCAGGTAGTGACGTATTCATTTGGCGCTCCACCGCAAGGTGCTCCAGGAAGGCACGCACCTCGGAGCACCCCATGCTGGCAGGATGGCGCAAGCCATGGAAGTGAATGAAGAAGCGAATCCAGTAGCCATAGGTTTTCTCGGTGCGTGGACTATAGCGCCTTACCCGCATGGTAGCCTTCACCCGGTCCATCAGCATCTGTGGCTTGTAGTGCGCATCCATACGGCGGCTCTCTCGTGATATGGATATACATACAGCGTTATTGGTTCTGGCAAAACCCGCAAGCGCACGAATTCTGCATAAGTGGCCGAGCTATAATTAGGTCCTAAAAAATCAATGAGTTGGAAGAAAGGAAGTGCGTCAGATAATATTGTTGAACGCGCAAGATGTTCATTGAATATCAGGACGTGCAGTCCAATCACTGTTAGGCTCCATCAGTTACGGAGGGAATAAATGGAAATAAAGTGTATTTCGGGTTTTGCGTCGATTACTAAAGATCCTGCGGCAAGTGCATCCCTGTATCAGGATGCGCTAGGTTTGCCGCTGGAGAAGATGGATGATTATCGTTTCATGGATAAATTCCCCGGAGCGAATCATTTCGGAGTATGGCCTATAGCTATGGCAGCTCAGTCTTGTTTTGGGCAGGAGGAATGGCCTGAGAATGTTCCTGAGCCGACTGCTACGATTGAATTTGAGTTGGCGGATGCGGCTGCTGTGGAAGCAGCAGTAGAAGAAATGAAGATAAAGGGGCAAGAGTTCGTTCATGAAGCCCGGACTGAACCTTGGGGGCAGACAGTCGCAAGGTTTATGAGTCCCGAGGGAGTGTTGGTTGGTCTCAGTTATGCGCCATGGCTTCATGAATAAGAGCCTAACCATAGCGTCAACGCGGACTGGATTTTCCGCTGACGCTCCAAAACCAGCCGGTTACGCTGGGCGTTAGGAATTATAAAGAGATGAGACTTCCAGAATTTGCTACCCACTATTATTTGAGTGAGAACGGCCCGTTCCGGAGCCTCTCGGAGCTTTCTGCCGGTTCAGAAGATCCTGTATTCCTAAATCTTCTGACTCGTCATCAACGTGATCCTAATTATCGACGGCGCTACGGTAGGAACTATATTGAGGTCCGAAGCAAGGTCGAAGCTAGGTTGCGTGAACTCTTCATTGCGCGAGGAGGTAAGCCGCGCCGCCGTCACCCCTTTTATCTGGTGCTTGGAGAATCTCCTTGGTTTCGTGATCTGAACGCTAACCAAAATGAGCTGAAAATACCTCTATCTCAACTTGACCATGAAACAACGTCCTTGACCTACCCGGATAGCTTTATTGCATTATCCCGTGACGACAAACCTTACTACAATCAAGTTTTTCTTCTTAGCGAGATGAGTGAGCTCGTTAGACGATTTGGAATTCCTGAAAATGATCATGCGGTTCCTTATGAGCGATATTGGGAAACAGAATTTGAGCTCTATATTGAGGTGCAGCTTTGGGACATTCCACCTGGGTTCAAAGCCTAACAATGAAAATTAAGTCGGCGCTTTTTTCGTTTCGGCATTCGCCTCCACTACAAAGTCGCGTTTGTTTTTTAGCGTGTTAACTGCCGCAGGAGAGACCCATGCACGATGCGTTCCTCTGGAACTTCCTGTTGTACTCACTGGTGATCAACTACGGCATTCTGCTTTTCTGGTTCATCGCCTTTCTGTTTGCTCGGGACTCAATTCATAGGCTTCATGGCAAGTGGTTTCGGCTGAAGCCGGAGCAGTTTGACGCCATTCACTATGGCCTCATGGGTGCCTACAAGCTCGGAATCATCCTATTCAATGCCGTACCGCTGTTGGGTAAGCGCTCCACGAACCCCACCTGTTGCGGCCTGAGTTAGACCGGTAGCGTGTCTCTCCAGCGCCAGGGCAGCAG
>NZ_JACEFT010000041.1 GCF_013697085.1 Billgrantia kenyensis
TGGGCTACCAGACGCCGAGGGAGATTGAATTGGCAGCTGCGGCTTGAAAATGTGTCCGCTCTGACTTGACCAGAACAACTGATGCTTATCTCCTTCTGGCCTGACCTGACCCTGTTCGTGCCTCGCCTCCTCGGCTTCTAGGCGCGCTCGAAACACCCTCCAACAATCACAAGATGGAGAAGCACCATGAGACTCAAGACAACCCTGATCACCACCATGACTGCTCTAAGCCTGGCGCTGGCCGGTACGGCCTATGCCGAGAAGGTCATGCGCTTGCACCACCTCAACAACGACGACCCTTTCGACAATGGCTCCGGCGCCATGGCCACGGTATTCAAGAGCCTGGTCGAGTCGGGCACCAACGGCTCGGTCACCGTGGAAAGCTACCCCAACGGCCAGCTGGGTGACGATGCCCAGGTGCTCAGCCAGCTACGAGCCGGGGTCGTGCAGTCGGGTATCCACTCGGTGGGCGGCTTCGCCTCGGCCTATCCGATGATCGGGGTGCTCGACGTGCCCTTCGCCTTCCCCGATGTCTCGACAACCTACGAAGTCTTCGATGGCCCGTTCGGCGACAAGCTCGCCGCCGATATCGAGGAGAAGACCGGACTCAAGGTGCTCGGGTTTGGCGACTCAGGCGGGCTTTTTGCCATTACCAATTCACGCCGCGAAGTGCGCAGCCCGGAGGACATGGAAGGCCTGCAGATCCGCACCATGGGTCTCGACACTCACCAGGAAGTGATTCGCTCGCTGGGCGGCCAGCCCACGGCGATTGCCTGGTCAGAGGTGTATACCGCGCTGCAGACCGGTGTGGCCGATGGCCAGATGAACCCCATCCCGATCATCTCCTTCGCTCGCTTCGACGAAGTCCAGGACTACCTGACACTCACCAATCACCTGTTCGCGCCCTACGTCTGGGTCGTCAGTGATCAGTTCTGGAACAGCCTCGATGAACATGAGCAGAGCGTGGTGAAGTCCGCCGCCCGTTCGGCCATCGTCGCCGGCCGCGGGATCAGCCGCATCATCGAGTCATCCGAACGCGGCCTGCCGCATCTGTCAGCCAACATGGAAGTCCATGCGCTGACGCCCGAGGAAATGGAAGCCTTCCGCGAGGCTTCACAGCCGGCCGTGAAGGAGATCATCGCCGAAAAATATGGCGCCGAGGGCGAGGAGATGCTCAACGCCTTCCTCGAAGCCATTGAAGAAGCCTCTCAGTGACCGTCACCAGGCAGGGGCTTCCCCCTGCCTGGCCGTCGCCACATCGACACGATACGAAACCGGAGAAGAAGGATCGCCATGCGTCAGCTCATCCAACACGACACCTTGCACCACTTCGCCAATCCGCGGGCGCAGCGCGGCACTCCCATCGGTGAGCGACAACGCGCCGTTCTATCACAGGAAGCCATGCGTGCTGCACGCGATGAAATTCGCACATGGCCCGGTTACGCTCCCACGCCACTGGTCGCACTGAACGGCCTGGCCAAGGCCTGCGACATCGCCAGGCTCGACTACAAGGACGAAGCTCGACGCTTCGGGCTCAACAGCTTCAAGGCCCTGGGCGGAGCCTATGCGGTGCTGCGCCTGCTGCTTCAGCACCTGCCGCCGGGCGTTACCTCAGCCGACCTGCTGGCCGGCCGCTACCGCGAGGAAGCCTCGCGCATCACCGTGTGCTGCGCCACCGATGGCAACCACGGTCGCTCGGTTGCCTGGGGCGCCCAGCAGTTCGGTGCCCGCTGCGTGATCTACCTTCACCCCACCGTTTCCCAGGGGCGCGAGGACGCCATCACCCAGTTTGGCGCCGAAGCCAGGCGGGTTCCTGGCAACTATGACGACTCAGTGCGCCAGGCGGCGGTCGATGCCGAAGCGAACGGCTGGTTCGTGGTCTCCGATACCTCCTACCCGGGCTACATGACCGTGCCTCGCGACGTCATGCAAGGCTATACGGTGATGGTCGATGAAGCAGTGCAGCAACTGCCACAGCCGCCAACACACTGCTTCGTGCAAGGCGGCGTCGGCGGATTGGCCGCGGCGGTACTGGCCCAACTGTGGGAAGCCTACGGCCCCGACCGGCCGCGGGTGATCGTGGTCGAGCCCGACCGCGCCGCCTGCCTCTACGAAAGTGCCCGTGCCGGCAGCCCCACTGCCGTTCACGGCGATCTCGACACGCTGATGGCAGGACTCGCCTGTGGCGAAGCCTCGCTGCTGGCATGGGAAGTCCTCGATGAGGGCATCGACGATTTCCTCACCGTCACCGACGAGGCGGCAGTAGAAGCCATGAAGCTTCTGGCACAAGGCATCGACGGTGACTCGCCGCTGGTTGCGGGAGAAAGCGCCGTGGCGGGGCTCGCCGGTCTGTTGATTGCCCGCCAGCAACCCGTCCTGAGCCAGGCCCTCGGTCTCGATGCCGACAGCCGTGTGCTGCTGATAGGAAGCGAGGGCGCCACCGATGAAGAGGTCTACCGCGAGCTGGTAGGGCGCCCGTCCGAGGAGATAGAAGCGGAGGCACGCCAACATGCATGACTCACTGCGAATCAACCGACAGCGCCTGGTCAGCCGTCTGGAGCAGCTCGGTCAGATCGGAGCGCTGCCGGGGGGCGGCTGCTGCCGCCTGGCACTGACCGAGGAGGACCTCCTAGGCCGAGAGCAGGTCATCGGCTGGATGCATGAACTGGGCCTCGAGGTCTCCAGCGACGCCATGGGCAACGTATTCGGCCTTCGCCCCGGCACCGAGCCGGGACCGCCGGTAATGACCGGCTCGCATATCGACACCGTCCGCACCGGCGGCATCTATGACGGAAACCTGGGGGTCCTCGGGGGGCTCGAGGTAGTCGAGACCCTCAACGAGGCGGGTATCGTCACGCAGCGTCCGCTCTGCGTGGCCTTCTTCACCAATGAAGAGGGAGCCCGCTTCGCACCCGACATGATGGGCAGCCTCGTCTATGTAGGCGGCATGCCTCTCGAGGACGCGCTTGCCACCGAGGGAATCGACGGCGAGCGAGTCGGGGAGTGCCTTGAGCGCATCGGAGCCCGCGGTGACGCCCCCGTGGGCAATCCCGAGGTGCATGCCTTTGTCGAGCTGCATATCGAACAGGGGCCGATTCTCGAGGAGTCCGGCATCGCTATCGGAGCCGTGGAAAAGGTGCAGGGCATCTCCTGGCAAGAACTCCGCTTCACCGGCACCTCCAACCATGCCGGCACCACCCCGATGCGACTGCGACACGATGCCGGCTATGCAGCCATGGCCACCGGCACCTTCGTGCGCGAGCTGGCCAACCGCATCGGCGGCGATCAGGTCGGCACCGTGGGTGCCCTGGAGATACAGCCCAACCTGGTCAACGTGGTGGCCAACCAGGCTCACTTGACCGTCGACTTGCGCAATACCGACAACGAGCGGCTCAAGCAGGCGGAGACCGAGCTGGCGGCATTCGTCGAGCAACTGGCCGAGCGCGAGGGAATAGAGGTCAAGCATCGCACCCTGGCGCGCTTCGATCCGGTGACCTTCGACCCCGACATGGTCGCTCGCGTCGAGGCCAGTGCCAAGGCACTCGGGCACTCCGTGATGCGCATGCCCAGCGGTGCTGGCCACGACGCCCAGATGCTGGCCAGGGTTTGCCCCACCGCCATGATCTTCGTGCCCAGTGCCGATGGCATCAGCCACAACATCAACGAGTACACCGCTCCCGAGGAGTTGGAGGCGGGGGTCAATGTCCTGCTGCGAGTCCTGCTGGACCTCGCCGAGTAATCGACCAAGGAAAGAAGAATGAGCCGAAAACTGATTGTAGGGGCCGCTCAAATGGGCCCCATCGCCCGCAACGAAAGCCGCAAGCAGACAGTCGCTCGCATGGTCGACCTGATGCGCCAGGCACATGCCCGCGGCGCTCGCCTGGTGGTTTTCCCCGAACTGGCGCTGACCACCTTCTTCCCTCGCTGGTTCATGCAGGACCAGTCCGAGGTAGACGCCTTCTTCGAACGGGAAATGCCCGGCCCCGAAACGCGCCCGCTGTTCGAGGCGGCCCGTGAGCTGGGGGTTGGCTTTTACCTCGGCTATGCGGAGCTAGCCCAGCAAGAGGGAAAGCCTCGCCATTTCAATACCTCCATTCTGGTGGATACCAGCGGCAAGGTAGTGGGCAAGTATCGCAAGATCCACTTGCCCGGCCACTCACAGCACGAGCCATGGCGGCCCTTCCAACATCTGGAGAAACGCTATTTCGAACCAGGAGACATGGGCTTCGGCACTTGGAAGGCTTTTGGCGGCACCATGGGCATGGCGCTTTGCAACGACCGCCGCTGGCCGGAAACCTACCGCATGCTCGCACTTCAGGGCGCGGAGCTGATGATGCTGGGGTACAACACGCCCATTCACTACCCGCCGGTGCCGGAGCATGATCACCTGCAGGGTTTCCATAACCATTTATGCATGCAGGCAGGCGCCTACCAGAACGGCCTGTGGGTGGTAGGCGTAGCCAAGGCCGGCAAGGAGGAGGGCTGTGAGCTACTGGGCCAGAGCTGCATCATCGCCCCCACCGGTGAAATCGTCGCCATGGCGGGCAGCCAGGAAGACGAGTTGATCACCTACGAGTGCGACCTGGACCGCACGCGTGAGATCCGCGAGCATATCTTCAATTTCCAGCTGCATCGCCGCCCCGAGACCTACGGCCTGATCACCGAAAGCGGCTGAGGGCAGAAGAGCGAGGCGGCGACATGGCTGCACCGGCCTTCACTCCTCGAATTCCGAAAGCGCCCGCTCGCAGCCCATGCCGACCTGTTCGCCGCCCCCCGGGTCGACCCAGGGCAGGATCGCCAGGGGCGGCGCGGCGATGGCGCCAAGCAGCGACAGTGCCCCGCGCGCGATCAGTTCCTGGGTGATGACGTTTACCTCCGGGTCGCGCAGCGAACCTTGGAGCTCCACCGGTGAATTCCCGGTGAACAAGGTAGGGTCGATATTGTGCCCCTGGAAGGCCATGTCCATGCGCTCTGTGGCGAGGTTGATGGCCCCGGCCCCCTCGAAGTGGGCGATCTCGGTCGCCATGAAAAACTCCGCCAGATCGACCAGGCCGTCATCGGCGACGAATTGCAGGTAGGTACACTCCAACTGCACTTGGTCTTCTCCCGTCAGGGCCGCCACCAGCGCATTGGCCACGTTGAGCGGCAGCAGCTCTGCCGCAATGATATCCAACCAGCCCTGGGACATGGCCAGTTCCAGTTCACCGTCCAGCCCAGCCATGACCTCGTGCATGGAGCGTCCCTGGTAGCGCAAGTCCCCGCGCCCACCGAACACCCCCAGGGTGTCACGAGCCACTTCGGGCAGACCGGCCTCATCCAGTATCGCCGCGAGATTGACCTGATCCAGCGCCAATTGGATGTCGCCTTCGATAGCCGCCTGGTGTGCATCCATTACCCAGGAAGCCGTGACCTGCCCACCACCGAGGCCAACTTGCAGCGGCTCCACCGTCATCACGCCCTGCTCCAGCTCCAGGGCCAGGGCCAACTGCTCGAACGGTATGTGCTCCGCCTGCACCTCCACCGCTTCGTAGTCGAGCACGATGTCGGTGTTGCGCAGCGCTTCGAGATCCCATTCCCGGTCGGGAAACACCATTTCGGCGCGCTCTTCTTCCGCCGCCCACTGTTCCTGTTCGGGTGAGGCGGTTTCCCCCGGTCCCGTTTCCGGCGAAATACCCAGCATCGGCAGCAGATCGTCCGCCTCCAGCCGCTGGGAAACCAGCGTGGCCCACAGTTGAGGACGCTCGCCGAAGCGCAGGCGTACGTCACCGGCCACGTTGCTGTCACCGAAGCCGCCCTCGAGCCCATCGATGGTAAGCAGGTTATCCTGATAGTGGATATGGCCACTCACCCGGTAAGGCGGCAGTTCCGGCAGGTTGATGCCGGTAAGATCCGTGATTTCCGCCGGACTGGGCCCTTCCAGCCGGGCACTGCCCTCCACCGATTCCAGAGCAAACGGCTGCACCGCACTGCCCTCGATCCACAGTCGGGTGTCGCCGCTGGCCAGCTCGCCGGAGACGGGATAGGGCGTACCGGGGTCGGTGAGATCCAGCAGCGGCCCGATCAGCAGATCGAAGGCGAACGGCTCCTCTTCGTAGCTGCCCTCGCCGACCAGATGCACCCGATGCCCCTCGACCCCTTCCGTGCGGGTATCGGCGCGGAACGAGAGCGCCAGGCCCCAATGCGGGGCGTGATAATCCAGCGCGGTGTTCTCGAGCAGCAGCCCGCCGTCGACAATTCGGGTGTTGAGATCGCCATCGAGGATGCCCACCTCGCCGACCCCGAACGGCGCTAGCGCCGCGGTCAGGTCGATTTGCTCCAACTGAGCCTGCAGATCCGCGACCAGACGCTGCCCCTCGACCTCGAGCCACCCCTGAACGTTGAGCGAGCGCGGCTGCTCGTCGCCTAGCTGCTGCAGTGCCTGCAGCCAGGCAATGGTGAGTCGCCCATCTTCCAGCGCCGCCTCGGCGGCCAGATCGTGCAGGGTCTGGCCGGCGTAGTGCAGCTGCCCGAGAGCTAGATCGAGTTCGGCTTCGAATTCGCCCAGCCCTGCCAAGGCTCGCGCGAGGCCTTGATCCCACTCCCCCTCTTCTGGCGGTGCCGTCTCACGAGGCGTCTCCTCTGGCGGACGCTGCTCGAACAGGCCCCAGCGATCCAGATCGAGCGCATCGCCTTCCAGCTCGGCCATCAGCCAGGGTGTCTCGCGCCCCAGATCGAATGCCAAGCCCCCCTCCACACGACTCTCGGCGATGCTCGCTTCCAGGCCTTCGACCCCGCCGCGCAGCGCCTCTACGTCGAGATACAGCAGGCCCGCGAACTCCAAGGGGTCCTCCTGCAGCTGGCCTTCGCCGCGAACCTGGAGGCGCTGCCCCTCGCCTGGCTCGTCGGGCGCCTCGAAGATCGCTTCCAGCTCGATCTGCTGAGCCGTATCCCGGTAATGCAGCCGCCCTCGCTCTACCAGCGCGTCCTCGGCATCGTCCTCCGCTTGCACCCGGCCTTGCAGTGCCAGCCGCCGTTCGTCGCCGTCATCCAGCGGCTCTCTCGCCTGTAGCCGCTCGATGGCGAGCCGACCATCACGCAGCGCAGCTTCGAATGCGACATCATGAAATGCCCGCTCGGCGACCTGCATCCGGCCGATGGCCAGGTCGACCTCGGCCTCGAACGCGCGCAGTACCTCCAGCCGCTGGGCAAGTGGGCGGCCCTGCTCGGCCACCTCTCGCTCCGGTGGCGCTGCGTCATCCATCAATGCCTCGGTCCAGCGGTTCAGATCGAGCGTATCGGCTTCCAGATCGGCCATCAGATACGGCACGTCACGCCCCAGATCCAGCGCCAGGGCACCGCGCAGGCGGCTGTCGCCGAGGCGGCCCTGGAAAGCTTCTAGGCCGCCGCGACTCTCCTCCAGCTCGAGACGCAGCAAGCCCTGGAAAATGGCCTCCTCGCCTTGAACATGGCCTTCACCGCGAACGCCCACGCTCAGCTCCTCGATGCTCTCACCGGGAGTATCGAACGCAACGTCGAGATCGATCCGCTGCCCCTCATCGCGATAGACCAAGCGGCCCTGGTCGATGCTGAACGCCTCGGGCCAGAGCGCGATCTCCTGCTCCTCGGCCGGCTCCTCTATCAGATCGTCGATGTTGGTGGTGCCGTCTTCGCGACGCAGCAGCCGTACCTCGGGCCGCACCACGGCGACTCGCTCCAGTACGACCTCGCCGCTCAGCAGAGCACCCACGTCGAGGGTCACCGACAGCTCATCGAGGCTTGCCATGGGGTCCTCGGCCCAAGGTGCATTGGCCACGCGCACGTCATCGAGCCGCAGGGTCAGCGGCAGCCCCCAGTCGATGCCGTGGCCACCGATATCGACATCGCGCCCCAGCTGTTCGCTGGCCTGACTTTCCAGCCAGTCACGAAACCAGGCGGAATGAAGGACAAGAGCGGCCGTGACCAGTGCCAACAGCAAGACACCCAGAGCAACGGCGACTCCCCAGGTTGCTTTCTTCACCTTTCCATCCATGGGTTGGGAGTTGACGATACTCTAACCATGGACAGAGACATGGCATCGGTCCAATCCTGCTCTCCCCTCTCCGACACACTCGCTAACCTGTCCTGACTGGCTAAAGCTTCTATGCTGAACGGTATGGACGACTCGACCGCAACCAACCGCAAGCAAGGAATGGCAGCGGGATGTTCCCAGCCGGAACGGGAGGTTCTCATGAAAATCTACAAGCCCGAGTGGCATTGCACTTTCACCGTGAACGAAGCGGCGGGCGCATCGTCGAGCTGGCGTGAAAGACTGGCCTGGCGCATCCGGCGTTGGGCTGACCGGCTCGACGGCAAAGGCCGCACGGTAACGATCGAATGCAACATCGAGCCCGCCGTGACCGAGGAAGAGGTCGACAACTGCCTGGTGAAGGGGTTCGAAGTCACCCACTCGCTGCTTAACCAACTGGCCCAGCAGGCGGCCTGTGAAGACGTGATGCGTGACGCCAAGGCCGAACTCTTCGAACAGGGGCCGCCACGCTGAGGCTCAGGGCCGAAGTCACCCGGTCCAACCGGCAGCAAGAACGTCGAGGAGGCCAAATGCAGGCACGCTTTTTCGCCATCCGAGAGTACCCTCGCGGAGTGCCCCCAAGGGAGCTGTTCGAGCTTCATGAGGAAGAGCTTCCCCAACTGGCGGAGGGCGAGGTCCGCATTCGCAACAGCTGGCTCTCGGTCGACCCCTACATGCGTGGCCGCATGAGCGGCGTGCGAACTTACATCGCGCCATTCGAACTCAATGCCCCCCTCGAAGGTGGCGCCATCGGCGAGGTCATCGAGTCACGCCATGCGCGCTTCAAGCCCGGCGACAAGGTGCGACACATGGCAGGCTGGCGGGATGTCGCCCAGCTCAAGGGCGAGGTACTCGAGCCCCTGCCCGACATGGAAGTGCCCGAGCAGGCCTACCTGGGCGTACTCGGCATGCCGGGAATGACGGCCTGGACCGGCCTCAACCGGATCGCCAACCTGCGCGAGGGTGACAACGTACTGGTCAGCGCAGCCGGCGGTGCCGTTGGTTCGCTGGCCGTGCAGCTGGCCAAGGCCCGAGGCGGCACGGTGGTCGGCATTGCCGGCGCCAGGGACAAGCTCACATGGCTCGAGCAGCACGACATCCGCCCCGTCAGCTACAAGGACAAGGAGGCACGCCAGCTCAGCGAAGAGCTCAAGACAGCCTGCCCCGATGGTTTCGATGTCTATTACGAGAACGTAGGCGGGGCCTGCCTCGAAGCGGCGCTGGACAACCTGAAGGTGGGGGCGCGCATCGCCATTTGCGGCCTGATATCACGCTACAACCAAGAGGAGCCGCAGCATGGGCCGGGCAACCTGGCCAACCTGCTGATCAAGCGAGCACGCATGCAGGGCTTCATCATCTTCGACCACTGGACGGACTACCCCCATTTCCTGGAAGAAGTCGGCCCGCTCGTTGCCAAGGGCGAGATCGACTACGAGGAAACCATCGAAGCAGGACTCGAGCGCATGCCCGATGCCTTCATCAAGCTCTTCGAAGGGGCCAATCGGGGCAAGATGCTGGTACGCCTTTAACCCACCCCAAACCGCCGGGATCGTGCCAAGGGGCCTCGCCTCTTTCCTCACCTCGCCGCGCCTGTACCTCCATGGCCAGATGTTATTATCGATCGACGGTACAAGGCGCTCAGGTTTTCGCGCTGCTTGCCGATAGCTATTGGGTACCCTTCAGCACCGGTGGTGCTTCCGTGATCACCTGGCTGTCCAGCAAACGTAGCGGAACGGCACAGTCAGTGAAAGCCCAGTACAAGTTTGGTATGCTGGAGGGGAGTTTTCGTCAAAGAAGTGGAGCGAACATCACGATCGATCATTCATAATCAGGCCAGTGCAGGAGGTACTCATGCGAGTCTACAAACCTGAGTGGCGGTGCACGTTCAGCGTAAACGAAGGAATCGAGGAAACTGGAGGCTGGCGCGAGCGCCTTGCATGGCTCATTCGCCACCTTGCCGACAAGCTGGACGGTAACGGCAGAACGATCAAGATCGACTATGAAGTCACTCCCACCGTCAGCCGCGAAGAGGTTGATACCTGCCTGGGCAAGGGGTTTGCCGTAACCCAGAGCCTGCTGACCCAGTTGGCTCACCAGGCCGCCTGCGAGAATGTGATGCGAGAAGCCAAGGCAGAACTGTTCGAGCAAGACCCTCAACGCTGAAGCCCAGTTAGCTTCTGGCTGTTGACTGACCACCCCATTCGGCCTGGCCGGATGGGGTGGCTTGCTATCACAGGACACTCAGCAGTAACAATTTTCATGCTGCATCGCAGCAAAATAGGCCTATGCTTAGGGTTGGGAATCCCACAGGAGGACCACCCTATGTCACAGGCAACGTACGTCCCCATTCGACAAGACGAAGAGGTACTGCGCTTCTGGGCGAGCCAGGCGAGCCATCAGCAGGCGGCCTTCCATGCCATTCGCGTCTATCTTGAAACCTTGAAAACGTTGACCGTCAAACGGCCCCGGACGACACGCCCCTTCCCCCGCCAAGATGCGGAGCTAATCCACTGCTGGGGACAACAAGCCTACCATCAGCTGGCTGCCGCCGATGCCATTCGTACCTATCTGGGAGCCCGTTGACTCAACTTGGGTAGCCGGCTTTTACCAACAACGACCTATTTCAGGCCAGCTGCCCCCTTCAACCCTGTTATCAAACTGGACATTCCTGATGCGGCGCTCGAGCTTGGCGCCGCTAAGCTTTTTGCTGCGAGCTCCCGGTGGACGCCGGTGTCCCGAGTGTTATGGCTCCGCTCACGTGAAAGGTTGATGCCAAATGCTGGCCTCGGCACCACTTCCGGCCCGACGGCTGATGACGACTGGCAATGGCAAAGCACTAGCCTGGCCGTCCTGGCGGCGTATGGCTACGCTCAAGTCTGGCCGCATGACGACCGGCGGCTGCACGCCAACAAGGAAGACAGCGAGAGATTACATGCCTTGGAGTCACTTTGTTTCATCGGGGAACTAGGAGAGAGCATGGCAAAAGACCATCACCAAGCAGTCGCCCATGCCACAGGCCTTGCCGGACTGACAGCGATGAGTTTGGCTTCAAGCCGGACATTTCCACGTCATAGCCACGACCAGTATGGAATTGGCTTTATCGTCTCCGGGGGGCACCGCTCCTGGAGCCAGGCTGGAAGAGTCAATGCCCTGGCGGGCGACATCATCACGGTGAACCCGGGCGAAATGCACGACGGAGCCCCCATTGGCGGTACCCACCGCGCCTGGCACATGCTCTATTTCGACCCAGAACTTGTGCGCCAGAACCTCGGCAGCCAGGGCTCCCCAGCCGATCTGGTCTCCCCTGCGCTTCACGACCTTCCTCTTAAGCATCTCATGGGTCAGATCTTCGCCCTGATCAAGGCATTTCCCAGAAACCAATTGGCGCTCGAGGAGTATGCTTGCCGACTGCTTTCGGCGGCTTTCTCCCGCCATGGCTCACGGCGCCAGGAGCCTCTTCACGGCGTTCCGGAGAGCATCGCCAGGATTCGCCAGCGCCTCGACGACATGCCGGAGCAGAACATCACCCTGGGCGAACTGGCCGACATGGCGGGGCTCAGCCGCTTTCAGCTGTTGAGAGCCTTCTCGCGTGCACATGGCACCACGCCACATGCCTACCAACTGCAGCGGCGAGTACTAATGGCCAGGCGACTCATCGCGAAGGGCCAAGGCCTTAGCCAGGCCGCCCTGGAAGCAGGTTTTTTCGATCAGAGCCACATGAGCCGAGCCTTCAGCCGGCAACTTGGGCTCACGCCTGGGCGTTATCGCCGAGCATGCGCCTGAGCCTGCAATTTCGTACAAGATAGCGCCTAATACCGCGGTCATGATGGCACCGACATGTTATCGGAGCCGTTCGAATGACCCTCGAGTACCTGGTTTCATCGCTGATCGTCGTCGCTGCACCCGGTACCGGCGTGCTCTATATCCTCTCCATTAGCCTTGCACGGGGCATGCGTGCCTGTTTCGTTGCAGCCTTGGGTTGTACGCTCGGCATCGTGCCCCACTTGCTCGCCGCCGTGACCGGGTTGGCTTCCCTGCTGCATGCCAGTGAAACGGCCTTCGAATTGCTCAAATACCTCGGGGTAGCCTACTTGCTCTACCTCGCCTGGCGCATGCTCCGCTCACGGGAAGCGCTGGTTCCGAGTGCCGCCTCGGCACCACTTCCGACTCGGCGGCTGATCGCGACCGGGATACTGATCAACCTACTCAACCCCAAGCTCACTCTGTTTTTCTTCGCGTTCCTACCACAGTTCGTCCAAGGCAAAGAAGCCCCGCTCACGCATATGCTGGGTTTGAGTCTCACCTTCATGGTGATGACGTTCGTGGTGTTTATCGCCTATGGCCTGTGCGTAGCTGCCGCGCGCCAGAAGGTAGCCAGCCGCCCCTCCGTGCTTGCCTGGCTGCGAGGCATATTCTCGGCGGGATTTCTCGCATTAGCGGTCAGACTGGCAATGGCAGAGCGCTAGCCCGACTGTCCTGACGGCGTATGGCAACGCTCAAGTCTGGCTGCAGGAGCACCGCCGCCCGAGAATAAGGAATACTCTGCAAGAGCCCTGGATTGGCGCACCTTGCCAGCTTCAAAATTGAGGTACGCGCGTGAAATGCAGCGCAAGCACTCGCCACTGGCCGTCTACCTTGCGCCACAGCTCACTGAAGTAGACCTCCGATGATTCGCGCGAGTCATCCACGATTCGTCCCTGTCCGTGGATCGATACCACCTCGCCCAGGGGAACGGACTTCACGATCTCATCCTCGACCCGGCTCCCCCGGCCGAACCAGCGGTCGTGGGCCACGGCTTCGGCGATGCTGCCTAGCTGGTCCAGTTTTCCCTGCAGTCCCGCTTCATTTATCACGACAAAATCGTCGCTTTCGATATGATCCAACTGCCCGACATTGCCGCCGATGTAGGCGGCATACCACTGCCGACGGGTCTCAATCAGTCGCTCTTGCACCGTCTTCTCCATAAGCCCTGCTCTTGGACGGATAACCACCCACTTCCGATGCAGTGGGCTCAAGGGGATCACTTATACTAGACCAGCAATAACTGACCGCCATCAGTCATGAACGATGCGGCATGTAAGACATCACCCACACCGGGGAGCAAGGCGGCAGGGCGGCAGGGTCTCGGCCAGGCCCGCAGATCAAGCCTGATCGGCCTTGAGCGCTGCACGGATGCGATCAGCGTTCTCGGCCAACGCCTCCGGGCTTGCCTGGGGCAGGCCTTCGAGGCGAATGTCCTGCATGGTGTCGAGCGGCGCCAGGTGCAGATGCACGTGGGGCACCTCAAGGCCGACGACCAGCAGTCCCACACGCTGACAGGGAAACGCCCCCTTCAGCGCCTTGGCCAGCTTTTGCGACACTGACATGAGATGTGCGCTCAGTTCCGCCGGCATGTCGTCCCAGTGATCGATCTCCGTGCGCGGTATCACCAGCAGGTGACCGGGCTTCATGGGGTTGAGCGTCATGATCGCCACGCACTGCTCATCGGACCAGACGAACTCGCCGGGAAGCTCGCCATGAATGATGCGGGTAAAGACACTTGCCATTGCGTTTCTCCCTGATTGAAAACGCCAAGATGCCATATGCGGCCCAAGCAGTCTCGCCCGGACGACACCATCTTTCCATACCGGACGCGCCGATGCGACGTTACCACCCCCTTGAAGTGTCGCAAAAATGCAACACATAAATCATTGTTTTAATTAGCTTTTCAAGGAAGACGGGGACAGGCGTCGCTTTGTGGATACACTTTTCCTGCAATTGGGCACGCGCGAGCGATTCAGCTCAGCCTAGAACAATCCCAACTTTTTGTTTTAATTGAATAATAATATATTCTGGCATCTTTTTCGCTTACTACTTATCAGAGTGGTACGACGAGCGCTCCAGCAGCTCTACTTCGCACCCAGAGACCCATGACGCCCATGACCCTGGCAGGTCTCGACAGGTTTCCAATGGCCGAAGATACGTTCTTGCGATGAGTTAGCAATATCCTTTAGTTCCCTGCGTACTTGGGCCGCTCTTGCGGCCCCTTTTTTTTTCCGGCACCCGCCGGTAACAGAACACCAACAAACGATAGGCAGTACTACCACCCGAACAGACCGACCAGACCGACCAGACACAAGGAGACAGATTGCCATGCGCACGAACCCCAAGTCTCCCTTCAGCCATCTTCATCACCTCGCCGGCCTTGTCCTGGTCATCGCACTTCTGCTCGAGTCCGCCCTCTACTTCTCGAACCTCGTGCCACGGCAGGAAAGCCTGATTCCTGCGCTTGGTGCACTTCTCAACTCTCTGGCTTCAGCAACCCTGGGGGCCGGTACGACATTCGCTGCCTTTGCCAGTGGCGCCTTGGTGGTTGCCTTCATTCTATTGCCTATTCAGCACTTCTATCGTGCCCGAGAAACGTTGTTGCTGAGGGAGCGCGAGCGCCTGGCTGCGGACAATGCGAAGCTCGCCCGGCAGGCAGCCAGCGACGGACTGCTGGGCATTGCCAACCGCCGTGAATTCGACCGGGTCTTGAAGTTGGAGTGGCGGCGGGCCGCTCGCGAACGACAGCCGCTCAGCCTACTGATGATCGATATCGACTGCTTCAAGCGCTTCAACGATAGCTACGGACACCAGGAAGGGGACGCCTGCCTGCGTGGTGTCGCCGAGGTACTGCAGGCCGCTGCCGCCCGGCCAGGCGATCTTGTGGCCCGCTATGGCGGTGAAGAGATGGCAGTGCTGATGCCGCATACCGACCTGGAAGGGGCCTCACGCCTGGCAGAGCGCATCCACACCTTGCTGGCCGAGCGCCGTCTGTCCTTCCCCGACTCCCCTGTGGCAAACCATGTCACTGTCAGTATCGGGGTCGCAGCGATGCTGCCCGTGCGCAATGCCAACCGGGCAGCCCTGATACGCCAAGCCGACGAAGGGCTCTACATCGCCAAGGAGAATGGGCGCAACCGCACGGCCATCGTGCCTCACCTGCGACTCATTTCCACCTCGGATAGCGAAAGCCGTGCTACCGGCCACGTCCAGGGAGCCTGAGCGCAGGCAGCCAGAGCAAGTACGCTAGCGCAGCATGTACGGCCTCCCTAGCGAGTGGCTCGAACCATCATCGCCAAACGCCGCCCAACAAGCGCCCTTCTTCTTCGAAAATACTTATCCTCCCAAATTGGCTTGCCCACCGCGCGCGCGCCGGGTACTATCCCTAACGCTCGCCAGCACCTCATCGAAGAAAGCGATTACCGCCTAACGCAAACCCTGAGGTAATACCATGGGAGCTTTATCCAAGAAGTGGCTCATTTGTTGCCTGGCAGGCATGTTCGCGGTTCTCTCTGCCAAGGCTTCGGCACACGAAGCCGAGATTCAGGAAGAAGGCATCGCTTCCTACTACAGCGATCGCTTCCAGGGGGCAACCACTGCCAGTGGCGAACCCTTCGATCAGCAGGCGCTGACAGCGGCGCACCCCACTCTCCCCCTCGGCACCGTCGTCCAGGTCAAGCGGGCAGATACGGGCCAGGAAGTCGAAGTGCTGATCAATGACCGTGGTCCCTTTGTCGAAGGCCGCATCATTGACCTGTCGAAACGCGCCGCACGCGAGCTTGGCATGCTGAACCGCGGTTTGGCACCTGTCCTGGTGACAGTGCAATAAGCCGATGCTCCACCAGTGCTGCCTCACCGGCGAGGCAGCACAAGCCAACATCCTGCAGCTACCCTCCCGCGCTCAAGTTTTCCCCACCTTGGCCGATATCCCTTGCAAGCGACCGGCCGCAAGAGCCGTAACGCTTTTCGCTGCCGCACGGCGTAGGGGAGATACAAGAATGAATACGCAGGTAGAAATCACCGGCGAGCTGAAGGACTCTTCCATCCATGGGGAGCTTTGCAGGCGCCTGGTCATGGCCAAGACACAGCTCGATCAGCTCGAGCGGGACGGAGCATGCAGTGACCTCAGTGCACTAAGCATGGCCCGTGTGGAATTCGCCCTCGCTTCACGGGCACTGGCCGATGCGCTGGTGGCCCAGGAAACAAGAGACGAACCAAGCCACTGAGAACACAGCGGGGCCGGGCAGCCCTGCCCGGCCCCGCTGCGTGTCACAAGAGCCCCGTGTCAGTCACTAGCCCAGATTATCCCTATTCGCCTGATAGACGGGATTTATCGCTCACGCCTTCTTGACGAATTCCGACTTCAGCTTCATTGGCCCGAAGCCGTCGATCTTGCAGTCGATATCGTGGTCGCCCTCCACCAGGCGTATGCCCTTCACTTTGGTGCCTACCTTGACCACCGAGGAAGAGCCCTTGACCTTGAGGTCCTTGATCACCGTGACGGTGTCGCCATCCTGCAGCACGTTGCCGTTGGCGTCGCGCACCACTTTTTCGTCGCCAGCCTCCTCCTCACCTGTCCGGCCGGACCACTCATGGCCGCACTCGGGGCAGGCGTACATGCCGCCGACTTCGTAGGTGTACTCGGATTGACAGGCGGGGCAATTGGGCAGCGCACTCATGATCACTTTCTCTCTCGGGTCAAAGGGCACGAAGCATGCCAGAGCGCCATGGGGGAGTCCATCGAGTCACATGCTCTAGTGCTTCAACCCCCTGGCATAGAACGCCATACCCTCACTGCAGCGGAACCCGAGCTGCTGGTAGAACCTGGCCGCGGGAATGCCCCGCCCCGTGGCCAGGTACACCGCACGCACGTCCCTGGTGGCCAGCTCCCGTTCCAACGCTCGATAGAGCTCGGAGCCAAGCCCCTGGCCCTGGCGGTGCGTGGCAACACACATCTCCCTCAGGTAGAACAGTTTGCCCTCCACATAGGGCTCGAGGTTGCCCAGCAGGAAGCCGGCAACCTCGCCTTGATCGCCGAGCGCCAGCATCCCGACGAAACCGGGCGATGCATGAAAATGCTCAAGCCGTGCCAGGGCCCGCTCGTTAGTCCATGGCTCGCTCCAGGGTGGCGCAGAGAACTCCTGCGCAAACAGGGTTGCGCAGGCTTCCAGGTCGCCCTCTTCCAGTCGTCTTGGTTGCATGGGCCTAGCGCTTGTCCTGCGTCTGCGTCTCGAAGTCGCTGGCGTCGTGGCGTTCGTGCAGCTGCTCCTCCAGCGCCCGAAGGTGCGATTGACCATGCGCCCGCGCTGAACTGCCGGGCGAGCGTCGACCTCCCTGGCCCAGCGCTGCACGTGTTCATACTCCTGCACCTGCAGGAACTCGCCGGCATCGTAGAGACGACCCAGTGCCAGCTGCCCGTACCAGGGCCAGTTGGCAATATCGGCGATGGTGTAGTCTTCACCTCCCAGGTAGCGGCTCTCGGCCAGGCGCCGGTCCAGCACATCGAGCTGACGCTTGGCCTCCATGGCGAAACGGTCGATAGCGTACTCGATCTTGGTCGGTGCGTAGGCGTAGAAGTGGCCGAAGCCGCCACCCAAGTAGGGCGCGCTGCCCATCTGCCAGAACAGCCAGTTCAGCGTCTCGGTACGCCCGGCAGGATCGCGGGGTAAAAACTCACCGAACTTCTCGGCCAGGTAGAGCAGGATCGAGCCCGACTCGAACACCCGGGTGGGCGGCGTGGTGCCGTGGTCCCTCAGCGCCGGAATCTTGGAGTTGGGGTTGACCTCGACGAAGCCGCTGCCGAACTGCTCACCCTCGCCGATACGGATCAGCCAGGCGTCATATTCAGCGCCCGTGTGGCCAAGCGCCAGTAGTTCCTCCAGTAGTACCGTCACCTTCACCCCATTGGGCGTGGCCAGCGAGTAGAGCTGCAGCGGATGCTTGCCCACCGGCAGCGCCTTGTCGTGGGTGGGACCGGCAATGGGCCGGTTGATGCTGGCGAACTTGCCGCCGCTCTCCTTTTCCCACTTCCACACCTTCGGCGGCAGGTATTCGTTGTCTTGGCTCATGGAAGCTCCAATACGCTAGGTTCTGGGCAACAAAGGCACGCAATAGCCACAAAGATAGCGTGTTAACGTTCGAGCTTCGAGTCGGACTCGCGCCAGTTGGGCGGCACCAGGCCATGGCGGCGCATGCGCCGGTAGATGGTGGGACGTGAGACACCCAGTCTCCGCGCAGCGAGACTGACGTTCCAGCCGCTGGCACGCAGCAGTTCATGCAGCGCCTCGCCTCCGTCCTGCTCTCCTGCCTGCACCACGGCGAAGGTCTGCGGTGCAGCGCCGAGGTGACCCTGGCACTCCTCCGGCAGGTCGTGAAGCGTGATCTCGTCGCCCTCGGCCGTGACCAGGGCGAAGGCCAAGGCATTCTTGAGCTGGCGAATATTGCCCGGCCAGGCATGGGCCAGCAGTGCACTCATGGCGTCGGCGCGCAGGCGTACCTCCCGTTCACGCTCGGCGAGCAACGCCTGGTAGACGCTGCGGATCACGTAGTGCTTGTCGGCCCGCTCGCGCAGCGCCGGCAGCCGCAGCTGGGCACCGTTCAGCCGGTAGTAGAGGTCCTCCCGGAAACCGCCCCGGGCGATCAGCTCGCTCATGTCGCGGTGGGTGGCGGTGATCACGCGAATGTCGACGCGCAGCGCCTTCTCGGCCCCCAGCGGCATCACCTCGCGCTCGGCCAGCACGCGCAGTAGCCGGGTCTGCAGCGTCAGCGGCATGTCGCCGATCTCATCCAGGAACAGGGTGCCGCCGTCGGCCTGCTGGATCAGCCCGCGCATGCCCTTGCTGCGCCCGCCGGTGAAGGCGCCGGGCAGGTAGCCGAACAGTTCGCTTTCGATCAGCGATTCGGGAATCGCGGCGCAGTTCACCGCCACGAAGGGCCCCTTGGCACGCGTACCGCTATCGTGCAGCGCTCGAGCCAGCACCTCCTTGCCGGTACCGGTCTCGCCGGTGATCAACACGCTGACCTCTTCGTTGCGCAGCCGCCGCGCCAGCTTGAGTACGCGATGCATGGCGGGATCGTCCGAGGCGAGCCGGTCCAGCGCCGGCACCGGCGCAGGCGAAGGCGGCAAGGCACGTGGGGCTGGGCGTCGACCGCGCGGCTCGAGCAGGGTGACGAAGCAGGTGGTGTCGTTGGCGCGTGCTCGAAAGGCGCGAATGCCGTCGTCGCTGGCGCTCGGGATGCCCAGCAATTCACCGAGTTCGCCGTCGAACAGCTGGGTGACCGACGGCTGCCAGCCTGGCGACCAAGGCGGCCAGCGGCGCAGATGGGCGTCGATCAGCGCACGGCCGGCACCATTGGCCGCGATCACGCTGCCGTCCTCCTCGATGGCGATCAGCCCGCGGCCATTGAGATGCACGAACTCGCGAGCGGTGTCGAAGCGCAGCATCAGGCAGTGGCGATAGCGGTGCAGGAAATAGGCGTCCTCGATCATCCGAGCATAGAGCGTGACCAGCGGCAGACCGAAGTTCTGGCTCTCCTGGGCCCGTGGCGACTGCAGCGCGGAGATGTCGAGCACCGCGATGACCTGACCCTGCGGGTCGGTGATCGGTGCCGCCGTGCAGGTCAGGCTGATGTGAGTGGCATCGAAATGTTCGCTCTGATGACATGTGATGGCCTGGGCATCGTGCACGCAGGTGCCCACCGCGCAGGTTCCCGCGTAGCGCTCGTCCCAATCGGCACCGAGGTAGAGCCCCGCCCGGCGCAGGTTTATCTCCTGCTCGCGCTGGCCTCGGAAGTCCACGGTGATGCCCTGGCGGTCGGTGAGCAGCAGCACATAGCCCAGCGGGGCAATCTGGGTGAAGAGCTGATCGACGCCGGCCCGCGCGACGTGCAGCAGTTCGTCCACCGGCTCGCGGTGCTCCTTGAGTGCCTGTTGAGTCAGCACCCGTACGGGGCGGGGGCGGCCGGGGTCGAGTCGGTACTCGCCGACGCAGCGCTCCCAGGAGCGCCGGATCACCTCCCGGCAGCCGCCCAGGTCGGCCGGCTGGCCTTCGCTGAGCCGGATCAAGGTCTCGATGTGCTGGCGTTGCTCGTTACGCAATGGCATCGCTGCCTCCGGTGCCGCCTTGCCGCTCTCCGGCGGTGGTGGCCTTGTTGTTTTATGGCAGGCTTGCTTCCAGCCTATGCCGTGCCAAGCAGGAGTCAATCGGCTTCGCCTGCGCCCTTGGTCGGGGGGTTACAGGTGTAACGCCCGCTCACGTGACAGCTGTCACGTGCGTTACAGGTCGCGGAGGCACTTCTTCACGCTACCCCTCGCATATCCCTGCCCGTAACACCAAGCTTTTCAATCGCCTGGGAGATTTTTCCGCACACACTCCGCGGCTGGCACGGTTTCTGCCAGGACACAGGGCGTCCCCTAACAACAAGCGGAGAACAACGATGACGACCCCCACGCCGACTCACCACGCCCAGCAGTGGCTGCGCGATTTCGAGAGCGCCCTGGAGCAACGCGACATCCAACGGGTCATGGCCCTGTTCAATGACGAGTGCTACTGGCGCGACCTGGTCGCCTTCACCTGGAATCTCAAGACGCTGGAAGGCAAGGACGCCATCCAGTCGATGCTCAACGATACCCTGGGCGAGGCACGTCCCACCAATTGGCAGCTCGATGGCGAGGCCACCGAGGCCAACGGCGTGACCGAAGCCTGGTTCACCTTCGAGACCGGCGTCGCCCTTGGCAAGGGCTATCTGCGCCTGAAGAACGGCAAATGCTGGACCCTGCTGACCACCATGCAGGAGCTCAAGGACCACCCCGAGCCACGCGGTGCCAGGCGCCCCCTGGGGGCCGAGCACGGCGCCAGCAAGACCCGCGAGACCTGGCTCGAGTCGCGCCAGCGGGAAGCCCAGGAACTCGGCTACACACGCCAACCCTACTGCGTGATCATCGGCGGCGGACAGGGCGGCATCGGGCTCGCCGCGCGGCTGCGCCAGCTCAACGTGCCCACCATCGTGCTCGACAAGCACCCTCGCCCCGGCGACGCCTGGCGCAACCGCTACAAGTCGCTGTGCCTGCACGACCCGGTATGGTACGACCACCTGCCCTACATCCCCTTCCCCGAGAACTGGCCGGTATTCGCGCCCAAGGACAAGATCGGCGACTGGCTGGAGATGTACACCAAGGTGATGGAGCTCAACTACTGGAGCTCCACCGAGTGCGAGGGCGCCAGCTACGACGAGGCCAGCGGCGAATGGACAGTGCGCGTCAACCGCGACGGCGAGCAAGTCACGCTCAGGCCCAAGCAGTTGATCCTGGCCACCGGCATGTCGGGCGTGCCCAACGTGCCCCACTTTCCCGGCGCCGAGACCTTCGAAGGCGAGCAGCAGCACTCCAGCCAGCACCCCGGGCCGGATGCCTATCGCGGCAAGAAGGTGGTCGTGGTGGGCTCCAACAACTCGGCCCACGACATCTGCGCGGCGCTGTGGGAAAACGATGCCGACGTGACCATGATCCAGCGCTCTTCGACCCACATCGTGAAATCCGACTCGCTGATGGAGCACGCCCTCGGCCCGCTCTACTCCGAGGAAGCGGTAAACAACGGCATCACCCATGACAAGGCCGACCTGATCTTCGCCTCGATCCCCTACAAGCTGCTGCCCGACTTCCAGCGCCCCGCCTTCGACCAGATCCGCGAACGCGACGCCGAGTTCTACAAGAAGCTGGAAGACGCCGGCTTCCTGCTCGACTTCGGCGACGACGACTCCGGGCTGTTCCTCAAGTACCTGCGCCGCGGCTCCGGCTACTACATCGACGTGGGCGCCTGCGACCTGGTCGCCAACGGTGACATCAAACTGTGCAGCGGCGTGGGCATCGAACGCATCAACCCACGCTCGGTGACGCTCAGCGACGGCTCCGAACTGCCCGCCGACCTGATCGTCTACGCCACCGGCTACGGCTCCATGAACGGCTGGGCGGCGCGCATCATCTCTCAGGAGGTGGCCGACAAGGTCGGCAAGTGCTGGGGGCTCGGCTCCGACACGACCAAGGACCCCGGTCCCTGGGAGGGCGAGCTGCGCAACATGTGGAAGCCCACCCAGCAGCAGGCGCTGTGGTTTCACGGTGGCAACCTGCATCAGTCGCGCCACTACTCCCACTACCTGGCGCTGCAGCTCAAGGCGCGCATGGAAGGCATCCCGACGCCGGTATATGGCCAGCAGGAAGTGCATCACCTCGCCTGACTTCCACCTGACACGGCAGGCCGGCGCTAGACGCCGGCCCGCCTCACGACATACCCGAGGTCATCCCATGAATGACGACAAGCACACCATGCAGGCCGCCGTCTGGTATCGTGCCCGCGACCTGCGCGTGGAGAGCGTGGCGATCCCCCACATCGAGGAGCCGCATCAGGTCAAGGTGAAGGTCGCCGCCTGCGGCATCTGCGGCAGCGACCTGCACGAGTATAGCGCCGGCCCCATCTTCATCCCGGTGGACGAGCCGCACCCGCTCAGCCAGCAGCGCGCCCCCATCATCATGGGCCATGAGTTCGCCGGTGAGGTCGTGGAGGTAGGCGAGCGCGTCACCCGGGTCAAGCCGGGGGATCGCGTCGCCATCGAGCCGATCCTGTCGCCCCATCGAGACGGCAGCTACCTGATGGAGCGCTACAACCTGACGCCCTTGCTGGGCTTCCACGGGCTCTCGGGCGGCGGCGGTGGCTTCTCGGAGTACACCGTGGTGGGTGAGCATATGGTTCACCGCATGCCCGACGCACTCTCCTACGAACAAGGCGCCCTGGTGGAACCCGCCGCGGTGGGCCTGCACGCCGTGCGTCAGAGTTCACTGAAAGCCGGCGACAGCGCCGTGGTGTTCGGTGCGGGTCCCATCGGCCTGATGGTGATCGAATCCCTCAAGGCCGCCGGCGCCGCCGACATCTACGCCGTCGAGCTCTCCGCGGTGCGACGACAGAAGGCCACCGACCTGGGCGCTACGGCCCTGGACCCGCAAGAAGGCGACGTGGTGGCACGGATTCACGATCTGACCCGTGGCGGCACTGACTTCGCCTTCGAGGTCACCGGCATCCCCGCGGTGCTCAACCAGGCCATCAACAGCACCCACGCCGGTGGCGAAACGGTGGTCGTGAGCATCTGGGAAACGCAGGCCGCCTTCCAACCCAACGACCTGGTGATCAAGGAGCGCACCATGAAAGGCATCATCGCCTACCGGCACGTCTACCCCGCTGTCATGGCGCTGATGGAACAGGGCTACTACCGGGCGGAAGACCTGATAACCGCGCGTATCCCCCTGGATGACATCGTCGAGAAAGGCTTCGAAACGCTGCTCAACGACAAGTCTCAGGTGAAAATCATCGTGCAGCCTTAGGGTGCCGCCAACACAAGCGGTGCAGCCGCGATGGCTGCGCCGCTCTTTACCGCTCGCCTACACCACTCTTCAGGCACAGCCTTCTATCTCTCCATCTCCCCCAACAGCTCCAGCTCGGCGCCGTGCAGTGGAGCTATGGTGACTTCTGGTGTATGGGAGGAGGTAGAAAGGGTGGCGTATCCTGTTGATTGATCACGACCAAGATC
>NZ_JACEFT010000042.1 GCF_013697085.1 Billgrantia kenyensis
CCTGAGCCCCGTACAGTACAGGACTCAGGCCTTGGACGCCGGCTGAATGAACCGTCCAACTATTGGGGGTCAGTTCAATGGCGCGGGCCTTGAAGGTAGTTCGACCGGAAGCGGCGTAACAGCCTCTTCTACTTCTGGAAGTTGAGCATGCGCTCCAGCGGCTTCAGCGCGGCCCGGCGCAGCTCGGCGTCGACGAAGATTTCGCCGCTACCCTCGCGCAGGGCGCCGGCCATGTTGTCGAGCGCGTTCATCGCCATCCACGGGCAGTGGGCACAGCTGCGGCAAGTCGCTCCATTACCGGCGGTGGGCGCCTCGAACAAGGTCTTCTCGGGTACCATCTGCTGCATCTTGAAGAAGATGCCGCGGTCGGTGGCCACGATCAGCTTGTCGTGGGGCAGCTCCTGGGCCGCCTTGATCAGCTGTGAGGTCGAACCGGCCACGTCGGCCAGCGCCACCACCGAGGCCGGCGACTCCGGATGCACCAGCACGGCCGCTTCGGGATAGAGCGCCTTGAGGTCCTCGATGCCCTTGGCCTTGAACTCCTCGTGCACGATGCAGGCACCGTCCCACATCAGCATGTCGGCACCGGTCTTCTGCTGGATGTAGCCACCCAGGTGCTTGTCCGGTGCCCACAGGATCTTCTCGCCACGGGCCTGGAGGTGCTCGATGACGTCCACCGCGATGGAGGAGGTCACCACCCAGTCGGCGCGGGCTTTGACGGCCGCCGAGGTGTTGGCGTAGACCACTACGGTGCGGTCGGGGTGCTGGTCGCAGAAGGCGCTGAACTCGTCGGCCGGACAGCCGATATCGAGCGAGCAGGTCGCCTCGAGGGTAGGCATCAGAACGCGCTTCTCGGGAGAGAGGATCTTGGCCGTCTCGCCCATGAAGCGCACCCCTGCCACCACCAGGGTATCGGCATCGTGTCGCGCACCGAAGCGGGCCATTTCCAGTGAGTCGGCGACGCAACCGCCGGTCTCCTCCGCTAGCTGCTGGATGGCGTCATCGGTGTAATAGTGTGCCACCAGCACCGCATTGTGCTGCTCCAGAAGGCGCTTGATCTCGTCGACGCGAGCCTCGTCCTGGGCAGGGATACGGGTAGGGCAGTATGCGCGGGCGAGGTGCTCATGCACCTCGACCTGGGAAGTCATGATCGTCATCGTGTCTACCACTGTGACTGGCAGGGGCTCCCCCTGCGTGTACCGGGTGCACCGCAAGCCGCACTCTCCGTACGGTCGATGCGCCTGGGGTTGGCTGCAGCGTCTTTCGCCGCTTCAACCCATGGCATCATTCTACAGCACTTCAGGGTGCTAGACACCTGCTGCCGCATTGGCGAACCACAGGTCTCGTGATACCGGAATCACAATGAGGGCATGGGGCTGACTTTTCAAGTGGGAAAACAAAGCGCCCCCGCCTCGAGGGGAGACGGGGGCGCCGAATCTGGTGGGTCGTGTAGGATTCGAACCTACGACCAATTGGTTAAAAGCCAACTGCTCTACCAACTGAGCTAACGACCCGGTACAGGCCCGGAAATGGTGGGTCGTGTAGGATTCGAACCTACGACCAATTGGTTAAAAGCCAACTGCTCTACCAACTGAGCTAACGACCCTTCCGAACGGGTGCAGATATTACTGATCACACTCTGCACTGGCAAGGACTTTTTTGACTTTAGGCGAGCACGCCCGCCCCGGAAAAGAGCGGACCGTTCTCGTACAAGGCCTAATGCCCCTTGGGATTCTTGCCACTCTTGGGCTTGCGCATCGCCTGCACCGGGCGACGCTTGTGCTTGTCGCGGCTCCAGCGGTTCTTCTCGTCCGGCGTGAGCTCGGGCACCTTGCGCGCCGCCAGGCCGGCTGCCAGCGCCAGGTCGTCGATTTCATCCTGTGACAGCTCGATCCATTCGCCGGCCTTGGCCCGCTTGTCGAGGAAGATATTGCCGTAGCGGACCCGCTTGAGCCGGCTGACCGTCAGCCCCTGGGACTCCCAGAGCCGGCGTACCTCGCGATTGCGACCTTCCATGATGACCACATGGAACCAGGTATTGATGCCCTCACCGCCGAACTCCTGCACGTCGGTGAAGCGCGCCGGCCCGTCGTCGAGCATGACGCCCTCGACCATGGCTACCACGTGTTCCTTGCGCACCTCGCCCATGACGCGCACGGCATACTCGCGCTCGATCTGAGTGGATGGATGCATCAGCCGGTTGGCCAGTTCACCGTCGGTGGTGAAGAGCAGCAGGCCGCTGGTATTGATGTCGAGACGGCCGATGGCGATCCAGCGCTCACCCTTCAGGCGCGGCAAACGCTCGAAGACGGTACGCCGGCCCTCGGGGTCCTTGCGCGTGCACAGCTCGCCTTCCGGCTTGTTGTACATGATCACACGGCGCGGGGTCTCCTCGGCGCCGCGCAGGGTCACCGGGCGGTCGTCGAAGGCAACGCGGTCGCGCATCTCGATGCGATCGCCGAGGGTCGCCACTTTGCCGTTGACCTTGACGCGGCCGGCCTCGATGGCCGCTTCCATCTCGCGGCGCGAGCCCAGCCCCGCGCGGGCCAGAACCTTCTGCAGCTTTTCGGTGTTGCTCGTCATTCTGACTTCTCGTTTTCAGTGGATTCCGCCCCCGCACCGCCGTCATCGTCGACGCTGGTACGGGCACGTTCGGCCAGGCGGGCCTCGAGATCGGCGAAGCTCAGCCCAGGCCTATCGGACGCCTTCCCGGCGTGTGGTGCGTCGGCCGTCCCGGCCGTCGTCTCGGTATGGGCTCCATACCCAGGATCTTGCTCTGCTCCCGCTTCGCCTGGCATATCGCCAGCCTCCACCGTCTCGTCCTCGAGCGGTGCATCGGCCTGGGCCAGCAGTTCGCTCGGTGGTGGCGGAGCCTCGTCCTCGAAGACCGGCTCGTCCATGCCCTTGAGTTCATGCATGGGTGGCAGCTCGTCCAGCGTCTTGAGCCCGAAGTCGTCGAGGAACTGGCGCGTAGTCGCATAGACCGCAGGGCGGCCCGGCACATCACGGTGTCCGACCACACGAACCCAGCCGCGTTCGGCCAACGTGCGCATGATCGAGCTGCTCACCGCCACGCCACGAACCTCCTCGATGTCCCCCCGGGTCACCGGCTGGCGATAGGCGATCAGTGCCAGGGTCTCGAGCAGCGCCCGGGAGTAGCGCTGCGGGCGCTCATCCCACAGCCGGGAGACCCAGGGCGACAGGCGCGGACGGATGCGCAGCTGATAGCCGGAAGCGGTCTCGATCAGCTCCATGGCGCCGCTGACGTGTCGCGCCGCGACTCGCTCCAGCGCCTCACGCAGGCTGCGCCGCCGAGGCCGCTCATGTTCGTCGAACAGGCCCTCGAGACGCTCCAGCGAAAGCGGCTCGGCAGCCGCCAGCAGCGCCGCTTCGAGGATGTCGTCGAGGCTGTCGGGCAGTTCCATGGCCGTCATGCAGTATCGTCCTCTCCGGGCATGCTATCGGCAAAAGGGCTTTCGACATCGATTCCCTCATCGTCGAACGCGTCCTCCTCTGTTTCTTCGCGAGGCGCCCGGGCACGCACGTGGATCGGCGAAAGCGGCGCATTCTGCACGATCTCGATCATCGACTCCTTGGCCAGCTCGAGAATGGCCATGAAGGTGACAATGACCCCGGGGCGGCCCTCCTCCAGGGTGAACAGCGCCTCGAACGGGGTGTAGTGCTCATGGTTCAGGCGATCCATGATGGCCAGCATACGCTCCCGGGTCGAGAGTACCTCGCGGCCGACCTGGTGGGCCTGGTTGAGCTCGGCCCGGCGCAGGATGCCGGCCAGCGCCCCGAGCAGCTCATCGAGCTCCACATCGGGGTGAATCACCCGCGCCTCCAGCGGCGGCAGCCCGGCACGGGCCGGGAACCAGTCGCGCCCGACCCGCGGCAGCTCGGCCAAGGCCTCGGCCGCGCTCTTGAGCTGCTCGTACTCCTGCAGGCGCCGGATCAGTTCGGCGCGAGGATCCTCTTCCGCTTCGTCGCCCCCCTCTCGCGGCGGGCGTGGCAGCAGGGTGCGCGACTTGATCTCGGCCAGCATTGCCGCCATCAGCAGGTACTCCCCGGCCAGCTCGATCTCCATCGCCTTCATCAGCTCCACGTACTCGATGTACTGCCGGGTGATGGCGGCCACGTCGATGGCCAGGATATCCAGGTTCTGGCGGCGAATCAGGTAGAGCAACAGGTCGAGCGGCCCCTCGAAGGCCTCAAGGAAGATGCGCAGCGCCTCCGGCGGGATATAGAGATCCTCGGGAAGCTCGGTGATAGGCTCGTCGAATAGCCGCGCCAGCACCGCTGACTGTGTCTCGGCGTCGCTCGCGGCCGGCTGCTCGGCAACAGCCGTGGGGGGCATCTCGCTCACGCGGGGGCTGGCCTCTTGGCGTCATACTCGATCAACTGGCCAGTCTAGCAAGTTGGTACTAGGAGAAACAGCAACTCAACTGGCTAATCGCATCGATGCCATGCTCGCAGCGGCTCCACTACTCCACCGCCTCCGCCTTGCGATAGCGTCCCGTATAGTCGAACAGCTTTTCGCGCACCTGCCAGTGGCGGCCCACCCTGCGCCCCACCACGAAGTCCGGGTGGCGAAGGCGCCAGCGCTCGGCGATGACCTCTTCGGCGCTCAGCGGCTGCCAACGCGCTCCCGGCGCTCGCAGGTGATGGCGCAGGAAAACCGCAGCGAAGGCGGCACGCTGAGCCGGAGTCTCCAGGGCGAACCATTCACTCAGGCTCGCCCCGTCCTCGTCGTGGTAGGTGACCTTGAGCCGCGGCAGCCCGCGGCCGTTGACGGTAGCTTCGAGCTGCATGCCGGCCACCCGCAGCACCCGGGCATCCCTGAGGCGCAGCACCTCCTTGAGCTTGTCGTCGGCGTCGACCAGCAGGGTCTGGCAGCCGTGGCAGCGCCGCGCGGCGATGTCATTCTCGGCGCCACACTCGCCGCACACCTTGAAGCGGTAGCGAAAGTCGCACTGGCGACGCTTGCCCGAAGCGTCCTCCACCAGCCCCTGACAGCGGCGACCGAAGTGCTCGATGACGATATCGCCCTCCTTGCGGCCCCAGAACAGGTTGGCGTGGCCGCAGGCGGGGCACTCGACCTGCACCGGCTCGGTATCCGAGGCCGGGCGCGGGCTGCCCACTTCCGGTGCGTAGAGATCCCAGGGGTTGCCGGCATAGTCGAGGATCAGGCAATCGCGCTTGCCCGGCGCCAGGCGCAGGCCGCGGCCGACGATCTGTTGGTAGAGACTCACCGACTCGGTGGGCCGCAGAATGGCGATCAGGTCGACGTGAGGTGCATCGAAGCCAGTGGTGAGCACCGCCACGTTGACCAGGTACTTGAGCTCACGGGACTTGAAAGCGGCGATGATGCGCTCGCGTTCCCCGGATGGCGTCTCGCCGGTGATCAGCGCTGCCTCGGCGGACGGCAGATAGCCGAGGATCTCTTCGGCGTGGGCCACGGAGGCGGCGAACAGCATCACGCCGCAGCGGCTGCGGGCACGCTCGATGATTTCGGCGATGATACCCGGCGTGGCGCGACTGCCTGCCACCACCCGGTTGAGCTCCTCTTCCCGAAACAGACCGCCTGTCCCTGGCGTCAGCGCCGAGAAATCATAGCGCTCGACGGCAGCATCGATACGGGTCGGCGGAGCAAGATAGCCTTGCTTGACCATCAGGCGCAGCGGCTGCTCGAAGACGCAGTCGCGAAAGAAGCACTCCGCATCGCCTCGCACCATGCCGTGGTGGTGGCGGTGATAGATGACCCCCTGTCCCAGACGATAGGGCGTGGCGGTAAGCCCCAACACCTTGAGCTGGGGGTTGGCCCGGCGCAGACGCTCGATCACGCGGCGATAGCTGGCGTCCTTGTCCGGCGAGACCCGGTGGCACTCATCGATCACCAACAAGGTGAAGCGAGCATGCCCCTCGGTCGCGTCGAAGCGCTCCAGATTGCGTGCCACAGACTGCACCGAGCCGAATACCACCTGGCGCGCGCTCTCCTTGCGCCCCAACCCGGCGCTGAAGATATCAGCATCGAGGCCATAGGCCAGGTACTTGGCGTGGTTTTGCTCCACCAGCTCGCGCACGTGAGCCAGCACCAGCACGCGACCGCGTGCCAGGCGCGCCAGTTCGGCGATCACCAGCGATTTGCCGCTGCCGGTGGGCAGCACCACCACCGCCGGCTCGTCGCTGGCACGGAAGTGCACCACCACGCGCCTCACGGCCTCCTGCTGGTAGGGGCGAAGCGCAGGGGCCATGTGAGCCGAAGCATTTGAGGTGGTCGTAGGCATGGGCAGTGGAAATAAACGCTGCGTCAGTCGCGCATTCAGGCGTCGGAAGTGCCGGAGAATCGCGGCTGGCGTCCGGCCATGCGGGCCGCCACGGCCTCGAGTTGCTCCTCGCCGCCGAGCAGCCCGCGCTGCAAGCTGGCCTCCAGCGCCAGCCGCTCACGCTCGGACATGCCGGGGGCGCGCGAGAAGAGTTCGCGTGCCGCGCTTACCGCCCTTGGTGAGCGAGCCGCAACCGCAGTGGCGATGTCTCTTGCGA
This sequence comes from Billgrantia kenyensis, assembly GCF_013697085.1. GTDB lineage: Bacteria > Pseudomonadota > Gammaproteobacteria > Pseudomonadales > Halomonadaceae > Halomonas > Halomonas kenyensis. The sequence goes on from NZ_JACEFT010000042.1 coordinate 6,544, forward strand.
TAACCTGTGGTTCGTCAGCGAGCCGCGTGGCCAGGCCAAGTGCCACCGCTTCACGCCCCTCCAGCTTGCGCCCTGTCCATGCCAGCTCACGCAGCACGTCGCTGCGCATGTTTTCTGCAGTCACGCTGACGCCCATGTCTGGAATGATGCCCCAGACGATCTCCAGTAGAGCGAGCCGAGCATCGGGATGCACCACGCGAATATCGGCCCCCAGTGCGATCTGCAGCCCGCCTCCGTAGACATGCCCCTGCAGCGCCGCAATGACCGGCACGCCGGCATCGCGCCACCCCAGGGCCAGGCGCTGCACGGGATTGATGCCGTGCTCATCGGCCGCCAGCAGCGCGGGTAGCCGCTCGGAACGGGACATGATAGCGGCCATGTCGAGCCCCGCACAGAAGCTCTCTCCCTCACCCTTGAGTACTACGGCACGCAATCCTTCGAGGCTACGGAGCCGCTGCTGCGCTGCCAGCAGGCCATCGATCATCGGCCAATCAAGACCGTTGTGCTCGCGAGGACGCGCCAGGGCCACCTCGGCCACATGGTCCTGAAACGCAAGTGTCACTCGCTCTTGGAAAACTTCTTGGGTCATGCCCTTTTACCTCGTTTCGGCCATCCCAGGCAGTCTGGCCTGACAGCTACAATTGTCAAACATTCGTTTCACTTTCATTCGATGGTTTCTGCGCCAGTTCGTCTATAGTGAAAGTTCAGTGTTGTGTCTGACGAGACCAGCGGGGCATAGGGGATACATGTGGCTCTCGTCATACTGGTGGATGGAATCACTGGTTCATTGGACCTATACGTCGCGAAACTTGATGAAGGTCATGCACACTGGAGGCATTCTTGGAGCATCATCGACAGCCGCAAAAATTGCGGGGAAGCGGCCGATGCCAAGCCTCCGACAAGAGGACACTGCCATGCCAGAAAAACCAACAACGATCGCCAGGCTTGCCCTGGTGCTGGATGAGCTGTTGACACTCGCCGAGGCGCATGAACGCGCCGAGGTCACAAGATACCGACGACTTGCGTTCAGCTTCCTGCCATTCGATACGGCGATCAGCCGTCTCATGGCTTCGCTGGGCATTCAGTGCGAGATGCGTGTCGAGGAGCTGCGCCGTCTCTGCCGACAGACGGGCCTGCCGGAATCCACTCCCGGCCCGGCAACGACATCACCTCCGCCCTTCTTCATCAACTCTCACCCGCTGGCACTCGAAACCCTCGCCCAGACGGTGAAGGATGCCGAATACTCGCTGCACTTCCACAAGCATCTGCGCGAGGCCAGTACCGTGCCGGCCCTGTATCCGGCGCTATCTGCGATCATCAAGCAGAAGCATGCAGAGCATATGGTCCTGGAGGGTTTTCTTGCCTCTCGCACTGAAACGAGGCAAATGGAGCAAAGTGCCTGACGTCAGCTACCGCCTGTCGGAGCATGCAGCATCGCGGCAGGGAAGAGCCAGAACAGCTTGAAAACGAAGAGGCGGCCATGCAGGCCGTCTCTTTCATTGCAGCGTGAGCTGAGTCAGCCCAGCCATACCCGAGCATTGCGGAACAGCCGCATCCAGGCACCATCGCGAGTCCACTCAGCGGGACGCCAGGAATTGGTGACTGCCCGTGTGACCCGCTCAGGGTGCGGCATCATGATGGTGACACGACCGTCCGGGGTGGTCAGGCCGGTGATACCCGAGGGCGAGCCGTTGGGATTGGCGGGGTAGTGACTGGTCACCTGGCCGTAGTTGTCGACGTAGCGCAGGGCAACCTGAGCGCTGCCCTGCATGCTGCGCAGGTGCGCGCTGTCGCGGAACTCGGCGCGCCCCTCGCCGTGAGCCACGGCGATCGGCAGCCGTGAGCCCTCCATGCCGGCCAGCAGGATCGAGGGGCTCTGCTCCACCTGGACCATGGCCACCCGGGCCTCGAACTGCTCGGACTCGTTACGTACGAAGCGCGGCCAGCTCTCGGCGCCGGGGATCAGTTCCTTGAGCTGGGCAAACATCTGACAACCGTTGCACACGCCGAGAGCAAAGCTGTCGTCGCGCTCGAAGAAGGCCGCGAACTGCTCCCGGGCACGCGGGTTGAACAGTACCGACTTGGCCCAGCCGCCGCCGGCCCCCAGCACGTCGCCGTAGGAAAAGCCCCCGCAAGCCACCAGCCCCTTGAACGCATCCAAGGACACCCGGCCTTCGAGGATATCGCTCATGTGCACGTCCACCGCCTCGAAGCCGGCGTGATCGAAGGACCAGGCCATCTCCAACTGACCGTTGACCCCCTGCTCACGCAGGATCGCGACTGCCGGGCGGGCAACATTGACGAAGGGTGCGGCGACATCCTCATTCACATCGAAGGAGGGGCTGGCCGAAAGGCCCGGGTCGCGACCGTCGAGCAGGCCATCGAACTCGCTCTTGGCACAATCGGGATTGTCGCGCAGCGCCTGCATGCGATAGCTGGTTTCGGCCCAGGTACGCTGAGCCAGCAGCCGGGTGGTCTCGAGCAGCGGCTCCTCGAACAACGTCACGCGCACCTGGTCGTCGTAGCGCGGCCGGGCGATGACACCGCAGGTCTCGATGCCGGCGGCGGCGAACTGGGCCAGCACTTCCTCGGTGTACTGGCGGTTGACCTGGATCACCGCGCCGAGCTCCTCGGCGAACAGCGCATCCACTGCCTGGGTCGGCTCGTCGATCAGCCAGTCGAGCTTGATCTCGAGGCCAGCATGGGCGGCGAAGGCCATCTCCAGCAGCGTGACCAGCAGGCCGCCGTCGCTGCGGTCGTGATAGGCCAGCAGCTTGCCGTCGGCATTCAGCCCCTGGATAACGGCGAAGAAGGCCTTGAGGTCTTCCGGGTCGTCAAGGTCGGGGCATTCGTTGCCGAGCTGGCCGTAGACCTGCGCCAGCGCCGAACCGCCCAGGCGGTTCCTGCCGCCACCGAGGTCGATCAGGATCAGGTCGGACTCGTCCTGGTCGAGGTTGATCTGCGGCGTCAGGGTCTTCAATGCATCGCTGACCGGGGCGAAGCCGGTGACTACCAGCGACAGCGGTGCGGTAATGCTCTTCTCTTCGGCCTCGCCCTCTTCGCTCTCGGCCTGCCAGGCGGTGCGCATCGACATGGAGTCCTTGCCCACCGGAATCGCGATGCCAAGCTGCGGGCACAGCTCCATGCCCACCGCATGCACGGCGTCGTACAGCGCCTGGTTCTCGCCGACGTGGTCGGCAGCACTCATCCAGTTGGCGGAGAGTTTGATGTCGCCGAGCCGGGCAATCGGTGCGGCGGCCAGGTTGGTGATGGTTTCGGCCACCGCCAGGCGGGCGCTCGCCGCCGGGTCGATCAGCGCCACCGGCGGACGCTCGCCCATGGCCATCGCCTCGCCGGCATGGGTGTCGTAGCTCGCGGTAGTCACGGCAACGTCGGCCACCGGCACCTGCCACGGACCGACCATCTGGTCGCGGGCCACCATGCCGGTGATGGAGCGGTCGCCGATGGTGATCAAGAAACTCTTGGAGGCCACGGTAGGCAGGCGCAGCACCCGCTCCATCGCCTCGCGCAGGTCAAGATTGTCGAGCATCACGCCGGGCAGCTCGAGCGACTCACGCTGGAACTCGCGCTGCATCTTCGGCGGCTTGCCGAACAGCACGCTCATCGGCAGGTCGACGGGCTTGCTGGCGAAGTGCCCGTCGCGCACCTCCAGGTGATGCGCTTCGGTGGCCTCGCCGACCACCGCGTAGGGGCAGCGCTCGCGGGCACACAGCGCATCGAAGGTATCGAGGTCCTCCGGCGCCACCGCCAGCACGTAGCGCTCCTGGGCCTCGTTGCACCAGATCTCCAGCGGGCTCATGCCGGGCTCGGCGTTGGGCACCGCGCGCAGATCGAAAAGGCCACCACGGCCGCCGTCCTTGACCAGCTCCGGCAGGGCATTGGAGAGGCCGCCGGCGCCCACGTCGTGGAAGAAGCGAATCGGATTGGCCTCGCCCAGCGCCCAGCAGCGATCGATCACCTCCTGGGCACGACGCTCGATCTCGGGATTCTCGCGCTGCACCGAGGCGAAGTCGAGATCGGCACTGGAAGCGCCGGAGGCCATCGACGACGCCGCCCCGCCGCCCAGACCGATCAACATGGCCGGCCCGCCCATCACGATCAGCTTGCCGCCAACGGGGATCTCCCCTTTCTGGACGTGGCCTGCACGAATGTTGCCGTAGCCGCCGGCCAGCATGATCGGCTTATGGTAGCCGCGCCGCTCGATGCCGCCGGCCCCCAGGGTGTCCTGCTCATAGGTGCGGAAGTAGCCGGCCAGGTTGGGGCGGCCGAACTCGTTGTTGAACGAGGCCCCGCCGATGGGCCCCTCGAGCATGATGGCCAACGCCGACTGCATGCGTTCTGGCTTGCCGTAGTCGAAGGCCTCCCAGGGCTGGACGAACTCGGGGATGCGCAGGTTGGAGACGGTAAAGCCGGTCAGGCCCGCCTTGGGCTTGCCGCCGATGCCGGTGGCGCCTTCGTCACGGATCTCGCCGCCGGCGCCGGTGGCCGCCCCGGGGTAGGGGGCGATCGCCGTGGGGTGGTTGTGTGTCTCCACCTTCATCAGGATATGGATCGGCTCGCGGTGCGTGCCGTACGCGGCGCGCTCCGCCGCCTTGCCGGTCAGCGGTGCGGCAAAGAAGCGCCCCGCCTCGGCGCCCTCGATCACCGCCGCATTGTCGCTGTAGGCGGAGAGAATACCGTCGGGGGAGGCCTGGTAGGTGTTCTTGATCATCTTGAACAGCGAATGGCTCTGCGCCTCACCGTCGATCACCCAGTCGGCGTTGAAGATCTTGTGCCGGCAGTGCTCGGAGTTGGCCTGGGCGAACATCATCAGCTCGACGTCAGTGGGGTTGCGCTGAAGCTCGCGGAACGCTTCGACCAGGTAATCGATCTCGTCCTCGGCCAGGGCCAGACCCAGGGCCACGTTGGCCTTCTCCAGTGCCGTCCGCCCGCCTTCCAGAATATCCACGTGACCCAGCGGTGCCGGCTCGTGATGGGAGAAAAGCCTTGCCGCGTCGGAGCTGTCGGTCAGTACGCTTTCCGTCATGCGGTCATGCAGGGTCTCGACCATGGCGATGAAGGCCGCTTCGGACATCGGCGCCTTGAGCGACACGCTATAGGAAATGCCACGCTCGACCCGACGCACCCGGGCCAGGCCGCAGTTGCGGACAATGTCGGTGGCCTTGGATGACCACGGGGACTGGGTGCCGATACGCGGCACCACCAGGAAAAGCTGACCTTCGGGCTGCCCCCCCGCCGGTGCACCGTCGTCATCGCTTCGGATGCCGTAGTCGAGCAGTTGGCCGAGAAGGGCCAGCTCATCGTCGGTCAGTTCATCGTCGTGATCCACGAAATGCACGTAGTTGGCGTGCAGGGACTCGACCTCGGGAACCCGTGCGCGCAGGGCAGCCAGCAGCTTGTCGTGACGGAAAGCGGAAAGGGCAGGCGCGCCTCGAAGTTCGAGCATGTCTTGAAGCCTCTGAAGCAAGCGGAGGAAGGGCCGCACGGCGGCAAAGAAAGGCGCTATGATACTGGAAAGCGACGGGCAGACGAAATCCAGCGGATGACAGCCGTGGCTCGGGCCGTTATCGTTAAGCTCTCATCGCCGACCGTCGCTTGAATGCCTGAGTTTTCTCGTCGTCTACTGCTGAGCCGTCTGCGCCTGGCCGCCTTGCTGCTGCTGGGGGTTATTCTGTGCCTGACACCCTATCGCCACTTCAAGCCGGCGAGCGGCGTGCTTGAAACCGTGCTCGAGCGAGACTTCATCAGCATTCATACCCGCAATACCCCGACCACCTACTATGAGGGGCGCCACGGTCCCACTGGCTTCGAGTACGAGCTGATGCGCGGCTTCGCCGACTTTCTCGGCGTCAGCCTGACTCTCGACGCCAGCCACCATATTCAGAGCGCCCTGGAAGCGGTACGCCGTGAAGGCGACCTGGCCGCCGCTGCCCTGCCGTTGGACCTGGCCCAGCCAGACCTCATCTATAGTCGCCCGATACTCGAGTTGCAACCCCTCCTGGTCTATCGCCGCGGCCTGCCACCGGTCACCGGCATCGACGGCCTGGCAGGGCTCAATATCGGAACCATTCGAGGCGCCGGTACCGATCGTGTGCTGCGCGAGCTGCAGGCCGAGCATCCGGAACTGGGCTGGCGCGAGTCCTCGGAAGTGGAGGTTGCCGAGCTGCTGAGCCAGGTCGAGAGCAGCGATCTGGATGCTGCAGTCGTCTTCGAGCACCAGTTCCGTAACAACCGCATCTTCTTTCGCGGCGTCGAGCGCGGCTTCCCGCTCGGCCAGCCGCTCTCCATGGCATGGGCGTTTCCGGCAAAGGGTGGCCTGGGGCTTCAGCAAGCCGCCAATCGGTTTCTGCACGACCTGCAACGCGATGGGCGGCTCGACAAACTGGTGGCACGCCACTTCGGCCACGATGACTACCTTGAGTACGTCGGCGCGCGGGTCTTCATCGCCCACCTGAACGAACGCCTACCCACCTACGCCGAACTCTTCCGCGAAGCGGCGCGTAATACCGGCTTCGACTGGAAGCTGCTGGCTGCGTTGGGCTATCAGGAATCGCACTGGGATCCGGAGGCCACCTCACCCACCGGCGTGAGAGGCCTGATGATGCTGACCCTGCCCACCGCTGACGAGATGGGCGTCAGCGATCGCCTCGATCCAGCCCAGAGCGTGGACGGTGGGGCTCGCTACCTGCGCCAGGTCAAGGACCGTCTTCCCGAGTCGATCCAGGGCGACGACCGACTCTACATGGCCATGGCCGCCTACAACGTGGGCCTCGGCCATCTGTACGACGCGCGCAAGATTACCGAGGAACTCGGCGGCAATCCCGACCGCTGGGAGGATGTGCGTGAAGCCCTGCCATTGCTGCAAAAGCGCGAATGGCACAGCCGCACGCGACACGGCTATGCCCGCGGCGGCGAGCCGGTCATCTATGTACGCAACATCCGTCGCTACTACGAGATACTGACTTACGTGGATCGCTCCCAGCAGCAATACCTGCAGCTCAACGAGCTTCCCAACGGCGAGAATGGTGAAGCTCCCCTATTCGACATCGTCGCCCCCATTCTCTAGAAGATCGAGATCATGAGATCAACGTGAGCATGCTTCCCCCTGCTTCCTTAGTCGTCAGCCTGGCCATTGCGCCACTCACCCTGGGGCTCCTTTCCCAGGACGGCGCTGGACGGCTGCATGAGCTTCTCACGCTGTGCCTGGCGGGGATGCTCATCCTGGCCCAGCTGCTGATGCTGTGGGGAGCTCGGGCGCTGGCAAAGGGGCTGGTAAGCATCGTGCTTTTTACGCTGGTCCTGGTATTGGGCAGTTATGTGCTACCTGAGTACTGGGTACCGATGGCAATCTGGGATGCCCTGAGTCATGGACTGGCCGCCGGACTGAGCCTGGAGGCATGGCGCCCGGCACTGCTGGCGACCCTTAGCCTGATCTTGATAGCGGTACTGATCGTCACCCGCAGCCAGCCCGCGCGAGGCGGTCCGCTGCTGTCGATCATGGTCCTGTGTCTACTGGCCATGCAGCAGCTGCTGAATTACACCAACCTCGAGACTTCCCTGATCCGGGCGTCAGCGGGCACATGGACCACGTTGACCATCGCGGTGCTTCTGGCCGGACTGGGAGTGAGCTCAGTGCCGAGCTGGCACTCCCGAGCCGTGCCCTTGAAACGTGTCCTGTCGCCCCCGCTGTTCCTAGTGGTACTCACGCTACTGCTCTGGCATCACCAGAAGAGCATCACCGAGCAAGGGTTGGCACACCAGACGCAGGCCCAAGCTCAGCAGCTGGGCGACCGACTGACCCGGGAGATTCAGGATCACCTGGCCGCCGTAGAGCGCTTTGCCAGCATCTGGACCCTGTTCGACTCCCCTCCCACCCAGGAAGAGTGGTCCCGGCAGGCAGAGCCTTACCATCGTGACTTCCGCTTCCTGCTCAACATGGCGTTCGTCGACCCAGACAGTCACATCACGCGAGTCCACCCCATCAACGAGATCAACCGGCAGGCCCTGGGCGCACGGCTCTTCGATGCCCAGCCCGCCGGGCGCGAGGCGGTCAGCCGTGCGCTCCACGAGCATCGCATCGGGCGCACGGAAGTCATCATGCTGCTCCAGGGGGTTCCCGGCATCATTCACTACCTGCCGATAACCCTGGAGGACGAACGCATCCTGGGCGCAGTGGCCATGGTTATCAGCCTACCGGTGCTGGCCGAGAGGCTGTTCAGCGAAGTGGATACTCAAGCCATCGGCCTGGCGCTCTCCCAGGGTGATCGCACCCTGGCCAGCCAGTTCCCCGAAATCAGCCTCGGCCCATGGCAGCATGAGATATTGCTCGACGTCGCCGGCACGCCATTAGGGCTCACCGTGCAGCCCAGCCATGCCCAACTGATAGCACGCCTCCCTCGCCATCCGGTGGTTAGCCTGGTCACCGGCCTGACGCTAGCCTACCTGCTCTACCTGGTACTGCTCGGCTACACTCGCCTTGAACGCCGCCACCGTCAGGTCCATGCCGCCAATACCGGGCTGCGCCGGGAAATTCGCACCCGCAATCAGCTCCAGAAGGAGATCGAGTGGCTGGCCCGTCATGACGAGTTGACCAAGCTGCCCAACCGCCGACTGTTCATGGAAACCCTCGAGGCCAATGCCGAAGCCCGGCCGCTGAGCGTGATGATCTGCGATGTCGACCACTTCAAGCGCATCAACGACCACCAGGGCCACCTGATCGGCGACCGCTACCTGAAGCGGCTGGGCAACATCGGACGCGAGGTGGTCGAGATGCACGGTGGGCTCTTCGCACGCTACGGTGGCGAGGAGTTCGTGGCCTGCTTGCCTCGGGTAGATACTGCGCAGGCAGAGTCTATCGCCGAAACGTTGCGACATCGCTTGCAGGAGTCAGGGTTGAGCCACCACGACGGGCAGCGGCTGACGGCCAGTTTCGGCGTTGTCACGCTGCAGGATGGGCCGTTGGAAATCGCCACCGTCATGCAAGCCGCAGACGAGGCGCTCTATCGCGCCAAGGCTGCGGGTCGCAACCAAGTAAGAACCGCACCGACGCTAAGTGTCATCGAGAGCCCCTGACGCTCCCGCTACTCCTTCGCGCCTGGCTTCGAAGAAGGCCTTGAGCAGCCGCGATGCGCGTGAAGCAAGGACGCCACCCTCCACTACGACATGGTGATTGTGCCAGGGCTGGGCGAACAGGTTGGCCTTCGATTCCACCATGCCGGTGCGCGGCTCGGCGGCGGCGTAGACCAGCCGGGCAATACGTGCATGAATGATCGCCCCGGTGCACATCAGGCAGGGCTCCAGGGTGACATACAGCGTGCAACCATCCAGGCGATAGTTGCCAAGGCGTGCGGCAGCATCACGCAGGGCGCGAATTTCCGCATGAGCGCTGGGGTCGTGTCCAGAGATCGGTGCATTGAAGCCGGCGCCAACGATGTCACCTGCCGCATCCACGACCACGGCCCCCACCGGCACCTCACCGGACGCCAGTCCCTCGTGGGCCTGGTCCAGCGCCCGGTGCATGTAGAATTCGTCACTGCGCATCGGCGCCGACTCCGTTATGCTGATACCTTAAACAACCGTATGATTCGCCCCTGAGGATGCCCCATGACCGACGCCCTGAATCAGCTCGTCGACCTGCTTGGTCTGGAAGAGATCGAGGAGAACCTGTTCCGCGGCCGCAGCCAGGACCTGGGTCTGCCGCAGCTGTTCGGCGGGCAGGTACTCGGCCAGGCATTATCCGCTGCCACCCACACGGTGGACGCCAGCCGCCAGGCACACTCGCTGCACGGCTACTTCCTGCGCCCCGGCGACCCCCACCGCCCGGTAGTCTATCAGGTCGACGCCGTGCGCGACGGCGGCAGCTTCACCACGCGCCGCGTCACCGCCATCCAGAAGGGGCGTCCTATCTTCTTCTGCAGCGCCTCCTTCCACGGTCGCGAAGAGAGCCTGGACCACCAGATGGCGATGCCCGAGATCGCCCTTCCCGAAGCGCTGGAGCAGGACCCGAGCGCCCGCCTCGAGCGCTTCCCCGGCCACCCCATCGAATTCCTGCACCTGGGCGACGAGGCCGAGCCGGGGCAGCCTTCGCGCAAGCGGCTGTGGTTTCGCCTCACTGGCGATATGCCCGACGACCCCGCCCTGCACCGCTACCTGCTGGCCTACAGCTCCGACTTCAACCTGCTGACCACGGCGCTGGTGCCGCATGGCATCACCTTCCGCGACCCCAAGCTGCAGATCGCCAGCCTCGACCACGCACTGTGGTTTCACCGCGACGTCAAGGTCAACGACTGGCTGCTCTACGACATGGACAGCCCATGGGCCGGTGGCGCCCGCGGCTTCGCCCGCGGCAGCATCTATGACCGCAGCGGGCGGCTGGTGGCCTCGACAGCTCAGGAAGGTTTGACTCGGGTGCGGGAGGGGGCGCTAGCCGATATTCGGTAGGAATTAGTTCTACTAAAGCCTAAAGTTGCTACGCTCGCCGCCGATATTGGAAATCCATTCCATAGCATCCCCGGCGAGATTCAGATGATGACAGCATCCCCTAACAGCGCCAGACGCGCCTTTGGACTTCAGAGCAAGCTCCTGGCCTTGGTGCTGCTCCCCCTGCTCGTGACCACCATTTCCCTCGTCGCGCTGGATGCCAGATCTCGTATCCTGGACAGCCAGGACGCCCTGACCATGCAGCGCGCCACGTTAATCGAAACCCGACAGACCGGCGTACGCGACGTAGTGGAAAGTGCCCGTACGGCTATTCAGCCTGTACTGACGGACCGTACCCTCAGCGAGGCAGAGCGGCGCGAGCGCGCCGCTGAAATTCTCCGAGCGATCCGGTTTGAAGGCGATAATTATATCTTTGCCTATCAATTCGACGGCACGAATGTCGTACTCCCGTACAGTCGTGAACGCGAAGGCACGGATCTCAGCAACCTGCGTGCACCAGACGGTGCCTTCATCATTCGCGACATGATCGAAATTGCACAGGAGGGGAGTGGCTATTATCAATATCCTTGGGAGTACCCTGGGACTGATGATGTGGAACCAAAGTACTCCTTCGTCGACACCGTTCCCGAGCTTGACTGGATGCTCGGTGCAGGTGTTTACGTGACCGACATTGACGCTGCCATGGCTGGCGCCGAGTCGAGAGCAGCTCGTGAGCTTCGAAGCACGATAACGACTTCAGCGCTATTTGGCCTACTCATCTTTTTTGGTGTCGCAGTGATCACCGTATGGATGGTTAGGCGCACCGTGGCGCCGATCCGCCGTACCGCCGAGGCCATGCGCGACATCGCCAAAGGCCAGGGCGATCTGACCAAGCGCTTGAAAGCGGAAAGTCGCGACGAAATCGGTGAACTCTCCACTCAGTTCAATGCCTTCGTTGAGCGCATGCAGCAGACCCTGATCGACGTCCGCCGAAGCACCCACAGTGTGACCCAGGGATCACAGGATATCGCCCAGGGCAGCGATGAGCTGGCGACCCGTACAGAGCAGGCCGCCGCCAACCTGCAGGAAACCTCCGCCTCCATGGAGGAAATCACCGCCACGGTAAACCACACTGCCGAGTCCGCAGAACAGGCCAACCAGTTAGTGGTGGCAACAACTCAGGTGGCCCAGCAGGGTGAGGCCGCCATGCAGCAGGTCGAGCGCACCATGAGCGACATCGACACCTCCTCACAGCGTATTGCCGAGATCATCGGCTTGATCGATGGAATCGCCTTTCAGACCAACATTCTGGCGCTCAACGCCTCGGTCGAGGCGGCACGGGCCGGTGAACACGGTCGCGGCTTTGCCGTGGTGGCGCAGGAAGTCCGCTCACTGGCCAGTCGTTCGGGCGAAGCCGCCCGGGAAATTCGCACCTTGATCGACGCTTCCGTGACCCACGCCCGCGATGGCAGCACCATCGTCCAGCGCGCCGGGGAAACCATGCGCGAGATCGTGACCAGCGTGGCCCGGGTCAGTGACGTCATTGCAGAGATCAGCGCTGGAGCCAGGGAGCAGAACGCCGGCATCGGCCAGATCAATACGGCCGTCGCGGAGATGGATACCATGACCCAACAGAACGCGGCCATGGTGCAGCAGACGTCTTCCTCTGCCTCGGAGATGAGTCGTCACGCCCAACACCTCAGCTATCTGGTCGGCACCTTCGTTCTCGGTGAGGTGGAGTCTGCCCAGGCAGCTGCCACACCGCGTCCCAACAGGTCCAGGCAACTACCGGCACCACCCCGTACGGCCGACCCCTCGCCGCGCCATGCACGCCAGACCGAAGAGGAGTGGGAAACCTTCTGATAGTTGACGGTGCTCCCCGAGGGAGCACCGCATGGAGCCTGTCAGAAACTGTCCCACTCCGGTTCGGGACGGCGGCTGGCCTGGCTCGGCCGAGGATCGCTGTTCGATGCCGACAACTGCACCAGGGTTGACGCGCTGCCTGCGACGGCAGCGCTCTCTCCGCTCGCAGCAGGTGCCGTTGCTTGCCCGATCTTGAAGAAAGCGACTGCCTGGCTCAGCTCCCTCGCCTGTTGCTCCAGTGCCGCCGAGGCGTTGGCGGTCTGCTCGACCAGAGCAGCGTTATCCTGAGTCACCTGGTCCATCTGGTTCACAGCCACGCTGACCTGCTCGACGGCCGCATTCTGTTCCTGTGAACCTCGCGCCACCTCGTCCATCAGCGCCGACACCCGCTTGACGCCTGCCACGATCTCATCCATTGCCGTGCCAGCCTCTTCGACCAGTTCGCTGCCCTCCTTGACGATTCCCGCGTTCTGATCGACACGAGCCTGGATCTCCTGGGCGGCATCGGCACAGCGCTGAGCCAGGTTGCGCACCTCCTGGGCCACCACGGCAAAGCCGCGCCCCTGCTCACCGGCCCGTGCCGCCTCGACCGAGGCATTGAGTGCAAGGATATTGGTCTGAAACGCTATGCCGTCGATGACCTCGATGATACCGCTGATCTTTTCCGAGCTCTCGTTGAGCTCTTTCATCTTGCCCGCAACCAGCTCGGCCTTCTCACCGCCCGTCTCGGCGCTCTCGCTCACCTCACGCGTCAGTTGATTCGCCTGGCCAGCATGCTCCGTGTTCTGCTTCACCGTGGCGGAGACCTGTTCCATGCTGGTGGCCGTTTCCTGAAGGCTCGAGGCCTGCTCCTCGGTTCGCTGAGAAAGGTCGGTATTGCCCGAGGCAATCTGAGCGGAGCCAGTGGCAATTCCATCCGCCGACTGCTGAATGGAGACGATGAGGTCGCGCTGCTGGTCCTGCATGGCCGCCAGGGCACGCAGGGCAAGTCCCACCTCATCCTTCGCCCCTGAGTCGATGCGCTGGCTCAGATCCCCTTTGGCCATCAACGCGAAGTAGTCCATCATCCGCCGGAGCGGCTTGCCGATGGCTCGGATCAGCCACCAGCTCATGCCAGCCGCAACCAGCAGGGCAAGCAACAATGCGCCAATGATCAGATTGCGCTCGAGCACATAGTAGTCAAGGGCACTGTTGTACTCCTCGAGGGCAACCCGCTCCTGCAGGTCGATCAGATCATGGGCCACGTCATTGGCTGCCTGAAACAGCGGCAGCGTCCGCTGCTGAAAGACCCGATTGCCGGCTTCAAAATCGCCTTGGCCGTAATGGCTCAGCGCCGCCTGCAAGCCAGAGGCGACAAACTCCTCCCGTCGCCGCTCGAACAACTCGGCGAGCTGACTTTCCTCATCCGTCAGGTAGGTGGCCATGAAGCGCTGCCAAGTTACGTCAATTTCCTCGGCATTGCGCTCGATTGCAGACTCAAGGTCACTAAAGGCACGGGCCTGGTCGCCATCCTGCTCCAGGCGAGGATCGTTCAGCACGATCTGGCTCATGGCAATTACGTTCTCGCGCATGAGTTCGTCGATTCGCGTGAGCTGTATCGTCGTGATGAGCCGGTCGTCGTAGATGGTCTGTATGGCTCGATTGCTGGTATTCATGCCGCTCAGGCCAAACCCACTGACCATGATGAGAAAGGCAAGAAACATGATGCTGAACATGATGAGCCTTGCCTTGATAGTAAGGGTCATTGCCGCCTCCGTATCGATAGGTGATGCGCGCACCCGATGACTGCCTCTTGACATGAGCCATACCTGTCGGATCCCGGGTGATTAACCACCCGTTTGGTAAATAACTCAGGTCGCTTGGCCTGCCATTCCTTCATCGCCGAGATCGGCGATTGATGATGTAGCGCTTTCTGCGAGATATGGTGATTGTACAGCCAGCAGTAACGCTTGAGCGTCTGCTCCAGGTCTTCGCCTGAGGTATAGCGCCGGGTCGCCAGCACGTCGCTGATCCGGCCGTTGAAGCGTTCCACCATGCCATTCGTTTGCGGCCTTCCTGGCTTGATCAATCGGTGATCGATGCCATGGGCCAGGCACTCTTGATCGAAGGGATGGTGCCCGCTGGGCTTGCGCTCACCTGCCCGCGTGAAGCGGTCCGTGAACGACTTGCCGTAGTACCTACGGAACATTCTGCATTCTGGTTAGCGGCAGCCATCGTGGCCTAAGAGATCCTTGTGTGACCCACA
>NZ_JACEFT010000043.1 GCF_013697085.1 Billgrantia kenyensis
CACAGCTTGTTGCAGAAGTTGCGGTAGCCGTCGAGCCGGCCCATGTCGAACTTGATGTCGCGCCCGGTGGTGGCCTGGGAGAGGAAGGTGTAGCGCAGCGCGTCGGTGCCGTGGGGCTCGACGCCCTCGGGGAACTCGTCGCGGGTGGCCTTGGTGATGGCCTTGGCCTTCTGCGGCTGCATCAGGCTGCCGGTGCGCTTCTCCACCAGGCTGTCGAGGTCGATGCCGTCGATCAGGTCGATGGGGTCGAGCACGTTGCCCTTCGACTTGGACATCTTCTGGCCCTGGCCGTCGCGCACCAGGCCGTGGACGTAGACCTGCTTGAACGGCACTTCGCCGGTGAACTTCAGGGTCAGCATGATCATCCGCGCGACCCAGAAGAAGATGATGTCGAAGCCGGTGACCAGCACGCTGGAGGGGTGGAAGTTGAGGAAGTCCTCGCCGCGCTTGGGCCAGCCGAGGGTAGCGAAGGTCCACAGCCCCGAGCTGAACCAGGTATCGAGCACGTCCTCGTCCTGGGTCAGGCGGGGCACACCTAGCCTGTCCATGGTCTTGAGCGCATCGGGGGTCATCTCGGTGGTGCCGCCCAGCAGCTGATTGAAGCCGCGCAGGCGCATGGCGGTGTCAAAGTCGCCCTGCTCGTGCTCAATAAAGTGGGCCAGCTCGACCAGGTAGTCGCGGGTGGCCTCCACCTCGTTGCGGGCCACAAAGACGTTGCCATCAATATCGTACCAGGCGGGAATGCGGTGGCCCCACCACAGCTGACGCGAGATGCACCAGTCCTGGAGGTCGCGCATCCAGGCGAAGTACATGTTTTCGTAGCTCTTGGGCACGAACTGGATATCGCCCTTCTCCACCGCGGCGATGGCCGGCTTGGCCAGGCTCTCCACCGCGACGAACCACTGATCCGTGAGCAGCGGCTCGATGACGTCGCCTGAGCGGTCGCCGTAGGGCAGGGTGTTGTTGACCGTCTCGATCTGCTCGAGCAGCCCGGCGGCTTCCATGTCGGCGACAATCCGCTGGCGCGCCTCGAAGCGGTCGAGGCCGGCGTAGGCCTGGGGCAGGCTGGGATCGATCTCGGGCAGCGGGCGGCCCTGGATGTCGAAGGCCTCGGCCTGGGGCAGGATCGCTGCGTCCTGGGTGAAGACGTTGATCAGCGGCAGGCCGTTGCGGCGACCCACTTCGTAGTCGTTGAAGTCGTGGGCCGGGGTGATCTTCACGCAGCCGGAGCCCTTCTCCATGTCGGCGTGCTCGTCGGCGACGATGGGAATGCGGCGCCCGACCAGCGGCAGCTCGACGAACTTGCCGATCAGCGAGGCGTAGCGGGGATCCTCCGGGTTGACCGCCACACCGGTGTCGCCCAGCAGGGTCTCGGGGCGGGTGGTGGCGACGACCAGGTAGCCGAGGCCGGCATCGGTGGTGACGCCGTCGGCCAGCGGGTAGCGGAAGTGCCAGAACTGGCCCTGCTGCTCGCGGTTCTCGACTTCGAGGTCGGAGATGGCGGTGTGCAGGGTGGGGTCCCAGTTGACCAGGCGCTTGCCACGATAGATCAGCCCCTCCTTGTGGAGGCGCACGAAGACCTCCTGCACCGCCTGGTAGAAGCCGTCGTCCATGGTGAAGCGCTCGCGGCTCCAGTCGACGCTGGCGCCCATGCGGCGCAGCTGGCGGGTGATGTGGCCGCCGGATTCGTGCTTCCACTCCCACACCCTGTCGATGAAGGCGTCGCGGCCCAGGTCGTGGCGGCTCTTGCCCTCTTCGGCGGCGACCTTGCGCTCCACCAGCATCTGGGTGGCGATACCGGCGTGGTCGGTGCCCACCTGCCACAGGGTGTTGCGCCCCTGCATGCGGCGCCAGCGGATCAGCGTGTCCATGATGGTGTCCTGGAACGCGTGGCCCATGTGCAGGCTACCGGTGACATTGGGCGGCGGGATCATGATCGAGTAGGGTTCGCCCGCGCCCGAGGGGGCGAAGCGGCCGTCGGTCTCCCAGCGCTCGTACCAGCGGGATTCGATCTGCTCGGGTTGGTAGGTCTTGTCCATGGGGCGTTCCGGGTCCAGAAATGATCGCCGCCGGGTCGTGGGGCCGGGCGGCGGGAAGTCGTCTAAGCGTGCGAAAAATGGGCTCGATTATAGCGCGATGGGGCGCTTGACGTCAGCCTTGCCGCTCGGGGCTGAGCCGGCGGCAGCGGGCCGGCAACACTGTGGCATATGTCACGTCGACTCAGTGATTTAACCTGGCCAAAACCTAGTCTGAACTAGGAATAAGTCGCTCCATACCACCAAGCTGGGAGAAAAATATATTTAAAAACATTGAGTTATTTATGATTTCTTTGGTTGGTGCAGTGAAAGGCATGTGTTTTGCATATTAATGCCGCCTTCAATTCATATGAGATACATATATGCTGCATCGACCGTTGTTCCTGCGCCGCTCCCTGGCAGTTGCCGTCTCCCTGCTCACCTGGCAGGTCGCCATGGCGGCGGATGAAGCGCCGCTTGCCTCTCCTGCCACGTCGACCCTGGTCATCACCGCGCCTGCCATGAACGATCCCTACACCGTCAGCACGGATGCGCGCCAGCCGCGACTTCCGCTGCCGGCCCAAGACGGTGGCGCCTTCCTCAAGTCAATTCCCGGCTTTGCCGTCAGCCGTAAAGGGGGCACCAGCGGTGATCCCGAGCTGCGCGGACTGGGTGGCTCGCGGCTGGCCATCCAGGCCGATGGAACGAGTATCCTGGGTGGCTGCGGCGGGCGAATGGACCCGCCGACCGCCTATATCTTTCCCCAGGCCTATGACCGCGTCGAGATCATCAAAGGGCCTCAGAGCGTGCGCTACGGCGTGGCCCCAGCCGGGGTGGTGCGCTTCGAACGCGACAAGCCGGTGCTGACCGAGTCCACCGTGGATGGTTTTGCCAGCACCACCCTGGGTAGCCACGACCGCTTCGATCTGGTGGGCGATATGACCGCCGGGAATCAGGATGGCTATGTGCGCCTGATTGGTACGCTTTCCGATCAAGATGACTATCAGGACGGCGACGGCAACGAGGTCCATTCGCAGTACCATCGCTGGAGCGGCACCGCCATTGTCGGCTGGACGCCGGATTCAGACACCCGCATCGAGCTTGCCTACGACCGCAGCGATGCCGAAGCCGCCTATGACGATCGCGGCATGGACGGCACCGAGTTCGATCGTACCGGCTATACCCTGAGCGTGACGCGTCAGAACCTGGCACCCTGGCTGACCGAGGTCGAGGCAACGGCCTATTACAATTACGTCGATCATGTCATGGACAACTTCCGCCTGCGTGAGGCGCCGATGATGGCCATGGCCAGCAATCCCGACCGGCGTACCCAGGGCGCCCGGCTGGAAGCGGAGCTTCTGCTCGGCGAGGCGACCTTCCTGTCGACTGGCCTCGACTATACCGAGAATCGCCACCGCTGGCGGGGCACCACGAGCTGGCGCGAGCAGCCGCGCAGCGGGCGGGCCGAATTCACCGATATGGGGGCCTTCGCCGAGCTCGAGCATGAGCTCGGCGCGCGCAGCTGGTTGACCCTTGGCCTGCGCGTCGACCGCACCGAGGCCGAGGCGCTCAATCCGGCAGGCTTCGGCGGCGCCGAGCGGGGCGAGACCGAGCGCTCGACCCTGTGGAGCGGCTTCGCTCGCTATGAGTATGCGCTGGACGAGCAGCCGCTGAGTCTGTTCGCCGGGCTGGGGCGCGCCGAGCGGGCCGGCGACTTCTGGGAGCGCAACCGGGTCTTCGATCTCGGCACCGAGTCGCTGGCGCAGCTCGACAGCGGTGCGAGCTGGCGAGGAGAGCGCCTGAGCGCCAACCTGTCGCTCTTCTACGGCTGGTATGACGACTACATCCTGGTGGACGAGTCCGGAAGCGGTCCGCGGGCGCGCAACATCGATGCCAAGACCTATGGCGCCGAGGCCGACATGGCGGTGAACCTCACTGACAGCTGGAGCCTGAGCGCCTCCCTGGCCTGGGTGCGCAGCGACAACGACACCGATGATCTGCCGCTTGCCCAGACTCCGCCGCTAGAGGCCACCCTGGGGCTGGACTATGCGCAAAATGCCTACTTTGGCGGGGTGCTGTGGCGTGGCGTGATGCGCCAGGATCGCATCGCCGAGGGGCAGGGCACCATCTACAGCCTGGATACCGACGAGACCCCGGGATTTGCTACGGTGTCGGCCTATGGCGGCCGCGAGCTTTTCCACAACACCAGGCTGACGCTGGGTGTGGATAACCTCTTCGGCCGCACCTATGCCGAGCATATTCAGCGCGGCAGCGCTGACCTGGGCGCCTCGGATGCACGGGTGAACGAGCCTGGCCGCACTCTTTGGGCCAATCTCACCACCCGCTTCTGAGCCTATGACGGCGGTGGTGAATCGCCCTTCGGCTTTCGGCGGGTCAGGCGCCGCCGAAAGCCTCGATCAGCCCCAGGAAGGGCACCAGGGTCAGGGCCAGGATGGCGAGCACCGCCAGGATTGCCAGCACTACCCGCACGGGGTGCTGGCACAGGCGTTGCCACTGGGTGGGCTGCTCACCTCGTTCGACGCGGTCGGCATGCGCCTGTTGCTCACGCGCCTGACGCTCAGCCTGGTAGCGGTCGAGCGCCTCCCGCGCCGCCTCCAGCTGGGTGTCGTCACGCAGCCAGATCGCGTCCACTCCAAGCCGCCAGAAGCCGGCATGGGTCTCGTAGGTGTCGAAGCCGTGCTCGTCGAGCAGACGGCGCACTTCCCACGCCTCCTCCTCGGAGACATTGGCCAATCGGAACAGCAGCGTTGCCATCAGCCGGCGGCCTCGCACATGCGCTCGGCACGGGCAATGGCCTCGCCGGCGCCGGTGAGGTCGAAGCTCATGAACCAGTAGTCCTCTTCGCCGCGATCGAAGCGTAGGCGTAGTGTTTCGCCGTCACGCATTTCGTCGATCAGCAGGTCGAGCTCATCGAGATAGAAATTGACGTAGAAGCCGTTGTCGCCCCGCTGGGTGATGAACTCAGCCGCGCCGCTGTGGATGGTCGCGTAGTCGACCCGCAGGTCGCCGGGAACCAGGTTGGCCACGCGGTTTTCTGCCTGAAGCTCTTCGAGTTCGACGCGCACTTCCAGCCAGGGCAGGTCGCAGACCCCGGACGTGTAATTTAGGCTGAGAATGGAGTCGCTGTAACTATGCTGCTCGAGCGCGCGATAGTGACGCTCCTGCCCGAGCGACAGGGCCAGGGAGTGCCAGTGGCCGTGGGCTTCGACATCGCTGATGTTGTAGTTGGTGGCATTTGCCGTGGAGGCAAGACCGAGGGTCGCCAGCAAGGCGAGCGCAGGCCTCCAGGTAGCGGATCGTGGCCGAAGGGCTTGGGTCATGGCGATTTTCCTGTTCGACAGGTCTCGGATGGTAACATCCGGGCAACCTTGTCGCCGACCCTGCCCCTTGTCGTGCTACCCCGGCCGGGCGCTTCGAGCGAGGTCAGGGCTCGCTCGAGTCGGTCTCGCTCGGGTCTGTCCCGGCGCGCTCCGGATTGTCGAACTGGGCATAGAAGGCGGCCAGGTCGGCAATGTCCTGTTCGCTGAGGTTGCGAGTCATGCTGGCCATCAAGTGCCCCCTTTCGCCTGCCTGCAGTGCCTGCATGCCCTCGATGAACTGCGCCTCGTCCATGCCGGCGATGCTGGGGTAGCGCGAGGTGACGCTGCGTCCCTGATAGCCGTGGCAGCTGGTGCACATCCTGGCCAGGTCGGCGGCTCGCTCGGGGTTGCCGATCAGATCAGGCTTGAGCTGATCACTTATCGTAACTGCCTGTTCAGCCTCCTGGTCTCGAGAGTCATTCTCGGCAAAAGCCCCCTGGCTCAGGAGTAGCAGGAAACATGAAACGACCAGAGGGGAGAGTGGCGCGATCATGAAGGATCACCATGACTTGATCGTGTGGCTTTTCATTCTACTGCCAGTTCGCGCCTCATCTCTTGATTTGCGTCAGGCCGTTGAGAGTGCAAGTTCCTTACACTCCCACGACCTCCCGCAACCAGTGTCAGTCGAAGTCGCGACTTGGCAACAGCCAGCTTTCGGAGGGGGGGTAGCCTGCCTGTTCAGCCTGTTGATACTGCTTGGCCATGCCAGTGGTGATGTCCTGCAGGCAAGACTCGAGGCTG
This sequence comes from Billgrantia kenyensis, assembly GCF_013697085.1. Lineage (GTDB taxonomy): Bacteria > Pseudomonadota > Gammaproteobacteria > Pseudomonadales > Halomonadaceae > Halomonas > Halomonas kenyensis. The sequence continues at coordinate 6,137 of NZ_JACEFT010000043.1, forward strand.
GGGTGGTCGTCGGCGCTTTCATAAATGGGCTCATGCTGCAGCGGGGTCTGGATGTAATGGCTTTGCTCGCTGCTGATGCGCTCGCTATCTACCTGACGATAGAACCGTACCCGGATCATTGTTGGGATTTCGCCTAGGCAAAAAGCGTATTCGGTCACCAATTGCCGCTGATGGGTGATGAGCGGGTTACGCACGGTAAAGAGCGTTTCATCAAGCTTCATGACGACTCCGTGAGCTCCAGAGGGAGTGGGAGGTGAGAGTTGAGCCTATCACCTTGGCGAGACAGCGAAAAGCGCTACGGGAGCTTGGAAAATGCAAATTCTGCCCTCGGGGATATGGTCAATTCAACGCATTTTTAACACCTCTCTCAGCAAAAAATAGCCTCTCGCGAATGAGGTTGATGCAGGTCAGGTTTTACAAACGGCATTATGCTAACGTCAAACATGTACGAAATATATGACTTTTTGCCTGGGCACAAGGGATGCGCGACTGTTCTGGATGAGCACTACGGTCAGGACGCCTCAGGTGGCTTTCAGGTTTCGCAGAGTTGAGGCCGGGATTGGCGAACCTTCTTTGACATTGGCTAGATGGAGACATATCGATGAGGTTGCTGCACTCTTGGGGGCTGGCAATGCTGTTGCTGTTCTCGCTGCCGGCCTTTGCCATGGCGTCCGATTGGCTCCCTGAGATATTTCCAGATGCCGATGCTGTGGGGCAGCGCCTGGAGGATGCCCCGGCATCACCTATATTGCAGAATGGTGAAATCGTGGGCTATGTCTTTGAAACCAATGACCTGGCCCCTATCCCCGCCTACTCAGGGTATCCGGTCAATATGCGCGTCGGTATGGACCTGGAAGGTCGCATAACCGGCGTTCAGGTGCTTGATCACTCCGAGCCGATCATGCTGGTGGGTATTCCTGAGACGGTACTTGATGACTTCGTTGGCCAGTACGTCGGCAAGTCGATTCGTCAGAAGGTTCGCGTAGGGCTCTCTCGCCAGCAGCGAGAGGGCTATGAGCATGTCGATGCTGTTTCCGGGGCTACCGTGACCGTAGTGGTCATGGGTGAAGGAATCATGCGCTCGGCTCGCCAGCTTGCTCGCCAACTTGGCATTCTCACGGCCAGGGAGGCCGAGCCTGCTACCGTGCGCGAGGATGTCTTCGAAGAGGCGACTTGGAGCGAACTCGAGGAGCATGGTGCCATCGGCCACCTTCACCTTACTCGGGGCGAAGTCGACGAAGCGTTCATCGGCACTGACGCCGAGGGCGTTGAAGCCGCACCGGAAGGGCGCGAGGAAGAAACCTTCATAGATCTCTATTTCGCCTATCTGAACGTACCTACCATTGGGCGAAATTTGCTTGGTGACTCTCAATATCAACAGTTGATGAACAGTCTCGGCGAGAACGAGCACGCCCTGGCCCTCATGGCGGATGGACGCTACTCTTTCAAGGGTTCCGGCTTCGTCCGTGGGGGAATCTACGATCGTATTCTGATTCATCATGGCGGCCGCTCTGATCAGTTCCGTGATACTGACATGCGGCGCTTGTGGGGCGTCGAGATTGAAGGAGCGCCTCGACTGCCTGAGCGTGACATTTTCATTCTGCGTGAGGAGTCCCGCTTCGACCCAGGCCAGGAGTGGGAGGTCGAGCTGCTTGTACGCCGCCAGGTGGGCGCCCTGGATACTGAATTTGCCGGTTTCTCGGCGGAAGTGAAAGTGCCGGAGCACTTTCTCAATATTCCAGAGCCTGCACCCGATGCGATGCTGGATATTGACGAGGATCGCCCGCTATGGGTGTCGGTCTGGGAAGACCGGGTCACGCATATCATTGTACTGGGTGCAGGCTTGGGGGTACTGACCTTCATCTTGCTGTTTCAGGACCTATTGGCCAAGAGGCCTCGTCTGCTGCATGTTATGCGCTACAGTTTCCTGGTCTACACGGTGGTGTTCATCGGCTGGTATGCCTTGGCGCAGCTCTCCGTGGTCAATATTTTTACTTTTACCAATGCGCTATTTACCGATTTCCGCTGGTCCACTTTCCTGATGGACCCAATGATGTTCATCCTGTGGAGCTTTGTGGCAGTGTCACTGCTGCTGTGGGGCCGGGGCGTGTACTGCGGCTGGCTGTGCCCTTTCGGTGCAATGCAGGAACTGATCAGCGCGGTGGCACTGAAGCTCAAAGTGCCTCAATTTGAGCTACCTTTTGCAGTGCACGAGAGACTTTGGGCTCTGAAGTACATCATCTTGCTGGGGCTCTTCGCGATTTCGTTACAGTCCCTGACCCAGGCCGAGATCTATGCTGAAGTAGAGCCTTTCAAGACTGCTGTGCTTCTCAAGTTCCAGCGTGAGTGGGGGTTCGTCCTCTATGCAGTGCTGCTGCTGCTGATCAGCGCGTTTAACCACAAGTTCTATTGCCGCTATGTCTGCCCGCTGGGAGCCGGCCTGGCCATACCCGCGCGCATCCGGCTATTCGACTGGCTGCGTCGTCACAAAGAGTGTGGGAAGCCATGCCAAATCTGTGCCAATGAGTGTCATATCCAGGCGATCCATCCCGATGGGCGCATCAATCCCAACGAATGCCATTACTGCCTGGACTGTCAATTGACTTACCGCAATGATCGTAAGTGCCCGCCCATGGTGGTTCAGCGCAAGAAGCGCGAGAAAGCCTCACGGTTAAGCGGCAAGGCCGCTGATGCGCAGCGGATTCCTGTAACGGAGGTATCGTCAGGAACCACGGAGAAAGCCTGAGGGGTAACAGCCGCTCGGGAGTAGTACCCGGCCGTTGATCAGGTGCTTCAGGCTTCAGACGACTGCCGGAATAAAAGCCGATGCTTGAATCGGCTTCGAGAGCTGTCTCGATATAACGAAACGGAACGGAGAATGCGTAATGAGCGATAAGCATAATGATGACAAGCCCGCAGGTAAGCCTGCAGTCAATAAGGGACGCCGCAGCTTCCTGGCGGGCAGTGCCATGGTCGGGGCAGCTGGCATGGTTGGTGTTACTGGCGTGGCAGGCGTCGGTGCTCTGACTCGTAGCCAGCCGGCTAAGGCGGCTAGCAATGGCAATGTCGCTGACATCCATGTGCCGCCAGGTGAGCTGGACGAGTACTACGGCTTCTGGAGCGGCGGGCATAACGGTGAAGTCAGGGTGTATGGTGTGCCCTCCATGCGCGAGATCATGCGGATTCCGGTCTTCAATCACTGCTCGGCTACCGGGTGGGGCATGACAGACGAGTCGAAGCGCATCATGGGTGATAGCCATCGCTTTACCAACGGTGATGCGCACCACCCTCATGTCAGCTATACCGATGGCAGCCATGACGGCCGCTATCTGTTCATTAACGACAAGGCCAATACTCGTGTAGCACGGATTCGTCTCGACGTCTTCAAGACCGACAAGATGGTGACAGTGCCCAATGTCCAGGCCATCCACGGCCTGCGACTGCAAAAAGTGCCGCGCACCAACTACGTGTTTGCAAACGGGGAGTACATGATTCCTCAGCCTAACGATGGCCGGGATATCAACGACCCGTCGAAGTACCACACTCTTTGGAACGCCATCGATGCCGAAACCATGGAGGTCAAGTGGCAGGTGATGGTAGACGGTAACCTGGACAACATGGATGCCGACTACACCGGCAAGTATGCAGCTGCGACCTGCTACAACTCCGAAGGAGCTGTAGATCTGGCCGGCAAGATGCGTGCCGACCGGGACTGGGTGACCGTATTCAGTATCGAGCGTATCGAGCAGGCAGTAGCCGAAGGCAACTACATGACCATCGGTGACTCTGATGTGCCTGTGGTAGACGGCCGCAAGGCCTCCGGGCTCAACGTGACACGTTATGTGCCGGTGCCCAAGAACCCGCACGGCCTCAACACTTCCACCGATGGCAAGTATTTCATTGCAGCGGGCAAGCTGTCGCCGACCGTGTCGATGATCGAAATTGCCAAGCTCGACGATTTGTTTGAAGGCAAGCTTGACGACGAGCGTGATGTTATTGCCGCCGAGCCGGAAATCGGCCTTGGGCCGCTTCACACGACCTATGATGGCCGTGGTAACGCTTACACCACGGTATTCATCGACAGCCAGGTGGTGAAGTGGAACATGGAAGACGCGGTGCGCAACTACAATGGCGAGGATGTCGAGTACATTCGCCAGAAGCTCGACGTGCATTATCAGCCGGGCCATAACCATGCGACCTTGGCAGAATCCAAGGATGCCGATGGCAAGTGGCTATTCTCGTTGAATAAGTTCTCCAAAGACCGCTACCTGCCGGTGGGGCCGCTGCACCCCGAGAACGACCAGATGATCGACATCTCTGGCGACGAGATGGTGCTGGTACACGACACACCCACCTTTGCCGAGCCCCACGATGCAGTCATCGTGCGGCGTGACCAAATCCAGACCAAGCAGATCTGGGAGCGTGATGATCCCTACTTCGCTGAAACCATTGCCATGGCTGAAGCGGACGGTGTCAACGTCGAGACTGACAACAAGATCATCCGTGATGGCAATAAGGTACGCGTCTACATGACCTCTGTGGCGCCGAATTTTGGTATTACCGAAATTCCCGTCAAGCAGGGGAACGAGGTCACGGTAGTGGTTACCAACCTTGATCGTATCGAGGATCTCACTCATGGTTTCTGCGTGGTGGATCATGGAGTGAGCATGGAGATCAGCCCGATGCAGACCGCCTCGATCACCTTTACGGCAGACAAGCCGGGGGTGTTCTGGTACTACTGCAACTGGTTCTGCCATGCACTTCACATGGAGATGGTCGGACGCTTGCTCGTCGAGCCCGCGTAAGCCTGCTCCGGGGTCGGCGGTATCGCCGGCCCCAACTTTTCCTCATCTTGTCGAGAGTCATATGCGTAAGACATGGCTGTTTCTGCTGCTGCTGTTCCCGGCGCTGAGCCTTGCCGCTGAGCGGGTCGTCGCTCCGGGTGAGCAGCCACTTCAGGAGGTACTGGATGCGGCACGAGACGGTGACACGGTGCGTCTTTCACCAGGCATTTACGCAGGAAATTTTATCGTTTCATCTTCCATCGAGTTGATCGGTGAGGAAGGGGCGGTGCTGGATGGTCAGGGCCAAGGCAGTGTGCTGAGCGTAAAGGCACCTGGTGTGGGGGTGCGCGGTCTGCGTGTTCGAAACGATGGGGCCAACCTCACTGAGATAGACAGCGGTATCTTTGTGGCCACCGAAGCTACGGGCACCGTGATCGAGAATAACCGTATCGAAGCCCGCGGCTTCGGTATTTGGCTGGATGCTGCGGCCGATGTGCGGGTGGAAGGTAACCGCATCAGCGGTGACACCACCTTGCGCTCCCAGGACCGAGGCAACGGACTCCAGCTATTCAATGTTTCCGGTGCCGAGATTATCGGCAACGAAGTCTGGGAAACTCGCGACGGTATCTATATCGACGTCAGCGATAACAATCGCTTGATCGGAAATGTGTTGCGTGATCAGCGCTATGGCATGCATTACATGTTTTCTCACTCCAACGAAGTGCGCGACAACACAACGCGAAATAATCGACTCGGCTATGCGCTCATGCAGTCGCGCCGACTCGAGGTGGTTGGAAACCGTTCCATACGTGACCAGAACTACGGATTTTTGCTCAACTTCATTGTTGACTCAGTAATCGCCGAGAATATCTCCATCGAGGCGCAACGGGGCGGCGTGGCAGCCGCACCCGACGGTCATGCGATCAGTGGTGCCGAGGGTAAGGCGCTGTTCGTTTATAACTCGCTGTTCAACGAGATCCGTGACAACCTTTTTGCCCGCACAGAGATCGGCATCCACATGACCGCCGGCTCCGAGGACAATGAGTTCCACGGTAATGCCTTCGTCGGCAACGAGAGCCAGGTTAAGTATGTGGCCCTGCGCGAACAGGAGTGGTCCTTCGAAGGTCGCGGCAATTATTGGAGCGATTACCTGGGCTGGGATCTTAGCGGCGACGGTATTGGCGATATTCCTTACGAACCCAACGATTCAGTTGACCGGCTGATCTGGACTTACCCAATGGCCAAAATTCTGATGAACAGCCCGGCGGTACAGGTGCTGCGCTGGGTGCAGCGCGAGTTTCCGATACTGCGTCCGCCTGGCGTGCGAGACAGTCACCCCCTTATGACGCTACCGGAATGGATGGCGGAGGCCCTGCAATGACTCAATCCGTAATCGAGATGGCGTCCGTTAGCAAGCGCTTCGGCAAGCTGAATGCCCTTAATGACGTCAGCCTAACGCTGGGTGAGGGCGAAGTGTTGGGGCTGATGGGGCACAATGGCGCCGGTAAATCGACATCCATGAAGCTGATTCTCGGACTCATTCGCCCCACTGCCGGCGAGCTCCGCGTCTTTGGTCATGACCCTAGTGGTGCTGAGTCTAACGAACTACGGCTGCGCCTTGGCTACCTGCCCGAAAATGTGCAGTTTTACGAGCAGCTCAGTGGCTGCGAGGTGCTACGCTACTTTGCCAAGCTAAAGCGCGCGGGCCTTGATGTCGTTGACTCACTACTCGAGAGAGTTGGTCTGACCCATGCCATGCATCGGAGAGTGAAGACCTATTCCAAGGGGATGCGGCAACGCTTGGGCCTGGCCCAGGCACTGATCGGCGAGCCGCGCCTTATGCTTCTTGATGAGCCCACCGTAGGGCTGGACCCCATGGCAACGCGTGACTTCTACTCAATGGTCGACGAGCTGCGGGGCCGTGGCGTTAGCGTAATCCTTTGTTCCCACGTACTGCCAGGTGTCGAGCGTCATATAGACCGTGCCGCAATTCTGGGTCAGGGCCGTATGCTGGCCTCTGGCAGTATCGATGAGCTGCGTGAAGCTGCCAACTTACCATTGATGATTCGCCTGCGTTCGGCGCTGCCACCTGAGACCCTGGCCCAACAGCTACGCTCATTCGGTGTCAGTGTGGGGCATGGCAATATGGGGCGTCTCGAGCTGGCGGTGCCAACTCGGGCCAAGGTCGAGGTGCTGCGCACCCTAATGGCTGATGGCCAAGTCGAGGACATCGACATTGAACCGCCAACACTGGAGTCGCTATATGCCCATTTCGACGGCACCATTCGGGACAGTAGCGACACAAGTGAAGTTCGCATGTCAGCCAATGCCGGCACGGAGGGTGCTGTAGTATGACCAATCTCTTTATCGTGGCAGGCAAGGAGTTCCGCGACGGGTTGCGTAACCGCTGGGTATTGGCCATTACGCTGGTATTCGGGCTGCTGGCAATCGGGCTTGCCTATTTTGGAGCCGCGGCATCTGGCCAGGTGGGCTTCACTCGGGTTTCAACCACCATCGTCAGTCTGTCAAGCCTGGCAGTGTTCCTCATTCCGCTGATCGCGCTGATGCTTGCCTACGACAGTATCGTCGGCGAGGACGAGCAAGGAACTCTGTTGTTGCTATTGACCTACCCCATCAGCCGGATTGAGATCCTGGCCGGTAAGTTTCTGGGCCATGCCGCCATCCTGGGGGTTTCCACCCTTGTAGGTTTTGGCGTGGCGGGTGTTGTCATCGCCACCTTTGGTAGCGTAGAAAACCTTGGTGAACTGGTGGCTGCTTTGGCGCTGTTCATCCTTTCTGCAATGTTGCTGGGCTGGGCATTTATCGGGTTTGCCTACCTGATCAGTGTCAGTGTGGCCGAGAAGTCTCGTGCCGCAGGCATCGCCTTGGTGGTCTGGTTCCTGTTCGTAATCGTCTTTGACCTGGCGCTACTGGGGCTGTTGGTAGGCACTGGTGGCCAGGTCAGTGAGGGGCTCTTCCATTACCTGCTGCTGCTCAACCCCACGGATATATTTCGAATCGTCAATCTGACCTTCTTCGAGGCGGCACGTACCCAGGCCGGTTTGGCTTCGATAGGAGCGGATGCGGCTTTCCATCCGGCGATGCTGATCGGGGCGATGCTTGCGTGGGTGGTCGTTCCTCTAGGCTTGGCCATGTGGGTTTTCCGCAGCCGTGAGGCTTGATTGCCAAGGAGTCGAGAGATGTTCACACGAAGAAAGTTCATTATCCTTCTTGGCGGGGTGTCATTGGTGGGGCTGACCGGCTGCGGGAGTGAGGACCAAGAAGTCGTTTCCTGCGGGCCTGTCGGAATCGAATCGGGAGATGAGTGCGCCGTATGCGGTATGTTTATAGCAGAATATCCGGGCCCTAAGGCACAGGCCTGCTTGCGCGATGGCCGAGTGCTAAAATTCTGCTCCACATCGGACATGTTCGTCTGGCTCCTCCAGCCCGACTCGGTTCCTAAGTTGAAGCAGGCCTACGTCCATGACATGGGGGTTACGGAGTGGGACTCGCCGGGTGATGATGCCTACATTGAAGCGGATGTGGCTTACTATGTCACCGAACAGCCCATGATGGGCGCCATGGGGCCGACGCTGGCCTCATTTGGTACCGAAGAGGAGGCCCGGGCTTTCATGGCAGAACATGAAGGGCGTTTACTCACCTACAAAGAAGTTGATGTGCAGGTGCTCAACGATTTGGCACGGGCGCATATCCGTCGCACGATGTAGCGAGCTTCGCTCGCTAGCGAATCGCCCCCGGCTGCCAGGCTGCCGGGGGCGATATTCTTACAAGCTGGCGGTGTTCGTCTAGAGCACCGGCTCGAGCATGAAGTCGACGGCCGCCTTCACTTCTTCATCGCTCAGGTTCATGTGCCCACCCCTCGCAGGCATGGCCTGGAAGCCTTCGATGGAGTGCTTGTACATGACATCCATGCCCTTCTCCAGGCGCGGCGCCCAGGCATCGGCATCGCCCTTGATCGGGGCGCCGGCGGCACCGGTCATATGGCAGGCCATGCAGGCCTGGTTGTAGATCGCCTCGCCGTCGGGCTCTGCCTGAGCGGTGGCGGCAAACGTCAGCGTGGCCGCACCGGCGAGCAGGGCTACGGTCAGTTTCTTCATGGTTTTCTCCTGGAGCTTGATTCACGGTAAAGCCGGTCGAGTCGGGATCCTCCCGCCTGCTTCCGGGCTTGGACAAAAGCCAAAATTGATTTTGGCATACTATGGGGCGCCTGTCGGTATCTGCATCAAGCGAGCGAGCTGTGGCTGTCGCCTGCCCAGCATATCGGCCAGGGTATATTGATCCAGCACCGCCATGAAGGCGCCCAGCGCCTCATTGAGGATAGGTTTCAAACGGCAAGCTGGGGTAATGATGCATTCATTCTGGTCGCGGAAGCACTCCACTAGGCCGAGCTCGTGCTCGGTCTCGCGCACCAGCCCGCCGATGGTGATTTCTTCCGCAGGGCGATTGAGCAGCAGGCCGCCGTTTTTGCCGCGGATGGTGGTGATGTAGCCGCGATGGCTGAGATCCTGCACCACCTTCATCAGGTGATTGCGTGAAACGCCGAAGCTTTCGGCGATTTCGTGAATGGTAGCCCGCTCTTCTCCCTTGACGGCAAGGTAGATCAGCACGCGCAACGCATAGTCGGTATAGCGGGTCAGGTGCATGGTATATCCGTACTTTCTTGAGAAGCGTCAATTGAAGTGTGCTAAAAGCTTCTTATCCTAACATTTTCTGCCCGCTGTGCTTCGCCAGGCAGGGGTGTGGCATCGGGTCGCGTCCAGATGAAGATGACCACACAGCAGAAGAGCACTGCCGTCAGTCCCAGGACGAACGCCGGTGCGCCTCCTAGCCAAAGCACCAGCCAACTGAGCAGAATCAAGCCTGCGGCGAGCTGCTTTGCCCGACGAGGAATGGCGCGCTGACCATGCCAGGCGTGCAGGGCCGGGCCCAGGCGAGGGTGCTGCCATAGCCAGCGTGCCAGGCGAGGCGAGCCCTTGGGCGCCGCCCATGCTGCGACCAGCAGGAAGGGGGTGGTCGGCAGCAGCGGTACCACCACTCCAGCGGCTCCCAAGCCGATGGCACCATAGGCAAGCATTCGCCAGCCAAGGCGTACCACGGAATCCGTCATGGCAACCTCACAATCTATAAGCGGCATGGTTTCCAGTCAGCCCACTAAGTAGTATTTTACATGCATGTTTAATTTTTATGCAAAGCCCGAGGCCAAGCCAATGGTCGAAGTGGCCCAGCCGCGCCTCCTGGCCTGGCGCTGGCTGTTCCCCCTGGCAGCGCTGCATGCCGCGCTGATGGTGCCGCTTTCGCTGCTGGCGCTTTACCATCAGTGGACGCCGGTGGTTCTGGCGACGCCCGCGGCCCACGCGCGGGAGATGCTGTTCGGCTTTGCCCTGGCGGTGATCGCCGGCTACCTGCTGGGCCCGGTACCGCGCCGGCACCTGATCGTGCTGGTGGCGCTATGGCTGACGGGGCGTCTGGGCGTGCTGGAGTGGCCCGGTGCGATAGTCGCGTCACTGGCCGATGGCGCTTTCGCCCTGTGGGTGGCCGGGCGCCTGGTGCCGCGCTTCATCGCCGCCAAGAAGTGGCGCAACCGGCTGCTTTCGCCGCTGCTGGGCATGATCTGCCTGCTCGCCGTGGTGACCCTGACCTGGCGCTATCTCGACGGCATGCCGACCACGGCACCGCTGATGCACCAGAGTGTGCTGTGGCTGGTATTGCTGATGACCTTCATGGGCGGTCGTGTCATCGCGCCGGCGGTCAATGGCTACCGAATGCGGCAATTCCATCAGGCCGGTGCCGGTGTGCAGCCTCGTCTGGAGGGGGCGCTGATCGTGCTGCTGGGGCTAGCGCCCTTTGTCATGCTGCTCGACCTGCTGCGGCCGCTGGCGGCGCTGCTGGTGCTGGCGGCAGGCGGGCTGGTGCTGTATCGCATCTGGTGCTGGGGGCCGCTGCAGTGTCGCGAGCGGCCGGACCTGCAGGTATTGATGCTGGGCTATGGCTGGCTGGCCATCGGATTGTTCCTGCTGGCACGCAGCTGGTGGGCGCCCCAGCATGCCAGTACGGCGCTGCATGCCTTCACCGTGGGAGCGCTGGGCACGCTGGCGAGTGGCATCATGCTGCGCCATGTGATCACCCGCGCCAAACAGCGCCCTGAGCGAGAATGGTCCCTTCCCCTTCTGGCGGGGCTGTTTGGCCTGTCTGCCGTGCTCAGGCTGTGGGCGATCGAGGCGGGCAGTGCCTGGCTGCTACTGCTGTGGGGCTCTACGCTTGCATGGAGCCTGGGCTGGCTGCTGGTAGCCTGGCGGCTGGGCGCCTGGGTCGGGGTAATGGACAGGGCGGCTGGCGCTGCACGCAGCGGGCAAACTTGACCCTGGACAATAGAGGCGCGAGCTGTCGAGACGCTATCCCGGCACCAATGTCATACTGTCGTGCATCAGGCGTGGCGCGCTCCATGCCGACGTTTCAAGAGGCCGTTTCCGATCATGCAAGACGATCTGCTGTTCAACCGCCCCCTGGTGGAGAAATATGACCGCCCCGGGCCGCGCTATACCTCCTACCCGACGGCGCCACAGTTTCATGCGGCCTTCGCCGAGGACGACTATCGTGCTGCTGCCGAGCGCAGCAACCGGGTTGCCGCCCCCAAGCCGCTGTCGGTCTACGTGCACATCCCGTTCTGCAAGAGCCTGTGCTACTACTGCGCCTGCAACAAGATCATCACCCACAACACTGAGCGGGCGGCCGAGTACCTGGACTGGCTGAAGCAGGAGATCGGCGTGCAAGGTGCCCTGTTCGACGAGACTCGGCGCATGACCCAGCTGCACCTGGGAGGCGGTACGCCCACCTACCTGAGCAACGCCCAGCTAGGCGAGCTCATGGCGGCCCTCGACGAGGCGTTCCATTTCGCCCCGGTGGAGGAGCGCGAGTTCTCGCTGGAGGTGGATCCGCGCACGGTCACGCCGGCGCAGATCCATGAGCTGCACGATCTCGGCTTCAACCGGCTGAGCTTCGGCGTGCAGGACTTCGACGAAGAGGTACAGAAGGCGGTCAACCGCGTCCAGAGCGAGGAGCAGGTGGTCGAGCTGGTGGCGGCGGCACGCGAGGCCGGCTTCCAGTCGGTCAGCGTCGACCTGATCTACGGCCTGCCGTTGCAGACGGTGGCCAGCTTCGACGCTACGCTCGAGAAGATCATCGCCCTGCGCCCCGACCGCATTGCCAGCTACAGCTACGCCCACCTGCCCGAGCTGTTCAAGGCCCAGCGCCTGATCCGCCCCGAAGACATGCCGCCGCCGGAGCGCAAGCTGGAGCTGCTGGAACTCACCATTCGCCGCCTCACTGCCGCCGGCTACGTCTACATCGGCATGGACCACTTCGCCCTGCCCGACGACGAGCTGACTCTGGCCAAGGAGAACGGCACCCTGCAGCGCAACTTCCAGGGCTACTCCACCCACGCCGACTGCGACATGATCGGCCTTGGCATCACCTCCATCGGCAAGGTCGGTGACAGCTACAGTCAGAACGTCAAGGAGACCGCCCAGTACCAGGCGCGACTCGAGGCGGGGCGGTTGCCGGTGATGCGTGGCTATCGCCTCAACGACGACGACCGCCTGCGGCGTGACGTGATCAATGCGCTGATGTGCCATGGACGCATCGGCTTCGCCGACACCGAAGCGCGCCACGACATCGTCTTCCGTGACTACTTTGCCGAGGCTCTCGATCAGCTCGGTGAGATGCAGGCCGACGGACTGCTGGCCATTGGCGACGACGCCATCGAAGTACTGCCCGCCGGGCGCCTGATGATGCGCAACATGGCCATGGCCTTCGATGCCTACCTGAAGCCCAACGAAGGACGCTTCTCGCGCACGGTTTGACGAAATTGTGTCGCTCAAAACCAAAACGGCGCCCCGTGGGGCGCCGTTTGCGTGTGCGCCAGGCATGGCGCGCAGCGCCTTACTGGCGCTGTTCCCGAGGGTGGTGCCTCGGGATGACTTGGGGGT
>NZ_JACEFT010000044.1 GCF_013697085.1 Billgrantia kenyensis
TGAGGTGGCGATAGCAATGAGGCATGGCAACACGATACCTGATGGGTCAGGTGTTGCACTTGGTCATTGAGACCGCCCATTCTTCGCCGTCTCGTGACTGCCGTGCCTCGTAGCATTCTGAACATAAGACAAGCCTTCGTATATTATAGGCCTCATCTCATGCTTGCTATCAACAACCAAGCCTATAGCAACTCCCCTATGACTATCCGCGTAGTGCGACCACATCAGAGTGCTATCAGACCGGCGCGAAAGCGAGCATATTCTGAGCTTATTTTTCTCGCCTTTTATTTTCCTTACTAACTCGTTATTTATAGTGCCGGCATCATATGTATAAAGCCCCTCCATTGGATCATTAAGGTCGAAATATGGCGCCGCATAAATTCTATTATTTAGAACTAAGTCGACAAAGTTCTTGAAATTTTCTAATGATCTATATTTGAAATGCATAGCAAATTCTTCGTATAACGCTTGCAGCAGGGGCGCGACGTCAGGAGCGTCCCTTACCTGCATATGTTAGCTGATATTCCATGGCGTCTCTGATCCCGCCCCAAAATTGATGGCGATCAAACGGTGTCCGGTCGTACGGATACCTCTCTGCAAGCTTTGAACCCAAGACTTTTGGTGTATCGGAGCCATGATCAGTTAATAGAACCAGTGTAGCCGCCGACTGCTCGTGAGGCACTAGCGTCTGGTGATATACACCACGAGGAACTTCATAGTGATTGCCTGAGCGACGAAACTCATCTACCTCTGCGATCGCATCGACTTCGTGAGGTGTTCTAACGATCTCCGAGCCACCACTATAGTAATTGACGGAGTAGACGCACCATTCACTTCCAGGACGAACACGGTACTGTAAGTCTCTTACTTCTCCCGCCAAGACCAAGCTTCTAAGCTTGTATGTATGGGTATGAATAGGCCAATCCGGATTTTTTACCCTTCGCTCACCTTCAGGCCAGTAATGAACGCGAATAACATGACTTGACGGAAGCTCATCAATTACGCATGAGACGAAGCCAAGCGGATGCCACAACGGGACTAAATTCGACGACAAGTGATCAAAGTTTTCATGGAGAAAATTGAGCGCATCTGAAATTTCAGTTTTCATATGGATTTTTCGACTCCCGACATGCCTGTACAATGGTCTCAGGTGTTATCTTTTTGCAGAGCTCTGACATTCCTGCGTTATTAAGAACATTAGATACGTCATTTTCATCGATCTGCGCTAGCTCAATACCTCGTCGCATCCCATCTAGATTTACTTTCGAGCTTTGGTTTCGCGTAAATTCCATTGATGTCTCGAAATGTTCATAGATGAAATGGTCTCGGGTGACCTTGAGTGCCGGACGTCGCCGGTCTTCCACTGTTAGGATCATCGCATCGTCGTTTGAGTCTATTCTCACAGGGTCAAAAGACGCACTCAGGAACAACTCGACTGTGACTCTTCGGTTAGTTGCATACCACGAGCAAACAACAATGGTCACTAAAACTTGGAGAGCAACAGCGTCGGCGTCGTACTGCTTTCCCTTATCGATTGAATTTATCTGGCTACGATATTCGGCATGCTTCTCACACAAAGGACTATTGTTGGGGTCGATTACACATGCACTAATATGGCAATTTTGTCGATGCGCCAACGTCGGGAGAACCTTTCCTCGCATATACCTGCCAAAATTCCCTTTGTACCGCCACCTTGTTGCTGTACTTAATAATTTATCAAACTCCTTTGTGATGTTTCCCGCTTCAAGCTCAGTCAAGCCCTCAGCAGCTTTCTGCCTAGGAATGAAAGAGCTCACTACCCACAACAGGAAAAGCGACGTGAGAATTGCTGCGGCAATAGCCCTAATATATCCCAGCAATGCTTCGATGAATGGCAGCGTTCCTAGTTTCCAGTCGAGCAAAAGCGCGATCGCAAATAACGCAAGTAATAGCCCAACAAAAGTTCGCCTGTGTTTTTTAGGCAAGGAGAGAATTGATTGTGTATCCATCTTATATTCTTAATCCCATACAACTTTTTCGATAGATTTGAGCAGCTAACGTTTTTAGCAGGGGCGCGACGTCAGGAGCGTCCCTTGCCTAAACTTGCTAAATTTTGCTCTTCTTCAATCTTGGGAAGGGCATCAATAGCTATTCGTTTCAACTTCTCGACAAGGGCGTGGGCCGATTCGCATTTCTCTTTTAGCTCCAATACAGACACTTTAATCCCATCATTCTTCCCATTGGCTTTAGGTAGCTTTCCCGACATCCTGCTGCCAAAAATTTCCTGGTCGTTGCTACGCATCCAAAGATAGTGCGCCAACTTATTCCTAAAAGCTCTATGAACTGAGGCTGCGCTCACAAGTTGTGTTATTTCAGATGATAGCTCATCCGATACAATACGGCCTCCATATCGGTTTCTATGTATATCTAGCGCATTCTTCACCGCAGTCTCTAGTTTTGCTGCACTCATTTCATCGCTATAAGTTCGACCTAGAAATTCAGGAGTGAAAAGAAGTCGACTTAGGAGCACCCCAAGCAAGAACTCTATATTTGACCATTCAATAAAATTGCGACCGAGCAATTCGTATTGCTCTGCGGTAAGGTCAGAGTATTTTCCATGATTAAGCACTACACCATCCTACAAATTTAACGCCCGCATGCGGCAAGTTTGGAGCGCAGCGGAACATTTGTCCCAGTGACTGCGATTGTTACATCCTGTACTGATCAACATCAAGTTTCTCACCGTCACGTTCTTTCTGTCGGAGTTCTTTTGGCTCGAGACCTGAAGATTGGATGAAATGAGTAAGGAAACTTACCCAAGCATCTTGATAAACATAGTCGCCGTGAGTTTCATCATATAGACAGAACTCAGCTTGCGTGTCGAATGGATCGTCAGCGCCATTCTTAGGTCGGATCGAGAATATTTTGTATAGTGTAGTATGCAAATTTTGAGTAATTGACTTGCCAACCAAGCCTTCGTTGACTTTTTTAACAACTTCCGAAGGTTTAAGCCGACCAACATTAGCAGCCTGAACTTTTACCGTTTTATCTTTAATTATCACATTAAGCTGCTCGTAGGCTGCCTTATCTTCATCGCTTAATGCATCCCATCTCACAAACTCCACCGCTGCGTCAGCTCGGTTGGTATTGGAAATCTTCGGTATTTGTATAAGCTTAATACTGTATTCCTGCGAATTGTACGTGGCTTCGTCAAGAGAGTTTCTATACCTTTCCACGAACGATACGATCTCGGAAAGGTCTTTTGATAGCGCAGACCGATTAGCTTTATCTTGCTGCTTCGTTCGAATATGCGAGAACTGCAGGCTATAAACTAAAGCCTCGTTGATTGAATATGTACTACCAAAAAACTCTATAAGTGTCGTTTCGTAATTAAAAAGAAAAGATTGACACTCACCAAATACAAGGGTGTCCACCTCTCTTTTTTCAATATGCCTATGCTCTATCTTATTTCTTAATTTTATGAAAAAGTTTAAGTTACTCTCGACGGCATTACCAATGATTTCCATACTTCTTGATGCAAGTTGAAAGCTCCCAGGCTTTTCTCTCACCATCCACCGTGTCATATCGGCCATTCTTTTTCTTATAATAGTATTTGTCACCAATAGTGACATTGAAATATGCGTGAAAAAGACGAGTCCATGCAATTATCATCATGGCGATAAAGCCTTCACTGCGGAAGGTCGTTCTTGGCTTATTGTAGATTTCCACAGCCAGCAATGCGGAATCAATCGAGGCGTCAAGAATAGACTTTGTCTTTCCTTTGCGTAACTTCAAGCTTCCTCCTCGAAATCTATTTGAATGTAATAGTGATTGGACTGCGCGTCCTGATATTGAATGAACAACCTGCGCGTTCAACAATATTATTTGACGCGCTTCATTCCTTCCAACTCAATGATTTTCTTGAACCTAAATATAGCTCGGCTACCTATACCGAATTCGCACGCATGCGTATTTTGCCGGTACCAATATACTGTGCACACTCACTAATAAAGCGAGATACAGAAAAGGTCATGACGCGCCCCAGCCCTGGTTACTGTTAACCGATTCCAAAACCAGCCCAAACGCTCACAGCTTCTCCCGAATAAACAAGCCACCCAACCACCCCACAATTCACCACCACCCCACACCAAAAAATGGCCTGAAACGGTTGCTTTCTGGTTTTATGCCGAAACAGTCGCTGCGCCACCAGCGCGCCGGGCCAGCCGCCGATCAAGCCTGCGAAGAGCAGCGTGGCTTCCGGTGTGCGCCTTCTGCCCTTCCCTGCTGCGGCTTTGTCGATGCCGTATATGGCGAAGGTGATCGCACTCAGCAGTGCGTATGCCGCTAGTAGCTGTATTGGCATGTGGCCCAGAGTGCTCAGGGCTGCCAGGAGCGCGAAGAACGCAGCGACTATGGCGCATGCCAACATCAGCCCTCTGGAGCGTGGGGATGCGTGGCGTGCTGCTTTCAGGTAGAGCGCCTTCTGCGCTCTCGGTCTGTTCTGGCTATCTCGGGTCAGGTGGTGTGGGCCTCGTTCCACTCGGTGAGTTTGCCTTCATGGCGCATGGTTATCTCTTCTGAATCAGCCAATTGTAAGAGATTACCATGCGCGGGCGAATCTTTTTGATTCAGTAAGTTACTAGGAAATGTAAATAAGACTTGATTTCGTCAGGCGGGAGTTTGGGAGTCGGGGCACGCTACCGCCCCTGCTGGCAGAATGGATGATGATTCCATCATCGATAGTGCGGCAGTCCCTGCGTATTGGTGGTTACACAGCCATCTTCAGTGGCCTTTGACGTACCGTAACTAACCGTTACGCTGAGGGCAACGTCAACGAAAGCATGAGCTGCAACTAAAACCCCGAAAGCGGAGGCCGCTTTCGGGGTCGGTTTGGAGCCAGGTCCGCGTGATTGCCGCGGACCTGTCGTTCAGCGGTGCAGGTCGAAGCGGTCGTTCTCCATGACCTTGACCCACCCTTTCACGAAGCGGTCGATCATGCGCTCCTCTCCGCCGTTGGCAGCGTACTCCTCGGCGATGGCGCGTAGCTGGGAGTTGGAGCCGTACACGAGGTCGACGCGGGTGGCGGTCCACTTCTTCTCGCCCGTGGAGCGGTTGCGGCCTTCGAAACGCTCTTCGCTGTCGTCGAGGGGCTCCCATACGGTGCCCATGTCGATGAGGTTGACGAAGAAGTCGTTGGTCAGCTGGCCGGGGCGGTCGGTGAGGATGCCGTCGTTGCTGTCACCCACGTTGACGCCGATGGCGCGCATGCCGCCGAGCAGCGCGGTCATCTGCGGTACGCTGAGGTTGAGCATGAAGGCGCGGTCCACCATCAGGTGCTCGGCTGGGATGGAGGTCACCTGGGGCTGCATGTAGTTGCGGAAGGCGTCGTGCCTCGGCTCCAGGAAGGCGAACGTATCCACCTCGGTCATCTCCTGGGTGGCGTCGGTGCGCCCCGGGGTGAACGGCACGGTGATGTTGTGCCCGGCCGCCTTGGCCGCCATCTCCACACCGACGCTGCCGCCCAGCACGATCATGTCCGCCAGGGAGATGTTGGTACCGGAGTCACCCCTGATCTTGTCGAGCTGATCGATGACGTCGTACACGCCGGAGCGCTGGTTGACGTCCCAACCGGTCTGCGGCTCTAGACGGATGCGCGCGCCGTTGGCACCGCCCCGGTGGTCGGTCTGGCGGTAGGTGCAGGCCGAGGCCCAGGCGGCGCCCACCAGCTGCTTGGCACTGAGGCCGGAGTCGGCGATCTGCTGCTTGAGGGTGGCGATCTGCTGGTCGTTGACCAGCGGCCCCTGGTGATCAGGTACTGGGTCCTGCCAGACGAGCTCTTCGTCCGGCACCTGCGGGCCGAGGTAGCGAGCGCGCGGCCCCATGTCGCGATGCAGCAGCTTGTACCAGGCGCGGGCGAACTCGTCGGCAAGCACCTCCGGGTTGTCGTGGTACTCCTTGGAGATCTCGAGATAGGCGGGGTCGGTGATCATCGCCATGTCGGCGGTGTTCATCACCGGGGGGTTCTTCTTGCCTTCCACGTGGGCGTCGGGCACCCAGTAGCCCTCCTTGACCTCGACCGGCTCCCACTGGTTGGCGCCGGCAGGCGACTTCTTCACTTCCCACTGGTGGGCGAAGATGGTCTTCAGGTAGGTGTGGTCCCATTTGGTCGGCGTCGGGGTCCAGGCACCTTCGAGGCCGGAGGTCACGGTGTACTCACCGAGACCGGTCTCATTGGTGTTGGCCCAGCCGAAGCCCTGCTGGTGGATCTTCGAGCCTTCGGGGGCTTCGCCTACGGCATCCGGCGAGCCGTTGCCGTGCATCTTGCCGAAGGTGTGACCGCCCACCGTCAGCGCGACGGTCTCGCGGTCGTTCATGCCCATGCGAGCAAATGTCTCGCGTACGTCCTGGGCGGACTTCATCGCGTCCGGCACGCCGTTGGGGCCTTCCGGGTTGACGTAGATGAGGCCCATCTGCACCGCGGCCAGGGGGTTGTCGAGTACGCGGCTGCCGTCCTCCCAGGTGCCGGTGTAGCGCTCGTCGTTGGTGGCCAGCCACTCGGTCTCGGGGCCCCAGTAGATGTCGTCCTCGGGTGCCCAGATGTCGGAGCGGCCGTAGCCGAAGCCGAAGGTGCGAAAGCCCATGGTTTCCAGCGCACGGTTGCCGGCGAGGACCAGCAGGTCGGCCCAGGAGATCTTCTCGCCGTACTTCTGCTTGATCGGCCACAGCAGGCGGCGCGCCTTGTCCAGGTTGCCGTTGTCGGGCCAGCTGTTGAGCGGGGCGAAGCGCTGGGCGCCGGTGCCGCCGCCACCGCGGCCGTCCACGGCGCGGTAGGTACCGGCGGCGTGCCACGACATGCGGATGAAGAACGGGCCGTAGTGGCCCCAGTCGGCGGGCCACCACTCCTGGGAATCGGTCATCAAGGCGTCGAGATCGGCGCAGAGCTCATCAACGTCGAGCTGGGAAAACGCCTCGGCATAGCTGAAGTCGGCGCCGAATGGGCTGGCGTCGGGGTGCTTCTGGTGCAGCACGTTGAGGTTGAGCTGGTCGGGCCACCAGTGTTCGTTGCCCTGCAGACTGGGCGTGGTACGCGCCCCCCACTCCCGGCGTGTAGGCTTTTGATCGGTCACGGTCTTCTCCTCGACTGGATGGTGGCCTACAGGACATATGGGCTGATGATGTTTTATCGCCTCGAATGGAGCGCCTTCTGACCGAGCCAGAAGGCAGTGAGGCGTCCTGTAAGCCGTCGTAATACAGTGAAGGAGTGAAGGTCTAAACCGTCAAGGAGATGGGAGGCTTTTGGCTCGATAGGGGGAGGCTATGGGAGCGGCTCAGGCCGGATATGGCTCCTGCCCCATCTCGCCCAGCATGCCCTCCAGCTCACTCTCGCTGACGCCGAGCATCTGCAGGATGTTTCGCTGGGCGGCGTTGAGGATGTGCTGGCGCTCCTGCTCGCCGGGCAGGCTCTTGGCGATGGCCACGGCGCCGACCAGGGAGGCGAGGATGGCGCGGGACTTGTCGGCGATGACTTCGCGGTCGGCTTCGAAGGGCAGTTTCTTCAGGCGACTCAAGGCGATGAGCCGGGTTTCGAGCATCTTCTTCATGCTCAGGTAGGAGGCTTCGAAGAGCGTGCGGACTTCGGCGTTCTCGTTGCCGATCTCGTTGAACAGCACGGTTTCGGGGCCCGGCTTGTGCTTACGCTCCAGCTCCTGGAGGTTCCAGCAGTTGGCCACCAGCTCGGTCAGGTGTTTCACCGAGAGCGGCCCCTTGACCAGCCTGGCCGCGCGACTGCTCTCGAGAGTTTCCCGCACCGAGGCGTGATAGAGCGCTTCCTTCGAGGCGAAGTGGGCGTAGAAAGCGCCGTGGGTCATCTTGGCCAGCTTCATGATCTGGGCGATGGAGACCTTCTCGAAGCCCTTGCGGCTGAACAGCTCGATGGCCGACTTGAGAATGCGCTCGCGCGATTTGGCCTTGTGGCTCGTCGAGTAGGGCATGGCATCTCACACTCCCACGCTGAATATTACCTTGATCATATCAACCTGACTGCTAGCGTGGCATAACCCCAAGCTGTTCAGGACATTACCATGCAATCACCGCTCGTCATCACCGGCATGGGCATGATCAGCCCCCTTGGTTGCGGCGTCAAGGCAAGCTGGGAGCGCCTTCTTGCAGGCCGTTCCGGCATTTCTCCGATCACCCGCATAGATACCGGCGAGCTGCCGGTCAAGGTGGCAGGCTCGGTGCCCGGCATCGAGGACGACCCTGAGGCCGGTCTCGATCCGGATCGCGTGCTGGATGCCAAGGAGCGTCGCAAGCTAGAGCTGTTCAGCCTGTATGCCATGGCGGCCGCCGAAGAGGCGCTGACCCAGGCCAACTGGTTCCCCGAAAGCGATGAGGACCGGCTGGCCACCGCCACTATCATCGGTTCCGGCATCGGCGGCTTCCCCACTATCACCCAGGCGCAGAACACCCTGACGACCCGCGGCCATCGCCGGCTCTCCCCTTTTACCGTACCGGCTTTCCTGGCCAACCTGGCGGCGGGTAACGTCTCGATTCGCTATGGCCTGCGCGGGCCGATCGGCTGCCCGGTCACGGCCTGTGCCGCCGGCGTGCAGTCCATCGGCGACGGCATGCGCATAATCCGCAGCGGCGAGGCCGAGGTGGCCCTGGTAGGCGGCGCCGAGGCCTGTATCGACCCGCTGTCGCTGGCCAGCTTCCACGCCATGAAGGCGCTCTCCACCGAACAGGACGACCCCAGCAAGGCGTCGCGCCCCTTCGACCAGGGCCGCAACGGCTTCGTGATGGGTGAAGGCGCGGGGCTGCTGGTGATCGAAACCCTGGCCCACGCCGAGGCGCGCGGGGCAACGCCGCTGGCCATTCTCAGCGGCTACGGCACCAGTGCCGATGCTCACCACATCACCGCCGGCCCGGAAGATGGCGGCGGTGCCGCGGCGGCCATTCGGGCCGCGCTGCGAATGGCGGGGCTCTCGCCCAGCGACATCGATCACATCAATGCCCACGCCACCTCGACCCCAGTGGGTGACCGGGCCGAGATCGCTGCCCTGCGCAACGCCTTCGGCGATGCCTTGGGCGGCATTCCAATCTCCGCGACCAAATCCTCAACCGGGCATCTGCTGGGTGCCGCCGGCGGCGTGGAGAGCATCTTCTCTGCCTTGGCCGCCATGCACGACCACCTGCCCCCGACCCTGAACCTGGAGAACCGCGACGAGGATCTGCACGATCTGGATATCGTCTCCGGCTCGGCGCGGGAGCACGCCACTCAGCACGTGCTGTGCAACGGATTCGGCTTCGGTGGGGTGAATGCCGCGCTGATCGTGAGCAAGGTTTAGGAGAGTAGAGTGCCGGTAGCAAACGCTACCGGCACATGAGCGAGGCGCCGTTCAGTGCGCAAGCATTTCCTGCACGATACCTTCGGCATCCAGATGTGACGGATAGTAGGTGGGCCAGTTGGTGAGCTCTTCCAGCAGCGCTTCCCGATCGTCTCCCCAATACAGGTGGAAGTGGTGGGCATCGGTCGGGAAAATGGCGTGGTCGCTGAACTGGATGTATTGCGGCATCTCCTCGTCGCCTTCTTCGCGCTCCAAGATGAACCTGACGCCTCGGTTCCCGGCGTCGTACGTCAGGATTTCATACCCGTCATAGACATACTGTCCGGTCTTCTCCTGGTCGTCCTCGTAGAAGGTGACGGAATCGCCTTCGATGACGATACGATCGACGTCCGTCCGGTAGCCCGTCTCATAGTATTCCTTGTACTCCTCGGCGGTTCTCTCGTCGCTTTGCTCCGCCTTGTGAGCAAACACCTCATCGAGAGTGCCATCCTGCAGGTAGGGGTAGACGGACTGCCAGTCGCCTTCCCAATCGGAAAGGGATCGATCCTCGATCTGACTGTCTTCGAAAAAGCCCGCGTAAATATCCTCGTCGTGGCTATGGTCGTGATCGTGGCCGTTGTCATGGTCATGGTCATGGTCATGGTCGTGGCCGTTGTCATGGTCGTGCTCGTGCTCGTGACTATGATCGTGACTGCCGGCACTCTCTTCGGAAGAGGCGGAGTCTCCGCTATGTGCGATGGCCAGCGGCGTCCCTGCCACAATCAGAAGACTGACGGCTACGGCGCTCATCTGTTTGGGTAATGCCAGTTCCATTGGTACACACTCCTTCGATTTCTTGGCTTGGGTTTCATCATCCAGACGAATGCATATGATATAACATATCATGCGCAGTCAAGCACACTTCCGTAACTGAGACTACCTCTCGATGTGGGGATAACCGGTAGATTTGACTAGTGGCGATGGCCGTGGCCACGGTGGTGGACATACCGCCGAACCTGTTCGTCATCGAGCGTTGCGGTCGGGTGCCGTCAAGCTGAAGGGTGCCTTTCGCTTCGATAGAAACAGCCTGTCATGAACGCTCCCCCTGGATTTGGTCATGCCGCGCCTTCCGGCCTTGCTGCATCGCGACTGGTATGCACTCTGTTGCGGCCACTGGCCTTGGCGACATAGAGGCCCTGGTCTGCGCGACTCAGCAGCTGTTCGGGGCTGGTGTCATTATCCTCCAATGTCGCCACACCGATACTCACCGTGACGCCAAACTGGCCCTGCTGGCTGGTAAAGGACAGGCCGGCAACGTGACGGCAGAGCCGCTCGGCCAGCCGGCGGGCGGAGGTCAGGCTGCTTTGCGGCAGCAGAATGGCAAACTCCTCTCCTCCCATTCGCGCGAAACAGTCACTGGCACGAATTTCCGGCGATATCACCATGACGAACTCCATCAGGACGAGATCACCACTGGCATGGCCGTGGCAATCATTGATCTGCTTGAAGTGGTCCAGGTCGAGCATCAGGACGCTGAGTGAATGCCCGTAGCGCCGCGCTCGGCCGTACTCTTCTTCAAGCTGCTGCATCAACACACGCCGATTAGGTATGCCGGTGAGCGGATCGGTCTGCGACAAGTGCACGAGCCGTTCGGTCATGCGCTGGAGCTCAGTGACGTCACGGTAGAACCAGATACGCCCCCAGTAGCTACCATCGGGCCCGTGCAGGCCCCGGGAGTAACGCTCCAACACCCGGCCATCCCTCATCTCGATGCGCACCCCCTGTTCCTCTTCGCCCAGTGAGGAATACAGCTCCCTGATCCGCCGCACGAAGCTGTCGGGTTGGCGTACCTGTTCCACGACGGCCTGCAAGGCCGCATCACCGTCCCGGGAATCCATGACCGCCTGGGGAATATTCCAGATTTCCAGAAAGCGGCGGTTCCAGGTCTTGATCCGGTTGTTACTCCCGACGACCAGGATGCCGTCGGTCGACTCATCCAGGTAGGCGCTCATCACGGTGGATTGATAGCGGGCTTCCAGCTCGAGGTGCATCTGGTCGGAGATTTCATAAGCCGTGCCCAACAGCCGGGTGACAGTGCCGGCCTCATCGAAAAAGGGTACGAGGGTGGTCAGCCAGTAGGTCCTGCCGATGGGCAGATCCAGCGTCTCCTGATAATCAATGGCGGTCTTGCTCTTGACGCAGCGGCGGTAACTTACCTTGACCCTGGCTGCCATCGCCGGTGAAAGCACGTCATCCACGCTGCGCCCGGCGACCTCGTCGTGCTTCATCCCACTGTGCTTCTCGTGGCGGGCATTGATCGCGGCCAGCCGGTACTCATCGGGAGAAACCACATCAATCACAAAAGCTGCGATACCGAGAAAATCCAGCATCTGGCGCAGCTCAGCGGGGTCCCGGTTGACACTGATCTCTTTCATCTGACCTACCGCCCTGAATTTGGGTTAGCTATCGCCAAAATCCTTTTCGCGGTGGTTTCCTGAGCTGCCACCCTATTCGAAGGGAGAGCGAGCCGGGGTATGAATTGTTTAGTACCTCGAGGAAGGGTTCACTGGTGAGTCCAGGCTCCCGCTCAAACGTAACAAAGCGTTACATTGAGGGCAACGCAAAACAGGAGCATGTGGCGATGAGCCACTGCAATGGCTTCCCGGTCACGATTCTGTACTCTGCGGTCGGCCTACGAGCCGTTCGAGCGCCGCGACTTCGGCGGGTCGCCCGAACAGGTAGCCTTGGTAGAGCCTGCAGCCGATGCCGAAGAGGAACTCTTGCTGCTCGGCCGTCTCCACCCCTTCGGCAATGACCTCGACTTCGAGTGATTCGCCTAGTCCCACGATGGAGCGGGCAATCGCCGCCGCCACCGGATCGCTCAACACATCGCGCACGAAGGACTGGTCGATCTTGAGCTGCGCGAGGGGCAGCAGCTTCAGGTAGGCCAGAGAGGAGTAACCGGTGCCGAAGTCGTCCAGGGCGACCTTGACGCCGAGCCTGGAGAGTTCGGTAATTCTGGCTGCCGCTTCCTCGAGCTCCTCGATGAGGACGGTTTCGGTCAGCTCCAGCTTGAGGCGACTGGGCGAGGCGCTCGTCTCATGGATGATCGCAAGCAGGTCGTCGACGAAGTCTGCCGAGCGGAACTGCCGGGTGCTGACATTGACCGCCAGGACCAGATGCGCCATGGCGGCATCGTTCTCCCACAGCGCCAGTTGACGACAGGCCGTGCGAAGCACCCAGCGGCCAATGCCGAGGATCAGCCCGCTGCTTTCCGCCACTGGGATGAACTCCCCGGGGCTTATCTCGCCCCGCTGCGGATTGTCCCAGCGTATCAGCGCCTCGGCGCCGATGATCCGCTGCTCGTCATCGACCTGGGGTTGATATACCAGGCGGAACTGTTCCTCGCGAAGGGCCGTTCTCAGATCCCCTTCCATCTCAATGCGCGCGGCGATGGCGGCACGCACCTCGGCGCTGAAGAATCGAACCGTATTGCGCCCGGCCTGCTTGGCCTGGTACATCGCCTGTTCGGCACGCTTGAGCAGCTCCTCGGCGGCACCTTCCCCAGGCTCCTCGGCCAGTGCGATGCCGATGCTGCAAGTGCCGTGGTGGCGATACTCTCCCAGAATGTAGGCCTTGTTCAGGACCGCCAGGATCCGCTGTGCGAACCGCTCCGCTTCCCTGCGGGCCAGGTCGGGATCCACTGGCAACCCCTTGAGCACTATCGCAAATTCGTCGCCACCCAGTCGCGCAGGCTGCTCTTCGCTCTCCACCAGGTGATTGAGGCGAAGCGCTACTTCACGCAGCAAGACGTCTCCTGCCTCGTGCCCCTGGATATCGTTGAGATCCTTGAAATCGTCCAGGTCGATGTAGATCAGCCCCTGAACGGACTGCGCAGCCCCAGCCGATAGCGCTTCGCGCAGCTGCTTCATCAGCAGGCTGCGATTGGGCAGGCCAGTGAGGGTATCGAAGTACGCCAGCCGGTAGATCGCCTCTTCGTTGCGTTTGCGCTCAGAGATGTCCGTCGCGATGCCGCAAATCCCATAGATGCGCCCCTTGGTATTGTAGAGCGGAATCTTGATGGCCAGCAGGGTACGCGGCTCGGTGCCATCCGCATTCAGGCAGGTGCCCTCCGACGTGACTTCCTCGCCCGCCTCGATGACACGGCGGTCATCGGCCTCCACTTTCACGACCGTGGCCGCATCGAAGAATGCCTCGTCCCCCTTGCCGATGATCTCCTCCAAGGGCTTGCCGAACAGCTCCTGGGTCTGGCGGTTGGCATACACGTAGCGCAGCTCCGTGTCCTTGATGAAGATGTAGGCGCCAACCGTATCGAGAATGGTCGCCAGTTTGCTCTCGCTCTCCTGGAGCCGGCGAGTCTTCGCTCTTACCTGGCGCCGTAGCAAGGCGGCGGCAACCAATGCGGCCAGCATCAACGCAACGGCACCGCCCAGCCCCCACCAGAACTCCACGGGCACCAGCGGCTGGCGATGGGGCGTTTCCCAACGGCGCAGGACTTCGTAATAAGGCGAGCGCTCGTCTCCGCGCCAGTCGGCCAGCGCGCGGTCGATGGCGCCAAGAATCTCGACATGACGTCCTTGACCGGTAGCGAAATAGAGCTCGGCTGGGCTGAAGATGATCGGGGTTGGCTCGAGCCCTAGACGAGGCCCGTACAGCAGGCCGTAACGATGGTTGGCTATCGCGGCGTCCGCTTCCCCACTGGCCGTTAGCGCAAAGGCCTGCGTCAGGTCGGAGGCGGGTACGAGTTGGAGCTCGACACCGAACGAGTGCGCCAGCTCCTCGAAGGTGTCGTGCTGAACGGAGTCGCGCAGTACCGCGACGCGCTTGCCCTGGAGTTGGAACAGCGACAGCAGCCCAGACTCCTCGCGGCCGTAGATCTGCGACCAACTATGCAGGACCGCCCGCTCATGGAAGTCATATGACTGCGCACGTTCGTCCGAATAAGCCACGTCAGGAAGAAGATCAAGCTCGCCGCTCTGGAGCGCCTGCAGGCAGACATCCCATTCGCAGCTGACGAATTCCAGTATCCAGCCTTCCCGCTCCGCCAGCTCACGCGCCAGGTCGACGAAGATGCCGGCAGCTGCACCCGAGGCATCGGTAAAGACCTTGGGTTCATTCTCATAGACCCCGATGCGCAATTGTTGGGCGGCGGCAGGCAGCCAGACGACAGCGCAAAGCAGGAACAGCAGACAACGCTCCGCCAGTTGCCAGCCTGCAGGGCGGGTAGCGGCTATCACCCGGCCGCTCCTCGGCTCCACCTGCGCTCGATGGCGGCAGTGGCGAGATAAGGGATGGTTTGCGTCATCCGCATTCGGCAGCTCCTTGCGTTATTTCCCTATCACCAACGTCTAGAGCTTTTCCATACCGTAATCAACCGTAACGTTGAGAACAATGCCATGCGAAACCACAAATCCCCAATGCACACATGCAATCTACCGCGAACGAAGGCCCTGGCGCCCTCCCCGGCTTGTACCATGACTAGTGACGGTGACCGCCATTCCCGTGGCTGCGCAGTTGCACATACTGGCGAACCTGTTCGTCATCGAGCACCGTGAGCATGTACAGGTGGTATTCGAGGTGAACCGCCCGCAGTTCCGCCCAATGCCCAGCCGCCCGGTCGGTAAGGCGCTCGATCTCCTCGAGCGTTGCGCGTCGCTCGGCAAACAGCCGGTCGAGCCGGCGCTCGCTTTCGATTACCTGATCACCGAGGTCGCTCGCACGTTCACGCATGCGCTCGAAGGCCTGCTCGGTTCGCTCATGCTGCACTTGAGTCAGGTTCAGTGCATCGGCCAGCTCCAGCACGTGCATGGGACCGGGATAGCCGTTCAATTCCGCAGGCAGGGCCAGCTCCATCCCTCTGCCCTGCTGGAGCCCTTCCACATCGCTGGCGGAGAGCGACTTGATCTCGCGTGAATGAAGCCCAGCGTAGGACCCGTGCCCCACCGCTTCAGCCTGGGCTGCCCCGGGGATCAGCACTAGCAGTGCAAACGCCAACAAGCGTGTCATTGAAATACCCTCTTGTGGTTATCGGTTGCACTTAGAGTGAGCCCGGCAGCATCATTTGGGTATGAGCGAGATCATATCCAGTCAGCCACCGGGCATCGCCTCGCTATTGGAGACGCTAGCCGGCCGCCCCGGCCATCGACGGCGGCTTGTCAGCGGAGAGAGGCTGTTCCATGCCGGGGAAGCAGTCACTTCGGTGTTCGTGATCCTGTCCGGTCAGGTACGGATGAGGCGGGTGAGCCAGGCGGGGGCTGAAGTGACCGTCGACCGGGCCGACACCACACGCTGGCTGGCCGAGGCTTCGTTATTCGCGGAGCGCTACCACTGCGATGCGATAGCCGACACCGAGACTTGGCTGCTCTGCTGCCCCAAGGCAGCCGTGATCGAAGGCATGCAGCGGCAACCGGCGCTGGCGACCGAGGTAAGCGCTCCACAAACCCCATCTTCTGCAGCTGATTAGCACGCGTCAGACTGGTGTCTCCTGATCCCAAGGAGGAC
>NZ_JACEFT010000045.1 GCF_013697085.1 Billgrantia kenyensis
TGAGCCCCGTACAGTACAGGACTCAGGCCTTGGACGCCGGCTGAATGAACCGTCCAACTATTGGGGGTCAGTTCAGTAACGGGTACGGGTCTTCTTTGTCATCGACGTTGCTTGCCTTGCCATGGGGTCACCTCGTTCAGTGTACTGCCTTAACGGGGTGTCCACTGTTGCTGGGCAAGATCAAACTTGGCACCGGCACCTTCGGTTACCAGCTCACCTTCTACCAGCGTGCGGGGTTCCGGGTCGTCGCCGTGGAGCGAGACTACTTCCTCTCCCACTACGACGAACCGATCTACGAGAACGGCATCCAGCACAAGGACAGGCTGCGGCTGGCTCTCGAGTTTTGACCTATCAGGAAGCCTGGCCGACCGCCGCCTTGTCGGTCACCGGGTCGGCCTTGGCACCGGCCGCCTCGCGGCGCTCCGAGTAGCGGTCCACGAGCGTCTCATTGTGGGGCCGCAGTAGCAGGGTGAAGCGCACCAGCTCCTCCATCACGTCGGCGATGCGGTCGTAGAGCGGCGAGGGTCGCATGCGCCCGGCCTCGTCGAACTCCTGGTACGCCTTGGGCACGCTGGACTGGTTGGGGACGGTGAACATGCGCATCCAGCGCCCCAGTAGCCGCAGCGTGTTCACCGCATTGAACGACTGCGAACCGCCGCTGACTTGCATTACCGCCAGGGTGCGCCCCTGGGTGGGCCGCACCGCGCCCATGCTCAGCGGCAGATGGTCGATCTGCGCCTTCATCACCCCGGTGATCTGTCCGTGTCGCTCGGGGCTGCACCACACCTGCCCTTCGGACCACAGCGCCAGCTCGCGCAGCTCCCGCACCGCCGGGTGATCGTCGCCCGGCACTTGATCAGGCAGCGGCAGATCGGAAGGGTCGAAGATTCGCGTCTCGGCGCCGAAATAGCGCAGCAGCCGCGCCGCCTCTTCCACCGCCAGACGCGAATAGGAGCGTTCGCGCAGCGAACCGTAGAGCAGCAGGATGCGTGGCGGATGGCCCAGCGGATCGGGCAAGCCCTGGCCGGGCTGCCGGAGAGCGAAGCGCTCGTCGAGGGCCGGTAAAACATCGGGGTCGTTCAGCGTGCGAAGCCTCATGTCGCCTCCTTCATGGCGTGGGTTTGCAGGACGAGCAGCGCCACCAGGGCGGCCAGCCCCAGGGCTGAGGAGAACAGCAGCGCCTGGGTGCCGAAGCGCTCGATCAACAGGGCGAAGGCCAGCGGCGCCAGCGCCTGGCCGAAGCGTGCCGGCACCATCAGCACGCCCTGGCGCAGGCCATAGCCGTGGGGGCCGAAAATGGCCAGCGGCAGCGTACCCTTGGCGATGGTGAGAATGCCGTTGCCGGCGCCGTGCAGCAGCACTAACAGCGTGGCCAGCGGCGCCCCCAGCGTCATCACGCCGAGCGCACCAATGGGATGCGCCACCACCGCCAGCTTGGCCGAGAGCAGCGGATGAAAGCGCTGCAGCAGCGAGAACTCGAGCATTCGCGCCGCCACCTGGGCCGGCCCCACCAGCGCCGCGGCCGCGATGGCGGCCGCAGGCGAGAGGCCGGCGATCTGCAACAGCCACGGCAGGTGCGCCGCCATGGCCGTGCTGACGAACCAGGTCACGGCGAAGACGAAAGCCAGCAGCGCCATGGGCAGCCAGGTCGAATTCGCCTCGGCGACTGCCGTCTCGGCGTGAGGCGCGGGCGGCTGGACACCGAACGGAATCAGCAGCCGGTTGAGCGGCAGACCCAGCAGCAGGTGTACCGCCGCCCAGGTAAAGCAGGCGTTCTGCCAGCCGAATTCGGCGTTGAGCCAGCCGGTAATCGGCCAGCAAACCGTGCTGGCAAAGCCCGCCAGTAGTGTAATACCGGTAATGGCGCCACGCGCCTCGCGGCCATAGAGCCCGGCCAGGGTCGAGAAGGCCGATTCGTACAGTCCCATGCCCATGCCGACGCCGATCACCAGCCAACCTGCCCATAGCAGCACGGGCCCATCCGCCAGACCCAGAAGTACCAGGCCCAGGGCGAACACCAGGCTGGAAACCGTCAGCACGTCGCGCCCGCCGAAACGGTCTATGCGCCGCCCCACCGCCGGGCCCAGCACGGCCGACACCACCAATGCCGAGGAAAACGCCGCGAATACCGTACCCGTGGCAAGGCCGAGGTCTTGCGCCATGGGCACGGCGAGGATGGCCGGCAAATAGTAGGTCGAGCCCCAGGCAAGCGTCTGGGAAACGCCCAGGGCGACAACCACACCGGTGCGCGAGCTCATCGACTACCTCGATCATCGAGGTATGCGGACCTGAAAAAACGCGCCGCGCTCATCCTTCCCGCTCCTCCCGTTTCACTGCCCCTGCGGCCATACGGCGGCTCTCGACGATGCATTCCGTGGCCTCGAGCCAGGCGTCCACCGCCACCTGAAAGGCATCCCGCCCCTTTTCCGTCAATGCGTAGACCTTGCGCGAGCGCCCCTGCACGACCTCGTTACTCGAGGAGAGATAGCCCCCCGCCTCGAACTCGTTGAGCACCGGATAGACCGTCCCCTCCGAAGGGCTGCAGCAGCCGTTGGTGCTCTTCTCCACCGCCGGCACCACCTCGTAGCCATGCATCGGCTTGCGGTGCAGCACGCTGAGCACGAAGAACTTCGACAGCGACATCTTGATCGTGCCGCGCCAGTAGGAAGGGTCGCTGTAGTCGGGGATCCGGCGGCCGGTGGCCGCTTCGGATTTCGCTTTGGTCATGGGGGAAACCTATACCTCGATGATCGAGGCGTCAAGCAGATGGATGTCACCGCTTTATGGCTTACCCAGCCCAAGCCACTCCAACAACAGCCTGGCGAACGCTTCCGGCTCTTCCAATTGGGGCGTGTGGCCACTGCGCTCTAACAGCCGATAGGTAACGGGTGGCAGGTCAGGCAGGCGGGACTCCCAGAGCGTAGGGGGCACGACGTAATCATGGCGCCCCATCACTACCAGCACCGGCGCGGAGAGATCCACCAAGCGCCAGTAGAACCGATAGTCGACGAAAAAATTTCGAAAGGCCGTGAAAGCCTCGGTATCGATCGGCACCCCTTGCCAGAGAGGGGTGGCGTCGTAATGGGGGTCGTACCAAAAGCGCGGGCCATCGGCGACATAGCGAGCCACGAACGCCTCACCCGGCGGCAGGCTTGCCATTGCCGACTCGTCGAGCAAGGCATGATTTTGCTCCAGCGCCGTCTTGCGAGCGCCTGACGCGTTTGCATCCCAATAGTGCTGGCCCGCTTCAAGGGTTCGCGACACATCACAGGGTGGTGTTCCGATCAGCACCAGTCGGGATACCCGGCCCGGATACCGCTTGGCATATTCGAGGGCGACATTGCCGTGATGGGAATGCCCCATCAGAACGAAACGCTCGAGGCCCAGCTCGACGCACATGGCCTCGATATCCTCGCAGTAGGCATTCAACGTAATACCCTTTGCCAGGCCTGAACCGTTCCCATGAGCGAAATGGCGTAGGTCCATGAAGCTCAGCCGGCACGACGCTCGAAGGGCAGCGGAGAAAGTACGTGGGTAGTAGACGGAAGACCCTACCACCAGCACTGCTGGCCCCTGCCCCTCTTGACGAAATCTCAGGGTTGCGCCACGCACCTCCAAGCTGCCTTCGACTGGGGACTCTGGAACTTGCCGAGACTCGGAGGGCAAGCGGGTTCTCTGGCTCATGCTCTCAACTCCTTGGACCACATAGTGTCAGGATGGCCCGAGCGGGGTAAGAGCATCCATATCGATGCCTCGCATACTGCCGATAGCCTCCCGGCGTCAGGCCGGTTACGGCCTTGAAGTCGTGGATGAAGTGGGCCTGGTCGAAGTAGCCGGCGGCCAAGGCGGTATCGGTCAGCGAGACGCTCGCCCTGCTCTGCTTGATCAGCTCGCGGCTGTGGGCAACGCGCAGCAGCCGGGCATAGCGCTTGGGCGAGAGCCCCACATGGTGCTGGAACAACCGCTCCAGGTGGCGCTGGCCGAACGGCAGCTCACCCACCAGCGTGGCGATGCTGGCCTGGCCTTGGTGGCGCTTGAGCCAGTCGAGGGATGCCGTCAGGGCCGGTTCCTGCGGCGCGTCGTGCCGCTGTAGCCGCTCTAGGATGTAGCTTTCCAGCAGCGCAATGCGCCCCGCCAGATCGGGCCTCTCACCCAGCCGCTCGTGCAGCGCTTCGAGTTCGAGCCTTCGCAGGGCATCTCCCGGCGTCAGATCTCCACCGGCCAAGGTCGTCAGGGGTTCGCTGACGAACGGAAACGCCATGCCCGGCAGGAAGCGTACACCGAACAGGTCGAGCGTTTCCCCCACTGCCAACCGCGCCGTGCGCCGCTTGGGGCCGTCGATCCAGCAAGTACCGCCCAGTCGATTGCCGTCGCGCTCCAGCGCGCCACCGAAGTTGAAAAGCAGGCCCGCGGCGCCATCCGGATGCAGCAGTTCTCTGCCTGCCAGCTCGCTACCCTCTTGCCCCTGCGCCTGCCAATAGCACTGCACGTAGGAACGCAGCGCAGCACTGGGCGTGAAGCGGCGCAGCATGAGGCCGGTGCCTCCTGGCAAGTGCGGTTGGAAAGCGTTGCTCATGTTGGGGCCTTTCAGCGCAATGGTGGGTTATCCAAAAAAATACAACGATTCTCAGCCTCAAGCGGTACAGTAAAAGCACCCATTTCTCAATTGCACATTCATCTTAACGGAGCCTTACATGGAAGGAAGACGAATCCTGGTGGTCGGCGGTGGCGCCGGCGGGCTGGAGCTGGTCACCCGTCTCGGCCGCCGCCTGGGACGGCGCGGCAAGGCGGAGATCACGCTGATCGACCGCAACCCCACCCATATCTGGAAGCCGCTGCTGCACGAGGTCGCCACCGGTGCTCTCGACTCCAGCATCGACGAGATCTCCTATCAGAGCCATGCCCAGCTGAACGGCTATCGCTTCCAGCGCGGCACTCTCGAAGGGCTCGACCGCGAGGCCCGCCAGCTGCGCCTGGCCCCGGTGCTCGACGACCACGGCGAGGAAGTACTGCCGGCCCGCAGCCTCGATTACGACCTGCTGGTGCTGGCGCTGGGCAGCGTGAGCAACGACTTCGGCACCCCCGGCGTTGCCGATCATTGCCATTTTCTCGACAGCCCGGCCCAGGCCGAGGCCTTCCGGCGCGACATGCTCAACACCTTCCTGCGCTACAGCGACCCCGAGCGGCGAGAGCATCCTCGGCTCACGGTGGGCATCGTCGGCGCCGGCGCCACCGGAGTGGAGCTGGCAGCGGAGCTGTACGACGCCTCACGCATGCTGCACAGCTACGGCTTCACCGAGATGGACAGCCGCCACCTGGAAGTTCACCTGATCGAAGCGGCACCCGACGTGCTGCCGGCCCTGCCCGAGCGTATTCGCGGCGCCGTGCGCACCGAGTTGGAACGCCTGGGGGTGCAGGTACACATCGGCACCCGGGTCGTCTGCGTAGAGGAGAACGCCATCGTCACCGCCGATGAAGAGCGCATCGAAACGGACCTCAACGTGTGGGCCGCCGGCATCAAGGCACCCAACGTACTGTGTGAACTGGGCCTGACCCTGGACCGCAACCAGCGCATCAAGGTCGAGCCGACCCTGCAGAGCGTCGACGACCCCAATATCTTCGTCTTCGGCGACTGTGCCAGCTGCCCACAGCCGGACGGCAGCGTGGTACCGCCCCGGGCCCAGGCCGCCCACCAGCAGGCCCAGCGGCTCTACAAGAACCTGCTCGCCCGGCTCGAGAACGGCACGCTGAAGCCGTTCCGCTACCGCGACCGCGGCTCGCTGATTTCACTGGCCCACTTCGAGGCCATCGGCAGCCTGATGCGCGGTGCCTCGGCACGCAGCCTGTTCATCGAGGGGCGCCTGGCCAAGTTCTTCTACGCCTCGCTCTATCGTATGCACCAGCGCGCCATCCACGGCACGGTCAAGACGGCACTGATCCTGCTCTCGGACGGGCTCAACCGCTTCATCCGCCCGCGCATGAAGCTGCACTGAGGTCGAAAATCTACAATCGAGGTGATAACCGCCGCGCTAGGGTGGAGCTTCCAACTCTTTCGGAGCCCCACTCATGCGCACGAACTACTTCTCCGCAAGCCCCGCCGGCCTCAAGGCCATGCTCGACCTGCAGAGCTACGTTCACCAGGCAGAGGAAGCGGGTGAGCTTGGCAACGGCCTGCTGGCGCTGGTCTATACCCGCGTCTCGCAGATCAACGGCTGCGCCTACTGCATCGACATGCACACCAAGGACGCGCGCAAGGCCGGTGAAACCGAGCAGCGGCTGTACGCCCTGAGCGCCTGGCGCGAAACGCCCTTCTACACGCCTCGCGAACGCGCCGCCCTGGCCTGGGCCGAGGCCAATACCCTGATCGCCGGAAACGGCATCGACGAGGCCCTGCACGAGGCCACCCGCGAGCATTTCTCCGAGAAGGGAATGACCGACCTCACGTTGGCGGTCTGCGCCATCAACGCCTGGAACCGGCTGGCGATCAGCTTCGCCGCGGAAGCAGGGAGCTATCAGCCCTGAGCAACAGAAATGCCAAGCTTGCTTGACAAAAATCAGTATGACAAACAAGCTTGGCATATGCACAACCACATTCGAACGCTGCGCAAGGCCCAGGGCTTGACCCAGGCAGATCTCGCCGAAGCCATGGGCGTTTCGCGCAATACCATCAACTCCATCGAAGTCGGGCGCTACGTGCCCTCGCTAGCGCTGGCCATCCGCCTGGCCCGATTCTTCGGCAAGCCCGTCGAGGAGGTATTCGATGACACAGCATCATGATGCAACCGCCAAGAGCAAACCCGTCCTCATCCCCCTTACTGGCATAGTTCTAGGCGTGGCGATGTTTCTCATTTCGTGGCTCGCTGCCGATGCCCCCGGGGTCGGGCTGGTCATGCTCGGCATCATGCTGGGCTATGCCGCGCTGATGCGCTTCGGCCAACGCTTCGAATCCGTCCAGGTGCTCAGCCAGGATCCGCCCTTGGACGAGCGGCATGCACTGATCCAACTGCATGCCCTGCGTGCCGCCTACTTCGCCGTGCTAGGCGTAGCGCTGATCGGCTTCTTCTGGGAAATCTCTCGCGGCGAGCCCGGTGCCTTCACGCTGATCGCTGCTGTCGGCGGGGCTACCCACATTCTCGCTACCGTGATACTGCGTCGTCGCTTGTAAGCGATGCACTGCCTCCATGGTGAGCTTCGTTCACCCCGACAGCGCCTTGCGCAGCCCGCCAAAGCGGCGCCGGTACTGAGCCGGCGTCAGCCCCACCTTGCGCCGAAACAACCGCCCGAAGAAGGCGCCATCCTCGTAGCCCACCGCCTCGGCAATGGCATCCACGGGCGTGGTCTCGGTCTCCAGCATCTGCTTGGCCTCTTCCAGACGCAGGGTGTGCACGTATTCCATCGGCGTCAGGCCGGTGGCCTTCCTGAAACGGCGGTGAAAGCTGCGCTCGCTCAGCCCCGAAACCTCGATCAACGAGGCCACCGGAGAGGGCTCGTCGTAGTGTTCGGCCACCCAGGTCTGACAGCGGGCGATGACGGCATCCTCAGCCTGGCGGGTGCGGGCGAGCATGGCAAAGGGAAGCTGGCCGGCGGCATGCCAGTCGATCAGGAACAGCTTGGCGAGGTGCATTGCCTCATCGACACTCGCCAGGCGGGCGACGAGATAGAGCGCCAGATCGCTCCAGGAGGTGCCACCCCCGGCCATGACCAGGCGGCTGCCGATGCCGCCGATCACCAGGGCGCGATGCGGATGCACCCGCACGTCCGGATAGCGACCCAGCACGTCGCAGTAGGCCCAGTGGGTGGTGGCGTCTTCGCCACGCAGTAATCCCGACTCCGCCAACAGCAGGGCGCCCGAGCAGGCGGTCGCCAGAATAGCCCCTTCGGCATGGCAGCGCTTGAGCCACGCGACTTCCTCGCTGTAACGCCCCTCGATCACCGCTTCGGGCGGAAGCGCGATCTCGGGGATGCACACCACATCGGGCACCCAATCCAGGCCGGCATCGGGAACGACGCGCACGCCGTTGGCGACGGTCATTTCACGCCTACCGCTGCGCGCCACCACCCTGGGCACGAACAGCGACTCACCGGCCTTGCCCTCGATCAGAGCGGGCCAGTCGCGTCCCGCCGAGGCAAAGACATCGAAAACCCCATAGAGGGTGGAAGCCGCCACTTCGGGAATCGCCAGCAGCGCGATGGTGGGTTTGTGCGTCGACATGGCGGAAACCGCCGGTTTCTGTCCGTAGGGACTTCAGTGTAACCCAGCCGTGAGCGCCACAATGGATTCTCCGCAGCACCAACGAAGCCCTAACGAATCACTAACAACAACTCA
Source organism: Billgrantia kenyensis (assembly GCF_013697085.1). Lineage (GTDB taxonomy): Bacteria > Pseudomonadota > Gammaproteobacteria > Pseudomonadales > Halomonadaceae > Halomonas > Halomonas kenyensis. The sequence goes on from NZ_JACEFT010000045.1 coordinate 8,327, forward strand.
GGAGACACCCCATGACAGCCCAAGCACAAGCCCAAGCTCCCGCCGCTATCGACGCCACTCGCGTCGCCGGCTTCGAGAGCCGCTTCGTCGCCGCGCTCAACGAAGCCGCCATGCTGCAGCTGGTCTCGCTGGCCCATCGCAGCGGCCTGCTCGCCCATCTGGCCGACGGCGAGCCGGTCACCAGCAGTGAACTTGCCGCCAAGACCAAGCTCAATGAGCGCTACGTGCGCGAGTGGCTGGGCGGCGCCACGGTCGCTGCCCTGGTCGAACACGACCCCCAGACCCTGACCTATCGGCTGCCGCCCGAGCACGCCGCGCTGCTGACCGACAGCGGCGAAGCCAATCTCGCCGTCTACGCCCAGTACCTGCCCTTGATGGGCCAGGTGGAGGACGACGTGCTGGAATGCTTTCATCACGGCGGCGGCGTCCCCTACACACGCTACGCCCGCTTCCACGAAGTCATGGCCGAGGACAGCGGCCAGACCGTGCTGCCCGTGCTGTTCGACGCCATTCTTCCCCTGGCGCCGGAACTCCCGGCTAGGCTGGAGCGGGGCATCGACGTGCTCGATCTCGGCTGTGGTCGTGGGCTGGCGCTGATGAAACTCGCCGAACGCTTCCCCGCCAGTCGCTTTACCGGCTACGACCTCTCCCGCGAGGCCATCGGCTGGGCGACAGAGCGTGCCGCGCGGCGGGGGCTAAGCAACTTGCGCTTCGAGGAGCGCGACCTCAGCGATTTCGACCTCACCGCGCCGGCCCAGCGCTACGATCTGGTCACGACCTTCGATGCCATTCACGACCAGGCCCACCCGCTGAATCTGCTCAAGGGTGTTCGTCGCACCCTGCGCCAGGGTGGCGTCTACCTGGCCCAGGACATCCACTCATCGAGCCACCACCACGGCGACCGCGATCATCCGATGGGGACGCTGCTCTATACCCTGTCGATCATGCACTGCATGAGTGTCTCCCTCGCCCAGGGCGGCGAGGGGCTGGGAACCATGTGGGGCCGGGAAAAGGCGCGGGAATACTTCGGCAAGGCCGGCTTCGGCAGCATCGAAGTCCATCAGTTGCCCCACGACATCCAGAACGACTACTGGGTGCTCAGGCCGTGAGCGATCGTTGATGATCGGGCCCGGCTCAGCCTTCCAGGCTCACCGCCTGCCCAGTCACCACGATGCCGCCTGACAGGGGGATGTCCACCTGCAGGCGGCTGGGGCGTCCCATCGTCACGCCCTGAATGATGATCAGCTGAGCGGGTGCCTGGAGCAGACCGGCATCGCGCAGGTAGCCGGCCAGCGCCGCGGCCGCCGCCCCGGTGGCGGGGTCTTCCACCACGCCGCCCACCGGAAACGGATTGCGGGCATGGAAGCGCTCCTCTCTCTCGCGCCACACCAGCTGCAGCGTGGTCAGGCCCTCACGCAGCATCAGCGCCTTGAGCCGTTCGAAGTCGTACTCGAGCCGCTCGAGGCGTGCCCGCTCCTTGCACGCCAGCACCAGGTGCCAGGCCCCGGCGTAGGCCCGCGCAGGAGGAATGTCGAGATCGAGTTCATCGGCCTGCCAACCGAGCAGCTCGCGCGCCTCCTCGACCAGCTCAGGCTCGGCGGGGCGAAACTCCGGTGTCACCGACACCAGCGAGGCCTGCCACTCCCCTTCCACCCGGTTGACGGTGACCATCACCTCGCCCACCGCCGTATCCAGCATGTAGCTACCCGCCCCGCTCAACCGGCCCATCTGCACGCCGCCGGCCACCGTGGCATGGCCACAAAAGCTCACCTCCGCCTCGGGGCTGTAGTAACGCACCGTGCGCCGCTCACCCTCGGCCGGGGCAATGAAGGCGGTTTCGGAATAGCCCACCTCGGCGGCGATACGCTGCATCTCCGCCGGCTCGGGCAGCGCCTCGCCCAGCCACACCCCGGCGGGGTTGCCGCCGCTCGGGTCATCGGTAAAAGCCGCAAGGCGATAGAGAGTGCCGCTCATGGAAAGCTCCTCATCACGAAAGCTCCTCGGGGTGGAAAGACGCCCGCACAGTACGGGCCGAAGAAAAGGATAGAACAGGCAGCATGATGGTGAAGCGACTATGTTTAAGCCTTTCGCAGCCGGCATGCGCAGCACTCACAACACACAACCAACCACCCCGAGGCGATCATGAAAGTGAAACGCATCATGGCCAACACGGCGACAGAGGAGCTCGACCAAGCAGCGGCTTTTTACGGCGACATCCTGGGCCTCGACCTGCTAATGGATCACGGCTGGTTCCGCACCTACGGCTCGGACGCCAAGATGACGGTGCAGGTGAGTTTCGGCATCGAAGGCGGTTCCGGTACTCCCGTGCCCGATCTCTCCATCGAAGTCGACGATATCGAAGCGGCACTGGCCCGCTTCGAGAAAGCGAGCGTGCCCATCGAGTACGGCCCCATCAGCGAGCCCTGGGGCGTGCGACGCTTCTACGTTCGCGACCCCTTCGGAAAGCTCATCAACGTCTTGCAGCATGAGTGAGCAAACTGCTCCGGCTCGCTCAACAATACTGCAGCGTGCACCCAACCGATGCCACCAGGCCGTCACGTGAGGAGCCGGACGGCTAGCGGACACCCTATGGAGGCACCCATGGATGAAGACCTCGAACGAATGACCCGCGAGGAGCTGATCGACGAAGCAAAACGGCTCCGCCAAGGTATTCGCGAGCACCGAGACTGCAGCGGACACGACCTGTGCTGGCACCATCCGGCACTGTGGGCCTTACTGCCCGACAAGACCGACCCGGTTCCCGTGGTACCCGAGTGGCCGGAGTTCATCAAAGGCTGCATCAAGTATCGGCAATCGCTGGATGAACAGGCACCCAACGCACCGCGCTCGAATGAGTCGTATGATGAGTGAGATGCCCGGTAATCAAGGCCACACCATGCTTCCCTCACGTATCGAAACCGAGCGGCTTGTCCTGCGGGAACCCCGCCCCACCGATGGGCCGCGCCTGTATCAGGCGTACACGACCGATGCGGAAGTCACCTGCTACTTGGTCTGGCGCCCACACCAGGCACTCGCCGAAACGCAGCAATTCGTCGATGCCTGCATAAAAGGCTGGCAAGCGCGCACTCATTTTCCCTACGTCCTGGCCTTGCAGCGTGCAGAGCACGAACCTATCGGCATGCTGGATGCCCGGCCAAGGGGCCATATTGTCGATGTGGGCTATGTGCTGGCAAGCCGCTATTGGCAGCGTGGCCTCATGTCAGAAGCACTCACGGCACTCACCGAGCTCTGCCTGGCTCTGCCCGAGACATATCGCGTTCAGGCCACCTGCGATGTGGATAATCTGGCTTCTGCCCGCCTGCTGGAAAAGTGCGGCTTTCACCAAGAAGGCCACCTTGAGCGCTACGTAGTGCACCCCAACCTGGGTGCTGAGCCCCGGGCCTGCTTCATATATGCACGGTGCCGCTGAAGGAAAGAGGCACTCCCTTGGTTGTAAGCCCTCTGCCATGCCTGCGTAAGCCATGACGTCAATTCCTAAGACTCATGTCAGTTTCCGGTCAATTCGCGTAGCGAGACTGAAACATCGTGATTACGTTTGTAAGAGGCCTGCAGGGAGGGAGCGAGATGAAGCGCATCATCGTCTGCGCCGATGGCACCTGGCAATGTCCCGAGAGCGATAACCCCACACACGTGCTGCGTCTGGCTCGCGGCGTCGCGCCCTGTTGCGAGGCCGGCACCAAGCAGATCGTCTATTACGACCAGGGGGTAGGCACCGAAGGCGATCGAATACGCGGTGGCGCCACCGGGGCCGGTATCGACAAGAACATCATGGATTGCTATCGCTTCGTCGTGCACAACTATGAGCCCGGCGATCAGCTCTTCCTGTTCGGCTTCAGCCGCGGCGCCTACACCGTTCGATCCTTGGCGGGGCTGATTCGCAACTGCGGCCTGCTCCGGCGCGAGTGCGCCGAGAGAGTCAGCGAGGCCTACGAGCTCTATCGTCAGCGCCCCAAGAGCTCCGCCCCCGCCGAGCGCAAGGCCACGGACTTTCGCCGCAAGCATGCCGTAGCGGACAAGACCGAGATCGAGTTCATCGGCGTGTGGGACACCGTTGGCTCGCTGGGCATACCCGCCCCGTTTCTCGGCACCTTGGGTACCTCCCGCTACCTGTTCCACGACACCGCGCCCAGCAGCATCATTCGCCACGCCCGCCACGCCGTTTCCATCGACGAAAACCGCCAGGACTTCGAGCCCACCCTGTGGACGCCCAAGCCCGGCATCGACCTGAAACAGGTATGGTTCGCCGGCGTGCACACCGATATCGGCGGCGGCTACGAGAAGCGCGAACTCGGCGACTTCGCCGGTAAGTGGATGGCCAGCGAAGCCGAAAGCTGCGGGCTCGCCCTCGAACCACACTTCCACAGTGCCCTCAACCCGCGCCATACCGGTATTCAGCACAACGAATACAAAGGGTTCTACCGCGTGATGCGCCGCTCACAGCAACGCACGCTGGAGCCCTGCGTGCACCGAAGCGTGCGCCAGCGCTGGGACGACCCGCACTTCACCTACAAGAGCCCAGCGTTGAAGCAACTGCTCGATTCGGTGGGCGGTGACTGGGGTAAGGTGGAGCTGGTGGGGTGAAGACGGATAGCCACGGAGAGGATGTAAATTTCGACCGAGGCTGTGTGAAAACACACCGGCCACTATACTTTGCCAAGGTCCGCTGAGGAAATGGCGATGAAGCGATTCGTGGTTGGAGAAGCCCGAGATCAAAGCACGTTGTTCCCCGCGCTTTTGGACGACTTCATTGCAGACGATAACCCGGTCCGTGCCATTGAGGCGTTTGTGGAGGGGCTCGACCTCAGAGGGCTTGGTTTTAAAGGTGTCGATCCGCATGCGACAGGTAGGCCTGCCTATCATCCCGCTGTACTACTGAAGCTCTACATCTACGGCTATCTCAATCGCATTCAGTCAAGTCGCCGCCTGGAGCGCGAGACTCAGCGTAATGTCGAGCTGATGTGGCTGACGGAGCGCCGTAAGCGCTCCACGAACCCCACCTGTTGCGGCCTGAGTTAGACCGGTAGCGTGTCTCTCCAGCGCCAGGGCAGCAG
>NZ_JACEFT010000046.1 GCF_013697085.1 Billgrantia kenyensis
TTCCGAGGTGCTCAAGAAATCAGTCGCTGGACCGGACACCCTTCAATAGTGTTGCGCTTGGGACTTGAGACCGCCCATTTATTTGTTAACATGTTCCCATAATTTTCTCGCTTCAGCACGCTTCTCATCGATGTACCTCGCGAGATCCACGGCGCTGACCAGCCAGGGCGACTTCTGCGAGTCACCGGCGCGATAGACGGGCACCGGCAGGGCCTGGGCGCCGGCGCGCATGCTGGTGGTGCGGGCGTTGATGCCGAAGTAGCGGGGCGCGACTTCCTCGAGGGGGATCTCGGCGCGGCCATTGAACTCGGCTAGCAGTCCGAAGTAGGTGTTCATGCTTGGCTCCTCTGCGTAGCACGCCAGCGGCCGTAGCGGGCGCGGATGCCCTTGAAGGTGGCCGCGGCGTAGGGGTTGTGATCGAGCTCGGCTCGGCTTTCGATGCGGCAGGCCTGGCAGAGCCAGTCCCGCGCGTCCTGTTCGTTGTGGGTACCGTCGGGCAGCTGGCTGGGCGTGAGGCCGAACTTGTGCCGCTTGCGCCGATCCAGGTAGAGCCGAAACAGCTCGTCCTGGCAGAGCATGGCGGCGGTTCTGGCCAGCCGGCCGCCCTTAACGGGCGGCATGCTTGCCCCTCCTTTCACGCACGCTCTGGCAATTGATACAGGTGGTTGCCCAGGGCGCGGCGAGGCGGCGTTTTTGGGGAATCTCCTCGCCGCACTCTTCGCACCAGGGATCGGTGGCCACGGTGTTCGGCAGTTGGGCTCGGGCCAGTGCGATGGCCAGTGAGGTTTCGATGATCTCGCCGGCGAGATCTGCGGTATCAGCCATGGGTTTGCTCCTGGTGTTTAAGGGTGAATTGCCGGACTCGGTAGCCCTTGGTTTCCTGTTCGTGCCAGAAGGCGGGGTGACGCTCCGGCTCGACGTTGCGGCAGGCGCAGAAGCGGTACTTCGCGCCGTGCGGTGTGTGGTAGAGCGAGCCGACGATTGGCTCGCCGGCGGGCGTCACGACGCCCCAGAGCGAGATGGCAATTGGCATGAGCCTTCTCCTAGTGGGCGCTGGGTGGTACGGGGCGGCTGCCGAGTGGCATGCAGCACCGGCAGGTGGTCGATATCGATGCCGAGCTTTTCGGCGATATGGTCCAGGCCGGCGTCGGTGACTTCGGTACGGCCGTAGTGGGTCCAGCCGGCGACCGGATGCCGATAGGTGCCGGTTTTCACGCGTAGCAAGCGGCCGCCGCGGTAGGCGCCGGCGGGCAGGTTGTCGGGGCCGAGCATGCCGGCCTGGCGCAGCCGGCGGGTGAGGGTATTGCGGCCCAGGTTGAGCAGGGCGGCGGCCGGGTCGAGGGTGTAGGTGCGCATTGCTGATCTCCCTTTTCCTGTCAGCCACGCTCGAACAGCCAGCACTTGACGGTGCCGCCGTTCGGTCGGGTCTTCGAATAAACGGGGTGGTTGGACGCCACGAACTTGCGCGCCTTGCTGCCCTTGAGCTGGCGTTTCAGCTCGCGCATGTCGAAGCGGAAGTGATGGTCGGCGGCGAGCTTCTCGAACTCCTTCAGGTTGATGGCGAGGTAGCCTTGGCCAGCGTTGTGGTCGAGTACGTTCTCCACGCGGGTGCGCTCCAGGTACTCGACGGTTTCCCAGAACTCCTCGACCAGCGGATGATCGGCATTGATGGCCTGCTGCCGCTCGATGGCCATCTCGGCCACCAGGTGGTGCGCCTGGGCGATTGCCTCGGTGGTGAACAGGTCCAGGCCTTTCGGCCCCAGGCAATCCACCAGGGCGGCGATCTGGGCGTGGTTCTGGGCGATGCGCAGCGAGCCTACGCCCGGAGGGGCACATTGAGTTCGAGATCGGCGATGCCCAGGGCTTCCTTCATCACCAGCTGACGCAGCAGCACGGCCTTGTCGATGCCGGTGTAGTCAACCAGCGCATCGATCAGGCGCCGCTCGTATTCGTCGAGGTTGATGGCGCCGTAACGGGAGCACACACGCTTGGGGTCCTGATACATGGGCGATTTCCTGATGCAGCAGGCTGTTAGGTTCAATCGGCGTTGTGGGTGTCGTCTTCGTATTGCTGGATGCCGCGAAGCATCAGCATTCGAGCCGTGGCGGAGAGAGAGCGCATTTCGAGCTGGGCGATTTGTTCCACCTTCTCGCGCTCCGCCTTGGTGAGCTGCGACATCACCGGCTGGTTGCAACCGTTTGGTGCACGAGCCGGCACTGTCCGCATGGTTTCAACGGGGCTCATGGGGTAGGCTTCCTTAAGGTTGTCTAAGACTGTAACGACAGGATGAAACCGATTGGTTTTCTTATTGGGTGGAGAATGAGACTGAATGGTGTCTTTTGGCGAGAGGCTGCGTCAGGAAAGGGACCGGATGGGAATGACTCAGGCCCAGTTCGGTGACCTAGCTGGTGTGACCAAAAAGACGCAGATGCTTTACGAGAGTGATCAGCGCAGCCCAAAGGCCGACTACCTCGCTGCACTCAGTGGTGGCGGTGTTGATGTCCAATATGTACTGACAGGAAACCGGACGGTGACAGAACCGAACGGTGCTCCGGAGGCTCCTCGGGTTGCTAACGGGGCGCATATGGTTGCCTCAAGCCAGCCGGGGTCAGGCCTCGCCGAGGTGAAGCTCTACGATGTGGAAGGCGCTGCCGGCGCCGGCCGTTCGCTGGAAGAGGAGCGGATCGAGGGCATGCTCTACTTCCCCGAGGCGCAGCTTGCCGCCCTGGGCATACAGCCCGGGCAGGTGGCCGGCATCAAGGTGCGTGGAGATTCGATGGAAGGCACCCTGGCCGATGGCGACTGGGTGCTGGTTGACCTGGCCAACCGGGATATTCGGCAGGAAGGGGTGTTTCTGTTGACGGTGAGCGGCGAGCGGCGAGCGGCGCATCAAGCGCCTGCAGCGCCTCGCCGGCGGCGCGCTGTACCTGATCAGTGATAACGAGCACTACCAGCCCGAGATGATCACTCCGCAGCAGATGGGGGAGGTGGAGATCCTGGGGCGGTGTGAGATAAGGATTGGGCGAGTATCTTAACATATTTGGCATTAATCATTAGTTGGCTTTTCTTGCGAGTTAAATATGGATATATTTTTTCCTTCACTTACCACTGCAGGGCTAATAACTGTCGTGCTGTGGTTGTCAAAAAATTTAATTGTCAACAGACTAAAATGCAGTGTTGAGTACGAGTTTTCCACTAGATTGGAAGAGCTGCGTCAGGAGTTGAAAAATTCTGAAGAAAAATTGAAGCATGAGCTAAACTTGAAGGAGTCTGAGTTAAGAGATCTTCGCAATGGAGTGCTCGGCTCTGTTGCAGCCCGTCAAGCGGAGTATGATAAAAGAAGGCTCGCAGCTATTGATCAAATATGGTCTGCATTTATTGCTCTCGCCCCTGCAAGGAATGTATCCTCTGTTGTATCTAAATTAAATATTGATGCTATTAATAAGGTCGTTGCGGATCGAGAGAAGCTAAACAAATTTATCTCCGGCTTTGCTGGTGATGTTTCGTTTAAGAGTGTTCTTTCTGATGAGGCTCATAAATCAAGGCCGTTTTTATCACCTATGGCTTGGGCTTTGTTTCGTGCATATCAATCTATAGTTTTGCAAGATGTTATCCGCTTGGAATGCTTGAAAAAAGGTTTGGGCCCTAAGGCCTTTGTTGATAATGCTAAGATTGACCAACTATTGAAAATTGCATTGCCAGACGATTGCGGTTCGAGAAGTGGTAATAGAGAAAATATGCTTGAAGAGTTGGAGACTCGCCTCTTAGATGAGCTCCATAAAATAGCCACAGGTTCAGAAGAGGATGAGTTGGCAGCAAACAGAGCAGCCAAGATAATTAGTCTTTCTAATGAGTTGAGGCAATCATCGAGCAAAGCAAGCTCAGTGGCTAGTGTTTAGAGATTCAGGTTGAATGAGTAATTTACATTACATACCGAATCGTCCGAGGATGATACAATGACAGACAAAAGACCAATGGAGCATGTGGCTGAAATTATAGTGGATAAAATTAAAGATAGTGAAGATGTTAAAGAGTCTGCTGATAATTTGGGCAAGGCGCTTTTGGTTACAACCACGGCTATAAAAAATGCGCTTCTTCCTCTTGCAGCGCTTAACTATGGAATTGAAAAAGCAAGACAATATTTTGAGACAAAATTCTCAGGCGAGCTTTCAGAGAAGGTAAAGGAAATTCCACCTGAAGATATTGTTGATCCAAAGCCTTATATAGCAGCCCCGGCTCTTCAAGGTCTTGCTTTTACACATGAAGAAGAAAGTCTGAAAGAGTTGTTTTTAAATTTAATCGCTGCGTCAATGGATAGGAAAAAATCGGCGCTGGCTCATCCTGCATTTGTTGAAATAATAAAGCAGCTAGATCCATTGGAGGCGAGACTGCTGCAAAAGATTATATCATATAACGGCTTGATCCCGGTGGTTGAACTTCATTATGAAAAACCTGATAAGCGGGAGAGGTTGACTGCATACAGACACCTGTTAAATGTTGATTATTATGAGGGTGGAGAAAAGCAGTCGGCCGCTAACGTTCCTGCGATGGTTGATAATTGGGTGCGGTTAGGGTTGGTTGTGGTAGATTATTCTGTTTCTATACCCGCTGATTCAGCTTACGGTTGGGTTGAAGAGAGGGAGGAATTTTTGTCAGTGTCGCAACAGAATTCAGAAGGGCATAAAGTTGTTATAAGTAGAGGTGTTCTCTATCGTACTGATTTTGGAGAAAATTTCTCAGCTGCTGTTGGAGTAACACGATAAAATAATAATGAGCGGTCGCTTCGCTTCATTCATCGCCTACCCTGAGCTCGCCCGCCGGTTGGATGCTGTGGTGGCCGAGGAAGGGCCACCACCTTGCTATAACATCCCGCCGGGTATCTGGATCAGCGGGTATCGGCAGGTGGCCCATGATGCCCCACCAGAGCAGCTCGATTTCTGGTGGGGCTACCGTCCGAAGTGGGCGAAGGGCAAGGCCGCACAGCCAATCAATGCCCGAGTCGAGACGGTGGCCACCAGCGGCTACTTCAAGCATGCCTTCGCGCGACAGCGCTGCCTGATCCCTGCCGACGGCTGGTTCGAGTGGTTGGCCACCCAGACCGGTAAGCAACCGCACTACTTGACCAGGACTGACCGCGAGCCGATCGCCTTTGCCGACATCTACGCTGAGCGGGAGGATGGCAGCCTAGGCTGTGCGATTCTCACCGAGCCCGCCCGCGGTACTGCCGCCGAGGTGCACGACCATGCCGCTGATTCTCGACGACGCCAGCCTTGAGCCATGGCTCGATCCCGACCTGACGGATCGGGAGGCAATCCGCAATGTGGTGCGTCACCTGGATGCGTCGCTGTTCGAGCACTGGCCGGTCAGCCGGGCTGTGAACCGGCCTGGCAACGATGAGGATGCGGAGCTGATCAACCCCTTTTAAGTGAATGAGTAAGCCTTTCCATTACCTCGTCTGCTGCACTTTTTATTTCTTCTGAACGCTCAGTAAAATCAGGGCTTACTCTTCCGATGGCTAAATCATTTTTTAGACTGTCAATAAGAAATGACATTCTTTCGCAAAGCCTCTCGAATTCATGAAGATCAACAAAAGACTTCTTAGATGGGAATGTTTCTAGCGACACGGTCTTTAGTGCTAAAAGGTGGCGATTTAGATCATGGTTCGACACTCCTTCGCCGTGAAGGTAAGCATAGTCTTCATTTATTGTTTCGTCCAAATAAAGTAATTCTCTGTGAGCGAGACGTGCCAACTCTAGAATAGCCAGTCGGTACTCTTTTTTCTCTTTGTTGCGCCACTTAATATCTAATCTTGAAATCCAGATGGCAGCCCCGATTGCCCCTATGCTGCCTATGGCCTGAACCCATGCTGCTGCTGTGCTCATCAGTTGTCACCTACTCTGCATATTTCATCCCAGCGAGTAGTGAATCTATTCGTACGATGGGCACAGCGCAAATGCCAGGCTGCCGCAGGGCTCGGCATACCGAGCTTTACAGTATCACGCCCCATGCGTTGATTGAAGACGTCCATGGCTGACATCAGCTTCGCACTGCGCTGCCGCTCGGCGTCGCTTTGGGGCGTATCGAGCAGCGAGAGTTGCTGCCGATCGGCGTCGATCAGGTCGAGCAGCATCACGCCGCCTTTCTGGTACAGGTAGCCTTTGCGGTAGATCCGCTCCAGGGCTTGGCCGGCGGTGTGCAGTATCTCGCGGCTGTCGGCCGTGGGGCGGGGCAGTTCGAGCACCAGGCTCGGTGAGTACTGGTGCAAATCCTCGCGGAACGGATTGGTCTTCAGGAACACCAGCACGGCCTTGGCCAAGCCATTCTGCCGGCGCAGTTTCTCGGCGCCGCGCTGGCCGTGCTGCCGGATCGCCTCGCGGATCTCGTTGATGTCGTCGGTGAGCTTGCCGAAGCTGCGGCTGGTCATGATGCGCTTCCGGGCTTCATCGAAGTCGTTCATTTCAATGCAGGGCACGCCGCGCAGCTCCAGCGCGGTGCGCTCCAGAGTGACTGAGAAGCGACGGCGTATCTCCTTCGGATTGGCCTGGGCGAGGTCCCAGGCGCTCTTGATGCCCATCACGGCCAGGCGGTCGACGAGACGGCGGCCGACGAGACGGCGGCCGACGCCCCCAAACGTCTCCCAGCTCGATCTTCTTCAGTAGCACCTGGGTTTCCCAGCTGTCGGACTGAAGAATGCAGACGCCCTGGTAGGCGGCGATTTTCTTTTCCGCGCGGTTCGCCAGCTTGGCGAGGGTGCGCGTGGGCGCGACACCCACGCAGACCGGAATGCCTGTGAATTGGCGTACCTTGTTTGTGGTGGAGCTGCCGGGCGTGCTCGAGCAACTGCTCATGGGCGAAGCCGTCGAATCTCACGAATATCTCGTCTATGGAATAGGGCTCGACGGCGGGGGCGAACCCTCACACGACCCTGAATCTGTTCCGATGAAAGAGCACTGATAAAAACCGGACAATCTGAATTGATAAAAAGGGGGTGGGGGTGCGGCACTTTTCTTGGACTTTTCATGCAGCGATGCCAGCCTCGAGCCATGGCTTTGGCCCCGACCTGACGGATCGGGACACGATCCGCCAAGTGGTGCGCTATCTGGATGCCTCCCTGATCGACCACTGGCCGGTGAGCCGGGCTGTGAATCGGCCCGGCAATGAGGAGAATGCCGGTTTGATCAATCCGGCTTGAGGTCCCGGCCTGAAGTGCTGAATTCCGTGAACAGAAACTGGTTCATCGACGTGCTCCAACCACACAGCAAGAACTCTGATGGCACTTTTACTCGATACTTCGCTGCCCTTTTCTTGAAGTGCTCAAAGGCTGTGTGTATGTCGTCGTCTGTCTTGTGCTGGAAAACCATGATTTTATACGCTGCATCAGATTGCAGGAGCTTGGCGAAATCTCGCATCAGCCCGCGTTCGGTGCGGTCTGACATTTCGATCTCCATTGCGAGAACGATTTCCTCAAGGTGGCCCTCGTCATCAAACTTTCGCCATACGAAGTCATACAACCATTCGCCGGCCCCTGTTTTGTAGGAGGGCAGAGAGCGATATCCCAACTTTTCCCCTTCATCACGAAAGCGGGCCTTGATGTCAGAATTTTTCTGCGGGCTAAGCCATTTTTGCTTCTTCCATAGGCTCTCATCGCCGGCTTTGAGCGCTTTTGCCCGCTTGATCGCCAGTGCATTCTCTTGGATTTCTAGTAACCACTCCTTGAAGCGATCCCTCATCGTTAATCCCCTTGGTTCCTCTGCGTATTGTGCTGGCAGTTTGCCCACCTTGTGATGCGCTGCTGCATGTGCTTAATGCCTGGTCTATAGATGGTTCCAGGCTAGGCATGCTTGATCTACGGTATCACGCCACTTAAGTAAAATGAGTGCGGCTATGGTCGTGACCAACTTTCCGGCACAACTGCGACTATCCATCAAACTGGGAATTTCATGAATGACCGAACGCACCACGCCCGACACCTAGCACTCGAGGTCGACGAATGGCACCGGCGCGTAGCGTGGGTTCCCTGAGCAGGGCATACGACCCCGTAGCACATGCCGCTTCACGGTGATCTCACCATCGACCATGGCCACGATGATGTGTCCAGGGCGAGGGTCGAGCGATCGATCGACAATCAGCAGGTCGCCATCCCGGATGCCAAGGCGCTCCATGCTGTCGCCGGTGACGCCCATGAAAAAACGTTGCCGAGGGGCGCTTCACGAAGCGCTCGTTGAGATCCTGCGTTCGGCCTTCGTAGCCCTGGGCGGGTGAGGGGAAGTCAGAGATCCCTGTACGGCCCAAGGCCGGCGGGTAGGGCTGCGCCATGGAGGGCGGGGCCGGAGGGATAGCAAGGATCGTGTCGTGTGCCAACCCGTTGTCAGCAGGCTCCGTTCTGGGCACGCCCCAAGGACTCGACGGCTGATGATCCATACCGCCAGCATCCGATCCACTGTCGGCCGGAAATAGACCGGCCACCGGGGCGAGTTGATCATCATGGATAGAGTATCGTGTATGCTTATAGCACAGCATGGTCGACCAAGTCGGCCGGTTTTTTATAATTAGCGATCGGATTGATTGAAATGGATTACCTCTTGGGAATTGTTGCGAAATTTTTTAATCGACATGATAAGCTAACACTGCTGAGTGATGAGCTGGCTAACTACCTGAGTGATCCTGAAAATATAGCAGCACAGCTTCGACTGGAGTCCGCATTCTACCAGGCTTTTAGAAAACCTGCTTCAGCGAAATTGGTTGGTCGTCTTGCATCATTGAACTGCGGACCTATGGAGGCGCTTACAACTTATGGTCGGGTTTCTCAAGTGGTTGCGTGCGATTTTTCCAATCACAGTCTCAAAGTGGGCAAGTGGTTCGATATTGATTTATGGCTACGAGTGGTCCTGACTCTAGGGTTTGGGATTACGCTAATAATGGTTGGTTTGATCGGCGTCTCTTTTGGTTTTTTCTCACTGTACTCGGCTGTTGGTGATGTTTATTTAAATGGATTTGAGGCAGTTTTTTCTCAAGGGGTGCAGGGTTATGCCTGGCTTTTCATTATGGTCGGTTTTGGCGGAATCTTAAGTTTGTTCGGTGTGTTTTTGGTTTACACGGGTTGGGATCTGATCTCGAGTCTTGAAAGCGAAGGCAAAGCTCTGAAGTTGATCGAGCAGCTCGCTGAGAGCGAGAAACTTTAGAGTGGAAGACGGCGACTTATGCTGCGCCGTTGTTACCTCGCTCCGCCCGCGCTCTTGCCGTAACTATTTTTGCAGACGTGCGCCCCGCGCTCGCCTTTCAGGTATAAACAGAAAATTATAAAACAGGATGACTGTATGAAAAATCTCTCACTTCTATCCGCGGCTGGCGAGTACACTCATCTCAAGCCTTTGCTGGAAGCTTGGCTCTCGACGGTAGATCACTACTGTACCCTGCACAGGAAGTTTGAGTTGCAGGAAAATTGTTGGTGGCACAATGAACGAGCTTCTATCAGCATTTTGGCCGGAGCTGCCTGGCGAGTGCCGGATAAGAGGGGGCAATGGGCAGCAATAGAGGAGTTTGCAACGCACAAGCGCGGACTGGTGGAACAGGGGCACGTCGAGGGTGATACTCGATACGGGCGCTGCGATCTGTACATCACCAATTCTAAAGTGTCCTACGCGATCGAAGCCAAGCAGGCCTGGCAGTCCATCGGCGATCGCAGTTCCGGGCTCGTGAACGTACGAGCTGGCTTGGAGACAGCGTGGAAGGATGCTGGCACTTTGCACAGCAATGAAGCCGATCAACGAATGGCTGTGACTTTCATCGTACCCTTTATTCCAGTCAGCGAGGTTCGGAAAGAGGGTAAAGTTGACCCCGACGGCGTTCGGGACAAGGTAGAGGCTTGGCTGAAGAATATGGAACCGTTCGAAAGGGTCAAGGGTAAATCAACAGCTTACGCTTACTATTTTCCCTACCAGTGCGGAGACTACCTCAACGAAGTCGTCGGGCGTCTCTTCCCAGGGTTGGTGATGGTGCTTGAACGTCGGCTACGTGGAAAGTAATGAGCTTCGGTGGTGCTTTTGGGCACTAGAGGGCTGTAACCCGCGTTATGCCTAGGGTGAGGCCCGATCCATCATCGGCGCGACACATAGAGTGTAACGTCCTGTTCAGCGCAGGCGAAGCCCGGCAGAGCGCTACTTCCTCTTCCTCATGAACGGGAGCACCTTGGCCATGGCGTCCGCGAGTACCTGGTCGAGAGGTTTGTGCTCCAGACTCACTGCGGCGCGTGCGGCGGTATAGGTCCCCTTGTACTCCCGGGCGATTTTGCTATCGGTCATGCTGTCGGGTAGCTGTTCCTTTTTCCGGATTACGTCGATGACGGCCTTGTCCATGGTTTGCTCCTTTGAAGCCTCTTGTCGTCGAGCGTAGTGCAGAATGGCGATGGCCTCACACCGGGGTGGCGATGAGTGAGGCCCCAACCCAGGCTGACGCTCTTGTAGGAAATGGCTTACAAACACGGGAAAAAATTCTTACGCTGTTCCTTATCCTGAGTTAAACCGCTATTGGCGCCGAGCGACTACGCTGTGGTTAACGGGCTAGGGAAGGCCCTACATGGAAGGCCGAGCGATGGAATGCTCACATCCCAAGGATGCTTGGGCAGGAAGCCTGAGGTTTGGTTTGGATAGGGAAGCATCGATGTAAAGCCCGGCCCTCGCGGCCGGGTTTTTTTTGTCCAGACCTGCTGGGAAATGGCCTCCTCGATGTTGCCGGGACCGAACTCCCATGCGAGAGACGCCATGACCATGCGTTCTCTACGGGTTCGCCACAATACCGCGCCTCATCGCACCTGCCCTGGCCATTGGCCGGGGCCCTTTTATGTCGCAAGGGCGGCAGGCAGCTCGTCCCACCTCGTCGAATAACGCTGGGTGAGGTGGGCGCAGCGCAGGTGCCAGGCCGCGCCGGGGCTGGGCGTGCCGAGCCTCACGGTGCCGCGGCCCATCCTGCCGTTCAGCTTGTCCATTACGTCCATCAGCCTCTGGCTGCGCTGTCGCTCGGCGTCGTTTAGCGGCGGTTCCAGCAGCGAGAGCTGCTGCCGGTCGGCGTCGATCAGATCGATCAGCATCACGCCGCCTTTCTGGTACAGGTAGCCCTGGCGGTAGATCTGCTGCAGGGCGTGGCCGGCGGCGTGCAGGATCTCGCGGCTGTCGGCGGTGGGGCGGGCCAGTTCGAGCACCAGGCTCGGTGAGCATTGAGGCAGGTCCTGCCGGTGAGGATTGGTCTTGAGAAATACCAGTACCGCCTTGGCCAGGCCGTTCTGGCGGCGCAGCTTCTCGGCGCTACGCTGCCCGTACTGCCGAATCGCCTCGCGGATCTCGTCCAGATCGTCGGTGAGCTTGCCGAACGAGCGGCTGGTCATGATGCGCTGGCGGGCTTCATCGAGGTCGACCATTTCGATGCAAGGCACGCCGCGCAGCTCCTGGGCGGTGCGCTCGAGGGTGACCGAGAAGCGGCACCGAATCTCCTTGGGGTTGGCCTGGGCGAGGTCCCAGGCGCTTTTGATCCCCAGCATGGCCAGGCGTTCGACGAGCCGGCGTCCCACGCCCCAGACATCGCCCAGCTCGGTCTTCTGCAGCAGGCCGCGGGTTTCCAGGCCGTCGCCCTGCAGTACGCAGACGCCCTGGTAGGCCGGAATTTTCTTGGCCGCTCGGTTCGCCAGCTTGGCCAGGGTGCGCGTGGGTGCCACGCCCACGCAGACCGGTATGCCGGTGAACTGGCGCACCTTCCGGTGGAGTTGCCGGGCATGCTCGACCAGTGGCTCGTGGGCGAAGCCGTCGAATCTCATGAACATCTCGTCGATGGAGTAGGGCTCGACGGCGGGGGCGAACTCTTCGAGCACGGACTGCACCCGCCGGCTCATGTCACCGTAGAGCTCGTAGTTGGAGGAGAGCAGGTGGATTTGCTCGCTGCGCACCAGGGGCAGCAGCTTGAACGCCGGTGTTCCCATGGTGATGCCGAGAGCCTTCAGCTCGTTGGAGAGTGCAATGACGCAGCCGTCGTTGTTCGACATCACGCCTACCGGGAGGCCGTGAAGCCGCGGCTGGAAGACCCGCTCGCAGCTGACATAGAAGCTGTTGCAATCGATCAGGCCGATCATGCTCATACCGAGTACTCGTGGATGACCGCGCGCACCACGCCCCAGACCTGGCATTCGAGGTCGACGAGCGGGACCGGCGCATAGCGTGGGTTGCCCGAGCAGAGACACGGCACCTTGCCACGCAGCTCGTATCGTTTGACGGTGATCTCACCATCGACCATGGCGACGATGATATGGCCCGGTTTCGGGTCTATGGAGCGATCGACGACGAGGGTGTCTCCCTCGTGGATGCCCAGCTTGACCATGCTGTCGCCTGTCACCGAGAGGAAGAATGTGGCGGAAGGACGCTTCACGAAGCGCTCATTGAGATCGAGTGTGCGGCCTTCGTAGTCCTGTGCTGGGCTGGGAAACCCGGAGATCCCCGCGCGACCCAGAGCAAGAGGGTAGGGAAGCGCGAGCGATGGAGGTTCGGGGTGGGCCGGAGTAGGCTTTGCCAGTGTCATGGTGAGTCCCTTTATGATTCTGTGTTTTTATACAGTATTCTCCATGTTGTCGCTTGCAGGCAACAGGTAGGTGCTAATGTAAATTAGCTTGATCGACTTCGAGCTTGGATAGCCCAAGGAAAGTGGGCGAGTGACAAGATCAGGTCGATCAAGCCGGCATGCGCCCTCATGCTTACGCAATGCGTCGGAGCTCTCCTACAGCTTGAGGTATCCCAGGTTAATGGTTCTGTCGGTTCCGAGCTGCCACACTAGGCAGGTGGGCAAGGAAGGCTCCACAGGGAAGAGCGAGTCATGGAAGGCTCAGTGCCAGGGAGGCCCGGGCAGGATGCCTGGGGAAGTGGTAAGGAAGCGAAGATACAGCCCGGCCTGGCGGCCGGGCTTTCTTGTCTATGGTTTGTGACAATATTAAGTATGAGTAAGCCGTAAGGGGCTGATAATTCGGCTGGCTTGTCCTGGCTAGCCTTGCAGGCACTGCAAAAATCTCATACTTCATTGCTTATCACAGGTTAAGGTTCTGTCGGTGCTGAATGAAGTGGTCCAATTGGAGCGGACACCCCGATAAGCCTCATAATGGAGGCAATGGAGGTGTTCATGACCAAGAAGAC
>NZ_JACEFT010000047.1 GCF_013697085.1 Billgrantia kenyensis
ATTCCGAGGTGCTCAAGAAATCAGTCGCTGGACCGGACACCCTTCAATAGTGTTGCGCTTGGGACTTGAGACCGCCATGTCTTAACCTGTAAGCTTGAGCCGTGGTCTTACGAAGAGGAAGAACGAATATTCGTAACAAACTCGAACTACGTGGATGTATCCATAATTCAAATATTGCTTGGGTCTAAGATGGACACTCGAACTAAAAGTCTAGTGAGAAATCTCGTGAACAAGCTTAATCCTGATATCGACGTTTTCGAGGCTAACGTTGCAGAAATCGTATAACAAACTAATTAACTTCGCGCTTACGGCGCTGGACAGCCTACACTACGCTTCGCTGCGTTCCAGCTGCCGATTATTGGGGCGTTATACTGTGGTCGTAGTAAGTCCGATTTCGGCCCTAAGCGGACATTGAATTTAGTTAACCGGCCCTAGGATACGGTCGCCGGAATCACCTGAATGTTTTTTAACATAATTATTCAGATTCGCGGTATACATAAAATCATGAAATGAAGCTATCTTTCCGTATCTAAAATGATTATCAATAAACATAATGGATTCACTCACAATTCTTTAAAATCAAAAAATCTCGGTTTTTAGTTACACGGGTAGTGCCTATGACTAGTAGCTTCATTGAACGATTATCCCGCGAAGAGTGGGAGCCCTTTTGTGAGGTTATGCTTCGGCAACATCATGGCGCCAAGTACTTTTGGCCTGTACCCGATGAGGATGGAGGTGATTTGGGGCTAGAGTTCTTCACTGCCGACGGGACCGTATATCAGTGCTATCGACCTAATGATGGTCTGGATATGGCAAAATATAAGCAAAGTGTACAGAAGAAAATTAGGGAGGATCTTAAAAAGCTGGAGAAAAACGAAGCAAAAATCGCTGAATTACTTGATGGTATAAAAATAAACCATTGGGTGCTTTTGACTCCTCACAATAGATCAAAGGATTTAATTAAGTACTGCCAAACAAAGAAGAATGAAATTATTAAGAGAAATCTATCCATTATCGATAACGATAATTTAATAGTTAAAATAGAAACAGCAGATTCTTTCCCTCAAGCCAAGAGGTATGCCCAAGGTGTTTATTCAACCTCAATCAACATTCCTCTCATGAGCGTAACGGATGCACAGATTGACATGTGGAAATCTGGCAATGTTCAGTTTGTAGACAATATCGAAAGAAAGTCGGAAACAATAATGGGACCTTCTTCTGATCGCTTTAAGAAGAAAGTTGTCACCAAGTATATGCAAGTAGAGAAGTTTCTTGATCAGTTGAGAGATGAACATCCAGATCTTTATAACATGATCGAAGATAGCGCCAGAGCCCAGCTTGATCAGATGGAGACTACGTCCGTTCTGGCAGAAGATATCGACAGTGTATTTATAAGGGGAGTTATTGAAAGCAATGAAGGTGCCTTTAAGAAACATACTTCCTTGATGTCAGACTCAAATGTACAAACATTGTCATTTGGGTACCTTTCTAAATGGCTTGCAGAGTGTTACATGGATTTTGAAGATGGGATATAAAAGCACTATCAAGACAAAAATTAGCCGCAGAGATTTTCCTATAGCTATTGAAATGAGACCTCTCTGGCGTATCTCACTGATAGTAATTGCTATAAAAATTGTTGGTGGAGATAAGCTTTACCTAGATACTAAAAAATTAAATATCTTAGTTTGGATGTTAATCAGAAGTGTTAATTGGGATGACTATGAGGAATATCTTCATGGCAGAGCTCTAGATATACCATTTGTGTCCGTTGATGCCGCTACTTATAAAGCTGTTGAATTTGCTAGCGCGAAACAATTTATTTATATAGAAGAAAGTCGTCTGTATATAACCGAACAAGGCTGTCAGCTGTTTGATTTGCTTGTTAATGTTCAAGTCATGGAAGCGGAAAGAGCATTTTTGCAGAAAAATGGGAAAAAACTAACAGACACCAAAGTCAAAGAGATTACAGGAAAGCTGGTCTAATGCTTGGTTTAACTATAAAGAATATATATTTATCAGCTTCAACTAATGGTGGGGTGTTTTCCACTAATCTTTCTTTAAACAAAGGATTAAACATTATACGAGCTGAAAATTCATCTGGTAAATCTACTTGTGTTAATAGCATTGCGTATGGTCTCGGCCTAGAGGCTATTTTAGGACCAAGTAGAAAAAAGCCCTTCCCAAGCTCTCTATACGAAACAATATATAAGTCCAAAAAAGATGGTACACCTTACTTTGTCCACTCCTCGCTGGTTCAGTTAGTTATTGAGAATTCATCTAGAACCACAGCAGTCGTTACAAGAGATATTAAAGGTGACGCCGATAAAGTTAATGTAAGTATTAATGGTGAGGGGAAAGATTATTTTTTAGGCTCTTCAGGTAGCGTCGGATCTGCAAAGAGCGAAAGAGGTTTTCATAGTTGGCTAGCAGAGTTTATAGGTTGGAGTTTACCTGAGGTTGTGACTTTTGAAGGAAAAGTCACTATTTTATACTTGGAGTGTATATTCCCGCTATTTTTTATCGAACAAAAGAGAGGGTGGTCTGAAATTCAGGCAAATACACCGACTTACTATGGAATAAAAAACCTTAAGAAGTCTGCTGTTGAATTCTGTCTATCTATTGACACATTTGAGCATGATAAAAAAGTTGCTCTACTAAGCAATAAGATAGAAAAGGCTGAAGAAGACTGGGCATCAATAGTTGAACGAGCTGAAAGTATAGCCAGATTTAATCTGGTTGAGCTTGATAATATATCTGAATTAAAGAAAGACGGTGTAAAAAAATCTTTAGATTTTTTCTATGCTGAAAATGAAACCTCTTTATCTCTAGACGATCAAATTAACGCATTAACTAAACTTGTTAAAGATTTGGAAAAGAAGACAGATGGCAGCAAGATTGATAACGAGAAAATTAATTCTCAGGTTTCGATTGTAAGAGCTTTGAGGAATCAATATGAAAATGTGTGTAATGACCTTCAATTGACTCTTTCTTCTGCATCAGATATTGATAAAAAGCTCTCTGTTCTAAAAAAAGATTTGGATCAATATCAGCAGCTTCTACGCCTTCAAAAAGTCGGCAGCGATATTTCTCTTGATCTAAGCACCGATAAGTGTCCAATATGTGAATCAGATCTTTATGATACTTTGGGCAACAAAACTTCCAAACGTGAACCTATGTCTCTTAAGGCGAATATAGATTTCCTAAAGAATCAGGTTGACTTTTTTTCTTCAATTGAAATTCGTTCCGCAAAAGAAATTGGTGAACTACAAGATTCTATTAGATTGCTAAATTCACGACTAGAGTTGGAATCAAACAAACTTGATGAGCTAAGGAGTGACTTTGAAGATGTTAATGGTGCCTTAAAGCAATCGATTCGAGAAAAAGTTAGATCAGAGATAAAGCTTAAAGACGCCATTAGGTTACAGAAGATTAGGGATGAGTTAAATGAAATGGCTAATTATGTATATCTTTCTTGGGCGACTGATAGCGAATCATTAAAAATTCTCAAAAATTCATCCGCAACTTCAAATAAAGCTGTGGCAGTTAGAAAGTTAGAAAGTTTGATTAGAGCAAACTTGGTCTCCTTTGGGTTTAAAGAGTCTGCGATCAGTTCGATTTCTCTTTCCCGGCAGACATTACGTCCAGAACAAGAAGGTTATGACATTGTAGCCGAATCATCTGCTAGTGATTATATTCGTATTATATGGTCTTATACTTTGGCTCTCTTAGAAATGGCAGCTGAAGATAAAAATACTAATCACGGAGGCTTTGTTGTCTTTGATGAGCCTCGTCAGCATGAGGCAAGCAAGTTTAGTTTTTCTAATCTAATTCACAAGGCATCTGAGTCTTTTGAAAAAGGTGGGCAGGTTATTTTTGCTACAAGTTTGGATGCTGAGGATCTCGAAGCTGCTTGCAAGGATATCAATGTACAAACTATTTATTTCCATGACTATATCTTATCTATGGATGAGTCTTCGGCAGAGGCAGATCCAATTCCAGTTAAAGAATAGATTTTCGGGCTCAGAGTGAAAAATTTAACGTTCGCCAATTTCCGAATTTACATCGCGAAGATGGTGCAGGTGACGTATAACAAGCGCAAGCACTCGAAACAATTTACAGCTACACTCCTGATTGTCCGGTGTTGCGGGCGTTAGCGCAAGGAGACCACCATTTTTACATGTTTGCATATGGCGGAGCTTTCGGAGTCTGATTGTTCGGTTAGCTGGGATGCCGAGAAGCTAGTTAATCTCTTTAGAATTATGGAAGGGTCCATGGTTGAGCACCTGCCGGTGCTGAATCAGGCTGCCTTGGACTCGGACTGGGGCCCAGCATATCTCTCAATAGTACCAGCTTCTCTATACGGCGATGTCAGTGCCAGACGACATGCTTTCGCCGTGGAAGGGCTGAATTGGGGTATTCGCCTTTCGGAACCGCAAGTCACTTCTGCGTTAGTTAATTTTCTGTCACCAACAGTGTTCACCGATGCTGGACCGCGGAGGTGCGCAGCTCTGGTGCGTGCGCTTTATCGTGCTGCTGGTCGCATGGATGAGCGGCTGAGACTTGATCCCTTGCTCGCGACGCCGGGTACTCTAGAAGTCGCAGCCGAGCGGCGCACCGGGGACCGCCGAATCGACATTGCTATCGAGTGGTTCGATGGGCCGACTACTGACAAAACAAGCCGGCGTTTGGTACTGATCGAGTGCAAGTTCGATCACCACATAACAAGCAAGCAGCTCCCTGCCTATCGCCAGTACGCCCAGCGGCAGACCGCTGAGGGGGGATACGCTCTCTTTCTTCTGTTAGACCGACTCACATCACGCACCACGAGGTCTATTGCGCGCAACAAGGACTGGCAGCCGGTGACTTGGTTAGCAGTGCTCCGATATTTGGAGCAAGAGTTGATTCAGGAGCCTGACGAGGGGGTAGAAGACTTTGCCTGCCTCCGGCGCACAATATGGAATATGGCAAAAAATCGGACATTTTAGTAAGGGGGGAACATGAGCCAAACGCTTACGCTGCCAGCGAGCGTCCGCGATTACATGCTAAAGCCGGGCGTGCGGACCGCTGTGGACCATCTGCTTGAGCAGAAGCAGGATCACTTTCCCATCGATTTGCAATGGGAAAGCATGCTCGACTACCACGACGGCTTGCTGATGGCCGCAAAGGTACGACGCGATTACGTAGCGTCGCTACATTCTGCTTGGGGGATGATTTGGAAGGAGGTGCTCGTAAGCGAGGGGTATGTGCGTGAGGTTCCGTTCGCTGACTATTACCAGGAGGCACTTCCCGCACCCAAGATGATCTGGGACGATGCACTCTATCGTTTCTATTCGCTCCCCGGTCGTAAGGACGCATGGCTGTATACGGCAGTGGCGTTAACTCCCAGCGACGGCTTGGTAGCCTATATCGCTGCGGAGGACGAGAGCGAAAAGAACCTGCTTGCCGAAGATATTGTCAGGCTTCAATGCTGGATTCCGGACGAGGCTGACTACTGGCGGAGCAAGCGCGGCGCAGCCAAGGTGCATAGCGATGGGGTCGTGGATGTGTCGGCTCTTATAACGGCGGCGAGAGAGGTGCTGAGTATTCTGCGTATTTAAGCCAAGAGGATCGGAGTCGCGTTGTATTGTGTAGCCTGAAACCACCAAGGATCCCAAATTGATCATTCCCCAAGTCAAGACGGGAAATATCATCCAGCGGGTTTTTTCCTTGGCCAAAATGGCAAGTACCACCCCAAAGGAAGCTTTCTTGGCCAAGGCGGAAAGTATCATTAAAAAGGATCCTTTCTCGGTCAGGACGGAAAATACCATTTGTCTAGGTCAGGATGGTAAGTACCATCCCAAGGGATCGTCCTTGGGTGTGCACGGAAAGTATGAAGAACCAGAAGGCGCAGCGCAAAAAGAGAAACGAAATCAGAACGCCGAAGATTGTTAAAACGCTAGCAATGGGCTCAAAGGGACGCTCCACTTCGCTGCGCGCCCTCGTGCCTAGGCATTGGGCGTGTTCGTGAAGTAGTGATATTTGCACCGTATGGGAGAAGAAGATGGCATTGAGACCTCCTTCTGAAGTACGCCGGGTATCTGGGCTGTCAGAAACAGAGGCCGGGCTGATACGCGCGTTTGTTCAAGGCGCGGTCTATTGCTGGATCAAGAACAGAAAGGGCGAGCGTTTTGCGGTCCGAGATCTGGTTGGCGGAGAGAACACCGACTGGACCGGCACGTCCTTGGAGCCGATCTATAAAAAGCATCGTAAGGCCGGAAAGACCGAGGACGAAGCTTTTGAGGCAGCAGCGAAGGACATCGGCTGGGTTGTAAAGGGTGTGCTAGCCGATGATCAGCGTGTTTTTGAGGTCGATAGTTCAGGCTACACGAACACCTATCGATGGTGCGAGATGGGATAGTCCGAGGTTCCAATCCGCAGTGCCTAATAAGGCGCTGGCAGCGACGGCCAAAAGCTGCGGCGGCTTTTGTCCGCTGGCTCAGCTTCAACGTTACGTTTCAGAGAATAGAAAAAGTGGATAGAATAATTAGTGGGATTTTAGAGTGGCCAGTTATCGTTCAGGGTGCTTTAGGCTCTGGACTATTCTGGGTAATTCTATGTTGCGGTCAAAAACTGGTGACGTTCGTATCAGAAAAGTTTTCAAAAATTTCTAGACAAAGTAAAATTTCCGCCCTGAGAGAAGATACGATCAAGTATCAAATTACTCTTCCGGAGAATAGCGACCGCTCGGCCCAAATAGCAATTCTTCTTTATTTGGCTCTGAGGAGAATAACAAAAGGGCTGATATGGATGACATTGGGCTTTGCCTTCCAGTCAGTAATCCCCGTTTTTGGGCTGGTAGGGTACTTGGGCGCTTTGTACTATTTGTTTATTGCTTTGCGTACTTTCAGGCCAATCGATGCCGGGGTAGACAAAGGCAAGCGGATCAAAGAGCTTAAGAGTGAAATCGCTGAGCTGGAAGGGTGTAACAAGGAAATTCAGCCGACCGCTGACGCGGCGGCTGATTAGTGCGTTAACCTCACGTGTATAACCTGACCTCTCTCGGTTGTTCTGCAACAATATTGTATTTGTAATGTGATACCGCCAAGGAAACACCAGTGATCATCCCCCAAGACGGGCGCTTGCGGCTGGATCGTGAGCGCTTGAAGCAGCATCGCAAGCGGCTGGGCCTGAGTCAGGAGGCGCTGGCCGAGTACTGTTTTGATCGGCGCTTGTGTGTCTCCATCGCTTCCATCAAGCGGGCGGAGAGTGGCAAGGCGGTGCTGTATCGTACCGCGCGCCATCTGGCCGAGATCTATGAGGTCGAGGTCGAGGAGCTGTCGGCGGAGGCCGAGGAGGCTGCCGTTGTCGCTTCCGATATCGAGGAGATGGAGAGCGCCCGCGTGCTGATCCAGCTGCATGCCATGGCGGCCGACCCCTCGGCTCTGGCGAGCTGGGTGCAGCATTTCGGCGGCAGCCTGGAGGAAGGGGGCACGGCGCTGTTCGGGCTGCCCCGGGCTTACCGTAGCGATGCGCAGCGCGGCCTGTTGTGTGCCGCCACCCTGGTGGAGCAAGGGGGGGCGCGTGGCGTGTATCTCCAGGCCGGCCATTGGCCCACGGCTACGCCGCTTTCGATGTCGGGTGAGCAGAGTGGCGTGTGGGTCGAGCGTGGCGTGGCGGTGCAGTTGGCGGAGCGCTTCGTTTTCGATGACGAAGGCGGGGAGTGGCTGCGCTATCGCCAACCCCGGGACGAGGTTCATGACGCACGCTTCGAGCTGGTGGGGCGCCGGGTGCAGTTGGGCCAGTTGCAAACCATCCTGGAGAGCACCCAGGCCTACCAGGCCAGTCATTTGATCTATATCCGCGGTGTGGCCGGTATCGGCAAGACGCGCCTGAGCGCCGAGTTTGCCGAAATGGCCGCGGCCCATGCCGATCATCATCAGGCCGAGGTGCTGGACTTCGGTACCCGGGCCGATGAAGGTCCGCTGATGCAGCTCGCGCGTTCGCTGCTGCAAGCTTCCGGTGAGGGGCCGGGTGAGGTAAAGAGTGAGGAAATAGCCGAGGCCCAACTGCTGGCCCGTCTCTCGGCGCTGCGCCTGCCCATGGACCACGCCATGCTGCTGCGTCCGCTGCTGGGCTTGCCTCAGCTGGAGGAGGCGCAGTCGCTCTATGCGGCCATGACTCCCGCGACCCGCAACCAGCGCTTGGTACTGGCACTGCGCGACCTGCTCCTGGCGCGCTCCATTCATCGCCCTCAACTGGTGGTGGTGGAGGACCTGCACTGGGCCGACGAGGCGCTGCTGGCCACGCTCACCGGGCTGCTGCAGGGTACCCAGGAAGCGCCGGTGATCTGGCTGTTCACCTCGCGCCTGGAGCAGGACCCGCTGGAGAGCCGCCTGCGCCCGCAGCTGCCGGAGCTGCCGCTCACCCTGATCGAGCTGCCGCCGCTGCGCCCGCAGGAGGCCGAGGCCCTGGTGGCCAGCTACGGCACGGTGCCCGCCGAGCACGCCGCCCGCTGCGTGACCCAGGCCCAGGGCAACCCGCTGTTCCTGACTCAGCTGCTGCTGTTCCATCCTCATCGCAGCCTGCCGGCCAGTCTCGCCAATCTGGTACAGAGCAAGCTGGATCAGCTCACCGATCTGGATCGTCGGGCCATGTGCATCGCCGCGGTGATGGGGCAGCGCTTCTCCCTGACCTCACTGCAGGAGGTGCTGGGCCAGGCCGATTATCAACCCGAACTTCCTCAGCGCTACAGCCTGGTGCGCCCGCTGGAAGAGGACAGCTACCGCTTCGTGCACGACCTGATCCTGCAAGGCATCTATGAGGGGGTTCCCAAGATCCAGCGCGACCGCCTGCACCTGCGCCTGGCCGCACTCTACGGCGAGGCGGAACCTGGCTTGCGGGCGCGCCACTTGCACCGGGCACGCTCGCTGGAGGCGCCCAATGCCTTCCTGCAAGCGGTAGCGGCGGAAATGGCACGCTATCGACACGAGGAAGCCATGGCGCTGCTGCGGGATTGCCGAGCCATCGACTACGCGCCGAAGGATGAGTACCGGTTGATGTTGCTGCAGGGCCAGGTGGCGATGGCCACCGGGCAGGTCCAGGCGGCACGGGAGTACTTCGAGGCGGCGCGCAGCTTCGCCCGGGAGGAGCGTCAGCGCATCACGGCCGACCTGTGGCTGGCCAGGGTGCTCAACATGCTCGACGAGCTGGCGGCGGAGGAGGCGATTCTCGACGGCCTGCTGCCCCTGGCCGAGGCGCTGGAGGATCCCTTGCCCCTGGCCGAGGCGCTCTATCTCAAGGGCAATCTCTATTTCCCCCGGGGCGACTTTGCCACCAGCCGCGCCTATCACACCCGCGCCCTGGAGCAGGCTCGCCGTGGCGGCGGCGTGCGTACCGAGATCCAGGCTCTGAGCGGGCTGGGCGATGCCCACTATGCCGAGGGGCAGATGCGCAGCACCCTCGAGCTGTTCGACCACTGCGTCACGCTGTGCCGAACCCATGGCCACGCCGACCTGGAGGCCTCCAACCTGTTCATGCTGGGCACGGCGCGTATCTACGCCAACCAGACCGACGCGGCGCTGGCCGACTGCTTCGATGCTGCCGAGCTGGGCAAGCGGGTCGGCAATCGGCGTGCCGAGGTGGTGGCGCGGCTCACCGCGGGGTGGATTCTGCTCTCCCAGGGCGAGCCTCAAGCGGCGGACGAGCAGATCGAACAGGCGCTCACGGTGGCGCGTGGCCTGGGCTCCGGTCGCTTCGAGGCGTTCCTGCTGGAGAGTCGTGCCCGGGTCGAGCTGGTCACCGGACGGCTGGCCGAGGCGCGAGCCAGCATCGAGCGTGCCTGGCAGCTGGTCGAACAGCACGGCCTGAAGGCCTTTATCGGCCCCTGGGTACTGGGTACCCGGGCGCTGCTGGAAGAGCAGCTTGAGACACGCCTGGCGACGCTACAAGAGGGCGAAGCGCTGCTGAATGGCGGCTGTGTGGGACACAACGGCTATCGCTTCCTGATCGCGGCGGCGGAGGTCAGCCTGCTCGATGGGCACCCCGAGGCGGCCCGCCACTATGCCCAGCGCCTGACCCAACTGATGGGGGCGGAGCCCTGCGCCTGGGGCGAGCATCACCGCGCCCTGATCGAGGCCCACGCCGACTGGCTCGACAGCGGCGAAGCCAGCGCCTTGGCGCGGCTACAGGCTTGCTGGCAGCGGGGCGACGCCGCCGGCCTGCGAATGACGCTGCCTTGCCTGGCCGCCACTCGCGGCTAGGCGCAGGGGATTGAGTCGCCGCTCGGGGGCCGCCAGCAGCAGGGCGACGAGATGCGCCGACTGCTCCAGGCACTGCTCCTGCAGGCCGGCGCCGCGGGTCCAGCCACCGGCGAACAGCAGCGGGCAGAGATCCCGCTGGCCTTCGAAGCGCTTGCGGGCGGTGCTCTGGTGGTAGCGTTCGATCTCCGCCTGCGCCTCCAGGCAGTCGGCATCCAGCACGTTGTGCTTGAACAGGGTCCAGGCCTTGGCCTCCAGGGCGCTCTCGATTGCCGGTAGCCGGTCGCGGTAGCCGGCTGCACCGAGGCCCGCACCGGCCAGCGACTCGGGGGCATCCGGGGGCGCGGCATGTCGGTCCAGCATCTCGCTGCGGGGAATGCGGTTGAGGTCATCCACCAGCGAAACGAAGAACTGCGGCAGGCCCGCCCGGTCGTAGCAGGGGTTCTCGGCGTCGTTCTGATGGCGATTCACCACGTAGTCGATGCGGTAGGGGTGGAAGGTGTCTTCGCGGCCCCGGACCTCGATATTGCGGGTGCGCCACAGGTTGGGATTGGGCGGCAGGCGGGCGGCGGAGGTGTGGCAGACACCGAAGCTGCGGGTGTAGCGCACCTTGCCGAGAATATGCTGCAGCTCCCGCTGGGACTCGTTCAGGTCGTCATCGAATGTCAGCAGCGGCAGGGCATCTTCGGCATGGGTGGCCATGATCAGCAGGTCGGCTTCCCAGCGGCGATCGCCTGGGGCGCGTTCGGTGAGCGTCACGCCCTGGGTCGATAGCCTGGCTTCCACTTCGATACCGCGCAGGATCTCGACTCGCGGGCCCGGTGTCAGCGGGCCGGTGACATGCGCGGCCAGCGCTTCCAGCCAGTGCTGGGCGCCATGCTCGAAGTAGCGACGATCGGGTGGCGAGCCGCCCTCCTGCAGGCGGTAATACTCGAAGGGTGCCTGGAGCGGCATGCCGCCCGGTCCGCGGTCGTCGGCGAAGTACATGGCCGAGATGCGCGGGTAGTAGACGGTGTGGCGGATGCGCTCCAGCCGGGCCGATAGCTCCGGGTCGTCCCAGTCGAAGGTGGCGCTCAGCTGTTCCGCTGCTTCGCTCAGCATCTCGGCGGGGGCGGCGGCGCAGGCGTCGAAGAAGTCGTCTACCGTATAGCGCGGGGTAATGCGCCGGCTCTCCACCAGGTTGATGGCGCTGCGGTGGACCACGGCGATCAGCATCGCCAGCCGCCCCCCATCGACCAGGCTCAGCTCATGAGCCGGATCGCTGACGCCGCGCACCAGGTCCCGGTCGTCGGTGAGCGCGACACCGCCATCGTGGCTGAAATAGCACTCGCTGTTTTCCAGCGGCTTCATGTGCTCCAGCTCACCGAGCTCGGCGAGTATCGTGCGCAGGCGCTGGTAGGTGGCCAGGTTGACGTCATTTACCCCCAGGTCGGCCCAGCGCCGATACGGCATCTCGGGCTTGCCCGGCAGGCGTCGGTTGCCGAGGTCGACCCACACCGTCTCCGCGTTGCCGCCCAGGCTGGCCTTGCGCTCGAACAGGGTGACCTCGATCTGATGGGCCGCCTCGTCCCCCAGCTTCTGGCAGCCGAGTTTTTGCAGGTAGTACGCCAGCGAGAGGCCAGAAACCCCGCCGCCAATGATGGCGACCCGCAGCGGTGCAAGGTCCATGATGACGTCCCCACTCGTTGTTTTGCGTAGCTTCCACCAAGAGCACGTTGCGGCCAAGGGGGTGAGGAGAGGTGATACCGAAGTGATCCGTTGCGCTAGTGCTCTGCTCAAAGAAGCAAAAGCACTCGGGATCAACATTTCACGGGCCGCAGAGGCGGGGATCGCCGAGGCTGTGAAACGGCATAAGCAGGAGCAGTGGCTGAAAGAAAATTCCAGTGCCCTGGCGAGTTCGAACGCCTACGTCGAAGCCAACGGCTTGCCTCTCGCACGCCACCGTCAATAGCTAGGCTAAGCACGTTGTTTAAGCCCCGGAGCCAGCCGTCTGGCTCCGGGGCTTTTCGTTTCCGAGGGTAGGCGCGGGGTGCCCGTCTGCTTTGTAGGCAATTTCCTACATTTCTATCGGCGAAGCGCCACAGATACGTAACCCTGCGATTGTTATGCTTTCCTGCGCGAAAAAGCGTGTACGCAGACGACCAATA
>NZ_JACEFT010000048.1 GCF_013697085.1 Billgrantia kenyensis
GCCATCCTGCTCGACCGCCCCATCGCCCTGGCCTTCGTCGTCTTCACCGTGCTGATGGCGCTGCACCTGGGCTGGAGCAGCTATCGTCAATGGCTGCGCAAGCGGCTCAAGGCTCCGCCCGCTTGACCGGACACACTGGCTTGAGAAAAGTCACTCGAACCGCTGCGCTTCCCGCCATTCCGGAGGCGAGGCACAACAGGCGACACAGGGTAAACAGCCTTGCGCCTGCAACCCAAGCGCTTCTCGCACCGAGGGCGTGAGACAAGAAGAGGTAACAATAATGAAATTGAAGCTGATCGGCACTGCTGTGCTTACTGCAACGATCGCCCTGGGCATGGCCGGCCAGGCCCAGGCCGACGAATTCCCGACCAAGCCACTGACGCTGGTGGTGGGTTTTGCCGCCGGCGGCTCCACCGACATCCAGGCCCGGGTGCTGGCCAATGTGCTGGAAGAAGAACTCGGCCAGCCGGTCAGCGTGGTCAACCAGCCCGGCGCCGGCGGCGCGGTATCGCTGACGCGGCTGATGAACAACCAGGATGAGGGTCACACCTTCGTCTATGCTGGCACCAATGGCACGCTCACTTTCGCACCGCATGCCCATGACACCGACTTCACCCTGGACGACTTCCGCTATGTCGCCAGCATCACTACCGTGCAGCATGCCATCGTCACCGGCGAAAACCGCCCGTTCGGCGATAGCTGGGAAGACCTGGTGGAGTATGCTCGCGAGAATCCGGGTACCAGCTACGCGACCCAGCATGCCCTGGATCGGCTGGTGATCGAGTACATCATGGAGCAGGAAGGTCTCGACCTGCGTATCGTGCCCACCTCCGGTGGCGGCGGCATGGCACCACTGATCCTCTCCGGCGATGTCGACTTCGGCTACAGCGGCGGCACCCACTCAGGCTACGCCGAGACCGGCGAGATGCCGGTACTGCTGAGCATGGACAGCGAGCGCCTGTTCGCCTTCCCGGATGCTCCCACCGTGATGGAAGCCGGTTACGATCTCGACACCTCCGACTTCCGCGTCGTCGTGGTGCCCAAGAACACCCCGGACGCCCACGTCGAGCGCCTGGCCGAAGCGCTGGAGGCTGCCACCCAGGACGAGCGTTTCATCGAGATCACCGAAGAGCGCATCCTGATGCCGGTGCACTTCCGCGGCGAGGAGGAAGCCACCGAAATGCTTTACGCCCAGTCCGACAACTACCGCGAACTGCTGGAGCGCATGGGTGGCGTTCCCGAGGACGACTGAGCCTCGAAAGCAATGACGGCTAGCCATGAAAGTGCCCACCCAGCGGTGGGCACTTGGCTCAAGCGCTTTCGATAGCCACGCGAGCCTGACAGGCGCGCAGACGCTCGAGCAAATCGGGCAGGGCATCGCTGCCCAACTGCGGGTCGAAGCCGCCGATGCGTTCGAACCAGTCGCGAGCGACCCAGTAGGTGTCACGCGGCGAAGAGCGGTATAGCGAGGCCCACCAGCGCCTCAGCCAGCCCGGGTATTGCACCGGAAGAATGGCCGCATCCCACCCCCTCTCGCTTTCGGCTATTGCCAGGCGCTGACCGAGCCAAGCCGGTACACGCCAATCTCCCAGCCCCGGAAACAACAGCACCTCCCCATGGCTGGCTCCGACAGCGAAATTGAGGCGCCCCCCCAAAGTGGCCTCGCTGCAGGAGAGCAATATCGCCTGATGCCTGAGCGCCAATGGCGGCAGCCGGCGGTCGCCTGTATCGTCGACCACCAGCAGTTCATAGCCGCTTTGCCAGTGCCTGGCTGCCTGCTCAAAGGCGCTCAGATGGCGAGGCAGCTTCGCACCTGCCGTGCGAGCATCAAAAATGACGCTTGGGAGGGGCATCGATCGGGCTCCACGAAGCGTGACCTGTACCTATGGCCAAAGATTAACGTTACCAAATGTAGCTTTGAGTATAGAAAAGTGTCGACCCCCTCCCTGCTGAATTTCCTCGCACTGCCCTGCCCAAGGCCAGGCCCAGCAATGCTGGGGAAAGGTGAAGAAACCGGCTAGCCGGGCATGGAAGAGAGCCATATGCAAGCCTGATCTGCGTCATATCGCCAGCTAATGCTATTCCCTTCCCCGTGATATCTGTACAATGCGCCTCCACTCCCCTACCCCGCGCCTAGGGTACTTCGTCCCGATGTGTACATAGGTGCGTACCTGTTGATGAGTCACACCCTATGAACACAGCTGTAAACCCCTCTCACATTGAGAGTTTGCGCAATATTGCCATCATCGCTCACGTCGACCACGGCAAGACCACCCTGGTCGACAAGCTGCTGAGCCAGTCCGGCACCCTCGACCGCAAGGCCGAAGGTCAGGAACGAGTCATGGACTCCAACGACCAGGAAAAGGAACGCGGCATCACCATCCTGGCCAAGAACACCGCGATCCGCTGGCAGGACGGTAACGGTCACGACTTCCACATCAACATCGTCGACACTCCCGGACACGCCGACTTCGGCGGCGAGGTCGAGCGCGTGATGTCGATGGTCGACTCGGTGCTGCTGCTGGTCGACGCCGTCGACGGCCCCATGCCACAGACCCGCTTCGTGACCCAGAAAGCCTTCGCCCAGGGCCTCAAGCCGATCGTGGTGGTCAACAAGATCGATCGCCCCGGCGCACGCCCCGACTGGGTCATCGACCAGATCTTCGATCTGTTCGACAACCTCGGCGCCACCGACGAACAGCTCGACTTCCCCATCGTCTACTGCTCGGCGCTCAACGGCATCGCCGGCAT
The DNA here is from genome assembly GCF_013697085.1 of Billgrantia kenyensis. GTDB lineage: Bacteria > Pseudomonadota > Gammaproteobacteria > Pseudomonadales > Halomonadaceae > Halomonas > Halomonas kenyensis. Next base: position 2,752 of record NZ_JACEFT010000048.1, read on the forward strand.
GGAGCCGGATACCCTGGCCGAGGACATGTCGCCCATGTTCCAGGCCATCGTCGACATCGTCGAGCCGCCGGCGGTGGAGCTCGACGGCCCGTTCCAGATGCAGATCTCGGCGCTGGACTACTCCAGCTACGTGGGCGTCATCGGTCTTGGCCGCATCAAGCGCGGCTCGGTGAAGCCCAACCAGCAGATCGTGGTGATCGACACCGACGGCAACACCCGCAAGGGCAAGGTCGGCCAGGTGATGACCCACATGGGTCTGGAGCGGGTGCAGACCGAGCTCGCCACCGCCGGCGACATCGTCTGCATCACCGGCATCGACGAGCTCTCCATCTCCGACACCCTGTGCGATCCGGCTGCCGTCGAGGCGCTGCCGCCGCTGTCGGTGGACGAGCCCACCGTCTCCATGACCTTCCAGGTCAACGACTCGCCCTTCGCCGGCCGCGACGGCAAGTACGTCACCAGTCGCAATATCAAGGATCGCCTCGACCAGGAGCTGATCCACAACGTGGCGCTGCGCGTCGCGCAGGGTGAAAGCCCGGAGAAGTTCAAGGTCTCCGGCCGCGGCGAACTGCACCTTTCCGTACTGATCGAGACCATGCGTCGCGAAGGCTTCGAGCTGGCGGTGGGCCGCCCCGAGGTGATCATCAAGGAGATCGACGGCGTCAAGCAGGAGCCGTACGAAGAAGTGATCATCGACTGCGAGGAGCAGCACCAGGGCGCCATCATGGAGGAGCTCGGCTACCGCAAGGGCGAGCTGACCAACATGAACCCCGATGGCAAGGGCCGGGTTCGCCTGGACTTCATGATCCCCGCTCGCGGCCTGATCGGCTTCCGCGGCCAGTTCATGACCCTGACCTCCGGTACCGGCATCCTCACCAGTCGCTTCGACCACTACGGTGCGCTCAAGCCCGACGCTGCCATCGAGCGCCGTAATGGTGTGATGGTCTCGATGGTCGACGGCAAGGCGCTGGCCTATGCCCTCTATGCCCTGCAGGATCGCGGCAAGCTGATCATCGACCATGGCACCGAGGTCTACGAGGGCATGCTGGTGGGCATCCACAGCCGCGCCAACGACCTGGTGGTCAACCCCACCAAGGGCAAGAAGCTCGACAACATGCGTGCCTCGGGCAACGACGAGAACATCGTGCTGACCCCGCCGGTGAAGTTCAGCCTGGAGCAGGCCATCGAGTTCCTCGACGACGACGAGCTGGTGGAGATCACCCCCAACCACATCCGCCTGCGCAAGAAGTTCCTCAAGGAGCACGAGCGCAAGCGCGCCAAGAAGTAAGCCGCTCTGCGGACACGAACCGGCGTCAGCTCCTGGCGCCGGTTTTTTTTCGCCCACACCCCCTTTCCGCACATCCTGGCCACGCTCTTGCAGGCCCGATTCTTGGCATTTCGCGCTCCCAGAACCTAGGTTGAAGCTGACCGCAACGACTTACTCGAGCCGCCAGGGAGGCAAGTGGACACCATGTGCAAACTGTGCCAAGCGCGCGCCGGTGCGACACGCCGCGAGTTTCTCAAGGGCACCCTGGCCGCGGGGGCCGGCGCCATGGCCGGCGGCGGCCTGCTCGCCTCAGCCAACGCCGCCACTCACAGCGACGAAGCCCGCAGCGAAATGCCGGCACATAGCGGCGAGGCGGGGCGGCGCGTGCTGATCCGCGGCGGCCATGTGCTATCCATGGACGACGAAGTGGGAGACTTCGCCCACGGCGACGTGCTGATCGAAGGCAGCCGTATCGTCGCCGTCGGCGCCGAGCTCGAGGCCGGCGATGCCGAGGTGATCGACGCCCGCGGACGCATCGTCATGCCGGGCTTCGTCGATACCCATCATCATCTATTCGAGACGGCCCTGCGCAGCTTTCTGGCCGACGGCATCATGTTCGACGACGGCACGCCGGAAGGCTCGCCCAACTACATGGATCACATCCTCGGCAAGCTGACCCCGGTCTACCGCCCCGAGGATGTCTACATCAACGAGCTGTTCGGTTCGCTCAGCCAGCTCGACGCCGGGGTGACCACGGTGATGGACACCAGCCAGATCCACCACAGCCCCGAGCACTCCGATGCCGCCCTGGACGGCTTGCGCGACTCCATCCGGCGCAGCGTATTCGGCTACTTCGAGGGCCAGGGTGAGCACACCCGATACCCGCAGGACGCAAGGCGCATTCGCGAGCAGTACTTCGCCAGCGGCGAGGGCGTCTCCGCCGACGGCATGATGACCATGGTGATGGGCGGCGAGATCTACCTGCCCGACCACGAGGCTGCCTGGGCGCTGGCCCGCGAGCTGGAGCTGCCGCTGGCCTATCACGTGGTCGGCAGCCTCGGCATGGCCGAGACCTTCGACGAGCTGGCAGCAAGCGGACAGCTCGCCGAGAACCACATCCTCATCCACATGACCGGCATGAGCGACATGGCCTGGCAGGCGGTGCACGATGCAGGCGCTCATGTGTCGCTGGCGGTGCCCATCGAGATGACCATGCGCCACGGCACACCGCCGCTGATGAAAACGTCGGAGCTAGGCATTTTGCCCTCGCTTTCCAGCGACGTGGAGTGCACCATGACGGCCGATTTCTTCACCCAGATGCGCTCCACGCTGACGCTGCAGCGGATGTTCGTCAACGAGCTGGCGCTGCAGGGCGAAGAGGAGCGGCCGGCGCTGCTGACGTCGCGTGATGTGATCCGCTACGCCACCATGGGCGGCGCCAAGGGGCTGAAGCTGGAGCAGCGGGTGGGCTCGCTGACGCCGGGCAAGGAGGCGGACATCCTGCTGTTGGATGCCGAGGCGATCAACGTGGCGCCGCTGAACAACGTGCCGGGCGCCGTGGTCACCCTGATGGAGCGCAGCAACGTCGAGACGGTGCTGGTCGGCGGTCGCATCCGCAAGTGGCGCGGCCAGCTGCTGGGGGCGGACCTTCCCCGCCTGCGCGACGAGCTCACCGCCTCGCGTGACTATCTGTTCGAGGCCGCCGGCGTCGACCGTCGTCTATTCGACTGAGGGCATGCCGAGCTGCGAGGAGATTAAGGAGGAGCGAACCATGCATCGCCATGTGGAATGGGACGACCCCGGCGCCGACAGCGTCTTGCGCCACTACGAACAGGACCCGACCGGTTACTCCGACCCCGGCCCGGGCGACATCCTCTCGGCTCGCTACCAGGGCATGGTGGTGCGGGTGCGGGTCGAGGCCTACGTCAACGGCACCAGCATCGGCGAGGTCGTGGCATTGATCGAGCCCCACAGCGGCAAGCGCCGCAAGCTGCTCGGCAAGCTCGCCCTCGGCGACACGGTGAGGCTGCCGGATGCCGACCGCGCCTTCGAGCCTCGTCCGGGGGACAACGAGGAAGAAGACGAGGAGCCGCAGTGACTTTCATGACACACGGACTTCCATGATCCCGACCCCCGGTCACCTGCCATTTCCAACGCAGGCTTAACGCTTGGGCTCTGGTCACGCCGCAGGTTCTGTCGCAAAGTGTACGCGCCTGCCAAAAGGCCCCACCCAGCGGCACCTGGCGGCGACAACATACGGCCCACAAGGCCACACGACGAGTCATCGGATCGCCAATGAGTACGCACAACGTCTGGACACACAAGGGCACCTTTCTGCTGGCCGCGGTCGGCTCGGCAGTGGGGCTTGGCAACCTGTGGCGCTTTCCCTACCTGACCGGCGAGAACGGCGGCGGTGCCTTCATCCTTGTCTACGCCCTGACTATCTTCGCCGTCGGCATCCCGATCCTGATCGCCGAGACCATGCTCGGACGCGCCAGCCGTAGAAGCCCGATCATGGGCATGCGCTTCCTGGCACGAACCCATAAAACCTCTCGCGCCTGGGAGTCGATCGGCTGGCTGGGCGGCGCTTCGGCATTCCTGATTCTCAGTTTCTATTCGGTGATCGCCGGCTGGGCGATCCATTACACCTGGCAGATGTTCACCGGCTCGCTGGTCGGGGCCGACGCCCAGACCGTCAGCGACGGTTTCGATGCATTGCTGGCCTCCCCGGCGCTGCTCACGCTCTACCACACCCTGTTCATCATCGCCTCGGGGCTGATCGTCGGCCTGGGTATACACAAGGGCATCGAGAGCAGCCTGCGCATCCTGATGCCGGCACTGTTCCTGATCCTGCTGGGGGTGCTCGCCTATGGCTTCGTCAATGGCGACTTCGCCGCGGCAGCAAGCTTCCTGTTCACCTTCAACCTGGCCGAACTGAGCCTCGAAGGCTGGCTGCAGGCCATGGGCCAGTCGTTCTTTACCCTGAGCCTCGGCATGGGCGCGATCATGGCCTACGGTGCCTACATGTCCGACCAGGCCTCACTGACTCGCACCGCCTTCGCCGTGGCCTTCGTCGATACCGCCGTAGCCATGGTCGCCGGCCTGGCGATCTTTTCACTGGTGTTCGGCGCCGGGCTCGATGCCGGCTCCGGCCCGGGCCTGATGTTCATCTCCCTGCCGCTGGCCTTCGCCGAGATGCCGTTCGGCGCGCTGATCGGGGGGGTGTTCTTCATCCTCGTGCTGGGCGCGGCCATCAGTTCATCGATCTCGCTGATCGAGCCGGTGGCCGCCTTCCTCGTCGAGCGCTTCGATCTCACCCGCCCGCAGGCGGTGTTCGGCATGGTGCTGGCCAGTTGGGCACTGGGCCTGCTGACGGTGAGCAGTTTCAACATCTGGGCCGAAACCGGGCTTTTCCACGACCTGTTCGGCCGCAGCGCCTTCGATTTCATCGAGCTGCTGACCAATATCTTCATGCCCCTGGGCGGCATGCTGATCGCGCTGTTTGCCGGATGGGCCTTGACCCACTCCGAAGTCATGAAGGAGATGCGCACCAGCGAGACCTGGTTCCAGGTATGGCGTTTCCTGGTTCGCTTCGTGGCACCGGCTGCGGTAGCCTTCGTGTTCCTGCGCACGCTGCCGCAGGTGCACGGCTACCTGATACCGGCCATCGGCGCCCTGGTCATCGTCGGCGCCTTTGCCGCCGGTCGCACCTTCCTCGTGGAAAAGAGTCAGGAACAGTAACGACGCAGAAGATCGCCGCCGCGTGCAGCGGCTCGATAGACGCCGGCCAGCCTCGCACGCCATAAGCAGGGCTGGGCGCATAACAAAGATATAAATTGTGCAGGAACCAACATGCCATCCATCATCGACGTCAGGCACGTCCATAAGGCCTTTGGTGGCCTGAAAGTCATCAACGACTGCTCGATCCAGGTCGAGAAGGGCTCCATCACCGGCCTGATCGGCCCCAACGGGGCGGGCAAGTCGACCTTGTTCAACATCATTGCCGGCGCACTGCCGCTGGACAGCGGACAGGTCCTGCTTGATGGCGAGGACATCACCAACCGCCCCGCCAACGAGCTATTCCACAAAGGTTTGTTGCGCACCTTCCAGATCGCCCATGAGTTCTCCCACATGACGGCGCTCGAGAACCTGATGATGGTGCCGCCACAGCAGGCCGGGGAGAGCCTGCTCAAGGCCTGGCTCAAGCCCGGCGAGGTGCGCCGCGAGGAAGTCGCAGTGCGCCAGAAGGCGCTCGAGGTAATCGACTTCATCGGCCTGCACCACGTGCGCAACGAGCTGGCCGGCAACCTCTCCGGCGGCCAGAAGAAGCTGCTGGAGCTTGGCCGCACCATGATGACCGACGCCCGCGTGGTGCTGCTCGACGAGATCGCCGCCGGGGTCAACCGCACCCTGCTGGGCGACCTGGTGGAGAACATCGAGCGGCTCAATCGCGAGATGGGCTACACCTTCCTGGTCATCGAACATGACATGGACATGATCGCGCGGCTGTGCGATCCGGTGATCGTACTGGCCCAGGGCAGCGTGATGGTCGAAGGCACCATCGAAGAAATCCGGAACAATCCTCAGGTGATCGAAGCCTATTTTGGCTCTACCGCCGCCTGAGGGGCTCCACCGCTGCCTGAGGGAGAGGTCACGCCTGCCCCGCGGCCCGGAACAGCCACAAGAAGAACAGTAACGACAGCGCAGAGACTCCACGATGCCACTACTCGAAGCACGCGACGTGCACGGCGGCTACGGCGGCATGAACATCCTCAACGGGGTGGAAATGTCGATCGAGGCCGACGAGGTCGGTGTGATCGTCGGTCCCAACGGGGCCGGCAAATCGACCATGCTCAAGGCCATCTTTGGCCTGCTCACCGTCAGCCAGGGTGAAATCCTGCTGCGCGGCGAGCCGATCCACAACCTGCCGCCCAACAAGCTGGTACAGCGGGGCATGGGCTTCGTGCCCCAGGAGAAGAACGTCTTCCCCAGCCTCACGGTGAAAGAGAACCTGGAGATGGGCGCTTTTCTCAAGCCGGACAACGTGAAACGGATGCTCAAGCAGGTCTACGACTTCTTTCCTCCGCTCTACGACAAGCGCCACCAGCCTGCCGGCGAGCTCTCCGGCGGCCAGCGCCAGATGGTCGCCATGGGCCGTGCGCTGATGGCCGAGCCCGAGGTGCTGCTGCTCGACGAACCCACCGCCGGCCTCTCACCGCTCTACATGAACGAGATCTTCGAGCGGGTGAAGGAGATCAACGCCGCCGGCGTCGGCATCCTCATGGTCGAACAGAACGCCAAGCAGGCCCTGGCCATCGCCGACAAGGGCTTCGTCCTGGCGGCCGGCAAGAACCGCTTCACCGACACCGGCGCCGCCCTGCTCGCCGACCCGGAAGTGGCCAAGAGCTTCCTGGGCGGTTGAGCCCGGAGCCCGTACTGGAGAGCAAGTCGTGAACGAACTGGTATTCTTCATCAACAACGTGATCATTGCCGGCAGCGTGACCGGCTCGATCTACGCCATCGGGGCCATCGGCGTGACGCTGATCTTCAGCATCATGCGCTTCGCCCACTTCGCCCATGCCGACATGATGACCTTCGGCGCCTTCATGGTGCTGCTGCTGACCCTGGCCTTCCCCGGCGTGGGCGGCGTGGTGGGGCTGCCCACCCCCATCGTCATGCTGCCGCTGGCGATGATTCTCACCGCCGCGCTGGCCGTGGGTATCGACAAGGCGTTCTACAAGCCGCTGCGAGCCCACGGGGTCAAGCCCATCGTCATCGTGATCGGCTCGCTGGGCGTGACGCTGATGCTGCAGGGGCTGATTCGCCTGTTCGCCGGCACCAGCGCCCAGAACATGTACCTGGCCGGCGAGCGCAAGGCGATCTACCGCCTCGACGTGCCGTTCGAGCTGGCCACCCGGCCGATCATCGTCACCGAGCCGCAGATCATCCTGTTCATCCTGACCATTGCCTGCGTGGTGGGGCTGCATGTGTTCCTCAACCGCACGCGGCTGGGCAAGGCCATGCGCGCCATGTCCGACAACCCCGACCTGGCGCGGGCCTCGGGCATCAACACCAACTACATCGTCTCGGTGACCTGGGTGATCGCCGGCAGCCTCGCCGCCATCGCCGGCACCCTGCTGTCGCTCGACGTGACCTTCAAGCCCGACCTCAGTTTCTTCCTGCTGCTGCCGATCTTCGCCGCGGCCATCGTCGGCGGCGTGGGCCACCCCTACGGTGCCATCGCCGGTGGCTTCGTGGTGGGCTTCGCCGAGACCCTGGCGGTATTCAACTGGTCGGTACTGCTGCGTCCCATCGCCCACCTGCTCCCCGAGTGGATCGAGATCCCACGCAACCTCGCCTTCGTCGGCACCGAATACAAGATCGTGGTGCCCTTCTTCATCCTGGTGGCGATCCTGGTGTGGCGCCCCACCGGCATCTTCAAGGGTAAGGTGATCTGATGAACGCTCAACGTACCGAACGCCGGGAAGACATCGTTGCGGCGCCATCGCGCTTCCCGCTGCGTGAAATCGTCCTGTTTGGCGCCCTGCTGGCGGTGATCCTCACCATCTACATGATGATGGGTACGGCCTACAGCACCCGCATGCTGGTGGAGGCCTCCTGCTACGCCATTCTGGCCCTGGGCCTGACCATCCAGTGGGGCTATGCCGGCCAGTTCAATGCCGGCGTGATGGGCTTCGTCGCCCTGGGCGGTTTCTCCGCCATGCTCTTCAGCGTACCGGTCAACGACGCCTTCTGGGGCACCGAACTGCCTGGCGAACTGGGCCGGGTGCTGCTCTACGGCATGGCTGCGGCAATGCTGGTCTACGGCGCCACCAAGCTCGACCGCATCGGTGTGCCGAAAAAGCTGCGCACGGTCATCGTCGTGGTGCTGGCCGTGACGCTCTATCTGGTGATAATCAGCATGCTGCGCGGTGTCACCGGCGAGATTCAGTCCCGCGCCGGCTTCATCGGCGGCTTCGGCCTGCCCGCCTGGACCGGCTGGATCGTCGGCGGCGCCCTGGCCGGCGGTATCGGCTACTTCATCGGCCATATCTGTCTGGGGCTGCGCAGCGACTATCTGGCCATCGCCACACTGGGCATCGCCGAAATCATCAAGGCCTTCCTCAAGAACTCCGACTGGCTGACCCGCGGCACCGCTACCGTCTCGCCGCTGCCCTGGCCGACGCCGGGGCCCAGCGAGCTGGGCTTCACCCTGGCGCGGGCGCTCTACCTCTCGGTGACGGCGGCAATGATCGCAGTGATCTTCTTCCTGCTGCACCGCGCCTACCACGCCCCCTGGGGCCGCATGATCCGCGCCATCCGCGACAACGAGATCTCCGCCTCGGCGATGGGCAAGGACATCAACAGGCGCCGCCTGGAGATCTTCGTGCTGGGCTGCATCCTGATGGGCGTCGGCGGTGGGGCGCTGGCCTCATTCAACAGCCTGTTCGACCCCAACGGCTACCTGCCGCTCAACCACACCTTCCTGGTGCTGGTGATGGTGATCCTGGGCGGGCCCGGCAACAACCTGGGCACCATCTTCGGTGCCGTGGCGGTCTACATCATCTGGCTGATGTCCGAGCCGCTGGCACTGTTCCTGATGCAGGGCGCGGTGAGCATCGGCGAGGGCTGGTTCGGCTGGCAGGCGCCGGGCAACCTCGACAGCCGGGCGCTACAGGCGCGGGTGTTCGTCATCGGCCTGCTGATCACCCTGGTGCTGCGCTTTGCGCCGAATGGGTTGTTACCGGAAAAGGTTAAGCATCATGACTAGACCCGGCGCCAACCGCTAGAAAGATCGAGGCCCCGGCGGGAAATGAACTGCACCCCGAAAGTTGGACACCCAATCCAACCTTCGGGGTTTTTCTATGAGGAACAAGTACAGCGACGAGTT
>NZ_JACEFT010000049.1 GCF_013697085.1 Billgrantia kenyensis
GCCAGAATCAGGTAAATAGTATAAATACAATAAGTTGCCTGGAATTGATGCGGTTGGAGCTAAGTGGAATTAGGCAATATCTTGCCCGGGGCGAGCAAGAAGTTGCCCAGCGGGCAAGATCTTGCCTAATTACAATTAGTCGGCGTAGAGAGGCCCGTCGCGAAAGCTTGCTCGAGATGAGTGTTGCGCGATTAATGTTATGATATAACATTTGTTTTAGTCGGAGATGCCAACATGCAAGTCGATCCCGAAGCGCAGCGGCTGCTGGAGATGCCGGACGAAGAGTACATGAACGACGCCCAGCTCGCGTTCTTCCGGAAGCGGCTCCTGGCCGAGCAGGCCGAGGTGGAAGCGCATCTGGTGGAGGTGCGCAATGCCATTGCCGACAACGAACGCAGTGGCGATGAGCTCGATCGTGCTGCCGTGGAGGAGGAGCTGCGGCTGCTGCTGCGCCAGGCAGACCGCGAGACGCGGCTGCTGCACAAGATTCGTCAAACGCTGCGGCGTATCGAAGATGGCGGCTATGGCTACTGCGCCGAAACCGGTCAGCCCATTGGCCTGCAGCGGCTTCTGCTGCGCCCGACGGCCGAGCTTAGCCTGGAGGCCAAAGAGCGCCAGGAGCGGCGTGAGCATCACTTCAGCAAGTCCAGAGGAGATCAGTAATGTCTCAGCCTGTCCTGCCCGTTACCGTGCTGTCCGGCTTTCTGGGGGCCGGCAAGACCACATTGCTCAATCATATCCTGGCCAACCGGGAAGGTCGTCGCGTGGCAGTGATCGTCAATGACATGAGTGAGGTGAACATCGATGCCGCCCTGGTGCGCGGCGGGCCGGACAGCGAGGAGAGCGAAGTCGCCCTCAACCGGGCCGAGGAGCGGCTGGTCGAGATGAGCAATGGTTGTATCTGCTGCACCCTGCGCGAGGATCTGCTGATCGAGGTGAGCCGGTTGGCCCAGGAGGGGCGCTTCGATTATCTGGTCATCGAGTCGACGGGTATCTCCGAGCCGTTGCCGGTGGCGGAAACCTTCACCTTCGAAGACGAGAAGGGGCAAAGCCTTTCCAGCGTTGCCCGGCTGGATACCCTGGTTACGGTGGTGGATGGCGTCAATTTCCTCAAGCAGTATCGTGAGGCGCAGTCGCTGGCCGAAGCGGGAGAGAGCCTGGGCGAGGAAGATGAGCGCAACGTGGCCGACCTGCTGGTGGATCAGATCGAGTTCTGCGATGTGCTGCTTATCAGCAAGACCGACCTGGTCGACGAGTCGCAGCTGGCGGAGGTCATGGCGGTGCTGCGTTCGTTGAATCCGGATTCCGAGCTGATTCCCATGGTCAATGGCCAAGTGTCCCTCGACAAGGTGCTCGATACGGGCCGCTTCAGTTTCGAGCGGGCCAGCCTTGCTCCTGGCTGGCTCAAGGAGCTGCGAGGTGAGCACGTGCCCGAAACCCAGGAGTATGGCATTTCGAGCTTCGTCTACCGGGCACGACGTCCCTTCCAGCCACAGAAGTTTCACGACCTGCTGCATGGCGACTGGTTCGGCGGCAAGCTGCTGCGCTCGAAAGGCTTCTTTTGGCTCGCGACACGACCCCAGTTCGCCGGCCAGTGGAGCCAGGCGGGCGGTATCGCCCATTACGGCTTCGCCGGCATGTTCTGGAAGGCGGTACCTGAATCCCGCTGGCCCACCGACCCCGAGACTCGCGCCTACATTATGGAAAAGTGGGAAGAGCCCTTTGGCGACATGCGTCAGGAGCTGGTCTTCATCGGCCAGAACCTCGACGAGGCGCGGATACGGCGCGCGCTAGACGATTGCCTGCTGGGAGATGCCGAGCTGGCGGATGGGCCTCAGGCCTGGGCCTCGTTCCCCGACCCCTTCCCACCGTGGGATCATCCCGGCAAGTAGCGTGTCTTGTCAGGACTTGTTCCGACATGCTTAATTGAACGAACTTGCATGGAAGCAGCCGGTATATATGCAAAAAAACTCGTTATTTCGGCTGTAAAGCGCTCCGTTATGCAGCCATACTAGGTCAAGGTCCACTTCAGAATCGGGCCGCAGGGATTAAAAAAGGGAACCAGAGGTGTTCGTCATGCGCTCCTACAACCGACATTCCTTCGGTGTGGCCGTCTTCCTTTTGTTTTGTATTCAGCTGCTAACGATCAGTTCCGCACAGGCCAACCCCCGCTATGCGGCCATTGTCATTGACGTTGAAAGCGGTGATGTGCTGCATTCTGCCAACGCCGATGCGACGCGCTACCCCGCCTCGCTGACCAAGGTGATGACGCTGTACATGCTGTTCGAGGCACTTGAGAACGGCAGCATGCACCTTTCCCAGCCCATGACGGTCTCCTCCCATGCTGCTTCGATGCCGGCGTCAAAGCTGTGGCTCACGGCGGGGAGCACGATCTCGGTCGAGGACGCCATCAAGGCGCTGGTGGTGCGCTCCGCCAACGACGTTGCCGTGGTAGTCGCCGAGGCCCTGGGAGGCAGTGAGTCGGGTTTCGCCCGCATGATGACCCAGCGTGCCCATGAACTGGGCATGCCCGATACCGTGTTTCGCAACGCGTCCGGTCTGCCCGACAACGGCCAGATCACCACGGCGCGGGACATGGCGACCCTGTCAATCCGGGTCATGCAGGACTTCCCGCAGTACTACCACTACTTTTCCACCCAGAGTTTCACTTACCGCGGCACCACTCATACCAGTCATAACCGCCTGCTGCGCAACTATGCCGGTGCTGACGGGCTCAAGACCGGCTTCATTCGCGCCTCCGGGTTCAACGTGGCAACCTCGGCGATGCGCAATGACCGCCGCATTGTCTCCGTGGTGATGGGCGGCTTCACTGCCGCGTCGCGCGATACCCACATGGCCGATCTGCTCGACCGTGGATTTGCCCGTCTCTCCATGCTGCAGCGTGGTGACTGGATTGCCCAGGCCGATGTGCTGGGTGACAGCATGGAGCTACCGGAGAGCCCACCGGCCTCTGATTTGCAGCTGGCAGCGGCGCCTGAGGCTGCCGGCCAGCCGGTAGGGGATGAGCGTCGGCTCTCCTTTCAGTCCGAAATGGGGGTCGAGATGGGCTCCGCCGACGACCCGATTCGCGCCTTGATCGCCCAGGCAGAAACACCGCAGTCGAGTGGGGGCAACTGGGCGGTACAGGTCGGCGCCTTCAACGACCCGGATCAGGCGCGTCACCTGGCAACGCGTGCTGCCGACCAGCTTGCCAACCTTATGCGTGACCTGCGGGTGTCGGTGGCGGAGTCGGAGGGCGAGCGGAGGGTGTTCCGCGCACGCCTGATCGACCTGCAGGAAAACGATGCCCACTCCGCCTGTAACAGCCTGCGTGCCCAGGGCATGGACTGCATGGTGGTGGCGCACTACTGACGCCTGCCAATCCGTTCCTGCATCTCCGTTCCCACATTTCCACAACCACATCGCCCCGCCCATGCGGGGCGATGTGGTTGTGTGGTCTCCGCCGGGAAGAGGTACGGCCTCAGCCCGGGTCCAGCGCCAGCAGCAGGCGCCGTTCACCCTCAGCCGGCTGCGGGCTGCGGTGGACCAGGCCGTGCTCCTCGTTGCCGATCCAACCACAGCCCTTGAGCAGGGCGAGGTCGCCCACCCCGAGGCGTTGGATGGCGGCGGGGTCGGCGACAATGTCGGGCTTGTCAGGATGCGGGGCACCGAGCCCGGCGCGGTTGACAGCGTGCTCGGGCAGCCATTCGCTGGCCGGGCCGGCATAGGTGGTCACGAGACGCACTGCCAGGTTGTCGACGTGGAAGCGCGGGCACATGGCGCCCTCCAGAGTGCGCAGACGGATGCCGATGGTGTCGGTGGAGAAGAGGTAGGCCATGGCTTCGGCGATATGTCCCACGTCCTCAGCCAGGGCCGCGCCGGCCTCGGGGGCGGGCAGGCGGCGCAGGAGATCCTGCTGCATGGCTTGGCCGGGTGCGCCGCGCCAGTGCCAGTCGAGCGGGCGAGTTCCGCTGAGCTGAGCGCGCACGGCCAGGGTGAGAGTCGGGTCGAGACGTCGCTGCATGACGGCAAGGGTGATGCCGTCCTCGAAAATGCGTGGCAGCACCTCGATGTCCTGGCCGAATGCCCAGTGCGAAGCATCAGATGAGAGATGGGGCAGCATGGCACCTCCTTGTGAAACTCTATAACATATCATTTGCGCCGCGAGCCCGCCCAATTCGAAACCATGGGAGATATGGCGGGAGCGCTTGGCTATGTCGGCGGTCGAACGCTGAGAATGATTCGTTATAACATAACGATTATGGTGTGGCCATGCCCTGTAGGCCTCGCGTCATTCTGGGGTCGACCTGCGCCCACCCCAATGCGTCATCTTGGGGCATGGCACTTGCCGCCGTGCGTCCCACCCGTTAGGTTGTTAACTAACGAGCCCCGCCGCCCATCCCGGTCGGCGGGGTGGTTTTTTCCTGTCAGGGAGGGGCCATGTCGCCGTCATTGAAGGGCATCCTGTTCATGTGTGCCGGCGTACTCTGCCTGGCCATCGGCGATGCCATTGCCAAGTGGCTGGGCGAGGTGCACTCGCCGCTGCAGATCATCTTCTTCCGTACCCTGGTGTCGCTGCCTTTGATCGCGCTATTGGCACATTATGGAGGCGGCTTGCGCAAGCTGCGCACCCGGCGCCCCGGCGTGCATCTGGTGCGCGGCCTGATCTACACCGGCACCATGGTCTGCTTCGTCATCGGCCTGACCCTGCTGCCGCTGGCCGAGGCCACGGCGATTGCCTTCGTCGCACCACTGTTCGTCACCCTGCTGTCGGTGCCGCTGCTGGGCGAGCGGATCGACACGCCGGTATTGGTGGCGTCGCTGATCGGCTTCGTGGGGGTGCTGATCGTGGTGCGCCCGGGCGGGGATGCCTTCCAGCTAGGCTCGCTGGTGCTGATCGGTGCCGCGGTCTTCTATGCGCTGATGATGATCACCGCCAGGCGTTACGGCGCCACCGAGCACCTCTGGGCCATGGTCTTTTACATGACGCTGGTGCCGCTGGTGCTGACTGCCGCCTCGCTGCCCTGGGTGTGGCAGACGCCGGCAACCTGGCATTGGCCCGGCTTCCTGGCGGCGGGGATATTCGGTGTGGGTGCCACTGCCTGCATCACCATGGCGTTCCGCTTTGCCCCGGCGGCCATTGCCGCCCCCTTCGACTACACCGCCATGCTCTGGGCGGTGCTACTGGGCTGGTGGTTCTGGGGAGAGATCCCGGACCTGTGGGTCTTTATCGGCAGCGCCTTGATCATCGGTAGCGGGCTGGCGATCGCCTATCATGACCGCCGGACGACGTTGAAACGCCGGCCGACGTCTTAATCCACGCTCGGGTTGGCGCGGTTCAGGCGCCAACGCCGCCAGTGGCGTGCCACCAGGCCATGCTTGGGGGCCGCCAGCAGGGCGACGAGGAACAGGCCCGATGCCACCAGCACGATGGCGCCACCCGAGGCGACGTCCAGCGATACCGACATTACCAGGCCCACCACGGCGGAGGTGACACCGACGCTGACCGAGATCGCCAGCATCAATGGAAAGCGGTCGGTAAGCAGATGAGCCGTGGCGCCGGGGGTAATCAGCATAGCCACGACCAGGATGATACCCACGGTCTCGAGGCTGGCGACGATGGTCAGCGTCAGCAGCAGGATCAAGCCGTAGTGGATGAGACTGGTGTTGAAACCCAGCGCCTGGGCCTGCTGCGGATCGAAGGTGTAGAGCAGCAGAGGCCGATAGGCTAGCCAGATCGTTACCACGGCCACCAGACTGGCCAGCAGCGTCAATATCAAGGCCGAGGTTTGTACCCCCAGTACATTGCCGAACAGGATATGCATCAGGTGGGTGCTGGTGGCGATCTTGCTGATGATGACGATGCCCAGGGCGAAAGCGGCGGTGAACATCAGGCCCATGGCGGCATCCGCCTTGATCCGGGTATGGCGCTCCAGCGCACCGATGCCCAGCGACGTCAGCGCGCCGGTGACGAAGGCGCCGATGAAGAACGGCCAGCCCAGCAGGTAGGCGATGGCCACGCCGGGCAGCACCGCATGGGAGATGGCATCGCCGAGCAGCGACCAGCGCTTGAGCACCACGTAGCAGGAGAGCAGGCCGCAGATCGCCCCCACCAGCACCGAGGTGAGCAGGGCGCGCTGCATGAAGCGATAGTCGAACGGTGCAGCCAGGCTGTCCGGAAGCAGGCTCACCGCCAGCATCAAGCCGCCGATCAGTGCATCGATCACGCCGGTGGCGAGCAGTTCAAGCTGCGACACGCATGCCCCCGGCAATCTCGGGAGCGCCGACGGCCAGGCGTGCCAGCATGGCATCACTGAGCATCTCGTCGGGCGAACCCATACCGATCAGGGTTCGGTTGATCAGCACGACGTTATCGGCATAGCGGCGTGCGCCGGGCAGGTCGTGGGTCACCATGATGATGGTGCGACCGGCGCTGCGCTCACTCTCCAGCGTCGCCATGATCAGCGCCTCACTGGGAGGGTCCACACCCGCCAGGGGCTCGTCCAGCAGCAGGATTCGCGCCTGCTGGGCCAGGGTGCGTGCCAGCATGACGCGCTTTTTCTGGCCCCCGGAGAGCTCGCCGATGGGACGTGCAGCGTGGTCGGCCATGTCCACGGCCTCCAGCGCGGCGTCCACGGCCGCACGATGACTCGGGTTGGCCCATAAACGTGGTGCCAGGCGTTGCCAGAGTGGGTCCAGGCGCATCAGACCATAGCGGCCGGTCAGCACCGTCTCACGCACCGAGATGGGAAAGTCCCACTCCATGTGCTCCTGCTGGGCCATGTAGGCGATACTGCCGGCCCTGCGCTGGGAGGCGGCACTCTGGCCGAGCAGCTTGAGTTCACCGCGGACGGGGGCAAGGCTGCCGATGGCCAGGTTGAGCAAGCTCGACTTGCCGGCCCCGTTGGGGCCGACGATCGCCGTCCACTCGCCCTGCGGCAGCGAGAGGTCAAGGTTCTCGAGAACGGGCTGCTGGTGGTAGGCCGCCCACAGGCCTCGCGCCTCGAGTGCAGGGACGGAATCAGCCATCGGCATCTCCCAGGGTATCGAGCAGCAGTTGCACGTTGTGCCGCATCATGCCGGCATAGTCGGGTGCCTCGCCGTCCGGCTCGCTGAGAGAATCGACATACAGGGGGCCGGCAATGGCCACCTGGGTCTCGTCGGCCACGCTGCGCACGTGGCGGTCGGAAATCGTGCTCTCCCAGAAGATGGCCGGCGGTTGTTTCTCCTCGATCAGGTCGACGATGCGCATGATCTGGCGCGGCGAACCCTCTTCTTCCGCGTTGGTGCCCCAGATACCGTCATGCTCGAAGCCGAAGGCCTCGGCGAAGTAGACGAAGGCCGCTTCACTGGTGATGAGCAGGCGCTGCTCCTCGGGAAGAGGGGCAAGTGCTTGGCTCAACTCGTCGTGAAGCTCATGCAGTGAGTCGCGCAGTGCCTCCCCGCGGGCCTGAAAATCCTCGGCGCTTTCCGGCCGGGCTTCGGCGAGGGTCTCGGCGATCACTCGCACGTACTCCGCCACGGCGCGTGGATCCATCCACATGTGCGGGTCGGCCTCGCCGGCATAGTCGCCGGTCACGATGGGCTGAGTGGGGTAGCCGCTCTGTTCGGCAAGCGCCACGACCGGTACCTCGTCACCCACCGTGGCATTGACCTGGCCGATCCACTGCTCGAGATCGAGGCCGTTGTAGAACACCACGTCGGCTTGCTCGAGGGCGATGAAGTTGCTCGGTATCAGCTCCCATTCATGGACCTCCGCACCCACCGGGGTCAACACGCTGACCTCGGCTTCGTCGCCTGCTATCTCGCTAACCAGGTCTCCCAACACCGAGAAGGTAGCCACTACCTTGAGCGGGGGCTCCTGGGCAAGGGCGGACATCGGTAGGGCGAGAGCCCAGAGCAGGGGCAAACCCTTGGCAAGCGCCATCGATCCATCTCCTGTCGCATTTCAGTCAGGGTCTAAGTGTATAGTTAATATCTTAGCCAAGGTTAAGTTGTATAGTGATTGGAAATTCCTATCAAGCGGTTGTTGCTGCGCTATCAGGAGTTTGGCTATATTGGCGCGATGACCGATTCCCCGAACGACGTGACGCCGGATCGCCTTAGCAAGGCGGACGCCCTGCCGCCCAGCGATCAGCATGCGCAGCAGTACGCAGCCGTGCGCAACGCGCATGAAACCGAGCTTCTCGAAGACTATGTGGAGCTGATCGCTGACCTGCTCAGGCACCAGGGCGAGGCGCGTTCCACGGATATCGCCGCCCGCATGGGCGTCAGCCAGGCGACGGTGTCGAAGACCGTGGCGCGGCTCAAGTCACTGGGGTTGGTCTCGAGCAAGCCCTATCGCTCGCTGTTTCTGACCGAGAAGGGCGAGGAGATGGCGGCCATGTCGCATCAGCGCCATGCCATCGTGCTGCAGTTCCTGCGCGCCCTGGGTATCAGCGATCCCGTCGCGCGCATTGATGCCGAAGGCATGGAGCATCACGTCAGTCAGGAAACCCTGGACGTCATGCAGCGCTTCACCCGCGAGCAGGAGCGTCGCAGCTCCTGAAGCTTCGCCTCAGGCCTGTTCGCCTTCCGCTCCTGCACGTGGTCTAGCATGTCTCGAAGAAGGCCCGTGCGGCAGCTTCAGGGTCGGGATGGCCGCAGATGGCCGATACCACGGCTGGCCCCTTGGCGCCGGCTGCCCTGACCTGTTCGACATGTTCGGCCTTCAGCCCGCCGATGGCGACGGCCGGCAGCGGGCTTGCTGCCACCAGGGATGCCAGGCCGGCGAAGCCGAGCGGCCTGGCGTGGTCCTGCTTGGTCGAAGTGGCAAACACCGGGCCGAAGCCGAGATAATCCAGTGAGGCTGGATCGAGCTGCTTCAGCTGTTCGTGCGTCTGTACCGAGAGTCCGAGAATTGCGCCTTCGCCCAGCGCTGCGCGGGCTGCGGCCACGTCACCATCGTCCTGGCCGATGTGCAGGCCATCGGCGCCGCTCTCCACCGCTACCGCGAGCCGGTCGTTGACGATCAGCGGCACACCGCTGCCGGCCAGAGCCGTCTTGAGGCGGCGTGCCTGGTCGATCATTTCGTCGTCGGAGGCGTGCTTGTCGCGCAGCTGCACCACGGTGACGCCGCCACGCACCGCAGCCACTACGGTCTCCACCAGCCCGTGGTGGGCGCAGAGCTCGGGGTCGGTCACCAGATAGAGGGAGAGGTTGATGCGCATGTCGTCACCGCGGTGTGGGTAGGTTCGCTATTTTACCTACCCTGCAGAGCGGCGTCAGGGGGCCGGGCCGGCGGCACCTAGAAACCTCTGCTGCCAGTAATCGATATGCAACGGCACGCTGGTGACTTCCCGCCCGCTGCCCGGAGCATGGATCATCTGGCCGTCGCCGCGATAGATGCCCACATGGGTCGCCTTGCGGCGGTCGCCGAAAAACAGCAGGTCGCCGGGCTGGGCTCGATTCACGGCCGGCAGGGCCCGAAACTGCTCGTCGGCGGTGCGAGGCACCGGGATGCCGGCTGAACGATAAGCCATCTCCACCAGGCCTGAGCAGTCGAGTCCTTCCGGGGTATTGCCGCCGAAGCGATAGGGTGTGCCCAGCGCGTTCTTGGCCGTGGCGAGGATCAGCGCCCGTTCCATCGAGAGGCCGTCGCTTCCCGGATCGTGAGTGGCGAGGTCGCGGCTGGCGCAGCCGGCCAGCAGCATCAGCGCCAGCAGCCAAGTCAAGTGGCGCAGTCCGGCGGTGCTCCGGGTGGCTGCTGACGCTAGCTGTTCAAGCCTGGGTGAGGTGGGCATGGGCGGTCGCTCTGCATGACGGTGCTTTTCCTACTTTAGCGCGATCCGAAGGTCATGACAGCCGCTTGCGGCTGGAAAAACGTCGCAGCGATCCGCATCATCGTCATATGACAGTGATACCACAGGAGACAAGCATGGGCTTCAAGGGAGAGCAGCACCCGGGCGTCGAAGCGCCGACGGCGGACTCACAGGGTTTTCGCCTCAACCATACTATGCTGCGGGTGAAGGATCCGCAGAAGGCACTGGCCTTCTACACCCGCGTATTTGGCATGCGAGTCATGCGTCGGCTCGATTTCGAGGAGATGAACTTCTCGCTCTACTTTCTGGCCAGGCTGGAAGACGTCGAGCAGGTGCCGGAGGAGCAGGGCGAGCGTACGGTCTGGACCTTCAGCCAGACGGGACTGCTGGAATTGACTCACAATTGGGGCACCGAGACCCAGGACGACTTCGCCTACCACGATGGCAATGCCCAGCCCCAGGGCTTCGGCCATATCTGCTTCTCGGTACCCGACCTGGACGCCGCCGAGGCGTGGTTCGACGACAATGACGTCGAGTTCGTCAAGCGTTCGGACCAGGGCAAGATGAAGGACGTCATCTTCGTCAAGGATGTGGATGGCTACTGGATCGAAGTGGTCCAGGCCGACCGGCTGGGAGCGCTGGGAGACTGAGCCTTCTCTCTGCCATGGGCATGACAACGACGCCGCCCCAAGGGGCGGCGTCGTTGTGCACAAGGCCCGGTCATGATAGGGCCGCTGGGGGGATCACTCCTCGCCGGGCAGACCGCCGAGTTCCTCGATCAGCGCCTTGTAGCCCTTGACCTGGTCACTCAGGGTCTGGGTCACCTCGTCCTCAGACATCCAGGTCACCGGCATCAGGATGCGCTCCTCGGTGATCTCGATGAAGCGCTCGTCCTCGGTGGCCGCCTTCAGGGCCTCGGCCAGGCGCTCGACGTGGGCGTCCGGAGTGTCCTTCGGCACCATGGCCACGCGGATCTCGGCAGCGTTGATGTCGTAGCCGGCTTCCTGAAGCGTCGGAGCGTCGGGGAAGGCCACCAGGCGATCCTCGGCCAGGCTCAGCAGCACCGGCATCTCGCCGGTGTCGGCGTAACCGGAGTGGGTGCCGCCGCTGTAGGCGAAGTCGACGTCGCCGGAGAGAATCAGCGGTGCCATGCCGGCGCCACCGGAGGTGGGCACGATGCGCAGGTCGAGGCCTTCCTGCTGGGCAATGTACTCGATGATCATGCGGTCGAGTGCGGTCTGGGTAGCGTAGCTGGTGCCCGGGTTCTCCTGGGCGTAGGCCACCAGGTCCTCCCAGCTGTCACCGAAGGGGCGATCCTCGCCGGTGACGATGGCCGACTGGCCGAGGGTCACGCCCGCCACGTAGCGGAAGTCGTCCAGCTCGTAGGTGGTCTCGGAGGAGAGCGGGCCGAAGGTGATCGTCATGGAGGTGCCAAAGACGAAGGTATAGCCCTCGTCGCGGCTGTTGGCCAGGCGGGCCAGAGCCACGCCGCCGCCGGCGCCGGGCTGGTTGACCACGTTGACCGGTTGGCCGAGCTCCTCGCTCATGATGTCGGCCAGTACGCGGGCCTGGATGTCGGTGCTGCCACCGGCGCCCCAGCCGACCACCAGGGTCAGCGGCTTGCTCGGGAAATCATCGGCCTGGGCCATGCCTGCCGCGCCGAAGGCCATGGCGGAAGAGAGGATGGCAGTACCCAGCAGTTTCATTTTCATGATCGGAACCTCGTGGTTGCGTTGTTGTGGTGTGGTTATGCCGGCCGGTGCCGGCAGCGTAGTCACGCGGTCAAGCGGGCGGAGCCTTGAGCCGCTTGCGCAGCCATTGACGATAGCTACTCCAGCCCAGGTGCAGCGCCATCAGCACGGTGAAGACGACGAAGGCCAGGGCGATGGGGCGGTCGAGCAGGATGGC
>NZ_JACEFT010000005.1 GCF_013697085.1 Billgrantia kenyensis
AGGATGAAGAACGGAATCGCCAGCAGCGGGAAGTTGTTGACCCCGCGTATCGACTGCTCGATCAGGATCGAGAGCGGTATGTCGGAGAGCACCGCCATGATCACCGCGGCCACGCCAAGGCCGAAGGCGATCGGCAGACCGATGCCGATGGAGGCGAACAAAATGCCCAGGAAGATCCACAGCATGACCTAGCGCTCCCCTCGGCTGGCAGGACCACCCTGGCGGACCAGCGTCAGGCACTGCCAGGCGCGCCACACCGACACGGCGACGATGAATGCCGCGCAGAGCACCAGCGAGACGTTGATGAGATTCCATGGCACGCCAAGGATGGCGGTGCGCCCGGTGGAACGGGAAATCACCAGGTAGCCGCCCCACAGCATGATGCTCATCAGGGTGGCGATGATCAGGTGCTGCAGCAGGTAGAGGGTGTAGGCGGCGCGCGGCTTGAGCCGGCGCACCAGGAAGTCCACGGCGATATGCTCGTAGCGGGCAAAGGCCGCCGCGGCACCAATGAACACCAGCCAGATGAACAGCATCCGGGCCAGCTCATCGGCCCAGGGCAGCGAACGATTGAGCAAGGCACGGCCGATCACGTTGGCCGATACCGAGACGATCAAGGCCACCAGGATCGTCGCGATCAGATGCTCCATGACGACCGTCAGCCAGCGGAACAGCGCCGGGCCGCGGCGCTCCTCGGTATCCAGCTCGAGAGGACGCCGGCGAGGATCGTCGAGATAGACGCCAGGATCGGCCGGCGGTTGGGGAGAGGAACTCATGTCGTGCTCCGTGCAGGGCAAGGGGCACGCCCCTGCCCTGCCAAGTCAGGCGTTGGTTGGAATTATTGGTGCGCTTCGACGATTTCCTGGATCTCCGCGATCAAGTCCTCGCCAATGCGCGGCGCCCACTGGTCATAGACGGGCTGTACCGCTTCCTGGAAGGCGGCGATCTGGTCGTCGTCGAGCCGGCTGATCTGCATGCCGCGCTCTTCGAGCTGCTCACGCGCCCAGTCGTCGTACTCGGCGGAAATCTGAATCTCGTACTCCGCCGACTGGCGTGCCGCTTCCTGCACCAGCTCCTGGTATTCAGGGGCCAGGCGGTCCCAGGTACGCTGCGACATCATCATGATGAAGGGGGTGTAGACGTGACGGGTCTCGGAGCCGTAGTCCTGCACCTCATGGAAGTTGGAAGTCAGGATGGTGCTCCAGGGGTTCTCCTGGCCGTCGACCACACCCTGCTCCATGGCCGAGAACAGCTCGCCGAAGGCCATCGGCGTGGGGTTGGCGCCCAGGGTCTCCCAGATCGACAGGTGAACCGGGTTCTCCATGGTGCGCACGCTGAGGCCACGACCGCCCTGCCCGGCAACGTCCTCGGGGGACTCCACTGCGCGGGCGCTGTTGCTGAGCTGGCGATAGCCATTCTCGGAGAAGGTCAGCGCCTTGATGCCGGTGCCTTCGAAGGCATCGAGCATGCGCTGGGCCGCATCGCTGTGCATGACCGCGACCGCCGCCTCACGGGTGGGCAGCAGGAACGGCAGGTCGAACACCGCCAGCTCCGAGACGTAGGTGGTGGCCGGCGAGGAGGAGGGATAGGTCATGTCCAGCGAGCCGGTCTGGAGCATCTCCATCATCTGCACGTCGTCGCCGAGCTGGCTGTTGGGGAAAAGGTTGACGCTGATGCGCCCTTCGCTGCGCTGCTCGAGGATCTCGGCGAAATACTTGCTGGACAGGGCTTGCGGGGAGCTCTCCGACAGACCGAACCCCATGCGCAGGGTATGGCTGCCATGATCGCCCACCACGTCACCCTCGATGGCAGGCGGGTCGGACAGGTCGGGGCTCTGGGCATAGGCCATGCCGAGGGACAGGGATGCAGCGCCGGCTAGCGTGAGGGTGTTGCGCCAGAAGATCTTCATGGCGGACTCCAGTCGTGTTGTCGTTGTGAGTTGGTGCTTCCCCCCGGTGACAGCGAAGCCTTGGACACAGGCGAGTCGCCGCTCTTGGGATACCGAACGCCGTGTTACCGGTAACATTCGATGTGGAAAGGCTAGCCATGTGCGGGCGACGTGTCAAACACGAAGCCCTCGCCCTGACCTAGACGTTGGTCGTAATCGAACCCCTCACTCCGCGAAGGCACCCGCCTCGCGCACGGCTCGCCCCACTGCCGCCAGCATTCGTTCGTTGCGAGCCAGGTCGAGCTCGCCCCGCACACAGGCCACGATCACCAGGCGCCGGGGCTGATCGCCATTGCCACGGGTGGCGATACCGGCATCGCAGGCAAGCCGGTGCTGGGTACCGGTCTTGTGAGCCAGGCGAACATCGCGCCCCAGGCCGGCCTTGAGCCTGCGCTCACCGCTGGTGGTAGTGGCCATGATGGCCAGGAGCTCAGCGGTTGTCCCGGGGCCCAGCACCCTGCCCCGGGCCAGCGCCTCGAGCAGATCGGCGAAGGCATCGAGGCGGCCGCTGTTGAGGTCGCTGGCGTAGTATCGGCGAAAGGCCTCATCGAGGCTGGATACATGCAGGTCGTACGGATCCAGGTCGAGACGCCGACGCAGCCATTCCAGGCGCTCGGCGTCCCCTTCACGCTTGCTCAGCTCGATGAAGTCCATGCCGCCAAGCGCGAAGGCGTCGGGATGAAGATTGGCATAGGCGTGGCGGCGCACATCCACCAGCGTGGTGATCGGCCCCAGCCCGCCGCGCGGGGTCAACTGCCTGGCCCGCTGGTTGACCGCCTCCAGCCCCAGGTGGCGAATCAGCATGTCGGTGGCGGTATTGTCGCTGACGGTGAGCATCGGCTCGAGCAGCTGGCGTAGCGTGAGGGCAGTTCCCGGCTCTGCCCAGTTGGTGGGTCCGGCGCCGTCCACATAGTCGCTGGACACCAGTGTCAGACGTTCATGCAGCGCCATTTCACCCGCTTCGACCCGCGCCATCAGCTCGATGGCGACGGGCACCTTGACCAGCGAGGCCAGGTACCAGGACGCCTCGTCGCGCCAGCCGAGCCTTGCCCCCGTATCGAGATCGCGCACGTGCACGCCGAGCTCACCGGAGAAACCGGCCTCGAGCAGCGCCAGCCTGGCCTCCAGGCGCTCGCCCCAGGCCGGCTCGGGCCAGGCCTCGACCTGCGTCATCCAGCCGGGCTGCACCATCCAGCCGGGCTGCGCCTGGGCCAGCGTCGGCAACGCCAGAGCCAGCCATAGCAGCGCTCGGGCAACGGCCATGCAACCCGCCCTCCTGCTCACCGGCTGTGCTCCCTGAACCAGCGCAACAGGGCGATCCAGCCCGCCGTCGCGAGGATCAGCGCACTGCCGATGCCCAGCACCTGCGGATAGCTGTAGACCTGCCACGCCTCCAGCAGCAGCCGGAAGACGAGAAAGATGACCACGATATGGAAGACGAATGCCCGCAGCGCGTCGCTACCGATCAGCGTGAGGGGCCTGAGCCAGGCAGCGGCCCGGTTGCTGCCCAGCAGGCAGAGCGCCAGGATCACCAACGCGCCACCTGCGCTGAACAGCATGAAGGGAACCTCGGGGGGATGCTTGCCACGGTTCCAGGCCACAGCCATCAGGGCGTCGTACACGTCGGGAACGGACATCGCCAGGAAGGCGACGAGGAATACCGCCCCCGCTCCCAGCAGCCACGCCACCAGCCGGCGCCGGGTGGCAGGCTCAGCGTACCAGCGCAGGATCGCCTCGCCGATCAGCAAGCCCAGCATCACCAGCGGCAGACGGGCCAGCTGCCCCCAGGTGTAGTGATCGGCGTCTTCGACCAGCAGCGCCTTGAGAATGTCATTACCCCAGAAATGAAAGTGCCTTTCGAGAAGCACCGAGGCCACCCCCACGATCACCGGCGCCAGCAGCCGTGACCACAACGGCATGCGCAACCACAGCGGCAGCACCCAGGGAATCCATAATAGCGCCAGCGCATAAAAGCCGAGGATCTCTACCCAGATGGTGAAACGCTGGTAGAGCAACGCGTCGAGAATGTCCTGGGTGGTGAACATGGGCAGCATTTCGACGATGGTCAGCGCCTTGTACCAGAACAATACCTCCAGCCCGCGCAGCATCAGTTTGAGCCGCCGCCGTGGCCAGTCGGGCGTGGTCACCTTGGGCAGGAAGGCCACCGCCAGGGCGATGCCGAACACCAGGATGAATAGCGAGGAGGAGAACTTGGTGATCAGGTGAATCGGCACCATGCCCCACTCGGGCACCTGACGGATCCCCAGCAGCCCGCTCACCGCGTGGCTGAGGATCATCAGGGCTATGGCGATGCCGCGCGCCAGGTCGATGGCCTCGACCCTGGCGTGCAGTGACGGCAGCTGTGGCCGCTGCGCAAGTCCGAGCATGGCGGTTCCCTCGCATGTGACTTGCTGACTAGCGACCGTCGACTGGCTCCAGCCGCTCCAGCGTCAAACGCCGCCCCTCGGTGGGAGAGTACTCGAAGTCGCCGATGACGCGCACGGTCTCGCCCAGGTGAGGCTCGATCTGCTCGTAGGGAAATATCTCCACCCGGTGCAGGTCGTCGTCTTCGATCCAGTAGTGCAGCGGGTCTTCGAAACGCCTGACCACACCCTGGGTGGCCACTAGGGTGCCATCGAGTTCTTCGGCCTGATTCACCAGCACCGCCAGGGACACTTCGCGGGCATCGCTCGGCTCATCAGCGCAGGCAGTCAGCGCCAGCAGGGCCAGCCCCACCACGGCGCCAAGGGATTTCACTTTCATGTCGACTCCCTCCTCCCGGGTTCATTCTCAAAGCCTGCCGGAAAAGGAGCCTGCCGCCAACCTGAGGTTGGCGGCAGCTGCACTCATCGAGGGACGACGAGCGTCAGGCCCGGCCATACCAGGTCAGGGTTTTCGAGCACGTGCCGGTTGGCTTCGTGCAGCTCCTGCCAGCGCTGGGAGCTGCCGTAGAAGCGCCCCGCGATACCGGCCAGGGTGTCGCCTCGCTGAACGCGATAGAGATTGGCATCGAGCCCTCTGGCCACCAGGCGCTGGTCGTTCTCGAGTTCATCGATCAACTCATCGATGCTCTCTTCCAGCGCCGCATCCCGGCCCCCAGCACGCATCAGCTCCGTCCGCGTAGCGCGAATCGCCCCTGCCGTCACACTGGCCGAGCGCAGGGCACCGTCGAGGTCGAGATCGCCCCCCTCTGCGGCCGGCAGTCGCGCTCTCAGCGCGGCCAGCTCGCGCTGGGCATCGCGCAGCTGGCGCTCACGCTCCTGCAGCCTCTGGTCCAGGTCATCCCTCTCCTGGCGCGCCTGGGCGTCGGCCTCCTCGGTGTCGTTGGCCTCCTCGGGCAGGTCGACCTGCTCTGCCGCCTCCTGCTCCACCGCCTCGGCGTCGTTTTCCCCCCCCTGCTGGGCATGGGCCGCCTGGCTGAGCAGCACGGCCAGCAGGCCCGCCCCCAGCCAGCCCACCAGCACTCCCTGGGCAGAGCGATTTCGCAACCCGGTCACCGTTTCATTCATGACGCAACCTCCCTGACTTGTTGTGTTTTTGTGGCCTCGTCAAGGCCGCCAAGAGGAGCCCGGCAAGCTCGAGCGCTCGCCACACGAGCAGTATGGCGTGACAAGCCGTTGCATGCCTGTTTGCTAATCAACGCATCTCTTCACGCAAAAATATTGCGCTTTTGTTTTTTATGTACAAATATATTTGCAGAAGGCGACATACCCATGCCTGCCTTCTCGAGCCGAACAACAACATCAAAGAGGAAACCAAGATGAAGACGCGGATCCTGTGTGCCGCCATGGGCGCTAGCCTGGCCTTCGCAACCACCGCCTTTGCCGACAAGCTGATCGTCGCCACCGACACCGCTTTCGTCCCCTTCGAGTTCATGAAAGATGGTGAGTACGTCGGTTTCGACATCGACATGTGGGCCGCAATCGCCGAAGACAACGGCTGGGAATACGAACTCCGGCCCATGGATTTCTCCGGCATCATCCCCGCGCTGCAGACCAACCAGGTCGATGTGGCCCTGGCCGGGATCACCATTCGTCCCGACCGGGAAGAGGTGATCGATTTCTCGGACGGCTACTACGACAGCGGCTTCACGCTGATGGTCCCGGTGGGGAGCGATATCGAGACTACCGACGACCTCGCCGGTCGCACCCTGGCGCTGCGCATGGGTACCTCTGCCGCCGACTACGCCCAGGAGCATTTCACCGAGACCGAACTGAGGCTGCTGCCCAATATCGACAACGCCTACCTCGAGCTGCGTACCGGGCGCGTCGATGCCGCCATGCACGATACCCCCAACGTGCTCTACTACATCGCCACGGCCGGCGACGGCGAAGTGAAGGCGGTAGGCGAGCAGATGATGGCTCATGAGTACGGCATCGGCTTTCCCAAGGGCAGCCCCCTGGTGGAAGACGTCAATGCCAGCCTTGCCGCGATGCGCGAGGATGGCCGCTATGACGCCATCTACGAAACCTGGTTTGGCACGCAACCCGGCCAGTGAGCCGGGTGACTCGCCCCTCCCCTGACGAGATCCGAGGTACACAATGAATACGGATTGGTCCGTCATCGTCACCTTCATGCCGCAGCTGCTGAAGGGCGCCCAGATGACGATCTTCATCACCGTCGTGGGGCTATGTGGCGGCATGCTGGTCGGCGCCATCGCCGGCCTCATGCGCGCCTATGGCAACTGGCTGCTCAACTATACGGCGATGGTCTACATCGAGATCATTCGCGGCACGCCGATCGTGGTGCAGGTGATGTTCCTCTACTTCGCCCTGCCGGTACTTGCCAGCATACGCATCGACCCGCTGACCGCCGCCATGATCGCCATCGTGATCAATGCGGGTGCCTATATCGCCGAGATCGTCAGGGGCTCCCTGCAGTCGATCAGCCGCGGGCTATCGGAAGCGGGGCTGGCACTCGGGCTGCCGCGATGGAAGGTGCTGGTCTATATCGTCGGGCCGCTGGCCTTCCGCCGATTGATCCCGCCCCTTGGCAACCAGTTCATCATCAGCCTCAAGGACACTTCGCTGTTCATCGTGATTGGCGTCAGCGAGCTGACGCGTACCGGCCAGGAAATCATGGCGGCCAACTTCCGCGCCGTGGAGATCTGGAGTGCCATTGCGGTGATGTACCTGATCATGACCGGCAGCCTGACCCTGCTGCTGCGCTTCATCGAGAGAAGGATGAAGATTCTATGAGCATCATCGAATTCAGAAAGGTATCCAAGCACTTCGGGCCTCTCAAGGTGCTCGATGAAGTCGACTTGAACATCGACCGCGGTGAAGTGGTCGTGTTGATCGGCCCTTCGGGGTCGGGGAAGTCGACGCTGCTTCGCTGCATCAATGGCCTGGAAATGATTACCGGCGGTGACCTGGTGGTGGATGAGATCAGCGTACTGGCAGGCTATGCCAGGCTGCGCGAGATCCGCCAGGAAGCCGGTATGGTATTCCAGCAGTTCAACCTCTTCCCCCAGCTCACGGCAGCGGAAAACGTCGCCTTCGGCCCCAGGCACGTGCGCGGAGCGAGCCGCTCGGAAGCGCGTGAACAGGCGCTTGCCCTGCTCGACAAGGTCGGCCTCAAGGACCAGGCCGAGCAGTATCCCGACTCCCTCTCGGGCGGGCAGCAGCAGCGCGTGGCCATTGCCAGGGCGCTGGCGGTCAAGCCCAAGGTCATGCTGTTCGACGAGCCCACCTCCGCCCTCGACCCCGAACTGAAGCAGGAGGTGCTCAACGTGATGCGCACGCTTGCCGAGGAGGGCATGACCATGGTGGTGGTGACCCATGAGATGGCCTTCGCCAGACAGGTAGGCTCGCGCCTGATTTTCATGGAACACGGCAAGATTGCCGTCGACGGCGATCCACGGGAGATGATCTCGACGCCGAGCAACCCGAGGCTCAAGGACTTCCTGCGACATGTACACTGACAAGCCGAACGGCATGGAACGCCGAGCCGGACTCCGCTGGCTGCGTGCTGCCGGAAGCCACCGTGAGCTCGGCCGGGCACTGGGCCAGGCCAGCTACCGGGCGGTCCACGAAACCCTCTTGCCCAGTGAGCTGTGGCGAGGCATCACTCACCCACGACACGATGCCGCGGTGTCACGCATGCTGGCGCAATGCCAGGCCAGCCTGCCATGGGTGGTCGAGGAACTCGAAGGGCTGGCCGAGGGGCTGGAACTGCCCTTTCGCCAGGTCTTCGCCTGGAACAGTCGCGGCGACCTGCTCGCCCACTGCCCGGACGGCTGTACCACGGTGGTGCTGCCGGGACAGGAACCCTGCATTGCCCACAACGAGGACGGGCTTCCCGGCTTCGACGGCGACGTGTTCCTGGCTCAGCTTTCTCCCGATGGGCAGCCCGGCTTCCTGGCATGCTGCTATCCCGGCTCGCTGCCCGGCCACACCTTTGCCTTGACCGAGTCGGGAATCGTTCAGGCCGTCAACAACCTGCGCTTCAACGGCGTCGTCCCCGAGATCCCGCGCATGGTGCTGGGCCGAACGATGCTGGCACAACCCTCCATCGGCGCCATCGTCGAGATGCTCGAGCGAGCGCCTGCCAGCGGCGGCTTTCACTTCACCCTGGCCCAGCAGGGCGACACCAGGCTATACAGCGTCGAGATCGGCAACGGCCAGGTTTCCGTCGAGATGATCGAAGGTCCGTTCGTGCATGCCAATCACGCGCTCCATCACGCCGGTGCGCGGGAGGGGCAGACCATCACCCGTTCATCCCGGGATCGTCAGCAACGAGGCGACGAGCTGGTTACCGCCAGGGATTGCGACCCACTGCGTCTGCTGCGTGATACCGGGGGAAGTGGCCTGCCCATCTACCGCCGAGCCCCCGACGATCCCGATCACGAAAACACCCTTGCGACCGGCGTCTTCCGCCTGCTTAATGACGGCCTTGAATGGGAAGTATACGCCCCCGGCCACAGTGAGCCCTGCCATGGCACCCGACGCACCCTCTTCGACTGAGCACGCCCCAGCCGATCTCGAGTCGCTACGCGCTCTCTCCCTGGCCATTGCCAGAGGAGAGAGCAAGCTCCACCTGGGGCCCAAGGCACAGCAAGTGCTTTCCCACTTGATCGATCTACGCGGCGACCCTGCGCTGCTCTCGATTTCGGCGCTGGCCGAGCGGCTGGAGGTCAATCCCTCCACGATCTCCCGACTGGCCCGGTCGCTCGGCTACACACGCTTTGGGGAGCTGCAGCGCATTCTGCTCGGCGATACGCTCACACCCTCCCACTCTTTCTATCGCCAGCACGCCAGTACGGCGCTATCGGCGGACCGCAGTGACCTGCTGAACCAGGCCCATCAGTTGGCCGACGAGCAGTGTCGAAACATCAGCCGCTTCCTGGAGAACCTGCGCGCAGACGAGCTGGAAGCCTTCGCCAACGCCACCATGGCGGCAGGTCGGGTGCGCCTATATGGCGTTCGCCAGTTCCACGCCTTCGTCAGCTTCCTGGCCTATGGGCTCGGCATGCTGCGATCGGACGTGAGCCTGCTGAGCGACTGCAGCCACGGTATCGCAGAAGGCCTGGCCGGCATGAGCGAAGGAGACGTGCTGGTCGCGGCAAGCTGTAGACCCTATACCCGCGAAGTAGTAAATGTGTGCAAGGCAGCACGCAGTCACGGTATCCGGGTGCTGGTGGTGACCGACCTCTCCAACTCCCCCCTGGTGCGCCATTCCGACCAGGCGCTGCTGGTGCCTCACGAAACCAGCTTCATCTCCAACAGCATGGTGGCCTTTCTCAGCGCCGTGGAGTGCCTGGTCAACGCCTGCGCCACGATATCGGGCGAGTCGGCGGCCACCGCGCTTTCACGCCGTGACCAGTTCATCGATGAGCTGGCAATCGAATTACGCTGACAGAGTCGGCCGTTCGGCTTGGCACTCGCGGCGCGGCGCGGCATCATGTGGCCCCTCCATTTCTCAACCTGGGGTCACCATGAGAATCGTGTTGCGCTATTTCTTCCGCGGCGTGCGACTGGCGCTGACGCCGGTCGTGCTGGTTGCCGAGAAGCTCTCCACGCCACAGAGCGTCGAGCGATCCGACGAGGAACAGGCCCGGGTAGACGAAGCGTGCCGTAGCCTGGCGCTGTATCAGTTCCGCGCCTGCCCATTCTGCATCAAGGTGCGCAAGGAGATGGCTCGCCTGGGGCTGAAGATCGAGATTCGCGACGCCCAGCTCGACCCGGACCATCGCCACGAGCTCGAAGCGGGCGGCGGCAAGGTCAAGGTGCCGTGCCTGCTGATCGAGCATGAAGACGGGCGCAAGGAGTGGATGTACGAGTCCAGCGCCATCAATACCTGGCTGCACCGCCGCTTCGGCCAGGATCAGGCCGCCTGATCGGACTCGACGCGATAGAGCAGCGTATCCGCCAGCCGGCGAGCCTGCACCTCGTTCAGGTAGGGCAGCACTTGCCGGCCATGGGCCAGCTCCAGATGCAGGGTGGCGACACCACGTCGCCGCTGCAGCCAGCTCTGTTGCAAGCCGAGTGAAATCAGGTGCTGCTGGGGAAAGATGCCGGTGCGCTGGCCCAGCACGCCGCGCCTGATACACAGGAAGTCGCCCGCCTGAGCCCAGCCGGTGGCCATCCAGCGCAGTTGGGCCAGGGCGGCGGATATCACTAACACGAGCAACCCTAGCCCGGCCCACGCAAGCGGCGACAGGGGCAAGGGTACCAGCAGCCCCAGCACCACGGCCGTGCCCGCCCCCAGCAATGATGCATGACGCAGGAGCAGGATGCGCCGATAGCTCGGGTCGACACGCCTGAAGCTGCCCACGGGCCGATAGCCTTGCCAGAAGCGTGCCGTCAATGCTTCTCCCTGCGACCGGGTGAGTCCCGGCACCACGAAGCGACGCGACTCTGCGGCATCGCCTCCCTGGGCACCGTACTGATGGCATACCAGGTAGCCGCGCCCCAGGCATCGTCCCAGGCCCGTCTGCACCCACTCCACCACCTGCAGCCGCACCAGGCTCAACGCCCGCTCTTGACGATGGACCAGGCCGCTGCGCTGCACCTGGCGCTCCCCCTCGTCATGCAGTACATAGCCGTGAAATTGCCACCAGGCTGCCAATACGGCCAGCACGGCGAGAAAAACGACAACGGCAACGATACCCATTGCCACCGCGATCCAGGGCGAAGCTGGAAGCCAGGCAACGAGGTCGAGCTGCGGCAGGCGATCATGCAGCCAGCGCTCCAACGGCCTGACCAGCGGCGACAGCATCGCGGCAATGAGATAGATGGAGCGGCTGGCCAGGCCATGCAGGACGATTGCCTTGGCTGTAATGGCGTATATGGGCTCCGATCGTGTCTTGTCCGCTCTGCTCGTCTGAACTTCACTGGCCTGCCCTTGAGCCGACGGCTCGTACTGCGGTCGGCTCAGGCGGCGGCCGAGCAGCTCGGCTCGTTCACGACGGATACCCGGCAGCGCAATCCGCGATCCCTCCCCGGCCAACGTCTCGACCTCCCACTGCACCAGGCCGAACGGGCGCATGTAGGCGGGCTGCTGGATGACGACGCTCTGCACATGTCTTGCTGCCACCTTGAATTCACGATGCTCCAGCAGCCCTTTTCGTACTACCAGCACATCGCCATCACAGCGATAACGAAAGCGACGGTAATAGAGCAGACTGATCAGTACCGCAAAAAACAGCAGCAAGGCTCCGCCAACGGCCAACTCCCTGCTCCCCAGGCGGTCCATCATGGCCAGCCCCGCGCCGGCGCCCAGCACGAGCGGCATATGCTGACGCAACAGCGTGGCCCCGCCGCTGAGCATCAATAGCAGCACCGCCCAGGGAGACAGGCGCTGCCACTCGGACAGCTCGTCGGTATCGTCCAGCCGAGCCTCGTCGCTCATGGTGGGCTCGCCCCATCATGCACCTGGCCACTGCGCTCCAGTTGGGCCAGCAGATGTTGGCGCACCACTGCTGCCCGGTCACGGCTCAAGCCCTCGATCACCAGATCGGCGCCACGGCCTCCTGCCGTAAAGCAGACCAAGCGCTCGAGCCCGAACAGGCGCTCGACCGGATTGCTCAATGTTTCTATGTGCTGCAAGCGAGCCAGCGGCAGCACCTGCAGGCGCTGCACCAGCAGCCCGCGGCGATAGAGCAGGTCGTGTTGGCGTAGCCCATAGGCCCGACGGCGCGCTTCGCACCAGCCCAGCCCGACGGCGAAGAGGCCAAGTAGCGCGAGGCCAACGGCAGGCCAGGGCTGCCATGGGGCCAGGTCTTCGTGGAGAAAGGGAAACAGGGCAGCCAGTGCCGAGAGAAACAGCCAGTGCAGTGAGCGCAACACCGCCTGACAGGGCGCCAGGCGAGGCGACACCGGTACGAGTCGCGCCTCCCTCAGCGCAGGCAGGCGCTGGGGGTCCAGTGCAGCATTAGTAAAGGTCACGACGACTCCTTGCTTATCGACACTTTCTCACCCTGCCGGCCAGGCTGGTTAACGCTATGCTGAGGAGGCAAGGATTCATGGCTGCAAGGAGGCGCTCCATCAGCGAACGTCGGCCGCCGTGCCGAGGGAGAACAGTGTCATGGCTATCCCGGCTACCCTCCGAGAATACCTGAGAGCCTGTGATATCGACTACGAGGAGGTCAAGCACGACTATGAGTTCAGCGCCAGCCGCATCGCCCAGCAGTCCCATATCACCGGCGAGCAGCTGGCCAAGGCCATCATGCTGCACAGCCGCTCCGGCTACCGTCTCGCCGTCCTGCCAAGCACCTGCGACGCCGATCTCGACAGCCTGTCGCAGCTGTTCAACGAACCGGTGGAACTGGCCAGCGAAGATGAGATAGTGCTCCACTTCAGCGACTGCGACCCCGGCGCCATCACGCCGGTGGGCCAGGCCTACGGTCTGCAGGTCTATGTCGACGACCTGCTGCGCCATCAGGCGGATATCTACTTCGATGCCGGCGATCACGAGACGCTGCTGCACATGAGCGGCAAGGAGTTCGATCGGCTGATGGGCGACAGCGCCCATGGCCAGTTCAGCCGTCATCACTGAGCGAGGCAGAGGCACTCGCCACCGCCTCTCCTGCCGCTCGCAGCTCTCGCAACGAAATCGGGCCTTGCCGACGGCGAGGCCCGATCTCGTTGCGAGAGCTCAGGGCCGGGCCAGGGATTCCAGGGCAGCGGCCAGGGCCTGGGTAATCCTGGCCATGGTGGCATAGTCCAGGCGGTCGGGCGTATCGCTGGGTCCATGGTAGTGGGGATTACGAAAGTTGGCGGTATCGGTCAGCATCATCGCGTGATAGCCGGTCTCCCAGAATGCCCAATGGTCCGAGCGCCGGATGTCACCCAGCTGCGGTGGCGCCGCCATGCCCTCCGAGGGCACCACGGCATGACGGCGAAAGGCGCCGATGACCTCGTGCAGCAGGCGGCGCGACTCCAGGTTGCTGACGAAGGCGAGGAAATTCCCCTTGTCCGGATAGAATAGGTCGAGTGGAAACGGATAGTGCTGGGTACCGGGTTCGTCACGATAGTAGCCAAGCATTTCCAGCGAGATCATGCCCACGATGTTCCAATCTTCGGCCCTGGCCTGCCGGGCGTAGTGCAGGCTGCCCATCGCATCGCTGCCGAAGAAAGGGGCTTCCTCGTTGACGAACGCGACCAGGCGAAGCGAACGGTCGAGCTCGGCCTGCTGCAGCAGGCGCGCGAGCTCTATCAGCACCGCCACGCCGGAAGCATTGTCATCGGCCCCCGGGCTGCCCCGCACCGTGTCGTAGTGCGCCCCGACCACGACTATCTCGTCCTCCCGGCTGCCTCCCGGAATCACCACTTCGATGTTATGAAAGATGCGATTCCCGGTCGGCACGTCCTGGCGTCGTGGCGTATGGCCCGCCCCGGTCAGCGCTTGTTCGATATAGTCGCCGGCCGCTTGCAAGGCTTCCGGTCGCCAGTAGTGCCGCTCGCCGATCTCATCGGCCAATACCCTGACGTGGCGATGCAGGCGCTCCTGGAGCATTTCACCTTCGGCACCCAATGGCGGAGGTTCGCCCTGAAAAGAGCTTCCGGGCACGTGCAGCATCCACCAATACCCTCCCCCGACGGCCAACAAGACGATGAGGCCGAGCGCTCCCAGCAACTTTGTCGGCAACGAATGTCTGCGCCTCATCTCGAGCCACTCGCGATACGCCGGCTCAAGGCACACCTACCCCAGCCAAATGCTTCCATGCCCTACCTCCCCAAGTCCCTTGCCCGTCCTTTGCGCCTGCACGCCTCATTCAAGATAGGTGGCCCAGCCGCGACTGAAAAGGCGATTGCCGACAAGACGGGCCAGCTTGGCTTTCATGCATCAACACCGTAAAACGGGAAACATCCGGAACGAGGAGACACACCATGTTCAAGTCCGTACTGGTCATCGGGCATTTTCGCGGCATACGACTGGAAATCCACATCAGCTGGCTGATCATCTTCGCCCTGCTGCTTACCACCATGAGCGCGGGCTTCCAGCATCATCATCCGGACTGGACGATGACTACGGCCGTGCTCACTGCCCTGGTGACGGCACTGCTGTTCTTCTCCTCCATCCTGGCCCATGAACTTGGGCACAGCCTGGTGGCGATTCGCCGAGGGGTTCCGGTAAAGGCCATCACCCTGTTCATCTTCGGTGGCGTGGCGCAGATGGCAAGGGACCCGGACAAACCCAACGACGAGTTCTGGATCGCCATCGCCGGGCCCATCGTGAGCTTTGCTCTGGCGGCGGTATTCGGCCTGCTGTCTGGCCTGACCCACGGCTGGTACGAACCAGTCCCCGTCGCCCTGGGCTGGCTGGCAACGATCAACTTGCTGGTAGCCATCTTCAATCTGGTGCCAGGCTTCCCTCTCGATGGCGGACGCGTGCTGCGCGCCGTGGTGTGGAAAGTCTCGGGCGATGCCAGCAAGGCCAACGAGACGGCCTTTGCCAGCGGCAAGCTGGTCGCCTATGGCCTGTTCGGCCTGGCTATCTGGAACATGGTGGCCGGCAATCTCGTCGGCGGCCTTTGGATCATGCTGATCGCCTGGTTCCTGCTCAACATGACCCAGGCCCAGGGTCGCATGTACCTGCTCCGTGAGCGACTGGCCGGCTTGCGCGCCCATGACCTGGCCGAAGCGGAAGTGCCGATGGTCGAACCGCAGCGCTCGGTCGAGGCCTGGCTCCATCACGACGTGCTGCCTTCAGGGAAGCGCGCCTATATCGTCGGCAGCGACGCCGCCCACGTCGAGGGTCTGGTCACTCTCAGCGATGCGCGCAAAGTGCCGCAGGCCGATTGGAGCTCGACCCGGGTCGATACCATCATGACGCCAATCGGCAAGCTGCATCATGTCCCCCCGAGCGCCAAGGCCGACGAGGTGCTCATGCTGCTCAACGAGCATGGGCTGAACCAGATCCCCGTCATGGAGAACAACAGAGTCAGCGGCTGGATCGATCGCCAGCGACTGCTGCGAACTATCGAGATTTACCTGGAGGTGAATCGCTGAAACCGGCCGGCTCTGCCATGCAGACCCGGTTGCGTCCTTCGGCCTTGGCCCGGTAAAGCGCCTCGTCGAGGCGCTTGTAGCATCGCGCCTCCGACTCCTCGGCAGCCAACTCGGCAACGCCGAAGCTGCAGGTCAGGGTCGGTACCGGGAAGAAGTCCGCCTCCTCGATGGCCCGCCGCAACTTTTCCGCCAGGATCTCGCCCCCCTCCAGGGGCGTGTCCGGCAGCAGCAGCATGAACTCCTCACCGCCCCAGCGAGCCAGGACGTCGACCTCTCTCAGCAGCCCACGGCACGTCTGCACGAGTCTGCTCAGCACCATGTCTCCGATGCTGTGGCCGAAGGTATCGTTGACCCTCTTGAAGCGGTCGATATCGAACATGACCAGGCTGAGCGAGTGCCCATTGCGCCGTGCTTCGGCACGCTCCTGCGCCAGCACGGCGAGAAAGCGATTGCGATTGACCGCGCCGGTCAGAGGATCGTGGCCGGCGTGAAACTCCAGCTCCGCCTGATAGCGCTTGGCCTGGCTGATATCCCGCATGATGGTGGCGATGCAGTCGAGCTCACCGCGCTCTGTCCTTCTCGACACGATCAGCTGCGATACGGGAACTTCACTGCCGTCACGGGAAAGAACGGCAGTTTCCGCGTACCAGTAACCGTGCTCGATGGCATGGGGAATACCCTGCTCCTCGATAATCCGGCGCGCCCAGGGTGGATGAGTCTGTTCGAGGGACAGGGTCAACGCTTCGGGTAGCTCACCCAGCAGCTTGCGGCCGGCCTTGTTGAGGTAAACCACACGCTGCTCGGCGTCGGTGATCGAGACGATGTCGGGGGAAGCGTCCAACAGATGGGTCAGCCTGTCGCGATTGACCTGAGCGGCATAGCGCGCAGTCACGTCCTCGACGATGCCGCTGAACTCTACCGTCCCATCCTCAGCCAACTGCCGAAACGCCGTGACCTCGGCATGTACCAGACGTCCATTGAGGGTGAGCAGTTGCAGGGGCCGACGGCTGACGGCACCGTCGCGCTCGAGATCGCCGAGGAACGCCTCTAGCTGTTCGGCGCTTGCGTACAGCGAGGATAGCTTAGCCTCGAACAGCGCTTGGGGAGAATGGGCTTCGAAGATACTCAGCATGGCAGGGTTGGCGGCCGTGAAGCGCGCCTCGGGCTGCGTCGTGTTGCGGTAGACCCCTACCGGCAGCTTGTGAAACAGGTCGTTATACACCTCCAACCGGGTGTAATAGCGCTTCTCGTCCGTGACATCGACGATGATCGAATGCAAGTACTCCCGGCCAGCCAGCGTGACTGGTCCCGAATAGACGTGCACGTCGCGAACTTCACCGCTCGCGAGGCGATGGCGAAACTCGAAGAAAAGCTGCTCGCACGCTTTGGCCTCGGCCATGCGCACACGCACCTCCTGGGAAGACAGGCAGTTGATGTCGGTAATCTTCAACCGCTTGAGAGCATCGAGGGTGTAACCGTAGAAAGCCTCGGCCGCAGCATTGGCATCGATGATGGCGCCAGTGGCCGGATCGATGAGCAGCTTGATCGCGGGGTTGGTGGTGAACATCTGCTGGTAGAAGGACTCACGCTCGCCACAGGTGGGTTGCTCCCCTGGCATCAGCGTCAGCAACCAGGCGTCCTGGCCCTGCCATCTCGCCTTGCGCATGATGGCATCGAAGGGGGGCCTGCCCTGGGCGGCACGACACGCGACGCGAACCTGGAGTCGGTCATGGGATAGCGACGCGAGCTCGGCTTCGAAACAAGCGACATCGGCCGGATCGATAAGCGAGGCCAGGTCACTCTCCTCGGCTCGACCGGCAAGGCGAAAGAGTCGACGCGCCTCGCCGTTGATATACAGTAGCGGCCAGCCCGGCTGGCTTCCCGCCACCATGACCGGCATCGGCAGGCCCTCGACCAGGCAGCCCAGATCTTCGTCTGTCGACGCCACCGAAATCGGTTCATTCACGGCAGTTGATCCCTTGCGCAAGGTGTCCACGCCGTCGCCTGAGCTGGCGGAGCCAGGCAACGATTTATGTGTTGTTATGATCTTCT
The DNA here is from genome assembly GCF_013697085.1 of Billgrantia kenyensis. Lineage (GTDB taxonomy): Bacteria > Pseudomonadota > Gammaproteobacteria > Pseudomonadales > Halomonadaceae > Halomonas > Halomonas kenyensis. Next base: position 17,455 of record NZ_JACEFT010000005.1, read on the forward strand.
ACGAATACTTGTCTACTAATACTTGGCTACGAATACTTGGCTTATGGTGGGAGAGAAAGTTGTTGTGCAGCCTCTCATACTGAAGATTATGCCTTTCTGGCACGAATAATTAAATCACGCGGTGTCAATTCATGAGTACAGAAGGTGCCAAGGTCCACCCGGTAGCCGGCCTCTTCCAGGCGAACGGCACGGTCCAGCACCAGCCACACCTCCAGCGGACGACGAAACAGGTGGCGCACCAGCTCCAGGCGAGACACCTCAGCCTGACGCCGCCAGCTTGCTTGCTCATAGCTGGGGTAATCGAGACTGTCGGGCAGGATCATGCCCTTGCGTCGGGCCGCCCAGCGACAGAAACCTTCAAAGCTGTCCGGCATCTTGCCGTATGCCAGGCTAGGCACCGGAAGGTAGCGGTCGTCACATCGAAGCTCTCGTTGCAGCGCATCGAAGCCTAGCCGCCAGGCATTGGCCCGTTCGCGTTGACGCCGCACGCCTCGCGGCGCCGTCACGCTTTCCTGTACCGCCAGGGCCAGGTCGCTGCGCTCGAGGCTCAAGGAGTGGCGACGGCACAACTCGCTGCCCCGCCGTGAAACGGGTCGATAGACGTCTTGGCGGGTGCGGTGATAGCAGCACGGCGCCAGGGTCACGGCACTGCCCACGGCAAGGGCGGCCTCCACAAGGCGCAAGTGCAGGTCGCCGCAGGCATGCAGCGCGACGGCATGAGTGTCCGCCGTCAGGTAACGACCGGCGTCGTCGGCCATGACGTCCTGCTGGCACAGCTCGACCTGTAGTTGCTGCCCTGCGGCCAGGCGACGGCCCTCCTCGCACAGCGCGGCCTGCCACTCCAGGGCGGTGACGGGCCGCTGCCGAGATCTTGCCAGGGCTCGCGCCAGGTGCCCCTTGCCGGCACACCAATCCAGCAGGCGCTCCTGTGGCTTCAGCTGCAGGCAGCCGACAAAAGCCGCGATCTGCTGCCATTTGCGTCCGCCCACATGCTGCCCCCAGGCTTCGGGGAGAGGCTCACGAGTGGCGGACAGGGGCGCCAGGCGTACCAGTTCGGCCAGTTCCGCGACCGGCAGCCACGGCGCCAGCGGCGAGTTTTCCCAGGGTTTGGCCTGGAGCCGCTGCACTTCGGCGTCGCTCAACCCGAGCAGCACGGCACTCAGTTCGGGACAGTTCCCCTGCCAGGGGGCTCGACGAAACATGAACGGGGGCGGACGCCAGAACGGCTGCCACTCTGCCAGCAGGGCGGTCAGGCGAGAAAACCGCTGCTCAATATTCGATGCGGGAGGCTTCGGCATCGAACTCCACCGAGATGAGCACGCCCTCTTCCAGCGTGGCCGCCTCCTCCAGCGACCGCTGCATCGCCAGGCTGCCTTCTAGCCTACCGCTGACGTGGGCCTTGTTGCCCTCGACATCGAAGCTGTCGATCACCAGCAGCAAGTCAGCGTTATCCGAAGTGAAGACGGGGGGCTTTGCCGTGCCACCGATGGGATGAAGCACGTCGAAGGCCGCCACCTCTCCCTCGATGAGGGTGATGCTCAACGACAGCGAGTCCCTCACCCGCCAGTGGTCGGGATCGGAGAAGCCGACCAGATCGATCACGATTCGGTCACCTGCGTCGGTGTAGGTCGCGTTCGAGTCGGCCCCCTGACTCAGGATGAACCACTCATGCGCCTGATCATCCAGCAGACCGGACATCGTGCCGACGATCTCGGGCTCCTCCTGCGCGACGGATACACCCGGCAGTGCCAGCAGCGCCAGGGGCAACAGCCAGGTAAGCGGTATAGCTCTCCCTCTCATGATCTCCCCCTTGCCGTCGCTGCGACGGCCGTGTGCCGCATCGGAGCCATTCTCCGGGGCGCCCGCCTGGAAGACAAGCCCCGCAAGAGGTCAAGGCGCCGCAGCGACCCCCGATCAAGCCAGGCAATGAAGCCATTACTTCCCCGGCAGGCGAGATGGTAAGGTCTTTGGCAATCGGGCACCGCGAGCCTGTTCCCCCAAGGCGAGGACAAGAGGATGATCGACTTCTGGACCTGGACCACACCCAATGGACGCAAGGTCTCGATCCTGCTGGAAGAGCTGGGTCTGCCCTACCGAGCCCATGCTGTCGACATCACTCAGGGCGAGCAGCACGAGCCGGCCTTTCTCGAGGTCAGCCCCAACAACAAGATTCCCGCCATTCGCGACAATGAAACGGGAATTGCCCTGATGGAATCGGGTGCGATCCTGATCTACCTGGCAGAGAAGGCTGGACGTTTCCTGCCCACCGAACCCGAACAACGCTACCGCACCCTCGAGTGGCTCATGTGGCAGATGGGCGGCCTTGGCCCCATGCTTGGCCAGGCCCACCACTTTCTCAAGTTCAACGCCGGCAAGGCTGCCTACGCCGAGGAGCGCTTTCACGACGAGGCCCAGCGCCTATATCACGTCCTCGACCGCCGCCTCACGACGTCGGCATTCCTGGCCGGCAACGAGTACACCATTGCCGACGTGGCCTGCTGGCCCTGGGTGTCGCGCTACGAGTGGCAGAATATCGACCTTGGCAACTACCCCAGCGTGAAGCGCTGGTATGTCGAGATCGCCAGCCGCCCGGCGGTACGGCGCGGCTATCACATCCCCAAGCAGGCCAACGAGATTCCGCTGCCATGAGTCGCCAACCCACTCCCAGCGGGGAAAGCAAGCGCTCTCGCTGCGTGCTGGTCACGGGCTGTTCCAGCGGGATCGGCCATGCGGCTGCGCACACCCTGGTCAGGCGCGGCTGGCGGGTCTTCGCCACGGCACGGCGCGAGGAGGATCTGGCGCGCCTGACTGAAGAGGGTCTCGAGGTCCTGCGCCTGGAGCTCGACTCGAGCGACTCCATCGCCGCCTGCGTCGAGCAGCTGCTGGAACGAAGCGGCGGCCGCCTCGATGCGCTGTTCAACAATGCCGCCTACGGTCAACCGGGCGCGGTGGAGGATCTCTCGCGGGACGTGCTGCGCGCCCAGTTGGAAACCAACGTGCTGGGCACCCACGAACTCACCACACGGCTGATTCCGGTGATGCGCGAGCAAGGCAGCGGACGCATCGTGCAGAACAGCTCCGTTCTGGGCTTCGCCGCCCTGCCTTACCGCGGGGCCTATGTCTGCTCCAAGTTCGCCCTGGAGGGCCTGACCGATACCCTGCGCCAGGAGCTGTGCGGTAGTGGCATCCATGTCAGCCTGATCGAACCCGGCCCTATCACCAGCCGCTTTCGCGAGAATGCCTACCGCGCCTTTCTGGCCAATATCGATACCGAGCACAGCTATCATCGTGATACCTATCGTAGCGTCGAGGCCAGGCTGGCGGGCAAGGAAGCATCCTCCGGCGGTGTCTTCACCCTCGGCGCGGATGCCGTGGTCACCAAGCTGGTGCACGCACTGGAGAGCCGACGTCCCAAGGCACGTTACTACGTCACCCTGCCTACCCACCTGTTCGGCATGCTCAAGCGCCTGCTTTCCTCGCGGGGAATGGATCGAATCCTGCTGGCATCGACACGCGACGAACGTAAAGGAGTCTGACTTGAGCCGCTTGATATCCCTCATCCTCATCGCCGCCCTGGCTTATGGCGGCCTCTATCTCTATTACGGGCAAGTGGTCAGGCAGGCCATCGACCAGCAGCTCGAGGCACGCGGCCTATCGGCCGTGGAAGTGCGGCGGGTCGAGTACGAGCCGCTGGCTCCGCTGAGCACCCGCGCCACGATCGCTGCCGAGATCAGCTACCGCGGCGCCGATGCCACGGTGACCGTGCGTCTCGATGGCCATCCCATCTTTTCCGACGAGGTGCGCATGGAGCTCGACGGCCTGCAGGCCCTGCGCCTAAGGTGGGGCGTAGGTGAGCAATAACCGAGGAGATCCCGTATGAGCCATGCCTATGTCGTCGGCCAGGTAACCGTGCACGACCCCGAACGCTGGTTGGAGTACGTCGCCCGCGTGCCGGAAACGCTTTCAGGCTGGGGCGGCGAGATCATCATGCGCGGACAGCGCACCGCCATGCTGGCCGGCCAGCCGGGACATCCCAATATCGTGATGCTGCGGTTTCCGGATATCCGTGCCGTGGAGCAATGGTACGCTTCGCCCGAATACCAGGCGCTGGTGCCGCTGCGCGATGCGGCAGCCCAGGTCGAGCTGGCGGCTTACGAGGGATAGCTGCCCGCGCTTTCTGCAAAGCCGCACCCTCGTGCTATTCTTAGCATCTTTCTCTGATCCACAATGGCACGGCATTCAAGCCACCCATCGTTACAGGAGCACGGTATGGCCAGGGCAACAGCACGGCATATTCTGGTGAACAGCGAAGAGAAGTGCGAGGCCCTCAAGGCCGAGATCGAGGGCGGTCGCGACTTTGCAGAGGTGGCTAGCGAACACTCCACCTGCCCCTCCGGCGCCCGTGGCGGCGACCTGGGCAGCTTCGGTCCGGGCCAGATGGTGCGTGAGTTCGACGAGGTGGTCTTTTCCGGTGAGTTGAACAAGGTGCACGGCCCGGTAAAGACCCAGTTCGGCTACCACCTGCTGGAGATCACCAGCCGCAGCTAGGCCAGGTGGTCGGGCGATAGCCTTGCAACGCCCGTAGAAAAGCCGTCCGTGCCTGCCACGGCGGCTTTTCTCGTTACCCGGCCCTGTGCCGCTGATGTGCCAGGACAGGACCGTGTCGATTCGTACGTTCTAAAACAGGGCTGCCGAATGACCCTCTCTTCCAATCCCGCTCCGCTCAGCATCCCGGTTCAGGACGACATGGCGGCGGGCAATACCGATACCGGCACTCCCATGATCCAGGTCGAGAGCCTTTCCAAGACCTACCGGGATGGCTTCCAGGCACTCAAGCAGGTCGAGCTGACCATTCGACGCGGCGAGATCTTTGCCCTGCTCGGCCCCAATGGTGCCGGCAAGACCACCCTGATCAGCGTGATCTGCGGGCTGGTCAACGCCACCAGCGGCAGCGTGAAGGTCGATGGCTTCGACAACCAAACCGAGTACCGTCAGGCCCGAGAGCGCATCGGCCTGGTGCCGCAGGAGCTGACCAACGAGGCTTTCACCACGGTCTGGGATACGGTCAGCTTCAGCCGCGGGCTGTTCGGCAAGCCCAAGGATCCGAGACACATCGAGAACGTGCTGCGCGCCCTGACCCTGTGGGACAAGCGTGACAATCGCCTGCTGGAACTCTCCGGGGGCATGAAACGGCGTGTTCTGATCGCCAAGGCGCTGTCACACAATCCTCAAGTGCTGTTTCTCGACGAACCCACCGCCGGGGTCGACGTCGAGCTGCGCCGCGAGATGTGGGAGGTCGTACGCGGCCTGCGTGACCAGGGGGTGACCATCATTCTCACCACCCATTACATCGAAGAGGCCGAAGAGATGGCCGACCGTATCGGCGTGATCCGCCGCGGCGAGCTGGTGCTCGTGGAAGACAAGGCGACACTCATGCAGCAACTGGGACGCAAGGAGCTGACGCTGCATCTTTCCGCCCCACTGGAAGCCATTCCCGCCGCTCTGTCCGGCCATGAGCTTTCACTGGCCGAGGAGGGACATGCGCTGGTCTACACCTATGACGTGGCGCACCAGCAAGAGGGCAGCGGCATTGCCGGCCTGCTGGCCGACCTGGAGGCGACCGGCATCCGCGTCAAGGACCTGCACACGCGGCAGAGCTCGCTGGAGGATATCTTCGTTGACCTGGTCAGGGAGAGCGCATGAACCTGCAGTCGGTGAAAACCATCTACCTGGCCGAGATGGCCCGCAGCCTGCGCACCGTGCTGCAGAGTATCGTCTCGCCGGTAGTCTCGACCTCGCTCTACTTCGTGGTGTTCGGCGCTGCCATCGGCTCGCGCATCAGCGAAGTGGATGGGGTCAGCTACGGGGCCTTCATCGTGCCCGGCCTGATCATGTTGATGCTGCTCACGCAGAGCGTTTCGACCGCCTCGTTCGGCATCTTCTTCCCGCGTTTCTCCGGCTCGATCTACGAAATCCTCTCGGCGCCTATCTCCTACTTCGAGATCGTCATCGGCTATGTCGGCGCGGCGGCCACCAAATCGGTCATTCTCGGGCTGATCGTGCTCGCCACGGCGCGACTATTCGTGCCCTTCTCGATCCAGTACCCGCTGGTGATGCTGCTGTTCCTGGTGCTGACCGCCGTGACCTTCAGCCTGCTCGGCTTCATCATCGGTATCTGGGCCGACGGCTTCGAGAAGCTTCAGCTGGTGCCGCTGCTGATCGTCACGCCGCTGACGTTTCTCGGCGGCACCTTCTATTCCATCGACATGCTGCCGCCGTTCTGGCAGGCCGTGACCCTGCTCAACCCGGTGGTTTACCTGGTCAGCGGCTTTCGCTGGAGCTTCTACGGCTCGGGGGACGTCAGCATCTGGGCCAGCCTGGCCATCATCGTGCTGTTCCTCGCTGCAGCGCTGATGGTGGTGAACTGGATATTCCGCACCGGCTATCGCCTCAAGCCGTGAGCCCTTCGTCTACCCACGGATACCCACGGACATCCTCTTCATCCCCATGCCGGGGAGGTATACCCAGCCAGGCTACCGTCCCGGCAAGGCGCTTAGTACCAGGCAAGCCGTTTCGGACGGCCAGGGCGAGTCCCGTTTCAGCACAGTATTGGCTGGCACTGCTGAGCATTCTTGACCATCCTTCGGTTAGTACCGCTCGTAAAAAAATGTTACCCCGGCTTGAAATCACAAGCCAAGATCAGAAAAAAATCAATATAATTCATTAGTTACAATGGGACATTGAGAACAGGCGATCCTGATATCTCAACTCAAGGGAATTGCAATGACTGCTGGCAACAACGAGGCTGGGGAGCAAGCTTCGCTGGACTGGCGCGCCGAATTCCATGACGCTGCGCTGGAAGCGCTCTATCGCCGCACCATGCGCATGCAAGACGCACAGCAGCTGCGCTATGGGCTGAGGGTCATTGCGGTCGTTTTCCTGCTCTTCATCGTGGCCGACTTTGTACTGCTCGGCTTCGGCGCGACATTTCTCGTCCTGGCGACAATTCGCCTTTTCATCACCTTGTGCTGCCTGGGACTGACACGCTATTTTGCCCTGCACCCTGCCCGGGCCCAGGAGGCAGGACCGCTCAACTTCATCTACTCCACTGTCCTGACTGGGCTGCTGATCTCGATACACCTGCACCCTGGGGATTTCGGCCTGCACATCTCGAGCCTGGTCATCACAAGCCTTGCCATCTACCTGTTACTGCCCAATCGTCTACCCTGGATCCTGGCCTGGAACGCCTTCCTGATTGCAGGCTTTCTCTTCGTAGCCCTGCTCCTGGAGCCCCTGACGGCAGGAATGCTGATCAGGAACCTGTTGATCCTCGCTTTCGCCAACCTGTTGGGCTGGCTGACGTTCAGCCGACTCAACTGGCTACAGCGCCGGCAGTTTTCCCTGCTGGTAGAGGAGCGCGAGGTCAACCGCAGGCTGCAGAGGGAGATCGAGGAGCGCCAGCTGCTCGAGACACAGCTCCGCCACATGGCCAGCACGGACCCGTTGACCGGACTTGCCAACCGCCGCCATTTCTTCGAACTGTCAGAGCGCGAGTTCAGCCGAGCCCAGCGAGAGGGCACGGCGCTTGCCATCGCCATGGTCGACATCGACCTGTTCAAGGGACTCAACGATCATCATGGACATGCCGTGGGTGACCTGGTCCTGACCACCGTGGCAAACTGCTGCGCTTCGGTGCTGCGAGACACGGACATCATTGGCCGTTACGGTGGCGAAGAATTCATCATCGCGCTACCCCAGGCCGACCTTGACACCGCCTCCGCCATTGCCGAACGCCTGCGCCACAAGGTGACCTCCCTGCGCCTTCCCATGCTCGATGAAGGACAGCGGCTCTCCGTCACCGTAGGCATCAGCCAGGTGGAGCCCGGCGAAGTGAGGCTCGAGCAGGCCCTTCAACGCGCCGACCAGGCGCTCTATACCGGCAAGGCCCGCGGTCGCAATTGTGTGGTCGTGGCAGGCGATATCTCCACGTCAACGGCCGCCAGGGCCTGAGCATACGATTCGGCTCATGGTTGAACTCCCCCATGGGCCCGGTATGATTCGGCTTTCTGGCACAGTCCTCCGGTGTGCCTCGCAGCACTCACCTCCTTCGCAGGATCCAGGATAATGCCGATACAGCACTGCATCGTTCACGCCATCGACAAGCCTTCGAGCGATCAGCCTGCGCGACTCATCCCAGCCGGCAACGAGCTTGCCGTCTCGTCGTTGGTTGAAGACCTGCTGTCCCGCTTCAATGACGCCTATCACGCCAAGACCAAGGCGTGGGGCCACTTCGTCGACGAGGAAGCAGCAGCAGGCCCCTCCTTCGCCCAGCTCCTGTACAGCTACCTGACCGGCGACGACGATCATGCCGGCTTCAGCCGCAAGGTAGCCGAGCGGCTGCTGCCACTGGTGGATGCGCACCTGTCGGTGTCGGGCTATCTGCTGTGCCTCGACTACCGCCAGGGGGAGACTCGCTATCTCAGCCTGGCCCTTCTCCACCAACGCGAAGGATTCGGTTTGAGCGATTCCCTCGAGGTCGTACCGGCAGCGCAGCTGAACCTGTCGCGCATGAGCCTTGGCTTGCGCATCAACCTGACACAATGGCAGGACGGGAAGGCCTCACGGCATTATCTCAGCTGGATCCATGATCGTGGTGGAAAAAAACTTGCCGACGACCTGGCCGCCCTGCTCGGCGCCACCGAAGGAATCGACGCCACGGGGGAAACCCAAACCCTGCTCAAGGCCTTCAGTGACTACGTGGAGCAAGAGGACATTGCCGAGGAGCAGAGTAGAGAGAAGACTGAAACCTTGATCGACTACGCCAACGAGCAGGCCAGCCGCGGCGAGCCGATCACCCTGGAGGAGCTTTCCGAGCTGCTGGACGAACAGCAGCCCAAGGCGTTCTATGACCACATCCGCAATGCCGACTACGGCCTCTCTCCCGAGATTCCTCCCGACAAGCGGACCCTGCGCCAGTTTCGTCGCTTCACCGGACGGGCTGGTGGCGTATCCATCAGCTTCGACTCACACCTGCTTGGCTCCAGCATCGAATATGACGAGAGCCAGGACCGGCTGATCATCAAGCAGGTACCCAAGCAGCTCAAGGAGCAACTCAAGCGCCAGAGCTGATCGCCGTCGGCATTAGTCGATGGCGTGCGCCGCCTCGGCATTCTTCAGCCATTCCCGCAGCACCCGCTGGCCACGCTCCCGCAGGCTAGCCCCGTGGCGTTGCGCCTGCTCGCGCAGCTCGACCGGATCGACTTCTGCCGCAGCAAGCTCGGCGGCATGACCGATGAGCCACGGCTCGATCCTCGCCGGGTCCACCTCGAGGTGGAACTGCAGGCCGAGTACCTGCTCGCCCACGGCAAACGCCTGATGGGAACAGGGGTGGCTGTAGGCCAGCCGCGTGGCACCGGGGGGCGTCTCGAACATGTCACCGTGCCAATGCAGCACCACATCGGGATTGCCGATATGGTGCAGTGGCCCCTCAAGGCCTTCACGGGTCAGGTAAAGATCGCTGAAGCCCACTTCCATCTCTGGCATCGGGAACACCCTGCCCCCCATCGCCCGGGCGATCAGTTGGGCGCCCAGGCAGATGCCGAGCAGGGGCTTCCCGGACTCGAGGCGGTGGCGTATCGCATCCAGTTCGGCACCGAGAAAAGGATAGAGCGCCTCATCATTGGCCCCGATCGGCGCTCCCAGGACCACCATCAGCTCGGGGCTGTCGACGTCCAATGCCTCGAGGGCATCCGGCCCCAGCAGGCCTGGATCCAAATAGCGAATTCGGTAGCCGAATTCCTCGAGAATCGGCTCGAAGATTCCCAGATCCTCGAAGTCGACGTGACGAATGGCAACGACACTCTTCATGCGCAAGAAACTCCATTTCCTGTCAGGACGGCTCGGTGAACGAGCCAGGTACATTGGCAGCATAGCCAATGCAGCCCGTGACAAGGAATACCTCGGGTTTGCCGTACCGGCATAAAGCCGACTAGCTTGAGGATGCGTTATCGCGATGCGCACTCATGGATTGAGGAGGGACCCCTGGCCATGCACGACAAGGAAGCGGCTCACGCGGATAAACCGCTGGTAATCATCACCGGTGCGTCTGGGGGCGTAGGCACCGCCCTGACCCAGAGCCTCAACGATGATTACCGTATCATCGCGCTGGACAGAAACGAGGCCGAACAGGCGGATGAAAGCCATGAGTTCGACCTGACTGACGTGGCATCGATCAAGCGAGCGATGGACAAGATCGCCGAGCGCCACGGCTGCAAGATCGCCGCTGTCGTGCACCTGGCGGCCTATTTCGATTTCACCGGCGAGGAGTCACCGCTCTACGAGAAGGTCAACGAACAGGGAACGCGTAACCTGCTCGAAGCTCTGGAAGGCATGGAGGTCGAGCGCTTCATCTATTCCAGTACCATGCTGGTGCACGAGCCCCAGGTGCCGGGACGCAGGGTCAGCGAGGAGACACCGATCGGTCCCACCTGGGCCTATCCACAGTCCAAGGCGCGCACGGAAGCGGTCATCCGCGAGCATGCCACGATGCCCTTCACCCTGCTGCGACTGGCCGGCATGTACGACGAGAAGACCAGCGTGCCGACACTCTCGCACCAGATCGCACGGATCTACGAACATACCCTCAAGAGCCATGTCTATTCAGGCAATACCAACGCCGGGCAGGCTTGTGTCCATAAGGAAGACATGATCGATGCCTTCCGCCGTACCATCGACCGACGCCGCGAGTTACCCGAACGCAACGAGATTCTCATCGGAGAAGAGCACGCCGTCAGCTACGAGGCGCTGCAGAACCGTCTCGGCGAACTGATCCACGGCAAGAAGCAGTGGAAGACCCTGGTGATGCCCAAGCCCCTGGCCAAGACCGGCGCCTTGCTTGAGGAGAAAAGCGAGCCGCTGGTTCCGGATGACTTCGACAAGGGCGAGAAGCCTTTCATCCGCCCCTTCATGATCGACATGGCCGACGATCACTACGAGCTCGACATCCGCCGCGCTCGCGAGCAGCTCGGCTGGGAGCCGCGCCACGAGGTGTTCGATGCACTCGAGGCCATGGTCGATCACCTCCTCGACGACCCTCACGACTGGTATCAGGCCAACGGCATCACTCCACCGGACTGGATCGACGAGGCCGAAGAGAAGGGGCTCAATCCCGAGCGGGTACTGGAGGACTACCAGGCCCATACTCAACGCGAGCACTATCGCTTCCTGTGGGCACACTTCTTCAATATCGGGCTGGGGGCCTGGCTGGTGGCCTCCCCCGCCACCCTGGGCTACGGCGGTGCCATGGCCTACAGCGACATGGCCTCGGGACTGCTGCTGGCACTGTTCGGCGCTCTGTCTCTCTCACTGAAGCTCATCTGGGCGCGCTGGGTGTGTGCCGTGATCGGCCTTTGGGTGCTGTTCGCCCCGCTGGTGTTCTGGAGCGACAGCGCTGCGGCCTACCTCAACGGCACCCTGGTCGGTACCCTGGCGATCGGCTTTGCCGCGGTGGTACGACCGTCTCCCGGCGTCTCGCCAGCGGCGGCCATGACCGGCCCCACCACGCCGCCCGGCTGGAACAACAACCCCTCGAGCTGGTTCCAGCGCATGCCGATCATCGCGCTGGCTTTTGTCGGCTTCTTCATTTCGCGTTATCTCGCCGCCTACCAGCTCGGCCACATCGACGCCGTATGGGATCCTTTCTTCGACGGTACCCGCGAGGGCCTCAACGGCACCGAAGACATCGTTACCTCCGAGGCCTCCGAAGCCTGGCCGGTTCCCGATGCCGGACTCGGGGGCATGGTCTACATGCTCGAGATCATGCTCGGCATGATGGGCGCAGCCAATCGCTGGCGCACCATGCCTTGGGTGGTGGCATCGTTCGGTGTGCTCATCGTGCCGCTCGGCGTGGTCTCGGTGACCTTCATCATCATCCAACCGATCCTGATCGGCACCTGGTGCACCCTGTGCCTGATCCAGGCTGGCGCGATGCTGCTGCAGATTGCCTACGCCTTCAACGAGTTCGTCGCTACCGGTGAATTCCTCAAGCGGCGTCACAAGAGCGGTGCGCCGGTACTCAAGATCTTCTTCACCGGCGATACCGACGACGGTTCCAACGAAGAACCGGACGAGGATTTCCAGCGCAAGCCCACCGCCATTATCGGCGAGGCGCTGGGTACCGGGGTCAACCTGCCCTGGAACCTGGCCCTGTGCATCCTGATCGGCGCCTGGCTGATGCTGACCCGCATCACCTTCGGTGCCGAGGGCATCCTGGCCAACTGGAATCACCTGGTCGGGGCGCTGCTCATCACCCTCGGCGTCATCGCTATGGCCGAGTCGGCCCGTCCGGCCCGCTGGCTGATGATACCGCTGGCCACCATCCTGCTGTTCACGCCCTTCCTGCACGGCGCCGACACTGCCGCGACGATCAACAGTCTGCTCTGCGCGGTGGCGGTGATTGCACTCTGTCTACGCCGCGGGCCGATCCGCGGCGAATATGGCCGTTGGAGCCGCTTGCTGGCCTGACCGATCCAGGGCGCCGACACGGCGCCCTGATGCTTTTGACCAGCCGGGGGCACTGGTATCGTGTGCGCATGCCTGCCAGGAGCGACACCCCCGCCATGACATCACGCCCCGATCCACGGGTACTGCTACGCCTGCTCACGCTGCTGGCACCCTATCGTACACGCCTGGCCATTGCCGCCCTGGCGCTGCTGGTGGCTTCGAGCAGCGTGCTGCTGCTGGGCCAGGGGCTGCGCCTGGTGATCGACCAGGGTTTCCTGGCCGAAGACAGCACACGACTGAACCAGACCCTGGTCGCCATGCTTGCCGTGGTCAGCATCCTGGCCGGGGCATCGGCCCTCCGCTACTACCAGGTGAGCTGGATCGGCGAGCGCCTGGCCGGCGACCTGCGGCGGCAAGTCTTCGACCACCTGCTCGATCTCGAGCCGGCGTTCTTCGAGAGTGCAGCACATCGCGACCGGGGCGCCGCCGAGATCGCCTCGCGCCTGACTGCCGACACCAGCGTGCTGCAGACCCTGTTTGGCTCATCGATCTCGCTTGCCCTGCGCAACCTGGTGATGCTGCTTGGCGCCGTAGCGCTGATGCTGGTGACACAGCCGTTCCTCTCGGCACTGGTATTGATCGGCATCCCTGCGACGGTGCTGCCGATCCTGTGGTTCGGCCGCCGGGTTCGTCGCCTGTCGCGCCACAGCCAGGACCGAGTCGCCGAGCTCGGCCGCTACGCCAGCGAGGCGTTGGACGGCATTCGCACGGTACAGGCCTTCAACCACGAAGACATCGATCGGCGCGACTACGGCGAACGCGTCGAGCAGGCCTTCGCTACCGCCGTGGTGCGCACCCGGCAACGTGCCTGGCTGACCGGTGCGGCCATGCTGGCAGTCTTCGCCGCTGTCGGGCTGATGTTATGGCAAGGCGGCCAGGCGGTGCTGGCCGGCGACATGAGCGCCGGCGAGTTGTCGGCCTTCGTCTTTTATTCCGTGCTCGCCGCCGGCGCGGTGGCAACCCTGACGGAAGTCGCCGGCGACGTGCAGCGGGCCGCGGGCGCCGCCGAGCGGCTGCTCGAACTGCTCGATGCCGAACCCGGCATCCGCCCACCACCCCAGCCGACGCCGCTCCCCACACCGGTGCGCGGTGAGATTCGCCTTGAAGGGGCGAGCTTCACCTATCCTGGTCGCGAGGCGCCAGCGCTCGACTGCCTCGACCTGTGGATTCGCCCTGGCGAGCGCATCGCCCTGGTGGGGCCTTCCGGCGCCGGCAAGAGTACCTTGCTGGGGCTGCTGCTGCGTTTCCACGATCCCGATCAGGGGCGGCTGATGCTGGATGGCGTCGACCTGCGCGAGTTCGATCCGCGCGAACTGCGAGCCGCCATGGGCCTGGTGGCCCAGGAGCCGGTGCTTTTCACCGGTACGGTGGCCGACAATCTGCGCTACGGCAAGCCCGATGCCAGCCTCGACGAGCTGCGTGCTGCAGCGCACGATGCCAACGCGCTGGGGTTCATCGATGCCCTGCCCCGCGGCTTCGACACCGCGCTGGGCCCAGGCGGCGTACAGCTATCCGGCGGCCAGCGCCAGCGCCTGGCGATTGCCCGGGCTCTGCTAAAGAACCCACGCGTCCTGCTGCTGGATGAAGCCACCAGCGCCCTGGATGCCAAGAGTGAGCGCCTGGTTCAGCAGGCCCTGGACAGGCTGATGGCCGGGCGTACCAGCCTGGTGATCGCCCACCGACTGGCGACCGTGACTGCCGCCGACCGCCTGCTGGTACTCGATGAGGGGCGCCTGGTCGCCTCCGGCCGGCATCCTGAGTTGCTCGAGCAGAGTCCGCTTTACCGCCATCTGGCGGAGCTGCAGTTTGGGCGGCATCGGGCGCAAGCGTGACTTCGCGCGCCCGTTTCAGATCGTGTTGCGCAGGCCCAACTCGTAAGGATGCGGATCCAGGTACGTCTGTCGGCGGATATACTCCGAGCCGTGGCGCTTGAGGTAATGGTTGAGCAGGCGAACCGGCACGGCAAGGTGGACATGCCCCAGGCGGTACTCCTCCACCGCCCCCAGCAGGTCCTGCTTCACTTCGCTGTCCACCGCATCCTTCAGATACCCCATGATGTGCATGAGGGCGTTGGTGTGAGTCTTGCGCGTGGCTGGACGTGACAGTGCCGCCATGAACCGCTGCAGGTAGCGATGCTTTACTGACTCCAACGGCTGGGCGTGCGCCTCGCTGCCCAGATAACGGCCCAGCTCGCGATAGGCCTCCACATGGTGCGCCATGAGCAGGTACTTCTGACGACTGTGGAACTGGATCAGGGCGTGGTAGTCACCCGCCCCCTCGACGTGGCGTTTCCAGTCGTCGAAGGCGAAAACGCGGGTAATGAAATTCTCGCGCAGAACGGCATCGTTCATGCGCGCCTCCTCCTCCAGGGGCAGTTCGGGGTAGAGCACACGCAATACCCGCACGAATATCCCGGAATCGGAGTGGCTGGGCATGCCGTTCTGGTGATAGACCTTGACCCGCTCCAGCCCACAGCTAGGCGAGCCCTTCATCAAGACGAAACCGCGCAGGTGGCGATGGCGCGCGACGAATGCCTCACCGACGTCACGCAGCCGCTCGGTCACGTCGAGGCTCGGGTCGACGGTGCCTACGACCCTGGGTGGCTCCTCCGGTGCCCCGACCAGACGGATCGGCTCCCGCGGCACGCCCAGCCCGGCTTCGAGTTCGGGGCAGAAAGGCTCGAAGTCAAAGCACTCCTGCAGCACTTCCAGGCAGTAGCGGGAACGCTTGTGCCCGCCGTTGTAGCGGACCTGCTCACCCATCAGGCAGGCACTGATGCCCACCGGGATGCGGGGCGGCGACGATGTCGATTCAGCCAAGGCCATGCTCCAGTCAAAGGCTCTGCCCCATCGTCGCCGGTCTATCATTCACGGGCAAGCTCGCCCGGTGCCTAGAAGGTTTCCCACTCGGCGTCGACCACCGCTTCCTCCCGCCTGGCGGTTGCCTTTCGCACCGGTGTGGCGGGAGTCGGCAGGGCCATCTGACGTTCGCTGGTCGAGGCGGCTATCGCTTCCTCTCCGCCCAGCACGAAAGTATTGATCAAGCGGCTCAACTGCTCTGCCTGGCTGCGCATGGCTGCGGCCGTGTCGGTATTGTGGCCCACCATGGCGGCGTTCTGCTGGGTCATCGTATCCATCTGGCTCACGGCTGCATTGACCTCCTGGATGCCGATGCTCTGCTCCCGCGAGCCGGCACTGATCTCGGCGATGACATCGTTGACCTGATTGATGCTGGTGAATATCTCCTGCATGGTGACGCCGGCCTGATGGACGATCTCCGTTCCATGACGGGTGCGTGTCATCGATTCGTCGATCAATACCTTGATCTCACGGGCGGCATCGGCCGAACGCTGCGCCAGGGAGCGCACCTCCTGGGCCACCACGGCAAAGCCGCGACCATGTTCACCGGCCCGGGCCGCCTCGACGGAGGCGTTGAGGGCAAGAATATTGGTCTGGAACGCAATGCCATCGATCAGAGAAACGAACTCACCGATCCGACTCGATGATGCATTGATCTGCTCCATGGTCTCCTCGACCCGCTGCATCGACTCCTTGCCCTGCCGCGCCACATCGGCGCTGCTCGTCACCAGTCGATCCGCCTGCTGGGTATGCTCGGCATTGTTCTGCACGGTGGAGGTGATCTCCTCCATGGCCGAGGAGGTCTGCTGCAGGTTGGCCGCGGCCTGGTCGGTGCGCGAAGCCAGCTCATCGCTGCTGCGAGCAATGCTCAACGAAGCCGAGTGCACATCGTTGGCCCCGGTTCTCACTTCACGCAACGTGGCCTGGATACGAGACAGGAACCCATTGAACTGTCGGGCCAGCTCCCCGATCTCGTCCTTGCTGGTAACTCGCAGGCGCCGGGTCAGATCCCCTCGCCCTTCTGCAACGCCTTGGGCGATCTCGTGCATGTCGCTGGCGGTGCGGCGTATCTGGCGCACCGTACGGCGGGTGATCCAGATCGCCAGGACCGTGATGGTGAGATTGATGACTGAAGCAATCAACCAGAGTCGTACCAGCGTTTCGACCAGATCCTTCCGGGCAGCCTCTTCAATCTCCGCCATGGCGGCATCGACGCCGGTGGCGTACACGCCGGCACCAACCACCCAGTTCCACGCCGGCACGGGTACGACATGGGAGTACTTGGGCTCCACGTTTCCGGTTGACGGGTTGGGCCATTCATATTCGTACTCCCCCCCACCATCACGTGCGATATCGATCATGTCGCGGATCAGCGGCTTGCCGCCGGGATCCTGTGCGGCCAGCATATTGCGCCCTTCCTGCTCGGGCACGGCCGGCTGCACAAGCATGGTCCCCTCGTCATCGAAGATGAAGACGTAATTGTCCCCATCGAAGCGCAGGTCACGCAGCAGCTCGAGGGCAGCCAGGCGAGCCTCGTCCGGGTCTGCGATAGTGTCAGCCACGCTCTCGACCAGGGTACCGGCCATACCGACGATGCTCTCGACGCCTTGGCGACGAGCCTCGAGCATCAGGCTACGCTGCTGTTCCAGCTGTGAGCGGTTGGACTCGACACGCTCGAGACCTTCCAGGACCAGCAGGAAGGTCGAAGAGATGATCAGTGGCACGAGGACCAGCAACAGGATCTTGTTCTGCAGATTAAGCGCCAGCAGTCGCTTCAAGCCGGCGAACATGCTCCCTCTGAGTGCGTACGTTTTCATGCCGTTCTCGCTGTGGTGGGCAGTGTTGTTATGTGAATCGAGAGGGTATGAAGCAGCAGAGAGGCTGTAAGTACCAGAGGTCCTAATACCAATGAATATCGACATTTTAATCTTTATTGACATGCATCAACCCAGTGTGACCTTGCTAGCTTGTTGCAAGGGTCTTCTTGACTGAGCGCGATACTGCGAGAGAAAGCCCAACCTTTCTTTGCACGGGGGAAACCCGACTTGTCTTGATAGGCCGGCCAGAAGGGCGGTCAGCACAGCGGAGGGAACTTCGCCAACGATCCACAGAAAGCCGCCGAAGCAGGCCGTAAGGGCGGCAAGAACCAGGGCCGCTGAAGCGGCTTGCAGTGTCGATGCTCCCGAGTGGGAGCATCGACCAAGGTCGAGTTGCAACGTCAGCGCGTAGCACTCAGCCTAACAGACATAAAAAAGACCCCCCGAAGGGGGTCAGGTGGAGCACGCCAGCTCACATCGGTATATCGCCTCGCTATCGTTCAGCTATTGGCGACGTTGCTCAGAAGGTGTTATTGATGCAGGCCTTCCAGAGCGTTGATCGGTCACTCAGCAACTGTATCTCTTGCCTCGTTACCAAATACAATGCGATAGTCGCGCCAACAATCTAAGAACCCCATATAAAACAAAGACCTGCAAGAAAAACAGCACGCAGGATTTGTGCCATACGCCGCCAGCTCACCCCATTTTGCACCGTCGATGCTCAAGACAGAGGCCTGTTGCCGCATTTTGATGCATTGCAAAATCAGCGAGCTGTCATATGCCGAGCGATCGGCTACAGCATGTCTAGTGAAACCTTGCTCACCCTACCATCCACCGTTCGCTGCAACTTGTCTTCGATCTCGCTGCACAGCGACTCCACCTTCTGTCGCTCGTTCCCAGTCACCACGAAAGTCCACTCGCTCGCTTCGAGCCGATCGTGCTGGCCGCTCTCGCACACGGCCACCGCCGGATTTCGGCCGAAGCGCTCGTGCAGTCCCCCCATGCGTTGTCGCTTCTCCTTGAGCGAGACACAACCCGGCAGGGAAAACTCGAGCGTCAGCACGGCAATGAACATGCGAATGGAGCTCCTTTGAGTGGATGGCCGCCTGGGCCAATCGACCGATGCGTCGTTCACCCGTTCAGATATGGCCCAGGCAGGCCGCTTTCAAGCGGCAGCCGCAACGCGCTCAAACGCTATCGATGCCGCCGGCCGGCAAGGCAACCTTCATGTTCATCATGACATTGACCGCAAACGCCAGAATGCCCAAGCCAACGATCACCGAGGCCAATGCCACCACTGGCTCGAGCTGTCGCATGCCGCCTGCGTAGAAGTGCAGGCACACCAATAGCACCGGAAGACCGCCGTTGTGCAGGTAAAAATGAAGGCGGCCGAGAAGGCTGCGTGCAGCAACCGGATACAAGTGGTACATCAGACCGGCCAGGGCCAGGCTTGCCCAACCCAGCAGGTTGATGTGTGCATGCACGCTTCGAAACACATATTGATGACTGGCAGCCATCACAATGCCGTAGAGGACGCCAACCACGAGATACACCACTGCGATTTTCAGCCACAGAAGGGCCATTTTCTTGTCTGCCATTGCGCCGGTCATTGTCGTTCTCCCACGAACCCCTGCTCAGCGGGCAACGCCGGCTCGGCCATGACCCGATGGAGTATGTGGGCTCTCCATGAGGACAGGACGGTGCAGACAGCCTGCCTAGACGGGTTGATTTCGTTATTGTCAGGGTGGTGACAGGCTGCGCTGTCAATGCTGAAACGGCGCAACCGCGTACCATGGGTACGCCATTTCTTTATGGCACCAAAT
Source organism: Billgrantia kenyensis (assembly GCF_013697085.1). Taxonomy (GTDB): domain Bacteria; phylum Pseudomonadota; class Gammaproteobacteria; order Pseudomonadales; family Halomonadaceae; genus Halomonas; species Halomonas kenyensis. The sequence goes on from NZ_JACEFT010000005.1 coordinate 36,514, forward strand.
CGGACGCTTGGGTACTAGCTTTGCTTGGGCTGCGCCACGAATTCATCTACCCCATCGGAGCCTTCATGCCCTCTGCTCGCTCATATCTCGACGATCAGGTCGCTCACGAACAGCGGCGGCTCGAACTCGCCGGGGTAGCCTCCGGGATTGGCCAAGACCCGTGTGCCGCCAAGCACCCGATCCACCGGCTCGTGCACGTGGCCGTGAATCCACAGATCCATACGCCCCATCAGGCTGGGCAGATGAGAGGCAAAGGCGGGCGACAGCGCATCGCCCCGGTAGCGTGGCGGGATGCACTCCGCCAAGGGCGCGTGGTGACTGATCACCACCCGCGGCCCGTCGAAGGGCTGGTTCAGCTCGGCCTCCAGCCAGGCGAGCGACTCGGCATGCAGCCGCTGGCTCTCCGCCGGACTGAAGGTTTCCCCTTCCGGCTGTTCGATGATGCTGAAATCGGGCATCAACCAACGCGCTTTTTGCTCGGTCAGTTCGGGCTCATGGTCCGCTTCGCCGTCGTAGAGGGCGAAGTCGGTCCATAGCGTCGTGCCATGAAAGCGAACCCCATCCAGCGTAATCGAGCGGTTGTCGAGCAGTTCGATGTCCAGCCGCTCGGCTTCGTACGCCATGGCCTGTCGCAACAATGGCATGCTGGCGCCATAGAATTCATGATTGCCCGGCACGTAAAGAATGGGCACCCCGGCGAAACGCTTGGCCGCCCAGCCCAGGCCCTCTGCGTACCGGTGGATGTCACCGGCGAGCACCACCGCATCTGCCGGGACGTCCGGCAGTTCGCGTCCTTCATCGAAATGTTCCAGATGAAGATCGGACAGCACCCTGAGTCGCATGACACCCTCCCTTGTTTCGAGGCGCAGGAGCGACGCCCCGCCTTTCGACTAGCGATTCAGCATAAGCGGGCAGGGCCCGGCTTCGCCAGGTTTGGCTGATGCGGCCACTCACGGCTATGTTGAGATGGCCTGTTGCAGAGGGCGCAACGACTCAATGGAGGGAGTCTCATGAATCAGCAAACCAACGTGTCCGGGCATGACGTCGTCGAGCTTCTCACTCTCGAACATCGAGAGATGGAAGATCTGGTGGGCCAGATACAGCGCACTCCGGATGCCGAGCAGCGGCGGGAGCTTACCGACACCCTCATCGCCGAGGTGATGCGCCACGCTGTAGCCGAAGAGATGTATGTCTATCCGGTGATGGAGAAGCGCATCCCCAAGGGCACCGAAGAGGTCGAGCACGACAAGGAGGAGCACGAGGAGATCATTCAGCTAATGAAGCAACTGGAAGACGCCGATGCCGCCGAACCGGCCTTCATGGACCGCTTGCATGAGCTCGAGGAACTGCTGCGCCACCATCACAAGGACGAGGAAGTCGACCAGTTTTCCCTGCTTCATGAACACCTGGACGCCTCAGAACTCGTCGATCTGGGCAAGAAAGTCGAATACGGCAAGAAGCTGGCACCGACCCGCCCCCATCCCGGCGCCCCTCACTCAGAGCTGTTTCACAAGACCATAGGCCCCGGCGTCGGCATGATCGACCGCCTGCGTGACAAGCTGAGCGGAAGAATGACCGGCTAAGCGTCTAGCTTCTTCGCTTCGTTGCCCCGGGTCGGTATCAGTGCGCCCGGGGTCAATTCTCCTGTCAGACAGACCTCAGGAGAGCTCAAGCTATATCGGTCCTGCCCCTTTCCCTCACTTGTCACCTGCTCACCCAGGCACAACGTATCCCCTGTCATGGGCTTGACGATTCCACTATGCAAATGGCCTGGCCGTTGCAGGATGGTCAGTAAATTCTGCGTCACGGCATAGGTGGCACCTTGATGGAAAATACTTCCATGACGCATGCTAGGGTTCCGCTTCCCTGCCCCCATTCTGGAGAAATGACATGACTCAGCCCCGCCTCGGCTTCATCGGCATCGGCCTGATGGGCGACCCCATGACGCGCCGCCTGCTCGATGCCGGCTTCATGGTCACGGTATGGAACCGCACAGCGGAGAAGTGCACTCCACTGCGTGAGGCCGGCGCCACGGTGGCGAACTCCATCGCCGAGCTGGTGGCAGGGGTGGATGTGGTGTTGCTGTGCCTGGCCAATACGGCCGTGGTGGAAGAGGTGGTATTCCGCGAAGGCGGCGTGGCTGCGCATGGCCGTGCCGGTCAGCGCTTGATTGACCTCTCCAGCAGCGACCCGGCGGCAACGCGGCTCTTTGCCGAGAGATTGGAAGAAGAGTGCGGCATGCGCTGGGTGGATGCACCGGTCTCCGGCGGCGTGGCGGGTGCCGAGGCCGGCAGCCTGGCGATCATGTGCGGCGGAGCGGAAGTGGACGTCGAGGCGGTACGTCCCCTGCTGGCTCCACTCTCGGCGCGGGTGACGCATATGGGCCCGGTGGGTGCGGGACAGGTGACCAAGGTGTGCAATCAGATGATCGTCGGCTGCCAGGCGGCGGTGATTGCCGAGATGGTGGCTCTGGCCGAGGCCAGCGGCGTGGACGCCTCGCGATTGACCGAGGCGCTGGCCGGCGGCTTCGCCGACTCCAAGCCATTCCAGATCCTGACCCCACGTATGGCGGCGAGGGAGTTCGACAACCCGGCCTGGCATCTGCGCACCCTGCTCAAGGATCTCGACATGGCCGTGGCCCAGAGCCAGCGCGCCGGCAGCGGCACACCGATGACCGGCCTGGCGGCACAGTTGATGCGCACCCACGTCGACCACGGGCACGCCGAGCACGATCCGGCTACGCTGGTAGAAGCGTATCGACGATAAGCACAACCAGGACACCCCATGGCGGCCCCATCCCGCGAGAAAGCCAACGTAGCCATTCTGGTTACCGGTCAGACCCTGTTCATGATCGCCGCCATCACCGTGATGACGCTGAGCGGCGTGGTGGGTCATCAGCTGAGTCCCGACCCCGGGCTCGCCACGCTGCCCATCGCGCTGATGATGGTAGGCACGGTGGTTTCCACGCTGCCCGCTTCGCTGTTCATGAAGCGAGTGGGGCGGCGGCTGGGCTTCATCACCGGCGCGGCTCTGGGTGGCGTAGGGGGGTGGCTTGCTGAGCTTCGCAGCCATCGCGGCGGGCTCGTTCTGGCTGTTCTGCGCCGGCAATCTGCTGCTCGGACTGTACCAGGGCTTCGCCATGTACTACCGCTTCGCCGCCGCCGACGTGGCCAGCCCCGCCTTTCGCAGCCGCGCCATCTCACTGGTGATGGCGGGCGGCGTGGTGGCCGCTTTCCTGGGACCGTGGAATGCCAGCGCCACCCTCGGCTGGGTAGCCGGAGTGCCTTCGGGCGCCCCCTATCTGGTGATCGCCGTGCTGGCCCTGGTGGCCATCGGCCTGTTGACTCAGCTACGTGTGCCGCCAAGCGGCGAGCCACAACCCGGCGATATTTCCCGTCCCATGGCGGTGATCGGCAGTCAACCGGGCTTTCTGGTCGCCGTGCTGGCCGGCGCCGTGGGCTACGCCATCATGATACTGGTCATGACTGCCACACCGCTGGCCATGCGGGCGGCAGGTTTCGAGATGAGCCAGGTCGCCTTGATCATGCAATGGCACGTGCTCGGCATGTTCGCACCCTCGTTCGTCACCGGCAGCCTCATCGCCCGCTTCGGCGTCGATCGCATCCTGCTGGCCGGTGCCGCCATGTTTGCGGCTGCCGTGCTGCTGGCCAACCTGGGCCAGACGATGGCCCATTTCTGGGTGGCCCTGGTGTCGCTCGGCATCGGCTGGAACTTCCTCTTCGTCGGCGGCAGCGCGCTGCTTTCCACCGTGCATAGCGAGGCAGAGCGGGGCAAGGTACAGGGCATCAACGACCTGATCATCTTCTCGCTGGTTGCCATCGGCTCACTGATGTCGGGCCACCTGTTCCACCGGCTGGGCTGGGAGGCGCTCAACCTGGCCATGCTGCCTTTGATCTTGCTGGTGGCGCTGTCCGTATTGGCCTGGCTGGTGGTGAGGCGACACGCCTCGCGCCCCAGCGTCGATTGAGCGCCTCTTCCCGCCTCGTTGTGAGCCATGGCTGACGAGAGCGTCTTCGCTGTTGTATTTGTCGCCTGCCCCGCCCTTCCGTACACTCGTTTGATTATCCCCTACACGAGCTATCGCCGAGGCACCCATGGCTTTCGATTCGACCTCTACCTATGTGGCTACCGATGCCTTGAAGCAGGCGGTAAACGCCGCCGTGACCCTGCAACGCCCACTGCTGATCAAGGGCGAGCCTGGCACTGGCAAGACCCTACTTGCCGAGGAGCTGGCAGCCTCGCTTGGCACGCAATTGATCACCTGGCACATCAAGTCCACCACCAAGGCCGCCCAGGGGCTATACGAGTACGATGCGGTGAGCCGCCTGCGCGACTCCCAGCTCGGTGTGGAAGGCGTGGAAAACGTCGAGAACTACATCAAGCCCGGCAAGCTGTGGGAGGCCTTTACCGCCGAACAGCGCGTGGTGCTGCTGATCGACGAGATCGACAAGGCCGACATCGAATTCCCCAACGACCTGCTCCAGGAGCTGGATCGCATGGAATTTCATGTCTACGAGACCGGCGAAACCATCAGTGCCAGGCATCGACCCATCATCGTCATTACCTCTAACAACGAGAAGGAGCTGCCCGACGCCTTCCTGCGCCGCTGCTTCTTCCACTACATCGAGTTCCCCGACCGCGAGACCATGCAGGCCATCGTCGACGTGCATTTCCCCGATATCGCACCGAAGCTGGTCGGCGAGGCACTGGAAGTGTTCTTCGACCTGCGCCAGGCCCCCGGGTTGAAGAAGAAGCCCTCCACCTCGGAGCTGGTCGACTGGCTCAAGCTGCTGATGGCCGACGACCTGGCCCGCGAGGCGCTCTACCACCGCGACCCGGTGAAGGCGATCCCGCCGCTGGCAGGGGCACTGGTCAAGAACGAGCAGGATACCCATCTGCTCGAGCGACTCGCCTTCATGCTGCGTCGCCAAGGCAACCAGAGGCGCTGAGCCATGTTCATCGGCCTGTTCGAAACCTTGAAGCGCGCCGGCGTGCCGGTGTCGCTTCGCGAACTGCTCGACTTGCATGCGGTCGTCGAACGCGGCGTGGTGTTCGCCGATATGGAGGCGTTCTACCAGGTGGCACGCACCGTGATGGTCAAGGACGAGCGTCATTTCGACCGCTTCGATCGCGCGTTCGCCGCCTGGTTCGACGGTCTGGAGAACCTCGATGCGGCCATCGAGGCGCTGATTCCCGACGACTGGCTGCGCCGTGAGTTCGAGAAGCAACTCTCCGAAGAGGAGAAGGCGCAGATCGAATCGCTGGGCGGGCTGGAGAAGCTGATCGAAACCTTCAAGAAGCGCCTGGAGGAGCAGAAGGAGCGCCACGCCGGCGGCAACAAGTGGATCGGCACCGGCGGCACCAGCCCCTTCGGCGCCTACGGCTACAACCCCGAGGGCATTCGCATCGGCCAGGAGGGATCGCGCCATCGTCGTGCCGTCAAGGTGTGGGACGAGCGCCGTTTCCGCGACTACGACGACAGCCTCGAGCTCGGCACCCGCAACATCAAGATGGCGCTGCGCCGGCTGCGCAAGTTTGCCCGCCAAGGCGCGGCGGAGGAGTTCGACGTCGATTCCACCATCCGCGATACCGCACGCGATGCCGGGCTGCTCAATGTGCGCATGCGCCCGGAGCGCCACAATTCGGTCAAGGTGCTGCTGTTCCTGGATGTGGGCGGCTCCATGGACGATCACATCCGTGTCTGCGAAGAGTTGTTCTCCGCCGCCCGCTCCGAGTTCAAGCACCTTGAGCACTACTACTTTCACAACTGTTTGTACGAAGGTGTCTGGCGCAACAACTATCGGCGCACCAGCGAGCGTATTCCGACCATGGACGTGCTGCACACCTACGGACGCGACTATCAGGTGGTGATCGTCGGTGACGCCGCCATGTCGCCCTATGAAGTGACCCACCCCGGCGGCAGCGTGGAGCACTTCAACGAAGAGGCCGGCGCCGTGTGGCTCAAGCGCCTGGCCGACAAGTTCCCGCGCCTGGCCTGGCTCAACCCGATGCCGCCCAGGGCCTGGGAGTACACCCACTCCACCCAGCTGATTCGCCAGTTGATCGACGACCGCATGTATCCCATGACCCTGGAGGGTCTGGAAAATGCCATGCGGGAACTGGCGCGGGGATAACACCCATAGCCCTTTCTGGTTATTTTCTTGAAAAATAACCCTTCAGGGCTATTCTTGTTACACACCCTTCACGCAGTAAAGGCCAATGGCGCAGCGTATTGCGGTACTCACGGGCGACCTTGTCGATTCCCGACAGGCCAGCGACCCGAAGCGACTCTTCGAGGTGCTCGACGCCGCGCTTGCGGCGATCACCGAGCGCTACAATGGCCGCAGCGAGCGCTACCGCGGCGACGGCTTCCAGGTCGCCCTGCCCGACCCGGCTGCTGCCCTGCCCGCAGCGGTACTGCTACGGGCGGCGCTGATTCGTCATTCCGAAGAGCAACAGCGCTGGGATGCCCGCATCGCCGTCGCTATCGGCGAGGGCAGCTGGGAACCCGGTGAGCCGCTGGGCGAAGCCAGCGGCGAAGTCTTCGTTCGCTCCGGGCAGGCCCTGGACGCCATGAGCAAGGGTTCATCCCAGCTGTGCCTGAGCCTGGCTGAGGAGGAAGAGAGCGAGTGCCTGCTGCTATTGACCTGCTTCGTCGACGATTTGATCGACGGCTGGTCGCGCTACTCCGCCGAGGCCGTCTACCTGAGTCTGTGGCATGAGGAGTCACAGCAGACGCTTGCCAAGCGCATCGGCATCAGCCAGCCCAGCGTGCACAAGCGTCTGCGTGCCGCCCGCTGGACGCTGCTCGACGACTATCTCCGCTATCTCGGCCGACGATTCAGGGACGACTCGCAATGAACGGAGATCTCTCGCTGCTCCTGGGACTGATCCTGGCCCACCTGACCGGGGATTTCCTGCTGCAGCCACGCCACTGGGTCGAGGAGCGCCTACAACGGCTGCACCGCTCACGCCACCTGCTGCACCATGTGGCCGTGCATGCCTGTCTTACTGCGCTGGTATTGCTGGTTGCGATGCTGCTCCTGCCCGACTCGCCCGGCTGGCTCGGAGTCGCCGGCGGCGCCCTGGCGGTCGCCGCCAGCCACTGGCTGATCGACTACCTCAAGGCCAGGCTGCCCGGTCAGCTGCGCTGGTTCATTCTCGACCAGGCGTTGCACCTGCTGGTGCTCTGCATGGTATGGCTGGCCTGGCTCGGCAGTCTGGTTCCGCTGCAAGCGTTTGCGACCTGGCTGCTCTCGCCCACCGTACTCGGCGTGGCCACGGCCTACCTGATCGTGACACGGCCGCTCTCGTTCGTCATCGCCATGCTCATGCAGCGCTGGAGCAGCCAGCTGGAGGAGGATAGCGGTACCCTGGCCCAGGCCGGAGCCCGCATCGGCATGCTAGAGCGGCTGCTGGTGCTTTCCCTGGTGCTGCTCGACCAGCTTACCGCAGTAGGCTTCCTGCTGGCCGCCAAGTCGGTGCTGCGTTACGGCGACCTGCGCGAAACGAAGGATCGCAAGCTGACCGAATACGTCCTGCTGGGAACCTTGGTGAGTGTCGCGTCAGCCCTGTTGCTGGGCCTGCTCGTGCGGCTGCTGGTGAGCGGAGGGTGAAACCGTTCGGCCTGAAGACTATGCCCATCTGGAGCGGAGCGCCTCCCTCGAGCCGGGATGGCTTCAGGAGGCAATGGTGTGACCGAGCAGCATCGCCTTACAGGGATGCCAGTCGTTCCTGATCGTTGATGCCGGCCATTCGTACCAGAGCCAGGGCCTCATCGAGGGTCTCCACCTCTTCGACGCGCAGCATTTCGCTGTCGAGACTGACGCGCTTGCCCATCTTTTCAGAGAGCAGCATTTCCAGCGTCGACACATCCATGTCATCGTCGATCATCAGGGTATCGACACTGGCATGATCGTGGGTGCCAGGAAGATAGATGGTACCGTTGGAAAAATCCACGGCATAGGCAATCACACCGGGAACGATGAAGAACAGCAGACCCACGCCGTTGGCAATGGCGACCACCGGGTCGATGCGACCGCTCATCTGGCCCTTGCGCTCGGGATGAAAGACGGTACCGCAACCCACCAGGGCAGTGATGGAAGCTCCCATCACCAAGCCAGCCAGGGCACGACGGAATCGGATCCTCATGGAACGAATGCTCCGCAGAAGGTCGGGTTACCGGCGCCTGAGCGATTGCCGCTGCAGATGCCGCCAAGCAGAATGGCAGGAAGCTTAGCATAACCCTACATTGATACGAACGTTTACATCCTTCATGGAGGCGGCATGAGTGAAGTTGCACTGCATACCTGCCAAGGCAATGCCATCGAGCCACGGCTGGAGGCACTGGCCAGGTTGCGAATTACCGTGTTCCGCGACTTTCCTTATCTCTATGAAGGCGACTACGCCTATGAGGCCAACTACCTGACGCGCTACGCCGAGTGCCCCGAGAGCCTGTTCGTGCTGGCCGAAGATGGCGACGCCCTGGTGGGCGCGGCCACCGGCATGCCGCTGGCGGAGGACGTGGTGGAATTCCGCATGCCCTTCGAGCAGGCCGGCTTCGATATCGGTGAGGTCTTCTATTACGGTGAATCCGTGCTGCTGCCAAGCTATCGTGGCCGAGGTATCGGCAAGGCCTTTCTCGCCGAGCGCGAGCGCCATGCCGCAGAGTGCGGCTTTACCACCGTTGCCTTCTGCGCCGTAGAGCGCCCAGGCGACCACCCGCTGAAACCGGCAGGCTATGTGCCCCTGCACGGCTTCTGGCGCTCACAGGGCTACGAACGCCACCCGGAGCTTGCGACCACCTTCCGCTGGAAGGACATCGGCGAGCCGGAGGAGACCGACAAGCCAATGGTGTTCTGGCTGAAGTCGTTGGCATGATTATCGCTCGGAGCTGATCCGACGACAGGCCTGCGAGGAGGCGCTGTGAACCCATCCCTGGGCGCTACATTTGCCATCCATGGCAAATGACCTCCTCTTCGGCCTGTCCTCGGCGCTCCTCGCTCGTCCAGCAGCCCACTCTTTTGCTGCAATTCCCCGTTGGCCTTACAATGCCCCGAACGCCGCTCGCCGCGGCACACCGACTCATGTCAAGCCCCTGCTGGAAGGAAACGCCGGACCCATGCGCGCCACCCAACTGTTGATCGCCACTCTCAAGGAAACTCCCTCCGACGCCGAGGTCATCAGCCATCAGCTGATGCTGCGCGCCGGCATGATTCGCCGTCTGACTTCTGGCCTCTACACCTGGCTGCCGGTCGGCCTGCGCACCCTGCGCAAGGTGGAACGCATCGTACGCGAGGAGATGGACCGCGCCGGCGCCCAGGAAGTGCTGATGCCGGCGGTACAGCCTGCCGAGCTGTGGCAGGAGTCTGGCCGCTGGGAGCAGTACGGCCCCGAGCTGCTGCGGCTGAAGGATCGCCACGAGCGCGATTACTGCGTCGGCCCGACCCATGAAGAGGTGATTACCGACCTGATGCGCCGCGAGCTCTCCAGCTACAAGCAGCTGCCGGCCAACTTCTACCAGATCCAGACCAAGTTCCGCGACGAGATCCGGCCCCGCTTCGGCGTGATGCGCTCACGCGAGTTCATCATGAAGGACGCCTACTCCTTCCACCTGGACCAGGCCTCGCTCAAGGAGACCTACCAGGCGATGTACGACGCCTACACGCGCATCTTCACCCGTCTGGGACTGGACTTCCGCCCCGTGCTGGCCGACACCGGCGCCATCGGCGGCGACAACTCCCACGAATTTCACGTACTGGCCGACTCCGGCGAGGACGCCATCGTCTTCTCCACCGAGTCCGACTACGCCGCCAACATTGAGAAGGCCGAGGCGCTTCCCGCCCCGCTGGACACCACCCCCGAACGCGCCACGCCGAGCGAGGACCTGCGCCTGGTCGATACGCCCCATGCGAGGACCATCGCCGCCCTGGTCGAACAGCACGGTCTACCCATCGAAAAGACCATCAAGACGCTGATGGTACACGCCGCCGAGGGCGGCCTTATCGCCCTGCTGGTTCGCGGCGACCACGAGCTCAACGAGATCAAGGCCGAAAATCTGCCCGAGGTCGCCGAACCGCTGACCATGGCCAGTGAGGAGGAGATCCGCGCCGCGGTAGGTGCCGGCCCTGGCTCACTGGGCCCGGTGGGGCTCGACATGCCGATCATCGTGGACCGCAGCGTGGCGCTGATGAGCGACTTCGGCGCCGGTGCCAACGTCGACGGCAAGCACTACTTCGGCATCAACTGGGAGCGCGACGTCGCCTTGCCCAAGGTCGCCGACATCCGCAATGTGGTCGAGGGCGACCCCTCACCGGACGGCAAGGGCACCCTGTCGATCAAGCGCGGCATTGAAGTCGGCCACGTGTTCCAACTGGGCAAGAAATACTCCGAGGCGATGAACGCCACGGTACTCGACGACAACGGCAAGGCGGCCCACCCCTGGATGGGTTGCTACGGCATCGGCGTGACCCGCGTGGTGGCAGCCGCCATCGAGCAGAACCATGACGCCAACGGCATCATCTGGCCCAACGCCATCGCCCCCTTCCAGGTAGCCCTGGTGCCGATGAACGCTCACAAGTCGCAGCGTGTGCGCGAGGAGTCCGAGCGGCTCTACCAGGCACTCACGGCGGCCGGTATCGACGTGCTGCTGGACGACCGCGACCTGCGCCCCGGGGTGAAGTTCGCCGACCAGGAGCTGATCGGCATACCTCACCGCCTGGTGGTCGGTGACCGCGGGCTGGACAAGGGCGAACTGGAGTACAAGGGGCGGCGAGACAGTGAAGCGACCATGGTACCTGCCGAGAGTATCGTCGAGTTCCTGCGCCAGCGCATCGAGGCCTGACCGCCGGCCGGCCACGGCGCCACTGCTCGTGGCCGGCCTGCTCGCGGTGCTCTCCCCTGCTGCCCAGGCCCGGGAGTCGTCTGACGAAAGCGAACCACCAGGCTTGCTCGGTGCCGTGCCTGCGGCCCTGCAGTCCTCGCCTTCCCAGCGGGTGCGAGTGGAGCCCGACATTCCGCCTTCGCTGCGCCAGACTCTCGATACGCTGGTCACCAAGACGCCCTCGCCGGACCAGGTGTGGGCGGCGCGCCGCTGGATGAGCGAAATGGAGCCGCGCCTGGCACGCTTCGTCAGTGACGAGGCGCTGCGCGGCGAGCTGCTCACGCGCATCTACCATGAGGCAAGGTTGGCTGGCCTGGCGCCGGAGATCGTACTCGCGGTCATCCAGGTGGAAAGTGCCTTCCAGCCCGAGGCCGTTTCCTCTGCCGGCGCCGTCGGGCTGATGCAGATCATGCCATTTTGGATTCGCGAGCTCGGCCGCAGCGCCGACGACCTCATGGATCCGTGGCTCAACCTGCGCTATGGCTGCACCATCCTCGCTCACTACCTGGCAGTGGAAAGCGGAGACCTGACCCGCGCCTTGGCCCGTTACAACGGCAGCCTGGGCCAGACCTGATACCCGGAGCGGGTGATGCGGGCCTGGACCGATCACTGGTGGCTGGCACGCTGAGTACCCGATGCCTTCCCCGTACAGCAGGGCCAGACGGGGCCTACCCCAGGCCAGGGTACCTGACGCTAGTCGTGCACACCGCTCATCTTCAACTCCGCCACCGCCCAGCCATCGCGCCCCCTGGCCTTGACCTGGTAGAGGGCGGCATCGGCAGCGGCATAGGCGGCATCCAGTTCATCGAACCCAGCCTTGAATCTCACCCCCCCCCACGCTGAAAGTGACTGAGTCGGAATGGGGGTGTGCGGGGTGCGGGAGAGCAGCATCTCGCAGCGCCTCGACCAGGTGGCGACAGATATCGCCCAGCGCCTTGTCGGAACGGCATTCGAACAGGGCAGCGAACTCATCGCCGCCCATCCGATAGAGGCTCGCTTCGTTGCCGAGTGCGCGCTCTATCAGTTGGACCAGGCGACGCAACAGGCGGTCACCGTCGGGATGGCCCAGGCTGTCGTTGTACTGCTTGAAGTAGTCGATATCGACCAGCAGCAAACCGAGGGAGCCGCCTCGGCTTGTCCGCACATCATCTTGCATGGCGCTACGGTTACCGACGCCGGTCAGCGGGTCACGCAGCGCTCGCGTCATCCATTCCAGGCTTTCCCGGGCAGACCTCGCCGCACGGCGCCGCTGCATCTCGTGCATGCTCCAGAAACCCAACCCCAAGACGAAGATCACCAGGCTCCCGGCCAGCACCTGCCCCTGATGACGCCGGGTCTGCTCGACGAATTCAGCGGTTACCTCACTTCGCCGGTCAAGCTGGTGCATCTCGATCTGGGTCAGGCAGCGCATCGGCTCGAGCAAGCTTTCACGCAGGTGATATGCCTCGACCGTACTGCCATTGTCAAGGCGATCCATCAGCTCGCCCATGGCGGCCAGGCTCGGCCCGGTGCAGTCGTATTCACGTCGGTAGAGGCCGATATCGAACAGGCTGTAGGCCAGCGTCATCTGAAAGTAAGCGCGCTGGCGGGTCTCCTGATCATCGGGGGAAGACAGCAGTTGGTCGAGGCCCTCCTGCAAGTAACCGCGAGCGCGGGTGGCCAGCTGCTGGCCGGTCAGGTTACCCGACTGGCTGAAGTAGGCGTGGATCTCGGGATACACCCAGCGCGTCTGGTAGGCGATCAACAACATCAAGGCCACGAAGCTCATCAGGCTGAGCGACAGCCAGTGCACGTGGCGTCGCCACGGGCGATGAGGCTTTACCATACCGCCTCGATGCTGCGAATCATCCAGACCCAATCATTGAAATTGCGCAGGTTGGCCGGATCGCGATTGCCGTAGTCGCGCTCGACGAGACGCAGCGGGCCACGATTGCGCAACGAAATCGGCTCGCCATTCTGGTGGGTTACAAGAATCCAGTTGGGATCGTCCCAGCCTCCCAGCGTGACCTCGTAATCGTCCCAGGCCTCGAAATGCAATTGCTCGGGCACTTCGCCGAAGTGTTCCTGCAACAAGTCACGGAAGACCAGGCCACGAATATCCGCCTCCTCGGTCAGGTAAGGCTCGTAGAATCGAAACTCTACGTCGGCCTGTTCGCGAAGCGCTTCGAGGCTTAGAACGACCTCGCGGTCGCCATCGAGCAATATTAGTTCATCGGTATCGGCAGCTACGGGTGAAGCCACCAGCAAGGCTGCGGACAGCAGACCCAGCGCACTCAGGCGGCACGAAAACACCATGCGTGACATGTTGTGGCTCCCTTCGTTTTTCTTTTAGGTTATGCGGTAAGGTTGCTACTGTGCCGTATTGATTCCGTTGGCGTCTACAAACGAAAAAAGCCGGCCCAATTGGGCCGGCGACTGGGGGGATAACTCCCCCCTCCCCTGACGACTTGCTACGAAGGCTGGATCAGTGTTTCTGCTTGCCCTTGCGACGATGGTCGCGAATCACGAAACCGACCCAACCTCCCAGAAAAGCGATCATCATCGCGACGGTTACCAGCCCGAAAATTACTGCGTCATCCCAGTACATAGTGGTTACTCCCCGTCACCTGATGCGATGGGTTCACTCTAGCCTGGGGAGGAGGGGAGAAAACTGACCTGAATCAAATTTCGCCTCGGCCACGAAATATGCCGCGCCGTGAATTGATTCAGGTCAGTTTTTTTCAGAGTTCAAGCGGGAGTTATCGGTTCAGAGTACCTTGCGATCCTCGACCTGGGAGGGTTCCACACCGTCCGGCAACGGGTGGCCCTTGGCCAGTTCTGCGCGATTCGCCTCACGCACCTCGAGCACTTCCACGGCATAGCACAGGGTCTGACCTGCCAGCGGATGATTGGTATCGACCAGTACCGAGCCGTCGCGCACCTCGAGCACGGTCACGATCTGTGGCCCGTCGTCGCCGGGGGTCTGGAAACGCATGCCGGGCGCGAGATCATCGAGCGGGAAGGCATTGCGTCCGACCTGCTGTACCAGCGCCTCGTTACGCGCTCCATAGGCCTCTTCCGGAGCGAGCGTGACTTCCTGCGTATCCCCCACTTCCAGCCCCGTCAGGGCCCGCTCCAGGCCCACCATGATGTTGTCATGGCCATGCAGATATTCGAGGGGCTTGGCGCGTGCCCGCGAGTCGTCCAGCACCTGGCCTTGCGCGTCGCTGAGTACATAGTGCAGGGTGACGACCCGCTGCGGAGCGATGTTCATGGCGCTCTCCTGTGTTCGGTTGGGCTGAAACAGTCGATCAGTTCCCGCGGCGCAGGTTCGCCACGGGCATCTCAAGCTGCTGCTGGCGGTTGAGTAGATTCAGCAGCACGATGGCGCGCTCGTCGCCCTTGTGACTGGCAAAGACGGCCTGCAGGTCCTTGAAGGGCCCTTCGGTAATCTCCACCGTCTCGCCAGCCCTGAAGTAGACGTTGGCGGCCTTCTCCTGTCCCTCGGTACCCTGCTCACGCAACAGCGCGATCAGCGCGTCGTCGACCGGCAGCGGGCTGTTGCCGAAGGTGACGATCCTGAGCACGCCTCGCGTCGAGCGAATCGGCCGCCAGTTGCTGGCTACCCGGTCGAGGCGAATGAACAGGTAATGAGGGAACAGCGGCTCATCCAGCCACACCAGCTTGCCGTTGCGCTTTTTCTGTACCTGAAGGACAGGATGAAACAGCTCGTAGCCCTGATTGGCGAGGTGCTCCGCGGCACGGAAGGACTCCCCGCCCTTGCACTGGACGACGTACCAGCGCGGCAGGCCGTCGTCATTGGCTTCGATAGGCTGACGTTCGCTGTGGCTCATGAAGGCCTCCTGATCGCGTATAAGCTGCTGGCATCGATGCCGGCGCTCTGCAACAATCGAGCGGTCGGACGATGGGTCCTCCGTGACCGCCCCCTTGCCGAGCGGTGGGCCATTCTAGCATCGTTGACGACGACTGGCCGCCCCCTGGCCAACGTGACACCAAGGAGTTTCACCACGCATGACGATCCCTACCGCCCAGCGCAGCTGGGGAGCCGCCCTGGCCATCTATCTTCAGGCTCCCGTGATCACCATGCTGTTCCTGGGATTCTCTGCCGGATTGCCTTTCCTGCTCGTCTTCTCGACACTGTCGGCCTGGCTGCGCAGCGATGGCGTCCAGGTCGCCGCCATCGGCTTCTTTTCCTGGATCGGGATCCTCTATTCGATCAAGTTTTTCTGGGCACCGATCGTTGACCGACTGGCGCTACCGGTGCTGACACGCACTTTCGGCCAGCGGCGCGGCTGGATGCTGCTGGCCCAGGCCATGATTGCCAGCGGACTGGTCGGGCTTGCCAGCCTGGACCCGCAGCAGAACCTGGCAATGGTGGCCGCCTTTGCGCTACTGGTGGCCTTCGGCTCGGCCACCCAGGACATCGCTATCGATGCCTTCCGCATCGAGTCGGCGCCCGACGACATCCAGGCGGCCATGGCCTCAACTTACATCATAGGCTACCGAGGCGGCCTGCTGGCTGCCGGTGCCGGTGCCCTCTACGTGGCTGCGTGGCTCTCCTGGGAAGCTGCCTATCTGACCATGGCCCTGCTGGTGGGGGTCGGCGTGATCACGGTCCTGCTACGCCCGGAACCCAAGCGGCTGTCGCTGACCACACAGCTGATCCACGAACCCAAGGTGCGCGCCTTCATCCGCGCCAGCCGCGGCAAGCCACGTGCACTGCGCCGCCTGGGCGCCTGGCTGATCGGCGCGGTGGTCTGCCCATTCACCGATTTCCTCAGCCGCCATCGGCTCAAGGCACTGTGGTTGCTGGTTTTCGTTGCCGTATTCCGTATCAGCGACCTGGCCATGGCCTCGATGGCCAATCCGCTCTATATCGACCTGGGCTTCTCGCTGGCAACGATCGCCAACGTCACCAACGTCTTCGGTATCGCCATGAGCATCAGCGGCGGGATCCTGGGGGGGCTGCTGGTGGCACGCTACGGCATCGGGCCGATCCTGGTGCTGGGAGCCGCGGCGGCAACCCTCACCAATCTGCTGTTCGCCGCCCTGGCACTTGCCGGTCAGAGCCTGCCGATGCTGGTGCTGGCCATCGTCGGCGACAATCTGGCCAACGGCCTGGCCAGCGCCGTCTTCATCGCCTTCCTGTCGAGCCTGACCTCGCGCGCCTACACTGCGACCCAGTACGCCCTGTTCTCCTCGCTGATGACCCTGCCTGGCAAGTTTCTCAGCGGCTTCGGCGGTCTGGTGGTGGCTGCAGAAGGCTATGCCACTTTCTTCGTCATCGCCACGGCGCTGGGCCTCCCTGCCATTGCGCTGGCAGTCTGGATCAGTCGCGACAAGGATCTGGTGCCCCCCGTCGCACCCCGTACGGCATAGCGACTCAGGCGTCGAGCTGCTCCTGCAGCCAGTCCAGCGCTCCCGGGGTGGTGCGCCACTGGTCGCGCATCAGGGTGCGGTATTGCCATGCCTCGGCGCGGGTGCCGGGTTCTGCGACACCATCCTGCCCCGGCTGAACCGGACGGGTCTGCTCGGCACACAGCATGGCCAAGGCGTGGGGGTTGTGCCCGCGCACCTCCCGTAGCGCTTCATTCGCCTCCGCCAGGCGTTCCAGCCGAAACAGGGCCAGCGCCCGGCCCATGAGGATCCCCAGCACCGGGGCATCGTCGAGCCGGGTCTCGGTCACGGCCAGCGCTTCGCGATTGCGCCCTTCACGCAGCAGCTGGTCTAGCACCAGCTCCTGCAGACCCAGGCTATCCTGGTCATCCAGCGTCAACAGTCGCTCGGCCAGCCGCCGCGAACGCTCGCGTGCGCCACGCTCCATACCGACAACGAGGGCCAGCCCGCTGCGCAGCAGTACGGCATTGTCGGCGCTGTCCCACAGCAAGGGGCCCTCGCCCTCTTCGCGAACCCGCTCGAGCCAGCGTTCCAGGCGGTCGGCAAGGGGCTCGAACAGGCTTGGCGACATCCACGGCAGGCTGCCGAAGCGGCTGGTCAGAGCCAGGGTCAGCGACTGCAGCACGCGCGGTGAATCGAGCCATTCGGGGTGGGCACAAAGCTCGCGTAACCAGTCGCCGGCATGGAGCCAGGGATCGCCCTTGAGACCCAGCGCACTGTCGTCATCGACATCTACCTGAAAATGCTTCTGCCAGGCGGCAAACAGGGTGTCTTCCCGAGCGCTGCTGTGATATTCGAGCTCGCCCTGGGCAGTGTGGCTCAAGCTCAGTCCCGGGGCCGGCGGCAGCTCCGCCAGCAGCGCCTGCAGGGAGGCCAGCGGTTCGGCGAGGTCTTCTTCCGCGTTGAGCAGCTGGTCGGCCAGGGTCGCGCCGGGGTTTTCCGCCAGGTCGGCAAGAAACTGCAGCTGCTCTGGCTCCAGGTCGCCCTTGCGGGCCAGGCGACGGAACCAGAAGCGGGCACGCTCCGCGGCCTCTTCCTCGTGCCCTTCATGCAGCAGCAGCATGGCCTCGATATAGGCCAGGGTAGGCGAATCGGGCAAGGCCTGCTGGGCCCGCACGAAGGCGGCACGGGCACTGTCCAGATCGTCGCTGTCCAGGTGCATCAGGCATAGTCGTTCCAATGCCACACCGCGCAGGAACAGCGGCCCCCGCTCGAGCACTTCGTCGAGCAGGTCGGCGCGTTTGCGGATGAAGCCGCGCTCCTGATACAGATCGATCAGCAATTCGAAGGCAGGCTCGGCCTGGACTGGCAGGCGCGACCAGTCGGCACGCTTGAACAGCGACTCGAGAATCTGCTGGGCGCGCCCGCGCTGGCCCGTCTCGGCCGCAATCAGTCCGGCCTCGAGCAGGGCCTGGGCCGGCGCGTTGCCGCTCTCGAGGGCGGCCTTGAGAGTCGGCCCCTTCCAGTCGCGCAGCGAGAGCATCCACATCAGGTGGTCGGGAACGTCGGCAGGCATCGCGACGGCGCCGCAACAGTGCTTGGTCTTGCGTCCGGAGTCGCACCAACAGGGCTCGTTACGACCTGGACGGGCCAACGGCTCGGAGGTAAAGCCGGCCCGCTCGAGCGGGGTCTGGCTCCACAGGATAGGCGCCAACGCCTGAGCCATGGCCAGGTCGCCGCCCATCAGTTCGGCCCCTTCCTCGCGCGCCCAGGCCATGAACGCCGGATAGCGCTCCTCCTCACGGATGGCTGCCAAGGCGCCTGAAGCAAAACCCAGCAGCTGTTCCACCCATACTGCCAGCATTCACACTCTCCGCCAGTTCAAAAGGCGCATATAGTAACAGGGAAGCGTGGCTCGGTGTTGCACGCAAGAACCACCGGCGCCGGGCCGGCGTTCATCCACGAGCCCAGGCCAGCAGCGGGCGGGTTCGGCCATGCATGTCGAGGCGAGCCCCCAGGCGTACAAGGTTCCAGTAATGGCCGTTCAGTGTGCGAGACAGCAGCAGCACGTCCGCCGGTGGTTGCAGACGATCCATGGCTGCCCACACCTTGGGCGAGAGATCGCGCAGGCGACGATGCACCCGTACGTCGGAGAAATCCTGCTCGCCGGGTTCGAACAGCGGCACCACTGCCTCGGCGGATTCACGATACAGCGCCAGCGGCGCTCCCTGCCCCTGGCGTCCTCCCAGTTGGCGCAAGGCGTCGTCCATGGCCATGGGATCCCTTGCCAGGGTGGCATCCAGCAGTTGCATCATCGCCTTGAGGTGCGCATCCGGCACCGGTATCACTGCGCCCAGGTCGTAGATCACCAGGCGACCTTCAGCGTCGACCGCAAAGTTGCCTGCATGCGGATCGGCATGCAGCTCACCGTGGGTAAAGAGCTCCTCGGTGAGCCAGTCGGCCAGGGTTGCAGCGACCCGCTGGCGCACGGCGTCAGCGGCACTCTCCATGTCACGTAGCGGCGTCCCGGCCACATAGCGCATGGCCAGCACCCTGGGGCCGGACAGGTCCGGCAATGGCTCGGGGATCACCAAGTCATGGAGGTGCGCGTAGCGTTCTCGATAGCGCACCAGCGCACAGGCCTCGGCATGGTAGTCGAGTTCGCCACGCAGGCTGGCGGCAAGTTCCTCGAACAGGGCGTCGAGACGCACCTGGGGTACCTTTAGCCAGCGCCCCAGGCGCATGATGCGCCGCAGCTGGGCCAAATCTCCCTCCAGGATCTCGGCAAGCCCTGGATACTGTACCTTGAGCACCAGGGTCTCCCCCTCCCGGGTGACGGCGCGGTGCACCTGCCCCATGGAGGCACTGGCGAACGGATGCTGCTCGATCTCGCTGAAGCGTGCATCGAGGTCGCCGTATTGTTCGACCAGGGACCGGCGTATGCCTTCCCATGGCATGGGTTGTGCCTGGCGCTGTAGGCGAGCCAGTTCTTCGGCGAGATCCGCCGGCAGCAGGTCATCCCACTGGGCCATGATCTGGGCCAGCTTCATGGCGGGCCCCTTGAGTTCGGAGAGCCCCTCGAACAAGGCCTCGCCGAGTGCACGCCAGTCGGCCTCGCCACCCAGGCGGCTGCGCAGCAGGGTGCCACCAGCGCGGGCACCCAGGCCAAACAGGCGCCTTGTCCTTCCTCGTTCTCGCATGGGGATGCTCTCCTTCTCCCTGCGGGTCATGGACTGCTGAACTCACTTTGATATAGGGATTGTACAGCTTTTCCAGGCCGCGGCATCTGGCCTTGAGCCAGGATTACTGTAAGAATATCCACTTACCGAGTGCCACGAGGCCCACTAGCGTCATGCGTCTGATCGTTGCCGAAAAGCCCAGCCTGGCCCGCGCCATCGCCGATGCCCTGCCGGGCAGCATACGTCGCGAGGAGGGCGCCCTGCACGCGGGCGACAGCGTCGTGACCTGGTGCCTGGGCCATTTGCTGGAACAGGCGCCGCCCGACGCCTACGACCCAGCCTACAAGCAGTGGCGCCTGGATCACCTGCCGATCGTGCCCACCCGCTGGCAGCTTGCCCCACGGCCCAAGGCCAGGGGTCAGCTCAGCGTGATCCGCAGGCTACTGAAGCAGGCCGGCGAAGTAGTGCACGCCGGCGATCCGGACCGGGAGGGCCAGTTGCTGGTGCAGGAGGTCATCGAGTACCTGGGCTGGAAGGGTCCGGTGGCGCGCCTGCTGATCAGCGACCTCAACCGGCCCGCGGTCCAGCGGGCACTTGGCAGGCTCGAAGACAACGCCCGCTACCAGCCCCTCTATCGCGCCGCCGAGTCGCGCTCTCGTGCCGACTGGCTGTATGGCATCAACCTGACGCGGGCCTGGACTCTGACCGGACGCCAGGCCGGCCATGACGGCGTGCTTTCAGTAGGCCGGGTGCAGACCCCGGTGCTGGGCCTGGTAGTGCGCCGCGATGCCGAAATTCGAAACTTTTCACCCTACCCCTTCCATGTGCTGTGGGTGGACCTGGCGGTGGCCAACGGCCAGCTGCGCGCCTGGTGGCAGCCGGGCGAAACGCAGCGACTCGACGACCAGGGGCGCCTGCTGGAGCGCGCTCCGGCCGAGGCGCTGGCTGCACGTCTGCCCGGCGCCGAGGGGCAGCTCAGCGCCCTCGAGAACCGCCAGAAGCGCCAGTCCGCTCCGCTGCCCTACTCCCTGTCGGCACTGCAGGTGGACGCTGCGAGACGTTTCGGGCTCTCCGCCCAGGCGGTGCTGGACATCTGCCAGCGCCTCTACGAGCGCCACAAGCTGATTACCTACCCACGCTCGGATTGCCGCTATCTCCCCAAGGAGCACCTGGCCCAGGCGCGCAGCACCTTGACGAGCGCCTGTGGCCAGGACGAGACCCTGCGCGGCTGGCTGGCCGGCGCCGACTTCACGCTGCGCTCCAGGGCGTGGGACGACAAGAAGGTCGGCGCCCACCACGCCCTGGCACCTACCGGCAAGCCGGCCGAACCTGGACGGCTGGAGCAGGCAGAGGCGGACGTGTTCCGCTTGATTGCACGCAATGTGCTGGCACAGTTCTACCCGCCGCTGGTCGCTCGCGAGGTGAAAGCGGAGTTCACGATACTCGGCGAGCGCTTCCGTTCCAGCGGGCAGGAGTTGCTGCAACCCGGCTGGAAACCGCTGTTCACCACCCGCGACGAGGCGCCTGCGCTGCCCAGCATGACCGAGGGCGAGGCGTGCCGGGTCGTCGACTGCGGCATCGAGGACCGCGAGACCCGCCCACCGGAACCCTTCACCGACGCCAGCCTGATCAAGGCGATGATGAACATCGCCCGCTACGTCGATGACCCCGAGGTCAGGCGTACCCTGCGCGAACACGACGGGCTGGGCACCGAGGCTACCCGGGCCGGTATCATCGAGACGTTGATCGATCGCGGCTATCTGGTGCGGCAAAAGAAAACGCTGCGTGCCACCCGCCTGGGCGGCGGCCTGATCGCCTCGCTTCCCGAGGCCGCCTCGCGCCCAGAGCGCACCGCGCTGTGGGAGCAGCGACTGGCAGACATTGCCGAGCGCGACGAAAACCCCGCGCCCTTTCTTGCCTCTCTCATCGAGGATCTTGCGGGGCTTCTGGCCAGCGCCGATGCCGACCGCCTGCGCCAGGCCCTCTCGGCAGCCCAGGGGGAAGCCGCCGCAGCGCCTATGCCGAGGCGACGCAAGACAACCGGCAAGCGCAGGCGAAGCCCTGCCGGTCGCACTCGTCGCAAGCCGCGAACCAGCGGTTGATGACATGAGGTCTGGCAACCGACGGGCAGGCATCGCTATGCTATTCGTGTTTTCTCCCAGGGCATCCCATGAACAGTCATACCCACCTCATCGTCGGCCCCGGGGCGCTGGGCCGTCTGCTGGCCCTGTCCCTGATGGAGCATGCCCCTGTGCTGCTGGCCGGCAGACGTAAGCTGCCTGCGGAGCAGCGCTTGACCACACCGGAGGGCAGCCGCCTGTCCCGACGCCCCGAGATGGCACTGACTGCCACGCTGCCGCCGGTCACACCGGCCTTCCTGCACCTGACCACCAAGGCCTATGCGACCACAGCCGCCTACACGGCGGTCATGGACCGGCTATCCGTAGCGCCAGTGCTGGTGCTGTGGCAGAACGGCTACCAGGTCCAACCCGAACTCACTGCCTGCCATCCCGCAGCGGTGCTGTGTGCTTCCACCACCGAGGGTGCCTGGCTGGAGAGCGATGCCGGGGTCGTGCATGCCGGCCGCGGCATGACCCATATCGGCGATATCGGCAACCGTCACCGCCACCAGAGTGACGCATTGGCGGCCCAGCTCAACCGAGCGGGCCTGGCCGCCGAAGCAAGCGCGGATATCAAGACCCGACTGTGGTACAAGCTGGCGGTAAATGCGGCGATCAACCCGCTGGTGGCTCGCTTTCGTATTCGTAACGGCCAACTCCGCGACCGTCCTTTCCGCCCCATGGTAGAGCGCATCATCAAGGAAGTGGCGGCGATCATGGCCGCCGAGAACATCGCTCCGCCGCAGGAAGGTTGGCATGCGCTGGTTTGGCAGGTAGTGGCGGCGACTGCCGGCAATCGCGCCTCGATGCTACAGGACGTCCTGGCCGGAAGACCGACGGAGCGCGAGGCCATTCTCGGCCCCCTGCTGGCCGCCGCCAGGCATCATGGCATTCCCGCGGATCGACTCGCGGAACTCGATGACCAGCTCTCCCGCGCTTGACCGGGCGGCGTTGGACGAGCGCCTGGCGGGCGGCGTGACGGGCTGCTAGGCTAGAGGGAGCCTTAAGCACTTGGAATGACGCTAAGCTGCAGGTCGCGTTCCTTGCTTCACTACAAGCCAGACGCAACGCAGCATAACGCACAGGGACCACGGGTCAGGGGACAATGAATGCTTGCATGAGGTATGCCTTGGGTATGGTAGCCAGCCTTACGCTATTGCCGCACTTGGCCATGGCGGAGGAGGTGGCGCCGCATGCGCTTCATGACAGTCTTCACGCCAGCCTCCGGGACAGCCCACCACTGGATTACACCGAGGCGCCGCGCCAGTATCTGGTTGCCCTGACCCCGGCCTACCTCGATCCCCCCTCCTATGCCAGCAAGACCAGTGACCTGATGCATCTCGACAATGGGCTGATTCTCGAGGGCAGTGACCTGCAGACACCCGATGGCTACACTTCCGGGTTTCGCGTCACGGCTGGCTTTTCACCGACCAACATGCCACGTGTCGACCTCGGCGCAGAATTTACCTATCGCGAAAGCGAGGAAGTCCCCACGCGCCTGGCCGACCAGGCGCTGCTGGTCAATACGACCACCCTGGGCGGCAGTCTGCTGGCCGGGGTTCGCCTGGGTCAGTTCGGCCTGTACGCCAAGTCGGGTTTCGCCGAATGGGAAGGCGATCCTGTGACCCAGGGCGAAGCACTCTACATGGCAACGGCGGGCACCGCTCGCATCCAGGGCTTTGGTGCCCGGTTGCAGCATAACCGTCTGGTGAGCCGGCTGGAGTTCGAGGAAATCGATGCTCCCAACATGGCCCACCTCAATCTGGTGACCGCTTCGCTTCACTTCGCCTTCTAGATTCCCCACCCTGACCCGCCTGGCCATGGCGCCCTGGCAGGCCTGCGGAGTTCAGGCTCAGCCGGTATTGCGCAAGCCCGCTGCAATACCCGCCATGGTCACCATCAACGCGCGTGACAACTCTCCGCTGATGGCGCCATCAGCATCACGATTACGCTGCAGCAGTTCCGCCTGGAGGCCGTGCAGCGGGTCGATGTAGGGGTTGCGCACCTCGATGGCCTGGCCAATCAGCGGGGTCTTCTCGAGCAGCTCGGGCTGGTCGAGGATGCTCAGGAGTACCGACTGCAACCGCGTGAACCGCTGGCGCAGCTGCGTGCCCAGCTCCTTGAGCGCGGGCTCGTCGACCAGGCGCTGCTCGTAGTACGAGGCGATGCCCACGTCGGCCTTGGCCAGCAGCATCTCCAGCATGTCGAGGTAGGTGCCGAAAAACGGCCAGCGATCGCGCATCTCGCGCAGCACCTCCAGCCCACCCTCCTCTTCCATTCGCAGGGAGAAAGCTTCGCCGCTGCCCAGCCAGGCCGGCAGCATCAAGCGAATCTGGGTCCAGGCGAAGATCCAGGGGATCGCACGCAGCGTCTCCACTCCACCGTCCTGACGCCGCTTGGTCGGACGCGACCCCAGCGGCAGGTGCCCCAGCACGCCCTCTGGCGTCACCGCACGGAAATAGGGTACGAAGTCCGGATCTTCGCGCACCAGGCCGACGTAGGCGCCATGTGCGATCTCGGCCAGTCGATCCATCTCCTCGCGCCAGTGCGGCTCCGGTGCCGGCGGCGGCAGAAGGCTCGCCTCCAGCACCGCGCAGGCATAGATCTCCATGGAGCGCAGGGCGATATCGGGCTGGCCGAACTTGAAGCGGATCATCTCGCCCTGCTCAGTCACCCGCAGGCTGCCGTTCACCGAGCCCGGAGGCTGCGACAGGATTGCAGCATAGGCCGGGCCGCCGCCGCGGCCGACTGCCCCGCCACGACCGTGAAACAGGGTCAAGGCCACGCCATGACGGCGACACACCTCGACCAGGCGCTCCTGAGCGCGGTATTGCGCCCATGCCGCGGCGAGCTGTCCGGCATCCTTGGCCGAGTCGGAATAGCCGATCATCACCTCCTGGCGATCGCCCGCCAACTCCCGATACCCTGGCAGCGCCAGCAGGCGGTCAATGACATCTCCGGAGCGATTGAGGTCGTCCAGGGTCTCGAACAGCGGCGCGATGGGCAATGACACGGCCCCCCCGACTTCCTTCATGAGCAGCGCCACCGTCAACACGTCGGAAGGCTGGGCAGCCATCGATATGATGTAAGTACCGAGCGCCTCGGACTGCTCGCTGGCAATGACCATGAAGGTGTCGAGCACCTCGCGAGTCTCGGCCGAGCACTCCCAGCGGCGTGGGATCAGCGGCCGGCGGGACTCGAGCTCGGCAAGCAGGAACGCCTGGCGTTGCTCTTCGCTCCAGTCGCGGTAGTGGCCGAGCCCCAGAGCGTCGGTGAGCTCTTCCATGACCAGCGCGTGCCGGCTCGCCTCCTGGCGGATGTCGAGCTTGGTCAGGGTCACGCCAAAAACCGCGACCCGGCGCAGGGTGTCGAGCAGTGCACCGTTGGCGATGGTGTCGAGGCCCACGTCGCACAGCGAGCGGTAACAGGTCAGCAGCGGTGCGTAGAGCTGATCGCTGTTCTCGATGATCGGCCCGCCCTCGTAGCTCCTGCCGTCGAGCTGGGCCTTGGCCCAGTCGCGAGTGGCCTCGACCCGCTGAAGCAGCCGCTTGAGCAGCTCACGGTAGGGCTCGGCCACGCTGCCGACTTCGGCCCGCAGCGCGCTGTTGCACTTCCACATCGAGAGCTCGGCCTTGAGCTGTTCCAGGTCGCGCAGGTAGAGGTCGGCTGCCATCCAGCGCCCCAAGAGCAGCACTTCACGGGTCACCCGGGAAGTGACGTTGGGGTTGCCGTCACGGTCCCCCCCCATCCAGGAGGCAAAGACGATCGGCGCAGCATCCAGCGGCAGGCGCTCGCCGGCAGACTCGAGCAGCAGGCTGTCGAGGTCGCGGTGAAAGGCCGGTACCGCCTGCCACAGCGAGTTCTCGATGACCGCAAAGCCCCACTTCGCCTCGTCCACGGGGGTGGGGCGTTCGTGGCGAATCTCGTCGGTATGCCAGGCCTGGCTGATCAGCTCCTCGAGGCGGCCGCGAGCCCGACTGGCCCGCTCGGGATAGTCAAGGGAGGACTCGATGACGGTAAGGCACTCGTCGATGGCGTCGTATTTCTGAATCAGGGTTCGACGAATGACTTCGGTCGGGTGAGCGGTCAGCACCAGCTCGACGCGCATGTCGGCCAGGCTCTCGACCAGCTTGCGCGGCGCGTGACCGGCGTCGCGGGCACGCTGCAGCAGCTCCGAGAGCACCGGCTGGGAACCGGGTTTGTAGTCCTCGACCCGGCGGAAGCGAGCCCGGTAGTGCTGTTCGGCGATATTGGCCAGGTTGAGGAACTGGTTGAAGGCACGGGTCACCGGCAGCAGGTCGCGGTCGGGCAGCTTGCGCAGGTAGTCGATCAGCTCACGACTGCTCTGTACGTCGCCCTGACGGCCACGCTTGGCCAGGCCGCGGATGGTCTCGATGCGGTCGACGAAGCCCTCTCCCAGATCATCGGCAATGGTGCGCCCAAGGCTGTCGCCGAGGATGCGTACGTTGTCGCGTAGCGATTCGTGCAGGTCGCCGCTCATGGCCGATCTCCTCCTGAAGGCGCTTCGGAATGTCCTGATGATATTGGGGAAACTTGACGCTCCAGCCGCTTGGCCTCCTGCCAGTGGAACTCCATGGTGTCCAGGTCGACGTCGCGGGTGGTCATGCCACGCTGGGCAAGGGCCTGCTCGACATGGCGAAAGCGGCGCTCGAACTTGGCGTTGGTATTGCGCAGGCACTGCTCGGGATCGGCCTTGAGGGTTCGCGCGAGATTGGTCACGGCGAACAGCAGATCACCCACCTCGCTTGCGGCATGCTCGCGATCGCCCGCGTCCAGCGCCTGCTCGACTTCATCGAGCTCCTCGCGGATCTTGGCAATTACTCCCCTGGCATCGGGCCAGTCAAAGCCGACCCGGGCGGCACGCTTGGAGAGCTTGGCCGCGCGCGACAGCGCCGGCAGTGTACGCGGCACGTCATCGAGCACCGAGGCGGGGCTGGCGTCGTCGGCACGCTCGGCACGCTCCTCGGCCTTGAGTGCCTCCCAGCGACTGTTGACTTGCCGCGTCTCGACCTGTTCGGCGCTGACGCCGACGGGTCGGCGTGACGCCAGGGTGCCGTCGGGGAAGACATGCGGATGACGACGCAACATCTTGGCGGTCAGGGTATGCACCACGTCGCGAAAGTCGAAGCGCGCCTCTTCGTTGGCAAACTGGCTGTAGTAGACCACCTGGAACAGCAGGTCGCCGAGCTCGCCCGGCAACTCGTCCCAGGCGCGCCGTTCGATGACATCGGCAACTTCATAGGCCTCTTCCAGGGTATGCGGCACGATGCTGTCCCAGCCCTGCTTGAGGTCCCACGGGCAACCCTGCTCGGGATCGCGCAGCACCGCCATCAGTGTCAGCAGGTCGTCGATGCCGTGGCGGGTCTCGCTCATGTGCTGCTCCCCTTGCGCTTCATGCCCTTGGCTCCCGTCCTCAGGCGCTGGACTTCGATCACGTTAGACAATTGCTGGATGCGGGAAAAGAGCCTGCCCAGGGTTTCAAGGCCATCGACTTCCACGGTAATGCGCATGCGGGCAATGCCGTCGCTGGTATCGGTCAAGGTATTGACCGACAACACGTTGACCTTCTCGTTGCTCAGGATGCCGGTAACATCGCGCAGCAGCCCTGAGCGATCCCAGGCCTGGACTTCGATGTCCACGGGGTACTGGGTGCGGGCGCGCTGGCCCCACTCCACCTCGATCACCCGCTGCGGCTCGTCCAGGCGAAGCTGCAGGATATTGGGACAGTCCTGCCGGTGAACGGTGACGCCGCGCCCCTGGGTGATGAAGCCGACGATCGGCTCACCGGGCACCGGGTGGCAGCAGTTGGCCATGCTGGTCTTCAGGTTGCCCACGCCAAGCACGGTGATATCGCTGCTGCCGCCCTTGCCCTGGTCGCGCCGCGGCTTGGCCAGCAGGCGGTCGAGCTGTTCCTGGTCATCGGTCTCGCCAAACAGCTGCTGAGCCTGGTGCAGCACCTGGCCAATGCGCAGGTCTCCGGCCCCGAGAGCGGCGTACATGTCCTCGGGGTTGGTGTAGTTGACCTTGCGTGCCAGGGTGTCGAGATCCATGTCTTCCACGTCGAGGCGGCGCATCTCACGTTCGAACAGCGCCTTGCCCTCCTCCACGTTCTGCTCGCGAGCCTGGTGCTTGAACCAGGACTGGATCTTGGCTCGCGCCCGCGAGGTGCGTACGTAACCGAGACTGGGGTTGAGCCAGTCGCGGCTTGGGCCGCCCTTGCTGGCGGTGAGAATCTCGACCTGCTGGCCGGTCTTGAGCTTG
This sequence comes from Billgrantia kenyensis, assembly GCF_013697085.1. GTDB lineage: Bacteria > Pseudomonadota > Gammaproteobacteria > Pseudomonadales > Halomonadaceae > Halomonas > Halomonas kenyensis. The sequence continues at coordinate 64,335 of NZ_JACEFT010000005.1, forward strand.
TAGGTCAGCGGCACGATGCGGCCGTCGACCTTGGCTCCGCGACAGCGATGGCCGACCTCGGTATGCACGCGGTAGGCAAAGTCGATGGGTGTGGCAATACGCGGAAGATCGATGACATGACCGTCCGGCGTGAAGACGTAGATACGGTCCGGCGCCACATCGCTGGAGAGCCCTTCGCGCAGGTCGCCGAACTCGCCGACCTCGTCCTGCCACTCGAGAACCTGACGCAGCCAGGCAATCTTCTCCTCGTAACTGGAGCTCTTGCCGCCAGTGTCGTGCCCCTTGTAGCGCCAGTGGGCACAGACGCCCAGCTCGGCCTCGTCGTGCATGGCGAAGGTGCGGATCTGGATTTCCAGTACCTTGTTCTCGGGCCCGAGTACGGCAGTGTGCAGCGACTGGTAGCCGTTCTTCTTGGGGTTGGCGATGTAATCGTCGAACTCGTTGGGCACATGGTGCCAGCGCGAGTGCACCAGCCCCAGCACGGTATAGCAGTCGGTCACTTCCGGCACCAGGATGCGGACGGCGCGCACGTCGTTGACCTGGGAGAAATCGATGCGCTTGCGCTTCATCTTGCGCCAGATCGAGTAGATATGCTTGGCGCGGCCGTTGACCTCGTACGGGTCGATGCCCTGGGCCTCCAGCATGCCCTTGAGCACCTCCACCACGTCGTGGATCCAGCGGTCGCGATCCAGGCGCTTCTCGGCCAGCTGGCGGGCAATCGCCTTGTAATCATCCTCATGCAGATAGCGGAAGGAGAGATCCTCGAGTTCCCACTTGACCTGGCCGATGCCCAGGCGGTGCGCCAGCGGCGCATAGATATCGAAGACCTCCCGTGCCACCTGCATACGCTTTTCACGCGGCGCATCCTTGACCTGCCGCAGGGCGCAGGTGCGCTCGGCAATCTTGATCAGCGCCACGCGCACGTCGTCGATCATGGTAACCAGCATCTTGCGCAGGTTGTCCTGCTGATCATGCTGTACCAGGCCCTGGCTCGGCGTCTGGATGTTGCTGATGGCGGCCATCTGCAGCACGCCTTCGATCAACTCCGCCACTTCCTTGCCGAACCTGCGGGCAACGGCATCACGGGAGATCAGCCCCTCGCGCACGGCGCGATAGAGTACGGCTGCCTCGAGCGCGGACTGATCGAGCTTGAGCAGGGCCAGGATATCGGCCATCTCAAGGCCCATGCGGTAGGTGGTATCCTTCGGCAGCCAGGCCTTGTGGGGGCGGTCGGCATCCATCACCAGTCGCTTGGCAAGCTCGCAGGCCTCACGCATCTCGTCGGGGTCGCGCAGCTTGACGTCTTCCTGCAACCGTTCCAGCCAATGGGAGATATCGACGTCACCATTGTCGGTCAACGGCTGATCGTCGCGGACTTTGACCATCTTTCTAGACTCCTTGAAATGACGGCTGCCCTGCACCATGTTCGAGCAGAAGCGCGCACTCCAGGTGCGAGGTGTGCACGAACATGTCGGCTACCGCCACCCGGACGATTCGATAACCACCATGCACAAGACGTGCCGCATCACGTGCCAGCGTGGCAGGATCGCAGGCGATGTAGACCAGCTTCGATACGGGCCGCTCGACCAGCGCTCGAGATGCGGCATCGGCACCGTCGCGGGGCGGGTCCAGCACCACCGCAGCGGGATGGGATGTCGCGAGCAGCGCCGTCACGGCCACCTGGTCGGTGAGATCGGCCTGCCGTCCCGAGACGGCGAGCGCATTGGCACGTGCATTGGCTTCGAGTCGCCGCACCATGGCGGGACTCCCCTCCACCGCCATGACCCGGGCACCGTCGGCGGCCAGCGGCAGGCTGAAGTTGCCGATCCCGGCGTAGAGGTCAAGGATATCGATGCCGGAAGCCGGAGACAGCCACTCTCGAACCGTCCTCACCAGCTCACGATTGATGGCTTCATTGACCTGTACGAAATCGCCGGGGGCAAAGCCAAGCTGCAAGTCAGCGTCACGCCCAGGCAGCCGGTAATGCAACGCCGGGGCCTCGCCCAGCCATTCGAGGACAGGCTCATCACGCCCCAGCAAACAGGCCACGGCAACGCCGTTGGCTTTTCCGAACCGGCGCCAGCGCTGCAGGTCCGCAGGGTTTTCGCGCAATTGACGCACTACCACCGCGCGATTCGCCTCGGCGGCAATCAACTCCAGGTGCCCAACGTGGCGCGGTGCATCGAGAAGAGACAGCTGCTCGCGCAGCGGTTCGATCAGGGTCGACAGCTCGGGCAGCATCACCGCGCAGGCCTGGATATCGATCAGGCGACTGGTATGACGGACACGAAAGCCAAGGTGGACATTGCCTTCGGCGTCGACCTTGACGCCAAGCCGCGCACGGCGCCGATAGCCTAGCGGCTCACCCGTCAGCAGCCTTGGGGGCTCGCTGAGCTCGATACCTTCACGAAAAAGCAGGTCCACCAGGACTTCACGCTTGTGCTCGCGCTGAGCCGCAACGTCGAGATGCTGCAGGTCACACCCGCCGCACTGACCGTAGTGCCTGCAAGGGGGGGCGCTGCGCTCGGCCGCGGGCTCGAGCAGGGTACGCACATGCCCCTCGTCGAAGCGCTTGCGCGTACGGTGAAAGGCTACCTCGACCCGCTCTCCCGGCAGCGCCCCTTCCACGAACAGGGTCTTCCCGCTGGCAGCGCGAGCCACCCCGCGCCCGTCGTGGGCCAGGCGCTCGATGGTGACCGCCTCTTCACCGGACGGAGAGGCGACGGGATGCCCTTCCCCGCGCTGCCGGTGCAGCCCTGAGACGCCGGAACGCTGGCGCGCCGGCCGTCGTTTGCCAAGCATTGCCACCTCAAGCCTCCGGGGCGAACAGCCCGGTCGAAAGGTAACGATCGCCACGGTCACAGACGATGAAAACGATCACCGCGTCCTCGACCTCCTCGGCAATACGCAGCGCACCGGCCAGGGCGCCACCGGACGACACCCCAGCGAGAATACCCTCCTCGCGCGCCAGGCGACGCATGTGCTCTTCCGCTTCGAACTGGCCAATATCGAGCACCCGGTCGACACAGGTGGCATCGAAAATGCTCGGCAGGTACTCCTTCGGCCAGCGCCGGATACCGGCAATGCTGGCACCGTCCTCCGGCTGCAAGCCGATGATCTGGATCGCCGGGTTGCGCTCCTTGAGATAGCGCGACACGCCCATGATGGTGCCGGTGGTACCCATGGAACTGACAAAATGGGTCACGCTGCCGCCGGTCTGCTCCCAGATCTCCGGGCCGGTGCCCTGGTAGTGGGCGAGGGGATTGTCAGGGTTGGCGAACTGGTTGAGGGGCTTGCCCTCGCCGCGCGAGATCATCGCCTCGGCCAGGTCGCGCGCCTCCTCCATGCCACCCTCCTTGCTGACCGTAATCAGCTTGGCACCGAAGGCGGCCATGGCCTGCTTGCGCTCGCTGGATGCGCTTTCGGGCATGATCAATACCATGCGATAGCCCTTGATTGCCGCCGCCATGGCAAGCGCAATGCCGGTATTGCCCGAGGTGGCTTCGATCAGCGTATCGCCGGGGGCAATATCGCCGCGGGCTTCCGCCCGCTCCAGCATCGACAGCGCCGGGCGATCCTTGACCGAGCCGGCAGGGTTGTTGCCCTCCAGCTTGGCGAGCAGGGTGTTGTTGCGCCCGGCCGTGATACGCTTCAGGCGTATCAGCGGCGTGTGGCCGATGATGTCCTCGATGGTGGGAAACTGCATGTAGCCGTCCTTAGGGAAACTCTTTTCGATAGTATATCCGTGCCACCATTCACTGGACAGGCATGCCCAGCCAATGTGGCATACTCGGCGGTACGGCTCGTGACCAAGGATTACCAATGTCGCTCGGAAATCGCCTGACGCTATGGATTCTGTGTTTCCCCCTGCTGGTGCTTTTTGTCGCGGTGGTGTTCGTTCTCCAGCAGGACACCGAGTGGCGCAAGTCGGCACTCCGTGAGCGCGTCATCACCGCCGCCGAGCAGCAGGCCCCCGAGCTGGCACGTGCCATGGCAGAGGAGGCCGAGGGCAGGCTCGACAGCATGGCCAGACGGCTGCTGGAAATCGATGAGGCGCATGGCGTCGGGATCTATACCGACAACGGCATGTTCCAGCTTGAACTGGGGCGCAATCGCGCCCAGGTCGCCACCTCGCCGCCGAACGACACCGTACTGGATACCCGTGGAGACTTGTGGCGTCTGATGGTGCCCCTGGCCCCAGCCGAAGGCGCCTGGCCAGGGCAGGCCTGGCTGGAACTCGACATCGACAGCCGTGCCTTGACCCTGGACTATTACCGGCGCCTGGCCACGGCAGGGCTGGGGTTGTTGCTGCTGGGGCTGCTGCTGTTCCTGATCGGCTCGACCCTGGGTCGGCGCGTGGATGCCAGCTTGAACGATACTGCCGAGGCGTTGAGACGCCTTCGCAGCGGTGACCTGGAGGCCCGCGTACCGGAGGAAGGGGCACCCGAACTGCGCCGCCTGGCGCGCCATGTCAATGCGCTGGGCGACGAAATGCAGCAGTCGCGCGAGAACATGCGGCGCCAGATCGAGCAGACCACCGCCGAACTGGAAGAGTCGATGGAAACCATCGAGATCAAGAACATCGAACTCGACCTGGCACACCGCAGGGCGCTGGAAGCCAACCGTATCAAGTCGGAATTCCTGGCCAGCATGAGCCATGAGATCCGTACGCCGCTCAACGGTATCGTCGGTTTCTGCCGCTTGCTGGGACGCTCGCGCCTGGAGCCTCGACAGCGTGAGTGGCTCGACCAGGTGCATGTTGCCTGCGACAACCTGCTTGCCCTGGTCAACGACGTGCTCGATTTCTCGCGCATGGAGGCTGGCAGGCTCGAGCTGGACCGTGCCGAGCTGGACATGGTTTCACTGGTGGACGAGGCGCTTGGCCTGCAGGCACCGCTGGCCCACCAGAAGGGGCTGCACCTGCTGGGCCTGGTCTACGATGACGTACCGTCACCCCTGAGAGGCGACCCGCTGCGTATTCGCCAGGTCCTCACCAACCTGACCCACAACGCCCTCAAGTTCACCGAAAAGGGTGAGGTCATCGTGCGTGTCATGGTCGAAGAACAGAGCGAGCAGGGCCACGTCCTGCTGCGTATCAGCATCAGCGATACCGGCATCGGACTCACGACACAGGAACAGCACAACCTGTTTCAGGCCTTTCGCCAGGCCACCGCCAGCCACTCCCGCCAATACGGTGGGTCCGGGCTGGGCCTGGCTATCAGCCGCCAGCTGGTGGAGCAGATGGGGGGACAGATCACCGTCGAAAGCGAGCCATCCCAGGGCTCCACGTTCTCCTTCACCCTACCTCTGGATGTCGTCGGTAGCGGCGAAGTCATCCCCGAAGTCATCTTCGATGGCGACCGGGTGGCACTCTACGAGCCTCACGCCCCGACTCGCCACGCTCTCAGCCACCTGCTGACGCTGTGGGGCGGGGTGGTAGAAGAGGCTTCCCAGCCAGACCTGTCGCCACCCTATCCTGCCCTCTGGGTGGCTGCGCTGCCCGCCGAGCTGAACGACACGGTAATCGAGGAGTGGCGTGAGCGGCTCCAGGCCTGCCCATGCCCGGTACTGCTGCTGGTCAACGTGGCGCCCTTGGAGGTGCCCGAACTGAACCTGCCCAGCGGCTGCGAGATCCTCAGCAAGCCTGCCTCACGCCAAGCGCTGGCCGACGCCCTGCGCCGCTGCAACTCGGCGAAACGACGCCCTGCCCCCATGAAGGAGCGCACCTCATGCGCTCGTGTCATGGTGGTAGACGACAACGCAATCAATCGCCGATTGCTGCAGGAACTGCTGCAGCGCCCCAACCTGGAGGTGGTCGAAGCCGAAAGCGGCGAAGAGGCCCTGGCGCTTGCAGAAGGCGCCCCGTTCCAGCTCGTGCTGATGGATATTCGCATGCCCGGCATGGATGGCATCGAAACCACCCAGGCGCTGCGACGGCTGGATGAACGCTGGAAGCACTGCCCTATCGTCGCGGTAACCGCACATGCTCACGACAGCGAACGACAGAAACTCTACGCTGCCGGCATGCAGGAGGTACTGGTGAAACCGGTGGATTCCAACCAGCTCGAAGCCCTGCTGCAACGACATCTAGGCCAGGTGGCGCCATTGCCGGCTCCCTCGCCTGCGCTGGCAGCGCCAGCGAGCCGGGAAAGTGTCGTGGCAAGCGACCTGGCAGTAGTGGACATGGCCCTAGGGACCAGGCTGGCGAACGGCAACGAGAGCCTGGCACACGAACTGTTGGAGGAACTCGTGGCCTCACTGCCGAAAACCCTGGAGGAACTGCGTTCGGCCATCGCCACAGAGGATCCCGAGGCGCTGCTGGACGCCGTACACGCGCTTAACGGCGCCTGCCGCTACTGCGGTGCGCCGGAGCTCGCATTGACGGCGGAAACCCTGGAAACACGGCTGCGCTCGCGCGGCATGGCGAAAGTCGATCCGCTGATCGATGAGCTGTTCCAGGCCATCGAACGACTGCGCGAATGGCACGCCCAAGGGCAGGACGAACTTCCCGGCCAGAACCATGCCGGCTCTGCTTCGTCACGCAGCGATTAAGGCATTCCCCGCGCCCGCTGCGGGATCTGAGCGTCAGACTCCGAAGGCGGGCGCGAATGAAGCTGAGGCAAGCCGGTCGCTGCCCAGGTTCAATCGAACTCCTCGTGGGAGTGATCGTGCTCCTCCAACGAAGCAATGAACCCAGCCTCCTGGCCGGCAATGACCAACCGCTTCATCTCGGCCACGGCCTCCTTGAGTCCCACGAACAGTGCCCGGGCAATGATCGCATGGCCGATGTTGAGCTCATGTAGCCCCGGGATAGCCGCTATCGCCTCGACGTTGTGGTAGTGCAGGCCATGACCGGCATTGACCGTCAGGCCCAGCTCGAGGGCCATTTCCGTCGCAGCCGCAAGGCGTGCATGCTCCTCGCGGGCAGCCTGGCCGGTCTGCTCGGCATAGGCCCCGGTATGCAGCTCGATCACCGGCGCCCCGGCACGCTTGGCGGCCTCGACCTGTACCGGCTCGGGGTCGATGAACAGTGAAACTTCGCAGCCGGCAGCCGCCAGACGCCGGCAAGCCGTGGCAATCGCCTCGAAATTGCCGGCCACATCCAGACCGCCCTCGGTGGTCAACTCCTCGCGCTTTTCGGGCACCAGGCAGACATGCGCCGGACGCACCTCCTCGGCCAGCGCCAGCATCTCCTCGGTGACCGCCATCTCCAGGTTCATGCGAGTATTGAGCACGTCGGCGAGGATGCGCACGTCGCGCATCTGGATGTGACGTCGATCCTCACGCAGGTGCACGGTAATGCCGTCGGCTCCCGCCTCCTCTGCCAGCAGCGCTGCCTGGACCGGATCGGGATAGCGAGTGCCACGGGCCTGACGCAGCGTGGCAATGTGGTCGATATTGACGCCAAGCAGAATGCGCGGGGGATGCATGAGGGTCTCCAGCTGCGAATGAGAAAGGACAGTCAGTGTGAGGGGGAGCGGCGCCGTTCGGCAAGCTGGCGCATCAGCTCCCGTGAGCGCAGCGGGCGGGCGCCCAGCAAGGGGGCCAGTGCGGCACGTGCCACGGCCTTGGCCGGCCCTGCCAGACCCGGTGCCGCCCAGTCGCCGCCGGCCAGCAGGCGCAGGGTGCGCCCGTCGAGGCCCGCCTCGCCGGGGACGAAGGCCCGCGACGCGGACTCGAAGCGATAACGTGCCTGCGGGTCCAGCTCTCCCCCCTCCGGAGTGGTGAAGCGCGGCGCAGCGTCCAGCAGTTCGAGCAGTGCGAACTCCAGGCGACGCAGCGCCAGGGCGCGACCGTCAGGCCGGGGCAGGTCGTCGAGCAGCGCGGTATAGAAGGCGAATACCTCGCCTGCAGGCAGCTCGACCGGCAAGGTGCGGGTCAGCAGTTCATTGGCATACAGCCCACAGAGCAGCCCCTCGCCCGCCAGCAGGGCCGCGGCCCCGCGGCTCTCCATCAAGCGCAGGCGCTTGAGCTCACCCTCTCCCACCCAGGTAACATGCAATGGAGCGAAGGGCTGCAGCCTTCCGCGCGAGCGTGAGCCGGGACGCTGCACGCCCTGGGCCACCGCACGCACCCGGCCATGCTCGAGGGTCAACAGCTCGACCAGCGCGCTGGTTTCGCGATAGGGACGCTTGTGCAGGAGAAAGGCCGGCTGTGGCTGCATGGTCAGGTGCCTGACAGAGAGAAACGGTCAGTCGAGATCGTATCCCAGGCTCTTCAGGGCCCTCTCGTCGTCCGACCAGCCGCGCTTAACCTTGACCCACAGGTTGAGCATGACCTTGGCATCCAGGGCGCGCTCCATGTCGAGCCTGGCTTCACGGCCAATGTTCTTGATCCGCTCGCCCTTGTCGCCGATGAGGATCTTCTTCTGACCGGCGCGCTCCACCAGGATCAGGGCACTGATATGAATCACCTTGCCCTCGTCGCGAAACTCCTCGATCTCGACCGTGACCTGGTAGGGGAGCTCGTCACCGAGCTGGCGCATGATCTTCTCGCGTACCAGTTCGGCCGCGAGGAAACGCTGGCTTCTGTCCGTGATCTGGTCTTCGGGAAAGTGGTGCATGCCTTCGGGCAGGTGCTTGGCCACTTCGGCTTCCAGTTCCGGCACGTTGATACCGTGCTTGGCGGAAATGGGAATGATGGCCGCAAATTCGCGACGCGCCCCGACCTCTGCCAACCAGGGGAGCAGCGTGCTCTTGTCCTCCAGCCTGTCCACCTTGTTGACGGCCAGAATCACCGGCGCCTGGACATGCTCCAGGCGCGTGAGCACCACCTGGTCTTCTTCGCTCCAGCGCGTCCGGTCGATGATGAACACCACGCAATCCACATCGCGCAGCGCCTGGGTCGCGGCCTGGTTCATGAAGCGATTGATCGCCTTGTTGCGATCGCGGCCGAGGATATGAATGCCAGGCGTATCGACATAGATGAACTGTGCGTCACCTTCGGTCTTGATGCCCATCACCTGATGCCGTGTGGTCTGCGGACGACGCGAGGTGATGGAAACCTTCTGGCCGAGGATCCGGTTCATCAGGGTCGACTTGCCAACGTTGGGACGTCCGACGATGGCGACGAAGCCACAGGTCTCGCTCATGATATTTTGCCCTTGCGGTTTTCCAGCTGAAGCAGCGCCAACTCGGCGGCCTGCTGCTCGGCATGGCGACGACTGGAGCCGCTGCCCAGGGTATGTGAATCGAGCAGTTGGATGTGGCATTCGACCGTAAACGTCTGGTCATGGGCCTCGCCCTCCACCGACACCACTTCGTAGCGCGGCAGTGGGGACTGACGCGACTGCAGGAACTCCTGCAAGCGTGTCTTGGGATCCTTCTGGGTGTCCTGAAGGTCGATCGACTCCAGGCGTTCGGCATACCAGGCCAGAACCCTGGCTCGCGCCACGTCCATGCCGGCATCCAGATATATCGCGCCAAGCACGGCTTCGACAGCATCGGCGAGGATGGAATCGCGCCGATGCCCGCCGCTTTTCATCTCGCCGGAACCCAGGCGGAGACACTCGCCAAAGGCCATCTCCCGAGCCAGTTCGGCCAGGGTCTGGCCTCGCACCAGACGCGCCCTGAGACGAGAAAGCTGCCCTTCTCGGGCCTGCGGGAAGCGCTCGTAGAGCGCCTCGGCAATCACGAAATTGACGATGGAGTCGCCGAGAAACTCCAGCCGCTCATTGTTCTGCCCTCCGAAGCTGCGGTGGGTCATGGCCAGCTCCAGCAGGGATATGTCACTGAAGGCATGGCCGATGCGGCGGCTGAAAGTGGTAAGGGTTTTACTCACGAAATTCCTGTTATTTCTGTTCCATCAATGGATGCGGCGAGCCTGGGTAAAGCTGGGCAAGCCTCCGTCCCAGTGCATCCACACGGCGAAAGCCCTGCCGACGATGTTCTCCTCGGGCACGAAGCCCCAGTACCGGCTGTCGTTCGAGTGGTCGCGATTGTCACCCATGGTGAAAAAGTGCCCATCGGGCACGACGATCTCACGCACTTGGGGACCGGGGTCACGTGGATTATTGTAGATACGATGGCTGACCTCGCCCAACTGTTCCTCCAGCAGCCACTCGCCTGGCGCCGTGGCAGGCGCTTCGTCCAGCAGGCGCTTGGGCACAGGCTCGCCGTTGACGTAGAGTTGCTTGTCCTCGTAGCGCACGGTATCGCCCGGCAGGCCCACCACCCGCTTGATGAAGTTCACCGAGGGCTCGCTGGGAAAGCGGAAGACCATGACATCGCCGCGCTCGGGCTCGCCCAGTTCGACGAACCGGGTATGCGTGACCGGCAGACGCAGGCCATAGGCATACTTGTTGACCAGAATGAAATCGCCCACTTCCAGGGTCGGGCGCATGGAGCCGGAGGGAATCTGGAACGGCTCCACCAGAAAACTGCGCAGCACGAGTACGACCAGCAGCACCGGGAAAAAGGAGCGAGCGTAATCGACCGGCCAGGGCTCCTTCATGGCACGCTCGCGAGTGGCCTCGTCGACCCCCTCCGTGGTGCCCGATTCGATGGCAACCAGTTTCTGGCGACGCGCCGGGCGCCACCAAACCAGATCGAGCAGCCAGATCAATCCTGTGATGGCCACGGCCACCACAAGCAAAAGTGAGAAATCCATAGTATCGCCGGTCCTAGTCGTTCACCTTGAGTACGGCCAGGAAAGCGTCCTGGGGAATCTCCACCCGACCGACCTGTTTCATGCGCTTCTTGCCTGCCTTCTGTTTCTCGAGCAGTTTCTTCTTGCGCGTGATATCACCACCGTAGCACTTGGCGGTAACGTTCTTGCGCAGCGCCTTGACCGTGGAGCGCGCCACGACCTGACCGCCGATGGCGGCCTGAATCGCCACGTCGAACATCTGCCGCGGGATCAGCTCCTTCATCTTCTCGACAAGCACTCTGCCACGTCCATGGGCATGATCCCGATGGATAATCACCGCAAGCGCATCGACCCGGTCACCGTTGATCAGCACATCCAGGCGCACCAGCTTGGCCGCTTCAAAGCGCTCGAAGTTGTAGTCCAGCGAGGCGTAGCCCTTGGAAATCGACTTGAGACGATCGAAGAAGTCCATCACCACTTCGCTCATCGGCAGCTCGTAGGTAAGCTGGATCTGGCTGCCGAGGAACTGCATGTCGAGCTGGTTACCGCGACGGTTCTCGCACTCCATGATCACGTTGCCGACGAACTCCTGGGGCACCAGGATGCTGGCCCGCACGATGGGCTCGCGCATCTCCTCCACGTCGGCCATGTCGGGCAGCTTGGAGGGGTTGGAGACATAGCGCACGTCGCCGTTCTTCATCGCCAGCTCATAGACCACGGTGGGAGCCGTGGTGAGCAGGTCCAGGTCGTACTCGCGCTCGAGCCGCTCCTGGATGATCTCCATGTGCAACGTGCCGAGGAAACCGACGCGGAAGCCGAAACCCAGGGCATCGGAGTTCTCGGGCTCGTACTCCAGCGAGGCGTCGTTGAGCGCCAGCTTCTCCAGCGCGTCGCGGAAGTCTTCGTAATCGTCGGCGCTGACCGGGAACATGCCGGCGTAGACCTGAGGCTTGACTTTCTGGAAGCCTGGCAGGCGCTCGACGTCCGGCGTCTTGGCGTGGGTGATGGTATCCCCCACCGGGGCACCATGGATGTCCTTGATGCCGGCCACAACGAAGCCTACCTCGCCGGCGCGCAGGATGTTGGTCTCCTTGCGCAGCGGCGTGAAGATGCCCACTTCGTTGGCCTGCCAGTCACGGCCAGTGGACTTGATGCGGATCTTCTCGCCCTTCTTCAGGGTGCCGTCGAAGATGCGCACCAGCGACACCACGCCAAGATAGTTGTCGAACCAGGAGTCGATGATCAGCGCCTGCAGCGGCGCCGCCGGATCGCCCTTGGGCGGGGGAATGTCGCGCACCAGGCGCTCCAGGAGCGCGTCGATGCCCAGCCCGCTCTTGGCCGAGACCTGGCAGGCATCGGTGGCGTCCAGGCCGATGATCTCCTCGACCTCATGGGCGACCTTGTCCGGGTCGGCCTGGGGCAGGTCCATCTTGTTGAGTACCGGCAGCACCTCGAGCCCCTGCTCGATGGCGGTGTAGCAGTTGGCCACCGACTGCGCCTCGACGCCCTGTGCGGCGTCGACCACCAGTAGCGCGCCCTCGCAGGCATAGAGCGAGCGCGAGACCTCGTAGGAAAAGTCCACGTGGCCGGGGGTATCGATGAAATTCAGCTGGTAGGTGTTGCCGTCCTGGGCGTGATAGTCCAGGGTCACCGACTGAGCCTTGATGGTGATGCCGCGCTCGCGCTCGAGGTCCATCGAATCGAGCACCTGCTCCTTGAGTTCGCGCTCCGTCAAGCCTCCACAGCTCTGGATCAGACGATCTGCCAGAGTCGACTTGCCGTGGTCGATGTGGGCGATTATCGAAAAATTCCGAATGTGATTCAGTTTTCCGTTGCTTGCTTCGTTGCTCATCTAGCCCAGTCCGGTGTTCGACACGAGCGCGGCGGCGGCATGACCGGCAGCCGTTCACGTCATATGAATTCAATGGCCGGTATTGTACCGGCATGGCCGAGGGTTGGACAGCACAGCCGCAGATTACCGGAAAACGAAGACACCCCCCGCCATCGACGGGGGGTGCCTCGACCCTTGATCGCTTGTCGAGTCGCTCTAGCTCTGACCCAGCCGCAGCGCTACGAACAGCGAGCGACCTTCGCGATACAGCCGCACCGGCACGGCACGATCCGTCGGCAGCTCCTCGATGAGCTCGCGAAGCTTGCTGGCGCTTTCGACGGCATGATGATCGATACTCACGATGACATCGCCGCCGCGAATACCGGCCTCGGCCGCCGCCCCTTGGGGATCGACCTCACGCACCATCACTCCACCGTCGATGCCGAGACGCTGACGCTCAGCCTCTTCGAGCTCGGCCACCGCGATCCCCAGGCGAGCCTGGGCATCTGTCTCACCGGGGCGATCCTGTTCCGGCTGATCGGAGTCGGGCCAATCGCCAATGGTCACGTCAATGGTCTGGCGCTCGCCGTCGCGCATGATGGTCAGCCCGGCCTCGTCACCCGGTGCGATCCGGCCGATCAGCCGCGGCAGGTTGCGAGAACGCTCGACTTCCTCGCCGTCGACCTCGAGCACGATGTCGCCCGCACGCAGGCCGGACAGAGCCGCCGGCCCCTCGGGATCGAGATCCGCGATCAGGGCACCGCTGGCGCTGTCCATGCCGAAGGATTCAGCCAGGTCGCGAGACACCGGCTGGATCATCACGCCCAGCCAGCCGCGACGGACGCGGCCGTCATCGCGTAGCTGGCTGGCCACATCCATGGCAACGTTGATGGGGATGGCGAAAGACACCCCCATGAAGCCGCCGCTGCGGGTAAAGATCTGGGCATTGATACCGACCACTTCACCATCGAGATTGAACAACGGACCGCCCGAGTTGCCCGGGTTGATGGCTACATCGGTCTGGATGAAGGGTACATAGGCATCGCGTGGCAGGGTGCGGTTGATGGCGCTGATGATGCCGGCGGTAACCGAATGCTCAAAGCCGAACGGCGAACCGATGGCAGCCACCCACTCGCCAACGCGAAGCTGATCGGAATCACCCATCCTCAGCGTAGGCAGGTCGGTTGCTTCTACCTTGAGCAGCGCCACGTCGGTCTGGGTATCGGCACCAATCAGCTCGGCTTCGAGTTCACGCCGATCATTGAGGCGTACGAGGATCTCGTCTGCCCCATCGACCACATGCGCGTTAGTCAGGATATAGCCATCATCACTGATGATGAACCCAGAGCCCAGCGACTGCCGCTCCTGCCCACGCCCAGGTCCACCACCAGGTGGCGCCGGGAAGCGGTCGCCGAAGAAGTGGCGGAAAATATCCGGGATGTCCTGCCCACCGAAGCCCTCGAAGGACTGGGAGCGTTCCGGCATCACTCGTGTGGTGGAGATGTTGACCACTCCAGGCGCCGCCTGCTCGACCAGTTCGGTGAAGTCAGGCAGGTCGCGAGCATGGGCACTCTGCCATGACAGCATCATGGCCAGCAGCAACGCCCAGAGAGAAACCCGTCTCGTCAATGGCATAATAAAAGCTCCTGCATCAGCGTGTCGTTCGTTCTCGGCAATTCACGGCCCACCAGGCTAAGCTCGGGGCTCTTGCGTCGTTCTTCAAGTTGCTGCCCTACCGGTTCGCTCAGGATCGCCGCCCGTCACTCCCGGCTATCCCCTGCCCCCTCCCAGGCCATGCTTTCCGCCACCTGGACGAGCACCCGGGGAGGCAGCTCACCCATGGTCACGACCTGCATGGGGCGGCCCTCGACCATGACATGACGTACCACGGCCAGCGAGATCCCCAAGCGATGCAACCCCGGAATCAATCGTTCGCGGCCTTCCTCGATGGGGTCGACGAACAGGCTCAGCGTCGAAAGACCATCACTGTACAGGCGATGTGCGACCTCCTGCTGGTCACCAGGCGTAGCGACCGGCTGTTCCAGGAAGCCGTTGGGCAGCCACTCTGGCCCCCAAGTCTCCGGTGGCAGCGAGCGATTGACATCCATCACTACCCCACCTTCATGGAGTTGCGGTGATTGAATCTCGGTCAGTTGGAAGGTCTCGACCACCCTCCCGCGGTCGTCGATCAGTTCACGCTTGAGCGCGAGGGCCGTTTCTTCGTCAAGCCACAGGCGGTGGCCAAAGCGGAGTCCGTCGAGCGGCTCGATATCGAGACGTACTGCGCTGCGATTGGCAATGCGTTCGCCGCCCCCGATGGAAAGACGATAATGCTGCGCGACATGCTGGGAGATGCCCGCTGGGGAGACAGGCAGCTCACTCTCTTCGCTGGACCAACTCAGACGGCCGATACGCCCTTGGCGCTCGAACAGCACGGGAGGGCCATCGAGAAAACGTGCCATTTCACGCTCGACACCGTCATGGATATCACGGGAAAGTGCCAGGGTGCGCACACCATCGATACCGATGCGAACGGCGCGGGCCTGGAAAACGTGGCAGTGGCCTGCCCAGAGGCTGCGCTCGAACCAATCCAGCGGTGTTTCAGGCGGATCCCACTCGGCCATAAGCCGACAGTCGAGTTGCTCGGCCTCCGCCTGTCCAACCTCGGTTTCGGCAAATCCAGGAGCGGCCAGCACCATCAGTGCAATTCCGCCAAAGGCCGCCAGGCGCACTGCAAGACGCCTGCCCGCCATCAACGCTGCCCCAATGTCTCGTTACCCGAAGCCCGCAGCAGCGGCATCCAGACATCGCCACTCAGGTAGGTGGCACCCTCGGAGTGACGGTCCAGATAGGATTGCAGCAGGCGAGCCTGTTCCTGATCGGAACTGCGGGACTGCCGCGGGTTGGGCGTCAGGAACAGAGGGCTGTCGATACTGGCTCCTACCGGCATCATTCCCGACTGGCCACCGGAAACGACGGGAGAGAACTGCGGCATGCCCACGGTGGCGGCCTGTCCACCACCCAGGTTTTGCGTGGCAAGGCTGCGCTGCGGCTGGGCGGAGGTGGAGCGCGTATCGCCATCGGCCAGTTGGGTGGCATCACCCGAGCGGGTAAAGTTGTTGCCGTTGTAGAACTGCACGCCGGTGATCACCATCAAGGTGACGGCGGCGGCCACTCCTGCACTGCGGGCCATGGAGTGAGAGCGACGCGGTGCGATACGTGACTCTTCCACGCCGGGTGCCGGCTCATCCTGCAGTCTCGCCATGATACCGGCAGAGAGGTCCGTGCTGACATCGACGTCATGATCCCGATGCATCAAACTGCGTATCAGATGATAGCGCCGCCAGGCATCCGCCGTGTCAGGCTCATCATCGAGCGATTTCAGCGCCCGGCGCAGCTCGAGATCATCACCTTCGTTGTCCATCAGGGCAGAAAGCGATTCCCGTGCATTCTGACTCATTCTCACACCCCCACATCGACAAGGCACCCTGCCTTGCAACCAATGTTTTCCGACATTCCCGAACGCACCCAGTCGGGATGTCGACAGCCCAAGTTGTCCGCCAATACGCAGCGGTCATTGCTTCAGACGTCATCGGCGCAAGACAGTTCAGCGCCGAGGCGAAAAGTTGTCGAAAACTTCACTCAGTGACCGACTCCCGGGTCCGGGAGGTCGCCACCAAGGGTTGAATGTGCTGGTCCACTGCCTCCCGTGCGCGAAAGATTCTCGAGCGCACCGTGCCCACCGGGCACTGCATGATATTGGCGATATCTTCGTAGGAAAGCCCATCGAGTTCACGCAGGGTAATCGCCGTACGCAGGTCATCGGGCAGATTCTCGATAGCTTCGAAAACCGCTGTCTCCAGCTGGTCTCGGGCCAGCGAGGCTTCAGGCGTCTCGATGTCGGAGAGCCGACCGCTGTGATCGAGCACCTCGGCATCGACGATGTCGAGGTCGCTGCCGGGTGGGCGCCTGCCCCTGGAGACCAGGTGATTCTTCGCCGTGTTGATGGCAATGCGATACATCCAGGTATAGAAAGCGCTCTCGGCGCGAAACTTGCCCAGCGCTCGATAAGCCTTGATAAAGGCTTCCTGGGCTACGTCCTGCACCTCGGCATGATCCTGAATATAACGCCCAATCAGCCCGATGATCTTGTGCTGGTACTTCTTCACCAGCAAGTCGAAGGCGCGCGTATCGCCCTTCTGAGCCCGTTCCACGAGCTGCTGGTCGGTTTCCCGGTTGCCCATTCACACCCTCCCCGTCCGGGCATCGCCCAGAAGCGGGATGAGAGAAGAATGCGTCATTGAATAATCTGCCTGCATGGTATCAACCTGGAGCCCGTTGGCCGTTGTATGTCCTTGGGCGATCTCGCCCTTTGCGCTAAGTGTTCCCGTTTCTTCGCCGCGCATCAAGCTGACCGCCATGCCGCCGGCGCTGTGACAAGCCAGTCAGCGTCGGGTTCCGTTGCGATTGCCGTTTTATCCCTCGGCGGGTGTATAGTAGTTCATTCTCTTGCCATCAACGCATCACGACACGGGTAGCAACATGTCAGACCAGCAGGTCAGCAACCTCAACGTCCTCTCCCAGGACGTACTGATCACCCCTGAAGCGCTCAAGAACGAGATCCCCCTCAGCGAAACCGCAGAGAAGACGGTGATCGAAGGGCGCCGCACGATCCAGAACATCCTCGACGGCACCGATCCACGACTGCTGGTGGTGATCGGGCCCTGCTCGATCCACGATGTCGATGCCGCCATGGACTATGCTCGTCGCCTTCGCTGCCTGGCCGACGAGGTAAAGGACAGCTTGTTCATCGTGATGCGTGTCTACTTCGAAAAACCCCGCACCACAGTGGGCTGGAAGGGCTTGATCAACGACCCGCACCTCAACGGTTCTTTCGAGATCGAGGAGGGCCTGCACATCGCCCGCAAACTGCTGGTGGATCTTTCCGAGCTCGGCCTACCGCTGGCCACCGAGGCACTGGACCCGATCTCGCCGCAGTACCTCCAGGACTGCATCAGCTGGTCGGCGATCGGTGCGCGCACCACAGAGTCCCAGACTCACCGCGAAATGTCCTCCGGCCTGTCCAGCCCCGTCGGCTTCAAGAACGGCACCGACGGCAGTCTCGACGTGGCCATCAACGCCCTGCAGTCCGTTTCTCACCCGCACAATTTCCTGGGCATCAATCAGAGCGGCCAGGTGGCGATCATCCGCACCCGCGGCAACGCCTATGCCCACGTCGTGCTGCGCGGCGGCAATGGCAAACCCAACTACGACAGCGTGAGCGTGGCCCTGGCCGAACAAGAGCTCAGGAAAGCCGGAATCCAGCCCAACATCATGATCGACTGCTCACACGCCAACTCCAACAAGGACCCGGCGCTGCAGCCGCTGGTGATGGACAATGTCACCAACCAGATCCTCGAAGGCAACCGTTCGATCATGGGCCTGATGGTCGAGTCCAATATCGGCTGGGGCAGCCAGAAAATTCTCGATGACCACAGCCAGATGCAGTACGGGGTCTCGGTCACCGATGCCTGTATCGACTGGCCGGCCACCGAGGAAACCCTTTCCCGCATGGCACAGAAGCTCGCCCCGGTGCTTGCCGAACGCCGCCAGGATTAAGGCCAGACGATGACCGGAAGGCCCTCGGTGGCCTTCCGCTCGCCGCTGTGCACTTGCGGCGTACACCTCACGAACTCACCCTCGCGCAGGAATCTGGACCCCGTCGATCTCCCTGACGAAAGGCGGCAGTGAATCAAGCAATGCCTGACCGTAGCGCCGCGTGAGCACTCGGCGGTCAAGCAGTGTAATACGCCCCTGGTCGGCCTCCTTGCGGATCAAGCGCCCGCAGGCCTGCACCAGCTTGATCGAGGCATCCGGTACGCTGATCCGCATGAAGGGGTTGCCGCCACGGCTCTCGATCCACTCGGCCAGGGTCACACCCACGGGATCATCGGGCACGGCAAAAGGCAGTCGAGTGATGACCACATGGGTCAGGTAGTTGCCGGGCAGGTCGATGCCCTCGGCGAAGCTTGCCAGGCCGAAGATCACGCTACCCTCGCCGCCATCCACTCGGGCCCGGTGGCGTTCGATCAACTCGCGCTTGGGCAGCCTGTCCTGCGCCAGCACCCGCTCGCGCCACTTCGCCGGCAGCGCCTTCTCCACCGCGCGCAGCTGGGCCCGGGAAGAGAACAGCATCAGCACGGCCTCCCCGTCATCCAGCCCGGTGACAAAATCGACAATGGCCCGCTCATGGGCGTCGCGATCACCGGGATCGACGGCCAGGCTCGGCACGCTGAGCACGGCGCGAGAGTAATCGAAGGGGCTTGGCAGACGCTGGTAGCGGTAGCGATTGGCCAGCCCGGCACGCTCCTGCAGCCGCTCGAAGCGCCCTAGCGCTGTCAAAGTGGCCGAGGTCACCACCGCCCCGAAGCAGCTGCCCCACAGGGTCCTGGCCAGGGTCGGCGCCGCCGAGACCGGACTCGCCGAGAAGGTCAGTTCGGGCTCGGAGCCGAAGCGTTCGAGCGTGAGCCAGCGCGCTCGTGGCGCTTCTCCCTCTACATCGCTCTCGGCGTAGGCCTCCCACAACCCGTGGGCCTCCAGCGCGCGGCCGTGCAGCAGCGCCAGCAACGGCAGCCAGGCCTCTGCCTGCTCCCGGGGGAGGCCGGTATGCTTGTCGGGGTCGAGACTCTCGCGCAGGATATCGCTCATGGTCTCCAGCGTTCGGGAAAGCTCGGCAAAGCCGACAAGCAGGTTACCGGCATGCTCGCGCAGAGCCTCTGGCACACGCCCCATCTCGAAGCGGAACTGGTGGTTCTCCTCGCCTTCCTCCAGCCCATGCTGCCGCCCACCCAGCTGATGTCCCAGCGAGAAGGCCTCGCCCAGGCGCGGTTCGAGCGCAGCGATGGCTTCAGGCAGGCCCGCCAGCAGCCGCGCCAGGGTCGGCTGGACGGCCAAGGCCTGGTTGAGCTCGGTCAGCGATTTCTTCAAGTTGCCCAGCCAGCGCAGCGTGCCGTTGATGCCCACGCGATGGGCAAAGTGGTTCAACGCCTTGTCCGGCAGGTGATGGCCTTCGTCGAACACATAGATGCAGTCGCCGGGCGGGGGCAACACCACGCCGCCGCCCAGCGACAGGTCGGCCAGCACCAGGTCGTGGTTGGCGACGATGATGTCGGCGCTCTCGAGGTCGCGGCGGGCGCGAAAGAAGGCACAGGCGGCGAAGTGCCCACAGCGGCGATTGGTGCACTGACGGTGGTCGATGGTCAATCGCCGCCAGTCACCTTCGTCAATGGCCGCAGGCCAGCTCTCGCGATCTCCCTCCCAGCGGCCGCTGCCGTAGGCCTCGGCCATCTCCTGAACCAGCGCCTGGAAGTGATCGCCGGCGCCCTGGGTCAGGCTCTGCTCGAACAGCGACAGCGTCGGGTTTTCCTCGATGCCATCGAGGGCCTGCTCCAGCCGCGTCAGGCACAGGTAGCGACCGCGCCCCTTGGCCAGGGCATAGTCGAAGTCGAGGCCGCTGTGGGCCTTGAGCGTGGGCAGGTCCTGCAGTAGCACCTGCTCCTGCAGGGCAATGGTGGCCGTGGCAACCACCAGGCGCTTGCCCCTGGCCTTGGCCACAGGCAGCGCTGACAGCAGGTAGGCCAGCGTCTTGCCGGTACCGGTGCCCGCCTCGAGCACGCAGACATGCTCGTCGGAGACCCGCTTGCCAGCATCGTCGGCCTCGATGCCGGCAAGGGTGCGGGCGATCTCGGCGATCATCAGCCGCTGGCCGTAGCGTGGTGTCAGGCCCTGGGCCTCCAGCACACGACGGTAGGCGGCCTGTATCTCACCCTTGAGGGCCTCGTCCAGCATGGGCGTTACAACAGCCCCTCGGGCGGGTGCTCGCAGGGCAGCTTGTCCTGGATGTAGCGCTCGATCTCGGGCAGCGAGAAGGCGTCCTCCTCGCCGACGAAGCTGATCGATACCCCGGCGGCCCCAGCACGGCCGGTACGGCCGATACGGTGGACGTAGTCCTCCGGGTCCTCGGGCAGGGTGTAGTTGATCACGTGGCTGACATCCTCGATATGGATGCCGCGGCCGGCCACATCGGTGGCCACCAGCACCTGTACCTCACCTTCGCGGAAGCGCTCGAGGGTCTTGATACGCTGATTCTGTGGTACGTCGCCGGAGAGCATGGCGACGTTGATATCGGCCTTCTTCAGCAGGCCCTCGAGCTTGCGCACCAGGTCGCGGCGATTACCGAACACCATCACCCGGTCGAAACTCTCCTGCTTGAGCAGGTTGACCAGCAGACGCTGCTTGTCGTCATCGCCGACCATGTAGACGCGCTGGTCGATGTTGGCCTTGTTGTCCACCGTGACTTCGATCTCGACGTGGGTCGGCTGGTGGGTCCACTGGCTGGCCAGGTTGAGGATGTCCTGGGAGAAAGTGGCCGAGAAAAGGAAGGTCTGGCGCTCCTCCTTCTTCGGCGTATGGCGAATGATACGCTTGACGTCGGGAATGAAGCCCATCGACAGCATGCGATCCGCCTCATCGAGCACCAGCACCTCGACCTGGGTAAGGTCGACGTCGCGCTTCTCGTGGAAGTCGAGCAGGCGACCGGGAGTGGCCACCAGAATGTCAACCCGCTTGCCCAGGTGCTCGCGCTGCTTCTGATAGTCCATGCCGCCGACCACACTGGCCACGTTGAGTTCGGTGAAACGCGCCAGCGCCTTGGCGTCCTTCTCGATCTGCAAAGCCAGCTCACGTGTCGGCGCCACGATCAATGCCCGCGGGGCGCCAGGCTTCTGACCATCCGGGACTTCCTCTTCGAGGAAATAGGCCAGGATCGAGATCAGGAAAGCGGCCGTCTTGCCAGTTCCGGTCTGGGCCTTGCCTACCACGTCGCCACCCAACAGGGTGTGAGTCAGCGCCTCGGCCTGGATCGGTGTGCAGTACTCGAAGCCCAGGGCATGGATGGCGCGCATCAGCGGCAAAGGCAGGTCAAAGTCGTGAAAGCGCCACTTGCCCGCCTCGACAGGCACCTGAAACTGGCGCAGATCCCAGTTCGACTGACGGCGACGCGGCTTGCGGCGACGACGCTTGGGCTTGCGGTTCTCGGCCGGGGCTGTGGTCTGTTCCGACTCGCTCATAGGCTGTATGTCTTGTCCGTTGCAATGGGGTGAACTTCGTACAGCCGCATATTGTACCAGCCTATGGCGCCGAGGGCGCGCCTCTTGCATCGGACTGGTAGAATGCCCACTCATACAGTTCAGAAAGATCAGGAGTCCGGCCAATGACACGCCGCAAGAAGACCCGCTCGCTGGCCGACAAGGTGACCATTCGCACCGGCAAGCGCAAGGATTACAAGAAGTGGCGCCACGAGAATCCCGACCAGGTGGCCTCGTCACGCCGCTTCACTCAGAAGAAGCGCCAGCAGCGCAAGCTGCAGGCGGCACGCAAGCTGGCCCGCCAGGAACAGGGCGCCGGCATCGCCATCCATCCCGCCCCTGCCTCGAAACAGAGTGCAACGACTCGCGAGGAGCATGACGAGTGACACGCCTTGTCTCGTTCAACATCAATGGCCTGCGCGCCCGGCTGCACCAGCTCGAGGCGCTGATCGAAGCCCACCAGCCGCTGGTGATCGGCCTGCAGGAAACCAAGGTGCATGACGACGAGTTTCCCCGCGAAGCGGTCGAGGCCATGGGCTATCACGTCCACTACCACGGCCAGAAGGGCCACTATGGCGTCGCGCTGATGTGCCACAAGACGCTCTGCCCGAACGGGCCGGAGGAAGTCTTCTTCGGCCTGCCTGGAGATGGCGAGTCGTCCCAGCGCCGCCTGATCGGTGCGCGCCTGCGAACCGCCGACGGCGAGACGCTGACCGTGTGGAACGGCTATTTCCCCCAGGGCGAGAACGTCGACCACCCGACCAAGTTTCCCAACAAGCGCGAATTCTACGCGCAGTTGATCGAGCTGTTGCGGGAGCGGCATCGCCCCGACGAGCGGCTGGTGGTGATGGGGGATTTCAACATCTCTCCCGAAGACATCGACATCGGCATCGGCGAGGCCAACCGCAAGCGCTGGCTGCGCGAGGGCAAGACCAGCTTCCAGCCGATAGAGCGTGAGTGGCTCGGCACGCTCAAGGCATGGGGACTCAGCGACAGCTATCGGACACGTTACCCAGAGGTAGACGACCGCTTCAGCTGGTTCGACTACCGCTCCCGTGGTTTCGAGCGCGAGCCCAGGCGCGGCCTGCGCATCGACTATATCCTGGTCACGGCACCGCTTGCCGAGCGCGTGCGCGACGCTGGTATCGACTACGACCTGCGTGGCATGCAACGCCCCTCCGACCATGCGCCAGTGTGGACCGAGTTCGAGTTCTGATGCTTTTTGATCTCTGGCTCTTGGCTCGCTAACGAGTGGAGAGCCAGCGTGGGTCGATTTCAACTCCACGGCGCTGGGCTTGCCGCATGGCCTCCCGCGCCAGCTCCGCCCGCCCCCAAGCGTGAGCCAGCAATCCCAGACGGCGCCAGTCTGCGCCCTCCTCGCTGCGCTGTGCCACCTCGCGCCAGGCAGCGAGCGCCCGTTCGCGGTCGCGGGCCTGCTCCCAGGCACGGGCCAGCAGGCGCCGGTTGTCCAGGGTATCGGGCAGCGCTTCGTCGACCAGTGCCGCTTCGAGATGCTCCGCGGCCCGGGCCGGCGTGCCGGCAATCAGGTGCAGCTCGATGCGCTGACGTAGGTCCGCCTCTTCATTCAGCACTCCCAGCCGCCAGCCGGCCTCCCAGATGGCCGCGGCCCGCTGCGCATCGCCCGCCCCCTGAGCCAAGGACGCCGCCCGCCGCCAGGCCTCGGGCGGTGCCTCGGCCCCCAAGGCAGCCTCCAGCCTGGCCAACGCCTGCTCGCCGCGCCCGGCGTGCTGGAACACGCTGGCAGCCAGCATCTGACGTCGCTCGTCGGGAGCGGGGTCGTCCGCCAGGGCACGCTCGACCCAACCCGCGGCATCTTCCCAACGCTCCAACTCTGCCAGGGCACGGGCCAGGCGCCAGCGGTCATCGGTACTGCCGTCGTGGCGTTCATGCCAGTCGAGCCACAGCGCCACCGCCTCTTCGGTATGCCCTGCCGCCAGACGCAGGCGTGCCTCTTCACGAAGCCAGCGATCACGCTGACGCGACGGCGCCTCCTGCACCCGGCGTGCCTGACGCAGCTGATCGGCAGCAGATTCGCTGCGCCCCATATCAGCTTCGGCCCCCGCCGCCAGCTGGCGATACAGCGCACCGGCCCAGCGGTCGGCGGCATTGCCGCCCTCCAGGCGCTGCGCCTGAGAGCGTGCGTGCTCGGCGACTCTGTCATGCTCGCCCTGCTGCAGCTGACGCTGGAGCTGCTCCAGGTCGGCAATGATGTCCCCGGGAAGTGCCGGCGCATCGGCATGGGCAACGACGGTCAGCAGCAGGCCGGCACAGGCGATCAGACGAATTGCAGCGCGCATCCTCATGGCCTCACCTCAGTTGGAACTCGAGACGCTGCCGCGCCCGACGCACGCCGCTAGCCGGCTCGAACTGCCAGCGCGCCACGGCCTGCTCGGCGGCAGCATCGAAGACGTTACGCGGCTGCGACTCGACCACACGAATGGACGAACGATCGACGCTACCGTCGGGACGGATCAGGAACTGCAGCTCCACATGCCCTTCCAACCCTCGACGCTGGGCGCGGGAGGGATATTCCGGCGGCACGCGGCTGGTCGGCGCTATTTCACCCACATCCACCGGGCCCGACTCGGCAGGCGCCGCCTGCTCGGTGGTCGGCCCCTCCTGCGCAGCGCTGGGCGCTGCCGCAGGCGGGCTCGGAGCAGGTGCTGGTTCGGGAGCCGGCTGTGGCGCCGGCTCGGGTCGCGGCTCCGGCCTCGGCTCAGGCGGCGGTTCAGGCTGCACCTCGGCAAGCTCGGGCAGGGTGGTGTCGAGTTCCACCGTCTCCTGCGGCTCTGGCGGCAACTCCGG
Source organism: Billgrantia kenyensis (assembly GCF_013697085.1). Taxonomy (GTDB): domain Bacteria; phylum Pseudomonadota; class Gammaproteobacteria; order Pseudomonadales; family Halomonadaceae; genus Halomonas; species Halomonas kenyensis. The sequence continues at coordinate 88,725 of NZ_JACEFT010000005.1, forward strand.
CTCCGGCATGGCAATCGAACTCTCCAGTGGCGGCAGCGGCTCCGGCTGCGGCGGTGGAGTGGCCTCCACCTGCGGCGGCGGCTCGGCGCTGGACTCGACCGTCTCCTCCTGCACCGGCTCCGGCGCCTCGACCATGCTCATGGTCATGCTGACATCGGCGACGTCGAACTCCTCCTCTGGAGGTGTCACCAGCAGCGCCAGCAGCCAGAACAGCAGCAGCGCCAGCGCCACGCCACCCAGCGAAGAAAAAGGGATGCGCGTCACGACCGACTCCGGCTGGCGGCGACGGCCACCTGCTCCACGCCGGCCTCGCGAATGCGGTCCATCACTTCGATCAGCAGCCCGGTGGTGGAGTCGCGATCGGCCTGGATCACCACCGAGCCGTCTTCGCTCACCAACCCAGCCACCTCGTTACCCACGCGGTGCAGGTCGACGGCACGGCCATCGACCCATACCGCGCCTTCGGGCGTGATGGCGACCATCACCTGGGCATCGGGTCGCGGCGTAGCGGCGCTGGATTCGGGCCGCTCGATCTCCACCCCGCTCTCCTTGATGAAGCTGGTGGTGACGATAAAGAAGATCAGCATGATGAAAACGACGTCCAGCATCGGGGTCAGGTTGACCTCGCTGGCCTCGCCGTCTTCTGTGCCCACTCGGCGTCTACGCATCGGACTCCTCCACGGCGCGGGCCAGGCGGTCGTGCAGCCGCTGGTCTTCGCGCCGAATGATCTGCTCGAGGCGACTGGTGAACAGCAGCCCCACTACCGCCACGGCCATGCCGGTCAAGGTCGGCAGGGTCGCACGTGCCACCCCATCCGCCATGGCGCGGGCCTGGCTGGTATCGGTCATCGCCAGGCTGTCAAACACGGCGATCATGCCGGTCACGGTGCCCAGCAAACCGAGCAGTGGGCACAGCGCCACCAGCAGCTTGAGCCAAGGCAGCGGGCGGCGCAGCCGTCCGATCAGCTCACGTGCCCAGGCCTCGCGCAGGGTCAGGGCGCTCCAACTCAGGTGGTCCTGGCGCGCCGCCCAGCGTGCGATAAGGGCACGCCTGGCCCGGCGATAGGTGAGGCGGAAATACCACACCCGCTCCAACGCCAGGCTGAACAGCACCATCGCTACCAGGGCAATCACCACCAGCACCGAGCCGCCGGCCTCGACCAGGCGCTCCAGCGGTTCAAGGCCTCCTATCTCAAGCCAAGGCGGCATCGCGACGCGCGCTCCCTGTGACGCCGGAGGGCCCCTGTGGGCGCTGTTCGAGCTGCTCGGCCAGGGCCGCACTGGCCTGTCCCTCGACCAGACCCGCCAGATGACGGCTGCGACCGGCAAGAGCGGTGTATGCGAAGAGTAGCGGCACGGCGGTGATCAGCCCCAGCACTGTCGTCACCAGCGCCTGGCTGATACCGCCCGCCATCAGCTGCGGGTCGCCGGTGCCGAACACGGTAATGGCCTGGAAGGTGACGATCATGCCGGTGACGGTGCCAAGTAATCCCAGCAGCGGCGCCACCGCTGCTAGTAGCTTGACCAGCGGCTGGCCACGCTCCAGGCGCGGCAGCTCGGCCAGCACCGCTTCGTCGAGGCGCGCTTCCAGCGCTTCCGGCACGGGATCGTCGTGCAGCGCACGGAAGCGCTGCAGCACGCGGCCGAGCGGGTTGTCCTCGCGCAATTCGGAGAGGTCGCGCAATTGGCGACGCATGGCCAACGTGACCCGCAACAGGTAGGCGTACTGCAGCAGCGCGACCAGCAGGCCGAGAGCGCCGAGCCCCACCACCACGTAGCCGACTGCTCCACCCTGGTGGAAACGCTCGATCAGGCTCGGACGTTGAGCCAACGCCGAGATGACCTGCCCACGGGTAGGATCGAGCGCCAGCAAGCGCGACTCTCCGCCATGGAACGCCGCCAGGCTGGCAGCTACTTCCCGCGGCGTGCGCTCGATCACCGACAGCGTCTGGCCATCGGCGCCGCGGCGCAATAGCTCACCCTCGGTGAAGGCGGCAAAATCCCCCAGTCGCACGACGCTTCGTGACTCGAGCTCACCGCTGACCGACGCCACCGGCGCCTCGAAGCGGACCACTCGAGCGGTATCGGCGGTCAGCGCCACTAGGCGGTCGGCGAACACTTCAAGGTGCTCGAGTTCGAGCACCTCGGCATCGTCGAGCCGCGGCGGCAACGCCGCGCCCCCTACCGTCAACCAGCTATCGGCCAGGTCGTCGCGCAGCTCGCCGCTGTGGCGGGCAAGCGAGGCCAGCACGGCTTCGAGATCGTTGCCCTGCTCCTGCTGGCGGGCTTCAAGCTCGGCCTGGCGCTCACCCAGCGCCTGGGCCTCGGCCTGCAGCTCGGCGTGGAGAGCCTCCGCCTGATCGTGGGCAGCTCGCGCCTCCTCGAGGGCAGCTTCCAGAGCCCCGCGGTCATCGAGAAGCTCGGCCAGTCGCGCCCGGTCCCGGGCTTCGGCGGCTTCACGCTCGGCACGCAGGGTGGTCAGCGGCTCGGACTGAGCCATGACCGGGGCTGTCAGAAAGATGGCGATAAGCAACCCCGCCGTGAGAGAAACCCAATAGCGCAGCGCCTTCATGCGTCATCCTCCCGACTCTGTTCGACCGGCTGCGAAATTGGCAGCGTAAGCAGCTCAGGCGAACGGCGATCCCGGGCGATGCGCAGACCGTTGCGCACTTCACGACGCTCGGCCTCTTCGAGCGGTGCCCAACTGCCGCTGTCGGCACGCCAGACTCGGCCTGCACGGCCGTCAGGCGTCAGGTAGTAGAAGCCCACGCGCCCAAGACGCAGGTAGTCCACCTCGCGGCGCGAGTCGCCCTCGCCGAGATAACCGCGCCAGGCATCGACCTCACGACCGTAATCCAGCTCGGCACGCCATGCAGAGACGATCCGCTCCCAGCGCTCGGCACTGGATAGCTCATCGCCCTGGGAGCGCAGGCTGGCGACCCGTGCCAACCGCTCTTCGCGCAGGAACGGCATGTCGCCATCGACCCACTGCTCGAGCCGCTCGATCAAGCGCTCCTTGAGCACCGGCAAGGCCTCGCGGGTTTCCGCCAGGGTATCGAGTGCCGCCTCACGGCGATCCAGCGTCTCGACCAGGCGCTCATTGCGCGGTGCGAGTTCGGCGTTCTCCCGCGTCAGGCGGCGCTCGGCACGCTCGAGCTCGCGCAGCTCCTCGAGCATGGCACGGGCTTCGTCATCGGCGGCGCCGATGCTCGCCTGAAGCTCGGCCTGGCTGCGCTGGGCCTCACGCGACTCCTGGTACAGCTCGGGGTCGGCGGACGCCGAGGCGACGAGACCCAGCCAGAGAATGGCTCCCAAGAGGCATTGTTGGCGAAACGATCTCACGTATGAACTCCCAATTCCTGAAGGCCACCAAGTCGTGGTGACGCCGCTTGACGATAGCATGAATGATAAGCGTTATCGAAAGAGAAACCCACCCTGTCGCGCCGAATGGGTCACTGGTCGTTTGACGACGTCACCGAAAACACATAATAATGCTAATTCTTCTCATTAACATCCGTCAGGTGACGTCATGAACGCAGAACGCTCTCAGCTGTACTATTCGTGCGTCTTTCTGCATGTCTCCTTCCAGGCCATCCAGCACAAGGTGGCCATGTCCCGCACCCGAGACGACACCCCTTGCTGGCTGGATGCGCAGATGCTGCGAATGCTGCTCAGCGAGCTTAAACGCTGCCGCTGGGAAGCCTCTCCCTACAAGGAGGCGAGCCGAGCGCTGGACACTGCCGTCTACCACTGCGGCCTGCTCATGGCTCAATGCCCGGCCGGGCTCAACCGCCAACTATGCCAGCACCATCTCGACGCCATCATGACGCCCCTCAAGGAGGCGTCTGCACAGCTCTCGGGCAAGGCGGCTCGCACCCTGGCGGGAAAGGGACCAGCGCCCGCGCAACGGCTGCGCAGCTGGTTGGGCTGGTGACTTGGCACCGACGCCTGACCACTCCCCCAGGTCGTAGCCAGACGCACTCCAGACGATAACGATTACCAATTGCAACAACTGTCGCAATAGGGCATCATCTCTCACGAGATAATCGTAATACCAATACTTCTCATTAAAATCAGAATTACTAGGGATCATCACCATGCAACACCCGCGTCAAGTGCTACGTCGTACGCCTCTGGTCGCTGCCCTCGCTGCCCTCGCTGCCGCCATGGCCCTGCCAGCCCACGCCGAAGAGCTGGATACGCTGGTCATTTCTGCTAGCGGCTTCGAACAGACCATCGAATTGGCGCCTGCCAGTATTTCGGTCATCACTCGTGAACAGCTCGAGGAGCGCAACGTCACCAACCTGGCCGACGCCGTGCGTGGTATCGAAGGTGTCAACAGCCGACCGCTGGACGCTCGCTCCGGCAAGACCGGCAACCAGACCGTCAGCCTGCGCGGCCTGCCCAGCGAATACACGCTGGTATTGATCAACGGCGTGCGCCAGAACGTCTCGGCCACGGTCGCCCCCAATGCCTTCAACGACTCCCAGTCCACCTTCATCCCGCCGATCGCCGCCATCGAGCGCATCGAAGTCATTCGCGGCCCCATGTCGACATTGTACGGTTCGGATGCCATCGGCGGCGTGATCAACATCATCACCCGCCGCCCGGGTGACGAGTGGCGTGCTTCCGGCTCTGTGCAGACTGAGTATTTCCGTGATGCGGATTTTGGCGGCACGACCATCACTGAGGGCTATGTCAGCGGGCCGGTCTCTCAGCATGTCGGCGTGCAGTTTTACGGTCGCCTGCTGGAACGTTCCGCGTCCAATATCGACATCCCGGGTACCGAACCCAGCCTGACCGACAACCGCACCATGGGTCAGAATCCGAGCAAGGCCAATGTCGAGACCTTCGGCGGCGAGCTGGTATTGGCACCGGTCGATGCTCACGACATCAGTTTGCGCTTCGATACCAGTCGCCAGACGCTGGACAATCGCCAGGGTCAAGTGGGACGTCTGGAAGGCACCGGCACGACGCCGGCGGACTTCACCCGCGGCTATGGTAGAGAACTCGAGTTCTCACGCGACCAGTTCCGCCTCAGCCATCGCGGCGACTTCCTGTTCGGCCAGCTCGACACCTCGCTGACCCGGGACATCGTCGAAACCGAGGGCCGCACCATCAATGCCGGGGCGGTACCCGATGCCGACCGCTTCGGCACCCCGCGTCAGCTCAAGCTGACCACCGATATCCTCGACACCCGACTGACCAACGTTTTCGGCGATCACCTCGTGACAGTAGGTGGTCAGTACATCGATGCCACCTTCGAGGACGGCATCCTGCCCGATGATGTGACCCGCGATCAGTACAGCCTGTTTGCCGAAAATGAGTGGCAGACAACCGAGCGCCTGGCGCTGACCGGCGGCCTGCGCTACGACAAGTACCAAGGCATCAGCGGCGAATTCACACCCCGCGCCTATGCAGTGTTCGAGGCCACCGACGAGTGGACCTTCAAGGGTGGCGTCGGTCGTGGCTTCCGCGCGCCGCTGATGGAGCAGACCTTCGACGGCGTCGTCGCCTTCGGAGATGGTGGCAGCACCCCACTCTTCGGCGACCCCGACCTCAAGCCGGAGCGCAGCACCAACTATGAACTCTCGGCCCGCTATGACAACCGCCAGGGCTTCATGACCCAAGTCACCGTGTTCCACAACACCCTGAAGGACAAGATCGAGCGCGCCACGGGCGCCAGTGATCGCACCAATGCCAATATCGGCGAGTCGCGCATCCAGGGTCTCGAGTTGGCAGCGGCCTACGACCTCACCCGCGATATCACCCTGTCGGGCAATTACACCTATACCGACAGCGAAGTGAGAGAGGGTGAGACAACCGCCAGCTTCATCGGCGACCCGCTGGTCAGCGTGCCGGATCACATGCTGAATGCGCGCCTCGATTGGCAGGCCACTCCTCAGCTGAATACCTTCCTGGGCGCCGAGTATCGCAGCAGTGCCTTCCGTCCGCGCAACTTCCACGAACCACAAAACGGTGGCAGCTCACAGGGCGCCTACGATGCACTGGGCGACTTCCACAGCACCACCATGATCAACCTGGGCGCACGCTATCGGGTCAGCGAGCACGTGTCGGTCAACGGCGTAGTCAATAACCTGCTCGACCGAGACTTCAAGGACTATCGCCCCTATGTCCGCGAAGACGATGGCAACATTGCCTATAGCAATGTCTACAACAACCTTTATGGGCCCCGTTCGTTCGTGGTCTCACTGAACGTCGATTTCTAACGCATCGCCCTTCGCGAGCTAGCTGTATCGATCCTTATTGAGCCGACGTCATGCCGGCTCTTTTTTGTTCGTGCCTGGTGCGAAAAAAAACCGCAGCCCAGAGGCTGCGGCACTAACGCATGCTATTGGCTTGAGCCTCAGGAGGCGGCCTGCTGGTAGCGACGCTCCACGTCCTCCCAGTTGACCACGTTGAAGAACGCCTCCACATAGTCGGGGCGCTTGTTCTGGTACTTCAGATAGTAGGCGTGTTCCCACACGTCCAGGCCCAGCACGGGGATGTTGCCATGCATGTGCGGGCTGTCTTGATTGAGGGTATTTTCCACCACCAGCTTCTTCTCCGGCGTCACACTGAGCCAGGCCCAGCCGCTACCGAAACGCCCGAGAGCCGCTTTGGTGAAGGCTTCCTTGAAGGCATCGAAACCGCCCAGTTCGCTGTCGATGGCCTGGGCCACTTTGCCTTGAGGCTTGCCACCTCCGTTGGGCGACATCATCTGCCAGAACTTGGCGTGGTTGGAGTGGCCGCCTCCATTGTTGATGACCTCTTGCCGCTTCTCTTCCGGCACACGGTCGATGCTGGCCATCAGCTCATCCACCGGCACGTCTTCCAGTCCGGTCCCCTCGAGAGCAGCATTGAGCTTGTCGACATAGGTCTTGTGGTGACGCGAGTGGTGGATCTCCATCGTCATCGCGTCGATGTGGGGTTCCAGCGCATCGTAGGCGTAGGGAAGCTCGGGCAGTGTGTGCGGCATGTTTACTCCTCCATGAAATGAGTCGACCTTGGGGAACGATTCCCCGTTACTGCATCCACCCAGCATGGCAAACAGAGTCGAATCACGCTAATAGCCATTACGCAGCAGCCATATAGCCACTGACGATGATGCCGCATAAAAGCGGAAGCCGGCCCTAGGGCCGGCTTCCGCTGGTGCACTCGCGTGCTTACAGCTTGCTCTCGAGCTCCGGCAGGATCTCGAACAGGTCACCCACCAGGCCATAATCCGCGACCTGGAAGATCGGCGCCTCCTCGTCCTTGTTGATGGCAACGATCACCTTGGAGTCCTTCATGCCGGCCAGGTGCTGGATGGCACCGCTGATGCCCACGGCAATGTAGAGCTCCGGCGCGACGATCTTGCCGGTCTGCCCCACCTGCATGTCGTTGGGCACGAAGCCGGCGTCCACCGCCGCCCGCGAGGCGCCGATGGCGGCACCCAGCTTGTCGGCGATGCCGTCGAGCAGCTTGAAGTTCTCGCCGCTGCCCATGCCGCGACCACCGGAAATGACCACCTTGGCGGCGGCAAGCTCGGGACGATCGCTCTCGGCCAGTTCCTGCTTGACGAAGGTGGATTGGGCGTTGTCGGCGACGAAATCCACCGCTTCGATGGCGGCACTGCCGCCCGCGGCAACCGCATCGAAGCCGGTGCTGCGCACGGTGATCACCTTGAGGCTGTCGGCACTCTTCACCGTGGCGATGGCGTTACCGGCGTAGATCGGACGCTTGAAGGTGTCGGCATCGACCACTTCGACGATCTCGGAGATCTGGCTGACGTCCTTCAGCGCGGCGACGCGCGGCAGCACGTTCTTGCCGGTGGTGGAGGCAGCGGCCAGCACGTGGCTGTAGTCGCCGGCCAGCTCGGCCAGCAGCGCGCCCATCGGCTCGGCCAGCTGGTGGGCGTAGACGGCGTGGTCGGCCACGCGGACCTTGGCCACGCCGTCAAGTTTGGCGGCGGCTTCGGCCACCGCACCGACGTTCTCGCCGGCGACCAGGATATCGACGTCTCCACCGATGGCCTTGGCGGCGGCAACCACGTGGGCGGTGGCGCCGACCAGAATGCCGTCGTGATGTTCGGCAAGGACCAGTACGCTCATGGATTCCACTCCTATCAAAGCTCTGTCTTCAAAGAACCGTTGTCAAAGGTCTGCTGGCAAAAGCTGCGTTACAGAACCTTGGCTTCGTTCTTCAGTTTGTCCACGAGCTCGTCCACGGAGCCCACCTTGATGCCGCCCTTGCGCTCGGCCGGCGATTCGACCTTGAGCAGCGTCAGCTTGCTGGCCACCTCGACGCCGAGATCGGCCGGCGACTTGACGTCCAGCGGCTTCTTCTTGGCCTTCATGATGTCGGGCAGCTTGGCGTAGCGCGGCTCGTTCAAGCGCAGGTCGGTGGTGACGATGGCCGGCAGGGTCAGCTCGACGGTCTGCAGGCCGCCATCGATCTCGCGGGTCACCTGCAGCTTGTCTCCCTCGACCGCCACCTCGGAGGCGAAGGTGCCCTGGGGCAGGCCCGCCAGCGCGGCCAGCATCTGCCCGGTCTGGTTGTTGTCGGTATCGATCGCCTGCTTGCCGAGAATGACCAGCTGCGGCTGCTCCTCCTCCACCACCTTGGCCAGCAGCTTGGCCGCGGCCAGCGACTCGACGCGCTCCTCGGTCTCGACGTGAACGGCCCGATCGGCACCCAGCGCCAGTGCGGTACGCAGCTGCTCCTGGGCGGCCTTGGGACCGATGGTCACGGCCACCACCTCGGTGGCGACCCCGCGCTCCTTCAGGCGCACGGCCTCTTCCACGGCGATCTCGCAGAAGGGGTTCATGGCCATCTTGACGTTGGTCAGGTCGACGTCGGAGTGATCCGCCTTGACCCGGATCTTGACGTTGTAGTCGATGACGCGTTTGACCGCGACAAGTACTTTCATGGTGTCCTCGCTTGGTTCGATGGGTGAACCTATTAGTTAGGGAGTCGTTGACGCTGCCCTGCGGCAGGCAAGGTCAACGCCTCCTCGGAACCGGTGGCATGCCCCTGTTCATCTAATGCAAGCCGTTTCATGCAAGCGTTTGATAGGTGTCGCATCAAAAAACCCTGCCAATGTGCCACAGGCCTACCGGAAGCAACAATCCCTTCTTCGCTTCGCGGCGTCATGGAACATTGCCATCGTAGGGGTGTCCTGAGTCGTTTATTATGCCTATCATGGAGAATATCGAGAAGCAAACGACCGTTTTATTTTCATTCGACGTTGGTGACAACGACGCCGAAGCCGAGGGAGGAGCAACTGGATGTCTGAGCAAGTAGAACGCGATTCGATGGACTTCGACGTAGTGATTGTCGGCGCCGGCCCCTCGGGCTTGTCAGCGGCCTGCCGGTTGATGCAGCAAGCGACCGAGGCCGGCCAGGAGCTCACGGTGTGCGTGGTGGAGAAAGGCTCCGAGGTAGGTGCCCATATTCTTTCGGGTGCCGTGTTCGAACCCCGAGCCCTGCAGGAGCTGTTCCCCGATTGGGAAGAGCGCGGCGCACCGCTGAGCACTCCGGCCACCCGCGATGAGGTCTACCTGCTCAAGGACGCCCAGAAGTCACAGAAGCTGCCCAACGCCCTGGTGCCCAAGAGCATGCACAACACCGGTGGTGACATGCCGCGCTACGTGATCAGCGCCGGCAACCTGTGCCGCTGGCTGGCCGAGCAGGCCGAGGCACTCGGCGTCGAGGTCTTCCCCGGCTTCGCCGCTCAGGAAGTGATCCACGACGAGGATGGCACCGTTCGCGGCATCCTCATCGGCGACATGGGCGTGGCAGCAGACGGCTCCCCCAAGGACAGCTTCATGCCGGGCATGGAGCTGCGCGCCAAGTACACGCTGTTCGCCGAGGGCGCTCGCGGCCACCTCGGCAAGGGCCTGATCTCGCGTTTCAAGCTCGACGAGGGCAAGGATCCCCAGCACTACGGCATTGGACTCAAGGAGCTGTGGGACATTCCGGCAGAGAAGCATGAGCCGGGACTGGTGCTGCACGGCTCGGGCTGGCCGCTGGCCAAGGATACTCACGGCGGCTGGTTCCTCTATCACGCCGAGAATAATCAGGTAGTGGTCGGCCTGATCATGGACCTCTCCTACCAGAACCCCTGGCTCTCCCCCTTCGACGAGTTCCAGCGCATGAAGCACCATCCGGTGCTGGCCAAGCACCTGGAAGGTGGCAAACGCGTGGCCTACGGCGCGCGGGCCATCACCAAGGGCGGGTTGAACTGCCTGCCGAAGATGACTTTCCCCGGCGGTCTGCTGATCGGTTGCGATGCCGGCACGCTGAACTTCTCCAAGATCAAGGGCCTGCATACCGCGATGAAATCGGGCCTGGTGGCGGCCGAGGCGGTGTTCGAGGCGATCGCCGCCGGCGACGAGGGCGGCCAGGAGCTCACCGCGTTCAGCGACAAGTGGGAGCAGAGCTGGGCCTATGCCGAGCTCAAGGAGAGCGCCAGCTTCGGTCCGGCGATCCACAAGTACGGCACCGTCGGCGGCGGCGCCTACAACTTCGTCAACCAGCTGCTCGGCGGCAAGCTGCCCAACCTGCATGACACCACCGCGGACCACGCTGCCCTCAAGCCGGCCAGCGAGTTCGAGAAGATCGACTATCCCAAGCCCGACGGCAAGCTATCCTTCGACAAGCTCTCCTCGGTGTTCCTGTCCAACACCAATCACGAGGAGGATCAGCCGAGCCATCTGAAGCTGCTGGACCCGGAGATCCCCATCCAGGAGAACCTGCCCAAGTACGCCGAACCGGCACAGCGCTACTGCCCGGCCGGGGTCTACGAGGTGGTCGAGGACGACGACGGCAAGCCGCGTTTCCAGATCAACTTCCAGAACTGCGTGCACTGCAAGACCTGCGACATCAAGGATCCGGCGCAGAACATCCAGTGGGTGGCACCGGAAGGCGGCGGCGGCCCCAACTATCCCAACATGTAACGACCACGCGCTCTAGCAAGAAGGGCATGCCTTGCGGCATGCCCTTTTGCGTAGGGGCAGGTGCGAAAGATCAAGTCAGGGCTTTCACCAGGGCAGCGACCACCTGCTGCTGCTGCTCTTCCTGCAGATAGGGATGCATGGGCAGGCTGATGATTTCCCGACACACGGCTTCGGTAACCGGCAACTGGCAGGCCGGATCTGCCATGGCGGGCTGCCGGTTGAGAGGTATCGGGTAGTGCACGGCGGTCGGTACGCCTGCCTCGGCAAGCCGCGATTGGACCTTGTCACGGTTCGCCACGCGGATGCTGTATTGGGCGTAGACGCTGGTGTTGCCAGAAGCGATATGAGGCGTGCCGACGATCCCGGCGTCGCCCAGCAAGCGGTCATAGCGTTCCGCAACCTGCCGGCGCAGCTCCACCTCTTCGTCGAACAGTTCGAGCTTGGCCAGCAGGATGGCGGCCTGCAGCGTATCCAGGCGGCTGTTCATGCCGATTCGGGTGTGATGATAGCGGCTCGCCTCGCCGTGGCGCGCCACCAGCCGAACGGCCTCGGCCAGGTCGTCATCGTCGGTGAACACCGCGCCGCCATCCCCGTAGGCTCCCAGCGGCTTGCTGGGAAAGAAGCTGGTGCAGGCGATGCGCGACAGGCTCCCTGAGCGGCGCCCATGGCGGGTGGCACCAAAGCTCTGGGCGGCATCTTCCACCACTGCCAGGCCGTGCTCGATCGCCAAGGCTTCGATCGCCTGCATATCGGCACACTGGCCGAACATCGATACCGGCATCACGGCGCGAGTACGCGGGCCTATTGCCGCCTCGATTCGTTCCGGGTCGATCAGGTAGGTCTGCGGATCGATGTCGACGAACACCGGCGTGGCGCCAGCCAGCACCACGCTCTCGGCGCTGGCGATGAAGGTGAAACCGGGCACGATCACTTCGTCGCCGGGCCCGATGTCCAGCGCCATCAGCGCGATCTGCAGGGCATCGGTACCATTGGCGCAACCGATACAGTGCGCCACGCCGACATAGTCCGCCAAGCGGCGCTCGAGCTCGGCCACCTCCGGCCCCATGACGTAGCGGCCGTGCTCGAGCACGGTCTGGATAGCGGTGTCCAGCCGCGGCCTGATACGCGCCTGCTGGGCAGCAAGATCGATGAAATGCATGTATCTATCCTCTGCTCAGCGGCTCGCCGCGGCGCGGGTCGGGACCGACTCGATACGCGACAGCTGCGGGTGGGCCTCGCCTTCACGCGGTGCCTCCGGCGTCGCCATGCCCAGCTGGTAGACGGTCTCGACACAGTGACGAACGGTTTCGATACCAAATCCACGACCGGCGAGTATCTCGCGATAGCTGACGGTGTGGAGGTCGGAGAAGCCACTCGAGAACTCGAATTCCTCGCCGTCGCAGGTGATGTTGCGATAAGTGGAGTGCTGGCCGCGCACACGCTCCGGAAGATCTTCGGCATCAATGGAAAGGAACCAGCGCACCCTGGCCTTCTCGTATTCCAGATAGCCGGCCGCCTTGTGCTCGTCGTGGTAATGCAACACCTGGTGCTTCAGTTCCCCGAAGATGACATGCAGCATGTCGAAGAAATGAATGCCGATTTCCGCCATCACCCCGAACGACTTGCGCGGATCCCCCTTCCAGCTGGCCAGGTACCAGGGACCGCGGGCGGTAATGTAGGTCAGCTCGACGTCGTACTGCCCTTCACGCTGCTCGGCAAGCACCTTGTCTCGCAGTTCGTGGATGGCCGGGTGATGCCGTAACTGCATGATGCTGTACACACGCCGGCCGGTCTCCTCCTCGACGCTGCGCAGTTCATCGAGCTGAGCCGGGTTCGACACCAGCGGCTTTTCGCATATTACGTCGCAGCCCAGATGCAGACCCGCGGTGATATGGGCGCTATGGAAGTGGTTGGGGGAACAGACGACCCAGTAGTCGATGGCTCTCTCCCGCTCCCGCTTCAGGCGCCAGGCGTGTTCCAGAAAATATTCAAACTGGGTGAAGAAGGAACAATTCGTCGAAATGGAGTCGATGATGCCCACCGAATCGTTGATGTCGTAGGCCGACACCAGGGCATGCCCCGTATCCTTGATGGCCTGCATGTGACGAGGCGCGATATACCCGGCTGCTCCGATGAGCGAAAAATTCATGCGTTCTCCCCTAGATTCCCTTGCGTGACATTTCCATGAACCCAGCGGCTGAAATTACCTTCGACTCACCAGGCGATTCAAGCCTCTCTAGTCAAGCACGTGCCACCGGTCTTGACGGATCGCGAATCCATTCGCTCCATGAACCCGGGTAGAGCCTCGGCAAGGCTCGGCCGGCAATGGCGTAAGCCAGGATATTGTGACAGGCCGTGACACCAGAGCCGCAGTAGGCGATGACGGCATCGCTGCGCGGCAGCTCTGCATCGAGTGCTTCAGCAGACTTGAAGCGTCCTGCCTCGGTCAGGTTGGCGGCACTGGGGCGACACACCGCACCGGGAATATGACCGGCTACCGGGTCGATGGGCTCGGCCTCACCGCGAAAGCGCTCCTCGCTGCGGGCATCCACCCTGAGCTCCCGGCCGGAAAAGATCTGGTCAGCATCGACCCAGGCACCGTCGTCGAACACAGGCTGCCACTGGCTCGGCTCAAGCGCCACTTCCCGTCCCAGCATCAGCTCACCACCGGCCTCCTGCCAGGCGCTCAACCCACCGTCCAGCATGCGCACGTCGGGATGCCCCGCCCAGACAGCGAGCATCCACCAGGCCCTCGCCGCGGCCAGCTGTCCGCCCATGTCATCCAGCACCACGATCGGCTCGTCGGGTGTGATGTCAAGACGACACAATGTAGCGGCAAACGCCTCAGTCGAAGGCAGCGGATGACGACCTCCTTCACCGGGAGCCGCTGCCAGATCGCGGTCGAGATCAAGATGCACGCTATCCGGCACATGACCTGCTTGCCAAAGGCGGCGACCGGCATCCGGGTCGCCCAGCCGCGCTCGGCAGTCAAGCACCCTGGGTGGGCGGTTGCCTTTGAGTGACTCGGCCAATTCATCAGCCGCGATCAGCAATTCGGTCATGCTTGTTCTCCTTGGACAGGCTCATGGAGCGTCTCGCCCGGCAGCAGTTCGATGGGGGCACGGCAGGCCAACAGACGCCGGCGGCCGGCCTGAGTGAAGTTTACCTCGATCACTGGATCGGCGGGGTCTCCTTCCACTACCACGACTTCGCCCTCACCAAAGACCGCATGACGCAGCTTCAGACCGGGGCGATAGGCCACGGAAACGTAGCCGGGAGAGGCCTCGCCAACCGCTTGGACCCGCTGCGTCGGCCGCATCGAATCATGGCCCACTGCCGACAGGTAGCGTGAGATCAGCTCGGGCGACTCCACCACCACGGTCGCTTCCGACTCCCCGACGTCCTCCAGGCGTGCCGCGATGCAACGACAGTCCTGCCAGGCCGTCTCGGCCAGGAATCGGCTGGGACGGTGCTCACCGCTGTCATGCAGTAGCAGAAGGCGGTCCCGGGCGCGGGTCACACCGACATAGAAGAGCCGTCTCTCCTCTTCCAGGCGTTCCGCGGTAAGCGGGTTGTCGCGACTGTAGTGAGGAAAGTCCTCTTCGTTGACCCCGGCGACAATCACCAGCGGCCACTCCAGCCCCTTGGCGCCGTGCACGGTGGTGATCAGGATGCCGCCGGCATGATTCTCTACCGGACGCTCGAGCAGCTCGATGAAGGTGTCGATGTGTCGGGTCTCGTCGGCTTGCTCTATCAGCACGTCGAGCAGGCGCACGTCCTCTTCCCCCTTCTCGCGACGGGCGGCGGCACGCTTGAGCACTTTCTCGGCATCCAAGGCATCGACGATATGGGCCAATAGCCGCGCCGGAGGCCAACCGGCGAGACGAGGTAGTTCGCACAGCAGTGACCAGCGCCGCTTCAGGTTGCGCCGCTGGATGGGCTTGAGCCCGGCCAACAGGGGGTCGTCACGCTCGGGGTAGTGCTGTGTATGGGCCAAACGCTGGGCCAGAGCCGCCAGGCGTTCGCGAGCGACGAAGGGGGTCGGCTGCTCCAGCAGACGCAACAGATGACCCGGGTCGTGCAGCAGCGCCGGGGTTTGCGAGAGCCGTAGGTAACCCGCCAGCGCCTGCACCAGCGGCAGACGAAAGACGAAGCGATCCTCCCGGGACAGGCGAAACGGGATTCCGGCCTGCAACAGCTGCAGCTGAACGGGTACCGAGAGCGCCCAACTGCGTACCAGCAGACACGCCTCGTCCAGTCTCCTGCCCCCACGCTGCCACTGCTCCAGAGTCGCCAGCAGCGCGGCACTGCCCTGCTCGACGGCAAGCTCGGTGCGTGGATTGCCTGGGGCGGCCAGACACAGCTGGTCCGGGCGGCGGCGATTGGCGGCAATGGCATGATTGGCCAGCAGTGCCAGCGAGTGACCGTGGCGAAAGGTGATCGAGAGCGGGTAGTCGGCCGCTGCGCCGAAGGTGGCGTTGAAGTGTTCCCGCATGGTATCCGGGTGAGCACCGCGCCATTCGTAGATGCACTGGTTGGCGTCCCCCACCGCCATCACCTCGGCACTGCGTCCGGCGAGCAGCGCCAGCAGGCGCAGCTGGGCCTGGTTGATGTCCTGATATTCATCGACGATGGCATGGTCAAGATAGCCCTGCACTCGCCCCGCCAGCGCTGCGTCTGCCTCCAGCGCACGCAGCGGTCGGTAGAGCAGGTCCGAATAGGTCATCAGGCCATGCTCCTCCAGCAGCGACTCGAGGCGTTCGAAGGCTGCGGCAAAATGTTCGCTGCCTTCGGCCAGATCCAGCCGCTCCAGCAGGCTGGCCGCCGGCACCATCTCGGCCTTCACCAGGCCACAGAAATGCGCCAGCGACTCCAGGGTATCGGTTTCCAGCGCCATGTCACGATGCTCACCATCCTCGAGCACTTCCAGCGTCGCTTGTCGCAGCAGGCGTTCCACCTGCCAGTCAGCGGAAATCAGTCGGCGCGGGGCCAGCGCGCCCCAGCGGGTGAGGCTCTGGGTCAGGCGATGCCCCAAGGAGTGGAAGGTACGCACGTCGGGCATGCGCTGACCGGCGGGAGCCATATCCAGCAGGCGCCGCTGGAAATCCTCGCGAGCGGAGCGGTTGAACATGAGCACCAGAATACGCTGCGCCGGGACGCCGCGCTCCAGCAGGTGCAACACGCGTGCGACCAGGGTGGTGGTCTTTCCAGCGCCCGCCACGGCTGCCACCCGGGCGTGTCCGTCGCCGTGCTCGACGACGGCACGCTGCTCCGCCGTCAGCCTCACGACCCCTCGGCGGGCAGCTCGCCCAGCGGATGCCAGCTGCCGGCACTGGTCAGGCCGAGTTCGACGGTGTCGTCGCCCCTCGGGCGCTGTTCGGCGGCTTCCACCAGACGGTAATAGACGTTACGGCCCAGGCGAGCCGCGAGACCGAAGCGCACCGGCACCTCGGGCACCTGCACGCCATCGGGAGTGGTGCTGAGCCGTAGCCGATGCGCTTCGTCCAACCGCAGGCGATCGCCGGCATTCGTGGTCAGCCACCAGCAGCCCGCGGCATCGTCGAAGTCGGCATCCACCACCACGAAGGGGCGGTCGACCACGCGAATGCGCTGCTTCTCCACCGGCGTCACCAGGTAGTATTCACCGTCGTCCTCACGCCGCAGCAGCGTCGAGAGCAGGCGAACCAGGCGCGGCCGCGTCATTTCGCTGCCTTCATGAAACCAGCGCCCGTCGGCGGAGATCTCCAGCTCCATCACGCCTGACTGCTGCGGCTGCCAGCGATCGACCGGTGGAATCTCGCCATCGGACTCGACGTGATTGAGCAGTGGGTCCAGGTTCATGTTCGCCCCTTTGCCATGGAATTCGCCTTGCTGGCTACACCAGCCCGGCTCGCGCCAGGATATCGCGCGTCTCGGCGCTGGGCTCGGGTGCGGCACCGCGAAACAGATGATAAAAATTGGCCGTCGTCTGCATCGCGACCTCATCCACGCTGATACCACGCGCCTGGGCGATACACTGCGCCACTTCCACCACCCAGGCCGGCTCGTTGGGCTTGCCGCGATGCGGCACCGGCGCCAGATAAGGGCTGTCGGTCTCGATCAGCAGTCGGTCGAGGGGCACACGACGGGCGACCTCGCGCAGCGACTCGGCATTACGGAAAGTCGCGATACCCGACAGCGAAATATAGAAACCGTGACGCACCGCCTCCCGCGCCATCTCGAGATCCTCGGTGAAACAGTGCAGCACCCCGCCGATGGCCGGATCGCTGTGCTCACGTATCAGCTCCAGCGTCTCCTCGCGAGCATCGCGGGTATGCACGATCACCGGCAGTTCGAGCTCGGCGGCGGCCACAAGCTGACGCCGGAAACGCTCGCGCTGCACCTCCCGCGACGGCACCCGGTCAGGGGTCTTGTCGAGATAATGATAGTCCAGGCCACACTCGCCGATGGCGACCGCGCCGTAGCGATCGGCAGCCTCCTTGATCGCCTCGACATCCGGTTCGGAGTCCAGCACGTGAAGTGGGTGCACACCGGCGGAGATAGCCACGTCGTCGTGCTCGCGGGCTATGGCGGCGAGAGTCGGCAGGTCATCCAGCGTGACGGCAACGGCGAGGAATTGGCCTACGTCGCGAGCCCGGGCTGCCTCCAGCGTAGCGGCAATGCTGCCGTCGTGGGTGTTGGGGTCGAGGCGGTCCAGGTGGCAGTGGGAATCGACGAACATGAGCGGCCGGATCTTCCTCTGGGATGTCAGGGGAGAACGAGAGTATACGAAAACGCCACTCCACGTCGATGTGGAGTGGCGCGAGCATGGCCAGTCAGGTCACAGGATCAGCAGCAGCCAGGGTACGCCCACCGCCAGCCAGACCAGCAGGAACAGCAGGCCGAAGATTGCTCCGAGGCGCCACCACAGCGGACCCGGCAGATAGCCGCTGCCGTAGTAGACCGGACTCGGCCCGGTGCCGTAAGGCGTCAGGATCCCCATGAAGCCCAGGGTCGGCAGCAGCAACAGGACGAACATCTGCATGTCGAGACCCGGGATACCGGACGCCGCAGCCAACATGACGGGCAGCAACGCCGTGACATGGGCCGTGATGCTGGCGAAGAAATAGTGCAGTACGTAGAAAATCACCGTCAGAGCCAGCATCGCCATCAGCGGATCGAAGTGGCTGATGCGTGCGCCCACCAAATTGCCGAACCAGCCGACGAAACCGACCTGACTGAGGCCACCGGCGAGCGCCACCAGGGTCGCGAACCAGACGAAGGTGTTCCAAGCCGGCTTGTTGGAGAGGATATCGTTCCAGCTCAAGACTCCGAGCAGCAGCATGGCACAGATCACCACCAGCCCCACCAGGGAGGCCGAAATCACGTCACCGCCGAAGATCCACAGCATCAGGGCCATCAACACCAGTACCACCAGCACCACCTCGTTGCGCGTCAGCCGCCCCAGACCTTTGAGCTCGCTTTCGGCCCAGTCGGACACCGCGCTGCCCGACTTCACCTCCGGTGGGCAAAGCCAGTAGCACAGCAGTGGCACCACCAGCAGCAACAGCACCCCGGCAGGCGCCGCGGCAAGGAACCACTGCCCCCATCCGATGCGTACCCCGGTGGCGGTTTCGGCCAGGGCGACAGCCAGCAGATTGGGCGCCATGGCCGTGAGGAAAAGCGAGCTGGTGGCACAGGTCGAGACGATGGCAGTCCACATCAGGAAGCTGCCCATTCGCTTCATGCTGGGATCGTTGGGCTGCGAATCGTAGAGAGGCGGCAAATTCTGCAGCACCGGATAGATAGTGCCCGCGCTGCGTGCAGTATTGGAGGGAGTGAACGGGGCCAGGATGGTGTCGGCAATCATCACCGCATAGCCCAGTGTGAGGGTGCGACGCCCCATGCTCTTGACCAGCCATAGCGCGATACGCCGGCCAAGCCCGGTCTTCTCGTAACCCAGCGCGAACATGAAGGCGCCGAAGATGAGCCAGACCACCGAGTTGTTGAAACCCGAAACGGCCCAGGCAAAAGCACTGTTGGGCACGTTGAAGCCGGGGGCGGCCATCTGCTCCGGCGAGAACAGCACCCACGGCGCCAGCAGTGCCGCCACCGTCACGCCGATCAGGCCAATCACCGCTCCCGGCAAAGGCTCGAAGATGAGTCCGACCACGCAGCCAAGAAAAATGGCAAAGAAGTACCAGGCGTGGGGTGCCAGGCTCTCCGGCGCCGGCAGCAATGCCACCAGCAAGGCGACCAGCAGCGGCGCCAGGGCCTTCCACGAGAAGTAAGACATCCATTCAGGCATCGTGAGTCGCCCTCGGTATCGTTGTAGTGAATAATTTGCACCGCGCATGACGGCGTGGCCGTGAGGTTAATCGCCGGCCGAAAAATAGCATAGCAACTACGGAAGCTTTCGAAGTTTCGGTTGATGTGAGTCAAGCAATATTGCAGGCCTGTTTCGAGGCGCTGGCCGCTCCTGGTGGCGAATGCTAGGCTGCTACGCAAACGAGCGTTTCGGCAGCCCTCAAGCCGGCTCAGGTACAACCACGGAAGCGTCCATGCAGGAACGAGATTTCGATATCGTCATCGTGGGCGGCGGCGGCGCCGGATTGCGCGCCGCCATTGCCGCCGCTGAACAAGCCCGGAAGAACGGCACCCATCAGCGCATCGCCCTGCTCTCCAAGGTCTACCCCATGCGCTCGCACACGGTCGCCGCCGAAGGGGGAGCCGCGGCGGTAACCAGCGCCGAGGACAGCCTGCAGGCACACTTCGACGACACTGTGGCCGGCAGCGACTGGCTGGCCGAACAAGGCGTGGTCGACTACTTCGTGCACCATGCCCACCGCGAACTGGTTCAACTGGAGCGTTGGGGCTGCCCCTGGAGCCGCCAGCAGGACGGCAGCATTCAGGTGCGCCGCTTCGGCGGCATGAAGACGGCACGCACCTGGTTCGCCGCCGACAAGACCGGTTTTCACCTGCTGCATACGCTGTTCCAGACCTCGCTCAAGTATGCCGAGATCGAGCGGCTGGATGAGTACTTCGTGCTCGATATCGCCGTGCACGACGGGAGCGTGATCGGCGTGATTGCCCTGCAGGTCGCCAGCGGCGAGCTGACCCTGCTGCGCACCAAAGCCGTGGTACTCGCCACGGGCGGTGCCGGACGCCTGTTTCGCTTCAACACCAACGCCGGAATCGTCACCGGCGACGGCATGGCCATCGCCTACCGCCACGGCGTGGCGCTGCGCGACATGGAGTTCGTGCAGTACCATCCCACCGGCTTGCCGGGCTCGGGCATTCTGATCACTGAAGCGTGCCGAGGGGAAGGTGGCATTCTGCTCAACAAGGATGGCTACCGCTACCTGCAGGACTACGGCCTTGGCCCGGAAACCCCGCTGGGGCAGCCGCAGAACAAGTTCATGGAACTTGGCCCGCGGGACAAGCTGTCTCAGGCCTTCTGGCAGGAGCAACAGGCAGGCCGTACCGGCACCTTTGCCGGCAGCGACGTGGTCTATCTCGATCTTCGCCATCTCGGCGAGGCCGTGCTCAAGGAGCGACTACCCTTCATCTGCGAGCTGGCCAAGTCCTACATCAACGTCGACCCGGTGCGCGAGCCGATTCCGATTCGCCCGGCGGTGCACTACACCATGGGCGGTATCGAAACCGACGCCGAGTGCGAAACGCGGATCAAGGGGCTGTTCGCCGCCGGCGAGTGCGCCTCCGTGGGGCTGCACGGGGCCAACCGGCTCGGTTCCAACTCGCTCACCGAGCTGCTGGTGTTCGGGCGTCTGGCGGGCGAACGAGCCAGTCAGCAGGCCGCACAGCGCGACTTTGCCGACCCGCACCTGATACAGGAGCAGGCCCACAGACAGCAGAGGAGTCTGGCCACGCTGTGCCAGGGCAAGAGCGAGGAGAACTGGGTCGCCGTCAAGCGTGAGCTGATCCAGACCATGGAGAGCGGCTGCGGGATCTACCGCACCGAAGCAGGCATGCGAGCCGCCCTGGACAGCGTGCGCCGGCTCCGCGAGCGCTATCGCCAGGTGCGGGTCAACGACAAGAGCCGCATCTACAACACCGAGCTGCTCGAGTGCATCGAACTGGGCTTCGGTCTGGATATCGCCGAGGCAACCTGTCTCGGGGCCCTGGAGCGACGTGAATCCCGCGGTGCCCACCAGCGCCTCGACCAGGACATGCAGCAGCGTGACGATACACGCTTCCTCAAGCACAGCCTGGTCTTTCATCACGGCGACGCTACCGCGGAGCTGCAATGGCAGGACGTCGACGTGCGCTTCTCCGCGCCCGCCGAGCGTGTCTACGGCGAGGCTGGCAGCAACACCGAGGGTCAACGAGGAGCGCGTTCATGAGCACCAAGTCGATCCGTATCAAGCGCTATTTACCGGAGCAGGCGGAGGAAGCGTTCTGGCAACGCTACGAGGTGCCCGTCGATGACAGCACCTCGCTGCTCGATGCCCTTAACCACGTCAAGGAGGAACTGGACAGCAGCCTGAGTTACCGCTGGTCCTGCCGCATGGCGATCTGCGGCTCCTGCGGGGTGATGGTCAACGGCATTCCGAAGCTCGGCTGCAAGACCTTCCTGCGCGATTACCCGGACGAGGTTCGCATCGAGCCGCTGGCTCACTTCCCGGTTCGTCGCGACCTGATGGTCGACATGGAAATCTTTCTGGAACATCTGGCCGCCGTCAAACCCTGGTTGATCGACGAGGCTTCGAACGCAGCGGAACCCAACCGCCAGACGCCAGCCCAGTTGGCCCGTTACAAGCAGTTCGCCAACTGTATCAACTGCGGCCTGTGCTATTCCGCCTGCCCCCAGTTCGGGCTCAACCCCGAGTTCCTGGGGCCTGCGGCCATCGCCCTCGCCCATCGCTACAACCTCGACAGCCGCGACCACGGCAAGGCACAGCGCATGCCTGAGCTAAACCGACACGAGGGCGTGTGGAGCTGTACCTTCGTCGGCTTCTGTTCCGAAGTGTGTCCCAAGCACGTGGACCCGGCGGCAGCGGTGAATCAGGGCAAGGTCGAATCGGCCAAGCACACCCTGATTGCCCTGTTCAGGGGTTAGGAATGAGGTTAGGAGACGGTATGCACCCAAACGAACGATTGCCCCCGCTACCCCGCAGCTGGTGGCTCAAGCATCGCTATTTCATCGCCTACATGGTGAGAGAGGCAACGGTGCTTCCCTTGCTGTTCTTCGCCGTCTGCCTGCTGGCGGGATTGATCGCGCTGCTGCGGGGTGAGGCCAGTTGGATGAACTGGCTCGCCTTCATGGGCAGCGCTCCCGTGCTTCTGCTCAACGGGCTGGCCCTGGCAGCAAGCCTCTATCACGCCTGGACCTTCTTTCAGCTCTTCCCCCGCGTGATGCCGCTGCGCATCGCAGGACGCCCATTGCCCCATCAGGCCGTGGTGGCCGCACAGTGGGCCGGCGTGGCGGTCGTCACACTGATATCGCTGTGGTTGTTCATGGGAGGTGCACGATGAGCGACAAGCCGTCACGCCGACAGGCATTCGACGAGCCGCTGTGGTGGGGGCTGTTCAGTGCCGGCGGCGTCTGCTTCGCCGTGTTCGTGCCAGCCGCGATCCTGTGTCTGGCCCTGCTGGCACCGCTGGGAGTCGTTCCGCTCGATGCCGAGCGTGCACGATCAATGCTGTTCAGCCTGCCCGGCTTGCTATTCGTCGGCGCCGTGATCTGCCTGCCGCTGTTCCATGCCGCCCACCGCATCCGCCATGGCTGTTTCGACCTGCGCCTGGGGCACGACGGGGTCAACAAGTGGCTGACCTATGGCAGCGCCGCCTCGCTGAGCGCCGCTGCCTTGACGGGTGTGCTGATCGGTATGCTGATGTAGCGGTACGAAATACAGCCACGCTTAGAGCGTGTAGGTCGATGTACCCTTGCCCAGTTGCCCGGCCAGCAGCGTCTCGATACGGTCGCGTACGGCCTGGTCCTCGGGGCTGAAGTGAATGCCGATACCTGGGACCCGGCGCCCTGCCACGCCGTCGGGTGAAACCCACACCACCTGGCCCGTGACCGGAACCCGATCGCTTTCGCCGGGCAGGGTCAGCAACAGGTAGACCTCCTGGCCCAGCTCGTAGCGCTCACGGGTCGGAATGAAAATACCGCCCCGTTCGAGCAGCGGCATGTAGGCGGAGAGCAGGGTCTGCTCGTCCTGGATCGTCAGCGACAGGGCCTTCTGCGGTGCCATGTTGTCTCCTCCCTTCCCTGCCTCAAGAGCGCAGCAAGGTCGACCAGCGTACCAGCCAGGCCTCGAGGACCAGCTGTGGGTTGGGGTTGCCGCCCGCCGCCAACAGGCGACGCTGCTCGCGGGCGAAGTCCAGCAGCCGAAACCAGTCCTGCACCCTTGCGTTCTTTGCCGCCTGGCGATAAAGCGGCAGCAGATCGGGGTTGCGAACCTGGCCAGCCGCTCCCGAAAGTCCCAGGCGAATCAGGTCCTCGAGCCAGGCAATACCGTACCACAGTATCGCTTCCAGCGACTGGCGGTCGAGGCGGGCCGCCTCTGCCACCGGCTCGGCCCCGCGCACCAGGGCATCGAAGGTTTCATGCAGCTGCTTGCGCAGCGACCTGGCTTCGGGCGCGGCCAGTTCGACGGCAAGCAAGGGCAAGCCGCCCGAGACCTGGAACCAGAACTCGGCCTCTTCCCGGCTTCCCAGTGAGCTGGCCAACCACTCGATGCTCTGCTCGTGCTCGGGCAGCGGCAGGTTCCAGTGCTGACAGCGTGAGCGGATGGTAGCCAACATGCGCGAAGGGATATCCGCCAGCAGCAGGAACTGAGTGCGTGCGCCCGGCTCCTCCAGGCTCTTGAGCAGCGCATTGCCCGCCGCCACGTTCATTGCTTCGGCCGGCGAAAGCAGGATGACACGATGGCCACCCTGCTGAGCGGTCTGGCCAACGAAGGCGTTGACCTCACGAATCGGATCGATGCGAATCTGGCGCTTGCCCTCTTCCGGGGAGATGCGCAGCAAGTCGGGGTGGTAGCCGGAAGCCAGCATGCGACAGCCGTGGCACTCCCCGCAGGCTGTCTCCCCGGGATCGGCACACAGCAGGTAACCCAGCAACGCCTCCGCGAAGCGCTGCTTGCCGACGCCGTGGGGGCCTGACAGCAGCAGCGCATGGGGTAGTCTTCCGCTGGCATGCAGGGCCAGGAACTGGCGCCACAGCGGGGCCTGCCAGGGTAGTGGGGTCGCCGGAAAAGGCTCGTTCACCGCCATGCCCGCGTCCGCTCGTCGAGGCACGCCGTGAGCTGCGCCTGCACGTTGGCCAGCGGCGCATCGGCGTTGATGACCGCCACCCGCCGAGGCGCCGCGGCAGCGCGTGCCAGATAGGCTTGCCGAACCGCCTCGAAGAAGGCCAGGTGCTCTCTCTCGAAACGATCACGACTCTGCCCTCCGGCCGCCAGCCGGCCCTGAAGTCGCCGCTGCGCGGCCTCGACCGGCATATCGAGCAGCAGGGTCAGGTCGGGCTCGAGGCCGCACTGGACGAAACGTTCCAGCTCGCCGATGCGGCTGGCGTCGATGCCGCGGCCACCACCTTGATAGGCATAGGTGGCATCGGTGAAGCGATCACACAGCACCCAGGCACCGCGCTCCAACGCCGGGCGTATCCGCTGAGCCAGATGCTGGGCGCGGGCGGCAAATACCAGCAGCAGCTCGGTATCGCCATCGAGGGGCTCATCGCACTCCGTAGAGAGCAGCAGTTCCCGTATGGCCTCGGCCCTCGGCGTACCGCCCGGCTCACGGGTCCGAACCACCTCGATACCCTGCGACGTCAGCCAATCGGCCACCCACTCCAGGTTGGTCGATTTGCCCACGCCCTCCCCGCCTTCCAGGGTGATGAAGCGTCCTCGCTGTTGCATCCAGGCTCCTGTGCGTCCGGCCGCGCCCGCCTTCCACTCGGCGAGTGTCGCTCAACGGTTACGGATGTAGCGGTTCACGGCATTGTTGTGCTCGCGCAGTGTACGCGAGAAGTGATGAGTCCCGTCGCCGCGCGAAACGAAGTAGTAGGTATCACCGGGCAGCGGGTCGACCGCTGCCTCGAGCGAGGCACGCCCCGGCATGGCGATAGGCGTCGGCGGCAGACCGTTGATCACGTAGGTGTTGTAGGGCGTGGCTTCCTGCAGGTCCGCACGGGTGATGCGACCCTCATAGCGTTCGCCCATGCCGTAGATCACCGTGGGGTCGGTCTGCAGCCGCATGCCGGTTTGCATGCGACGCTTGAACACCCCGGCGATCTCGCGACGCTCCTCGGGGGCGCCGGTTTCGCGCTCGATCAACGAGGCCATGATCAGCGCCTCGTAGGGAGACTCGATGGTCAGGTCGTCGCTGCGCCCCTCCCACACTTCCTCCAGCACTCTTTCCATGCTAACCAGCGCCTGGCGCAGGATATCGAGGTCGCTCATGCCCTTGTGATAGCGATAAGTATCGGGAAAGAACCAACCTTCAGGGTGCCGCCCTTCACGATCCAGCAGCGCCATCACCTCTTCGTCACTGAGGCCTGCGGTCAGGTTCTCGAGCTTGGGGGCACTATCGATCCGCGCGCGCATCTGGCGGAAGGTCCATCCTTCAGGGATGGTGAGGGGATAGGTAACGACACGATCGCTGCCGAGCAACTCGATCAGCTCACGCCCGCTCATGCCCGGCTCGAGCATGTACTCGCCGGCCCTGAGCCGGGGGATCGCTTCCGGCTCGATTCGCGTCAGCAGGCGAAACGCCCATTCGTCGTCGATCAGGTCACGCGAGGCCAGGTCCGCGATCACTCGGTTGTAGCCTGCCCCTCGCGGCACTTCATAGAGGGTCTCTTCCTCCACCGCAATGGGTGCATCGAGCCGGGATTCCCAGTAGCGATAGCCGGCGAAGGCCGCCACGGCTGCCACGATGATCAGGAGGAACAGAAACTTCATCAAACGCAGCATACGCCTACCTCGTCACATGCTCTCTCTACGTACGCAACGTTACGCTGCGACAGTCAGCTCTTGGGTACCACCGGGTAGCCCAGCAGTTCATGAGCGATATCCTGCAACGCTCGATGCTCGCGCTTCAGCTGCCAGCGATACTGCAGGTTGCCTTCGGCATCATCCAGCCGTACCACCGGCCATAGCCCCTGGACGGAGTTACCCAGCCAGACGCACTCGGCTTCGGCGAGAACCTCGGTCCCCATGCTGACTTCCTCGATGCGCAACCGCTCCATCAGGGCATCTCGCAGGGTACCGGCAACGCCGCAGCGGTCCAGCCGCGGCGTTTCCCAACGTTCCTGGCGCCACCAGAACAGGTTCATGCTGGTGGCCTCGACCAGATCGCCCTGGCTATCGCAGAGCAACCCTTCGGCCACATCGGGGTCATTCCACTCGCTGCGCGCCAGCACGTTCTCGAGCCGGTTGAGATGCTTGAGCCCCGCCAAGGCTGGCTGAATACCCAGACGCAGCCGGCACAGCCGCACCTTGATCCCTCGCTCCCAGCGCACCGGCTGGGGCGCGAAGTGGGACAGCTGCCACAGCAGCCTGGGCTTGGCCGGGTACGGCGCCGCATAGCCTGGCCCGCCGCTGCCACGGGTCAGGATCAGCTTCAGCACCTTGAGCCCCGCGCCGGCCATGCCGGGCAGCCGGTCGAGCTCGGCGTCACTGGGGACGGGCAGGCCGAGAATCTCGGCCCCACGGCTCATGCGCGCCTTGTGTCGCGACCAGAGCAGCGGCGTCCCATCACGCACCAGCACGGTCTCGAAGAGACCGTCTCCATAGGCCAGGCCACGATCGTCGATCGGGACCCAGGCTTCGACTGGCCGACTCATGCCACTCGCTCAGTGCACCCGGGAGAAGACCAGCGTGCCGTTGGTACCACCGAAGCCGAACGAGTTGGACAATGCCACATCGATCTTCATTTCGCGCGCGGTATGCGGCACGTAATCCAGGTCACAGCCCTCCTGGGGATTGTCCAGGTTGATGGTGGGCGGCGCCACCTGATCACGGATGGCCAGAATGCTGAATACCGCCTCGACGGCCCCAGCAGCCCCCAGCAGGTGCCCGATCATGGACTTGGTGGAGCTCACTGCAACACTGTGTGCAGCCTCGCCCATCACTTTCTTGACCGCGCGGCTTTCGGCCAGGTCACCGGCCGGCGTCGAGGTGCCATGCGCGTTGATGTAGTGTACCGCCGAAGGGTCGAGGCGGGCATCGCGGATGGCGTTGCGCATGGAGAGCGCCGCGCCGCTGCCGTCCTCGGGCGGCGCGGTCATGTGGTAGGCGTCGTCGCTCATGCCGAACCCGGTCAATTCGGCGTAGATGTTCGCCCCGCGAGCCTTGGCGTGCTCATACTCCTCCAATACCAGGATGCCGGCACCGTCGGAGAGCACGAAACCGTCGCGGTCACGGTCCCAGGGACGGCTGGCGGCCTGGGGGTCGTCATTGCGCGTCGACAGGGCGCGAGCCGCAGAGAAGCCGCCTAGCCCCAGCGGGGTGGTGGCCATCTCGGCGCCGCCACAGATCATCACGTCGGCATCGCCATAGGCAATGGTGCGGGCACTGTAGCCGATGTTGTGGGTACCGGTGGTGCAGGCCGTGGTGATAGCGATGTTGGGGCCCTTGAAGCCGTACTGAATGGCCAGGTTGCCGGAGATCATGTTGATGATCGAGCCGGGCACGAAGAACGGCGAGACACGCCGTGCACCGCCCTTGTTGAGCGCATTGTGGTTCTGCTCGATCATCGGCAGCCCGCCGATGCCGGAGCCGATCGCCACACCGATGCGTTCGGCATTCTCCTCGCTGCACTCGATGCCGGCGTCACTGATGGCCTGCGCACCTGCTGCCACCCCATACTGGATGAACAGGTCCATCTTGCGCGCATCCTTGGGGTTCAGGTACGGACTGATGTCGAAGTTCTTCACCGAACCGCCGAAGCGGGTGTTGAAGCCGGTCGCATCGAAATGCTCGATGGAGGCGATACCGCTCTTGCCCGCCAGGATGTTCTCCCAGCTCTCCTCGACGGTAGTGCCCACTGGCGTGACCAGCCCGAGCCCGGTCACCACAACTCTACGAGCCATCAGTTTTCCTCCAGACAACCTTGATGACACGGCCCATCCGCAGGCCGCCATTGCGCGCATTATACCGGACATGCTCCTCGCTTGGGCAGCCATGGCCTTGCATAACGCAAAAAGCCGCCCTGTGACTCAGGACGGCTTTTCCAGGCCTTTCGACAGGCCTCACCTCAGCAAGCGGAGACGATTGCGCCCTTACTGATGGGCATTGACGTAATCGATGGCTTCCTGAACGGTAGTAATCTTCTCGGCTTCCTCATCGGGAATTTCGGTATCGAATTCCTCTTCGAGCGCCATGACCAGCTCAACGGTATCCAGGGAATCGGCGCCCAGGTCCTCGGTGAAGGAGGAGCTGTTCTGGATGTCCTCTTCCTTGACGTTCAGGCGCTCGGCAACAACCTTCTTCACGCGCTCTTCGATGGTGCTCATTATCTGTACTCCAGTCGTTCAAGTTAGCCGTTCAGATGACCAGCCGTTGGGTCCGCGAACTCAAGCTGCGGGTAGTTTATAGACGCCCCTCGGTCGGCGCAACCGCCGACCCGAGCGAGCTTCAACGCATATTCATGCCACCGTTGACCTGCAGCGTCTCGCCGGTAATGTAGCCGGCATTTGCGCTTGTCAGGAAACCGACGGCAGCAGCAATTTCCTCCGGCTCACCGAGGCGCGCCAGCGGAATCTGGGTCAGCAGCGCCTGATGCTGCTCTTCGGGCAGGGCCCGCGTCATGTCGGTGGCAATGAAGCCTGGCGCCACGGCATTGACGGTAATCGCCCGAGAGGCCACCTCACGGGCCAGGGCTCGCGTAAAGCCTTCCATGCCAGCCTTGGCGGCAGCATAGTTGGTCTGGCCGAGGTTGCCCATGGTCGCCACCACCGAACTGATATTGACGATGCGCCCGAAGCGAGCCCGGGTCATGCCGCGCAGGCATGCCTTGGTGACGCGATAGACAGACTTGAGATTGGTGTCGAGCACCGAATCCCACTCATCTTCTTTCATGCGCATCAACAGATTGTCGCGAGTGATGCCGGCATTGTTGACCAGGATGGTGGGCGCCCCGAACTCTTCGGTAACGGCCTTGACGAGAGCATCGACACTGGCCTGGTCGGTGACGTCCAGCGCCCGGCCACCCCCCTCGAGTCCATGGGCACGTAGATCTTCATCGATCCTTGCAGCCCCGGATTCGGTAGTAGCGGTACCGATCACCACATGCCCCTGCCGTCCCAGCTCGTGGGCAATGGCCCTGCCAATCCCGCGACTTGCACCGGTCACCAGGGCGATCCTGCGTTCGCTCGTCATAACCTATTCCCGCTCCAATGCTGTTTGATTCCGGGGGCTGAACGCCCCTCCTTGTCGTTGCCGCCGACCAAGCAGGTAATGCCCGCCGGACAAGGCTTACTGGCCAGCGGCTTCACGCGCCAGGCCAAGCGCCGCCTCCAGGCTATCAGGATCGTTGACGGCGAGCCCCTTGCTACCCTTTGCGATGCGCTTGCCAAGGCCGGTGAGAACCTTGCCGGGCCCGCACTCGATGAAGACCCTGGCCCCACCCGTCTCCATGGCTTCGACACAGGCGGTCCAGCGCACCGGCTGATAAAGCTGTTCGACCAGGCGCGTACGTAGCGTCTCGACGTCGGCGTGCGCCTGGGCATCGACGTTCTGGTAAACGGTATAGCGCGGCGGCCGCATCTCGAGCTCCGCCATCGCAGCCTGGAGCCGCTCGGCTGCCGGCCGCATCAGGGCACAGTGAGAAGGAACCGAGACCGGCAGCGGCATGGCACGCTTGGCTCCGGATTCCTGGCACAGGACAATGGCCCGCTCCACGGCACCCTTGCTGCCGGCTATCACCACCTGGCCCGGCGCATTGTAGTTTACCGCGGCCACTACCTCGTCCTGCGCGGCTTCCAGGCATGCCTTTTCAACGGTGGCATCATCGAGCCCCAGGATCGCAGCCATGCCGCCCTGTCCCATGGGCACAGCCTCCTGCATTGCCTCACCGCGCAGACGCACCAGGCGTACTCCATCGGCAAAGCCCATTACGCCAGCGCAAACCATGGCGCTGTACTCACCCAGGCTATGCCCCGCCATGGCACCGGGACGGGGGCCTTCGAGCTCCTGCCAGACGCGCCAGATGGCCACGCTGGCAGTCAGCAGCGCCGGCTGAGTACAGGCAGTGGCATTGAGCGACTCCTCAGGCCCTTCCTGAACCACTTTCCACAGGTCATAGCCCAGGGCATCGGCAGCTTCCTCGAACGTTGTCCGCACAACGCTGTAGCGTTCCGCCAGCTCCCGCAGCATACCTACCTGCTGGGAGCCTTGCCCGGGAAACACGAGGGCAAGGGGTTGAGTCATGTCATTCACCATTACTCTTGTTGAGTGCTGTCAATGCCGGCCGCCCAGCTCGAAGGCCAAGCGCTCGGGCAAGCCCCGACTGACCTCCTGCGCGGCCCGCAGCACGGCATAGGAGAAGCCGGTGGCATCGGCACTGCCGTGGCTCTTGATCACGATGCCGTCGAGTCCGAGCAGGCTGGCGCCATTGTAGCGCACCGGATCGAGCTCGCCTTTCAACCGAAGCAGCGCCGGCCTCGCCAGCATGCCGACCAACCGACTCCCCCAGTGCGACTCGAAGGTCGCCTGGACTCGCTCGATCAGCATGCGCGCCAAGCCCTCGCTGGCCTTCAGCACCGCGTTGCCGACGAAGCCGTCACACACCACCACGTCAGCGGATCCGGCGAAGATGCCATCACCCTCGACGAAGCCGGTATAGTTCATCGAGCCCATTTGAGCCAGCAATGCATCCGCCTCACGCACCGTCTCGCTGCCCTTGGTTCCCTCGCTACCCACGTTGAGCAGCGCCACACGCGGAGAAGAGAGGCCATCGACGTGTCGCGCCATCACCTCCCCCATGCGGGCGAAGTCCACCAGCCGGCTGGCGCTGGCATCAACGTTGGCGCCCAGATCCAGCAGATAGCAGCGACCATCGCCGCGGGTGGGGATCGCGGTACAGATCGCCGGACGCGGGATGCTCGCCACCGTGCCGAGCGCACGTCGCGCCAAGGCCATCAGCGCCCCCGTATTGCCCGCACTGACGCCAGCCGCAGCGCCATTATCGGCCACGTGATCCAGCATCAATGCCATGCTCGTCTGTCCACCTCGTCTCAATGCGTCGGACGGCCGCTGATCCTGACGGATCAAGCCTGGCGCATGATGGACCGACAGATGCGAACCGGCCGCGGCGAGACGCCGCGGCAGGTTCTCGAGCTCGACTGAAAGCTGGTCAACCGGGCCGAACAGGTCGATGGCCAACCCCGGCCATGCCAATACGGCAGCAGCTGCGCCATGAACGGCGGCAGCAGGACCGGCGTCCCCGCCCAGCGTATCGATGGCTATCCGCACGTTCAGGTGCCGATGGTCATCGAAGCGGGTCGGCTCAGGCGTCGACTACCTTACGACCGCGATAGAAGCCGTCGGGAGAGACGTGGTGACGCAGATGAGTCGTGCCGGTCTCCTTGTCCTGGGACAGGGTCGGTGCGCTGAGCGCATCGTGGCTGCGACGCATGCCGCGCTTGGAACGAGTCTTACGGTTCTGTTGAACTGCCATGGGTGTCACTCCGAAGTGAGACGATAAACAATCAGGATTTTCCCTTCAGGTGTCGTAGCACCTCGAAAGGACTCGCGGGAGCAGGCTCGTCAGATTCAGCCTCCTCGCCGCTGCTCAGCTGGTCGCGCGAGACACGGCAATGTGCCTCGTCGTGGTAAACCACCTGGGGCAGACTGAGGATCAATTCATCCTCGATCACCTCCAGCAGGTTCAGCTGTTCGTTTTCCACCAGCACCGGCTCGTGGGTACTCGGCAGCTCTGCCGCCAGTGCATCGCTCGTGACCATGCCCAGCAGGAACTCGCTCTCGACATGCTGAGCCATCGGCTCGAGACAACGCCGGCAGGGAAGCTGCAGTTCGGCGGCAAGACGGCCGCGAATCTCACGGCGGCCCTGGGCGTCGACACCGAAATCCAGCCACACCTGGCAGTCGCCAGTCTGCAGCCCGACCTGAGCGGACAGGCGATCGAACTGATCGAGCGCAATCAGGCCGGCAAGGGATTCGGCGCGAGCGGCAAGCCGATAGGGCTCGACCCTGTTGGGAAGTCGTGAGGTCAACATAGGCGCGCAATGATAGGCACTCGCCCTCCCCCTGTCAAAGCCGCTATGTCAGCAAGTTATAATATCTCTGATGGAACTTGCGCAGGACTCTCACTTCTTCCCCTTCAGGAGCGCATCATGCCTCGACTCGTCCTCGCCTCCGGCTCGCACTGGCGGCGCCAACTCCTCGACCGACTCGGCATCCCCTACACCTGGGTCAGCCCCGATATCGACGAGACACCCGTGGAGGGTGAATCCCCCCAGGCGCTGGTGCACCGCCTGGCCCTGGCCAAGGCCAGCCGTGTCGCCGACGACCACCCCGACCACTTGATCGTGGGCTCGGATCAGGTAGCGGTTTTCGAGGGCGACATCCTGGGCAAGCCGGGTGACGCGGCAACGGCCCGGGCCCAGCTGGCACGCTTCTCGGGGCGCCGCGTGAGCTTCCTGACCGGCCTGGCGCTGATTGACACCGCCAGCGGCCGCCACTGGGTATGCCACGAGCGCTATGACGTGGTCTTTCGCCAGCTTCGCGACGACGAAATCTCCCGCTACGTGCAACGCGAGCAGCCGCTTGACAGCGCCGGAAGCTTTCGCATGGAAGGGCTCGGCATCACCCTCTTCGAGAAACTCGAGGGCGATGACCCCAATGCGCTGATCGGCCTGCCACTGATTCGTCTTTGCGCCCTGCTGCGCGAGGCGGGCCTCGACCCGCTGTGCGATCAGGGCAGCTGGTAGCGCACTGGCGACTGGCCGACGCCCACCCCCATCCACTCCGCGGCAACACGGCCAAACTGGCGCGTCAGGCGTTCGAAGGGATCCAGCCGCGGTGTGTAGTCGTGCAGGCGCACCTCACCGAACAGCTCCCGGCTCAGCTCGTCGAGGCTGCTGATGCCATCGACCAGGCCCAGCTCGAGCGCCTGCTCGCCGCTCCAGACCAGGCCGCTGAAAATTCGCTCGTCCTCGGTCAGGCGATCGCCACGCCCCAGGCGAACGGCTTCGACGAACTGCCCATGGGTCGTGTCCATTACCGTCTGCCAGAATTCACGCTGCTCTGGCCGCACCTGGGAAAACGGATCGAGGAAGCCCTTGTGCTCGCCGCTGACGAAGACGCGGCGCTCGATCCCCAAGTTGTCGATGGCCTCCTCGAAGCCGAAGCTGGCGAAGATGACGCCGATCGAGCCCACCAGGCTCGACGGTGCCGCGACGATTTCGTCGGCCGCCGCCGCCATGTAGTAAGCGCCGCTGGCGCCGACATCCTCGATCACGGCGATCACCGGCTTGTCGCCCTCCTCGCGCAGGCGCATGATCTCGGCATAGACGCGCTGCGACTGCACCGGACTGCCCCCAGGGCTGTCGATATGCAGCACCACCGCGGCGGCAGTGCGCGATTCCCAGGCGCGGTTGAGCCCCTCGATGATGCGCTCGGCGCTGGCGGGTGACTCGCTGTCGATCACGCCGCGCACGGTGACCACGCCCAGATGCTGACGCTCCGGCGTGCGATCGGTATCGACGAACATGGAATAGAAGAAACTGCCCAGGAAGGCCAGCAGCAGGACCAGGAAGAGCAGGCGGAAGAAGATCTTCCAGCGCCGCGTACGGCGCTGCTCGACCATTACGCTGCCAATCCAGCGGTCGAGCATTTCCTGCTGCGCCAGGCGCTGCCGCTCGCGCAGGGCCTCGGCACTCTCGGGTGGCGGCGCGGGCTTCTCGCTCTTCTCGCGCCGCACTTCCCGGGCCTGTTCGGGGGTCAGCTCCGGCCCCTCGGTCCAACGGTCGTCGCGCCCCTCGGCCTCATCGCCAGCTTCGCGCTTGTCGTCCTGTCGCTTGTCGTCGCTCATCGGCTCGTTTTCCCTCTCGCCTGCTATCGATTCAACCAGTCGAACAACTCCGCCACCGCCCCGGCAGTATAGACGGGGCGGCTGGGCACCAATCGCTCGGGGGCGTGCACCCCCCAGGTCACCGCCACCCGGTCCATACCCAGGGCACGGGCCATCTCCAGATCGTACTCGGTATCCCCCACCATCACCGCCTCCTCGACCGGCACGTCGAGCTCGACCAGCAGCTCCTCGAGCATCTGGGGATGGGGCTTGGAGCGGGTCTCGTCGGCAGTGCGGCTAGCATCGAACCAGCCACCGCTGCCACTTTCGCGAAACACCCGGTCGAGCCCCCGGCGACTCTTGCCTGTCGCCACCGCCAGACGTCGCTCCTCTTGTGCCTTGAGCATCGCGATGCCCGCCTCGACACCCGAGAAGAATGGCATCGGGATGCGGCTGCCCTCGACGAAATGGTAGGCGTATCGACTGCGCAGCAGCTCGAAACGTTCGGCGTCTATACCCGGGCAGAGCCGGTCGATGGCCTCGGGCAGGCCCAGCCCGATGATGTCCCGTACCGCAGCTTCCTCAAGATGCCCCCAGCCGGCATCGTGGGAGGCGGCCTGCATGCAGGCGACGATACGGGAAACGGAATCCATCAGGGTGCCGTCCCAGTCGAAAATTACCAGTCGGTAGCGCATGGAGGCTCCGGTCGAAAAGTTGGATGAGTCGGCGAGGATGACTCAGCGCGTCTCCCGCGCACGCACGAGCACTGCCTCGAGCTCGTCAGGCAGCGGCGCACGAATCTGCACCGGACGCCCACTACTCGGCTCAGGGAAAGTCAGCGACTCGGCGTGCAGGAACAGGCGCGACAGTCCCAGCCGCCTTGCCAGCGCCTCTCCCTCGCGGGAGCCGTACTTGTCATCCCCGAGCAGTGGGTGACCGGCATGGGCGGCATGCACCCGAATCTGATGGGTCCGCCCTGTGACCGGCTCGGCTTCGACCAGCGTCGCCCTGGGGAGTGCCTCGCGGGTGGCAAAGCGCGTGCGTGCCACCTTGCCGGATGCGTCCACCCTCACCCGCCGCTCGCCGTTTCCGGCATCGAAGCGGTCCAGGCGCGCACTGACGAACTCGCGGCGCGCGGGCCAACGTCCGGCCACCAGTGCCAGGTAACGCTTGTCCATCCGCTGCTGCTTGAGCGCCTCATTGAGTGAGAGCAGCGCTGGACGCGACTTGGCCAGCAGCAGGCAACCCGAGGTATCGCGATCGAGACGGTGCACCAGCTCGAGAAAGTCGAGATCTTCCCGGACCTGACGCAGCGCCTCGATCAGACCGATCTTGACCCCGCTACCGCCATGCACGGGCAGGCCCGCCGGCTTGTTCATCACCAGCCAGCCTGGCCCCTCCACCAGCACGCTGCCGGCCAGCAGGTTGCGCAGGTTGTCGCTGACCTGCTTCACCGCCTCGCGGGGTGCCAACCTGAGCGGCGGTATACGCACCATGTCGCCCACCTGCAGACGATAGTCTGCCTTCACGCGCTTCTTGTTGACCCTTACCTCGCCCTTGCGCACGATGCGATAGACCAGCGTGCGAGGCACCCCTTTCAAGCGTGTGATCAGGAAGTTGTCGACCCGCTGACCCGACTGGCCTTCGGCCACTTCCACCCACTGCACGTCGCGACCTTCGGCCATGACACTCCTGCTGAAAAATCTGTTGTGAGGCAGCATTCTAACGCACTCGACGACGCGCTGCGCCAATTGCTGCGCATTGTCATTACTGCTATATTGCCAGCTCGCTCGGATGGATCCCTTCGGTCCCATGGCGCCTGCACGACAGACACGCAGGCCGGAGCGACGAAATCGGGCCGCGACGACCCGGGATACGGGTCCCGCCGCCGACGAGTGATAGATGCAAGAACTTGACAAGTAAGTAGTGACGCCACGCCCGGACCCGACTCGCGACAGCAGCAGGCGAGCGGTGGCCACGGGAATCGTTCAACATCGTGCCGGTGGCCGGCGTTGGCGAATCGATGAATGCCAGGTGTCTGGCGGTGACCGCAGGGCCGGATGGGAGTAGCCCCACCGAGACATGTCCTGCCTCCGCCGCGTACTCAACATGATCATGTCGTGTCGGGCTCCTTATGGGCACCTGCACGATCGGGCGCCACTGCGCATCCGCGACATGCGCTGAGCACAAGCACGCAGCACCCAGAGGTTCGCCTTCTTCGATGCCCACCGGCGCGTCCAGATTGCGAGACAACATGAAACGGATGCTCATCAATGCGACCCAGCCGGAAGAGCTGCGGGTCGCGCTGGTCGATGGACAACGGCTGTATGACCTGGACATCGAATCCGGTGCCAGGGAACAGAAGAAAGCCAATATCTACCGCGGCAAGATCACCCGAGTAGAGCCCTCTCTCGAAGCCGCCTTCGTTGATTTCGGCGCCGATCGCCATGGCTTCCTCCCCCTCAAGGAAATTTCTCGCGAATACTTTCTGAAGGACACTTCGGGGCGCCCCAGCATCAAGGAGGTGCTCAAGGAGGGCCAGGAAGTCATCGTTCAGGTCGACAAGGAGGAGCGCGGCAACAAGGGAGCGGCGCTGACCACCTTCATCAGCCTGGCCGGCCGCTTCCTCGTGCTGATGCCCAACAACCCCCGGGCCGGGGGCATTTCGCGCCGCATCGAAGGCGACGAACGCACCCAGCTCAAGGAGGCCATGGGCCAGCTGACGGTGCCGGAAAAGATGGGCGTGATCGTGCGCACCGCCGGCATCGGTCGCAGCAGCGAAGAGCTGCAGTGGGACCTCGATTACCTGGTACAGGTATGGGAGTCGATCACCGAGGAGGCCGGCAAGCGCCCTGCCCCGTTCCTGATCTACCGCGAGTCCAACGTCATCATTCGCGCCATGCGCGACTACCTGCGCCAGGATATCGGCGAGGTATTGATCGACAGTGCCGAGGTGCACCAGGAGGCGCTGACCTTCATTCGGCAGGTAATGCCCTCGTACCAGCAGAAGATCAAGCTCTACGCTGACGAGGTACCGCTGTTCTCGCGTTTCCAGATCGAGTCCCAGATCGAGACCGCCTACGAGCGTGAAGTGAAACTGCCCTCCGGCGGCTCCATCGTCATCGACCACACCGAGGCGCTGGTCTCCATCGATATCAACTCGGCACGGGCCACCCGTGGCAGCGATATCGAGGAAACCGCCCTGCAGACCAACCTGGAAGCGGCCGACGAGATCGCCCGCCAGCTGCGCCTGCGCGATATCGGCGGCCTGGTGGTGATCGACTTCATCGACATGAGCCCAGCGCGCAACCAGCGCGAAGTCGAGAACCGCATGCGCGATGCACTCAAGCTCGACCGCGCGCGGGTACAGATCGGCCGCATTTCCCGTTTTGGCCTGATGGAGATGTCACGCCAGCGCCTGCGTCCCTCGCTGGGCGAGACCAGCGGCGTGGTCTGCCCCCGCTGCAACGGCCAGGGCACCATTCGCGACGTGCGCTCGCTGTCGCTCTCGATCATGCGCCTGATCGAGGAAGAGGCAATGAAGGAGCGCAGCGCGCAGATCCGCGCCATCCTGCCGGTGCCCGTCGCCACCTACCTGCTCAACGAGAAGCGCGCAGTACTGGCCGATATCGAGAAACGCCAGGGCGTGCGGGTCGTAGTTCTGCCCAACCCCGAAATGGACACCCCGCACTACGATGTCCAGCGTCTGCGCGATGACCATGTCGAAGAGGAAGGCGAGCAGGACAAGTCCAGTTTCGAGCTGTCGGTCGACACCGATATCGGCAAGGAACCGGACACGAGCATCGCCAGGCCGGTAGCCCGCTCCGAGGCGGCCGTCAAGACGGTCATCCATAACGAGCCGGCTCCGGCTTCCCTGCAGCAGGACTCCAGTCCTCAGCCGAGCGCGCCGGCAGGAGCTCCTCCTGCGGCGGGCATGCTTGGTCGCCTGATCAAGGGGGTCAGCAAGCTGCTCGGCGGCGCCGAGCACGAGCCCGTCAAGCCTGCAGAAACCCGCAAGCCCACCCCTCCTCAGGAACAGGCTCGCAGCAGCGACAGCGAGCGTGGTGGCCGCCCACGTCGGCGTGCGCGAAGCGAAACCCCAGAAGAGAGCCGCGGTCAGCGCGGACAGGCGCGCCAGCAAGAGAGCGCCCGTTCCGATTCTCGCCAGGACTCTCGCCAGGACAGCGGCGCTGGACGAGGCGGTCGTGGTCGCGGCCAGGCACGTGCAGACAAGTCACAAGCCAGCGAAGAGGGGCGCCAAGGCAAGCCGCGCAGCCGCGACGAAGCCCCCCGCCGCAAGAAGGCCGAGCCCCAGGAAAAAGCGGCTGAGCCAATGCCCGAGCAGGCCAAAACGGACGATGGCAAGCCCAAGCGCACGCGCAACAACCCGCGCAACCGTACACGCCAGCATGCCATCAACCCGCAGGCCGAGGCCGAGCAAAAGCGCCTTCAGGCCGAAGCGGCTGAGCCGGCTGCGGCAAAGCCCGAACAGCCCAAGCCGGCACAGACGCCCCCCGAGCCGGTGAAAGCCGAGGCGCAGAAAGCCCAGGCGGATACGCCCAAGCCCAGCGACAAGGCCGCGGAGACACCCGTAGAGCCGGCCAAGGCCGAAGCGCAGAAAGCCCAGGCGGATGCGCCCAAGCCCAGCGACAAGGCCGCGGAGACACCCGCGGAGCCGGCCAAGACCGAGGCACAGAAAGCCCAGGCGGATGCGCCCAAGCCCAGCGACAAGGCCGCGGAGAAAACCGCCGAGCCGGCCAAGACCGAGGCGCAGAAAGCCCAGGCAGATGCCCCCAAGCCCAGCGACAAGGCCGCGGAGAAAACCGCCGAGCCGGTGAAAGCCGAGGCGGATGCGCCCAAGCCCAGCGACAAGGCCGCGGAGAAGCCCGCCGAGCCGGTGAAAGCCGAGGCGCAGAAGGCCCAGGCGGATGCGCCCAAGCCCAGCGACAAGGCCGCGGAGAAGCCCGCGGAGCCGGTGAAAGCCGAGGCGCAGAAAGCCCAGCCGGATGCCCCCAAGCCCAGCGACAAGGCCGCGGAGAAGCCCGCGGAGAAGCCCGCGGAGCCGCAGAAAGCCGAAGCATCCAAGGCCGATGCCCCCAAGCCGGCGGAAAAGCCCGCCGGGCCGGTGAAAGCCGAAGCGCCCAAAGCGGAAGCCCCCAAGCCGGCGGAAAAGCCCGCCGGGCCGGTGAAAGCCGAAGCGCCCAAGGCTGTGGATGAGCCCGCCGAGCAAGCGAAGCCTGAAGAGGCCAAGCCCACGGAACAGGCCGCCTCCCGACGCCGTCGCCGCGCACACAACGACCCGCGTGAGATTCGTCGGCGCGAGCAAGAAGGCCAGAAAGGCAGCCAAGGCTGACCCTGGCATGTAAAGCACTGGCCCGCGCAATGCGCGGGCCATTTTTTTCGTCTTGCCAGAGGGTGTCGAGGGGCAGAGGGGCTAGGGGCTTTCGATGGCCAGCCTGGGCTCGCGCTCGAGCGTAACGCCGAAACGCGCCTGAACGCTCTCGGCAACGTGGTCGGCAAACAGAAGAAGCTCTCCCGCATCACCGCCACCGAAGTGAACCAGCACCAAGGCTTGGCGAGAATGCACGCCAAAGTGCCCCTCACGCCACCCCTTGAGTCCGCAGCGCTCGATCAGCCAGCCGGCAGCCAGCTTGATCTGACCATCGCCAACGTCAAAATGCGGCATATCCGGGCAGTCTTCCAACAGCTCCAGGGCCTGGTCACGGCTCACGATGGGATTCTTGAAGAAGCTTCCGGCATTGCCCAGCTCTACCGGGTCAGGCAGCTTTTCCCGACGAATGGCACACACCGCCTGGGCTACCTCGAGGGGGCTGGGATTCGCACCGACACGCCGAGCCAGGTCGCCATAGGCGAGCCGGGGTGCTGCCTCACGGGAGAGGCGCAAGGACAGCCCTGTGATGACCACCCTGCCCTCCAGTTCTCGCTTGAAGATACTGTCACGGTAGCCAAAGGCACACGCCTCAGGCGTGAGGACCGCGCTGCTTCCATCTTCGATGAAAAGCACGTGCACTGCCTCGATCACTTCACCAAGCTCGACACCATAGGCACCGATATTCTGAATCGGAGCGGCGCCACAGTGGCCCGGGATCAGCGCCAGATTCTCGGTGCCCCACAGACCTCGGCCAGCCAGCGCCATGACCAACGGGTGCCACTCGACGCCGGCGCCGACATGCACCAGCACGCTGTCGCCGCGGCTCTCCAACCACCAGTGGCGCAGCGCAGGTTGGAGCACCAGCCCGGGCAGATGCGCGGGAAGGATCAGGTTGCTGCCCCCTCCCAGCAGCGTCAGCGGCCAAGCTTGCTCTGAGGCCAGACGCAACAGGCGGCGCAACGGCTCGATGGCAGCCGGCGCCGCAAAATGCTCGGCACGGCATGGCAGCCCCAGGGTATTGGCTCGGGAGAGGTCGTGATCGGCCAGCAGGATTTCGCTCAACGCCGCTGACCTTCGAGCCGTAGGGCGATCTCCTCGATCAGCCCGCGAGAAGCGGCCTCGACCAGATCCAACACTTCCTCGAAGCCCTGGTCGCCGCCGTAGTAGGGATCTGGAACCGGACGATCACGATGACCGGCAAAGTCGAGGAACAGGCCGAGATGAGCTCGACTCCCCTCAGGACACTGTGCCTGCAGTGCCGCCAGGTTGTCCTGATCCATGGCCAGCAGGTAATCGAAGCGCTCGAAGTCTTCACTCGATACTTGCCTAGCCCGCAGTCCGCTGAGGTCGATCCCGCGCTTGCGAGCCGCAGCGGCGGAACGAGGATCGGGAGATTTTCCCACGTGCCAGTGGGCAATGCCGCAGGAATCGACTTCGACGCGATCAGCCAAGCCCGCCGACTCGAGCTCGCGGCGAAACACACCTTCAGCGGTGGGTGATCGACAGATATTGCCCAGACAGACGAACAGCACACGCATGGCTTTCTCCTACGGGTTCGTTGACAGCAATGTGCGAACACGCTCCAGGTCCGCGAGCGTATCGACGCCGGCGGGATTCGGCTCGGCGGCCAGTGCGACCTGGACGGCATGGCCGTGGTGCAGGGCACGCAGCTGCTCGAGCTGCTCCAGTTGCTCGAGTGTGGAAGGCGCCCAGTCGCGGTACTCCGCCAGGAAACCCGCACGGTACGCGTAGATGCCGATATGCCTCAACCAGGCATCGGTTTCGAGCCACTGCGGACGCGTGGCGAAGGCCTCACGGTCCCAGGGGATGGGGGCACGCGAAAAGTACAGGGCACGCCCGGAGAGTGCCCGCACCACCTTGACCACGTTGGGGTTGAACAGCGTCTCGATGTCGCCGATCGGCTCGGCAAGGGTCGCGATGGAGGCCTCCGGGTCGTCATGCAGGCGTCGGGCCACCTGATCGATCAACTGCGGCGGGATCAGCGGCTCATCCCCTTGTACATTGACCAGCACGGCATCGTCGGCCAGCCCGAGCCGTTCGGCCACCTCGGCCAGGCGGTCGGTGCCGGAGGGGTGGTCGGCACGAGTCATCACCACCTCGGCACCCACGGGCAGCAGGGCATCGCGAATGCGTGTGTCGTCGGTCGCCACCACGACGCGACTGGCAGCGCTCTTTCCGGCTTGCCGCCAGACATGAGCCACCATGGGTTCACCGGCGATGTCGAGCAAGGGCTTGCCAGGCAGCCGCGAAGAGCCGAAGCGGGCGGGAATGACGGCAATGAAGGCGTTCTGCTGCGCCATTATGTCTCCCCGGTGCGACCGGGTGACGCTGGCAGCTTTTCATCGACACCCATTCGCCGCGCCTCTTCCGGCAGCATCACCGGGATGCCGTCGCGAATGGGATAGGCCAGGCCATCGTACTTGCACAGCAGCTCCTGGGCGTCGCGGTCATACTTGAGCTTGCCCTTGCACAGCGGGCAAACCAGCATGGCCAGCAGTTCCTTGTCCATCGTTTCACCTCTATCGTCCACAAGAATTGGCTCCGCCTGCTTGATCTTTCGGTTATCTCAGCTCAGCCAGGCGTCTGTCCAGCCAGGCCGCGAAGTCTCCCGGCGGCTCGGCTTCCACTTCCAGCACCCAGGCATTGCCGAGCCCCAGGCTGGCGCATTTTTCGGCATCCTTGGCCGTCATCACCACCGGCAGGCCGTCATCGAAGGCCAGGTCCTGCGCAGTGAAGCGATGATGATCGGGAAAAGCGTGCGGTGTCGCATCCACCCCCAGCGCGGCCAGGGTGGCAAAGAAGCGCTGAGGATGGCCGATCCCGGCGACGGCATGCACCGGTCCGTCAAAGGGCAG
Source organism: Billgrantia kenyensis (assembly GCF_013697085.1). Classification (GTDB taxonomy): domain Bacteria; phylum Pseudomonadota; class Gammaproteobacteria; order Pseudomonadales; family Halomonadaceae; genus Halomonas; species Halomonas kenyensis. The sequence goes on from NZ_JACEFT010000005.1 coordinate 130,916, forward strand.
CGGCTCCAGGGCAGCCGGCTCACCTTCCTGCAGCGGGCGCCAGTGCGTCGGCACCAGGCGAAAGACCCAGGCATCCACGGGCGGAGTGAAGGACGGCTCGCCGTTGACCAACATCGCATCCACTCGTGCCAAGCGCGACAGGGGCTCGCGCAACGGCCCCGCAGGCAGACAGCGAGCATTGCCGAAACCGCGCTTGCCATCCACAACGACCAGCTCGATATCGCGCCCCAGCGCCAGGTGCTGAAGGCCATCGTCACTCAGCAGGATATCGCAGCCCAGCTCGAGCAGCGCCCTGGCACCGCGCGGTCGGTCGGGATCGACCACGACCGGCAATCCGGTCTGGCGCGCCAGCATGCGCGGCTCATCACCGCTATGCTCGCTTGGCGTCTGCGCCGTGACACGCAGGGGGTAGCCGGCCTGCCCCGCCTTGCCACCATAGCCGCGCGCCACGATGCCCGGCCGCCACCCCTGCTCTGCCAGATGGCGAGCCAGCCAGGCTACCAAGGGCGATTTGCCGGTCCCCCCCAGGGTCACATTGCCAACCACGATTACCGGGACACCGGCATGCCATGCCGTCCTACGCCCGTGCGCATAGGCCGCCCTACGACGCTCCACCACCCAGCGGTAAAGCGCCTCGAGAGGTCTCAGCGCCCTGAGCCAGGCAGCATCGTCGTAGGCTGCCTTCAACCAGCGGTCGCCCAGGCTCATGACACCGAGGTTTCCTGAAACTGCAGGCGGTGAAGGGCAGCATAGGCGCCGTCACGCTGCAGCAGTTCGGCATGGCTGCCCTGTTCGACGATCCTGCCCTGCTCCATGACCAGAATACGGTCGGCACGCTCGATGGTGGAGAGACGGTGAGCGATGACCAGAGTCGTGCGTCCCCGGCAGACCACCTCGAGAGCCTGCTGGATGTAGCGCTCCGACTCGGTATCCAGCGCCGAGGTCGCCTCGTCGAGCACGATCAGCGGCGCATCCTTGAAAATCGCCCGGGCGATGGCCAGGCGCTGGCGCTGGCCGCCGGAGAGCATCACGCCGTTATCGCCGACGATGGTGTCGTAGGCATCCGGCAGGCGGGCGATGAACTCGTGGGCATAGGCCGACATGGCCGCTGCCTCGATCACGTCGCGCTGCGCTTCCGGTACTCCGTAGGCGATATTGTCGGCCACGCTGGCGTTGAACAGCGTTACCTGCTGCGACACCAACGCAATCTGGCGACGCAGTGGCGCCAGGCGATAGTCATCGATGGGCACGTCGTCGATCAGCACCTGGCCGGATGTGGGTCGATAGAAGCGTGGCAAAAGGCCCGCCAGGGTCGACTTGCCGCTGCCCGAACGCCCCACGATGGCCACCATCTCGCCTGGCTCGACGACCAGGTCGATTCCCTTCAGCACTTCCGGCTGATCCTCAGCATAGCGGAAGTGCACCCCACGCAGCTCGACTCTACCCTGCAGGCGCTCGGGTTCATGTGTGCCCTCATCGGGCTCCAGTGGCACCTGCATCAGGCCGAACAACTCGCCAGCAGCGGCGATGCCCTTCTGGATCTCGCTGTTGATCTCGGTGAGCTGGCGTACCGGCTTGGCCATCAGCGATGCAGCGGTGATGAAGGCCACGAATTCCCCGGGGGTCATGTCGGCCAGCAGCGCCGGTGACATCGCAAGCCACACCAGCACGGCCAGCGACACGGCGATCAGGAGCTGTATCACCGGCGTGCTGATGGCCTTGGTCAGGGCTTCCTTCATCTTCTGCTGGCGGTTGTACTCGCTGGCCCGGGCAAAGCGCGCTTTCTCGAAGGCCTCTGCCCCGTGGGTACGCACCACGCGGTAGCCGGTCAAGGCCTCGGAGGCGACGTGGGTCACGTCACCCATGGAATCCTGAATGCGCTGGGAGATACGCCGAAAACGCTTGCTGGCATAGCTCACCACGGCACCGATCAGCGGCGTCACGGCAACGAACAGCAGGGTCAGCATCCAGTTCGTCCACAGCAGGTAGGACAGCAGGCCAATCACGAACAGCCCTTCACGCAGCAGGATGGTGATGGCGTTGGTCGCGGCACCGGTCACCTGCTCCACGTGGTAAGTGACGCGCGACACCAGGTGCCCGCTGGAGTGCGAGTCGAAGAAGCGCCCGGGCAGATGCAGCATATGGTTGAACACGTTACAGCGCAGCGCATGCACCACGTTGCGCGCCACGTTGCTCATGAAATAGGTGCCAAGGAAGGTGCCGAGCCCCCGGGCGGCAAACATGAAGACCACGAACAGCGGCAGCAGCAGGCGAAAGGCGGCATCGGGGTCCTGGATACCATCGATGAGCCGCTTCATCATCTCTGCCAGTGCCGTGCTGGAGGCCGCATAAAGGGCATAGCCGACGATCGCCAGGGCGAAGGAGACCCAGTGAGGCTTCACATAAGCCAGCAACTGCTTGTAGAGGGCCCAGCCCGAGCGTTGGGTCCGGTCTTGAGTCACGGTGTCTCCGCTTGCATGGATGTTGCCTGTGTTTCGCGCGTGGCAATGCGCACCTGGTGAATGCCGTGCACGCCGGCCTGATCCAGGGCACGAACCACGTCGGCATGCGCCGCCCGGGCATCGGCCTCGACCACCAGGCCGTGCTGCCGGGCCTGCTCGGCCTCGGCGGAGAGCGCCTGGCCGAGTTCACCGGCGCTGAGCTCACGCTCGCCAAGCCGGTAGCGGCCCTGCTCGGTAACCACCAGGGTCACCGGTGACACCTCCAGGGCGACACCGGAGACGCTGTCGGGAAGGGTAAGCTCGAGGGCCTGACGTGTCTCGAAGGTGGTCGAGACCATGAAGAAGATCAACAGCAGAAAAACCACGTCGATGAGCGGGGTGAGATTGACCTCCACCGGGTCGCGGCGACGGCGAACGAACTTCACGAGGCCTTCGCCTCCGCGGCGTTTCGTTCGCCATCACGCTGCTCGCTGAACCCCACTTCGCCGCGGTAATGGGCCAGGAACTCGACCACCTGGCCTGCCTGCTCTTCCATGCGCACGGTGATGTCCTCCACCCGACGCTGGAAATAGCGGTGGAACATCAGCGCCGGTATCGCCACGGTGAGACCCGCAGCGGTGGTCACCAGGGCACGCGAGATGCCGCCGGCCAGTTCGGCGGTTCGTCCAGCGCCATCGGCGGAGACGATCACGGCGAACACTTCGATCATGCCTACCACGGTACCCAGCAGCCCGATCAGCGGAGTAATGGCGGCGATGGTGCCGAGCGGACTCAGAAAACGCTCCATGTCGTGGATCACCGCAGTGGCGGCTTCCTGCAACCGCGCCCTGACCTGTTCGTGCCCCAGGCGCGCATTGCGCAACCCGGCAGCCAGCACGCCCCCAAGCGGCGAATGACCCTCCAGCCAGTAGAGGTTGACCTGGCCGCGCGCCACCAGCGAGCAGACTTCCTGCCCCAGGCCGTAGGGTGCAATACGCCTGGCACGCAGGGTCCAGAGGCGCTCGATGATGATCACGGTGGCCAGCAGCGAACACCCCAGCAGGGGGATCATCAGCCAACCACCGGCAATGAGCGCATCCATCATGTCCATGCTATTCCCCTCTTCACGCAACGACCGTCGCGATCAATGGCGCGATTCTACCGCATGGCAGCCCCCTTCGACACCGCTGCGGCGCCAGGGCATGCGCCGCTCGGCACCAACCAGCAAGGGCTCCGGTCCCCCCAGCCAGAAGGTCAGTGCGCCATCCTGGGCAGTACTCCATTGACAGCTTCCGGCATGGCGGAAGCGCCTGACCACCTCGGCATGGGGATGGGCGAAGACGTTATGACGACCGGCGCTGTAGATCACGTGGTCAGGTTCGAGCATCTGGACCAGCTGCGGGCCGGAGCTGGTGCGGCTGCCATGGTGACCCGCTACCAGCAGCGAGACCGGACGATCCACGTCCAGCAGGAAGTGGCGCTCTATCTCGCGACCTACGTCGCCAGTAATCAACAGACGCTCGCTGCCGACCGTTACCTCGAGCACGCAGGAACGGTCGTTGCTGGAGAGCGCCGCCGTCTCCTCGGGCGGCCAAAGCACCCGATAGGAAATTCCGTCTCGCTCCCAAGACTGGCCGCGCAGGCAGAGCTCGAAGGGTACGCCGATCGACTCTCCCGGAGGCGCCAGAAACCTTCCCACCGCATGACTCTCGGCCAGCACGGGTACGCCCCCGGCATGATCGAGATCGTCATGGCTGACCATCACGTCATCGAAGTTCTGGCCTGTCGGCCAGAGCGTACTCAGCGGTGCAAACCCCGAGGCAAAGCGCGGACCGGTATCGTACAGTAGACGATAGTTGGCACTGCGCAGCTCGATGAGCTGCCCCTGCCCCACGTCGTAGATACGCACTCGCAGCGAGCCTGGTTCGGGGGCAGGTGCTGCCAGCCCCAGCATGGCCGGGACCAGCAGTAGAGCCCCTCCCACGCGAAGCCCTCTTCCCAGCCCTGGGAGCGCCCAAAGCGCGGCCATGAGGATGAGCATGACCGCTAGCGGCAGAACGAGCTCCGCAGACGGCCACCACAACGGCAGTGACTTGACGGCAAACGCGAGCAACTGGATCAGCACCGCTGCGGCCTGCTCGAACAGCCACCAGCAGAGTGGCCCAACAAGCGGCAGGGGGGCCAGCAGCCAGCCAAGCAGGGCGAGGGGGACCAGCACCAGGCTGACCAACGGTACCGCCACAAGGTTGACCAGCGGTGCCGCGGGGGCAAGGCGGGCGAAGGCCAGGAGCACGGCAGCGGCCATCAGCGGAGCCAGCATCGCCTGGGTACGCACCAGCCCCCAGGCCCAGCCCCCGATGCCGCTTGGCCGGCGCCGTCCCTGCCAGATCAGAATCAACAGCGCCACGGCGACGAAAGAGAGCCACAGGCCCGGGCGCCAGAACGACAGCGGATCGACCATCACCACCAGGCCCAGCGCCAGCCACCAGGCCTGCCACGGACCAGGAGCGTGTCGCCCGCTGGCCACCCAGAGCCCCACCAGGGTCATGATCATGGCGCGCATGGCCGGTGGCTGCAGGCCCGCCAACCAGGCGTAACCAATGGCCGCCGCTCCGGCCAGCCACCAAGGCCAGACCGCCAGGCGCCAGTGCCGGGGCGTCACCAGGCGAGCCAGGCCACGCCCCAACAGCAGCGTAAAGGTGGCTACCAGACCCACGTGCAGGCCGGAAATCACCACCAGATGGGTCGTACCGCTGGCATTGAGCAGGTCCCAGTCGCTGCGCTCCAGTCGATCGCCCGCGCCCAGGGAGAGAGCCGCCAGCCAGCGCCGAGCCTGCGGGGAGAGGTCCTGTCGGTCGAGATGAGCAAGTGCGCGATCGCGCAGCGTGGTGGGCGCTGCCGCCAGTCGCTCGGCGGCGGGCTCGCTGCGTACGTAACCGGTTGCTTGGATGCCCTCGCGCCATAGCCAGGCGCCATAGTCGAAGGTGCCGGGATTGGCAAAGCCCGCTGGCGGCCGCAAGCGCACCGTCATGGCCCAGCGTTCGCCCGGCTGCATCTCGGGAGCCTGAAAGTAGCTGACTCGCACCCGGCGCAGGGAATCACAAGGCAACCGGCCGGCTTCCAGGGGGCGGCAGGCTTCGACACGCACCAGCAGGCGGCTGAGCCGTTCTTCATCGTCGACGGCTTCGATACGCCCTTCCAGCAACAGGTCGGCCCTGAGCAGCCCATCAGGCAGGACGGCACCTTTGGCCAGCAGAACCTGGGCTGCAGTAAAGGCCACCACCCCCATCAAGAGCATGCCGCGCTGGTGCCCAGCGCCGAGTACCAGCAACAGCCCGAGCGCCCACAGCTCGAACAGGCCAGCCGGTGCCCAGCGGCCGAGCCCAACCCCCAACAGTGCCGCCAGTGCCAGCGGCATCGCCATGCCCAAACGCACTCCCTTGCCCCCGAATCCTTGCCCTGGCTCACTGCGTGGCGCCATATTCCGCATGCGGCATAGCCGGCCGCGCCCCATCCATGGATAATACCCGGGTCCCGAAGCAGCGAGCCACTTCGACATGCCGCGCCGATTCCTGCAGCGCTACATGCCTAACCCCGATACGCTCAGGCGCCAGCGCTCGCTGCGCTTCATGAGTCGTATGATTGGCGACCCCGGCCTGTGGGTGTTGTCACGGCGGACCGTTGCCAACGCCTTCTCCATCGGCCTGTTCAGCGCCATGCTGCCGATTCCTTTCCAGATGGTGGTGGCCGCCTTTGGTGCCTGGCTGCTGCGCTGCAACCTGCCGCTGTCGGTCGGACTGGTGTGGATCACCAACCCACTGACCATGCCGCTGATCTTTTACGGCAACTACCGTATCGGTGCCTGGGTGATGGATACGCCGGTGCGCGAGGCCCCTGCCCGCCTGTCGACCCACTGGATCGCCTCGCGCATGGCCGACATACTGCCTGCCCTCGCGGTGGGCTCGGTGGTGTCGGCCATCGTGTTGGCCATCGTTGGCAACCTGCTGGTGCGCCTGGTGTGGCGCTGGCACATCTCGCGCAGCTGGAAGCAGCGCGCTACCAGGCGGCGGCTGCGCCGCCTGGAACTGGAGGACTGACCCCCATCGAGGGGCCCGGAAAGTAGGCTTTCAGAGCTGCTCGGTCAGGCGACCGCCATCCAGTTTCATCACCCTGTCCTGATGCGCGGCCAGTGACGTATCGTGGGTGACTACCACGAAAGCGCACTCCGTCGTCCGCGCCAGCTCATCCATCAAGGCCAGGATGCTGGCTGCGGTACTCTGGTCCAGGTTGCCGGTCGGCTCATCCATCAGCACCAGGCTGGGGTCGGTGACCAAGGCTCGGGCGATGGCCACTCGCTGACGCTCGCCACCCGAAAGCTCCCCCGGCTTGTGATCGGCACGGTGCTCGATTCCGACCTTGACCAGCAGCTCACGCGCGCGCGCCTCGGCGGCCTTCTTGCGCAGACCTCGCACGATGAGCGGAAGCGCAGCGTTCTCCAGGGCAGTGAACTCCGCCAGCAGATGGTGGAACTGATAGACAAAGCCGATATGCCGGTTACGAAACTTGCCCAGCGCCGCCTCCCCCAGGTCCAGCAGCGACTCTCCCGAGATGCAGACCTCACCGCGGGTGGGACGGTCGAGTCCACCCAACAGGTTGAGCAGCGTGGTCTTGCCCGAGCCCGAGCTTCCCACTACGGCGACCCGCTCGCCGGCACGCACCTCGAGTGAAAGCCCATCGAGCACAACGACGTCCTGGGGACCCTCGTGGTAGATCCGGGTCAGGTCACGGCAAGCCAGCATCACCTTGCCGCTGGCAGTGCGCTCCATCAGCTTTTCCTTGTTCACGGCGGCTGAATCATTCATAGCGCAATACCTCGGCGGGCTGCACGCGTGAGGCGCGCCAGGCCGGATAGAGGGTGGAAAGGAAGGTCAGGCCAAAGGCGGCGGCGATGATGTTGCGTACGTCACCCCAGTGCAGGCGCGATGGGAGATCGCTGATGAAGTAGACCCCGGCGTCGAGGAATTGGATGCCCAGCGCCGACTCCACCCAGCCGATGAGGTCGGAAATGGTCAGGGCCAGCACGATCCCCAGCCCCACGCCTACGGCAATACCGATCACGCCGATCGCCAACCCCTGGACCACGAAGATGCCCATGATCGAGCGCGGGGTGGCACCGATGGTGCGCAGGATGGCGATATCGGCATGCTTGTCGGTCACCACCATGACCAAGGTCGAAACGATGTTGAAAGCGGCCACGGCAATGATCACCGTGAGCAGCAGCGCAATCATGCGCTTCTCCATCTGTATGGCCTGGAACAGGTTGCCGTGGGTGAAGGTCCAGTCAATGCCGCGATAGTCGCTGCCCAGCTCGTTGATGATCGCCCGCGTCTCCGGGGCGGCCTGGAAAAGGTCGTCGAGCTCCAGGCGCAGCCCGCCCACGGCGTCGCCCAGGCGCGCCAGGGTCTGCATGTCCTCGATGTTGGCATAGGCCAGGTTGGCATCGAGATCGGCACCGACGCTGAAGATACCGCTCACCGTGAAGCGCTTTAGCCGGGGAAAGACCCCGGCCGGGGTGATCGAAGCCTCCGGTACCAGCAGGGTGACCCTGTCGCCGACTCCCACGCCCAGGTGGCGCGCCAGCAGCGAACCCAGCACGATATTCCACTCCCCAGGCTGCAGGTCATCGAGGCTGCCCCGCTGCATGTGTCGGCCGATGATCGAAACGCGATCCTCCCATTCGGGATGGATACCGTTGACCATCGCACCTTCATTGCGACCAGCCGCGGAGAACATGCCCTGCTGCTGGACATAGGGTGCGGCGCCGATCACGCGTTCCCGCTGCGTCAGCTGCTCGGCCAAGGCCTCCCATTCGACCAGGCCGCTGCGCGCCTCGATCTTGGTATGCGGCACCATCCCGAGGATTCGTGTGCGCAGCTCGTGGTCGAAGCCGTTCATCACCGAGAGCACCAGGATCAGCACCGCCACGCCCAGCATCAGGCCCAGCATGGAGGTCAGAGAAATAAAGGAAATGAAGTGGTTGCGGCGCTTGGCGCGCACATAGCGCAACCCGATCAGCAGTGGCAGGCGGTCGAGCATCATCGCGTTCCTTGTCAGAGGAGGCCATGGTACGGTTTTTTGCGTCGTCCTGCATCGGCTACACAATCATTCCGCGAAGCTTGCATCATTGGTGGGGCGGGCCTACATTGCGCGACTCACTATTCGGCACCGTTCTAAGGAAGCACTGCACAAATCGGCGAGCGAGATGAAGCGCAAGGCGCACGGAGCACAGGAACCGGAGCATATGGGGTATATGTGAGGATTCCGCGCACCGCGCAACGCAGCGATTCGCTCGCGTAGGTATTTGTGCAGCGCTTCCCCATGACGCGACTCAAGAGGCTCAGCTCATGGCCAACCGCCTGCTTCCCGAATGGCACCCCCAGGATGCCATCCAGCTCACCTGGCCCAGCCCGCAAAGCGACTGGGCGCCTTTGCTCGAGCGTATCGAGGCCACCATGGAGGCCATGGTTGTCGCGATCACTCGCTATCAAGATGTGCTGATCGCAGTACCTGATGCCGCTATCCGGACCCACCTGGTAAAGCGCTTCGCCAACCTGGGAGTCGATGCCGCGCGCCTGCATCTGGTAGTGGCAGAGTCCGACGACACCTGGGCACGAGACCACGGCCCCATCGCCATTGAGCGCGACGGCCGCCCGGTGCTGCTCGACTACGTCTTCACCGGCTGGGGCGGAAAGTTCGACGCCCGGCGCGACAACCAGCTGACCGGCAGGCTGGCCGAGGCCGGCGCCTACGCCTGCCCGGTGGAGAGCCGCGAAGTGATACTCGAGGGCGGCGCCATCGACACCGACGGCGAGGGTACTCTACTCACCACTGAGGCCAGCCTGCTCAATCCCAATCGCAATCCACAGCTCGACCGCGAGGCAGTGGAAGCCCTGCTCGAGGCCGACCTCGGTATCAATCGCGTGCTGTGGCTGGCCAGCGGACATCTGGAAGGCGACGATACCGACAGCCACGTCGACACCCTGGCGCGCTTCTGCGACCCGCACACCATTGCCTACGTGCGCTGCGACGACGAATCCGACCCCCACTACCCGGCGCTGGCCGCCATGGAGAAGGAGCTCGAGGCGCTGCGCCGCGCCGATGGCGAGCCCTATCGCCTGGTGCCGCTGCCCTGGCCGCGCCCTTGCTACGACCCGGTGGACGGGCATCGCCTGCCGGCCACCTACGCCAACTTCCTGATCGTGAACTCCGCGGTACTGGTGCCTGTCTATGGGGACGCCGCCGACAGCCGGGCGCTTGGCGCCCTGGCCGACGCCTTCCCCGGTCGCGACATCGTGCCGATCGACTGCCTGAGCGTGATTCGCCAGCACGGCAGCCTGCACTGCCTGACCATGCAGCTCCCCCGGGGCAGCCTGAACGTCGCCACTCAGCAAGGAGAGACATCATGACCCGCACCCTCAAGGTCGGCCTGGTCCAGCAACCCGCCTGGCCCGACAAGAGCAAGAGCCTGGCCGAGAGCGAAGCCGGTGTGCGCGAACTGGCCGCCGCGGGCGCCGAGCTGGTGCTGCTTCAGGAGCTGCATGCCACCCACTATTTTTGCCAGTACGAGGCCACCGAGCTGTTCGACCTGGCCGAGCCGCTGGATGGCCCTACCGGGCAGCGCCTGGCGGCGCTTGCCGCGGAGCTCGGCATCGTGCTGGTGGGCTCGCTGTTCGAGCGCCGTGCACCGGGGCTCTACCACAACACCGCCGTGATCTACGACGGCGACCGCGGTCGGGTCGGCCTGTATCGCAAGATGCACATCCCCGACGATCCGGGCTTCTACGAGAAGTTCTACTTCGCCCCGGGGGATCATGACGACAGCCGCCAGCAGGGCTTCCAGCCTATCGATACCTCGGTGGGTCGACTCGGCTTGCTGGTATGTTGGGACCAGTGGTATCCCGAAGCGGCGCGCCTGATGGCCCTGGCCGGGGCGGAAGTGCTGCTCTACCCCACCGCCATCGGCTGGAGTCCCTCAGACGACGACGGCGAGAAAGCACGCCAGAAGGAGGCCTGGACGCTGATCCAGCGCAGCCACGCGGTGGCCAACGGCTTGCCGGTGATCGTCGCCAACCGCACCGGCCACGAGCCCGACCACTCCGGGGTGGGGGAAGGCATCGACTTCTGGGGCGGCAGCTTCGTCGCCGGCCCTCAGGGTGAGCTGCTGGCTCACGCCGGCACCCAGGCCGAGCGCTTGCTGGTCACGCTCGACATGAGCCGTGGCGAGGACGTGCGGCGCATCTGGCCGTACCTGCGCGACCGCCGCATCGATGCCTATGGCGACCTGACCCGGCGCTACCGGGACTGAAGGGAGCCGTGAGCCACGCACCAGTATAAGCGGCTCTGAAGACAAGCCGGAGAGGAGGTGTGTTGCTTTCCCTCAGATCAGCCGCGAGTAAAGCCCACAGAGACTTATCAGATACGACTGATAAAGAAAAACCCACCGCTGCCACAGCATGCGGTGGGTTTTCGTTTAGCGCCAGGTTCAGGCGTCCGGCGCTTTCCAGAAATCGCGGATCGAGGCGATGCCCTGGGCACCCACCGCGCGGGCGTGGTTGGCGTCATGCCGGGTCATCCCGCCCAGCGCGAACACCGGCATGGCGGCACGCTCCACCAGCTGCTGGAAGTCGTGCCAGCCCATCGGCGCCACCTCAGGGTGCGACGGCGTGGTACGCAGCGGCGAAAGCGTGACGAAGTCGCAGCCGATACGAGCCGCCTGGCCGAGCTGCTTGCGATCGTGGGTCGAGGCCGCCAGCCACTTGTCCTCGGCGATAGGACGACGTTCCAGGCTCATCAGCCGCTCGCTGGTGAGGTGGATGCCGTCGGCGTCGACCCTGTCGAGCAGCGTCGGCTCGGCATTCAGCAGCAGGCGGGCCCCGTGCTGGCGGCACAGCGCCAGGGCACGCTCGGCGCGGGCCAGGTAGGCAACTTCATCCAGCGTCTTGGCGCGCAGTTGCACCAACCGTACGCCATCCTCCACCAAGGCACGCTCGAGGCAGGCATCAAAGACCGTTTCATCGGCCTCCTCGGCGGTGATCAGGTACTCGGTAGGCAGCATCACCGCCTGCAGGATCGGCAGGTTGGCAGCCGGAAACGGGTAGTTGACCAGTTCCTCCAGCGGCACCCAGCGCACTGCCTGGCCCTCGCGCCCGAAAGGCTCGCCGTTGAAATCATGGACCTGCCAGACATCCAGCAGAATATGCTTGTCTGGATACTCGTGGTGGACACGAATCAGCGGCTGGGCACGCCTGATCTCCACGCCAAGTTCCTCGTGAAGCTCACGCTTGAGGCCTTCCAGCCCGGTCTCGTAGGGCGCCAGCTTGCCCCCCGGGAATTCCCAAAGGCCGCCGTGGTCGACGTTGGAGGGGCGACGAGCGATAAGCGCTTTCCGGCCATCGCTGCTGAGGATGGCGGCCGCCGCCACGTGCACCCTTCTCTTCACCATTACGTTCATTGACTCCTACCCGCTTGTCCCGCAACGTCATGCGCGTTGCGGGGGTGATGTTCTTGCCTTGCGGCCCTTTCCAGCTTGCCTAGCTGCGATAGTCGGCGTTGATGCTGACGTACTCCTGAGAAAGGTCGGTGGTCCACACCGTTGCGCTCTCTTCGCCTCGCCCCAGGTCGATACGGATGGTGATTTCTTCCTCACGCATGATCCGGCTCCCCTGCTCCTCGGTGTAGCCGTTGGCTCGTCCACCGTTCTCCACCAAGCGTACGTCACCCAGATCGATGGTCACCCGGGACACGTCGAAATCGCTCACCGGAGCCCGTCCCACTGCTGCCAGTATACGCCCCCAGTTGGCATCGGAAGCGAACAACGCCGTCTTGACCAGCGGAGAATGCGCCACGGTAAAGCCCACCTCCAGTGCTTCCTCCCGGCTCGCTGCTCCCTGCACCTGCAAGGTGACGAACTTGGTGGCGCCCTCGCCATCGCGAACGATGGCCTGGGCCAGCTCGGTCATCACCCGCTGCAAACCGTTGCGGAAAATGACGATCTCCTCGTCGCTCGTCAGCGTGGCGCCGCGCCCCGTGGCGATCAGCATGCAGGCGTCGTTGGTGGAGGTATCGCCATCCACGCTGATGCAGTTGAAGGAGCGCTCCACCGTCTCGCGCAGCAGCGAATCGAGCAGGGGTTGCTCGATCGCGGCATCGGTGGCGACAAAAGCCAGCATGGTAGCCATGTTGGGCTTGATCATGCCCGAGCCCTTGCTGATGCCGTTGATGGTCACCTTGCGATCACCTAATTCCAGCTCCACGCTGGCGCCCTTGGGGCGGGTGTCGGTGGTGAGAATGCCCTCGCCGGCGTGCCTCCATGCCTCGCTGTCTTCCGCCAGAGAATCGAGCGCCGGGGCGAGCCCGGCCAGCAGCCGCTCCATGGGCAGCGGCTCACCGATTACCCCGGTGGAAAACGGCAGCACACTGTCAGCCGGCACACCGGCAAGCCTGGCCAGCTCGGCACAGGTGGCATGCGCATCCCGTAGACCGATCTCGCCGGTACCGGCATTGGCGTTGCCGGTATTGATCACCAGCAGGCGAGGCCCCTCGCCGCGCGCCTGGCAAGCGGCAAGCGATGCCTTGGCCACGCTGACAGGAGCCGCGCAGAAGGCGTTGAGCGTGAAGCTTCCCGCCACCCGCGCCCCCTCGGGAACCTGGATCACCACCAGGTCACGGCGCCCGGACTTCTTGATGCCTGCCATGGCAGTTCCCAGGCGCACCCCTTCGATGACCGGCATGACCGGAAAACGTGTCTCACCCACTGCCATGGAACGCTTACTCCTCAGTTAATTGGGTCGTCAACCTGCCGAGTGACCAAGCGCCCGGGATGTACCGCAGGCGCATGAAGCTCAGGCATCGATTCAGCTCAACTGGCCGCAGCACTGCTTGTACTTCTTGCCAGAACCGCAGGGGCAGGGATCGTTGCGCCCCACCTTGGGCCCCTCACGACGCACGGGTCGGCCGTCACTACCCGGCGCCGCTGCCGGCTGGGTCTCGTCGTCGACCGCTACGTCCTCGCGGCGGCTGTCGGCGGCGGCCTTCTCCCGCTCCAGGGCCTCGCGGCGCTGGCGCTCGAGCTCGTCCACCTCTTCCGGGCGACGCACCTGTACATGGCTGGTGATGCGAGTGATATCGGACTTGATGTTGGTCAGCAGCGACTGAAACAGCTCGAAGGACTCGCGCTTGTACTCCTGCTTGGGGTTCTTCTGCGCATAGCCGCGCAGGTGAATGCCGCGACGCAGGTGGTCCATCGATTGCAGGTGCTCCTTCCAGCGCGTGTCGAGCACCTGGAGCATGATCTGCTTTTCAAAGCGGCGCATCAGCTCGACACCGGCAGTGTCGATCTTGTCCTGATAGGCCTTGCGGTGCATTTCGTGGAGCCGCTCGCGCAGCTGTTCCTCGTGGAAACGCTCGTCCTGCTCGGACCACTCCACCACCGGGGCGTCGAGATTGAACTCGGTCTTGAGATGCTCCTGCAGGCCGGGAAGGTCCCACTGCTCAGGAAGGCTCTGGGGTGGCACGAACTCGCTCACGGCAAGGTCGAGCACCTCGTTGCGAATGCCCAGCACGTTCTCGGAGACGTCCTCGGCAGCGAGAATCTCATTGCGCTGCTCGTAGATCACACGGCGCTGGTCGTTGGCCACGTCGTCGTATTCGAGCAGCTGCTTGCGGATATCGAAGTTGCGACTCTCGACCTTCTTCTGCGCCCGCTCAACGGCGTTGGTGACCATCTTGTGTTCGATGGCCTCGCCGCGCTCCAGGCCCAGCGCCTTCATCATGCGCTGCACCCGATCGGAGCCGAACAGGCGCATCAGGCTATCTTCCATGGAGAGGAAGAAGCGCGTGGAACCCGGGTCGCCCTGGCGACCGGCACGACCACGCAGCTGATTATCGATGCGCCGCGACTCGTGACGCTCGGAGCCGACCACGTGCAGGCCGCCGGCTTCCAGCACCGCCTCGTGGCGCATCCGCCACTCCTCACGCAGCTGGTCGAGCTGCTCCTGGGTGGGATTCTCGAGCTTGGCGGCTTCCGCCTCCCAGTTGCCGCCCAGCACGATGTCGGTACCGCGGCCGGCCATGTTGGTGGCGATGGTAACGGCGCCCGGCCTGCCGGCCTGGGCGATGATCTCGGCCTCGCTCTGGTGCTGCTTGGCGTTGAGCACGTTGAAATCGATCCCCGCCTGCTTCATCAGCCCCGCCAGGTACTCGGAGGTCTCGATGGAAGCGGTACCCACCAGTACCGGGCGACCGGCCTCGGTCTCGGCCTTGACGTCGTTGATGATGGCCTCGAACTTCTCCTCTGCGGTGAGGTAGACGAGGTCATTGAGGTCGCGACGCACCAGGGGCCGATTGGTGGGAATGACGATCACGTCCAGGCCGTAGATCTGGCGGAATTCGAAGGCCTCGGTGTCGGCGGTGCCGGTCATGCCGGCCAGCTTGTCGTAGAGGCGGAAGTAGTTCTGGAAGGTGGTCGAGGCCAGGGTCTGACTCTCGCGCTGTACCGGCACCCCTTCCTTGGCCTCCACCGCCTGGTGCAGGCCCTCGGACCAGCGACGCCCCGGCATGGTGCGGCCGGTATGCTCGTCGACGATCACCACCTGGTTGTCGGAGACGATGTAGTCGACGTCGCGATGGTAGAGGTGGCGTGCGCGCAACGCCGAGTGCATGTGATGCAGCAGGTTGAGGTTCTGCGCGGCGTAGAGCGAATCCTCTTCACCCAGCAGACCTTCGGCGCGCATCAAGTCCTCGACCTTGTTATGGCCGGCCTCGGTGATCTCGACCTGCTTCTGCTTCTCTTCGAGGGTGAAGTCGCCGGTGACAGGAATGTCGGCATCCTCGGAGACTTCGCCTTTCTCGAGCTGGGCTGCCAGCCGGTCGACCACCTTGTAGAGCTCGGTGTTCTCATCGACTGCGCCGGAAATGATCAGCGGCGTACGCGCCTCGTCGATGAGGATCGAGTCCACTTCATCGATGATGGCGTAGCTCAGGCCACGCTGGACCTTGTCCTCCAGCGAAAAGGCCATGTTGTCGCGCAGGTAGTCGAAGCCGTACTCGTTGTTGGTACCGTAGGTGATGTCGCAGGCGTAGGCAGCACGCTTCTCTTCTGAGGTCTGGCCGGCATAGATGGTGCCCACCGTCAGCCCCAGGAATTCATAGAGCGGGCGCATCCACTCGGCGTCGCGCCGGGCCAGGTAGTCGTTCACGGTCACCACGTGCACGCCATCGCCGGGCAGCGCATTGAGGTAGACCGCCAGCGTGGCCACCAGCGTCTTGCCCTCCCCGGTCTTCATTTCGGCGATGCGCCCGCGATGCAGGGTCATGCCGCCGACCATCTGCACGTCGAAATGGCGCATGCCCATCACCCGCTTGCTGGCCTCGCGCACCGTGGCGAAGGCCTCGGGGAGCAGGGTGTCCAGGCTCTCGCCAGCTGAGAGGCGCTCGCGGAGCTCCACCGTGCGGGACTGAAGCGCGGCATCGTCGAGCGCTTCGAACTGCGGCTCCAGGGCGTTGATCTGCAAGACCTGGCGCTGCATGCGCTTGACTTCGCGGTCGTTCTTGGAGCCGACGACCTTACGTAACAATGTATTGATCATGGAACGTCCATTCTTGGTGTCACATTCAGCCGGCACTGCACTGGGCGGATCCCAGTCGTGGCCGACAGTTTTCATTTCAATTGAAGCGTGACACCAGCGGTGGACCTCGGCGGGTCAGGACGTCATGGGCGGCAGCCCAGCGGTAGCGCTGCGGCGGCCTGCGCGGCGGCTCGCTGCGTCTTGCCGAGGCCAGCGGACGCCGCCGCGGCCAGTGGGGCAAGGCACGCCGTCTCGCCACATAGCGGCAGCGGGCGCGCATCAAGGTCGGAGCAAGAATGCAGGTCTGAACGACGCGCTCTGCCAGGCGCAGGGTTTCGGCCTGGGTCAGGCCTGCCGGCAACAGACAGCTTACCAGCAGCCCGGCGAGCCACCAGCGCGACCGTTGGCGACTGCGCATCGCCGCAGTCGAGGGGCCGGCGGCGCTACGATCCTGTGGCTGGGCGGCGGTCATGCTGTCGCTGATCTCCGGGCATGCTAGGCTTGGCGAGTTGGATTGGCCGAGAAACAAGCCCATGAGTATAAAGGTTAAGCGCTCACGAGCACAGCCCATGTCTCGCCTGTTGGGGGGGAATGGCGAGCTCGCGCCACTGATGCGCACGGCGAGGCTGATTGCCAAGGCGCAACAGTATCTGCGCGATCACCTGCCGGAAGAGGTGCGCGAGCACCTGTTCGTGGGCGGCTACCGCGACGGCAAGCTGACGCTGCTCACCGACCGCGCCGTATGGCTGACCTGGCTGCGCTACGAGCAGCCTCGGCTTCTCGAGCTGCTGCACCAGCTACCGGAATTCGCCGCAGTGAGCGGTTTCACCCTCAAGGTGCGCCCGGTGCGCCCGCTCAAGGTACCGCCGCGGCAGGTACGCACCCTGCCGGCCCCGGCCGCCGACGAAATTTCCGCCTGCGCCGCCGACGTCGAGGATCCGCGACTCAGGCGCGCCCTGGAGCGGCTCGCCTCGCATGCCGAACGCGGTGAGGAGTAGCCCCAGGGCTACCTTGGCCTCAATCAAGATGCTCCCTCACCCCTCCTCCAGCCGGTAGGTAATGCCGTCAACTTCGACCTCCTTGATCTCGTTATAGGAGACGGTGACCCCGTTGATGTCCCCGGGCGCTCCTTCGTGCTCCAGCAGATCGGTTTCCGGGACCACCTTCACCCCGGTCGCCCCGACGTGCTGGACACGGGCCGAGAAACGCCTGCCCTCGTGCTCGATCAACAGCCGCTCGCCGAACATGCAGCGCCCTACCTGAGCCAATAGCTCCGCCTCATTCACCTGTTTGACGGTCATCGCTCTCCTCCCTGTGTGATGTATCGGCCCATGCCGGGCCGGTGGGTCCCTCTCTCTGACCTTCACTGTAGGAGATGATGGCACACACGACATCCTGGGCGTTTCCCTGCACTGGTGGGAAGCCCGGCAACAACGCTATGCTTGAGCACTGCATGCATCGACACGACTCTTCCCCGGGACCACCATGACCCTCAGCAAGACCCAGTCCAGCTTCTACCGTCGCCTCTATCTCGCCCACCTGATCGAGCAAGGCATCGCCAGCGTGCCGGCTATCGTCGACGCCACCGGCATGCCTCGACGTACCGCCCAGGACACCCTGAAGGCGCTCGAGGAGTTGGACATTCGCTGCGAATTCCGGCCGGCGCCGGGCGAGCGCCACAACAGTGGCAACTATGAAATCGTCGACTGGGGACCCATCGAGCGCACCTGGGTGGCGCAGCACGCCGACAGGATTCGCCAGGCACTCGGCTATCCTACGCTGACATGAAGCGACTCGGCTGCTGTCTCGGATTGCTGATCGGCCTATCCCTGCCGCTGGCCGGCTGCACCGCGCCCATGGTGCAAACGCCGGGGCCGGCCGACAGCGTGCCGCAACTGGCCGCCTATCAGGTCCTTGCCGACGACGGCTATCGACTTCCGCTGCGCCACTGGCCTGCCAAAGGCGAGCCCGGCGCGGTAGTACTCGCCGTGCACGGCTTCAACGATCACGCCGGCAGCTTCGAAGTCATGGCACGGGCCCTCACCCCGCACGGCATCGAGGTCTACGCCCACGACCAGCGTGGTTTCGGCACCACCGACCAGCGCCGCGTGTGGGCGGGTCACGAGCGCCTGCGCGACGACGTGATCCTGATCGCGGAACTGCTCAGGGAGCGCCACCCCGACTCGCCGCTCTACCTGATCGGCAAGAGCATGGGCGGCGCGGTATCGCTGCTTGCCCTGACCGCCGAGAAACCGGTGCCGGTGGACGGCAGCGTGTTGATCGCCCCCGCCGTCTGGGGCCAGCAGGCCATGCCCTGGTATCAGCGCGCCGGTCTCTGGCTCGGCGTACGCCTGATACCCCAGGCCAGCTTCTCGATACGCACTACCCGCCGCCTGGGCATCGAGCCCACCGACGACGACGAGATCAAGCGTCAGCTCGCCGAGGACCCGCTGATCCTGCGCAGCGCGCGCATCGATACCCTCGACGGCCTGACCCGTACCATGGGGCTGGCCCTGGACGCGGTCGCCGACCTCCCCTCGCCCGCGCTGATCATGTACGGCGACGAGGACCAGGTCATTCCCATGGAAGCCTACTGTGCGCTGCTCGAACGCCTGCCGCAGGATGATGCGATCCGCCTGGCGTTCTATCCCGGCGGCTATCACATGCTGACTCGCTACAGCCAGCGTGACCGGACCGAACAGGACTTGGCGGCGTGGCTGCACGACCCCACCGCGGCGCTGCCCTCGGGAC
Source organism: Billgrantia kenyensis (assembly GCF_013697085.1). Lineage (GTDB taxonomy): Bacteria > Pseudomonadota > Gammaproteobacteria > Pseudomonadales > Halomonadaceae > Halomonas > Halomonas kenyensis. The sequence continues at coordinate 149,733 of NZ_JACEFT010000005.1, forward strand.
TCGAAGTGGCGCGCGAGATTCCGCTGTCCACGCTGTGTGATTGAGCGTTGTTCGCCCTACGGCATGAGGTTGCCAGTCGACGAAAAAAAGCGGCGGGCAAGGCCCGCCGCAAACCACCGATCAGTCGCACTGACCGAGAGAGATGCTTGGTGATGTCAGATCTCGAAACCGAGTCCGAATGCTTCCGGTGAGAGCGCCATCAGCGGCTCGGCACCGGCCTGGATCATGCGAGCATGAGCCAGGGTGCGTGGCAGCAGGCGCTGGAAGTAGAAGCGCGCGGTAGTGATCTTGGCCTGATAGAAGGCGGCGTCGTCATCGCCCTCGGCAAGCGCGGCATTCGCCTGCTTCGCCGCCCGGGCAAAGAGGTAGGCCAGGGTCACGTAGCCGGAGTACATCAGGTAGTCGACGCTGGCCGCCCCCACTTCCTCGCGATCATTCATGGCCTTCATGCCGATGCCCATGGTCAGCTCGCCCCACTCGGCGTTGAGCTTGGCCAGCGGTGCGACGAACTCGGCAAGCGCGGCGTTACCCTCTTCGGCCTGGCAGAACTTGTGGATCTCCTTGGTGAAGACCTTGAGGCTCTCGCCCTGGCTCATCAGCACCTTGCGACCCAGCAGGTCGAGGGCCTGGATACCCGTGGTGCCTTCATAAAGCCGGGTGATGCGCGAGTCGCGCACCAGCTGCTCCATGCCCCACTCCTGGATGAAGCCATGGCCACCGAAGACCTGCACGCCCTCGTTGGTGGCTTCGAAGCCGGCCTCGGTCAGGAAGGCCTTGACGATGGGCGTCAGCAGGCCCAACAGGGTCTCGGCGCGCTCGCGCTCGGCAGCGTCCTGACCGTGCTCGACGACATCGAGCATCTGCGCGGTATACAGCACCAGCATCCTACCGCCCTCGGCGAAGGCCTTCTGGGTCAGCAGCATACGGCGAACGTCAGGGTGCACGATGATCGGGTCGGCGGGTTTCTCGGGGGCCTTGGGTCCGGAGAGTGCGCGCATCTGAAGGCGATCACGGGCATAGGCCAGGGCGTTCTGGAAACTCGCCTCGGTCAGGCCCAACCCCTGGATGCCTACACCCAGGCGCGCAGCGTTCATCATGGTGAACATGCAGGCCAGCCCCTTGTTGGGCGGGCCGACCAGGTAGCCACGAGCGGAATCGAAGTTCATCACGCAGGTAGCGTTGCCGTGAATACCCATCTTGTGTTCGAGCGAGCCGCAGCTCACCCCGTTGCGCTCACCCGGGTTGCCCTCGGCGTCAGGCAGGAACTTGGGCACCACGAACAGCGAGATGCCCTTGGAGCCTTCCGGCGCATCCGGCAGCTTGGCCAGTACCAGATGCACGATGTTCTCGGCCAGGTCGTGCTCGCCGGCAGAGATGAAGATCTTGGTACCGCTAATGTCGTAGCCGCCGTCATCAGCGGGCACGGCGCGGGTCTTGATCAGCCCCAGATCGGTGCCACAGTGCGGCTCGGTCAGGCACATGGTGCCGGTCCATACGCCTTCCACCAACTTGGTCAGGTAGGTGGCCTGCTGCTCCTCGGTGCCGTGGTGTCGCAGGGCATCGGCGGCACCATGGGAAAGGCCCGGATACATGCCCCAGGCCAGGTTGGTGGAGCAGACCATCTCATTGAGCACCATGGCCAGGGAGTGCGGCAGGCCCTGACCGCCATGGGCGGGGTCGGCAGCCAGGCTCGGCCAGCCGCCCTCGACATACTGCTGGTAGGCAGCCTTGAAGCCCTTGGGCGCCTTGACCTCGCCACCCTCCAGCAGGCAGCCCTCCCGGTCGCCGCTCTGGTTCAGCGGCAACAGAACCTCGCGCGCAAAGCGGGCGCCCTCCTCCAGGATGGCCGCGACCACATCTGGCGTTGCCTCCTCACCGCCCGGCAGCCGGGCATAATGAGCGGGATAGTCCAGCATTTCGTCCATCACGAAGCGAAGGTCGCGCAGGGGGGCCTGATAATCGGGCATCTCTACTCTCCACAAAAGGTCGCCACAAAGGTCGCCTGAAGTCGGTGTTCAGGAAAGCAGCGGCAGCCGCTTTCAAACATGCGTTTGAAACTAGCTCGCACGCGCCTTTGAGTCAAGCGCTCGTTTTAATTCTTTTATCCAGAACACCCTTCACGCAGTGGAAGGAAGCAAAGCGAGCCTAAGGCATGGCCTCTTGGAGCCTGCTCCGCAGCGTCTCCAGCCGCGCCTTGAGCTCGTCGAGCTCCTCCAGGGGCTGGCCGCTGGCCATGGTGACGCAGTCGGGGATCTCCCGGGCCTGTAGCTGAAGCGCCCGACCCCGCTCGGTGAGGAACAGCTCGACAACCCGCTCATCCTGGCGACTGCGCACTCGCTTGAGCAGGCCGTCAGCTTCAAGGCGCTTGAAAACGGGAGTCAACGACCCGGTATCGGTCATCAGTTGACGGCTGATGGCTCCGGCACTCAGGCCATCCTCCTGCCACAGGGTGAGCAGGACGAGATACTGCGGGTAGGTGAGGCCAAGCCCCTTGAGCAGGGGCTTGTAGAACTTGGTCATCAACAGCGAGGTGGAATACAGCGTGAAGCAAAGCTGGCTATCCAGCCTGAGCGCGGAGCCGATTTGCTGGCGGGTCATGGCAGGCTCTCCCTGGTACTTGTCATGCAATCTTGTTGTGCGCCTTACGCTAGCGCGCCAGCCAATGCCTGCCAAGTGCCACGACCAACGCTCACTGCATTCGGATGCCGCCGTCGAGGCGGATCACCTCGCCATTGAGCATGGGATTGGTGATGATCTGCTCGGCAAGCCGCGCGAACTCATCGGCATGGCCTAACCGTTTGGGAAACGGCACCGATGCCGCCAGCGCCTTGGCAGCCTCGTCGGGGATCTCGCTCATCATCGGCGTCTGGAACACCCCGGGTGCGATCGCCATTACGCGAATGCCGTGCCGCGACAGCTCACGTGCCGCAGGCAGGCTCATTCCCACCACCCCGGCCTTGGAAGCGCTGTAGGCGCACTGCCCGACCTGGCCGTCGAAGGCGGCGATGGAAGCCGTGTTGATGATAACGCCGCGTTCACCGTCCTCGCCCGGTGCGTTCTTCGCCATCGCGGCAGCGGCCAGGCGCATGACGTTGAAGGTGCCGACCAGGTTGATCTGCACGGTACGCGCATAGGCTTCGAGGTCAGCGGGATTGCCCTCACGGTCGACGAGCTTGGCTACGCTGACCACGCCGGCACAGTGGACCACGCCAGCCAGGCCGCTGTTGCCACCCAGGGCCACGGCGGCATCCACGGCGGCCTGCATGTCAGCTGCCGAGGTCACGTCGCCACGCAGCGCACGGGCAGCGTTCCCCAACTGCTCGGCGTGTGCCTCGACGGCCTCGCTCAGGTCACACAGCACCACCCGGCCCCCGCCGGCAACGATGCGCTCGGCGGTAGCCGCCCCCAGCCCGGAGGCGGCACCGGTAATCAAAAAGCTACGATCCTTCACTTGCATATCGAATTCCTAAAGTTGACGGCTGAGCTCCCGGTGCCTCTCGCTTCAGAGGGCGTCATTGCGCAGCGCCGGTTTCGGCCTTCTCGGCGGCATCGGCGCGCAGCTTGAAGCGCTGGATCTTGCCGCTGGGCGTCTTGGGCAGGGTGTCGACGAACTCGATTACCCGGGGGAAGGCGTGGGTGGAGAGACGCTCGCGAACCTGCTGACGAATCTCGTCGGCCAGCGCGTCGCTCGCCTCGAAGCCCTCGCGCAGCACCACATAGGACTTGATGATCTCGCCGCGGATCTCGTCAGGCTGGCCCACCGCGGCAGATTCCGCCACCGCCGGATGCGTCAGCACGGTGTTCTCCACGTCGGTGGGCCCCACCCGGTAGCCGGCGGTGGTAATGATGTCGTCGTCGCGGCCGGCGAACTGGAAGGTACCGTCCTCGTTGCGGATCACCACGTCGCCGGTGAGGTAGTAGCCCTTGGCGAAGGGGTGTTTCTCCTGCCAGGTGTAGCCCTGGAAGAAGTGCGCCGGCGAGCGCTCGATGTCCACCGCCAGCACGCCCGGCTCCCCCGGCGGCAGCTCGTTGTACTCGGCGTCGAGGATGGCCAGGCGATAGCCGGGCATGGGCATGCCCATGGCTCCGACGTGCTTGGGATGCTCCAGCGCGTGGTGGTTACAGCAGGTCATGCCGGTTTCCGTCTGGCCGTAATGGTCCATCACCGGGCAGCCGAGCGAGCGTTCGACCCAGGTCACCACTTCGGTATTGAGCGGCTCGCCGGCGGAACTTGCCACGCGCAGATCGAGCTTTTCATGCGCGTCGTCGAACAGCCCCGAAGCCTTCATCAGGCGATAGGCGGTAGGCGCGGCGGCGAAGTTGGTGATGCGATGGCGCTGCATGAAGGCCAGCGCCCCTTCCGCGCTGAAGCCCGCCTCGCAGAAGTGGGTGGTCACGCCCAGCAACAGCGGGCCGGCAATGGCGTAATAGAGGCCGTAGGCCCAGCCCGGGTCGGCCATGTTCCAGAAGCGGTCGCTCTCGCGCAGGTCGATGGCGAGCTCCATGTAAATGGCAAAGGCCGGCATACCGGCAAGCGGTACCGCCACCCCCTTGGGCTTGCCCACGGTACCCGAGGTGAACATCTGCAGGAACGGTAACTCCGGGGAGAGCCGCGGCGGATTGGCCTCGATCGGCGAGTGGGACAGCGCCTCACTCCAGTCGAGGTCATCGCCGTGCCCTTCGCTGGGGCCACCCACGGCCAGCACCGGCGGGCACTGGGAGAGACCGTCGAACTTGAAGCGGTTGTCGTGATCGGTGATTACCAGCTTGGTGTCGGCACGGCCTAGCCGATAGTCGACGGCGTCGGGACCGAAGGCGGTGAACAGCGGCTGGTAGACCGCGCCGATGCGCCAGGTGGCCAGCACCGCCACCAGCAGCTGGGGCGAGCGCGGCAGCATGCAGGCGATGCGGTCACCCACGCCCAGGCCGCGCTCGGCGAACCAGCCGGCCAGCTTCGCGCTCTCGGTCTCCAGCTCGGCGTAGGTAAGGCGGCTGACGTGGCCCTGGGCATCCTCGTGGATCAGTGCCGGAACTTCGCCACGCCCGGCGCGCAGGTGGCGTCCGCAGCAGGATTCGTAGGCATTGAACTTGCCGTCGGCGTGATCGTCGAGCCGGGCGATGACCTCATCGATGGAGAAGCGCTCCATGAAGGCGGAATACCCGGGAAGCGATTGCGTGCTCATTGACTGCCCTCTTGTGCCTGATTGTGCTTGTTGTTGAAGCGCCGCCTCGACATCGCCGAGGTCGGGTCGCCGTTCCATTCCGCTTGGATCATTTCTAATTAGATACCGTTGACGTAAGCGTCAACCTATCAAGCGCTAGGTACAAGCTAGAAGCAAAGCCCGTGCGGGGCAACCCCCGGGGCTGGCGACGTGGGCTAGACCTTGGTCGGGGGCTCGAATCAGGGACGGGCGGAAGGGGTAATCATGGCCACCAGCTCGTGGGCCAGATCCTCGGGCTTGCGGGGGCCTTCGGGGTCGTACCAGCGCACGGTCCAGTTGAGCGCGCCCATCACGAAGCGCGACACGAGGAATCGGTCGCCGTGGATCAGGCCGGCGGCCAGGGCCTCGTCGATGACCTGCTCCCACAGCTCCTCGTAGGCGTCACGCAGATGGCTGAGATGGTCCCGCGCCGCCGCGTCGAGTCGCCGCCACTCGTAGAGGGCCACCACGTGGGCATTGCGATCGGTCAGCAGGGTCTGGAGATGCGCCCGGGCCATGGCGTGCAAGCGCGCCTCGGCGGAATCGTCGCATTCCTCCAGGGCCTGGCGAGCCAGCGTCAGGGCGTTCTGGGTGCCCTCCTCGATGACGGCGGCGAGAATCTCCTGCTTGTCGCGAAAGTGGTGGAACAGGCTGCCGGACTTGATGCCCATCTCCTGAGCCAGCATGCGCACCGTGGTACGGTCGAAGCCCTCCTGGACGAACAAATGCGCGGCCAGACGGGTCAATTCCTTGCGGCGGGGGGACTCGTTAACGACATTCATCGGGTTTACACTAGCGCTTGCTTGGTTGATCTTGAGAAAAACACAGCGGCGCAGAGAGGTCAACGCGCCCTGCCGCAGAATGCCCGGACGAGACGGTCGCAGGCCACTGCCAGGCCGGCTCATGACAAAGATAATCGGCTGAACCCAGGAGAGCGCCACCATGACCAGCCCCAACGATATCGTCTTCCTTTCCGCCACGCGTACGCCCATGGGCGGCATGCTGGGCAGCCTGTCGAGCCTAACGGCACCCGAGCTCGCCGCCACGGCGATCCGCGCCGCCATCGAGCGTGCCGGCATCGACTCCAGCGCCATCGACGAGGGCATCATGGGCTGCGTGCTGCCGGGCGGGGTCAAGCAGGGTCCGGCCCGCCAGGCGATGCGCCAGGCCGGCATTCCCGACGGCATCGGCGCCACCACCATCAACAAGCTGTGCGGCTCGGGCATGAAGGCCGCCATGCTCGCCCACGACCTGATCCGCGCCGGCAGCGGCGAGGTGGTCCTGGCCGGCGGCATGGAGTCGATGTCCAACGCCCCCCACGTGCTGACCAAGGCGCGTACCGGCTACCGCCTGGGCCACGGCGAACTCAAGGACCACATGTTCCTCGACGGCCTGGAGGACGCCGAGACCGGCAAGCTGATGGGGGTATTCGCCCAGGACATCGCCAGTCAGCGCAGCTACTCCCGCGAGCGCCTGGACGACTTCGCCATTGCCTCGCTGGAGCGCGCCATGGCGGCCACCAACGCCGGCCACCTCGCGGCCGAAATGGCGCCGGTCACCGTGACCAGCCGCAAGGGTGAAAGCGTGGTCGAGCACGACGAGCAGCCGTTCCAGGCCAAGCTCGACAAGATCCGTGAGCTGCGCCCCGCCTTCGCCAAGGACGGAACCATCACCGCGGCCAACTCGAGCTCGATCTCCGACGGCGCCTCGGCGCTGATACTCGCCAGCCAGGCCGCGGCGGACCGGCTCGGCAGCAAGCCGCTGGCGCGCATGCTGGGCCACAGTACCCACTCTCAGCACCCCAGCGAGTTCACCATCGCCCCGGTGGGCGCCATCGACAAGTTGATGAAGAAGCTGGGCTGGGGCGTGGCCGACGTCGACCTGTTCGAGATCAACGAGGCCTTCGCCGTGGTCACGCTGCTGGCCATGGACGGACTCGACATCCCGCATGACAAGGTCAACGTCTTTGGCGGCGCCTGCGCCCAGGGCCACCCCATCGGCTCTACCGGTTCGCGCATCATCGCCACCCTGATCCACGCCCTGCGCACCAAGGGCGGCAAGCGTGGCATCGCCAGCCTGTGCATCGGCGGCGGCGAGGCCACCGCGGTAGCGGTCGAGCTCATCGATTGATGGAGGCTTTCACCCTCGACTCGCCGGCGGGCGGCATCTTCGCCGCCCGCTGGCGGCCCGTTGGCGAGAGCACGCGCGGTCAGCCGATCGTGCTGCTGCACGACTCACTGGGCTGCGTGTCACTGTGGCGGGACTTCCCTGAACGTCTCGCCGCGGCGACGGGCCGCGAGGTAATCGCCTACGACCGCCTCGGCTATGGCCGCTCGGCCCCCTTTCCCGGTACCCAGCCCGGCAGTTTCATCGCCGACGAGCCTCGCGGCGCGTTCGCCACGCTTCTCGAGCAGTTGGGCCTGAAGGGCTTCGTGGCGCTGGGTCACAGCGTGGGCGGCGGCATGGCCGTGGAGGTGGCGGGCGCTTACCCGGGCGCCTGCCAGGCGCTGATCACGGTCTCGGCCCAGGCCTTCGTCGAGCCGCGCACCCTGACCGGGATACGCGAGGCGGAGCAGGCCCTGGTCGAACCGGGCGGCCTGTCGCGCCTGGCCAAGTACCACGGCGACAAGGCCGAGTGGGCGCTGCGCAGCTGGGTCGACAACTGGCACTCCGAGGCCTTTCGCGACTGGACGCTGGATGCCGCCCTGGCGCGGGTCGCCTGCCCTACCCTGGCGATCCACGGTGAGCATGACGAATATGGCTCCCTCGAACAGCCATGGCGCATCAGCCGCCTTACACCGGGCCCCCAGGCCCCCGCCATTCTCCCCTGTGGCCACGTTCCGCACCGTGAGTGTCCCGAGCGCCTGACCGCCCTGGTCGTCGACTTTCTGGCTGACACCCCCTGAACCCCGAGCCAGCGCGACCTGATAGAGGCTTGCCGCTGGCCAGCCTCGCTGTCAGCTGCGCGGTGATCCCAGGCGATCGAGACGCAGCCGCTCGCGGGCGTCGAACAGTCGCCGGCTGCCCGCCGCCACCGCGGCCAGGGTGCCGAATCCGGTGCCCAGGGTGATCGCGAACATGATCAAGATCTGATACTTCACCGCCAGCCCCGGCGCGGTGCCGGCCAGTATCTGCCCGGTCATCATGCCCGGCAGGCTGACCACCCCGGCGGCGGCCATGGCGTTGATCATCGGCATCAGCCCACTGCGCATCGCCTCGCGGCGAATATCGCCGATCGCGACCTGCCAGGGCTCTCCCAGCATCAGCCGGTTCTCGATCACCTGCCGCTGACGCCAGGCAGTGTCGGTGAGCCGGTCCAGCGCCAAGGCCACGCCGGTCATGGTATTGCCCAGCAGCATGCCCAGCAGCGGGATGGCGTACTGAGGCAGGTACCAGGGCTCGGGACCGATGATCACGGTCAGCGTCAGCACGGTGACGGTGAAGGAAGAGAGAAACATCGACAGCGTGCCGATGCCGAAGGCCCAGCCGCCCAGCAGCCGGCGCTTCTGGCGCGCCATCACCTCGCGCCCGGCGATCAGCAGCATCGCCATCGCCATCAGCGCCACCCACACCAGCCGCTCGGCGGCGAACAGCGCATCCAGAACCAGGCCCACCAGCGCCAGCTGCACGACGGTGCGCAGGGCCGCAATCAGCAAGCTGCGACTCATGCCCAGCCGCAGCGCGGCGGTGCAGCCGGCAAGCACCACGACCATCACGGCCGCCAGCGCCAGCTGCCACCAGGAGAGATCGATCACCTGCATGACACGGGCTCCTCCTCGAGGCGAGCGCCCACGATGCGCCAGTGGCGGCTGGCCACCCGGGCGATCTGATCGTGGTCATGGGCGACCCAGAGCGTCGGCCACTGCCGCACGCGTATGCGCTCGACCAACCAGGCTTCCACCCGCTCGCGGCTGGCGTCATCCAGGTTGGCGGTGGGCTCGTCGAGCAGCAGCGCCCTTGGCTCCCGGCTGACCGCACGCAGCAGTCCCAGGCGCTGTTTCTCACCGGTGGAGAGGCGGCCCACCTGCCATTCCAGAGTGTCCGGGCCGAAGCCCAGTGCCGCCAGCTCTGCCGTCACGGGGGGATCGATGAAATGCTCGCCCACCGTCTCTGCCCACCAGTGGCTCTCGGCCGGCACCAGCATCACCTGGCGGCGCCAGGCGTGGCCTGGGGTCTGCGACTGGGCCTGTTCGCCCAGCCACACCTCGCCAGCGTGGGGCTCGAGATCGGCCACGGCGCGCAGCAGCCGGCTCTTGCCCGAACCGCTGGCGCCGGAAAGGCAAACGATTTCACCCGGTCGCACGGCCAAGCTTATCGCGGCCAGCTCACCGATGGCGATGCCATCCAGCCGAAGGGAATCGGCACTCAAGGCAGGCTCTCCAAAATGGTAAAAGGGCTACAGTGACGCGACCCGGCTAGGCTGACAAGTCGGGAACGCCATGGCCGGCATGCTGCATTTGCACATATGGCAATCCATATATAATAATTCGAACTGCCAAGTCAGCCTTGTCGGCACCGTAGCTGGCTACCCATTTCTTATTACTTGCGAGCATTTGCCATGTCGGCACATCAGGATACCCAGGCGCCTCCTTCTACCGCAGGCATGGGCAGGTTCGAACGCTACCTCTCCGTGTGGGTGGCGCTGGCCATCGGTGCCGGAGTGCTGCTCGGCCAGTTGGCCCCGGCCATACCCGAGACTCTGGCACGTTTCGAAGTGGCCCAGGTGTCGATCCCGGTGGCAATCCTGATCTGGGCGATGATCTTCCCGATGATGGCGCAGATCGACTTCGCCGCGGTGCTCGGCGTTCGCCGGCAGCCCAAGGGACTGATCATCACGACCACGGTGAATTGGCTGATCAAGCCCTTCACCATGTTCGCCATCGCCTGGTTCTTCCTGATGGTGGTATTTCGCCCCTGGATTCCCGAGCCACTGGCCCAGCAGTACCTGGCCGGGGCCATCCTGCTCGGCGCCGCCCCCTGCACCGCCATGGTCTTTGTCTGGAGCTACCTGACCCGCGGTGACGCCGCTTACACCCTGGTCCAGGTCTCACTCAACGACCTGATCATGCTGTTCGCCTTCGCTCCCATCGTGGTGCTGCTGCTGGGAATCTCGAACATCCAGGTACCGTGGGATACCGTTGCCCTTTCGGTCTTTCTCTACATCGTTATTCCGCTGACCGCCGGCTATCTCGTACGCCGCATCCTCATCGCACGCCACGGGCTTGAGTGGTACGAGAACGTCTTCATGAAACGGATCGGCCCCATTACCCCCATCGGACTGATCATCACCCTGGTGCTGCTGTTCGCTTTCCAAGGCGATGTCATACTCAACAACCCGCTGCACATCGTGCTGATCGCTATCCCGCTGATCATCCAGACCGTGCTGATCTTCTTCATCGCCTACGGCTGGGCCAAGGCCTGGAAGGTTCCCCATAACGTGGCCGCCCCCGGTGCCATGATCGGCGCCAGCAACTTCTTCGAGCTGGCCGTGGCCGCCGCCATCGCCCTGTTCGGCCTGCAGTCCGGCGCGGCGCTGGCCACGGTGGTGGGGGTGCTCGTCGAGGTGCCGCTGATGCTGGCGCTGGTGCGCATCGCCAACCGCACGCGACACAGGTTCACCGCTGTCGGAACGTGATCCCCAAGACGAATGACGGCTTGCCACACCGAACGGGCGCGGTGAGTATGCAAGGATGAACGCCACTTCATTGCAGCGCCATGCACTTAGCGTCATCGTTCTTGCCCAGCTGTGCGGTACCTCGTTGTGGTTCTCCGTCAACGGCGTGGGTCTCTCGCTGTCGCGGGATCTCGGCTTCTCTGAGGTCGATCTCGGCCGGCTGACACTCGCCGTGCAGGCGGGCTTCATCAGCGGCACCCTGTTCATCGCCACCACCGGCCTGGCCGACCGCTTTCGCGCCAGCCGTATCTTCGCCGTCTCCTGCCTGGCGGGAGCGCTGGTCAATGCCGCCTTCGTGCTGGTGGCAGCCCAGTTTCCGCTGGCGCTGCTGCTGCGCTTCGTCACCGGGCTGTGCCTGGCCGGTATCTATCCGCTGGGCATGAAGCTGGTGATCGGCTGGACGCCCAAGCACACCGGAGCGGCGCTCTCCTGGCTGGTGGGTATGCTCACCCTGGGGACCGCCCTGCCCCATTTGCTGCGTGGCAGTACCCTGGGTATGCCGTGGGAGTGGCCGCTGATGGGCGCCTCGCTGCTGGCCCTGCTGGGGGGTGCCATGGTGCTGCGGCTGGGCGACGGCCCGCACCTGCCGCCTTCCGCGGGCAAGGCGCGTCTTGCCGAGGGGCTTGCCGCGCTAAGGGTGAAGCACTTTCGCGCCGTGGCCGGCGGCTACTTCGGCCACTGCTGGGAACTCTACGCCTTCTGGATGCTGACACCCTTTCTGGTCATGCGCGAAGTCGAACGGCTCGTGGCCTCCACCGATCTGGTGGCCTGGCTCTCCTTCGGTATCATTGCGCTGGGGCTGGCAGGCTGCGTGGGGGGCGGTGCGGTGAGCCGCCATTTGGGCAGTCTGTGGGTGGCGCGCTGGGCGCTGACGGCCTCCGGCATGCTATGCCTGGCCTATCCACTGCTGGCCTGGGCACCGCCGGGCATGCTGCTGGCACTGCTGTTCTTCTGGGGACTCACGGTGATCGCCGACTCGCCGCAGTTCTCGGCCCTAGCAGCGGCAACGGCGCCCCGTGAGCGGGTCGGCTCCACGCTGGCGGTGATGAACGCCATCGGCTTCGCGCTCACCATTCCCGCCATCTCGCTGACCACGACGCTGTGGTCGCTACAGGGACTCTGGGTGCTGTGGTGGCTGTTGCCGGGACCGATCCTCGGGCTGTGGGCGCTGCGTGGCGTGAGCGGCTCGCCCGAGCAGCCCGCGCCGGCACGCCAGGCATGAGGCCTGTTCGGATTTCTCATGCTGCGCCTAGCAGAGAGCGGCGCGCCGTTCGGGTCGGTTGCCCATCTCCCTTAGACGCTCTTGGAGGCTGGCCAGGCGCGGCGCCTCCCCTTTCTCCGCCGCTGCCAGCACCTCGGCCACCCAGCCCGGCAGCTCGTCCGAAAGTCGGTAGTAAACCCACTGTCCCTCACGGCGATCGCTAAGCAGGCCACAGCTGCGCAGCTGCGCCAAGTGGCGCGAGACCTTGGGCTGGGACTCCTCCAGGGCATGTGTCATCTCGCAGACGCAGAGTTCCTGCTCTCTGAGTATCAGCAGAGTCAGCGTCAGACGGGTTTCGTCACCCAGGCATTTGAGCAATCGGGCAGGTTCCAGCAAGGTCAAGGCGGTTCCCTTTGCAAAGTTGCTAAGAAGAATCATTTATTCTACTCCAACCCCTGCGGGACCAACAGCCACGCTTCCTTGAGCAGGGTCTGGCTCAACCATATCGACCGGTAATGTAATCCTCGGTCTGCTTCTTCTCCGGCTCGGTGAACAGCTTGTTGGTTTCATCGAATTCGACCAGCTCGCCAAGATACATGAAAGCCGTGTAATCGGAGACCCGAGCTGCCTGCTGCATGTTATGCGTCACAATGACGATGGTGTACTGCTCCTTGAGCTCATTGATCAGCTCCTCGATCTTGAGCGTGGAGATGGGGTCGAGGGCAGAGGCAGGCTCATCGAGCAGAATCACCTCGGGTTCGATGGCAATGGCACGTGCTATCACCAGGCGCTGCTGTTGCCCCCCAGACAACCCGAAGGCGTTATCGTTGAGTCGATCCTTCACTTCGTCCCACAGCGCGGCTCCACGCAGCGAGCGCTCCACCACTTCGTCGAGCACCGCCCTGCTGCTGACCCCCTGCAGTCGCAAGCCGTAGGCAACGTTCTCATAAATCGACTTGGGAAACGGGTTGGGTTTCTGAAAAACCATGCCAACCTTGCGGCGCAGCTCTGCCACATCGACACCTCGAGCATAGATATCCTCCCCGTCGAGTAAAATCTCTCCTTCGACGCGACACGCATCAACCAGGTCGTTCATGCGGTTGAAGCAGCGCAGCAGCGTCGACTTGCCACAGCCGGATGGACCGATGAAGGCCGTGACCCGGTTGCGTGGGATATCCAGGTTGATGCCCTTGAGCGCCTGGTCCTTGCCGTAGTAAAGGTCAAGGTTTCGTACCTTGAAGGTGACATCCTTCATGTCAGAAACGGATCCAACATGACTGGCGACAGGGCGTGGGGCGGTGGTCATCGAATTCATTGTCTCTCTCGTATTCCGGTAGCCGTGGGTATCCGCAGCTGCTGCATGGCCAAGGGCCGGGGGTCAGTCAGAGGCGGCACGATAGCGCTCACGTAAGCGGTTGCGAATGCTGATGGCAGTCAGGTTGAGGACCACGATCAACAGCACCAGCACCAGCGCAGTGGCATAGACCAGTGGGCGCGCAGCCTCGACGTTGGGGCTCTGGAACCCGACGTCGTAGATATGGAAGCCCAAGTGCATGATCTGACGATCCAGGTGAACGAAGGGAAAGGTCCCATCGATTGGCAGCGTAGGAGCCAGCTTGACCACCCCCACCAGCATCAGCGGCGCGACTTCGCCGGCGGCCCGCGCAATGGCCAGGATCATGCCGGTCATCATGGCAGGCGTTGCCAACGGCACCACCACTTTCCACAGTGTCTCGGACTTGGTGGCCCCCAGCGCCAGGGAGCCTTGGCGGATACTGGTGGGGATCCTAGCCAAGCCCTCTTCGGTCGAGACGATCACTACCGGCAGGGTCAGTAGCGCCAGGGTCAGCGAGGCCCAGACCAGTGCCGGGGAGCCGAAGGTAGGCGACGGCAACCTGTCCGAGTAGAAGAGTTCATCGATGGAGCCACCCAGGGTATAGATAAAGAACCCCAAGCCGAAGACGCCATAGACAATGGAGGGCACCCCGGCGAGGTTGTAAACCGAGATGCGGATCAGGCGCAGCATGGGCCCCTGCCTGGCATATTCGCGCAGATAGATGGCGGCCAGCACGCCGAAGGGACTGACGATCATCGACATCAGCAGCACCATGGTCACGGTGCCGAAGATCGCCGGGAAGATCCCGCCAGCGGTGTTGGCCTCGCGGGGCTCGCCGCTGACGAAAGCCCAGAACTGCTGTACATATTCAACCGTTTTTTCGCTCAGCGATAGACTATTGGGCTGTACGGCACGCACGATATCCCCGATGCGAATCTGCACCTCCTGCCCCCCGGTGACCGTCGCCACCAGGGTGTCTCGACGCAGCTCGCTACGCAGCACATCGATCTCTCCACGCAGCGTCCGGAACGCTTCCTGCAGGCTCTCCTGACGCGCCGCGATATTTTCCAGCTCCACCTCACGCACGCCCGGATCGATATCGGGATCACGCTGCAGGGCTCGCTCACGCAGGCGCAATTCCTCCATTTCCGCACTGATCGCCCCGACCTCGTTACGCTCGATCCGACGCAGCTCGCGGAACAGCGTATTGGCTCGCTCGACACGCACCTGCAGCGCGTCCCACAGCCCCTCGCCCTCGGCGACCACCTCACCCTCTTCCAGCACACGCAGCGGATAGCCGAAGAAATCCCCCCATTCGCGCCGCTCCAGGCGCATGGCATCCGGGGGAGCCTGCCACTCGGACATCTGCAGCTCCGCATACCAGGCGAAGTCTTGGCCGGTCACATCGCGATTGCCCTGCTTGATCAGATGTCGGGTAACCAGGTCGTCATCACCCAATTCCGGCGGCACGGAGATTCCAGCATCCCGCGCCACGGTTACCGGGATGGTCTCGGAGCGTACATGCTCCCCCATTACCATCTGACCGATACCGAGATCAGGATCGCCCACCTGAAACTCGACGATCTCGCTCGGATAGAAGTGACTCAGGCCACGCACGGCGATCAAGCCAATCAGGCCCAGCACCATGATGATGGAGACTGCCACCGCGCCGGCATTCAACCAGACCCAGGGGGCACCGCTTTTCCACCAGACTTTCATCGTACTCTCCCGGAATCAGAGGTTGCCGTAGCGCTTACGCAGCCGTTGGCGAATAATCTCGGCAAGGGTGTTCACCACGAAGGTCATGGCCAGCAGGACGAGGGCGGCCAGGAACAGGACCCGGAAGTGGCTAGACCCCACGGCGGACTCCGTAAGCTCGACGGCGATATTGGCCGACAGGGTGCGCATGCCCTCGAAGATGTTGAAGTTCATGATCGGGCTGTTGCCGGTCGCCATCAGCACGATCATGGTTTCCCCCACCGCCCGACCGAAGCCCATCATGACCGCGGAAAACATGCCGATGCTGGCGGTGGGCAGTACCACGCCAACCACGGTCTGCCAGCGGGTGGCCCCCAGCGCCAGCGATCCCTGGGTCAGATGCTTGGGCACGTTGAACACGGCATCCTCGGCGATGGAAAAGATTGTCGGAATCACCGCGAAGCCCATGGCGATACCCACCACCAAGGCGTTGCGCTGGTCATAGCTGATGCCGGTGTCGGTCAGCCACTGGCGCAAACTGCCGTCGAAGAACAGGATCTCCACATAAGGACTGGCGGAGACGCAGGCCCAGCCCACCAGGATGATGACCGGCATCAGAAGCACCGCCTCCCAGCCGTCCGGTACACGGGTCCGCAGCCCTTCGGGCAGGCGACTCCAGAGGTAGGCGAAGGCCAGCATGGCAATGGGCATCAGGAGCAGGATACTGAACACTGCCGGCAGGCGATTCTCGATGAAGGGCGCCAGCCATAGGCCGGCCAGGAAGCCGAGGATCACCGTGGGCAGGGCCTCCATCACCTCGATGGTGGGCTTGACCTTGCCGCGCAGTTTGGGCGACATGAAATACGCAGTGTAGATCGCCCCCATCAGCGCCAGCGGGGTGGCGAACAGCATGGCATAGAAGGCCGCCTTGAGGGTGCCGAGGGTCAGCGGCACCAGGCTCATCTTGGGCTCGAACTCATCGCCCCCCGCCGAGGACTGCCAGACAAAGCGTGGCTGGCTGCTCCCTTCGTACCACACCCGCTGCCACAGCGATGAGAAGGAGATATCGGGGTGGCGATTGCTTACGCTGGCCACCTGCAGCTGCTGATTCTCATCCACCAGCAGCGCCATTGAGTTGACCGGCGAGATGGCAATCCCAGAGAACGGCCCCTGAACCATCTGGGCATCGAAAACGTCGGCAGACGCCGTCGCGTGATGAATTCCCAGGTTCCCCCGGGCATCCCCGACCAAAAAGCCCCGCCGCGCGTACTCCGCCTCGATATGGGTAATCGGCGCATCATAGCGGGCAAAGTCGCGGATATGGGTCAGTTCGTGACGGTTATGGTCATCGCGAACCGGGAAGTACTGGCGCACCTGGCCATCCGAGGTTCCGGCAACGAGCGATACCGTGCCATTGAGCAGCGCCATTTCCGTGACGTAGCCGTTGCCGGAAACCTGAACCGCACCACGGTAGTCGGGATTGCTCAAGTTGCCGATATCGTAGTGATGGATGTTGCCTGTGTCATCGGAAACGTAGAGGTGACGAAAGCGGTTGTCGATCAGGATCTGGCGCGCCCGACCGTCAAACCCGGGAAGTTCGACCGTGGTCTGCTCCACGCTTACCTCTCCGGTCATGATGTTCTCCCGGCGCTCGAATGACGACACCAAGAGAGTGCCATCATCCAGCTCGGCTGCCGCGTAGATGCCGCGATCGCTTACCTGAAGCCCAAGCACCTGAATTGCACGCCCCTCCTCGTCCAGGGTCAAGGGCGACTCGCCGAGAGGAAACGTCAGCTCCGGCTCGATATGCCGCAGGTTATCGGGGTAGGTGATTGCGTACTCGATCTGGCCGAGGCTGAGCTCACCGCTATCATAGCCGTAGGCAAAGGAGCGTGTCGTGGCGAAGCCGGTAGCGAAGGCGGTCGTTTGCGCCGCCTCCGGGCGCGGAACCTCAAAAGCGGTGCGAGGAGAGCCATCCTCCAACTCGAAAAAAGTGATCCGCCCGGTGTCGGTGAAGCTTGCCCCCAAGGTGTCATGACGATCGATGGTCAGATGCTCCAGCGTCTCATCACTTTCCACCCCGGGCGTGGCATAGCTTTGCACGGTGGATACCTGAGCCGGCTTGAACAGCGGCATGATTTCAGAGAAGAGGTAGACAAAGATCATCCCCAGGGCGAACACGACGCCGATACCGGCGGCGCCGATACCGTAGCGAGAAGCGCCATCCCGAAACGCGCGTTTGCGCCGCAAGCGCTCGCGCTGTTCGGGGCTGGGCAGCAGTGATCTGCCTTTAACCGAGGCGGGGAGCTGGGACAGGTCAGTCATAATGGATGGGTTATCCCGACAGTAGAAACGATAGGCAGAGAGTAAGCAGGGTGCATGACAGTCATGTGACAGACCGGCCCAGAATGCCGAAGGGGCGCCGAAGCGCCCCTGGTCACACACTTAAGTTCAGGCGATCAGTCGAGGCCCAGCTCGCCACGCACCCGGCTGGCCACGCGCTCGGGCAGCGGAATGTAGCCATCGCGGGCGGTCACTTCCTGGCCCTGCTGGGAGAGCACCATGCGCAGGAATTCAGCCTGTTGAGGTGCAAGATCCTCATTGGGGTGCTTGTTGACGTAGACGAACAAGAAGCGGGACAGCGGGTAGTCCTCATGGTCCACCGGGTAGGCTTCCTCACCTTCATCGCGAGCCACCGGCACGGCACGTACCTGGGAAGTGATGTAGCCGATACCGGAGTAGCCGATACCATTGATCGACTCGCTCACGCCCTGCACCACAGAAGCGGAGCCCGGCTGCTCGTTGATGGCGTCCTTGAAATCACCGCCGCACAGAGCGTTCTCGGCGAAGAAGGCGTAGGTGCCGGAGACGGCGTTACGGCTGTAGAGGGTGAAGTCACGATTCTCCCAGGCGCCATCCAGACCCAGCTGGCCCCAACGGGTAATGTCCTGATCGTAGCCGCAGCGGCGGGTATCGGAGAAGATCGCGTCGACCTGCGGCAGAGTGATGCTCTCCAGGGGGTTGTCCTGGTTGACGTAGACTGCCAGAGCATCGATGGCCACCGGCACCATGGTCGGTGGATAGCCGAAGCGATCTTCGAAGGCCTGGATCTCCGAAGTACGCATCTCGCGGCTCATGGGACCGAACTGAGCGGTACCTTCGGTCAACGCCGTGGGGGCGGTACCTGAGCCGGCACCCTGAATCTGAATATTGATATTGGGATAGAAGCCGGCAAACTCTTCGGCCCACAGGGTCATCAGGTTATTCAGGGTATCGGAACCGATACTGGTCATGTTGCCCGAGATACCGCTGACGGGCTCGTATTCGGGGAGATCGGGATCGACACGATCCGCCAGAGCGGCAGAAGCAACGAATGAGGCACCGATGACAGCAGCGGCGATTACCTTCAGTTTCATCTTTGTCTCCACATTTTTTCTAGCGCTGTAGTTGCAGCGTTGGGGGTCGATCACGCGTCTCGTGACTCGATGGCTGTGACTATAGGGAGACGAAATGACACTTAGGTGACATTGGCGCGAGGTTTGATGAACCTTCTGTGACAGTCGCGCTAGATCAATAGCCCAAGTGCCGCCAGCGTGCACAGCGCCAGTGAGGCGCCCTGCAGAAGGCGCCGGTCGAGGCGATGGGCGATACTTGCGGCCAGGGCATTGCCGGCCAGCACAGCAGGCAGGAAGGTGAGCGCCAGCCCCAGGTGCCACAGGCGGACCTGGCCGGCCAGCGCGAGGGTGGCCAGGGTCATCAACGAGGTGACGATGAAGAAGGCAGAAAGGTTGCCGCGTAACCGATCAGGCGACAGGCCATGCAACAGCAGCACCAGAGGAGGCCCGCCGATGGCGGCCACGGTGCCGAAGATCCCCGAGAGCACGCCGGCACCGAACAGGCTGGCCCGGTTGACCGGCAAGCGAAAGCGAAACAGGGTCACCGCCACGGCGAACAGCACGCTTGCGGCAATGAACTTCTCCAGCACGACCATGGGTGCGGCCAGCAACAGCCACAGGCCGAGCACGTTGCCGGGAAGCCTGCCGACCAATGCCATGCCGATCTCGCCGATACGCACTTCCTGTAGGTAATGTCGCACCATCATCAGTGACACGGTGAGGCCGAACAGCACCAGGATCACCGGCACCAGACGCGGCTCCAGCATTAGCAGCAGCGGCGCGCCTACCACCGCCAGGCCGAAGCCGGTGGCACGCTGCACGAAGGCACCCAGGGCGAGCACCAGCGCACAGCCGAGCCAGATGGTCGGCGGCATGTCGAGCCAGTGCAGGAGTGCATCAGGCATATGCGGTGCGCCCGGCCAGTCGCGACAGCATGATATTGCCGAACAGCGAGGCCACCACCATGGTCAGCGCCATGGGCCACAGGTTCTCGATCTCGAAGGCCCCTACCATGACACCGGCCAGCGCTGCCGCGCCGAACTTGGCCGCCCCCATCAGCGCCGTGGCCGTAGCGCTCATGTGGCCGAAGTGATCCAGCAGCAGCGCCATGGCGTTGGGCGAAATCAACCCGATCATGCTCGAATAGAGCATCACCAGCACCACCACGACCGGCAGGCTCGCCAGGCCTGTGGACACCGCTATCACCAGCAGTACGCTCGCCACCAGCTGCACGGCGAGCCCGAGATAGAGGTTCTGCAGCGGCGCCCGGAACCTCAGCAGGTGGATGTTGATACGGTTCGAGAGCGCGATGAAGATGACGTTCACCCCAAGCACGAAGGGATAGCTGGCCGGCGACAGGCCGAAGTACTCCATGTAGACGAAGGGCGACGCGGTGACGAAGGCGAACAGGCCGCCAAACGAGGCCGCCACGGCGCAGATATACCCCAGCCCCTCCCTGTGGCGCATTACGCTGGAATAGTTGCGCAGCACCTGGGCAAGCGACGCCGTGGGCTGATTCGGGTCGCGAGTCTCAGGCAGCTGAGTCGACATCAGCCACAGCAGGAAGGCCGCGTAGGCGGCCAGGAAAATGAAGATGATGCGCCAGCCGGAGAGATAGAGCAGCGCACTACCGACCAGTGGTGCCACCAGCGGCGCCAGCATCATGATCATGGCCATGGTGGAGATGACGCTGGCGGCCTGGCGCCCGCTGAAGCAATCGCGCACGATGGCCGCTGAATTGACCACACAGGCCCCTCCCCCGAGCGCCTGCACAAAGCGCCACGCCAGGAGTTCGGTTAGCGTACCTACCGTCGCCAGCATCAGGCTGGCGAGCAGGAACACCACCAACCCGGCCAGCAGCACCGGCTTGCGCCCGATCCGGTCGGAGACCGGGCCGAACAGCAGTTGGCCGATGGCGAAGCCAGCCAGGAACACGCTGATAGAGAGCTCGGTATGGTGAATGCTGGCACCGACGCTGGCTGCCAGCGCTCCCATGGCAGGCAGGTAGGCATCGATGGCGAAGGGCGCCAGCGCAGTATTGATCGCTACCAGAAGGGAGACGCGTCCGGGTGTGAGGGTCAAGGCAGCTCCGTGTGCGGAAAGAAAGATAGGTCGCTAATGAGTTTAGCATGCCAGAGACATTTGCCTCACCTGCAGGGTGCAGAAAGCGCCACGGCCTTGCTAAAGTGATTCAAACCATCACGCCACCGAAGGGAGTTCCATGGCTCAGGATCTGCTCACCCAGCTCAAGTCGATGAGTACCGTCGTGGCCGACACCGGGGATATCGACGCCATCCGCCGCTTCGAACCCACCGATGCGACCACCAACCCCTCACTGATCCTACAAGCCGCCCAGCGTGAAGGACGTCGGGAGCGGCTAGCCGAGATTGCCCGGCAGGCCACCGACATCGACGACGCCCTGGATGCCGTCGCGGTGGAGATCGGCAGCGAAATCAGCTCTTTGGTGCCCGGCTACGTCTCTACGGAAGTCAGCGCCCGACTCTCCTTCGACACCGAGGCGACCCTGGCCCGGGCGCGATCGCTGATCGAACGCTATGAGCGTCATGGCATCGGTGCCGAGCGCATCCTGATCAAGATCGCCTCGACCTGGGAAGGCATTCGCGCCGCCCGCCAGCTCGAACGCGAGGGTATCCACTGCAACCTGACCCTGCTGTTCAGCTTCGCCCAGGCCCAGGCCTGTGCCGATGCCGGCGTGACGCTGGTTTCGCCCTTCGTCGGCCGTATCCTCGACTGGAACAAGGCCAAGTGGCCGGATGCCGATTTCAGCGGCGACAATGATCCTGGGATCAAGTCGGTGAGGCGCATCTACGAGCACTACAAGGGCCACGGCTACAAGACCATCGTCATGGGAGCCAGCTTCCGCAATACCGCTGAGATCGTGTCGCTGGCGGGCTGCGATCGCCTGACGATTTCGCCAAGCCTGCTCGATGAACTGGCACAGAGCGAGGACCGGCTGGAGCGCCGGCTGACGCCGGTCGATGCCGAAACCTCCCCCCCCGAGCCTCAGGATGAAGCCGAATTCCGCTGGGAGATGAACGAGGACGCCATGGCCACCGAGAAGCTGGCCGAGGGCATACGCAAGTTCACCGATGACCAACGCAAGCTGGAAAAACTGCTGAGCGAGTTGCGCCAGCAATAGGAGGCTGACGACTGGAGGGCGGCGTCAGGCCCTGCCTGGCGTCGCCCCCTGCCACTGCGTCTCGGGCCAGGCGTTGACCGGCGTGCTATGCCTTACCGTTGTGAATGGCCTCCTGGGCCTCGAGCATTTCGACCAGCGGCTGGAACTCTTCTCGGTTGTGCTCGTTCATGTGCATCAGGATGCGGTGCGCCTCGAGAATACGCTTGCGCATCTCTTCCATGTCGGCAGGCACCTCGGGGAGGTCGCAAAGCTCGCAGGTTTCGGTGAGGGGCGCCTTGACCATGGCAAAGAACTGGGCGAAGCCCATGACCTCGAGCATGCGCTGCACGTCGGGATTGTCCACCACGATGGTGGGCTTGTAATGCAAGTTGTCCTTGACCGCCATGGCCACCTTGGCGAGGAAGCCAAGCGCGGTGGAGTCCACGTTGGTGGCCTCTCGCAGATCGATGATCAACGATTGCAGGCCCGGGGTACGGGCGAGCTGCTGGGCCTGGGTATCCAATGTCGCACAGAGCGTCAAGCGCACGTCACCGCACAGCTTGAGCACGAACACACCGGAGTCGAACGCCGCCTTGACACGGCCTTCATTCGTGATCATTACCGAATCCGCTCAACATCATGATCGTCAGGTCATCGGGCAGTTCCTGGCCGCCGCTCCCCCCTTCTGCATCGATGTCGGGGGTAGTCGTCAGCATCAGGCTGTCGCGAAGCCGCTCCAACGTAGTACAGGTCAGTACACGTTGCTCGAGTTCCCTGAGCCGCATGTCGAGCGTCTCGCCCGGCAGGCACTCCAATATTCCATCCGAACACAACCATAACCGGAAGTTCGACGGTAACCCATACTTCAAACGTGGATACTCCACGTCGGGAAACAGGCCTACCGGCATCCCTTCGCCCGGCAGCTCCACCACCTCATTGCCGGTTACCAGCAACGGCTTCGGCAGCTGTGCGCCAAGTGAATAGTGAAGCTCGCGTGTCTTGTGGTCAATGATACCCACGAACAGGGTGGCGTGCTTGCCAATATCGGTATCCAGCAACTCCCGGTTGAGCGATGCCAGCCAGCGCGACGGCATCGCCTCGACCTGGCTTCCCCTCCACTCCTGCAGCCAGCGGTTGAAGAGATACTTCAACAGCACGGTGACGAACGCGGACGAAGCACCATGGCCGGACACATCGGCAAAATAGAACAGCGTGTAACGTTCGTCCAGGCGCTGGAAGTCGAGGAAATCCCCCGACAGGTAGAGGGAAGGAATCAGCCAGTAATCGCAGGTCACGCCATTGGCAGTCTGGGGATGCGGTGGCAACAGCTTGCGCTGGATCTGACCTCCCGCCTGCTGATCGAGCCGCAGCAGAGCCAGGTGAGTTTCAAGGCTTTCGTTGAGCTCTTCCAGGTGCACATTCAGCTGGGCCAGACGCTCTCGATCGCGGTTGCGCTCATCCTCGAGGCGATGCATCTCGATGGCCTTGCGAATCATGCGTCGCAACAGCTGGCCGTGACGCATCGGCTCGACGACGTAATCGACCAGCCCCACATCGACCGCCGTCAACAGATCGGCATCGAGACGGGAATCAGAGACCACGACGGTAGGCAGGCGTTCCGTCAGGCTCGACCACGCCAGGCTGGGAATGGCCTGAGCGTGCGCCACCACCAGCGAGGTCTCCACTGGTAGATCCTCCAGTCGCTCCGCGGCGAACACCGCCAGGCCGTCCCGGGCGATGGTATCGGCCAAGGCATCGCGGTAGGGTCCGGGCTCGTCGAGTACGCCGATCAGCGGCTTGGGTAGATCCATCGGCTCAGGCCTCAGTCGGCGAATTCAGCATCATCGAAGTCAGCATCATCGAAATCGAAGTCGAACTCGTCGCTGGCAAAGGGATCGTCGCCCAGCTCGCCATCGCTGACCTCGAAGCGCCTGCGCTGCAAGTAGGCATCGCGAATGAAGACATAGCGATCCCCCCGAATCAACTCCTCCTGATCGAGAAAACCGGCGCGCAAGTCGATGACACGCAGCGCGGTCAGGCCATAGCGCACCTTGTCATTTTCCACGTAATAGACAGGATAGGTCACCGTATCCAGCGGCAAGCCTGCGGTGTCCCGCACCGTGCTGGGCCCCAGGAATGGCAAGACCAGGTAGGGCCCCTCCGCGACCCCCCAGACACCCAGCGTCTGGCCGAAATCCTCGTCGCGCACGGTGATACCCATGTGGGTCGCGAAGTCCCACAGGCCTGCAATACCCACGGTGGAGTTGATCACGAAGCGCGACGTGGCCCGGCCGGCATTGGCGGGCTTGCCTTGCAGCAGACTGTTCAGCGCAGTGCGGATCTCGCCAAGGTTGGAGAAGAAGTTGCCGACCCCCGTCTGCACCGGCTGCGGGGTCACGGTGCGATAGCCGCGCGCCACCGGCTTGAGCACAGCCCGGTCGACCGCCTCATTGAACGCGAACACCTGGCGATTGAAGCCCTCCCAGGGGTCATCCGGGTGGCGATCCTCCACCGCTACCCGTCCGGCACAGCCTGCCAGCATGGCAAGCGTCGCCAGTACCACCAGAGCGCGCGTATAGAAGCGGGCCTGCTTGACTACCATCTGGGTCATCTCCTCAGGATGTCGTGAGGCGGTACGTCAAACGCGACGCACCACCACGCAGCCGGCACTGTACCCGGCACCGAACGAGCAGACCACCCCTATATCGCCCGACTTCAGGTCGGAATGGTGAAGATGGAACGCAATGATCGACCCCGCCGAGCTGGTATTGGCGTAGCGGTCGAGGATGATTGGCGCCTGTCCGGGCTCGGGGTCATGGCCCAGGACCCGCCGAGCGATCAGGTCGTTCATGTGGCGGTTGGCCTGGTGCAGCCACAGCCGTGAAAGACTTCCGCCGGACAGCTCGAGGCTTTCCAGGTGGTCGTTGATCAGTGCGGCCACCATGGGACAGACCTCCTTGAACACGCGCCGCCCCTCCTGTACGAACAGCTTGTCGCTGGCCAGCGGGTCGCTGTCGCTGACCCGGTTGAGGAAGCCGGCATTGTTGCGAATGGCGTTGGAGAAACGAGTGGCCAGGCGAGTGCCGAGGATCTCGAAGCGGGTTGCAGCGGTGGCCAGCGCAGCATCCTCCAGCACGATGGCGGTACAGGCATCGCCGAAGATGAAATGGCTGTCGCGGTCACGGAAGTTGAGATGGGCGGAACATATCTCGGGATTGACGACCAGGGCACGGCGAATATTGCCGCCGCGAATGGCATTGGCCGCCAGGTCGATGGCGAAAGTGGCCGAACTGCAAGCCACGTTCATGTCGAAGGCATGGCCTTGAGTCCCCAGGGCGGCCTGCAGCTCTACCGCCACCGCCGGGTAGGGACGCTCCAGGTTGGAGCAGGCGACGATCACCATGTCGATCTCAGCGGCAGCGACGCCAGCGGTAGCGAGCGCCTGGTGGGCTGCCTTGAGGCCCATTTCACATTGGATGGAGGGTTCGTCATTGCTGCGCTGAGGCAGGTAGGGACGCATGCGCTCGGGATCGAGGATACCCTCGGCGTCCATCACGAAGCGGCTGTGAATGCCCGACGCCTTGACGATGAACTCGCTGCTGGAGTGCGCCAGCGGCTCACGCTCGCCGGCGGCGATGGCGTCGGCGTTGCGGGCGTTCTCGGCATCCACCCAGGCATTGAACGAGGCCACCAGGGCATCGTTATCGATGGCGTGCTCCGGTGTGAAAAGTCCCGTACCGGTGATCACGACGTCTGTCATCTGTTTCTCCCTCGTGCGGCGACTGACCGCTGTTTCTACATCGGCAACACGGTGCCTGATGTCTTGTTTATTGGCTATGGGGTCAGCCTTGGCTGCGCCCCGTCAGTTCCGCCCAGCGCCGCTCGAGGCGCTTGACGGAAACCGGCATGCGGGTACCGAGCTGCTGGGCGAACAGCGACACCCTCAGCTCCTCGATCCACCAGCCGAACTCCACCAGTTCGGGCTCCTCATGACCGCCACGACGCTGGCTCTCACGGCGTGCCGCCAGGCGCGCCTCGAAATCCTGAATCTCCTGCATGTGCATCTGGTCGCGCATGCGCTCTCGCGGCGCCTTCTCCAACCTGACCAGGGCGGCCTGCATGTAGCGAGGGTACTCCTCAAGCCACTCCCCCGCCTCGGTGACGAAGCCGGGGTGCACCAGCCGCTGCATCTGCACCTTCATGTCACTGTACACCAGCGCCAACGCCAGGCTCAGGTTGCCCTTGAGCGCCTTGGTCACCGCCAGGTGCCCTTCCAGCGCCTGCTTGAGCGTGGCCACCAGCGCCTCGGCCCCCGGAACCAGTTCGGCACGAGTGGTCTCGAGCCGGACTTCGAGCTCGGCGGCACTGCGCGGCAGCGGCGCCTGCCCCACCGTACGGGAGAAAACCGCCTCGACCACGTCGTCGACCAGCACCCGCTTGCTGCCCACCTTGGTGAACAGCAACGCACAGGCGTCAAGCCCCTTCAAGCCCTGGATGGCACGCACCTGCTCCGGCAGGCGGCTCATCGCCAGACGCACCACGCCCCGGCGATGGGCCTGCTCGGCCTTGCCAGGGTGATCGAACAGCTCGACACGAAACGCCTCGCCTTCCGGGACCAGGGCTGGGTAGGCCTCCACCCGAATGCCCGCCTGGGTGGTGACCCTGGACTCGGGCAAGGGTGAATCCGGCAGCCCGGCGACATCCGGCGCCTCGCTGGCTTCGATTGCCAGCGCCCGGGCTCCCTCGCTCGCGGCTTCCTCGAAGCGACGCTCGAGCTCGCGCGCGTCACGGCCCTGCCCCAGCACCTTGCCTTCATGATCGACCACGCGCACGTTCATGATCAGGTGGGGCTCGAGCTGATCGGTGCGCCAATCGTCGGGATGGACCCTCACTCCGGTGCGACGGCGCAGGAATTCCCCCAGCGCCTCGGTCAGCGGTACGTCGTCTGGAACGAGGGTTTCCAGGGCCGCATCGACCCAGTCGGGAATCGGCACCACCTGGCGACGAATCGCCTTGGGCAGTGACTTGAGCAGGGCGATGCACTTCTCGCGCAGCAACCCCGGCACCAGCCATTCAAGCCGCCCTGCGGGCAACTGCGGCAGCATCGCTGCCGGCACCGTCAGGGTCACGCCATCGTCCACGGCGCCAGGCTCGAAGCGGTAGGCAAGCGGATAGCGGACCCCGCCCAGCACCAGCTCATCCGGGTATTGCGCCTGGGTGACCTCGCCGGCCTCCCGGGCCAGCAGCGCGGCACGGTCGAACTTGAGGACATCCGGGCTGTCGGCCTCGGCCCGGCGCCGCCACGCCTCGAAGCCCTTGCCGTTGAAAATATCCTCGGGGATACGCTCGTCATAGAAGGCGAACAGGGTCTCCTCGTCGACCAGGATGTCACGCTTGCGGGCACGATCCTCGAGGTCCTCGACCTCCTCGACCAGCGCGCGATTGTAGTCGAAGAACTCGCCCTTGGTACGAAACTCGCCTTCCACCAGAGCCCGGCGGATGAACAGCTCGCGCGACTCGCCCGGGGCGATCGGTCCGTAATGGACGCTTCGACTCGAGACGATCGGTAGGCCGAACAGGGTGACCTGCTCCTTGGCCACCACCTGGGCGCGCTTCATTTCCCAGTGCGGCTCGCTGTAGCTTCGCTTGACCAGGTGCCCGGCCACCGGCTCGATCCACTGCGGCTCGATCCTCGCCACGGTGCGGGCGAACAGCCGGGTCGTCTCCACCAGCTCGAAGGCCATCAGCCACTTGGGCGACTTCTTGGCCAGCCCAGAACCGGGATGGATGACGAACTTGCGGTTGCGCGCGCCGAGGTACTCGCGGTTTTCGGTGAGCATGCCCAGGTGCGAGAGCAGCCCCGGGAGCAGCGCCTTGTGTAGCTGCACGGCGTTCTGCCGTCGCGCCTGCTGCCGGGCCTGGTCATCCTCGGGCAAGGCCGTGGGCGGCGGCACCTCGATTTCCATCTCGCGCAGCAGCTGGCGCAGCTGGCGGAAGGTATCGTGCCATTCGCGCAGGCGCAGGTAGTTCAGGTAGTGCTCCTTGCACCAGCGCCGCAGGCGATTGCCGGAAAGCTCGTCGCGAGCCGCCTCGAAGCCGTGCCAGAGGTTGAGCAGGGCGACGAAGTCGGAATCGGGATCGTGCCAGCGGCGATGCGCCTGGTCAGCGG
The DNA here is from genome assembly GCF_013697085.1 of Billgrantia kenyensis. GTDB lineage: Bacteria > Pseudomonadota > Gammaproteobacteria > Pseudomonadales > Halomonadaceae > Halomonas > Halomonas kenyensis. Next base: position 177,546 of record NZ_JACEFT010000005.1, read on the forward strand.
CTTCACGCTTCTCCGCCGGCCGGTCCCGGGGGTCCTGCACCGCCAGCGCCGAGACCACCACCAGCACCTCACGCAGGCCGCCCTGCTCGGCACCGGCTAGTACCATGCGCGCGAGGCGCGGGTCGATCGGCAGGCGGGCCAGCTTACGCCCTATTGCCGTCAGCCGGTTGCTCTCGTCCACCGCGCCCAGCTCGAACAACAGCCGGAAGCCGTCCTTGATGAAGCGCGAGTCAGGCAGGTCGACGAAGGGGAACTGCTCGATGTCGCCAAGCTTGAGCGACAGCATGGAGAGGATCACCGAGGCCAGGTTGGTGCGCCGAATCTCGGGATCGGTGAACTCGGGCCTGGAGCGGAAGTCCTCCTCGTCGTAGAGGCGGATGCATACCCCCTCGGCCACCCGCCCGCAGCGTCCCTTGCGCTGGTCGGCACTGGCCTGGCTCACCGGCTCCACCGGCAGACGCTGAATCTTGGAGCGATAGCTGTAGCGGCTGATGCGCACCAGGCCCGGGTCGATCACGTAGCGGATGCCGGGTACCGTCAGCGAGGTCTCGGCCACATTGGTGGAGAGCACGATACGCCGCCCGGCATGGGGAGCGAAGACCCGATTCTGCTCGGCGTTGGAGAGCCGCGCATAAAGCGGCAGGATCTCGGTCCCCTTGAGGTCGGCACGGCGCAGGGTGTCGGCGGTCTCGCGAATCTCGCGCTCGCCGGGCAGAAACACCAGGATGTCCCGCGGGCCGTGAAACCAGCGCTTGTCGCGCTCGACCTGCTCGATCTCCTCCACGGCGTGCAGGATACCCTCCTGCAGGGTGCGGTCTTCCTCGTCGTCGGACTCACGCAGCAGTGGGCGGTAGCGCACCTCCACCGGATAGGTGCGCCCCGAAACCTCCACCACCGGGGCAGGCTTCGGCTCACCGTCACCGCCGGGCAAGGCGAAATGCTCGGCGAAGCGCGCCACGTCGATGGTGGCAGAGGTAATGATCAGCTTGAGCTCGGGCCGGCGCGGCAGCAATCGCTTCAGGTAGCCGAGCAGGAAGTCGATGTTGAGGCTGCGCTCGTGGGCCTCGTCGATGATGATCGCCTCGTAGCGGCGCAGGTCCGGGTCGTGGCGCGTCTCGGCCAGCAAAATGCCGTCGGTCATCAGCTTGACCAGGGTGTCGTCGCCACTCTGGTCGGTGAAGCGCACCTGGTAACCCACCTGCTCGCCCAGCGACACCTGGAGTTCCTCGGCCAGGCGGGTCGCCACTGAGCGTGCCGCCAGGCGCCTTGGCTGGGTGTGGCCGATCAAACCGCGCCGCCCCAGCCCCAACTCCAGGCATAGCTTGGGCAGCTGAGTGGTCTTGCCCGAGCCGGTCTCGCCGGCCACCACCACCACCTGATGCTGGCGCAGCGCAGCGAGTATCTCGTCGCGACGCTCGGCCACCGGCAGCTCGGGGGGATAGTCGAGGCTCACCGGCTGGGCTGCCCGCCTCGCCGTCAGCTGCGCGGAACGCTCGACGCTGCGCGCCACCTCGTCCAGGCCCCGGTCCACCGGCTTGCCCTCGCGCAGGCGCCGCGCGAGGCCTTTCAAGCGGCGCGACAGCACCTCGCGATCGCGCAGCATGACATCCCCCAGGGCACGTTCGAGACGCTGCAGCTCTGCCCTGCCAGCGGCATTGGCTTCACCAGTTCGGGTAGCGGTGCTCACGGGACTCCTCATGCCATGGAAAAAACCTGCCCGCCCCGGGCGTCCGGAACGGGCAGGTCATTGTAGCGCCGGGAAGCGGGCCCCGGCCAATGGCGCAGTGAATTACGACTTGTTCTCGCCGCTCTCCTCGTCACGCAGCTGGCGGCGCAGCACCTTGCCGACGTTGGTCTTGGGCAGCTCGTCACGGAACTCGACGAACTTGGGTACCTTATAGCCGGCCAGCTCCTTCTTGCACCACTCGCGCAGGCTCTTCTCGTCGAGGCTTTCGTCCTTCTTGACCACGAACAGCTTGACCGCCTCGCCGCTGTCATCGTCCGACACCCCAACCGCTGCCGCTTCGACGATGCCCGGATGGCCGGAGACGACATCCTCGATCTCGTTGGGATAGACGTTGAAGCCCGACACCAGGATCATGTCCTTCTTGCGGTCGACGATCTTGATGTAGCCATCCTCCTGCAGCACCGCGATATCGCCGGTGCGGAACCAGCCGTCGTCGGAGAGTACCTTGGCCGTCTCCTCATCCAGGTTCCAATAGCCCTTCATGACCTGGGGACCCTTGACGCACAGCTCGCCCGGCTCACCCAGCGGTTGAACGTTGTCGTCGTCGTCCAGCACCTTCACCGAGGTGCCTGCCACCGGCTTGCCGATGGTGCCGAGCTGGATGTCGTCGATGGGGTTGAAGCTCACCACCGGGGCGGTCTCGGTAAGGCCGTAGCCCTCGGCGATGTCGCATCCCGTGACCTCCTTCCAGCGCTCCGCCGTGGCCTTGGTCAAGGCCATGCCGCCAGAGATGGTGAGGTGTAGCTTGGAGAAGTCGAGCTGACGGAAGTCATCGCGGTTGCACAGCGCGTTGAACAGCGTGTTCAAGCCGATGAAGGCGGTGAACTTGATCTTCTGCAGCTCCTTGACGAAGTTGTCCAGGTCACGGGGATTGGGGATCAGGATCGAGTGGTTGCCCGTCTTCATCAGGAACAGGCAGTTCACGGTGAAAGTGTAGATGTGATAGACCGGCAGCGGCGCGATCACCACCTCCTTGCCCTCGTCCAGGCCCGGGCCGATGGCCGCATCCGCCTGGAGCATGTTGGCCACCAGGTTGCAGTGGGTGAGCATGGTGCCCTTGGGCAGGCCGGTGGTGCCACCGGTGTACTGCAGGGCGGCGATGTCGTCTAGCCCTCTCTCGACCTCGCGGTGCTGACGCGAGGCGCCGTCCTTCAAGGCCTTGCGGAACGGTACCGCCATGGGCAGCGAATAGGACGGCACCATCTTCTTGACGTACTTGACCACGGCATTGATCAGCAAGCGCTTGGGGAAGCCGTGCATGTCGCCAAGCTCGGTGACCAGCACGTGCTCGATGTCGGTGCGGTCGAGCACCTTCTCCAGCTTGCTGGCCATGTTGGCAAGAATCAGGATCGCCTTGGCGCCCGAGTCCTTGAACTGGTGGGCCATCTCGCGCTCGGTGTAGAGCGGGTTGGTATTGACCACGACCAGGCCGGCGCGCATGGCGCCGAATACCGCGATGGGAAATTGCAGCACGTTGGGCAGTTGGATGGCGATGCGGTCGCCCGGCTGCAGGCCGGTCTCGTGCTGCAGCCAGGCAGCGAAGTCGGCCGAAAGTCGGTCGAGTTCGGCGAAGGTGAGGGTCTGCCCCATGCAGGTGAAAGCCGGATTGTCGGCAAAGCGCTTGACCGCCTCATGGAAGACGTCCATCAGGGATCGGTACTGGTCCATGCCTTCCAGCTCAGGTCCGTTGAGAATACCGGCGTTGGCTTGTTCACTCATTGGCGCTATCTCCACAGCTTGGTCGACCCGGTCGCTAGCCCTCGGCCTCGCCGGTTCTTGTTGTGACAAAAACCGTACGATATACCAGGCACCGGCGACTGTAAAACGGGCGATTGAAACAAACGTTCACCAGGCCGCCCTACAGCGACGACCCATCGCACGCGTCTACAAAGCTTGGCAAAAGAATGAATTATGGCAAGCCGGCGGATGCAGCCTCCTTCATGCGTCGCGGTCCGAAGGCGCCGCAGCGTATCGCGCCATGATCCGGCCGTGACGCCATACCAGCAGTTCGCCGGGCTGCATCCGCACCCACGCCTCGTTGCTGGTCAGGGGCTCGGTGGCGATCACCGAGACGATATCGTCGGGGGTGGTGTGCTCGGCGAAGTTGACCGTCAGCTCGGCATCCGAGAGTTCCGCCTTGCCAAACGGGGCACGCCGGGTGATGTGGGCAAGCTTGGTTGAGCAGTAGGTGTAGAGGTATTCACCGTCTGCCAGCAGCAGGTTGAAGACACCCTTGGCCCTAAGGGTCTCACATACCTCGTGCAGTAGATGCCAGAACGGACGATACGCCACGTCCGAGTCTTCGTTCGCCGAGAGCGACGGTGCCTCGGGGAACCTGGCTCGCAAGGTGGCAAGTAGCCAACAGAAGGCATGCTCGCTGTCGGTGTCGCCCACCGGACGGTAGAACCCCAGCGGCAGTGCCTGCCAATCCTCGAGCTGGCCGTTATGGGCATAGCACCAGGTTCGGCCCCACATTTCACGAGTGAAGGGGTGGGTGTTGGCCAGCCGCACCTCGCCGACGTTGGCCTGGCGGATATGGCTGATGACAATGTTCGACTTGATCGGATAGTCGGTGATCAGCCTCGCGATCGGCGAACGCACCGAGGGGTGTGGATCACGGAAATCGCGATAGCCGCCGGCCTCGTAGAAAGCGATGCCCCAGCCGTCACGGTGCGGCCCGGTACCACCGCCCCGATGCAGGAATCCAGTGAAACTGAAGCAGATGTCGGTGGGCACGTTGGCACTCATGCCCAGGAGTTCACACATGCGGCTCCTCCCTTGCGCCAGACCGCCGACGATGCGACGCCATACGCCACAGGATAGCGCCTGCCAACAGCAGCAACAGCGATCCGCCTGCCAGCACCATCCAGCCCTGACGAGGGTTGCGAATGGCATCCTCCAGCGGCCTGGCCATGACGGGACGCCACTCCCTCCAGCGCTCTTGAGCGATTCTTGGTAGCGCCTGCACCTGCCGCCCGGCTCGTTCTATGGGCTCCGGCAGCGGGCTCGACGTCTCGCGCGGCTCACGCACAGGAGACAGCTCTTCATGGAAGCGTGTCACATCGAGGGCCGCGGCAGCGTCCACCTGGTCGATGGCCGTCGCCACCGAGGGATGAAGCACCAGGCGCGGCAGCGGCAGCTCCCGGACCTCGCCTTCCAGGGTAACCTCGGCACGCAGCACCAGGGGCACGCTGAGCATTGTGTTCAGCTCGGGCAAGGGCATCGCCCAGCGCCGCTCTGCCTGCGGCTCGGCATCGAGCTGGAGGCCCTGTAGCTGGCCGAACAGGCGAGTATTGTGCCGATCGAGTTCAGGATGCTCGGCAGTCAGCACCACCGCTTGACTGCCCTCATCATGTCGGGCGGCGATTGCCGGCAGGACATTGACCGCCTGACTCCGCTGACGGCGGAAACCCTGGCCTTCGGCTCGCACCATGAAGTGGGCAGTTCCGCCAAGCGCAGGAGCGGGCAGCCTGCCGACAAATCGCGACTCCTCCTGCCGGAGCACCACCGCCGACTGCACAACCCCGGCTTCTCCGCGCAGTTCTGCCGTCAGTCGCAGGTGAGCCGGCAGCTCATCGGCCCCGACCGGCTCATCCTCACGGGCAAGCCAGGCCTCGATGGGAACGTCGAATCCCAGGTAAAGGGTCGAGGGTACCCCACTGGTACTCAAGCGCAGGGGCGCCTCGACGGTGATGCGGCTCTTCTGTCCGGCATCTCCCTCGAGGCGCCATTGCCCCGGCTGGGGATCGGGCACCTGAATCAGCTCATAACGGGATTCACTGCGCCAGGCGGCCCCTTCGGGCGGCGAATCCGCCGAATAGCGGCGCCCGTCCGGCCCGACCAGTGTCGCCGACTCCTCGCCCCGGAAAAGCAACGCCGTGAAACCGCGCAGTCCCGACTCGATGACGAAGCGCTCGTCGGTCACCGGCACACCATCACTGGGAAAGATACGATCGACGATATCGAGAAAAGCCGTCAGCAAGGCATCCGGCTCGGTGACAGGCGCCGAAAGCCCCCCCGTGGTCTGGGCCAGTCGTTCCACCAGGTCCAGGTCCGCCTCTTCGGAAAAGGCAATGGCATGTACCACCACCCCCTCCTCGGCAAGCCTAGGGGCATACTCCTCGAGCAGTGCAGCGCGCGAGGCCTGATCGATAGTCGGTTTGCTCCCGCGCCAGGCGGGCAGGTCGATCACGCCATCGGTAAGCAGCAGCAAGTGCCGGCGGTCTCCGGCAGGCTCGGCAGACGCTGCCCTGCGCACGGCGGACTCGATATCGGTGAACTGCTCATAATCGACTAGCAGCGGGGCGAGGGTACCGGCTCGGTCTCGCCACTCCTGATTGACGGGTGCGACTGGCAGAGGGTTGGTGACGCGCTCACCAAAGGTCCAGACCCCCGCCCTGGCACCGGTGGGCACCAGCGCGACCAGCAGCTCCAGCGCTTCCGCGGCGAGCTGGTCGGGATCGTTATGGCGCATGCTGCCGGAAACGTCGATAATGACGTGAATCTCGGGATGCTCCTCGCTCGCTGCCACCATCAGGTGGCTCGACAGGATCATGCAGCCGGCCAGCCCAGCCAACCAGCACGACACCTTGTTCCACACCCTCCCCATCGGGGCTCCCTAGCCGATCTTCGGCTCCCGGCGCTTGTGCGCCGCAGGTGGCTGCTGCCCACCGCTGCGTTCATTGCGCCTTCTGTTATTGTCCTGCTTCCTGCCCTGCGATTCGTCCTGTCCGTCTCCACGCTTGCCACCCCGTGAACTTCCACTCGCCCGAGCTTCAGTCGCATCGCTGGTACGGAACAGCCATACCTGCAGCAGACCGACCGCCGCACCCAGCAAGGCACCAGCGGCCACCAGCAGCCCAGAGGTCATCAATACCGAGGCGTTACGCTCGAGGAGCGCAACGGTTGCCACCACTACCGCCGGCGCAAAACCGGTATAGACCTCCCCCTCCACCAGCGGCAAGCGAAAGCGAGCCGGAATCCAGAGGATGCCTGCCACAGCCCAGGTGACCGGCAACCGCAGCAGGCGTGGCAGAAAGGCCAGCCCCAGGTAACCGGACAGCAGCACGACCAGCGACAAACCCAGATAAGTCAGCCATAGTAGGGACATCGAATCGGATGTCAGCATCGATACCTCGTTGTTGAATGACGCCCGTCGTTGACGGGTCGTACAGGATGGAAAGTCACCTTGAGTATGGTACACGTGCCCAAATGAAAGCACAGCCACCACGTCACACTCCCGCTACGGCCACACCCCACGTGACCGGTTCGCCGGTCGAAGGATTCCGACGCACCGACGATCCCGGGTGGCACTGGCTCGAAGAGCGCGACGACCCCGAGGTCAGGGCCTTTCTCGAAGCGGCCAATGCGGAGTCCAAGGCCTGGATGGCCCCGCTCGATGATCTCGTCGAACGGCTCTACCACGGCCACCTTGCGCGTCGTGAACTGGCAGTCCACGGGCTGCGTACCCCGCTGGATCATTTCACCTACTGGAGCGAGACGGCAGCCGACGCCGACTACCCGGTCTGGTGGCGCCACCCCAACGGTCACGAAGAAGAAGCCACCCGTATCCTGGACCTGCAGGCACGAGCCACGCCTGAGCACTACCTGGAGCTGGGCGAGATGGCCCTGTCACCGGATGAGTGCTGGCTGGCCTGGACCGAAGACACCAGCGGCGATGAAAGATACTCGCTCTACCTCAAGCCACTGCCCGACGGCGAAGTCCGTTTGCTTCTGGAGGAGGTCGGTCCGGAGCTGACCTGGGCAGAGGACAACACCACGCTGCTGTTCACTCGCTACGACGCCACTCAGCGCCCCGACAGCGTATGGCGCTTGCCGCTCAGCGCCAGCCAGGCAGGCGAGCCATCGCTGATCATGCGCGAGGAGGATCCCGAGTTCTGGCTTGGGCTGGGCAAGACCCGCTCCCGCCAATGGCTGGTCCTGGAAAGCGCCTCGAAGGATACCAGCGAGTGCCATCTCATCCCCGCCCGAGCCCCCACCGAGCCACCGCGCTGCTTTCGTACAAGGGAGAAGGGAGTGGAGTACGGCCTGGAGCATCGTCCAGGGCATTTCTACGTGCTGCACAATCGCGGCGCCCCGCACTTCCGCCTGGACGTGGTCGAGGAAGCGAAGACGGCCAGCCAATGGCAGCCGCTGATTGGCCACCGCGACGACATTACCCTGGAAGGCGTCGAGGCGTTCGCGTGGGGCCTGGCCGTTACCGAGCGCGACCATGACGAGGCCCAAGTGCACGTTCGCATCATCGAGCTCGACGATAGCCACGCCATGCAGCGCGACGAACGCCTGGCTCTGCCCGAGTCGCCCTGCAGCCTGATGCTCGGCGAGGTGCCGGACTTCGCCAGCCGACGGCTGCGCCTGCGCGAGGAATCCTTCGTCATGCCGGTATGCTGGCTCGAGCATGACCTGGACAGCGGGGAGCGCCAGGTTCTCAAGTCGCAGCCCATACACGGCGACCTGCAGCCGCAGGATCTCTGCAGCGAGCGGATCTGGGCACGAGGCCATGACGGCGAGCGGATACCGGTCTCGGTGGTGATGCGTGCCGACCTGGTCGGCCGACCGCTGCCCACGCTCCTGTATGGCTACGGCGCCTATGGCGAGGTCCTCGACCCCTGGTTCTCTGTCGCCAGGCTCGAACTACTGGCCCGCGGTGTGGCCTTCGCCGTGGCCCATGTGCGCGGCGGCGGTGACCGCGGCGAACCCTGGTACCTGGCCGGCAAGCTCGAGCACAAGGAGAACAGCTTCCATGACTTTCTGGCGGCACGCAACGCCTTGGTCGAGAAGGGCTTCAGCGACGGCGAGCGCATTGCCGCCTACGGCGCCAGCGCGGGCGGACTGCTGGTAGGTGCCAGCCTCAACCTGGCGCCTGAGGCCTTCTGCGCCGCCGTACTCGACGTCCCGTTCGTTGACGTACTGCGCACCATGGAGAATCCCGACCTGCCATTGACCACTGCGGAATACACCGAGTGGGGCAATCCCGATGAGCTTGACGCACGCAAGCGAATCCGCGCCTACTCACCGCTGGACAATCTCTCTCCTCAGCCCTACCCCGCTCTTTTCCTGCAGGGCAGCTGGCACGACACACGGGTTCCCTACTGGGAGCCCGCTAAGCTCTATGCCCGCTTGACCGAGATGAGGACCGCCCGTGGCCCCGTGCTGCTGCGGACCGACATGGCCGCTGGCCACGGTGGCGCCTCGGGGCGCTTCAAGGCATGGCACGACAATGCCCGGCAGGACGCCTTCATCCTCTGGGCGCTCGGAGTCGCCGACAGGGAAAGCTGAGCCCACGACGCACAGACCCGGCCAAGGCCGGGTCTGTGACAAGGCACTGCGTGTTAGCTGCCGCCGCCAGCGCCTCCACCCGAGCCGCCGCCAGCGCCTCCACCCGAGCCACCGCCAGCGCCTCCACCCGAGCCGCCTCCGGAACCGCCGCTACCGCCGCCGCCTGAACCACCGCTACCGCCGCCTCCGGAGCCACCCCCGCCGTTGCCGCCGCCGGAGCCACCCCCGCCATTGCCGCCGCCGGAGCCACCTCCACCGTTGCCACCGCCGGACCCACCCCCGCCGTTGCCGCCGCCATTACCGGGCCCGTTGCCGCCGCCATTACCGGGGCCGTTGCCACCATTGTCACCGTTACCCGGACCGCTGCCGCCGTTGCTAGGATTCCCGCCGGTGTCTCCGCCGCCTGAAGGCGGCGAGGCTCTACCGACCTGCCGCACCCCACCATTCCCGACAGACCCATCGAATCCCATGCCTTCGGCCAGGCCAGCACCGGTTGGCGGCAACCAAAGAAGCAGCTGTTCGAGTTCCTCATCGCTCAGCACAGCGCCTTCCTGAAACAGGGCCTCCCAGCGCTGGAACAGCTCCTCATCGCTGAGCGGCTCACTCCACATCTGCGACTGTGCCTGGGCGTTCGCCGCCAGGGCGACACCCAGCGTCATGCCAGCCACTGCAAACCATTCCCGTTTCATGTCCCCCTCCTTTACCGACAAACTCTCACCGGCCGACTCACCAATACACACAAGGTTACAATCCAGTAACCACTAGCATCGTGGTGAACGCCGCAAAGCACCATCGGCAATGAAGATGAATCGGGATATCAGAGTCCTGATACAGGAGAGGGGCAGGGTTTATTCAGTACTTGGGGCCGCCATATCAAAAACGGTCGTACCCCAACGGGATCAGCCATCAATCGGCAGTATGGCGATGATATGGTCTTCGAGCTCGTCTTCCGACACATCTCGCTGGGAGAGGGCAAAACTACGCACACTGATGCCCTTGCGGTGGACACGCTCAGGGTCACCGCAAATCAAGGGGTGCCAGCCGGCAAGCCGCCGCCCCTCCGCGATGCGGCGATAGGCGCAGGACTTGGGCAGCCAGCGAAATTCATCGACACGCTCTGGCGTGAGCCGAGCGCAGTCAGGCACTCGGCTTTGACGATTGGGATAGTCGCTGCAGCGACAGCTGTGGATATCCAGCAGTTCGCACGCCACGCCAAGCACGGCAAGATCGCCGCTCTCTTCATCCTGGAACTTGACCAGGCAACACTGGCCGCAGCCATCGCACAGCGCTTCCCACTCCTCGGCAGTAAGCTCCTCGAGGTCGAAGCGCTCCCAGAATCGATCACGCATGTCGATGACTGCCGGGATGCACCCGCCTTGTCCGGTTCCAGTCGACATGACGAGCCGCCGGCTCAACCATCAGCGACATCAGTAGCGTGCCTCAGTGGGGGTCCGATAAAGGTCGAGCAGGTACTCGTCCTTGGCCGGAGGCAACTGCAGGTAGAAGCCCTTGTCACGAATGGCGGCAATGACATCGCTCGCCTTGGCCCGAGCCAGCGGCTTGTCCGGCGTAAGGATCAGGGTCATGGCGGATACCGGCTTGCCGAATCGCTCGAGCAACGCCTCGGGAAGCCCGGCAAGCCCTTGGCGCTTGTCTACATAGAGGTACATCTCTTCCTTCCGCGAGCTCTTGAATATCTCGCACAACAGCTTGTCACCTTGCATTCGATCATCTGTCATTAGGCTGCAATCTCCTTGAGTGCCTGGCTGAGCGGCTCCGCGAGGCACTCGCCGCGCCAGCCTTCAGGCAACGGCAGCGGCTCGCCGGCCAGGTCGGCCGTGATCAACGCCTCCAGGTCACGCCGGCGCATCAGCACTTCCGGCGCCAGCCCCAGTCGCTCGGCAAAATCGTTGACGACTCGCTTCAGCGCCTTCATGCGCTGCTTGTAGTCTGCCCCCAGGGGCGATGGCAGGGCTGCCGGCAGCATGGCCGCATCGCACTTGCGAGCCTGCCTTACCAGTGCCAGCAAAGTATCTCCGTCACGCTTGATCAGGCCTGGTTTGATCTCCTCGATCTCACCCAGCTGAAAGCGATTTTCGGGCATATGCTCGGCAATCCCGAACAGCACTCGGTCATTGACCAGCCAACCCCGTGGCAAGTTACGCTGCCTAGCCTCGCCCTCGCGCCAGGTGGTCAGCAGTCGGTAGGCCTCGATCTGGCGAGGCGACAGGCGCCACAGCTGGCGGTGGCGACGATACCACTCGGCGTCCGCTTCATCGCTGCGAAGCGCCTGGGCCATCAACTCACGGCAGTCGTCCTCTAGCCACTCGCGGCGCCCGAACCGATCCAATGCGTCGCGCTGATGCTCCCAAACCTTGAGCAGAAAGACCACGTCCAGCGCCGCGTAGAGCTGCTGCGAATCGCTCAAGGGGCGCTGCAGCCAGTCGGAGCGCGTCTCGTCCTTGGGCAGTGACTCACCGGTCCAGAACTCGACCAGGCGCTGATAACCCATGGCCGGGTTTTCACCCAGCAGGGCCTGGGCGATCTGGGTATCCACCAGCGGCGCCACCGACGCTCCCGCCCAGTGGGCCAGCACTTCCAGATCCTCGCTGCTGGCGTGCAGCAGCTTGAGCGGCCCTTCTCCGAGCAGTCGACGAAAATCATCGGTACAATCGACCGCCTGGGGATCGACCAGCCAGACTGGCCCACCTGCGGAGAATTGGATCAGTGCCGGCACCGGATGGAAGGTCCTCTCACGGAAAAATTCGGTGTCCAGCGCGATCACCTCGGCCTGGGCCACTTCGACGCAGGCCGCATCGAGCGCCTCAGGGGTATCGATCCAGCGTATTTCGGGAGTCAGGGTCATTCAGTCGTCCGGCTAGTCAGTTTGGAAGTGCTCATTCGCCACGAAATGGCAGGCGTCCATTGAAGGCACGACTGAGGGTGCCACCATCGACATACTCGAGCTCACCTCCCATGGGAACGCCGTAGGCCAGTCGCGACAGTCTTACGCCATGGGGGGCCAGCTGCGCGGCGATGTAGTGCGCCGTAGCCTCACCCTCTACCGTGGGGTTGGTGGCAAGGATCACTTCCTCCACGCCCCCCTCGCCAACACGCCCCTCGAGTTGATCCAGGCCAAGATCCTCTGGGCCGATGCCATCCAGCGGCGAGAGATGGCCATGGAGCACGAAATAGCGCCCGCGATATCCGCCGGCTTCCTCGATGGCCAGTTGATCGGCAGGAGACTCGACAACGCAAAGCAAGGCATCGTCGCGTCGAGTACTGGTGCACAGCGTGCAGACCTCTTCCTCGGTCAGCGTGCGGCAACGCCGGCAGTAGCCGACCTGCTCCAGCGCCTGGTCGAGCACGGCGGTCAGGCGACGACCGCCGTCGCGGTCACGCTCGAGCAAATGCATCGCCATGCGCTGCGCGGTCTTGGGGCCTACGCCCGGCAATACCCGCAGCGACTCCATCAGCCTCTCGACAAGAGGGGAAAAGCTCATAATTGATCTCAGGCTGGCTCGCTCTGAAACTGAGCGAGCGATGGTCAGGCTAGGCAACAATCCTCGAAGAAGCGGAGTTTACAGGTTGTAAATGAGCATTCTAAGAGGATTGTTAACGCCGCATGGCCGAGCGCAGCCGGTTTCAGCCGAGTCAGAAGGGCATCTTGAAACCAGGCGGAAGGTTCAACCCCGCCGTAGCCTCTTCCATCTTCTCGCGTGAGTTCGCCTCGACCTTGCGCACGGCATCGTTGACCGCTGCTGCCAGCAGATCTTCGAGCAGCTCCTTGTCTTCTTCCATGACACTGGGATCGATATCGACCTTGCTCACGTCATGGCGACCGTTCATGGTGACCTTGACCATTCCCGCGCCGGCCTCCCCGGTCACCTGGGCCTTGGCGATTTCCTCCTGCACGCGCTGCATTTTTTCCTGCATTTCCTGGGCCTGCTTCATCAGGTTGCCCATTCCACCTTTCATCATGGTCGTTCCTCTCGATTGGCTGTATGAGACTGTCGAATGTCAGGCCCTTGGTGCCATGTCAGCAGGCTTGACGGTCGGTTCGATCAGGCGCGCACCCAGGCTTTCCTGCAACTGCTTGACGTGCGGGTCGCGCTTGAGAGCGGCCACCGCCTCGGCATGGCGCTCCGCGGCGATCCGGTCGGCACGCTGGCGGGGGGTTTCCACTTGTGCAGGAAGTGCCCCCGCTTCGATCACGAGCTGTCGCGTAATGCCGATTCCTTTCAGCGCATCCTGTACGCGGCGCACGTGAATCTCGGCATTCATGGCCTCCTGGGACGGGTCCAGGCGCAGTACCAGCCGATGTCCGTCATCGGTTTCGACCACGCAGTGAGCCGCGAGGTTGCGTGTCAGCCCGCCAAGGCCAAGTGAATCGAAGCGGTTCAACCACTCATCGTGACCGAGTCGCTCGCCGGCTTCGACCTCGGTGGGCACGGCTTGAGGCTGCGGCACGTCGACCGGCGGCACGGGGGGCTCCGATGCCGGCTCGGGGGTTTCGAGAATGGCGACATCGGTCTCTTCCGCCACCGGCGCCGCCTCGGCCCGGGCTGGCGACGACAGCGTCGGCTCCGGCATGGGATCAAGGACGGCTTCCTGTTCGGGGTCGCCGCCTTGATGTTCTGAATACTGTGCGTCAACCGCCGCATGCCGAACCTGGGCTGGCTCCATGGCCGGCGCTTCCTCCCAGGGCGGCGGCGGTTCGGCCTCGCCGATCGGGCCTGTGCCTTGCGCCGACACCTCGAGGGACAGCGGTTGCGCCGCTCGCTCGAGTTCCACTGCACGCTCGGGAGCGTTCTGCCCGGAGGGAGAACTGCCTTCCGCAGCGGGCGCAGCCGCCGGCGAGGGCGCGGAGGAGTTCGTTGACGCCTCGCCGGCCTCGCCCGGCGCCACAGGCGGCGTGCCGCTTGCCGCGCCTTTCAGCGGCAGCGGTGTCCTGGCCGGCTGTGGCACGCCCTGGGGGCGAAAGGCCAGCATGCGCAGCAGGGTCATCTCCAGCGCCGTGCGCAGGTCGGGCGCGTGGCCCATGTCGCCGCGTCCCTGAATGCCGATCTGGTAATAGAGCTGCACGTCCTCGGCGGTGAAACGCGAGGCCAGGGCGAGGATTGCCTCGCGGTCACCGTGGCCGTTATCGACGGCATCGGGCACCATCTGGGCCACGGCCAGGCGATGCAACACGGCGGTCATGTCATCGAGCACGGCGGCGAAATCCGGCCCCTGCTCGGCCAACTGCGCTACTTCGGCCAGCAGCCGCGGCGCATCGATGTCGGCCAGCGCCTCGATGAGCGCCAGCACATGGCGATGGTCGAGCGTGCCGAGCATGGCGGCGACATCGGCGTGGCGAACCTGGCCCTGACCGAAGGCGATGGCCTGGTCGCTGAGGCTCATGGCATCGCGCATCGAGCCGTCGGCGGCCCGCCCCAGCAGCCACAGTGCACTCTCCTCGAAGTCGATGCCCTCCGCCTCGAGCACCTTGGAGAGATGCGTGACGATTCGCTCCGGCGGCATGTTCTTGAGAGTGAACTGCAGGCAGCGCGACAGCACCGTGGCCGGCAGCTTCTGCGGATCGGTAGTGGCGAGCAGGAACTTGACGTGGGGCGGCGGCTCCTCGAGCGTCTTGAGCAGAGCGTTGAAGCTGCTGGTCGAGAGCATGTGCACCTCGTCGATGAGATACACCTTGTAGCGGCCCTGGGTCGGGGCGTACTGCACGTTGTCGAGCAGCTCGCGGGTGTCCTCCACCTTGGTGCGGGAGGCGGCATCCACCTCGATCAGGTCGACGAAACGTCCCTCGTCGATGGCTCGGCAGCTGTCACACTCACCGCAGGGAGTGGAGGTAACCCCGTCGTCGCCATGCCCCTTGGCCGTACAGTTGAGGCATTTGGCAAGTATTCTTGCCAGCGTGGTCTTGCCGACGCCGCGCGTACCCGTGAACAGGTAGGCGTGGTGCAGGCGCCCCTGATCGAGGGCGTTGACCAGCGCACGCTGGACGTGCTCCTGGCCGACCAGTTCGTGAAACGTACGCGGCCGCCACTTGCGGGCCAGAACCTGATAGCTCATTGCAGCACGAATTCCTTGCAGCAGGGGCTGGCTGGCAGCCGGTCGGAGCAGGGCTTGCTTCACCCCGGCGAGTTGTCCGGGCACGAGCCGAACGCGAAAGCCCCCATTCTACCGCCTGAGGGCAGGGGCGCAAAGACCGCTCCCCCTCGATGGCCCGCCCCGCGGCGGCAAGGCGGGTGTTGCCGACACGCCGGCCAGCCATTGTGTGCTAGCATTTGTTGATTATTCTCGACATTGCGCCGGAGCCAAGATGTCACAGCCACGCTGCGCCTCCTATTATACTGCCTCGATCCACCAGGAGTCGGACTACCCGCCGCTGCAAGGGGAGATATCCGTCGATGTGGCCATCGTCGGCGGCGGCTTCACCGGCGTCGCCGCGGCGGTGGAGCTGGCCGAACGTGGCTATCGGGTGGCCATCGTCGAGGCCAACAAGATCGGCTGGGGCGCCAGCGGTCGCAACGGCGGGCAGGTCACCGGCAGCCTCTCGGGCGAGGACGCCATGCGCAAGCAGATGCGTCGCACCCTGGGCACGGCCGCCGACGATTTCGTCTGGAACCTGCGCTGGCGCGGCCAGCGCATCATCCGCGAGCGCGTCGAGAAGTACGCCATCCCCTGCGACCTCAAGCCGGGGCACCTCCAGGCCGCCTGGAAGCCCGGGCACATGGAGGCGCTGCGCGCCGACTTCGAGGCCTGCCAGGCCCGCGGCATGGGCGAGCACGTCGAACTGCTCGATGCCCGCCAGGTGCGCGAAGTGGTACGTACCGAGTGCTACCACGGCGGCCTGCTCAACCGCTACAACCTGCACCTGCACCCACTGAACCTGTGCCTGGGCGAGGCTCGTGTCGCCGCGCAGCTGGGCACACGGATCTTCGAGCACTCCCCGGTCGAGCGCATCGAGCACGGTCCTTCGCCTGCCGTGGTCACGGCCGGCGGCAAGGTCCGCGCCGAGCGGGTGCTGCTGGCCGGCAATGCCTACCATCGCCTCGAGCGCCGCCGCCTGGGCGGCAAGCTGTTCCCGGCCTCGCTGGGCATCGTCACCACCGCACCGCTAGGGGGGCTGGCCGAGGCCATCAATCCGCACGACCTCGCCGTCTACGATTGTCGCTTCGTGCTCGACTACTACCGCCTCACCGCCGACGGCCGGCTGCTGTTCGGCGGCGGAGCCAATTACTCCGGCAAGGATTCTCCCGACATTGCCGCCGAGCTGCGCCCACGCCTGGAAGCCACCTTCCCTCAGCTAAAAGGCACACCCATCGACTACGCCTGGCAGGGCATGGCGGGGATCGTGGTCAATCGCATTCCCATGCTCGGCAAGCTGTCCGACCATGTCTACTACGCCCAGGGCTACTCCGGGCATGGCCTGGCCACATCGCATATCGTCGGCGAGGTCATGGCCCAGGCGATGGCCGGCCACCTGGAAGCGTTCGACACCTTCGCCGCCTGCCGCCACGTCAAGGTGCCGTTCAGCGAGCTGCTGGGCAACCCGCTGCTTGCCGTCGGCATGTGGTACTACCAGCTGCTCGAGCGCTGGCGCTGAGTTCGGTCACGCCTGGCCCTCGTCGAAGCCGCTCAGCACGTTGACCACATTGATGCCGATCTCCTCCACCGCATAGCCCCCTTCGAGGAGGAAGACGGTGGGCAGTCCAAACCCGGCCAGGCGCCGCCCCATGTCGAGGTAATCCTCGCTGGCGAGCTTGAAGCTGCTGATCGGATCGCGTTCGAAGGTATCCACCCCGAGCGAAACGATGAGCAGCTCGGCACCGGATTCGCGGATGCGCGCCAGGCCGTCGTCGAGCGCCGTCGACCATTTGGCGTAATCGGTACCGGGCGGCATGGGGTAGTTGTGGTTGAAGCCTTCGCCCCGCCCGCTGCCGGTTTCGTTGGCATGCCCCAGGTAGTAGGGAAAGCAGTGCAGGGGGTCGCCATGCAGTGAAACGAAGATCACGTCGTCACGGGCGTAGAAGATCTCCTGGGTACCGTTGCCATGATGAAAATCGACGTCCAGCACCGCCACCCGCGAGCGGCCGTGCTTGAGCGCCTGATCGGCAGCGATCGCCGCATTGTTGAAGAAGCAGTAGCCGCCGAACTGGTCGGACGAGGCGTGATGGCCGGGCGGCCGACACAGGCCGAAGCTCGGCTCCCCGGTCTTCAGCGTATGCACCAGCGCCGAGAGGGCGATGTCCTTGCTGATGTCGGCGGCCTCGAAGGTATTGGCGCAGATCGAGGTCTCGCCGGTCTGGGCGTAGTAGCCGAGCCGCCCCTCGATGTGCTCCGGAATCCGCCTGCCGGGCATCGAGCGCGATGGCCAGATGTTGGGAATCGCCTCCCCGGCCATGCCAATCGCTTTCCACTCCTCCCAGCAGCTGGCCAGGAACTCGACGTAGCAGGCGTCGTGCACTGCCAGCACCGGCTCCAGGCCATAGCGGGTGGGCGAACGCACCTCACTCAGACCGACCTCACGCACTCGCCCCAGCACCAGATCGACGCGCTCGGGGCACTCGAAGGGCGCGACCAGGAGCCCCTCGTTGAGCTCGGTCAAGGCGCGGCGCAGCTTGGTCGCCTCGCTGTGGAACGTGATCATGACGACACCTCCTCGGGTTGGCCCATCGACCATGCCATGCTCCCCTGGAGCTGCCAACCCGGACCATCAACGCACGGCGCCTTTGCCCTCATCGCCCTCGAGCGCTGCACCATCTACCGCTTCGCCATAGCTCGAGAGCAGCGCCCCACCCTGCTCGCGCAGGAAGTCGAGCACCCTGGCCTGCTTCCAGTTTTCGCGATAGACCAGCCCGAAGCTGAAAGTCATGGCCGGCGAGAACGGGCGCATCACTACGCCGTCGCCGGGGGCAAGTTGATCCTGGGCGGTGATCGGGTTGATCACCGTGATACCGACGTGATTGGCCACCAGCGCCGTAATGGTACCGATGTTGGCCTCCGTCTTGCCGGCGATCCGGACTCGGTGCTGGCTGGTCAGCTCGAGCAGCGGGTTGGTGCTAATGCTCGGCTGGTTGCTGATCACCAGGTGCTGGTCACGCAGATCCTCCACGTCGACGCGCTCGCGTGCTGCAAGCGTATGGCCCTGCGGCAACAGGCAGACCGCTTCGCTGGTGAACCAGGGCTCGACGCGCAGCACCCGCGAGGTGATCGGCAGGGTGACGAAGCCGATATCGGCATGGCTCGACTCCACCGCAAGCTGCACCTCGTGGCTCGACATCATGTCCAGGCTGACGCTGAACTGCCGGTTCTCCTTCAGCAATGCCGCCACCAGCCGCGGCACGAAGCCGAAAGACAAGCCCGGTACCGCGGCAATGCGCAGGCGCGAGGTACCGAACTCCTTGAGCGCCAGCACGCTGTGGCGCAGCTCCTCGATGTTACCCATCAGGCGCAGGATCTCGTCGTAGAGCTCGCGCGCTTCCGGCGTGGCCACGAGGCGGTTCTTTTCCCTCAGAAACAGCTGGATGCCCAGGTTCTCCTCGAGCTGGGCCAGCGAGCGACTCACCCCGGACTGAGTGATGCCCAGGGTGCGTGCCGCCTGGGAAGCGGTACCTGCCTCGAACAGAGTCTTGAAAATCGCCAGCGCCTTGAGTGAATGGATATTGACGTCTGCCATGACTAAAACTCATCGAATTCAGTAAAAAGATCATATATTGAAATACTTTCTGTTCGCTACATACACTGCAGAGAGCCGTTGACGACCACACAACGATAATGAGTGCTCCAAATGGACCCATCTCCGCTTTTCTATCAGGCTGGCCCCGCCCTGCCGGAAATCAGCCACGCCCAAGGCGTCTACCTGTGGGATGAAACCGGCAAGCAGTACCTCGATGGCTGCTCCGGGGCCATTGCATGCAACCTGGGCCACGGCCGAAACGACATTCGTGACGCCATGCTCGCCCAGCTCGACCGGGTCGCCTTCACCTATCGCACCCAGTTCGAGAATGCCCCTGCGGTGGCCCTGGCCCAAGCGCTGGTGGCTCTCACTCACCATCATCTGGAAAAAGTGTTCTTCGTTTCCAGCGGTTCCGAGGCGGTGGAGTCGGCGCTCAAGCTGGCGCGGCAATACTTCGTCGCCAGGGGAGAGCCTCAGCGTCGTCGCTTCGTCTCGCTGCGCCCCTCCTATCACGGCAGCACCCTCGGGGCGCTTGGGGTCACCGGCTATGAGCCGCTCGAAGCCCCGTTCCGTGACATCGCCATCGGCTCGCTCAAGGTGGCCGGTCCTGACTTCTACCGCCATGACGATGCCGATGACAGCCGTCATGTCGCCCGCGTACTGGCCGATACCCGCGCCGCCATCGAAGCCGCCGGCCCCGACACCATCGCCGCCTTCGTGCTCGAGCCGGTAGGGGGCGCCAGTACCGGCGCGCGCATGCTCGACCAGACCTACCTCGAGGGCATTCGCACCCTGTGCGACGAAACCGGCTGCCTGCTGATCCTCGACGAGGTGCTGACCGGCATCGGCCGTACCGGCGCCTGGTTCGCCTATCAGCACTACGGCGTGACGCCGGACCTGCTCGCCACCGCCAAGGGGCTCGGCGCCGGCTACTACCCGGTGGGCGCCGTTCTCTCCCGAGCCGACATCGTCGAGACGGTGATGGCCTCGGGCGGCTTTCAGCACGGTCATACCTATGCCGGCAACCCGCTGGCCTGCGCCACCGGGCTGGCGGTCATCGAGGCCATGCAGCGCGAGCGAGTGCTCGACAACGTGTCGGCTCGCGGCCGCGAGCTGAAGGAAGGGCTGCTGGCACTCAAGGCGCGGTTTCCCTGGGTAGGCGACGTGCGTGGCCTGGGCCTGCTGTGGGGCGTGGAGCTGGTAGCCGATGCCGACAGCAAGGCCCCCTTCCCCGCCGAGCAGAACCGTTTCGCACTGATCACGGTGCTGGCGAAGGAAGAGGGTCTGCTGATCTATCCCCGCCGCACCCTCGATGGGGTCGCCGGCGACCATTTCCTGGTCACCCCGCCGTTGACCATCGATGCCGCCGGTATCGCCGAGCTGCTCACCCGACTCGAACGCGCCATGGCGCGCTTTGACCGCGAGGTGAACTCAGCGGCCCCGGCCAACGCACTGACTCCCTGACCGCCAGATGGAAAGGCACTGACATGACGCTTCTCACTCAGAAATATCGCGCCATCAACGAGGCCATCGCCGGCATCCCCGATGGCGCCTCGATCATGATCGGCGGCTTCGGCTCACCGGGCACCCCCTTCGCCCTGATCGACGAGCTGCTGGACCAGGGCCAGCGCGACCTCACCCTGATCAAGAACGACGCCAATGAGCCGGGCATCGGCATCGGCAAGCTGATCGAGGCCGGCCGGGTGCGTCGCTTGGTCACCTCTCACATCGGCCTCAACCGCGAAGCCATCGCCGCCATGAACCGCGGCGAGCTGGAGGTAGAGCTGTTTCCCCAGGGGTTGCTGGCCGAAAAGATTCGCAGCGCCGGCGCCGGGCATCACGCCTTCATCACCGACATCGGCCAGGGCACCGAGATCGCCGACAAGCGCCGCGAAATCGAGCTGGATGGCCGTACCTGGGGCATCGAGCCGTCGCTGTATGCCGATTTCGCCCTGGTCCATGCCGAGCGTGCCGACCGCTACGGCAACTTGATCTATCGCGCCACCGCCAGCAACTTCAATCCGCTGATGGCAATGGCCGCCGACACCGTCATTGCCCAGGCCTACCGGGTCGAAGAGCCCGGCAGCCTGCCGCTCGAGGCAATCCACACGCCCTGCGCCTTCGTCAGCCAGGTGGTAGAGGTCACCTCTGCCACCAGCGAACAGGGGAGGCGAGCTCATGTCGGCTGATCAGCAGCGCATCCTCGTCCGTGCCGCCCGTGAGGTGATCCCGGGCCAGATCGTCAACCTGGGCATTGGCCTGCCGACCCAGCTCTTTCATCACCTGCCGGAGGAGATGGAAGTGCTGGTTCACTCGGAGAACGGCGTGCTGGGCTGTCGCCCACGGCGCGACGACGAAGCACCGGACTGGGACATGATCGACTCCGGTGGCGCCTACATCGCCACCCGCCCCGGGGCCAGCGTGTTCGACAGCGCCATGTCCTTCGCCATGATTCGCCGCAGCCGCGTGGACGTCACCTTCATGGGCGCCTTTGAGGTCGACGAGCTGGGCAACCTGGCCAACTGGAAGATACCCGGCAAGTTCTCACCGGGTATCGGTGGCGCCATGGAGCTGGCCCAGAAGGTCAAGCGCCTGGTGATTCTCTGTTCGCACAACGACAAGCACGGCAACCCCAAGATCCTGCATCGCTGCCGCCTACCGCTCACCGCCAAGCGCTGTGTGTCACGCATCATCACCGACAAGGCAGTCATGGACGTCACGCCTCAAGGTCTCGCCGTGGTGGATATCGCCGAGGGGCTTGGCATCGATGAGCTGCGTGAAGCCACCGAAGCCAACCTGATCGTCGACGAGCAACGGCTGGGGAGGTTCTGATGCTGAGTGATATCGAGAAACGCATCGTCGCGCGCTGTGACGCGCTGATGGACGATACCCTGGCACTGACCCGCGACCTGGTGCGTGGCTACAGCGTACTGGGCGAGGAACACGGCGCGCTCGAGACCATGGAGCGCTGGTTCGAACGCCTCGAGCTGCCGACGACAAGGGTGGCGCTGGACGCTCCCGATTTCGCCGAGCACGCGCATCGCGCCCCGACCGAGTGGGACTGCACGGGGCGCTACAACCTGGTGGCCAGGCTCAATGCCGACGCCCCCGGGCCGCACCTGGTGTTCAACGGCCATCTCGACGTGGTGCCCGCCGAGCCCCTCGACATGTGGTCCCGTCCGCCGTGGGAACCGTGGGAGAAGGACGGCTGGCTGTATGGCCGCGGCGCCGGCGACATGAAGGCCGGCATCGCCGCCATGACCATGGCCGTACAGGCGGTACGCGAAGCCGGCGTGGCCATCGACTTCCCCCTCACCCTGCAGACGGTGATCGAGGAGGAGTGCACCGGCAACGGTGCCCTGGCCTGCCTGCACCAGGGCTACAGCGGTGATTTCGTGCTGATTCCGGAGCCCTTCGGCGCGCAGATCTACGCCGGCCAGGTCGGCGTGCTGTGGTTCCGCATGCGCCTCGATGGCGTGCCGGCCCACGTGCTCGACACCCGCGCCGGGCGCAACGCCATCGAGACCCTGGTCGAGTACCTGCCCGCTTTCAAGGCACTGGAAGCCGAGATCAACGGCCTGCCGCGCCAGGCGCCCTACGATGCAATCGACAGCCCTTTCAACCTCAGCATCGGCAAGATCGAGGGTGGCAACTGGGCCTCCAGCGTGCCCGCCCATGCCATCCTCGAAGGTCGCGTCGGCTTCCCGCCCGGCATGACGCCCGAGGAGGTAATGGACCGCGTACGCCGCTCTATCGCGGAGCGCCACGCCGAGCTGGCCGATGGCAGCCCCGAACCGCGGGTGGAGTTCCACGGCTTTCGCTCCGAGGGGCACCTGGTCGATCTCGAGGCGCCGGGCATCGCCCTGCTCTCGCGCTGCCATCAGGACCTGCTCGGCGAGACACCGAGAACCTATCTCTCCACCTGCACCACCGACCTGCGCGCCTTCCATGTCAGCGGCAAGATCAACGGCACCTGCTACGGGCCGGTCGCCCAGCGCATCCACGGCGTCGACGAGTGCGTCGAGATCGACTCGATTCGCCACGTGCTGACCACCTATGCGCTGTTCCTGCATCGTTGGGCGGCCAATAGCGGAGGAGATGAAGCATGAAGGACGCCTATCTCGTCGACTACTGCCGCAGCGCCTTTACTCGCGCCCACCCGCGCAAGCCAGAGGTAGACGGCTGGGCCGACACTCGCAGCGACAGCCTGCTTGCCCAGGTAATTGACGCCCTGCTCGCCCGCGGCGACCTCGACCCGCAGGCGGTGGAGGATCTCAGCATCGGCTGCGCGCTACCGGTCAAGGAGCAATGGAGCTTCGGCGGCCGCTACCCGCTGTGGCTGTCCTCGCGTCTGGGCCCGCAGGGCCGAGGATGCGCCACCCGCCAGATCGACCAGCAGTGCGGCTCAGGGCTGGCCGCTCTGCGCAGTGCCGCTCGCGAGATCCAGGCCGGCGCGGTAAGCGTGGCCATCGCCGGCGGCATGGAGAACATGACTCGCGTGCCGATGGGTCCCGCCCTGTTCAAGGAGGGGGTACTGACCTCGCCCGATCTCCTGCGAGACGCCGCCTGGCTCGACATCGACGTGGCGCTGAACATGGGCATCACCGCCGAGCGGCTGGCCCGGGCGACAGGCATCGAACGTGACGCAATGGATGCATTCGCGCTGGAGTCCCACCGCCGTGCCGCCCGAGCCGAGGCCGACAATCGCTACGCGGGCGAGCGGCTGGCACTGACCAACCCCGCCGGGGAAGTCGTCGAGCGCGACGCCAACATCCGCCCCGACACCAGCATGGAAAGGCTATCCGGTCTCGGTCCGGTGTTTGTCGAAGACGGCGGGGTCACCGCCGGCAACAGCTCGCCGCTGACGTCGGGTGCCGCTGCCGCGCTAGTCATGTCGGAAGCTGCCGTCGAACGTCATGGCGCCACGCCGCTGGCGCGGATCGTCGCCTTCGCCGATGTCGGCGTAGCACCGGAGTGCATGGGCGCCGGGGCCGCCGCGGCTGCCTCACAGGCTCTCGCTCGCGCCGGGCTGGACGCCTCCCGGATCGATGCCTGGGAGATCAACGAAGCCTTCGCCGCCGTGCCACTGCATGCCATCCGTACGCTCGGACTCGATCCCGCACGGGTCAACGTCTGGGGCGGCGCCCTGGCACTGGGCCACCCGCTGGGCGCCACCGGCGTGCGCCTCACCGGCACCCTGGCGCGCATTCTCGCCGAGCGCGGCGGCCGCTACGGCTGTGCCACGGCTTGCATCGGCGGCGGACAAGGCATCGCCGTGGTCCTGGAAAGAGCCTGAACGACAGGAGGTGACCTTCCACGAGATTCACATCGCTGCCGTGGCAGCAGGCATCACCAAGGCATGTCGCGACACAGGTCGCGTCGCAAACCCAAGCAACACACCAACAAGAGCAGGAATCGACATGACAACACACAAGAAACCATTCCACCGTCCTCTAGTGGCAGCCGTGACTGTACTCGGCGCCCTCTCCCTGGCGAGCTTCTCGGCCCAGGCACGGGATCTGCCCGCCATCCAGGACGATGTCTTCCAGGTGGCCAATTCCGGCGCCTACCCTCCCTTCAGCTATGTCGATACGGCAGGCAACCTGGTCGGCTTCGACGTGGACATCGCCGAGGCCCTGGCAGACAGGATGGGGGTCGACGTCGACATCCAGACCTCCCCATGGAACGGCATCGTTGCTGCCCTGGCCGGCGGCCGCTTCGACGCCTGCATCTGCAGCATGAGCGTGACTGAAGAGCGTGAGCGGGCCGTCGACTTCACCGACAGCTACTACAGCTCGGGGCTCTCGGTCTGGGTTCAGGAAGGCAACGATGAAGTGAGCAGCATCGATGACTTCGCAGGCAAGCGAGTGGGCTCCACTCTGGGCGAGACGGGCAACCAGTGGGCCACCGAGAACGGCGATGGAAAGTGGCGCAACCAGACCTTCCAGGGGCTGCCCGACATGCTCAACGCACTCACTTCGGGACGAATCGACGTCATGATCGCCGATGACGTTCCCGTATACGTGGCTCTCAATGAGCAGGACCTCGCCATCAAGCAGGTCGATGTCGGCGAACTTCCCAGCTGGCCTGCCGCCATCGCCATTCAGAAGAACAAGCCTGAGCTGAAAGAGGCCCTCAATACGGCGCTGGCCGAAATCAGGGCAGACGGCACCTATCAGGAGATCGTCGACAAGTGGATCGGTGAAGGGGTCCAGTTCGACTAGGTGTTCGTTCTCAGCAGGGCGAAAGCCCTGCTGAATTCAATTCGTTTCTCATTACAACGATAGAGTCTAGGGGATCATGGATATCAGTCTGATGATCGAAATATCGCCGTTGCTGGTGAAGGCGGCCTGGGTAACCGTGGATATATCGGCGCGAGCTCTGTTCTTCGGTTTCTTCATCGCCGCCACGCTGGTAACGTTGCGAACGTCACGCTTCCTCCCGGTTCGCTGGCTGGCTCGCGCCTACATCAGCGTCGTTCGCGGCACCCCCTATTTCGTGCAGCTGCTGCTGGTCTTCTACGGTGGACCCGCCATTGGCCTGCGCCTGGACCCCTTCACCTGCGGCGTGGTGGTCGGCGCCTTCAATATCGGCGCCTACATGAGCGAGGCCATGCGCGGCGCCATCGAATCGGTCGACAGCGGGCAGAACGAAGCTTCGCGCTCACTGGGTTTCGGCCGCCTGGCGACACTGCAGTACATCGTGCTGCCTCAGGCAGCCGGCTTGATGATCCGCTCCATCGGCGTACTGGCCATCATCCTGATCAAGAACTCGTCGCTGGTCTCCATCATTTCGGTCGTCGAACTCACCTACCAAGCTCAGCGCCTGACCGGCTCCACCTACAAGCCCCTGGAGGTCTTCTCGCTGAGCGCCCTGATGTACATCGTCATCATCTATGCCGTCATGGGCATCATCGAGCTTCTGTACCGCCGCGCCACGCGCTACACCTATCTGTAGCTTAGCCAGGCAATAGAACAATCAGGGTAACTCACCATGGAATTCGATTTCAGTCCCGTTATCACCTACTTTCCCACCCTGCTGAAGGGGGTAGGTGCCACCCTTCTGATTGGCCTGGTGGTCGCGATCATGTCGATCATTGGCGGCCAGATCGTCGCCGTCATTTCCCTCTATACGAGGAAGGCCGTGAACTGGCCGCTGCGCTTCTTCATCTGGCTGTTCATGACCACTCCGCTGCTGCTTCAGCTTTACTTCCTCTACTTCGGCCTGGGGCAGTGGATATTGATCCCTGCCATCGTGGTAGGCGTTCTCGGCCTCGGCTTTCACTATATGGCCTACAACGCCGATATCTTCATCGCCACCATCAAGTCGGTATCCAACGGGCAGTATGAAGCCTCGCGCTCGCTGGGATTCGGCCACTACGCGACCATCTTCTACATCGTTATTCCTCAGGCCTTCTATCGCGCCGTTCCCCAACTCGGCAACAACATGATCATCATGGTCAAGGACATCTCGGTGCTTTCCGCCATCGGCATCGCCGAACTGGTCTACATGTCCCAATACGCCATCAGCGTGACCTTTCGGCCCTTCGAGTTCTATATCACGATCGCCGTTGTCTACTACCTGATCAACGTCCTGATGGAAGCCGGTCAGTCGTGGGTGGAGCGCCGTGCCGCCATTCGCAAGTAACAGGGAATTCACATGACACAAGCAACAGAAACACCGATGGTCGAGCTCAAGGGCGTCAAGAAACGGTTCGGCAACCTCGAGGTTCTCAAGGGCATCGACCTCAAGGTCGACCGCGGCAAGATCATCTCCATCATCGGCCCTTCAGGCTCGGGCAAGAGCACGCTATTGCGCTCCATCAATTACCTGGAAGTGATCGACGAGGGCAGCATCCTGCTGGATGGTGCCCAGGTCAATCGGCCGGACCTGAAGGGGCTTGCCTTCGAGCGACATATCAACCATATCCGCCAGAACATGGGCATGGTGTTCCAGCACTTCAACCTGTTCCCCCACTTGTCGACGCTGGAGAACGTGACACTGGCGCCAAGGAAGCTGAAGGGCGTGGATGCCAGAAGCGCGCGGGAGCTGGGCATGGATCTGCTTGAAAGAGTGGGACTCGCTGACAAGGCCTCGGCCTACCCCAGCTCCCTCTCGGGAGGCCAGAAGCAGCGCGTCGCCATTGCCCGAGCCCTGGCCATGCGCCCCAAGGTCATGCTGTTCGATGAAGCGACCTCGGCGCTGGACCCCGAGCTGGTGGAGGAAGTGAACCAGGTCATGAAACGCCTCGCCGAAGAGCACATGACCATGCTCATCGTCACCCACGAAATGGGCTTTGCACGCGACGTCTCCGACTGGGCCATGTTCATGGACGGCGGCGTGGTGGTCGAGGAGAACACCCCCGACCGACTGTTCACCCACCCCGACCAGGAACGCACCTGCAATTTCCTGCGCAAGCACCTGGCAAGCCAGGCCTAGTCGCACGTCCCCTCGAGACGAAACGGGGAGGCCTATGGCCTCCCCGTTGGAGTTCTGCATACCGCCTGGTTCAGTGCGCCAGCGAGTTCAGGCGCAGTCCGCGGCGCCTTCCCCGAACATATCGAACAACAGCTCTCGGCCCATGGTGGACAGCACGAAACGTCCATGCTCGTTGTAGATGGCAGCTTCGCTGCTCTCGAGAACACGCTGGCAGGCTCGCCATTCCGGGGAGCTGTCGCGCAGATGGCGCAGGGCGCGGCTATCGAGGCCACGGAAGGGAATCGTAATGGTTTCCAGCACGTGGCCTTGCTGGTAGAGCAGGAAGGCGGCATTCGACAGGCACTGGCGCAGGCTGCGCTGGACTCCGGCATGGGACATGGCGTCGATCTGCATGGTGCTCATCCTCTGGCAAGCGTTTGCTGCGCTGCATATTAACACCAAAGTCGATATCTACCAAGGTCTAACAGAAAAAGGCTTAGGCCACGCCCCTCCCTCCGCGGCCTCCCCCTTCATACGCAGGGGGACAAGCGCAAGGCGTCATGCCTTGATAGGCAAGGGAGCATTGCCCAACAAAAACCAGAAGAACATGAGGGAACTAACCATGCTGATTCGTTATGCCGTTCCAGCGCTTGCGGCACTGATGCTGGCCACGCCGCTACTGGCCGATCAAGTCACCGGCACCCTGGACGGTGAAAAGCGAGAGTGGCACACCCTGCGTAGCGCTGACGCTTCGACCGTCAATTTTCGCGAATTGATGCCGGGCATGTACGGCATGACGATACAGGGCCATCGCGAAGCACGCTTCGAAACCCAGGGAACCCTGTCCATAGACTTCATGGTGATGAACGACGTGCCGAACGGTGTCACCGTGATGTACTTTCCCGAATCCGGCATGACGCCGCATTACACCCTGGAGCAGGTGGAGCGCGTCAGCTTCGACCGACTCGAGATCGATGGCGATACGGCGCGGATCGTCGGCTCGCTGGAAGGAGCGCTGATGCACGTGGCGTCGATGACTTCCGATCCTGACCCGTCCGACACTATCGAGCTATCGGTTCGCTTCGACGTCGAGGCTCGGCGGGAGGAGTGACGCCGGGCAACCATCGTCAAGATCGAGAGAGATGCCCCGACGGGGGCGGGCGGAGATGGGGCCTGGCCCAAAATGGAGGCGGCCCCGACAGCCACATCCCGGCACACGCGGCCACCACTACCGCTGCTCCATAATGGAGTTAGGTTATTGATTTTGAGAGAGATTTCACCTTAAAAATTGACCTCAGTTTGCAGCCTCTCTCTACACACAATTTTCTAATTTGTCCCACCAAAATGACCCACTAAGCGTGTTTGGAATGTCCCTGCGGGGCCGCCTAACAAGCATTTCGACCAGCCTGCTCACAGCCTAAGAAAATGGTTTTGTCCTACTTTGCATTTTACTGATAATGGGAAGCGTTTGATGTAAATATGTGCACAATTCCAAAGCATACTGAAGATTATGTGAGGGGTCTGCTTAGCTAAGGATGTGCGACAGCGGCCTCACGATCTGACCGGCACGCTCGATACGGGTAGGACGCCAGACAGCCTCTATGTAAGCGCTCCACAAACCCCATCTTCTGCAGCTGATTAGCACGCGTCAGACTGGTGTCTCCTGATCCCAAGGAGGAC
>NZ_JACEFT010000050.1 GCF_013697085.1 Billgrantia kenyensis
CAGTGAAACCGCTCAGCGCCGATGGTAGTGTGGGGTCTCCCCATGCGAGAGTAGGTCATCGTCAGGCACTTATTCCAAAAATCCCGAGTACGAAAGTGCTCGGGATTTTTTCATGGGCATGGGTCGACCCGCTCTCTGTTTCGTGGGGCCGCTTCGCGGACCGGCCCCTCGCCGGCTCGGGGCGTTCGAGCGCCCTCGCGGCGGTGCCGCGAAGGGCCGGGCGCGCTCACCCCCATGCGAGAGTAGCGGAGCGCCGCCCGCCGGATGGCCGGCCCGAACATCGTCAGGCACTTATTCAGAAACCCAGCTTCGAAAGAGGCTGGGTTTCGTCGTTCAGGGGGCCTAACCTTCCCCTGATTCAGGTCCGACGCCAATGCGAAAACCCAGCCTCAATGAGGCTGGGTTTTTTCGTCCATAGGCAAGTCGAGGGAAGCGGTGAGCGTCAGGTGGCAGTTGCCTCCTTCTCGGTCTTCTGCTGCCTGGCGCGTTCAAGCAATGGCTTGAGGAAGCGCCCGGTATGGGAGATCTCCATCTCGGCCACCTGCTCCGGCGTGCCTTCGGCGATGATCCGGCCGCCGCCGGAGCCGCCCTCGGGACCGAGATCGACGATCCAGTCGGCGGTCTTGATCACGTCCAGGTTGTGCTCGATGACGACGATGGTGTTGCCGTGGTCACGCAGGCGGTGGAGCACGGCGAGCAGCTGCCGGATGTCCTCGAAGTGCAGCCCGGTGGTGGGCTCATCGAGGATGTAGAGCGTCTTGCCGGTATCGCGCTTGGCCAGCTCCCGGGCCAGCTTGACGCGCTGTGCCTCGCCGCCGGACAGGGTAGTGGCGCTCTGACCCAGGCGGATATAGGAGAGTCCTACATCCAACAGGGTCTGGAGGCGCCGGGCAATGGCCGGGACCGGGCTGAAGAATTCCAGCGCGTCTTCCACGGTCATCTCCAATACTTCGTCGATACTCTTGCCCTTGTACTGAATCTCCAGCGTCTCGCGATTGTAGCGTTTGCCCTTGCACACGTCACAAGGGACGTAGATATCGGGCAGGAAGTGCATCTCGACCTTGATCATGCCCTCGCCCTGGCACGCCTCGCAGCGTCCGCCCTTGACGTTGAACGAGAAGCGCCCCGGCTTGTAGCCGCGTGAGCGTGCCTCCTGGGTACCGGCGAAGAGCTCGCGGATCGGCGTGAAGATGCCGGTGTAGGTGGCTGGGTTGGAGCGCGGCGTGCGGCCGATAGGGCTCTGGTCGATGTCGATCACCTTGTCGAGCTTGTCGAGTCCTTCGATATGATCAAAGGGCGCTGGGGTCAGGCTGGTGGCGTGGTTGAGCTCGCGGGCGGCGATCGGCATCAGCGTCGAGTTGATCAGCGTCGACTTGCCCGAGCCGGAGACGCCGGTCACGCAGATGAACAGGCCCAGTGGTAGGGTCAGTGTGACGTCGTGAAGGTTATTGCCTTTCGCTCCGGTCAGAACGAGCTGTTTCTCCGGGTTCCCCGGGATGCGCCACTTGGGTACCTCGATGCGGCGCTTGCCCGACAGGTAGCGGCCGGTCAGGGAATCATGGCTGGCCATCACTGCTTCCGGCGTGCCCTGGGCGACGATGCGTCCGCCATGCACACCGGCGCCGGGGCCGATATCGAGCACGTGGTCTGCGGCGCGGATGGCGTCTTCATCATGCTCGACCACGATCACGGTATTGCCCAGGTCGCGCAGGTGAATCAGCGTCTTGAGCAGGCGATCGTTGTCGCGCTGATGCAGGCCGATGGAGGGTTCGTCGAGGATGTACATCACGCCCACCAGGCCGGCGCCGATCTGGCTGGCCAGGCGGATTCGCTGGGCCTCGCCGCCGGAGAGGGTCTCGGCACTGCGCTCGAGGTTGAGATAGTCGAGCCCGACGTTGACCAGGAACTCCAGGCGCGCGTGGATCTCGTTGATGACCTTCTGGGCGATTTCGCCCTTCCGTCCTGGCAGGGTCAAGCGCTGGAAGTAGTCCCAGGCTTCGCCGATCGGCAGCTGCACGATCTGCGGCAGGGTGTGCTCGTCGACGAAGACGTGGCGGGACTCCTTGCGCAGTCGGGTGCCGTGGCAACTGGGGCAGGGGCGGTCGGCGATGTAGCGGGCCAGCTCCTCGCGCACCATGCTCGACTCGGTTTCGCGGTAGCGCCTCTGCATGTTGGGCAGCACGCCCTCGAAGGGGTGTTCGCGAGTCACTCGACGACCCCGGTCGTTGACGTAGCTGAAGGCGATGTCGTCGTCACCGCTGCCGTAAAGAATGATGTCCTTCTCGTGTCGAGCCAGGTCTTGCCACGGTGTCTCGAGGGTGAAGCGATAGTGGTCGGCGACCGCTTGCAGCTGGCTGAAGTAGTAGACGCTGCGCCGGTCCCAGCCCTTGATCACCCCTTCGGCCAGGGACAGCTCCGGGTGGCTGATCAACTTGTCGGGGTCGAACACCTGCTGTACCCCCAGTCCGTCGCAGGTGGGGCAGGCGCCGGCCGGGTTGTTGAACGAGAACATGCGCGGTTCGAGCTCGGCAATGGCATAGCCGCACACCGGGCAGGCGAAGCGCGCCGAGAAGGTGATGTCCTCGGCCTCGCCGTCCATGAAATGCACCATGGCAATGCCGTCGGCCAGGTTGAGCGCCGTCTCGAACGACTCCGCCAGACGCTGCTGGAGCCCTTCGCGCACCTTGATGCGATCCACCACCACGCTGATGTCGTGCTTCTTGTTCTTGTCCAGTGGTGCGATGTCGTCGAGTTCGAGTGCCTGGCCGTCTACCATCACCCGCACGAAGCCCTGCGCGCGCAGCTCCGCAAGCAGCTGCAGGTGCTCGCCCTTGCGGCCCTTTACCACCGGCGCCAGCAGCATCAGCTTGCTGCCTTCGGGCAGCGCGAGTACCTGGTCGACCATCTGCGAGATGGTGCTGGCCTCGAGCTCCTCACCGTGCTCGGGGCAGCGCGGGGTACCGGCACGGGCGAACAGCAGGCGCAGGTAGTCGTAGATTTCGGTGATGGTGCCCACCGTGGAACGCGGGTTGTGCGAGGTGGACTTCTGCTCGATGGAGATGGCCGGCGACAGGCCCTCGATGTGGTCGACGTCGGGCTTCTCCATCATCGACAGGAACTGCCGGGCATAGGTGGAGAGCGACTCCACGTAGCGCCTCTGTCCCTCGGCGTAGAGAGTGTCGAAAGCCAGTGACGACTTGCCTGAACCGGACAGTCCGGTTACCACGATCAGGCTGTCGCGAGGCAGTTCGACGTCGATCTGCTTGAGGTTGTGGGTGCGCGCACCCCTGACAACGATCCTGTCCATTACCACCTCATGGCGCTCGGCAAAACCTCGATTATACGTGTGTGGCCGAGGACGCGCCAAAGCATCGCGGGACGGGACGTTTCCTGCGGGGGCCGGAATCGTTAGAATAGTCGGTCCATCGAAGAGCCCGAGCCCGCCTACCCAAGGAATCGTCTTAAGCCCTATGCGCAAGCTTTCTGGATTGCTGCTGGCCTCCGAACGGCGCGCCATCGCCGGCCTGGCTAGCCTGTATGCCTCTCGCATGCTGGGGTTGTTCATGGTCCTGCCGGTGCTGGCTCTCTATGCCGATGAGCTGGCCGGGGCCACCCCGCTGCTGGTGGGCCTGGCGCTGGGAATCTATGGTCTGACCCAGGCGATCCTGCAGATTCCCTTCGGCATGCTATCCGACCGCCTGGGGCGCAAGCCGGTGATTGCGGCAGGCCTGCTGTTGTTCATGCTAGGCAGTGTGGTAGCTGCGTCCGCCGATACCATGGGCGGTGTTATCCTGGGGCGCTGCCTGCAGGGCAGTGGAGCGGTGGCCGCGGCGATCATGGCGCTGCTTGCCGACCAGACCCGTGAGCAGGTACGCACCGCAGCCATGGCGACCATTGGGCTTTCCATCGGCGTGGCGTTTGCCGTGGCCATGGTAGTGGGACCCTGGCTGGCGGCGGCTTTCGGTCTTTCCGCGGTGTTCTGGTTCACCGCCCTGCTCGCCGCCCTCGGATTGGTCGTGCTATGGAAGCTGGTACCCCCGGCACCGCGCCGGCTACGCCATCGCGACGTGGGCATCGATCGTCAGCAGATGAAAGCCATTCTCACTCGCGCCGACCTCTGGCGACTCGACCTGTCGATCTTTTCCCTGCACCTGGTGCTGATGGCCATTTTCGTCGCCGTGCCGTTTCGCCTGGTCGAGGCCGGCATCGAAGCAGAACGTCATGGCTTGACCTACCTTGCCATCATGGCTCTCGCTTTCGTCGGCATGGTGCCGCTGGTAGTCCTGGCCGAGAAGCGCCATCTCATGAAGGGCATGAGCCTGGTCGCGATTGCGGCCATTACCGTCAGCCTGGCCGGCCTGGCTGGCTTCGGTGGCGGCTGGGCGTTGTTCGCCTGGTTGCTGCTGTTCTTCGTGGCCTTCAACCTGCTCGAAGCCATGCTGCCCTCGATGCTCAGCAAGCTGTCCCCGGCAGGAGCCAAGGGCACGGCCATGGGGATCTACTCGACCAGCCAGTTCATTGGTGCCTTTTTCGGTGGCGTGTTAGGGGGCTTGCTGGCCCAGCAGTGGGGACTGCCGGCGGTATTCCTTGGCTGTGCCGTCGTCGCCGGCATCTGGTGGCTGCTGATGCTGGGGCTGCCAGCCGTGCCCCACCTGTCCAGCGAGGTAGTGGCACTGGACGACGATCAGCATGGGGACGCCCTTGACACGTTGATGGCCAGTTTTGCCGAAGTCGCTGGCGTTGAGGACGTTATGGTCGTTCCCGAGGAGCGAGTCGCGTATCTTAAGGTGGACCGGAGGCGTCTCGACGAGGATGCCCTGGCGCGCCTTATCCGCTCGAATCGTAACCGCGGCGACTAGCCTGTCAATCAGTGGCAGGGCCAGATAGGCCGCTGCATTACAATGTACATGTTCATTTGATAGAGGGAGTCCAGCATGGCCCGTGGCGTCAACAAGGTCATACTCATCGGCAACCTGGGACAAGACCCCGAGGTTCGCTTCATGCCGTCAGGCAGCCCCGTCGCCAACCTGCGAGTCGCCACCACCGACACCTGGACCGACCGGCAGAGCGGCCAGCGACAGGAGCGTACCGAGTGGCACTCGGTGGTGCTGTTCAATCGCCTTGCCGAGATCGCCCAGCAATACCTGAAGAAGGGCTCACGGGTTTACTTGGAAGGCCGCTTGCAGACGCGCAAGTGGCAGGGGCAGGACGGCCAGGATCGCTATACCACCGAGATCGTCGTCAATGACATGCAGATGCTCGACTCTCGCAGTGGTGATTTCGCCGGCCAGCCCGGGGCGGGTATGCAACAGCAGGGCGGCTACGGCGCGCCTCAGGGAGCTCCCGCGCCGCAGCAGCCCGCCGGCTACGGGGCGCCGCCGCCCCAAGGCGGCGGTTATGGTGGCGGCCAGCCACCGCAGCGTCCGGCGCAGGGCCAGCCGCAGCAGGGCCAGCCGCAGCAAGGCGGGCAGAAGCAGAACAACTATGGTGCGCCAGATCCGGGTAACTTCGATGATTTCGATGACGAAATCCCGTTCTAGATCCCATAAAGCCGTTTTTGTAATGTTGCAAAAAGAAATACTGCCAAAAAAAACTTTATAAACAGATGGTTGTGTGGAATATCGGAGCCTCGCTAAGCGTAAAGCTGGCGAGGCTTTTTCTTTACCTATATCTGGTATAGAAAAAATGCCATAAGAATATTTTGACAAGATAGAAAAAATAACATAAGATGATGTAAAGATAAGACTTGAGTAATGAAAGGATGAAAGTTGAAACGATCACACAGCCAACCGGACTCCAACTTCCCATCCTGCTGGATGAGACTGGGCTTCCAGTTCCTATTTACAATGAGTTCATACTGTCACGTGCGAACCTGCAAACAAATACTCTTATAAGAAATTCTTATGAATTGTCAATATTTGACGAATGGATTAAGAGTCGTAATGAACAGTTTCTGGAGTTGTATGTAAAAGGGCTGGTTGGTGAGGCTGTCATCAATGGAAGCCTTGTGCCTTGGCTCAGAAAAAGCTTTGATAAAAACCCTAAGCTGAAAAAGTTATTTTTGTCTCCAGATACTTTTAATGAAAGGCTTACAACTGTGAGGCTTTTCTTGAATTGGCACTTTAATGTGGTGTCAGGGAAGATGAGTTATTTGTCTAATGAGTTTAAAGTTCTTAAAGAGAGTAATGCCAGAGTTGAAAGTCTTCTGACATCTGCATACGTGAAATCAATTCCGGTAAAGAAAAGTGTCAGTCTTGGTCTCACGCTTAACCAGGTGCAAGATTTAATTCACTGCGTGGATCCTGAGAATCCAAATTCGTATGGCCGCAACTATGCAGTAAAATATAGAAACTATGTCATGGTCTTGCTTATGCTCGGATGTGGAATGCGACCGGGAGAGCTTTTGTCTTTGAAGGTAGACGATGTTCAGCACGGTGCATATCCAGCAATTGATGTTGTGCGAAGGCCTCCAGACAAAAAAGACACCAGAAGGATGAAACCAAACATAAAGAGGAATGGCAGATTATTACCCATATATGATCCCAATATAGCTTTTCATTTGGATCAGTATCTGGTGGAATATAGAGATGAGTTTGAAGAAAGAGCCAAGACTCCAAGTGAGTATTTGTTTTTGAGTGATGAGGGTCGCCCCCTTTCTTTAAAAAGTGTCGGAGAATACTTCAGAATTATAAGGTCGCGGCATAGTGACGTGCTCCCAGAAAATATAACAGCAAAATCTCTGCGGCATACTTTCTCATCCAACCTTCTTAAAGGGCTAAAGGAGTCTGGGCTAGAAGAAGAGCAAAGGACCAAAATCTTGGCAATTCTAAGAGGCGATACAAACTTGGCATCCCAAGATCGATATACGGTTCAAGTGTATAATGATTTTGCAAGCACCTATATGCGGCGTTATCAAAGAAGCTTGGTTTTTGAGGAGGTGCCCTTTTAATGGAGCATAAGAGTTTATTGAAAACAGAAAATGATGTTGCAAAATTTTATGGATGGGATGGCCTGTCGACTAGCTTTGTGTCTAGGGAAGGAGTGCTCATAGATACGACTACCGATACTTGGATTTTGTCTGAGTATAACTCCGCCGTCAATAAATTAAAATTCGACGTTATAGAAGATCAAGGGGTAAAGTGGGCTCTTAAGCAATACATAAAGCAAAGAGCCCAGACAGTATCTTCAATCTCAGCGCTGAATGCTTATTCTGCTATAAGGACGCTTGTATTAAGAAGGGTAAATGGTTCAGCCGAGCCTATTGAAGAAGCCCTAATAACATCCTTTGAAAATATGCTGGTTGAAATGCGTGAGCGTCAAAGTATTTGGCGTGCATATTACCCCATCCGATGGTACGTATGGGCCGCCGATAGATACCCAGAAATGGGTTTTGATTCGGAGTATGCCAATCTTATTGATGCAATAGAAGTAGGTGGAAATCCTAAGGGGCAAGCAATAAAGAGTGAGGATGATGAAGAGGGCCCTCTATCTTCCTTAGAGCTTAAGTTAATAAATAAAGCACTAAGAGAGGACAGTGCTGAAGAATATGTGTGTTATCAGCAAAGAGCTGTAGTTGCTTTGCTGATCGCTACTGGAAGGAATTCGGAAAATCTAACATATTTGCGCGAAAGTGATTTTCAGAACGTCGCTCCGCATGGTCTTGATCCATGTTACATAATAAAAATGCCCAGGATAAAGAAAGGATTTATATCTCCTCGTGATGATATGTTGGAAGAGTCACTAGATGAGTCTTTAGCACAGTATGTTCTAGACCTGATAAAGGCGAACAGAGAAAATAGAGACTCAATCAGCCAGGAATTGAGTTGCAAGCCATTGCCAGACACTTTGTTTGTAAATGTAACAGGAAATAAGGCCGCGCTTGCTTTGGGTGTGCAAGAAAATATTTTGAACATGACAACGCATGACATAAGAAAGCTTTTGAAGGATTTCGTTGCGCGGCAAGGTATCATCTCACCTGTTACTAATGCACTGCTGCACATAACTCCACGAAGGATGCGATATACGTTCGGAACAAACATGGTAGGTGAAGGGGCCAGCAAAAAAGAATTGGCGCGGATGTTGGATCATTCAAACATACAAAACGTGGGTGTTTATTATAGACTTGCTGGGAGGATCGTTGAGCACTTGGACAAAGCAATGGCTAAAAAATATGCAAGTGTGCTGAACATGTTCAAGGGTAACATTGTCATCTCTGACGCGGAGGCTATTAATGGGGATAGAAAAGACAAGCATCTCAGCTTTCTAGAGCCCGGTAGTATGAATCCGATAGGCGAAATAGGTGTTTGTGGTGAATCTAATGTATGCCATCTAGATCCACCATATAGTTGTTATCTTTGCAGCAAGTTTCAGCCATATGCTCATGCTGATCACGAAAATGTTCTTTCTTGTTTGCTCGAAGATCGAGAAGAGAAATTAAAAAAATACGAATCCAAGAGACTGGGGATTCAGCTGGACGATGTTATTATAGCTGTCGCAGGTGTGGTAGATAGGTGCAAGGAGTATGATAATGAAAAGAAATTATAGATCAAAGAAGGTCATTCCATTTATAAATAGAGTCGACCGAGACAGAGTAGTTAACCAGAGGTCCCTTGTTCAACAGGCTAGGATGCTCACGCCTGCCGGATTTATGGTGGAGATGTGGGATGAGACTGACTGGGTCGTGAAAAGTGGAAGGTTAGTTAATGAGTCGTCTAAAAAAAATACGCAAGCAACTCTGAGCTTCAGATTTTCCAAAAATCTTGGCGGGAATCCTTTGCCTGAAATGTGGGGCGATATAGCAAAGGCCCTAGTTCTTATTCGCTATCATCGGTCAAATCAGACGATGAGTAATCAGCGGCAATTTGTTAAGGCTTTTAGTTATATTGCTCAAGTGGCTATTTCATCAGGAATCACGCCGGAAAGAGTGAACCATGAAGTGTTGGACAGTGCGTGCATGATGATAAGTAAGCATTATCAAGTGTCAACCGCTTATAACATGCATAAAGCTGTCGCCGAAGTCGCTTCAAACTTTGATGCTAATGGGTTGGCCGTTACCGTATTTGACTATAAATATAGTAGGATGCGGCGGCCTGAAACTTCAGGCGGAACATCTGGGCTGCGGCTTGATGATCCTAAGGCCAATGATTACATCTCCGATAAACTGATCCCGATGGATGTGATGAGATGCATTGGGGAACTATATCTGTCAGTACCTAAAAATCATAAATATCGACAGTACGTTTTGATGCTATCACTTTTCGCCATACTCGGGAGAAGGTTCTCCGAAATTTCTCTTATCCCCTTGCAGGATGTAAGCCAAGATCGAGAGGGATTTTCTTTCCTTTATTACTTTCCAAGGAAAACTTCCAAAGGAAATAAAGTGAGCCCTAAAGAAAGGGTTTATCTTCCGTCAGACGCAGTCGAGTTGGTGAAGGATATAGTTTCTGAGGCTCAAGATGTCAGTCGTGCTCCCAGAGATACAGCCATAGCTATGAGGTTAAACAAGGGGCCTGATTTAAATTTCCTGCATGACTATATGCATAAAGATAGAATTTACAAAGAGGATCTTTCTGAACTGGGGCTTAACTCTCAGCTGCTTTCTGGCAACGCATGGTTAAAGAAAAACGGACTTTCATATGCTGATCATGAAAAGCTTAATTCTCAAGGGAAAAAGCCGCCACACCCTATACGTTACACTAAGGTTGAGCATTTAATCGACTACCTAAAAAAGGACTTCAGTGCTTCGTTGTTGGAGCCTCTTTTTATTGACGACTCTCGGAAAAAATATTATTTGCAGGATCTAATGTTCGTTCGTTTCCAAGGGCTATCCAGTGGTGCTTATGCCAGCTGGCTTTCTACCTATATAACCCATGCAATGTTTTCACGGTTTATAGGTAGCTACCTTAGTGAGCTTGTGAGCCAGTTTTGCCAGCATGAACTCAAGAGCAAGTTAACCTCGCATCAGTTTAGGCATACTATAAATACGCTGGTTGATGAGGGTGGTATGAGTGATGCCTTACAAACTGAGTGGTTTGGTCGTAAAAATCTGGCAGATACAAAGGCATATCAACACACTACTAGGGAGCAAAAGATTCTCGCGATAATGGATTTGGCTAAAGAGGGTAATATAGGTGGTGTCATATCAAAAGAGTTAAAAAAGGTTCCTGTAGAACGACAGGATGCTTTTCTGAAGGCTCGTATTAAAGGTGTTCATGATGTAGGGGTTGGCATCTGTGTTCATTCATTTTCTCAGAATAGTTGCGAAAGACATCTTCAGTGCTCTGCCCAGTGTCGAGACTTTGTATGGGTAAAAGATGATACAGATAGAGTCGACGAGGTCAAGAGGCAATATGCTATGACTATTGTGGCGCAAGAAACAGCCCTGCAAGCAGAAAAGTCTGGCAAAGGTAGATATAGTTCCGATTGGGTTAAACATAATAATAAGAAGATTGTTACTTTGAAGGAGGAGCTTGGTGATATGGGGGTGGCAGAGTTTGATCCCGTCCAATATTTAAAAGGTGTTTCCTCATGAAAAAATATAAGAGGATGACCGAAGAGGACCAAAAGTCCATTGTAAGATTTATACACGAACTCTCTGCGGCAGAGGATGAGAG
The DNA here is from genome assembly GCF_013697085.1 of Billgrantia kenyensis. Classification (GTDB taxonomy): domain Bacteria; phylum Pseudomonadota; class Gammaproteobacteria; order Pseudomonadales; family Halomonadaceae; genus Halomonas; species Halomonas kenyensis. The sequence continues at coordinate 10,614 of NZ_JACEFT010000050.1, forward strand.
CCTTTCCTGGAAGCTGCTAGAAAGCACCTTCGGTTTTACTCGACAGGCTATGCAAGCTAAGCCAGGGGTGAAATCAGCCTTTCAGCATGCTAAGTCGTCTATCCGAAACGGAGATAAGGCTCCCAGGCGCATCAGGTCAATGTCGCATGAGGATCTGGTAAAGAAAGTGGAGGAGCTGGAAGGCGAGATTAAGTTGTTAAAAGAAAGAGAGCATAAGTGGAAGCAGCGTTGGCAGCGCATCGCGTATAATATCAGGCAAAAAGGATTGCAGGTCAATGATGTAGACGCCGAAGCGGCGCAAGATGGAAAGTTGCCAAATTCAAATGAGACTGAGTCTATAATTCGAACTTTAGATAGTGAAATTCCCCCACCCCTCACATAAGATTTCGTTTGGGAAGGTGTGTTGTTTGATAAATCTATCAGGAAAAAGAGGTTTCGTTACTGTGTATCTCGTATAGTCGTTGCTAAGTCGGAACCGTGAGGCACAACGTGACCAGCCCCTCACTGACCGCTGGCTGACGATAACGCACTATGGTAGCGGGCAGAATCGGTAGTGCCGTGGTAGCAGTCGAGGCAGTCGGAAAAAGAAAAACAATGAGATCCTGAAAGCCCGTGGCCTGACCGTTCGCGAAGTGTTCCTCCAGGCAAGTGGTCGGTTAGGATGAGATCAGTGGCAGCTCCTGTCGAAAGGCTGTAAGCGCTCCACAAACCCCATCTTCTGCAGCTGATTAGCACGCGTCAGACTGGTGTCTCCTGATCCCAAGGAGGA
>NZ_JACEFT010000051.1 GCF_013697085.1 Billgrantia kenyensis
GCGATGAAAGAATGGCAGACCAAGCGGCCTGAATTATTTTCCAAACGGGTAGTCAATCACACGGGACCCGACACCTAACCATAAAATAAAAAAAGAACTGATTCAGAGCATGTTGGCCGTAGATCTGGCTGAGTATTAGGGAAGGCAACGATGGGTCTAGTGGGGAACGTGGCTGTTGAAGCTGGCGTTGTGTCTTAACTAGAATAAATAGGTGTCTTATGACTGGTAGTAAGGTGGTTTTAGTCACCGGCGCAGGCGGATATATCGGCTCCGTACTCGTTCCCAAACTTCTGAATAAAGGCTACAAAGTCAAAGCCGTTGATCGTTTCTTCTTCGGAGGAGAGAAGCTCGCGCCGCATCCTGAGCTGGAAATCATTCAAGAAGATACGCGCCACCTGAAGTTGAATCATTTTAGAAATGTTGATTATGTCATTGATCTGGTCGCTATCTCCAACGACCCGAGCGGTGAACAGTTTGAAGAGGCAACTTGGCAAATCAATTATCGAAGCCGAGTAAAAACTGCAGAACTGGCCAGGCGAGCAGGGGCTAAACGCTATATCCTACCTTCCAGTTGTAGCATTTATGGATTCCAGAATGATATTGTCGATGAAACATCACCAACAAATCCGCTGACAATCTATGCGAAAGCCAATGAAAAAGCAGAACAAGATGTTCTAAAGCTGGCTAGTGGGAACTATGTTGTTACTGTGATGCGGCAGGCGACCATCTTCGGCTACTCTCCTCGCATGCGATTCGACCTGGCCATTAACGGAATGACCTATGGTGCTTATACCAGCAAAAGGTTGCCGCTGATGAGGGATGGAAACCAGTACCGCCCCATGCTTCACGTACAGGACGCAACCGATGTCATGTGCCTTCTACTTCAGGCGGATCCAGCCAAAGTGAATGGTGAAGTGTTCAATATCGGTAGCGAACAAAACACTTATCAGCTAGGGAGGCTTGGCAAAAAGATTGCTGACACTGTAGGTGGCCAACTTGGCCAGGAGGTGGCCATTGAGTGGTACGGTGATCCTGACCATCGCAGCTATCGGGTATCTTTCGGAAAGATTGAGGATAAGCTGGGCTGGCGCGCCCAGTGGAGCGCTGAAGAAGGCTGTCGCGAGATACTATTGAAGCTGGAATCCGGTGAGCTCCAGAAAACCACAGAAACCATTACATTGGCCTGGTATCAAGAAATGGTCAAGTGGCACAAGATTATCAAGAGCGCAGAAATGTACGGCGGTATCCTGGATATATGAATACTCCAGTAGTAGGGGCAAATGCTAATGATTCTAGTAAGCAAGCCATACATGCCGAACCTTGATCTGATTAATAAGTACCTAAGTCAAGTCCATGAGCGGTCCTGGATAACCAATAACGGCCCATTAGTAAGAGAGCTGACAAGTGTACTGCAAGACTATCTTGGTGTTAAGAATCTTATTCTCACAGCCAATGGAACCCTGGCGTTACAGTTAGCCTACAAGGCTCTAAGAATAAAGGGTGAGGCACTTACCACCCCCTTTACATTTGTGGCAACAGCTAGCTCCATGAAGTGGCAGGGGATAACGCCAAGGTTTTGTGATATTGAACCGGACACATTGGGGCTTTGTCCGCAGGCGGTTAAGGAGGCATTCACACCTAATACCAAGGCTATAGTCCCTGTGCACGTGTATGGCAATCCATGCAATGTAGAAAAATTTGAAGACTTATCTGAAGATATGAAGGTTCCTGTCATTTATGATGCCTCCCATACATTCTCTATTAAATATAAGGGTCAAAGTATTCTTAATCGAGGAGATGCATCCACGATAAGCTTTCACGCCACAAAGCTTTTTCACACGGTAGAAGGTGGCGGCATCGTCTTCAAGGATGATGAGGTATTTGAGCGAGCGAGGCTGATGTTGAATTTTGGTTTAGGGGAAAATGCTGAAGATATTGTTGCTCCGGGTATCAATGCAAAAATGAGTGAAGTTCACGCCGCTTATGGATTGTCCGTTCTTCACTCCATCGATGAGATACTATCAGAGAGGGCAGAGGTTCTTTCGTATTATCACCAAGGGCTAAATGGAGTAGTGGAGTTGCCTAGGTGGCGCGAAGGAGCCACTCAGAATGCAGCTTATGCTCCCATAATCATGGATTCAGAGAATCAGTGTCTTAAAGTGCTGGAATCTCTCAAGAAAGTTGGTGTGGTTGCTCGTCGTTATTTTTATCCTAGTCTTCATCACACATCTGAGTATAAGAGTGACTGGAATGACAGTTGTAAGAATGTAACTGGTATCGCCAATCGAGTAATCTGCTTGCCACTCTACCCTGGTTTGGAAAAGCATGATGTTGCAAACATAGTCGAAGCGGTAAAAGAAGGATGCCAATAATGAAAGGTATTATTCTTGCCGGTGGATCCGGTACACGACTCTATCCGATCACCCGTGGCATGTCGAAGCAGCTTTTACCGGTCTACGACAAGCCAATGATCTACTATCCGCTCTCGGTTCTCATGCTGGCAGGCATCCGGGACATTCTGGTGATTACCACACCTGAAGATCAATGTTGCTTTCAGCGACTGCTCAATGATGGTAGTCAGTTCGGTATCAATCTGAGCTATGCCGCCCAGTCACACCCCGATGGCCTGGCGCAGGCGTTCATTATCGGCGAATCCTTCATCGGTGACGATAGCGTTTGCCTGGTGCTTGGAGACAACATCTTCTATGGGCAAGGGTTTACGCCGCTACTGGAGAAGGTCGCCAAGCGTCAGGAAGGGGCCACGGTTTTCGGCTATATGGTCAAGGACCCTGAGCGCTTCGGGGTCGTTGAATTCGATGAGCAGCAGCGTGCGATTTCCATCGAGGAGAAACCGGCACAACCCAAGTCCCGTTTTGCTGTCACAGGTCTCTACTTCTACGACAATGAGGTTATCGAGATCGCCAAGGCGGTAACGCCTTCCGCAAGGGGCGAGTTAGAGATCACCAGCGTCAATCAAGCCTATCTGGAGCGTGACCAGCTGAATGTCGAACTGTTGGGGCGAGGGTTTGCCTGGCTGGATACGGGAACCTTTTCCAGCCTGTTGGAGGCCTCCCAGTTTGTCGAGACCATCGAGAAGCGCCAGGGGGTCAAGGTGGCCTGTCCTGAGGAGATCGCTTTTCGCAATGGCTGGTTGAGCATGACGGAACTATCCCGGGCAGGGAAGGACCTGTCCAAGAACGGTTACGGCGAGTATCTGTTGGCGCTGGCAAGTGGCCAATGAGTCGTATTACCCACCTGCCTAAGCGATACCGCCGGGATGTGTACTTTGATTGCATCTATAAACATAACGCCGATGCGATGGTGACGGGATGAGCCTGCTGAGCTCTGAGTCAAGTCAACGTGTTGCCTTGGGGGAGTTGATCCACCGGGAGAATAGCCGGGTCAATGGAGCGTTGATTCCCACGCTCCAGGTCGATGCCTACCTCGACAAGGTGCTGGCTCGAGGTGAATGCCTATTGCACCTGCAGCGGAGCTGTCTGGCCGGAGCCTTGCTGGGGTACTGCAATGCTCCGGACAAGGATCTGGCTTATGTGAGTCTATTGATAGTGGCTGAGCAAACACGAGGCCAAGGGATTGGTGAGACGCTGTTGGATGCCTTTGTATCTATGGCTGCGCACCGTGGCTTTTCCCGGATTCAGCTGGAGGTTGACGTAGACAATCAGGCCGCTATTTCACTCTATAATAAATTTGGATTCTATTATATCCACAGTGATAACCTAAAGCTGTTGATGCAACTGAGTCTCCCTGGGCGTAATCCAGATTCGTGATATATGTATGGCAGAGGAGGTCAGCTATGTTAGGTTCAGTGAGTCTCAAGCAGTTTGAAGAAGTGATGGCGGACAAGGGCTGGTTCGTGTTCGAGAAGGCCCTGGATAGCGACTTTATCGCTTGCCTAAGAGCCGATTGCTTCAAATGGATTGAGATATGTCGAAAATATCAGATCCGGAATGGAATCAATGAAAATGGTGATGGCACGGCTCATCACTGCCTCGGGTCCGGTGATAGTATCGATGCGTATATCGACATGCATCTTTTTCATGACTATATTTCTAGGTTCTTTAACGGTGAGCCATACATTTGTAACTCCCTGACGCCTATCGGTGGCTACCCAGGTGCTGATATCTATGTTCACAAGCTTCACCGAGATGTTCGTACGATGATTCCAGGTTATCCACTGAAGCTAAATATGCTGGTCATGTGTGATGATTTTACAGCCGACAACGGTACTATGATGCTAAGTGGCTCACAGTATCGGCCAGACTGTCCTTCTGATGAGGAGTTTGAACGCAACCACGAGCGTCTGATCGCTCCTGCCGGGTCGGTTGTGTTATTTCACTCCACGCTTTGGCACAAGGGCGCGCATATCGAAGGACCGCACAATCGGGTCGCGTTGACAGTGGGCTATGGGCGGGCCTACGTCAAGCCACACATGGATTATGCCAGAATGCTTGGTGAAAAATACGGAGAATGCCTTTCACCATTAACTCGTCAGGTCCTCGGTTACAATTCACGTGTACCCGTCAATCTTGACGAATGGTACAGGCCTGTCGAAAAGCGCCTCTATCATGCGAACCAAGGGTAGGTGTGATGGCCCTGACCCATGAGTTTCTATCCGATGTTGCCTCCACGCAAGGTAATGCTTTCTATATCTTCGATGATCTTGCTTTCCGACGCAATTATCTTGCGTTCCGGGATGGGTTGCGTAACCACTATCCAAAGGCTGAAGTTGCCTATGCCTACAAAGCAAACTATATGCCTGCCATCGGCCAAATCCTGGCAGAGCTTGATGGTATGGCCGAAGTGGTTTCTCGTTTCGAGTACGAGATTGCTCGGCGTTATTTGCAAGAAGAGTGCCTGATCTTCAACGGCCCGGTGAAGAGCGATGACGATATTGCTGTCGCCTTGAGCTTGGGCAGTCAGGTCAACCTCGACTCACTCGCTGAGGTCGAGCGGGTTGCTCGTTTGCGAGTCACCGGCCGACCTCTTGAGATTGGGCTAAGAGTCAGTGCCATAAAGGCAGATGGTGAGGAAAGCCGTTTCGGCATCAGTGTGAGAGAAGGGGAGCTGGCCCGTGCCCTCGACATGCTGGATACCTTAGGTGGAGTCAACGTGGCTTCTCTGCACTGCCACCTGACGACACAGGACAAGTCTCCTGAGGGGTTCGTCGATCGGCTGCGGGAGCTGTGGTCAATTGCAAGGGGGTTGGAAGGGCGCCATTGGTTGCGCTCGGTAAACATTGGTGGGGGGTTCTTTGGTGAGTTACCCGAAACACTGAAGCAGCAGTTTGCCTGTCCCATCTCCAGTATTGATTCCTATACTGCAACCATCGGCAGGGCTTTTACCCAGATGCACCCCGAACGGCGAATCCGGCTGATCATTGAGCCCGGGGTTTCGGTGGTGGCCAACACCATGTGTTTTGCGGTTAGGGTGGTCGATATTCGGTCGAGAAATGGCAAGCTCCAGGCGCTCCTGGATACGAGCATCAATAGTGTTAACCCAACCCGTTCTTCTCTCAAGGTACCGCTTTCTGTAGTGACAGCACATTGCAAGCCTGATGCTAAAAGGAGATCATATGCCTTGGTCGGCAATACTTGTATGGAACACGATATAATAGAGCCTGAACTTGAAGCCAATCTGAATGCCGGCGACTTTATCGTTTTCGAGAACCGCGGGGCTTATTCCATAAACTACACGCCAGATTTCATCCATCCAGCTCCCGCTATCGTCAGTAGAGAAGGCAAGGTGCTGAAGACTGCCGATAGTGTCTCGACCTCGCTGGCATCGTATAATTCAATTGTTGATCCTGGGGGTAATGGATGAATGTCTTGCTGACTAGCGTTGGGCGCCGATGCTATTTGGTGGAGTACTTCAAGCAGGAGCTCGCTGGGAAAGGACATGTAATCGGAGTTAATAGCGATCCCTTAACATCGGGAATGGCTGCAGTGGATCGTCGATATACCGTTCCCCCGATCGACGATGACGCTTATATTCCAAGGCTGCTGGAGATCTGTCAGGAGGAATCGATCGGCTTGATGCTATCCCTTTTCGACATCGACTTGCCTATTCTTGCGAGGCACCGGGATCAGTTCGAAGCCATGGGCATTTCTGTGGTAGTCAGCGATCCCTGGGTAGTGGAGGCCGCTAACGACAAATGGCTAACATATGGCTTGTTGCTGGAACACGGCCTTGGTACCCCTCTAACGTTTCTGGGGCTAGAATCTGCTCGGAGCGCCCTTAAGCGAGGGGAGCTTGACTTTCCTGTCATTGTCAAGCCTAGATGGGGTATGGGTTCTATCAGTATCTACACCGCTGAAGACATGGAGGAGCTAGAGTTCTTCTATCGATATGCATTGAAAAATATTGCTGCGAGCTATTTGAATATTCTAGCAAGATCAGATATGGATCACGCGGTCATCGTTCAAGAGAAAGTCCAAGGCCAAGAGTATGGTGTGGATGTCCTGAATGATCTTGATGGCAATTTTTTAACCTCCGTTGTGAAAAAAAAGATCGCTATGCGTTCTGGTGAAACTGACATTGCAGTAACGGAGGATAATGAACTTGTCAGACATATTACTGAATCATTAGGTGTGCTACTAAAACATCGCGGTAGCCTTGATGTTGATATCATTTTTGACGAGTCTACAGGGGATTCTAAGGTTATTGAGTTTAATGCTAGGTTCGGTGGGGGCTACCCTTTTTCGCATCTGGCGGGAGCCAATTTTGTTTCGGCGTTGTTAAGTTTAGCACAAGGTCAGTTGGTGGATATAAAATGCTTTTCCTACATAAGAGGAGTGCAGGGTGTCAAGGCTATCGTACCAACGACATTGACAGATTATTAAAGCCGCAAGGTGTTGATATGAAGTTCGTCGAATTTCTGGGGCCTTCTGGAGTAGGGAAAACTACAATATTCCAGAAATTACTAACGTTGCGTGAAGGGGAAGACGGCTGGTTAACCTCAGAAGAGGCTAGGTCTTTCGCTGTGCAATATCATGTCGATAAAGATAGTTTTATGAAAAAAATGGCAAGCCTAGTGCTGCGAATGAATGCATCACCCATCTTAAGCCGAGCTATTATAGATTTATTTATGGCTAAGCATGAGTTGATGGTAGGCAAAGAATTTATTGGTAAGTATGAAGTTTATCTGAAGCTGCTGATTCAGTATCTTCAATTTGATCGTACTATGAGTGAAATTACCAAGTGTCGTTTCATAGAGTATTATGTGAACGATCTTATAAGGAATGTTGCTGCGCTTGATTATATAGGCTTGGATCGGACCATTATTTACCATGATGGTGTTGTCCACAATAACCCTGGTTTCATGCTGCCCGCTGACCAGCTGTATAGAACCATCGAATGCGGTAGCATGGAGAGAACTCTTCCCAACGGCGTAATATATATCTCTTCAAATGTGGATGTTGTTTTTAAGCGACGTGCGCAAAGAATCCAAAGTGGGAAGGGAAATCTTCTTGAGGCCAACTTGAGCGAGGTAGAACTTTATCAGCTTTGCTTTTGGTCTGAAAAATGCGCAGAGAGGCAGAGGGAGGTGTTAAAGGCTTTAGGCGTCAAAATAATAGATTTAAATTCTGAGATTTCGATTAGTGAAATTTGTTCGAAAGCTAGAAAATTTATTAAACATGTAGAAAATAATTTATAATTTTTCTCTCTGGGTGTTATAGTTTAGCGTAAGGGGGTAAGTGTGCAGAATATTCATGTTATGCCAAACCATTTCTTCACTGAATATTTTATAAACAAAATTTATACAATTGGTGCAGGTGACAACAATTTTTTTATCATAAAAGAACCCGGAAGACATGGGGTGGGAATAGACTCTGATGCGATAAAAACAACGTGCAGTGGAAATTATTTGTTTTATTCATGCGGTCAACTATGGGGTTGCTTATCTAAATTTATAACCTCACCCAACGCTGTTTACTTCCATGGTCTAGATAATGAGTCCGAGCACTGTGTAATTAAAATTAAGAAAATATCGAGTGTTAAAGTGGGGTGGATATACTGGGGAGAGTATATCTTGCATTCTAGATACAAAGAGCGTGATTTTTTTTACAGTGAGTTGACGCGAAAATATGTACAAGAGCAGGAGTGGGGAAGAGCTAATTTGATAAAGAAGTTAATGCTCGCTACTGGTATTTTTTATCTAAGAGAGCTGTTGAACTCCAATGTCAGAATGTTTTTTAGAACACGTGCGATAAAGCATGTAGATTATTTTCTTCATTGGAATGCTTACGATTTTTTATCTGTTATGGAGCTCCATGGTTTTACAGAAAACAAGCCTGCTTATAAAAAATTCAGTTATGGAGAGTATCTTGAAAAAGGAAGCACCAATTTTCGTTGTTCTCAGCCCGACAATTCGACTTCAAGCAACGATTTAAATGTGATGCTAGGACACTCGGCTAATCTTAGTGTAAACCATCTTGATGGACTTGAAGCCCTTCGTAAAGCTTTTTCAATGTTAGATAATAAATTAATAATTAATGTTCACTGTGTTCTTTCCTATGGAGATGAAGAGTATAGGAAAAAAGTCATTAATGATGGCCGTTTGATTCTTGGTGAGTACTTTAAACCTATAACTAAAAGAATGCCCCTTTCTGACTACCATGCTTTTCTAGGCATGATTGATGCAGCGGTATTTCCCATAAGGCATAGTGCTGCGGGTGGAAATATAGCGAAACTATTATCTTATGGCACCGCGATATTCATAGATGAAAGAAGCACGCTCTTTTCGCATTTTACTGATATGGGATTTGATGTCTATCCCCTGAGTGCAATTAGTCATGATTTTTATAATGTCATTTTACGACATGATAAAATGAATAATATAATGCGTTTCAAGGAGGTATTCACCATCGATGCTATTGAGCAATCCTATAAACACTTCGCAAGTTAATTTTCTATGTGTCTATGTAACTCTTGTTTTTAACGGTTCCGTTTATATGTCTTGGGTAGAGGTGGGGAGTGAAAGGGCCAAAGTACAAAATATCTGTTGTTATTCCCGTGTATAATTGCGCAGACCTTTTAGAGGCCAGCATCACATCTGCTCTGCGTCAAAGAGGATGTGATACAGAAGTCATCATTGTTGACGATGCATCATCGGATGATATTGAATCAGTAGTAAGTCTATTCAAGTCTAATAAAAGGGTGCGCTATTTTAAGTTGTTGAAAAACCAAGGCCCCTCCTTTGCAAGAAATACCGCCATTAAGTTTGCCAAGCATGATTGGATAGTCATCCTGGATGCCGATGACACTATTGATAGCCTCCGAAGTCTTAAGCTAATTGAGGTTGCTGTCAAGCTTGATTTGGATATTGTTTTAGATGATCAGATCATGTATTCGAGAACAATGGAGGGAATAAGCTGTCTTGCCTCAAGATCTGAATCCATTCCACTTATAAGGAACTTGAGTGAATTCAATTACATTGATCTTGACTGTTTGATAAGCAATCCTCAGTTGGGAATACTTCAGCCAGTTTTTAAGCGATCATGCTTGACTCGAGTAGCAAAGATCTATAATGAGAATTATCGGTATGGTGAAGACTACGATCTTTTAGTTAGACTCGTAGCAGTTGGTTGTCGTCTTGGGTATATACCAGAGGCTTATTACCATGTGAATATCAGAGAGTTCAGCTTAACCGCTGATAGAAAGAAGATGTTTGAGGGGATGATTGAAGTTTATCGCTCCCTTTTGAAGAATAGTGAGGTTCCACTTGAAATGGAACAAGAAAGTGCGTTGATAAATAACATCAGGCTAGCATCACGCACTATTGCTTATGCAGAGCTGTCAAACAGCCTAAAGAAAAAGCTATTTTTTCAGTCTCTAAAGTGCTTTATCACATATCCTAATCTTGCGTTACAGATCCCAAAGCGGCTTCCTGGTTTGATTGTTAAGAGTGTGAAGGTGTATGGGAAGAGATGGATAAGTTAGCCATCTATTTTCTAGATTGCTTGACTGCTTGATTGTATGGGAGGAGGGATGGCCGTATTCTGTTTTGTAGATCGCGCCGATGCACACTCGATATGGTCTATAGTTGACAGCATAGCACAAAAGCTCCTGGAAAATGGCAATTCAGTAATTTATTTAAGGCTTACTGAATCCAGTCAGGTAGGAAATCGTCAGGTTCCTGATGGTGTTAAAAATATTGAGGTGCTGGTAGGCAGTAGGGGGAGATTTTATAATCTCATATCACACAATTTCGCTTTTTCAAAGTCTCTGTACAAAATTCTCACGCGAGAAGAGGTTGATGTATTACATACTAACTTTGCTGTGCCAGGTATCGTATCGAGAGTGGTAGGTTGGTTTTGTCGAGTTCCTGTTGTTGTATCAACACAGCATGAGCTCTATAGATCCATGAGTTTCCATCTTAGAGTTGGTGTTAAAGTGAGCAAGAGGTTTTGTAGTGCTGTGATTTATGTGTCTGACCAAGTAAAGAAAAGCTTCGATGAGTGTGGTGCAGGGTATAAGAAATCTTTGGTTATTAGGAACGGTATAGATTACTCAAGGATATGCCGAAGTGTTGCACCTCCCCAAAGCATAACATCTCATCGACCGAGAGTTGTTTGTCCCGGAAGGTTCGTATCCGTCAAGGGGCAGCAGACACTAATCAGAGCATGGCCTAGCATCATCCAATTTTTTCCCAATGCTGAGCTTGTTCTTCCGGGAATGGGACCTGACGAGAGTTATCTTAAGGGATTGTGTGTGGAAGTAGGTGCTCAAGATAGCATAATATTTCCTGGGTGGATGTCGCATGGTGATCTTATCTCCATGGTTGCCAACTCAGATCTCGTTGTGGTGCCAAGCGATGGTACCCAAGAAGGGTTTGGACTAGTCGTTGCAGAGGCAATGGCCCTTGGAGTTCCTGTCGTATGCAGCAATATACCAGTGTTCAAGGAGGTAGCTGACGTTGCTGCCCACTATTTTACCGTTGGCAATTTCGAAGAGCTCGCGGCTGTGGTTGTCCGAGCGATGAAAGACGAGCTCCATACCTTGGAGAAAGTTTCTATCGGTAAGTCAAGAGTCGCGAGAAAGTTTGATAATAAAAAGATGGCTAACCACTACATGGCATTATATAACGAACTGATGTCATCTTGACATGCAATCGTCAATTCCCGCATGAATATGAATAAGGGTTGGCGGTCTCAAGTCCCAAGCGCAACACTATTGAAGGGTGTCCGGTCCAGCGACTGATTTCTTGAGCACCTCGGAA
>NZ_JACEFT010000052.1 GCF_013697085.1 Billgrantia kenyensis
GTGGCGATAGCAATGAGGCATGGCAACACGATACCTGATGGGTCAGGTGTTGCACTTGGTCATTGAGACCGCCATCTCTTGAACCTTATAGAACTCCTGATATTTCCTAATCAGAGGGAGCGCTTCTTCGATGTTCTTAATTGATACTGCTTCTATCATTTGACGGTTCCTCTAACTGCAAAATTTTCGCCACTGCGGCTCTCGTCCTGCGATATCACCCCAGGAGGCGGAACATAGCCCCCGGTAATCGCCTCGATTTCCCGGCAGATGGACAGTAACCGCTCATCCTGCCAGCGCTTCCCGATAAACTGAAGACCGACCGGCAGCCCTTGTTCTATACCCGCAGGCAACACCACAACCGGACTCCCGGTCAGGGAGAAGGGTGTGGTCATGCTTACCATGGCCTCCAGCCAGGGCAAGCGGTGCTCGTCAAAGCGGATGGCCAGCAATGGGTTGAGGCCCTTCCCGGGTACGTGAGGGTGGGCCACGGTGGGAGCCACGGGGCATAGCCAGGCATCCCAGTGATCCAGAAATGTCTCCAGTTCGATGATCAACCGCTCACGCAGATTCAGGGCTTCATTGTAGCGCCGCAGGCTGAAGCGTAGCCCTTTGATAAAGTAGCCGGCGAGTCGCTGCGAGGGCGGCAACAATCGTCCGGCCAGCGTCAGGCCCCTTCGCTCAATCCCGGGCATTCCCAGCCCGATCTCACTCCCCATGATGACACCGTACGCGTACCAGGCGCGGTCAACGTCAAACCCCTCCGGCTTGCGGCGCTCCACCTCCACCCCGCGCGCCTTCAACATCTCGACCGTGCGCACCAGCGCGTCCGTGGTGCGCCGACACAGCGGCAGGCCCGCAAAGTCATCCCACCAGGCAATCCGCAGGGGGCGTTCTCGGAGAGCCGTCGGCGCCTCGAGCAACGGCGGCACTTCGGTATCCTCACCATCTGGCCCATCTAGGTGCTTGAAACCCAGTTGTAGGCTATCCACATCCCGCGCAAGCAACCCAAATGAGAGGCAGTGGCGCACACTGCGCTCGCCATCGGGCAGGTGTGGAATGTGCCCGGTGCGCGGCAGCCGGTTCTCGGTGGCCTTGAATCCGGCCACGCCGCAGAAGGCGGCCGGAATTCGAATCGAGCCGCCGATATCGCTCCCCAGATCCAGGCAGGAGAACCCCATGGCGACCGCAACTGCACTGCCGCCGGAGCTCCCGCCCGACGTGCGGCTCGGATCCCAGGGGTTATTGGTGTGGCCGAACAGCGGACTGTCACAGTGAGGAGTGCTGGCCAGCTGCGGCAGATTGGTCTTGCCCAGCAGAAGGCCGCCGGCTTCGCGCAGGCGCGCCACTAGGGTGGCATCCCGCACCGGCACGTAATCAGCCAACGGTGGATGGCTGCTGGTAGTGCGCAGCCCGGCCGTGGCGAAGGCATCCTTGATGGTGAGCGGCAGGCCCGCAAGGGGCGGCAGTCTCCCCTGCTCCCGCAACTGCTGCAACGCCTGCGCCTGCTGCAGTGCGCCCGCTCGGTTCAGGGTGACGACCGCATTGACGGTGGGATTATGCCGCTCGATGTGCTGCAGATGCTGCTCGGCAACCTCGGTGAAATCCAGCTGACCTGAATGCAGCTGTGCCAACAACTCGCGGCTGGTAGGCGTCAGCATGAAACTCCCCTGTCAATTGAGTAACTGCCGATACCGTAAGCGTCCGCGCCCGTCAGGGCTTGAAGAAACGCGACATGCCAGAGCCAGTGGCCAGCGCCCCTGGCAGAATACGGTAGACCCAATACTCCGGGTCCTCTTCGACCAGCCGCCCCAGTCTGGCTGGCGGCACTCCGATTAACTGTTTGTGCTCACGACTCAGATGGGCCTGATCGGCGTAACCTAATTCAGCAGCCAGCACGGCCAGCGGAGTTGAAGCTGGAGCCTGCCCATGACGGGCAAGCAGCAGTGCCATGCGCGCTAGCCGCTGATACGCCTTGGGGGACAGGCCAAACTGATGCCGGAAGCGTCGCTCGATTTGGCGCAGTGACAGACCATAGATCTGTGCCATTTCCCCAGGGGCGGTATGCAGCAGAGCATCGCGCATCCAACGGGTATCACTTTCACCGAAGCGACCTCGACGCGACGCGGCTTGCCGAATCCAACCACGTAGACCCTCTTCAAGTCGCTGCATCATCATCTGCGGCGCCGCAGTAGTCATCTCATCAACGACGGCGTGCAGCCAACGGCAACCAAGTCCAGAGACCTCCTGTCGCCGATCGGCTAAGTTCTCGGGTGCGGCATCAAACAGGATGTCCCAACAACCGGGCGCAAAAACCACGACCAGGCAGCGAAACTGCCCCTCGGCCACCATTGTCGCTGAACTTCTCTGCGGCCCCGAAACAAAGAGCTGCGGAAGCGGCACAATCCGGCCGGATTCGGCATCCAGCAGGCTCGCCTTCCCACTCAACACGAGGGTCAGCGTGGCCGTCGCTGAAGAGGGCAAGTGAGTGACCAGTGGTACATCAGATGCTGCACCGTGACTCTGTACATAGAAGTCAATCCACGCCCTTAGATAAGGCGATGGCAATAAATACTTCTCACCGCTCAACTGAATCATTTTTCAAGAACCCTAATGTGTAAGGTCCCGGATGATCAAATGAGCCTTAGGAGTTATCCTCTGCTTGCAGCCAGAGGCCTTCTACTGCAATTCATCCGGGAGCAGGTTCATGGACATCAAGCTTCATAAACAAGCCACCACGACACCGAAGATCCGAGCGGAGATCCAGGCGGCTCCCTCCAGCATCACGGATAGTGAGCTGGCCCGCCAGTATGGCGTTGCCACCGCGACCATCCGGCGTTGGCGTTACCGTGACGATGTCTATGACCGACCGCATACACGTCACAACCTGTTGGCCACGCTCACGCCCGATCAGGAGGAAGTGCTGATTGCGGCTCGTGAATTCCTTCGTCTCGGCTTGGATGACCTCCTCGTTGTGGCACGTGAATTCCTGAACCCCAGCGTGTCACGCTCCGGCCTGCACCGCATGCTCAAGCGGCGCGAGGTGCCGACACTGGCAGAACTGGCTCGACAGGACGCCGGCGGTGACGAGAAGCCCCGGCATAAGCCCTTCAAGGACTATGAACCGGGCTATGTGCATATCGACATCAAACACCTGCCTCAGATGCCCGGCGAGAAGCAGAAACGCTACCTGTACGTCGCCATCGACCGTGCCACGCGCTGGGTCTACCTGGAGGTCAGGTCCAGCCAGTCCGCGAAGGATGCACGGGCGTTCATGAAACGGGTGAAGGAGAAGGCCCCCTTCAAGATTCAGACCGTGCTGACCGACAATAGCAAATCCTTCACTGATCGCTTCACGCGGGCGGGTGAGCGCAAACCCAGCGGCCGACATCCGTTCGATCAGGAGTGCCAAGCCCATGGTATTGAGCACCGTTTGATCAAGCCGGGAAGGCCTCAAACGAATGGCATGGTGGAGCGCTTCAATGGTCGTATCAGCGACGTGTTGGCGACTCGGCGCTATGACTCAGGCGAAGATCTGAAGCAGACGCTCAAACGCTATTGTTGGCTGTACAATCACCATATTCCGCAGAAGGCGCTGCACCATCAATCCCCGATCGCGGCAATGAAGGAATGGCAGGCCAAGCGGCCTGAGTTATTTACCAAACGGGTAATCAATCACACGGGACCCGACAGGTAATCGGCTACGGCCAACTTCGTTCGACTTCATATCGGTCAATCGAACTCCTATCGCCCCGTGAGCCTGACATGATACCGATTATTACGGATGGCGCGCATGTTGGCTGGCGTTTCGACAACAACGCTCTTGAGTTACTAGCTGCCCGCAAACGCGCTGAGATCGACAAGGCCCGTGACCAAGCCTTCGCGGCTGGCCTCGAGTACGAGATCGCCGGCGAGCCTGACGTCATCCAGACACGCCCCCAAGACCAGATCAATCTCTTGGCACTCTCCGCCAAGGCCCAGCGCCTGATCGCAGCCGGCCAGCCGGATGCTGTCTTCACCTTCCGCGGGCTGAGCAACATCAACCGCGAGCTGACCTCGGTGGAAATGGATGAACTCGCCCTCGCCGCCCTGGCCCACATCGAGAGCATCTACCAGCGCAGCTGGGATCGGAAGGACGCTTTAGCTGAAGCCCTTGAGAAAGACAGCCGTGAAGCGATCGAATTGATCCATTGGTGAACCTTGCATCGCGTATCGTTACACGATACACTGGACGTGAGCTCAGCAACATGGAGGGCATGGGGTGATCCTCACCATCAAGCACAAGGGGCTCAGAGCCTTGTATGAGCGAGGATCGACCAAAGGGGTACAGCACGACCATGTAAAGAAGCTACGGCTAATTCTCTTCGCGCTACAGGAAGCGCAAGGACCAGAGGATATGGACAGGCCTAGCTTCCGATTACACCAGCTCAAAGGTGAATTCGAGGGACACTGGTCAGTGAAGGTGAACGGCAATTGGCGAGTAACATGGCGTTTTGTCGGCACCGATGTCGAGCTGGTCGATTATCAGGACTACCACTAAGCGGCGGCCTTCGAGGCTGCAACCTCGAAGGCCGCTAGATCGACAAGCCGACGACTACAATAAGAAACAGCGAGACCGCAGGAAAATGGAAACGAGGGTACATCATGACTATGTTCAACCCGCCGCACCCAGGGGAGCTGATACGAGAGGACATAATCGAAGAACTGGGCTTCAGCGTCACGGAAGCCGCACGACGCTTGGGAATGTCCCGCGTCGCATTTTCGAGGGTAATTCATGAACATGCTTCTATCTCATCCGATCTTGCGGTGAGACTCGAAGCTGCCGGAGTAGGCACGGCTCGGCATTGGCTAGCCATGCAGTCTGCTTACGACCTGTGGCAAGCCCAACACCGGGCACAACCGAAGGTAGAATCACTCACTCATGCCTAGGCGACACTGACGATCAAGAAGCCCTCACCAAGCGTGGGGGCTTTTTCTATATGTGGTGTAGCCATCCGCACCCACACCCGCCGTCGCTTCGCCTACCTCGCCTGCCCCCGCACGATACCTGCATACACCCGCTGACCCTCTCAGCCCACGCAGGAGCCCCGAATGGCCGATTACCACCACGGCGTGCGCGTCATCGAGATCAACGAAGGCACCCGACCGATCCGCACCCCCAGCACGGCGGTGATCGGCCTGGTGGCCACCGCCGATGATGCCGACGCCGCCACCTTCCCTCTCGATACGCCGGTGCTGGTCACCGACGTCTATGCCGCTATCGGCAAGGCCGGTGTCAGCGGCACCCTGAAGCGCTCGCTCGATGCCATCGCCGACCAGGCCAAACCGCTGATCGTCGTGGTACGCGTGGCCGAAGGCGCCGATGCCGCCGAAACCAAGGCCAACCTCATCGGCACCGTTACCGCCAGCGGTCAGAAGACCGGCATCAAGGCGTTGCTCGCCGCTCACCAGCGCTTCGGCATCAAGCCCAGGATCCTGGGCGTGCCGGAGCTCGACGACGTCGACGTGGCCGCCGTACTGATCGCCGCCGCGCGGAAGCTGCGCGCCTTCGCTTATGTATCGGCACACGGCTGCGAAACTGTTGAAGAGGCGATGATGTATCGCGAGAACTTCGGCCAGCGCGAAGTCATGGTGCTGTGGCCAGAGTTCACCGGCTTCGATACCGACGCCGGCGAAACCATCACCCTCTCCGCCGTCGCTCGGGCACTCGGCCTGCGCGCCTACCTGGACCAAACCGTAGGCTGGCACAAGACGATCTCGAACGTCCCGGTGCAGGGCGTCACCGGCATCTCCCGCGATGTGTTCTGGGATCTTCAGGATCCGGCCACCGATGCCGGCGTGCTCAACGCAGCGGATGTCACCACGCTGATCAACCAGGGCGGCTATCGCTTCTGGGGCTCGCGCACCTGCGATACCGATGGCCTGTTCCCGTTCGAGAACTACACCAGGACCGCGCAAGTCGTGGCGGACACCATGGCCGAGGCCCACCTCTGGGCCGTCGACAAGCCCATGCACCCCTCCCTCGCACGCGACATCATCGAGGGCGTAAACGCCAAGTTTCGCGAGTGGAAGGCGCTGGGCTACATCATCGACGGCAACGCCTGGTTCAACGAACAGGCCAACTCCGAAACCACCCTCAAGGACGGCAAGTTGTACATCGACTACGACTACACGCCCGTGCCGCCCCTCGAAAACCTCATGTTCCAGCAGCGAATCACCGACCAGTACCTGGTGGATTTCGCCGCGCGCATCGCCGCCTGACGGTCGGCACCGAGAACCTCAAGGAGCCTGATCGATGGCACTGCCCAAGAAACTCAAGGACCTGAACTTGTTCGGCAACGGCGACAACTGGCAGGGCCTAGTTGACACCCTCACCCTGCCCGAGCTCGCTCGCAAGATGGAAGAGTGGCGCGGCGGCGGTATGGATGCCCCGGTCGATATCGATCTGGGCGGCGAGAAGCTCACCTTCGAATGGACTGTCGGAGGCCTGGTCCCGGCCATCTTCGACAACTTCGGCACCAACCGCCTGGATGCCGACCTGCTGCGCTTCGAAGGCTTCTACGAACGCGACGACGTCGGCCAGACCTCCGCCGTCACCGTCGTCGTGCGCGGCCGCCACCAGCGCATCGCCATGGGCGAAGCCAAGGCCGGCGAGAACACCGCCCACCAGGTCACCACCACCTGCAGCTACTACAAGCTCGTGATCGACGGCGCCACCGTCATCGAGATCGACGTGCCCGGCCTGGTGTTCAAGGTCAACGGCCAGGATCGCTACGCCGAGCGCCGCCGCGCGCTGGGCCTGTAACCCCCCTCACTTTTCCACCGCGATATAGGAACGCCAAGCATGCCCAAGAACGCCACCACTGAAGAGATCGTACTCGACACCCCATCCAGCGCGGCGAGCAGAAGATCGAGAAGCTCTTACTGCGTAAGCCCAACGCCGGCGAGCTGCGCGGGCTGGCCCTCTCCGACGTGCTGCAGATGCAGGTCGACGCCCTGGTCAAGCTCACCCCGCGCCTCTCGAGCCCGGCGCTGACCGAACCCGAGATGCGCAACCTCGACCCCGCCGACCTGGTGCAGATCGGGGGCGCCATCGCCGGTTTTTTGCTGACGAAGCGGGCCAAGGGCGAGAGCGTCTGAGCCTGCCCGAACACGTCGAAGAAGCCATGGCGGATCTCGCCGTCACCTTCCACTGGACGCCGGCCGACTGCGCCGGCTTCACCCTCGCCGAACTCATGCAATGGCGCGAGCGCGCCCGTCGCCGCACCCAGCGCGACGCTGACTGAAGGAGCCACCGGTGGCCAAGCCGCTCAGAATGCAGGTTCTCCTGGGGGCGATCGACCAGGCCACCGGCCCGCTACGCAAGATCACCCAAGGCAGCGACCAGACCGCTCGCGCACTGCGAGCCAGCCGCGACGAGCTGCGTACCTTGGAGCGCGCCCAGCGCGACATGCGCGGCTTCACCGCCCTCAAGCGATCCAGTGAGCAGACCGCCACCGCCCTACAGGCGCAGCAGCGCCAGGTGCGCGAACTCACTCAGCAAATCCGACAAGCCGACGGCCCCACTCGCCAGCTGACACGCCAGCGCGACGCGGCGATCCGCAAGGCACGCGAACTCAAGCAGCAGTACGAAGGCGAGCAGCGCGAACTGCAACGGCTGCGTGGCAGCATTCGTGACGTCAGCGGTGTGACAGGCACCTTGGGTACTCAACAGCGAGAGCTGGCCCAGCGAGTGCGCAGCGCCAACCAGCAGCTCGAGCAGCACCAGAACCGCCTGCGCCGTGTGGCCGAGCAGCAGCGTCGCGCCGCCCAGGCCAGTCAGGCCTACAGCCAATCCATGGGCCGCGTGAACCGTATGGCCGGCGTCGGCGCCGCCGGCGTGGGCAGCGGCCTGGCCAAAGGCTACGCTGCCTCGCGCCTGCTAACTCCCGGCGTCTCCTGGGCCGAGCAGATGAGCACGCTCCAGGCGGTAGGCCGCTTCTCAGCGGACGACGAGCGCTATCAGGCCCTGCGCGCGCAGTCACGAGATCTAGGCGGCTCCACGGCCTTCTCGGCAACGGAAGTTGGCGCTGGCCAGGAATTCCTGCTGCGCGCCGGCATGAGCGCGGAAGCCATCCAAGCCTCCATGCGCGACGTGCTGGATCTCGCTCTGGCCAACAACACCGAGCTCGGCCGCGCCGCCGACATCGCCTCGAACATTGCCGGCGCGTTCAAGATCGACCTCGAGCAGGAAGGCTCGATGAGCCGGGTCGCCGATATCCTCTCGGACGCTGCCAGCCGGGCGAACGTGAACCTGGAGATGCTCGGGGAAACGATGAAGTACCTCGGCGGCGCCGAGGATCTCAACCTCACCATGGAACAGGCGGCCGCCATGGCCGGCCTGCTCGGCAACATCGGCATCCAGGGCAGCCAAGCCGGCACCACCATGCGGGCGATGATGAACCGTCTCACCGCGCCCACCTCCACCGCCGCCGGCCTGATGGAGAGCTACGGCATCCAGGTTGCCGACGTGAACGGCAACATGCGCGACATCAACGCCGCCACGGCCGAGCTAGGCAACGTGGAGCGCAAGGAAGTGCTGCAGCGGATCTTCGGCGCCGAGGCCGGCAGCGGCATGGCCGAGCTGGTCAACTCCATGGCTGCCGGCGAGCTCGACCAGTTGATAGCCGCCCTGGGCGAAAGCTACGGCGAGAACGCCGAGATGGCGCGCGTCATGGCCGACAACATCGGCGGCGACCTGAAGAACATGCGCTCGGCATGGGAAGAAGTGGGTATCAGCGTCACGGATACCAACAACGGCCCGCTGCGCGAGCTCGTGCAAACCGTGACGCGAATCCTGCGCGGCGTGGGCGACTGGATCAAAGCGAATCCGGAGCTGGCCGGTACTATCGCCAAACTCGCCGCCGGGCTCATCGCCCTGGTCACCATCGGCGGCGCCATCACCCTTTCGCTGGCCTCGATCCTCGGGCCGCTGGTCATGTTGCGCTACGGCTTTGCCCTGCTCGCCATCAACGGCGGTGGACTGATTGGCACCCTGGTGCAGCTCGCCGGTGCCGCCATTCCCGCCGTGCTCGCCGCGGTGAAAGGCATGGCCGTATTCCTCGCCACCAACCCAATCGGTTTGGCCGTCGCGGCGATCGCCGCTGCCGTGTTCCTCATCATCAAAAACTGGGAACCGATCAGCGGCTTCTTCCGCAACCTATGGAACGGTGTCACGGAGCTGTTCGGTAACGCCTGGCAGGCCATCCAGGAAGCCTTCACAGGTGGCATCGCCGGCGTCTCACGGCTGCTGCTCGACTGGTCGCCCATGGGCATTCTCTGGCGCGGCATCACTGCCGGCCTGCAGAGCATGGGCGTGGAGATCCCGGAGCGCTTCTCCACCCTGGGCAACGCCATGATCGACGGCCTGATGGCCGGCATCGATGCCAAGTGGCAGGCACTGAAGGACAAGGTCGGCAGCCTCACCGATGGCGTTACCGGCTGGTTCCGCGACGCCCTGGGCATCAACTCCCCCAGCCGCGTGTTTGCCGAGTACGGTGGCTTCACGGTGGACGGCTTCAACGTCGGGCTCGACCGCCAGCGCGACGAGCCTGCCAAGCGTGTGCGTGACATCGCCCGCCGCGTGGCCACTGCCGGCGCCGGCATCGCCATCGGTACCGCTGGCCTGCCCGCCGCGGCGGATATCCCCATCGACCGGCGGCCGGCTATCAGTGCACACGCACCGGTCGCGCCGGCGTCTGGCGACGCCATCACGATCAACGTCTACGGCTCACCGGGCAGCGACGCGCATGAGATAGCAAAAGCCATCAGTCTCGAGCTCGACCGGAGACAGGCTCAGAAAGCTGCACGACATAGGTCTTCGTTTCGGGATCTTGATTAGCCTTTTTTTCCGGAACATTTTCTTTAATGTAAGATTGAAACACTGCCACACCTGAGAAAAACACCCCTAATACACCAAAGGAAAAAAATGCAAACAAATATGATTGGAGGTGAGCGAGATCAGCTCTTTCAGGAATAGGAAGCACTGATGCGACCATTTGACTTAAGGCGCAAACGAAGCCGTAAATAAAAACTGCACCACACCAAACCCTGCTCTGTGGCCGTCTCAGGAAAATCGCACTTGTTACAGATACAAAAATCAAAAACCCACTAAGATCCATCTCTCTTAATCGAGCTATGGCTTCTTGAAGCCGGACGTCTCCTAGCCAATAGCAAAACAAGAGAGATAGAGCAGCTGAAAGCACTGAAATCAACATCGTAACGCCCAAGTAGGATAGATTTTCTTCTAAATATTTTTTAATCACAGGATTTTCCTATGTGTGGGGTCCCGTATGATCAAATGAGCCTTAGGAGTTATCCTCTGCTTGCAGCCAGAGGCCTTCTACTGCAATTCATCCGGGAGCAGGTTCATGGACATCAAGCTTCATAAACAAGCCACCACGACACCGAAGATCCGAGCGGAGATCCAGGCAGCGCCCTCCAGCATCACGGATAGCGAGCTGGCCCGCCAGTATGGCGTTGCCGCCGCGACCATCCGGCGCTGGCGTTACCGTGACGATGTCTATGATCGACCGCATACACGTCACAACCTTTTGGCCACGCTCACGCCCGATCAGGAGGAAGTGCTGATTGCGGCTCGTGAATTCCTTCGTCTCGGCCTGGATGACCTCCTCGTTGTGGCGCGTGAATTCCTGACCCCCAGCTTGTCACGCTCTGCCCTGCACCGCATGCTCAAGCGGCGCGAAGTGCCAACACTGGCAGAACTGGCTCGACAGGATGCCGGCGGTGACGAGAAGCCCCGGCATAAGCCCTTCAAGGACTACGAGCCGGGCTACGTGCATATCGACATCAAGCACCTGCCTCAGATGCCCGACGAGAAGCAGAAACGCTACCTGTACGTCGCCATCGACCGTGCCACGCGCTGGGTCTACCTAGAGGTCAGGTCCAGCCAGTCCGCGAAGGATGCGCAGGCGTTCATGAAACGGGTGAAGGAGAAAGCACCTTTCAAGGTCCAGACAGTGCTGACCGACAACGGGCTACCTGCGGTTGCCGTTGCATCATGGACAAAAAGATCCTTACTGATGTCAGCATAGCTCAG
>NZ_JACEFT010000053.1 GCF_013697085.1 Billgrantia kenyensis
TATTCCGAGGTGCTCAAGAAATCAGTCGCTGGACCGGACACCCTTCAATAGTGTTGCGCTTGGGACTTGAGACCGCCTTTTTTTCCTAAAGGTAAGGGAGAAGTTTGCCGTTGGTTTTTCTAGTGACGGTAAAAAATCAAGCCTATCTTCTTCAACTAGTCGGACTACCTTACATGCACTTTCCAGCTGGTATTGGTAATTTAATTTTTGGTTTTTCAGGGCTTCGATCTTATCCCGCGTGTCGGCTCTCTCTTCCACATCGATGAGTTCCTTACGCCACTGGTATGCCGCGTTAATCACATGGCTGAGTAGCCATGTTCGCTCTTTGGATTTTATGCCGTTTTTAGTCAGGTAGTATAGAGCCCCATGTATGGGGTGGTTTCCATAAATCCCTTTTGGTCCGGTTATCTTTTTCGACACCAGGTAGAGGGCATTGTTTTCAAGTTGCGTATGAAGATTTTTTAGCGCGTCAATATCCCATAGCTCGTTTCCAGTATAGGTTAGGCAGTGAATGACATTTGCAAGCATTGGCTGGCACTGCTCAATAGCGAACCAGTCAGTCCGCGGCTGAATAATTTCTTCTAGAAGTAAAATGCTCTCATTGTCTTGTGACATTCTTAATTTCCGTTGATAAAGACTATTGGATGCGTCGGTTGAAGCCCATCGCCTCAAGAAAGTGGATCTTTTTCTTGAGCGTCGGGGCTATGCTCGCGATAAGATCAGGGTGCCTAGCGTCAACCAATTTCTTTGCTTCAAGCATGGCTTTTGGCAAGCTTTTCGTCTCCTTGCCAAAAGCCATGTCGTGCAGAAGCGAATTTTTCATACATATTTCATCAATATGAGATTTCTTGGGCGGCTCAATTAGGGCGATCGTGATGCTTACGTTGTCTGGTACGTGCTGGGCTAGCACAAGTGAGCGAAAATTGCCGATGCAGTAGTAGAGATTTTTGCTTTCTGATAGGTATGCGATTGGCGGAGCCATGGCGATGGCCGCGACAATGGCCGTCTGGTCCAAGTGTTCGATGTTTTGGAGCAGGGGCTGGCTACCCATCAGATGCCGTCTGACCGGTGGGCTAATGTCCGGTGACAAATGAAGCTTTTGCGGGGCAATTCTCTTGTAACGGGTTACTGACATGGCACCTATTTTCTCTTTTTCGCCTTTGTTTATTCCCTTGAGCCTCGTTCTCCCAATGAGACGGATTGTCATCACGTGGACTAGTAGGAATGCCATAATGGCCCCCTTCCGAAGAGCCACGGTTGGTTCCGATAACACTATTTTACCATTTTCGAATATTTTTTTGGTTTCTGAGGAAATGAAGCAGGGAGGGGGATACGACACCACAGCTGTGGCGAATGAGGGCTGTCACGCTGCTGAACACGCTCTCACGGAGGTTTTTCTTCAACAATTGAGCGTTCTATGGGAAGCTCAGAGTTGCGTATTCCGCGTAATTATGACCGGCATTTTGTCTCGACATGACTGATTTCGGCGGCTTTTCTGAAATCCGCGGACACGTTGCCGGAATCACCGGTCACCTACGCATTTAAAAATAGTTTTTCCGTCTGCTCGACGATGAGTAGAACTCGTCCGGTCGCTGTAGTCGGAAATGGACCAAGAGGGCCATGTGGTATCACTCGCAAGCTGTGCCGGTGGGTGAGACTCCCTCGCGGACGCTGTATTACCGTCCCAAGCCGCGTCTGCGTGTGATCAATACCGACCTGGCCAGCAGGGTAAAGCTGGCGTTGGAGCGGTTCCCCACGTACGGCTATCGCCGCCTGGCCTGTGTGCTGGGTGAGAACCGCAAGCGGATACAGCGCATCCTGCAGCTGAAGGGCTGACAGTGCGCTAGCGGCCCTAGGGTGGCCGACCTCGAGCCAGGAGTTTGCCGTCGATCGCCTCGCGACTGGATGAGCGATGGGCGACCAGTTCTGACACACGTCTGGTGCGGCAAGGATCGGAGGGCAAGCCTGGCGGTGATCATCGACTGTTGCACGAGGGAGATCCTTGGCTGGCGTTTATCGGACAATGGCTACAGCAAGACGGCCGAAGCCGCATTGGAGGAGGCTTTGATGCATCGATTTGGCACCCTGGGGCTGATCTATTTGCCGCTGACACGAAAGTCCGACAACGGTTTGGTTTTCAGCAGCCGGCACTACACGGCGACATAAGGTGGGCAGTATTTTTCTGTATGAACAACACCTTTGTATAACACTAGTAGCCTACCCACCTGCTCCGGTTATGTAAGTCCGCTACTCTGTTGTCAGCCTCTGACGAGCAGCATCCTCCAAGTGTGTTCCAACTTGTAGCCGAAACACCCAGCGCCAGTTGGAGGCCTCGGGCGGTCGCTACGCCCGGATCGCCATGTGCATCGGCGTGGGTCAGGGCATCGCCTGCGTGATCGAGCGCCTGGAAACCTGAGTGTCGCGGCGGGCCCGGCCCGCCTATTACTTTCGTTCCTTGTCATCACGAACACCGCCGCCCCAAGGGCGGCGGTTTCGTTGAGAGGTCGTGGCTCGCGTCAGCCGATGGTTCGCTGCCCCTCTATCTTCACCGCCGATCGGCGGCGAAAGGGACCGGCCAGCCACAGGTAGGCGCCGCCCAGCAGCGCCAGGCCGACGAGATCGCTGCGCCACTCCGGATAGATCAGCAGGCCGGCGGTCAACAGCAACCAGAGGCGCGGTAGCCAGCCGAGGGTGCCCACCCGATAGAGATAGCCCTCCATGGCCGCCGCCACCAGCCAGATGGCGGTGATGGCGGTCAGTGCCGAGAGCAGGATCAGGTCGAGCGGCCCCTGCAGGATTAAAGAAGGATTGAGCACGAAGAGGAAGGGAAGAACGAAGAGTACCCCGCCCAGGCGAACCGCATGCAGGCTGGTTCGGGTGTTGCTCGCCCCCGCCACGCCCGCGGCGGTGATCGCGGCCAGCGCCACCGGCGGCGTGATGTAGGAGAGCATGCCCCAGTAGAGGATGAACAGATGGCTGCCCAGGGGGTCGAGTCCCGCCGCCACCAGCGCCGGCGCCAGCAGGATCGACAGGAAGATGTAGCAGGCACTCACCGTCATGCCCATGCCCAGCACGAAGCTGGTCACCGCCCCCGCTGCCAGCATCAGCGGAATGCTGCCGCCGGCATAGAGGAGCAGCTCCCGGGAGAAGGAGCCGGCCACCCCGGTGTAGGAGAGCCCACCCACCACCATGCCGATGCCCGCCAGCACTGCCACCAGATTGCCTATGCCGTGGGCCAGCTGATAGAGGAAGTCAAGCCCCTTGGCGAGATTCAGCCGCTGCCGGCGCCGGAACAGCGAGATGGCCAGCAGCACCAGAGTGGCATAGTAGGGGGCGTAGCTCTCCAGGCGCATCACCAGCAGCATGTAGATCAGCACCGCCAGGCTGAGCAGATAGGGCCAGCCCTGCTTTAAGGTATCGCCTAGCCGCGGGATTTCCTCGGGGCGCATGCCGCGAAGCCCCTGTCGGGCCGCATAGTGGTCCACTTGCAGCAGCAGCGCCAGATAGAAAAGAATCGCCGGCAGCAGTGCCGCCACCATCACCTCGGCATAGCTGACGCCGAGGAAGGAGGCCATGATGAAGGCCACCGCCCCCATCACAGGCGGCATCAGGGTCCCGCCCGTCGAAGAGCACGCCTCCACGGCGGCAGAATATTCCCTCGAATAGCCGCTGCGCTTCATGGCGGGGATGGTGATGGTCCCGGTGGTGAGGATGTTGGAGACGGCGCTGCCCGAGAGGCTGCCCATGAAGGCACTGGAGACCACTGCCACCTTGGCCGGGCCGCCTCGGCTCCTGCCCATCAGGGCGGTGGCGAAGTTCATGAAGAACTCCCCGCCCCCGGTGATGGTCAGGGCGATGCCGAACACCACGAAGCCGATGATCAGATTGGCCACCACCTGCATGGGCACCCCGATGATGCTCTCCGCCCCCATCACGTGGGCGCGGATCGTCTCGTCCAGGGAGAAGGGGTTGCTCCACAAAAAGCCGGGCATATGGCCGGCATAGAGCGGATAGAGGCCGAAGATGAGGGCCACCGCGAAGATCGCCCAACCGCCGCAGCGCCGCACCCCCTCCAGCACCAGCAGGATTGTCAGGGAGGCCACCAGGGTCGCCTCAAGGGGCGCGAAGAACTCCCATCCCTCCTGAGTCATGCGCAGGCCATTGACCCCCAGGTAGCCGGCGCAGCCCAGGGCGGCGGCGGCAAGAGCCCAGTCGTACCAGGGCATGCGATGGGCATCGGCGGCCCTGGCGGGATAGCAGAGCAGTGCCGCGGCCAGGAAGATGCCGATCAGATAGTAGAGGAAGGCGTTGCCAAGCGGGTAGAAACCGAGCAGCTTCAGCCCGAAGGTCTGGTTGATGGCCATCAGCAGCCCGGTGAGTCCCAGGATCATCACCACGCCCCGGGAAACGCCATTCAACCGTGCATTGCGAGTATCGCTCATGGTCAGAACCCTTGAGATGAAGTGAGCCGGGGCCAAGACCCCGGCCACGGCATTATCTGAACTCTGCCAGGACGGCCTGTCGGCGCTCCTCCCAGCGAGCCGCGAAAGCATCTTCATCCAAGCCCTCACCCTCCGCGAGGACCTCGTCCCAGGCTGTCTTCAGCATTTCGAGGCGGTCCAGGCGCGCCTCATTCCAGGCCTGCATCTCATCGGTCCAAATCCCTTTGTCTTCCATGTAGCGTACTGCACCCGGATGAAAGGGAATATCAATCGGCGGGACACCGGAGTCCTCAATGGACCAGCGATGAATGGCCGAAGTGGCATCCTTGTAGAGGCCATAGGTCTCGTCGAGGGCCTTGACAAAGGCGTAGACCTCATCGTCACTACGCTCGGCCATCGAAACGATGATCGGATAGCGATAGGCCAGCATATTGGCCGGCGACTCCTCGGAAAGCCCTGCCCCAATAGTCTCCTCGAAGGGCTGGAACACCGGGGCGACCTGGTTCATCCGCTCCCACCCTGACGAATCGTCCGCAGGAATGTCGACCCAGCGGATACCCCGGGAGGACTCCTCCAGCTCGTAGAGCTGACTGGCGGTGGTGGTGGTGCAGGCGGCATCGGCGCGATTCTGGGCTAAAGAGCCCATGGCCGCCCCATGGGTCGGAAACATCACCACCTCGACGTCCTCGCTTGTCAGGCCGCCAAAGGCGAGGATGGCATCGCACTTGACGTTGACCGAGGGGTTGCCGGCTACATAGGCGACCCGCTTGCCGCGCAGGTCCTCTAGGTTGTGGATGTCGGCGTCGGCGGCGGTAGGCACACCAAAAGTAGAGGGCCGGCCGGCCACGGCGCGCAGGTCCTGGGGCCCCCAGCGACGCTCGGCGAAGTCATAGGTGCCTTCTGAAGCGAAAAAGGACTCAGTGGCCAGATAGGCGTAATCGGCGCGCCCGCCGAGCAGGGGCTGCAGGCGGCCGATGGCCGAGCCGGCAGGCTGGATTCGAACTCGCGTATTGTAGGCCCGACCGAAGGCATCGGCGATGGCCGAAGCCTCGGAGTGTCCCTGGGAGCCCACGTCATAGGCGGTCCAGGTCATGGTATCGGGCAGGCCCTCGGCCTGGGCGGCACCGAAACCGATCAGGGAAGCGGCCGTCAGGCCGGTGGTCAGGGTTTTGAGTGACATGGCGTTATACTCTCAAGTTGTTGTTGGAAATAGTGTAAAGATGCGCGTCTCACTCGACGCGCGATGGGGGGATCACCCCCTGGGCCTGCAACTCGGCCAGCCTGGCCGGCGCGAGCCCCAGCTCGGCGAGGACCTCCTCGGTATGCTCGGCGAAGCGCGGCGGCGGCCGCCAGTAATGGGCGGGGGTCCGTCCCAGCTTGATGGGCGATCCGGTCCCCTTGTAGGCACCGATCTCGACGATCATCTCCCGATGGGCAGTGTGCGGGTGGGCCAATACATCGCGGGTCTCCAGTACGGGGCCACAGGGCACTCCGGCACGGATCAGGCGTTCGGCCAGGGCCATGCCGTCCTGAGTGGCCAGTACCGCCTCCAGCGCTTCGCGCAGTGCCTCGCGATGGGTTAAGCGCGCCCCGTTGTCGACGAAGCGTGAATCCTCCATCAGCTCGGAACAGCCGAGCAGCTCGCACAGCCTGGCGAACTGGCCGTTATTGCCCACCGTCAGGAAGAGAGGCCGGGTGGCGGTACGGTACACCTCGTAGGGCGCGATGTTAGGGTGTGCATTGCCGGTGCGCCGTGGCGCCGGGCCGCCATAGAAGACGTTGGGGAAGTGCGGGTGCATCAGCGAGAGTCCCGAATCGAACAGCGCCGCCTCGACGAACTGCCCCTCCCCGCTGCGGGCCCGCTCGTGCAGCGCCAGGGATATCCCGATTACCGCATTGAGGCCGGTAACGATATCCACCACCGGCAGGCCGACCCGCAGCGGCTCACCGTCTGCTTCGCCGTTGACGCTCATCAGCCCGGCCATGGCCTGGATCACCGCATCGTAGCCGGGCAGCCCGCCGAGGGGGCCGTCGGCGCCGAAGCCGCTGATCCGGCAGTGGATCAAGCGCGGAAAGCGGGCCTTGAGGGTCTCATGCCCCAGCCCCCACTTCTCCAGGGTGCCCGGCTTGAAGTTCTCCACCAGCACGTCGGCCTCCTCCAACAGCTCGAGCAGTAGCGCCCGCCCCACCTCCTGGCGCAGGTCGAGCGCCATGCCCCGCTTGCCGCGGTTGAGGCCATGGAAGTAGGAGGAGGCATCTCCCGAGAAGGGAGGGCCCCAGCCGCGGGTCTCGTCGCCGCCGGGCGGTTCGACCTTGATCACGTCGGCGCCGTGGTCGGCCAGCACCTGGGTACAGTAGGGGCCGCCCAGCACCCGGCTCAGATCGATCACGCGAATGTCGCTCAGGGAGGTAGCAGGCGTGCTCATGCGATCTCCCCCTCGGCGCGCGGCGCCGCTTGGGGCAGGCCCAGCCCCTCGATCAGCTGCGCGACCGCAGCCCTGCCCATGGGGGCCTCGGCCAGCAGCTCGGCGAGCCGCGGCGTCGGCGCCTCGTCCACCGCCAGCGGATCCTGGGGCAGCAGCCGGTAGCGCATCACCAGGGCGGCCAGGGCCTGGCGGCGGCAATCACCTCCCTGCTGCCCGGCTTCCCAGGCCAGGAAGACAGCCGAGGTGAGGTGATAGAGTGCGCTGGCGATGCGCCGCACCTCGGCCTCGTTGCTCGGATTGGCAGCGACACGCTCAGCGGCATGCGCCCCCTTCTCTAGCTGGTCGGCGAGCAGCGCCCGCTCGGACTCGCCCAGGACCGATTCGCCCAGCAGCCGGCGCAGGTAGGTCACCAGCACCGGCAGGGTGCCCTCGCGTCGAATGGCGCGGAAGACGTCCAGGGCGACGATGTTGCTGGTGCCCTCCCAGATGGAGCCGAGGTGGGCATCGCGCAACACCCGGGCATCCGACCACTCCTCGATGTAGCCGCAGCCGCCGCGCACCTCCATACCGTCACCGGCCACTTTGCGCGCGTCGCGGGTGGTGCGGAACTTGATCAGCGGGGTAAGGATACGCAGCAGCTTGGCGGCCTCCGCGTCACCGCCGTCGGCACGCCGCAGGCAGTCGGCGGTATGAAAGACCAGGCTGCGCCCCTGCTCGGCGGTGAGCAGCATCTTGAGCAGTTGGCGCTGCATCAGCGGCAGGTCGATCAGCCGGCGGCCGAAGGCCTCCCGGTGGCTGGCGATGAACAGCGCTTCGTTGACCACCCGGCGCATCAGGCCGGCGGAGCGCACGCCGTTGGAGAGGCGCGACATGTTGATCATGTCGGTCATCTGCTTGAAGCCCTTGCCCGGCTCGCCTACCACATAGGCCTCGGCGCCCTCCATCACGATCTCGCCGCTGGCCATGGAACGGGTGCCCAGCTTGTCCTTGAGGCGCTGGATGCGATAGCGATTGAGGCTGCCGTCGGGCAGACGACGCGGCAGCAGGAAAAGCGTCAGGCCGCGGGTGCCGGGCTCGCCCCCTTCCGGCCGCGCCAGCACCATGGCCAGGGCGGCATCCGGATTGGAGCAGAACCACTTGTCGCCGTAGAGGCGCCAGACGCCCTCCTCGAGGCGCGCCTCGGTGGTGATTGCCCCCACGTCGGAGCCGGCATCCTGCTCGGTCATGAACATGGCGCCCTGGAAGAGCTGCTCCTCTTCCTGGGAGGTCAGGTGGCCGAGATAGCGCTCGATCAGTTCGTCGGATCCGAACTTGCGCAGGGTGCGGGTCAGGGAGTCAGTCATGCTGAGCGGGCAGCAGAGCCCGAACTCCGCCTGCACGAAGAGGTAGGTCAGGCCGTACTTGACGATGGGCGGCAGCGGCTTGGGCCAGCCGAGTACCCCGCCACGGTGGGACATGGCGGCCAGCCCGAAGTGGGAGTAGGCATAGTGCTCGAGGCGACGATAGGCAGGATGCTTGTCGATGTGCTGCAGGTCGGCACCGTGGCGGGTGCGCAGCTGCAGCACGGGCGGGTGGCGGTCGGCCTCCAGGGCCAGGGACTCCAGCTCGTCGCCCACCAGGTCCCCCAACTCGTGAAAGGCAGAGGCCAGGTGCTCGCGCAGCTCGGGTTCCAGGTAGATGGACAGCAGGCGGGCGAACTCGGGGTCCACGGTGAAGGCGTTGTGGCCACGGCTGTCGGGAATGTTGCGGTGGATGGACTCGGACACGCTCGTCTCCTCTTGGCGGTCTTGATATTGTGTTCCGCATACTAGAAGCCGATTCTGCCCCATCACCAATACCGATTACCGATGCTACGATAGCATTTACTGTATCGTCGCCCACCCCGCCGAGGAGTCGCCCATGGCCCTGACCTTCCGCCAGCTGCGCTACTTCCTGGTGCTCGCCGAGGAGCTCCACTTCGGTCGCGGCGCCCAGCGGCTGCACATCTCCCAACCGCCGCTGAGCGCCAGCCTGCGCCAGTTGGAGGAGGAGCTCGGCGTGCAGCTGCTGGTTCGCAGCAGCAAGCACGTGGCCCTGACCACCGCCGGCGAAGCCTTCCAGCGCCAGGCGCGCCGCCTGCTGGAGGATCTCGAGGAGTCCCGCACTCTGGTGCGCCGCATCGCCGACGGGGCCTCGGGGGTACTGCGGGTCGGCTTCACCCCGGCGATGCTCTTTCGTCGCCTGCCCCAGGCCCTCCAGGCGCTCCAGGCCGCTCACCCCGGCATCGAGATCCAGCTGCTGGAGCGCAACTCCGCCGACCAGGTTCAGGGGCTGGAGGCGGGCCAGCTGGACATCGGTTTCATCCACGCCATGCCGCTGCCCGAGACCCTGGCCACCCTGACGCTCGCCGACGAACCTTTCCTCGCCTGCCTGCCGCGCCACCACCCCCTCGCTTCACGAAGCTCGCTGAGTCTGCGCGACTTGGCCGGCGAGCCCCTGGTGATGTTCCGCCGCGATCTCTCGCCCCACTACTACGACCGGATCCTCGGCCTCTTCCTTGTCGCCAACCTGAAGCCCACCATCACCCATGAGGTCTCCCAGTGGCTGACCATCGTTGCCCTGATCGCCCACGGCATGGGGGTGGCCCTGGTGCCCGCGTCCTTGGCGGGC
Organism: Billgrantia kenyensis; assembly: GCF_013697085.1. Lineage (GTDB taxonomy): Bacteria > Pseudomonadota > Gammaproteobacteria > Pseudomonadales > Halomonadaceae > Halomonas > Halomonas kenyensis. The sequence continues at coordinate 9,518 of NZ_JACEFT010000053.1, forward strand.
ACCCACTTTTCCAACGTCGTCTTCCTGCCGCTAAGCGACGCGACCCTACGCCACCAGTCCCATTGCGTCTGGCTCGAGGTGAGGGAAGCCCCCAACCGTGACCTGTTGATCGATATCATCCATGGGATCGGACAGGCAGGCAGTGCCTGATATGCGATACTAGTTTCAGAGATAGTCGGAACACTTCTGGATGGCTGCGTCTGACACAGACGATCTCCCGTGACGACAAACAGGAACAGACTGCAAGAACCGCACTTTGTCACCGCCTTGGCCCGCTGCACGGCAGCCCGCAGTGGCTCTATGACCATCGCTACTGCCCGCATGGCGACACGGAGAGCCGGATCAAGGAGCAGCAGTGGCTGTTCTCGGATCGCACCAGCTGCCATGACTGGTCGCCCAACCAGTACCGGCTGCTGCTGGCCGGCCTGGCCTACTTTCTATGGAACGGCTGCGCCGGGTGTAGCTGAAGCGCACCGCATACGCCACGGCCCAAGTCACCACCCTGCGCCTGAAGTTACTGAAGATCGGTGGCGTGGTGATCCACAATACCCGGCGCGTCCGGCTGATGCTGAGCAGTCACTATCCCGATTAGGAGCTCTTCCAGAAGCTCGCCCGTAAGCTGGTGCCGGGAAGACTGGCAGGGTGCTGTCCCCGGCACGAATTAACCAATGGGGGTAGGGGCAGTGCGTCTCGACGCGGGATCATCGATCAAAAAGTGAACTTTTTTTGCTGAATCCAGCGTGAGGAGCTGGCCTGCTCACTCAGCAGGCCAACTTCGCGGTGCTGGTGAAATATTCGGGCTAGTGAAGGCTACTTTTGCCACTGTGTGCAGTCGACTTCACCAGCGATCCCCTTCAAAATAGTACGGTTCACGGAGCCGTTAGCTGAGCTACTAAGTCCCTTTATACTGCGGCGTGCGTTTTTCTAGAAATGCTGCCATGCCTTCTTTCTTATCTGTAGGGTCCCGGATGATCAAATCGCCTATAGGAGTTATCCTCTGCTAGTGGCCAGAGGGCTTCTTCAGCAATTCA
>NZ_JACEFT010000054.1 GCF_013697085.1 Billgrantia kenyensis
CAGAGCGCCCAAAAGCGATGGAGGAGGATTAAACACTTCCAGAAGCTGGAACTCGTCGTGAGCAACGTCAAGTTCCAGGACGGGGAGCAAGTAGCCGATCAATCAGACAGGAATGCGGCCTGACTGCCATCCACCAGATTTGACGATAACTCCATGGCTGCAAGCGCCCCGTTGATTCTCGTCGGGGCGAAAGTGCAGCTGTTGTGCAACAATGCTTAAAGGCTAAAGTACGATATATATAAACAGGGAGCATGACATTATCGAGCCAGGTGCTCTGCTCGGTAAGGGATCGGGGGATTTCGTCATTGACAAGCTCATGAAGACCGGGCTGGAGCCGCTGCCTATGGTTCAGCCACGAGAGTCGTCTTTTCGGGTCACGCTGTGCCACAGCCGTTCTCGCCCCACTCCATGTCATACCAACAGAGCCATGGGGAAAGCTGCGCGTGGCTGAGCTGACTCGTCTGCTGATACTGTTGCTGACTCTGGCGCTTCTGCCTCTTTCAGTGCAGGCCGATGACCGGTCGGTCGTTCTGATCGCCCACCCGCAGGGCTCCAGCCCTGCGCTGACCCGCGACACGACTCGGGCGATCTTCGCCATGCGGCAGCGCAGTTGGCCTGATGGACAGGCCGCCCGCGTGTTCGTCCTGCCCAACAGTCATCCCGTACATTCACGCTTCGTCAAGGAACGACTGACCGTGTATCCCCACCAGCTCCAGCTGGCCTGGGACCGCATGGTGTTCTCGGGCACGGGCCAGGCGCCAAGCCAGGTCAACAGTCAGCCCGAGATGCTGGAACGCGTCGCCACCACACCTGGCGCCATAGGGTATCTGGAGAGGGAGTATCTGGATGATCGAGTCCAAGTCATTACCATGGAGTAATCGTCGCTCGTGCCCACTGCTGCTGATGCTGGTTCTGGCCTGGTCTCCCGCTGCCCTGGCCGAAGGAGTGATGGATTCACTTCAGGCACACGGATTCCTCAGCCAGGCGCTGGTGGTCACCGACCATAACGACTTTTTCGGCCCCAGCAGCAGCGGCGGCGGCAGCCTGAAATATACCGAGATCGGCGCCAACGCCTCGCTCCGACCGCACCCGAATGTCCTTCTGGCCGCCCAGGTGCTCAGTCGGCGTGCCGGTGGTGATGGCAGAGATGCCCGGCCGGCACTCGACTATGGCGTCATCGACTACCAACCCCTTTCCAGCCAGCAACGTACCTTGGGCATCCAGGTCGGACGCTTCAAGAATCCCTTCGGATTCTACAACCAGACTCGCGACGTGGCCTTCACGCGCCCAAGCATACTGTTGCCTCAGTCGATCTACTTCGACCGCACTCGTTCGCTGGGGCTTTCCGCAGACGGTGTCAGTGTCTACGCTGAGGAGCGCTTCAAGCACGGCACACTGCGCTTCACAGGCGGGGTCGGCACGCCCACGACGCGCGACCTGTCCGGCCAGCTGTATCCGTCCCAGCTGGGCATGGAGGTGAGTGGCAGCACGTCGTCGATTGCCCAGATTCGCTATGAGCACTCCGGTGGCGGCTTCACGGCCGCCCTGAGCGCAGCGGATGTCAACCTGGACCTCGGACTCGGCCCCCACGATGGTGAACTGAACTTCCAGCCCTGGATTCTCTCACTGCAGTATGATGAAGGAACCTGGGCTATTACGGGTGAGGCCGCCTTGCGTAATATCTCGACCACCGATACCGGCGGCGTGCCTGGTTCCGACATGACCGGCGAAAGCTGGTACGTCCAATACTCCCGGCGCTTCCTCGACGATTGGCAATGGCTGGTACGCTACGACAGCCTGGTATCAGACCGTGACGACCGTTCCGGCCGGGCCTATGAGGCCCAGGGGCGCGGCCCCGCCCATGCCCGTTTTGCCGACGACATAACCTTGGGGCTGCAGTGGCGCGTCAACCCACGCGTGCTGTTGGCCGCCGAATATCATCACGTGGATGGCACTGGCTGGCTGCCCTTACGCGACGAACCTGATCCAAGCGATACTCGGCGGCGTTGGAACATGTTGCTCTTCCAACTTTCTCTACGTTTCTGATCGACCAGCACGCTTCTCTACATGAACGGGCAGGGATAGCCAGCATGACCACCTCCTCTTCCCCAGCTCCGCGCCCCCGCCTCAGCCTTACTTGGCGGGTACTCGCCCTGAGCAGCCTGCTGCTGCTGGTATTCGCGGGCCTGTTCACCTGGCTCGGCCATGCCAACCTGATGCGCCAGTTCGAGGAGAGTCGACAGGAGAGCCACGAGCGTGAAGTCCGTGAAATCCAGCTAGCCCTGCAGCGCTCCGAAATAGGCCTGCAGCAGATTGCGGCACTGGCGGCGGCAGCACCCGAACTGGGACCGGCGCTGGCCGTGGAGGATCAAGAGGGACTGATCAATTCACTTTCCTCCCAGTGGCCCACGCTACAGCTCGAGGCCGGTATCGACGAAGTCATGATCTTCGATGCGCAGGGGCATCAACTGGCCAATTGGGGAGAAGGACAGGCTGACAAGGAGCGCCCCGTTCAGGACTGGGTGCGCGAGGTAATGGAAACCGAGCACCCGCTTTCGGCACTGCGCTGTGCCAACGACTGTCGCCAGTATGCTGCGGTTCCCGTTCTGGTGGAGGGCGAAAGCGTTGGCATGGTGATTCTGTCACGCTCGCTGGCCGATGTGACTCGCCAGGCCCATCAGGTTTCCGGCAGCGAGGTCGCCCTGCTGATTACCGGTGCCCATGAGCCTGAGGTCATGCCCGAGCGGCATTTGAGGAACTGGAACGGCCACCTGATCGCACTCACGCACCCGGCACACTATTTACCGATACTGGAGGACGCTTCTCGCTCGGCGATGCTCAGCGATATCCTCGGGTCACCGATGCGATTGCAGCATCAGGGGCGCGACTACGAACTCTCCGCCGTGCGCATGGAGGCAGACGAGAACCGGCGCAGCACCGGTTTCTTTCTCCTGTCAGCGGACATCACTGCACAGATTCGTGCCATTCAGGAAGATACGCGCAACCTGCTTCTGGCCGGCATCGGCGGCTGGCTGGCGGCGGAACTGCTGCTGCTGGCCATCCTGCTGCGCCCCATGGCAAGGCTGCGCCGGCTGGCCGGAGTGCTCCCGGCGCTGGCCCATGGCGGATTCGACGAAACACGCCGCGCCATCCCCAGGTCGCGTAGCCGCCTTGAAGACGAGATCGACGTCCTGGAGGGGACGACGCTGGCCCTCTCGGACCAGTTGGAGGCGCTGGAGCATGAGGTCACCGCACGCGGTCAGCAGTTGGCCGAACGGGTCGAGGAACTGGCGCGGGAGCGCGACTTCGTCGGCAGCCTGCTGGATACGGCCCGGGTTTTCATCGTGACCCAGGATGCGAGGGGGCGTATTACGTTGATCAACGACTACGCGCTTGCGACCCTGGCCATGCAGGAAGAACGCCTGCTGGGCCGCGACTTCGACGAAGTCTTCACTTCCCGGGCAAGTGCCGATTCCGGAGCAGGCTCGAGTCAGGAAGAGCGCAGCCTGGTGACGACGGATGGACGCCAACACACCATCGCCTGGTACCACGCACCGCTGGTGTCACGCGGCGACGACCGGGCTGCCAGGATATCGGTCGGGCTCGATATCACCGAGCGCAAGCTGGCAGAAGCGCGGCTGACCTGGCTGGCCGAGCGCGACCCGCTGACTGAGCTCTACAACCGCCGTTACTTCCAGGAAGCGCTGGGTGCCGTCATGCAGCGGGGACGCAGCGGCGCGGTCCTGCTGCTCGACCTGGATCATTTCAAGGACGTCAACGAACTCAGCGGACACCATACCGGCGACCGCCTGTTGCGCATGGTGGGCGATACGCTCTTTCAGCAATTCGGCCACTGCGGCCCCATCGCCCGCCTGGGGGGAGACGAGTTCGCTCTGCTCCTCGAGGGCGCCGATACCAGGAAAGCCATCAGCATCGCCAAGCAGATCACTCCGCTGCTCGATGGCACCGGCCTGGACGCAGGCGGCCAGCGGCATCGAGCCACCTCCAGCCTCGGCATCGCTCTGTTCCCCATCCATGGCGACAACCCTGCCGACCTGATGGCCAACGCCGATCTCGCCATGTACAAGGCCAAGGAGAGCAGCTCCCAGCGCTGGCACCTGCTTTCGACCCTCGAGCGGGCCAAGGACGAGCTGCAGGAACGGGTCTATTGGGTGGAACGGATTCGCCAGGCGATCGAGGAGGAGAGCTTCGAGCTGATGGCGCAGCCGATCATGCGCCTCAGCGATCGCGAGGTACGCCACTACGAGGTTCTGCTGCGTATGCGGGGGCCCAAGGGGGCGCTTATCTCTCCCGCCCACTTCATTCCAATGGCCGAGCGCAGCGGTCAGATCGTGCAGATCGACCGCTGGGTGCTGCGCCATAGCCTGCGCGCACTGAGCCTCATCCAGGCACGGGGCATCAGCCTCGCGGTCAACCTGTCGGGCCAGTCCCTGCACGACGAGGGGCTGCAGCAATTCCTTCTGGAGGAGCTTGCAGCAACCGGGGCTGACCCTCACCACCTGATCCTGGAAATCACCGAAACCGCCGCCGTCACCGACTTCTCCAGCGCACGCGGGGTGCTCCAGGCCTTGCGGGACCTTGGCTGTCGCACCGCCCTCGACGACTTCGGGGTTGGTTTCAGCAGCTTTCACTACCTCGGCGAACTGCCCGTCGACTTCATCAAGATCGATGGCGCTTTCATCCGCACCCTCATAACGAATCCGGAAAGCCAAGTCATCGTCAAGGCCATTGCCGACATTGCGTCAGGCTTCGGCAAGCTGGCGATTGCCGAGTTCGTGGAGCAGGAGGCGCTGGTTCCCCTTCTCACCTCCTACGGCATCTCATACGGCCAGGGCTACCATCTCGGCCGTCCTATCCCACTGTCAGAAGCCATTCCAGGAGTATCACATGGAGACACGACGCCGTGAGTCATACTCGGCTGCAGCTGACGCGCCCTTGGAGGTTCGGGTACGCGATTTCTTGGAACAGTATCGCTTCATCATCGCCAAGAGCCAGGCGAGCCGATACCGTGCCTACGCGCTTCGCCACATGGTGTTTCGCGAAGAACTGAAGTATAGCCTCGGCGAGAACGCCGACCTGCCCTTCGAAAAAGACTTCCACGACAGGTATGCCATCCTGTGCCTTCTCAACCATGTTGAAAGCAATAGTGACGCAGGCTGCCTGAGGGTCGTACTGGCGGGAGTCGGCACGGCGGAGGAGCAGCGGCTGCCATTGGAAGAGAGTTGCGCCCATGGCCTGACTGACCCCCAATGGCACCCGGATCGCTTCGAACGTGCCACTCTCTGTGAAGTGTCCCGCCTGGCCGTGCACCCCGGCTTTCGCCGCACTCGTAACTGCGCTTTGGGACTGCACGACAAGGATCTGCAGCCATTGGCCGAAGACAAGCTGCCGACGCCCTCTCCGCTGGTTACCCTCAGCCTGTTCCTGGCCGCCACTGCCATCGTCGGTCTCGCCGATCGTCGCCATGTCTTTGCCATGATGGAACCCCGCTTTGCCCGGCTGCTGAAAATCTCGGGCCTGCAGTTCCGCCAGGTAGGCGACGTCATCGATTATTGTGGCCCCCGGGCGGCATACTATATCGACCAGAATCAGGCCGAGCGGGACCTCCAGCCCACCTTGCTGCCGCTCTATGAGCACATCAAGTCATCACTGGCCACCCAGATGGAGAGCGCCCTCCCCACCAGCTAGCAGGAGCCACCCCGGAAACAGTGAAAGCGCCCCCTCAGTCTCCCCTGGGTCCTCGCTTGCGCTGACTGGGCGAAATCATGCGAACCCGCGCCTTGCTACGCGCCTTCGATTTCGGCGCTTGATCGCCATGGCCGGTCCTGTCTGTCGCTTCCGCGTCGGGCAATGGGGCTTGTCCGGACGGCGGTATGACCACCCATGCAAACACCGGCAGCGCCAGCCCCCAGTGGATCGCCGCCAGCCGCAGGCCCAACGTGACCGCAAGAGCCAGGCCGATGACGATCCCCGTCGGCACGCCCAGCGCACCCAGGCCCACGTAGGTGATGCCACCGGCAATGGAGGCGGTGGCATAGACTTCCTCACGCAGCACCATTGGCACCCGACGCGCCAGCACGTCGCGCACCATGCCGCCGGCCACTCCCGTCAACAACCCCATCAGTACCGCAACCACGCCGGGCGCCTCCAGCTGCAATGCCTTGTGGGCGCCGATCACCGTGAACAGCGCCAGGCCGAAGGCATCGGCCACCGGCAGGAACACCCGGGAGAGGCGGTGAATATAGTGGAAGCCGATGATCGACAGCCCCACGGTGGCGAGTATCACCCACAGGTAGGTGGGGTCGGTGACCCAGAACACCGGGCGTACGCCCAGCACCAGGTCGCGCAGGGTACCGCCGCCGATGCCGGTCACCGCGGCCAGCACCAGCATGCCGAACGGGTCCATCCGCGAACGGCAGGCAAGTATCACCCCCGAGAGGGCAAATACGATGACCCCCGCCATGTCCAGCCAGTACACCAACCCCGTCACACCGCCCTCCTGGAGCTAGCCGCTATTGATAGGTCACAACGAGAAAGCTCACCAGCTCCTCGTCACCGCAGTTCTTGATGGTGTGCTCCAGGTCGGCATGGTAGTGGGCCGAGTCGCCGGGGCCGAGCTCACAGCGATTGTCCCCCGCCACGACCCGCGCGTGACCCTGGGTGACGGTGAGCAGTTCGCGAGTGCCTTCGAAGTGGGCCGCGCTGTGCAGGCTGGCACCGGGAGCCAACCGCACCTCGTAGAACTCCACGTGCTTCTCCATGTTAAGCGGCGAGAGCGTGCGAATGCGGCAATCCTGATCGTCACGAAATAACTGGCTGGCATCGTCGCCGCGGATCACCTCGATACGCGAAGCCGTCCACGGCTGATCCACCAGATCGCCGATGTTCATGCCGAAGGCCTGGGCGATGCGCAGCGTGACCGCCAGGGTAGGATTGGCCTTGCCCCGTTCGATCTGACTGAGCATCGAGCGGCTCACCCCCGACGCCGCTGCCAGCTGCTCCAGGGTAAGCCCACGCCGCTTGCGCAGTTCGATCACGCGACTGGCCAGGCTGCCAGCCTCCGTTTGCACTTCGTCTGTCATCGCCGTGTCACTCAACTCGATTTTCCCCTATACCCAAGCAAGACGTTGCCAACCAAGCCAGGCTCGCCTGAACCGGAGAATCCACAATAAAGGATTCTTGTCTTGCATAACGGAAGTATTCTGCAATACTGGAATTGATTCTTTCATACTAAACTCGACGTGGCGAATTGCCAGCGACAATCGCAGTTCACCCCACCTGAACCCTCCAACCACAAGTCAGGAAGGTAGCTCCATGAAAGCGCTGATCAAGAAGGAGGCCGCACCCGGCCTCTGGCTGGAAGAGGTGCCCGACCCACAGGTCGGCATCAACGACGTGCTGATCAAGGTGAAGCGCACCGCCATCTGCGGCACCGACGTACACATCTACAAATGGGATAGCTGGGCGCAGAAGACCATTCCCGTGCCCATGGTGGTGGGTCATGAGTTCGTCGGCGAGATCGTCGAAGTCGGCTCCAACGTCAACGATTTCCGCCCCGGGCAGATCGTCTCCGGCGAAGGCCACGTGGTCTGCGGACGCTGCCGCAACTGCCTGGCCGGGCGCCGCCACCTCTGCGCCCACACCAGTGGCGTGGGAGTCAACCGGCCCGGCGCCTTCGCCGAATACGTGTCGTTGCCCATGTCCAACGTGTGGGAACACAAGCCGGGTATCGACCTCGACGTGGCGTCCATTTTCGATCCGCTGGGCAATGCCGTGCACACGGCGCTTCAGTTCGACCTGCTCGGTGAGGACGTACTGATCACCGGCGCCGGGCCGATCGGCGCCATGGCCGCGGCGGTATGCCGCCATGCCGGGGCGCGCCATGTGGTTGTGACCGACCTTAACCCGGGACGGTTGGAGCTGGCCAAGCGCCTGGGTGCGACCCGCACCGTCGACGTACGACACGAGACGCTGCCCGACGTGCAGCGCGAGCTGGGGCTGACCGAAGGCTTCGACGTGGGCCTGGAGATGTCCGGTAGCCCTGCCGCCTTCCGCGACATGCTGGCCAACATGTGCCACGGTGGCAAGGTGTCGATGCTCGGTATCCCCACCGAGGAAATAGCCATCGACTGGAACACGGTGATCTTCAACATGCTGACGCTCAAGGGCATCTACGGCCGCGAAATGTACGAGACCTGGTACAAGATGTCGGTGATGATCGAGTCCGGCCTGGACATCTCGCCGGTGATCACCCATCGCCTGCCCTACACCGAGTTCCAGCAGGGCTTCGATGCCATGCTGAGCGGAGAAGCGAGCAAGGTCGTCCTCAACTGGGAGTCATGACATGTACGGAGCCTTCAAGCAGCACCTGCAGGGTGAGCTCGATGCCATTCGCCAGGCCGGTCTATACAAGCACGAACGCCAGCTGACCACGCCGCAGGGTGCCCATGTCGGCATCAATGCCGGCCAGGAAGTGCTCAACCTGTGCGCCAACAACTACCTGGGACTGGCCCAGCACCCCGAGGTCAATGCGGCAGCCAGGGCGGGCCTGGAAGAGTGGGGCTATGGCCTGGCTTCGGTGCGTTTCATCTGTGGCACCCAGAGCCTGCACAAGCAGTTGGAGCAGCGCCTTACCGACTTCCTCGGTACCGAGGACACCATCCTCTACCCCTCCTGCTTCGACGCCAACGGCGGGCTGTTCGAGACCCTCCTCGGCGCCGAGGATGCGGTGATCTCCGACGAGCTCAACCACGCCAGCATCATCGACGGCGTGCGACTCTCCAAGGCGCGGCGATACCGTTACCGCAACAACGACATGGCCGATCTGGAGGAGCAGCTCAAGGCCGCCGAGCACGGTGGCGCGCGCTTCAAGCTGATTACCACCGACGGCGTGTTCTCGATGGACGGCTATATCGCCCGGCTCGACGAGATCTGCGACCTGGCCGAACGCTACGGCGCCCTGGTGCATTTCGACGATTGCCATGCCACCGGCTTTCTCGGTGAAGGCGGCCGCGGCACCCATGAGTATCGTGGTTGCATGGATCGTATCGATATCACCACCGGCACCCTGGGCAAGGCGCTGGGCGGCGCCAGCGGCGGCTACACCAGCGGCAAGCGCGAGATCATTGAGCTGCTGCGTCAGCGCTCGCGGCCCTACCTGTTCTCAAACACCGTGGCACCGCCGGTGGTGGCAGGTGCGCTGAAGGCCATCGAGCTGGCCGCCGAGTCCCAAGAGCTGCGCAGACAACTCACGGAGAACACCGCCTTCTTCCGCGCGGGACTCGAGCGGCTGGGCTTCGAGCTGCTGCCCGGCGAGCACCCCATCGTGCCGGTCATGCTGCATGACGCGGGGCTTGCCGCCCGCTTCGCTGAGGAGATGCTCAAGGAAGGGGTGTATGTCATCGCCTTCTCCTACCCGGTGGTGCCCCAAGGCAAGGCGCGCATCCGCACCCAGATGTCCGCCGCCTTGACCCGCGACGATCTGGAGTTTGCCCTGGCCGCCTTCGGCAAGGTCAAGGAGCGCCTGGGAATCTGACTCGCCAGAATGCAGCGCCGGATTGGACCCCGTGCTGCCTTCTCTGCACGGGCAAGAAGTTGCCTGCTGGGCAACTTCTTGCCTGACTCAGGCAAGAAATTGCCTGAGTCTACTTAGGCTTCTAGAGGCTTTTTTTGATAACCCACTGATATCATGATTTTCACACGAAGTTGGCACGCGTGATGCTGCATATGGGCCATATCCGTCTTCCAGGAGGGAAGCATGGCCCTTGTCACCGGACTCCGATTCTCCCTGACTCTAGCCGAGGTCGAAGACCTCGCGGTCATTGAATTCACCCACCGCGAACGGCTCTCCGCGCCCTTCGAGCTCTCGGTGCGCTTCGCCAGCCGTAACGGTAGCCTCTCCGCCCGCGACATCCTCGACCGCGAGGCCACCCTGACGATCTGGCAGGACGACGAGATGCTGCGCCAGGT
>NZ_JACEFT010000055.1 GCF_013697085.1 Billgrantia kenyensis
CCCAAGTCATCCCGAGGCACCACCCTCGGGAACAGCGCCAGTAAGGCGCTGCGCGCCATGCCTGGCGCACACGCAAAAAGGCCCGCTTTCGCGAGCCTTTCATCGACTGCCGAGGCAGTCACATCATGGTCGGTTGGCGCTTAGCCGATGACCTTGATGTTGGAAGCCTGGAGGCCTTTCTTGCCCTGAGTAACGTCGAAGGAGACCTTCTGACCGTCCTGCAGAGTCTTGAAGCCGTCAGCCTGAATCTCGGAGAAGTGAGCGAACAGGTCGTCGCCGTTGTCGTCCGGAGAGATGAAGCCGAAGCCTTTAGTGTCGTTGAACCACTTGACAGTACCGGTAGCCATTATCGCAATTCCTCTAACAGCATTGATTTTCCGGGAAATACCCGAGTTGCAGTGGGTAAAACAAGAAACTTTTCACCGGGAAATCGACGCCATGAGCGTTGCGATGACCACCTGCGATGTTCGACTTGCTAACCAACTGCACGCATCTTGCGCCCTTCAGAGCCGCTCGTCAAATACTATTTTGTCTGGATGACGTAATTGTTACTCCCCGGCGAGGATCCAGCCGGCCGCTTTCTCTGCAATCATCAGTGTCGGCGAATTGGTGTTGCCGCTGGTGATGGTCGGCATGACGCTGGCATCCACCACGCGCAGCCCTGCGACGCCGTGGACCCGCAGACGAGCGTCCACCACGGCCATGGGATCCTCGGCCTTACCCATCTTGGCCGTGCCCACCGGGTGGAAGATGGTGGTGCCGATGTCGCCGGCCAGGCGCGCCAGGTCTTCGTCGCTCTGGTACTGCAGGCCGGGCTTGACCTCCTCGGGGCGATACCTGGCGAAGGCCGGCTGCTCGGCGATACGCCGGGTGACCCTCAGCGAGTCCGCCGCCACGCGGCGATCCTCCTCGGTGCTGAGGTAGTTGGGCGCGATGGCCGGGGCCTGACGCGGGTCGCGGCTCTTGATACGTACGCTGCCCCGGCTGGTGGGGTTGAGGTTGCACACGCTGGCGGTGATCGCCGGGTAGTCGTGCAGCGGCTGGCCGAAGGCCTCGAGGCTCAGCGGCTGGACGTGGTACTCGATGTTGGGATGCTCGTACTCGTCGCTGCTGCGGGTGAAGATGCACAGCTGCGAGGGGGCCATGCTCATCGGGCCGGTGCGACGCAGCAGGTACTCCATGCCGATCTTCGCCTTGCCCAGCCAGGAGGCGGCTAGTGTATTGAGGGTCTTGGCCCCGGTGACCTTGTAGATCGAGCGGATCTGCAGGTGGTCCTGCAGGTTCTCCCCTACCCCCGGCAGCTCGTGAACGAGCGGAACGCCATGCTCGGCCAGGAGGGCGGCCGGGCCGATGCCGGAGAGCTGCAGCAGCTGCGGCGAGCCGATGGCACCGGCGGCCAGGATCACCTCGCGCCTTGCCGTCACCCGGCTGACCGTGCCGTCACGCTCGAGCTCGACACCGCTGGCGCGTGGCCTGCCGTCGTCGCCCTGCTCGAACAGCAGGCGGTGGACCTGGGTGGAGTGCCACAGGGTGAAATTGCCGCGCTTCTCGCAGGTCGGGCGCAGGAAGGCCTTGGCGGCGTTCCAGCGCCAGCCGTCGCGCTGGTTGACCTCGAAGTAGTCGACGCCCTCGTTGTCGCCGCGGTTGAAGTCGCGCGTGCGTGGGATGCCCGACTGCACTGCCGCCTCGGCGAAGTCATCGAGCACCTCCCACTTGAGCCGCTGTTTCTCGACCCGCCACTCGCCGCCGTGGCCGTGATAGTCGCGGTGGGCGGCATCGGCATCGCCACCCTCGTCCAGGCGGTAGTGGTCTTCGTGCTTCATGAAGTCCGGCAGGCAGTTTTCCCAGCGCCAGGCGTCGTCGCCCACCAGCTCGGCCCAGCCGTCGTAGTCTCGGGCCTGGCCACGGATGAAGAGCATGCCATTGATGCTGGAGCAGCCGCCCAGGGTCTTGCCGCGGGGGTAGATCAGCGAGCGGCCGTTGAGGCCCTTGTCCGGCTCGGTCTTGAAGCACCAGTCGGTGCGCGGATTGTTGATGCAGTAGAGATAGCCCACCGGGATGTGCACCCAGTGGTAGTTGTCGCGGCCACCTGCCTCGATCAGCAGCACCCGGTTGGCCGGGTCGGCGCTGAGGCGGTTGGCCAGCAGGCAGCCGGCGGTGCCGGCGCCCACCACGATATAGTCGAATTCCTGCTCTGCCATGGTGGCTCTCCCGTCCCACTCACTTATGGGTCGGCATAGCGAACTCGGCGCCCGCGTTTATGGAGTCCGACCAGCGCTGCATGATCGACTTCTGCTTGGTGTAGAAGCGCACGCCCTCTTCGCCGTAGGCATGGGTGTCGCCGAACATCGAGCGCTTCCAGCCGCCAAAGCCGTGCCACGCCATGGGCACCGGGATCGGCACGTTGATGCCGACCATGCCGACCTGGATGCGACGGCCGAACTCCCGGGCCACGCTGCCGCTCTCGGTGAAACAGCTCACGCCGTTGCCGAATTCGTGGTCGTTGATCAGCTGGATGGCGGTGGCCACGTCGGGTACCCGCACGCAGGCCAGTACCGGACCGAAGATCTCTTCCTTGTAGATGGTCATCTCCGGGGTGACGTGGTCGAACAGCGAGCCGCCCATCCAGAAGCCCTCGCCGCAGCCGTCGCCGGTGGTGGAGGCATCGAAATCACGACCGTCGACCACCAGCTCGGCACCCTCGGCCACGCCCTTGTCGATGTAGCCGGTGATGCGCTGGTGCGCCTGGGCGGTGACGATGGGGCCCATCTCGGCGTCGAGCTCGAGGCCGTTCTTGACCTTCAGCGCGCGGGCGCGCTCGGCCAGGCGCGGTACGATCTTGTCGGCCACGTCACCCACCAGCACCGCAACGCTGATCGCCATGCAGCGCTCGCCAGCGCTGCCGTAGGCGGCACCGATCAGGGCGTCGACGGCCTTGTCCAGGTCGGCGTCGGGCATCACCACCATGTGGTTCTTGGCGCCGCCCAGGGCCTGCACGCGCTTGCCGTGACGGGCGCCGTTCTCATAGATCAGGTTGGCGATCGGCGTGGAGCCGACGAAGGAGAGCGCCTGCACGTCGGGGTGTTCGATCAGCGCCTCGACCGACTCCTTGTCGCCCTGCACCACGTTGAACACGCCGTCGGGCAGACCGGCCTGCTTGAGCAGGTCGGCGATCAGCAGCGAGGCGCTGGGATCGGTGGGGCTGGGCTTGAGGATGAAGGTGTTGCCGGCGGCGATGGCCACCGGGAACATCCACATCGGCACCATGGCCGGGAAGTTGAACGGCGTGATGCCGGCGACCACGCCCAGCGGCTGGCGCACGGTCCAATTGTCGATGCCGTTGCTCACCTGCTCGGTGAAGTCGCCCTTGAGCAGCTGCGGAATGCCGCAGGCGAACTCGACGATGTCGATGCCGCGGGCCACTTCGCCCTGGGCGTCGGTGAAGACCTTGCCGTGCTCCAGGGTGATGGCGCGGGCCAGCTCGTCCTTGTGGGCATTGAGCAGCTCGAGGAACTTGAACAGCACCCGCGCGCGGCGGATCGGCGGGGTGTCGGCCCAGGCCGGGAAGGCGGCCTGGGCCGCGGTCACGGCGGTATCCACGTCGGCACGGGAAGCCAGCGCCACCTGGCCCGAAACCTGGCCGGTGGCGGGGTTGTAAACCTCCTGATGGCGGCCCGACTCGCCGGTCGTCATTTGCCCGGCAATATAATGTGCGATGGTATTCTGAGACATGGGGGCTCCGTCTTGTGGTTGGCTGCCTTCGGTTGAGTGCCGCGTCATTCGTCGCTCTCAGCGAGCAGGCACAATACTCTGACTGACTAGCCTACCTGGCCGGAGACAAGGATCAATTGAGAAATCCAAAAGCCAGATATAAGCTGGGCTTATATCCCTGAGGCTTGGCCCATGCATGACATCCCCACACTGCGTGCCTTCGTCACCGTGGCCCGGGAGGGCAGCGTCTCGCGCGCCGCCGAGCGGCTGCACCTGACCCAACCTGCGGTGAGCCTCAAGCTCAAGCAGCTGCAGGAGACGCTGGGCCTCACCCTGTTCCGACGCCGCCCCCAAGGGCTGGCGCTGACCGCCGACGGCCAGGCCCTGCTGCCCGCCGCGGAGCGGGCGCTGGCTGCCATGGCCGCCTTCGAGCAGAGCGCCCGGGCGCTGCACAGCACCCTGCACGGCAGACTGCGCATCGGCACCATCGTCGATCCGGAGTTCATTCGCCTGGGTGCCTTCCTGCACCGCCTGGTGGAGCGCGCCCCGCAGCTCGAGACCGAGCTGCAGCACGGCATGAGCGGGAGCGTGCTGGAGTGGATTCGCCGTGAGGTGCTCGACGTGGGCTTTTTCCTTGCCCCGCCCGGCGAAGGCCCGGGGCCCGACGCCCCGGAGATCGCCTATCGCGAGCTGACCCACTTCCACTACCACGTGGTGGCCCCGCCCGGCTGGGGCAGCCGCGTGGCCAGCAGCGATTGGAAGGACCTGGCCGCCCTGCCCTGGATCGTCACGCCGCCGCTATCGGCCCACCACCGCCTGCTGCATGGCGCCCTCGACCCGCTCGGGGTGACGCCGCACGGCGTGGCCCAGGTCGATCAGGAGGCGTGCATGCTCGACCTGGTGCGCGCCGGCGTCGGCCTGAGCCTGGCCCGCGACGCCCTGGCCATGGCCGAGCGCCAGGAGCGCGGCCTGGTGGTGGTGGAAGGCGTGCGCCTGCCCTGCGCACTGTGCTTCGTGTGGCAGCGCGAGCGCAGCGAGGAGCCCGCCATCGCCGCGGCGCTGGAAGTGCTGGAGAGCGTGTGGGGAGGCAGCACGGCCTAATACGCACCACATCACCCACTACCTCGAACACAGCGCGCGAGTCGACCCCGAACGCCCGGCAATTCACCCGGCGCGGCGCGGCATTCCATGCATGCTCTCGGGCTTGCCTCGGGCAAGCGTCTACTGTCGTCTCTCAGACTGCGCCACGGACGCTGCTTCTGATGACGGGTACTACAGGCAGGGTAAGCTGCACAGGGGAGAGTTGGCCTTCACGAATCTGCTCCAGCAGCAACCTTGACGCTGTCGCCACCATCTCTTCGCGTGGTTGACGCACCGTGGTCAAGTGAAAGCTGGGCCATGACGCCACGGGGGTATCATCGAAACCGATCACCGAGACGTCTTCCGGCACGCGTAGGCCAAATTCGGAACGAAGCGTTTCAATGACGGCAATGGCCATATGATCATTTGCGGCAAAAATGGCATCGGGGTAAGGAGACTTTGCAAACAGGCGACGCGTCGCCTCGCTCGCCTTGTCGAAACGATAGTCTCCACACTCTTCAGCCCAGCACGATACGCCCTCCAACGCCAAGGCATCGAGAAAACCAAGCCTGCGATATGCCCCGGTGGAAGAAGTCGGCAAACCATTGAGAAAAGCAATTCGTGAATGACCTTGAGCGACCAAGTAGCGTCCCGCCCAGTGCCCTCCATGATAATTATCGCTGGAAACCTGACTGACCCCGGCTGAATCGACGGTCCGGTTGATCATCACAACAGGAATACTTCGATCGACGCACTCCTGGGCAAAGGGTGTCGCCAGCGACGCCGCCAGCATCAGGATTCCCTCGGCCTGACTCTCGAGAATTTCCGACATGACACCTTCGGTATTGCCATCATCACTTACCAGAAACAGCAGAAGGTGATAACCCTCGGCCTGGAAATACTCAGAAGCCTTCGCCAGAGTCAAGGCATAGAACGGGTTATCCAGTTGAGAGACAACCACTGCGATGGTACGAGACGAGCGTGTGATCAGCGAGCGGGCAATGGTATTGGGGCGATAGCCAAGCTGCCTGGCGGCCTCGAGCACCTTGTCTCGAGTCTTCTTTGAGATACTGGCCTTGGGTGAAAAGCAGCGACTGACGGCAGACTGCGAAACACCGGCCAGCTGCGCGACCTCGCGGGAAGTCACGGATTTCTTCTTCATGATCTCTTCTCAACAGTCAGATGGGAAGCTGCATGCACATCGACTCTGATTACCCTTCAGAACGCTTCGCCCGCCCGGTGGATAGCGACCGTGATCAGCACGCTCGCGGCCGACTTCTCTATAGAGCGGCCCATAGCGTCGTGCGTAGTCGACCACCCCATCGGGGGCATTGAGATCGATGGTCACGAAGGGCCCCATGAACGACCAGCGCAGCCGTGCAAAAACGATGGCCCAAGCCCAGCCAATCAGGCCAGCTCCTGCCACACCTACCTGCATTATCATAAGCTCAGCTCCTGTTCTGCATGTAGCGGCACAGATGCTCAACCACACGTTAGACAATAGTCGCAAAACCCTCTTTACCAGCCGGACCCAAGCCCTTCCCTTGCAACTTAAGCTTTTGTATTCAAAGGAAAAGCCCGACCTCTTCATCGACTATACAAGGTACTTATGACAAGTATTGCATTCGTATGCAAACATGACTAGCTTTAAGCCTACTCGTATCAGGTTCGAAACACATTTTGCTGATATTCAACCGGGAAGCCCCATGATCCGTCATCTCAAATCTGGCACTTCAAGCGAAGCCCGTGCCGAAGCCGACCGCCAGGTCCGGGAAACCGTCGAGCAAACCTTGGCCGCCATTGAGACCCGAGGCGACGGAGCCGTACGTGAGCTGTCCGAGAAATTCGATAGCTGGTCGCCAAGCTCCTTCAGGCTGACCCAGGCCGAGATAGAGCAAGCCATGGCCGAAGTTTCCGCACAGGACTTGGAAGATATTCGCTTTGCCCAGGCACAGATTCGAGCGTTTGCCGAAGCCCAGCTGGCATCCATGCAAGAAGTTGAAGTCGAAACTCGGCCAGGCGTTGTCCTTGGACATAAGCACTTACCGATCAATGCCGTGGGCTGCTATGTGCCTGGAGGCGCCTATCCGATGGTGGCTTCCGCCCATATGAGCGTATTGACCGCCAAGGTGGCGGGCGTCAAGCGCGTCGTAGCTGCCGCACCGCCCTATCAAGGCAAACCCCACCCTGCCATCGTGACGGCCATGCACCTTGCTGGTGCCGATGAAATTCTAGTACTCGGTGGCGTGCAGGCGGTTGGCGCCATGGCCATCGGAACCGAGACGATAGAGCCCGTCGACATGCTGGTGGGGCCTGGCAATGCCTTCGTCGCCGAAGCCAAGCGGCAGCTCTTCGGCCGAGTCGGCATTGACCTCTTTGCTGGACCGACCGAAACCCTGGTCATTGCAGATGACACGGTAGACGGCCTGTTATGCGCTACCGATCTGCTTGGCCAAGCCGAGCATGGGCCAACCTCACCGGCTGCGCTGCTGACCAACTCCGAGAAGCTGGCCGAAGATACCATGGCTGCCATCAATGAGCTGCTTACCAAGCTGCCTACGGCGGAAATTGCACGAAAAGCCTGGGAGCATTATGGCGAAATCATTGTTTGCAGCAGCCATGATGAGATGTTGCAAGTCGCCGATGAGATGGCCTATGAACACGTACAGGTGATGACAGAGGATCCCGAGCTTTACCTGCAAAAGCTGTCCAACTACGGAGCACTCTTCCTGGGACCACGCACGAACGTGGCCTATGGCGACAAGGTCATCGGCACCAATCACACTCTTCCTACCAAGAAAGCAGCGCGCTATACCGGTGGGCTGTGGGTTGGCAAGTTCTTGAAGACCTGCACTTACCAGCGCGTGCTTACCGATGAAGCGTCGGCTGAAATTGGTAGCTATTGCTCACGCCTTTGTGCCCTGGAGGGCTTCGCCGGGCATGGTGAGCAAGCCAATGAGCGCGTGCGCCGCTATGGCAAGCGGGATGTACCCTATGCAACCGCGGTAGATCCATGAGACTACCAACGACGCCCAGCCTTAGCCTCGAAGGTCGCTGCGCCTTGGTGACCGGTGCCAGTCAGGGCATTGGATTAGCGGCCGCCTGTGCCCTGGCCCAGGCGGGTGCAAAAGTCACCCTGGCCGCACGCAATGCCCAGCGCCTCGACGAATTGGTCGAGGCGCTGCAGGCAGCCGGCCATCAGGCCGAGGCGCTGGCCTTGGATGTCCAAGACCTGGTAGCGGTACGCCAGGCGCTTCAGGGCCGACGGTTTGAAATCCTGGTCAATAATGCCGGCACCAACCGGCCCAAGCCACTTGGGCAGGTCTCGGACGAAGATTACAAGGCCGTGATGGGTCTAAACGTGCATGCTGTCTATTTCCTCACGCAAACCGTCGTCGGCCAGATGCCTGAGGGCAGCAGCATAATCAACGTATCGTCACAGATGGGCCACGTCGGCGCGGCAAACCGCAGTCTCTACTGCGCGTCCAAATCTGCCGTGGAAGGATTAACCCGAGCCATGGCGGTTGAGCTCGGCCCACGTGGCATTCGGGTCAATAGCATTTGCCCCACTTTCATTGAAACTCCAATGACGAAACCTTTCTTTCAGGAGCCTGGCTTCCTGGAATCCGTGCTGGCCAAAATCCCGCTGGGTCGACTTGGTCAGCTAGAGGACGTCATGGGCCCCATTGTCTTCCTTGCATCACCCGCGTCCGCCCTGGTTACGGGGAGCGCCTTGATGGTTGATGGAGGCTGGACCGCTCATTGACTCCATGGCTGCGCACTACGGGGCGTAGCTGACTTCGTCAAATCATGACAACCACAACATACAACGGAGCACGAGATGAAGAAGTCGAAGACCACGCTTGCACTCTCCGGACTGGCTGCGGGCATTGCCCTGGCCGCCTTCGCCACCACCGCCCAGGCCCAGGAGCGCTGGACCATGACCTCCACCTGGCCGGACAACCTGGACCTGGTGCAGATCGACCGTCACTGGGCGAACCTCGTCAACAAGCTCGCCGGTGACGAGCTTGAGATCGAGTTCCGCTCCGGTGGCACCCTGATGCCTGTCACCGAGGTATTCGACGCCACCGAAACCGGCAGCATCGAGGCCGCCGGCGACTGGCCCGGCTACTGGGCCGGCCGCAACCCGGCCTTCTCACCGCTGGCCACTACCACCTCCTTGTTCAATGCCGTCGACTATATCAACTGGATCCAGCAGTGGGGCGGCCGCGAGCTCTATGAGGAGATCTACGGCCAGTACGACATGGTCTACCTGCCCTACGCAGCTCTGAACAATGAGTCCGGCTTCATGGGCCGCACCCCCATCGAGAGCCTGGACGACCTGGACGGCAAGCGCCTGCGCCTCTCCGGGCGCGACCAGGGCCGCGTGCTCGAGCAGCTCGGCGGCTCTCAGGTGACTCTGGCCGGCGGCGAGATCTACCAGGCCATCGAGCGCGGCGTGATCGACGCCGGTGAGTTCTCCACCCCGGGTGTGGACTACAACGCCGGCTTCGCCGAGGTCGCCGACTACTGGGCGACGCCCGGCTGGCATCAGTCGGCCAGCGTGTTCGGCGTGATGATCAACCGCGACGCCTGGGATGCCCTCTCCGAGGAGACCCAGGAGAAGCTCAGGATCGCCGCCGACGCCACCATGACCTGGGCCCTGGCCTGGTCCGAGCGCGAGTCCACCGATGCCACACAGAACTTCATCGATGCCGGCGTCGAGATCAATACCTTCTCCGAGGATGACCTGGCCCGCATCCAGGAGATCACCAACGAGGTGATCCTGCGCGGTTCCTGCGAGGATCCGGACCACGCCAAGGTCTATCACTCCATGATCAGCTACCTGGAGCACTACGCTACCTGGCGCGACATCTCCGTGCCCTACAACATGAGCCGCGTCATGGACGACCTGCCCTCTCTGGAAGAGCTCGAAGCCTGCCTGTAAGGCCATGCCCCCCGCCGCCCCGGCCCGCCCGGGGCGGCCTTCGTTTCGACGTCGGAGACTTGCTCCATGAATGCGATTGCCAAGGCGATCGATACGCTCAACGAG
>NZ_JACEFT010000056.1 GCF_013697085.1 Billgrantia kenyensis
CGCGGCGATGAAAGAATGGCAGACCAAGCGGCCTGAATTATTTTCCAAACGGGTAGTCAATCACACGGGACCCGACACCTATCCTTCTTGCTACCGGGGCTCAGATGGTGACCAGCCAGTGGATGTGCTGTAAGCATTGCACCAGGCCGGGCTCATGTAGTATGAGCAGCGCAGCAGGATCTATGAGAGATCTTGCCCAGCTATGTGTCTACCCCAAGGTTATCCCAACTGCCCAAATTACGGCTTCCAGTCCGCAGAATGCCATTGAGTAGCTTCACGCGCAGGCAGGACCTGGTGCGACGCGGTGTAGGCAATGCACCCGGCTGGTGAGGCGGGAGGCAGGCCACTCGGGGGAGACCTCCAGGACTGGGCTACGGATTCTCCCTACACCACTGCCCGATGTTCAGATTCCCAGCCTGGTTGGAGCGGGGTTGCTGAGGAACCGCGTTCGACTAGGCACGATCGCTCACTACTTTGCTGATTTCGCCGTCCGACTAGGCATGATCGCTCACCACTTGCGAGATGTTACCGTCCGACTAGGCATGACCGCTCACCACTTTGTGGGATTTTGCCGTCCGACTAGGCATGATCGCTCACCACTTTGCGGGATTTTCCCGTCCGACTAGGCATGATCGCTCACCACTTTGCGGGATTTTTCCGTCCAACTAGACATGATCGCTCACCACTTTGCGGGATGTGCCGTCCGACTAGGCATGATCGCTCACCACTTTGCGGGATTTTGCCGTCCGACTAGGCATGATCGCTCACCACTTTGCGGGATGTGCCGTCCGACTAGGCATGATCGCTCACCACTTTGCGGGATTTTTTTGCCGGCCGACTAGGCATGATCGCACACCACTTTGCGGGATGTGCCGTCCGACTAGGCATGATCGCTCACCACTTTGCGGGATTTTGCCTGGCGGGATCGAACGCAATTCATTGCCTTTCATCAGCGAGGCACGACTGGGATGACGCCACCACCACATTGTCCAGTCCCAACAGGCTGAATAGCTGCGCCTGCTTCTTGGCCAGGTCCTTATAGTGCACCTTTCGGTAGCCGCGTGCTCGTCACCGAGCCAACTAGAACAGACCGCACACTCCTTCCAGACGTGCCCACGTCAGTCCTGAGTCCAATGCGGCGTGTCGTTCCAGCGTCGCTAGGCCCTCCCCATAAGCTTCAGGAGAGACTTCTCCGAGACCGTCGCCTTCATGACCTTGTCAGTACCCACCCAGAACGATCCCGGGCTGATCAAGCCTATCCCCACCAATCAGGATTGATCTTTGTTCTCCGGGGCGCAACCATGCTTCATCACACGCAGGGAGCATCGGCATGATCATGCGTCTATTCGTTGCCTGGCTGGCAATGACCCCACTACTGGCTTGGGGAGACATCGTCATCGGCAGCTGGAACATCCAGCATCTGGGCTGGGACAACGATAAGCGTTACGACAAAGTCGCCCATGTCGTCAGCACTTCGACTTTCTCGCCATCCAAGAGCTGATGAACGAGGCGGCACTGGAGCACGTGGAGCAGGAGGTCGAGGCGATCACCGGCGAATCCTGGTCCTCCATGGCGAGTCATGCGCTCGGCCGCTCAACCTACCGCGAGCACTATGCATTTCTGTGGCGGGACAGTGCCGTAGAGTACGACAGCGGCGCCGTGGTCTTCATCGATCACCGCGATATGTTTGCCAGGGAACCCTATTCCGCCAAGTTCCGCAGCCTTCGGAGCGGTCAGGCATTTGCAGCGGCCACCGTGCATATCACTTACGGTCGTAGCATTGGGGACCGCCTGCCCGAGATCGAGGCCCTTGCCGACTACTGGCAGTGGCTTGATGAGGTCTACCCCGATACCCCTCGTCTGCTTCTAGGAGACTTCAACCTACGCCCCGAGCACCCTGGCTGGGAGCCGCTACGGGAGCTTGGGGTGATCCCGGCCATCAATCAGGGCGCCACGACGTTGGGACTGACCGATGGGCGCTATGCCAACCTTTACGACAACATCTGGAAGATTCACGGCAGGCTAGATGTAGCCGAGCGAGGAATCGTGCGTTTCCCCGAGCTGTTCGGTATCGGCCACGAGCGAGCACGCGATGTCGTGTCCGACCATGCACCAGTCTACCTGACGCTGGGCAGCGCCACGCTGGAGCTGACGACCTTCGATGGCAGCCTCCATGACCTGACTGAGGCCAGCGTGTTATGCATCGACATCAATGCTACCGAAGCCGAACTACTGACGGACCTTCCCCATGTGGGGCCGGCTCGTGCCGAGGCTATAGAGGAAGGACGCCCTTGGCAGTCTCTTGAGGACCTCTCTCGCATTCGCGGGATCAGTCCTGGAAGGGTCGACGAGATCCAGGCCAGCGGACTGCTCTGCGATTGAACACCGCTCAGTTGACTGAGCCAGCCGCCTGTCACCAGGTGCTCCACCGCACGCCGCTCCGCTTCGGGCGTCACCACTTTCCCGAGACCATCTCCTTGTGGGCAACGTTATCAAGGGCTGTTTCCGTCAGAAGCTTCTTGAGCCGTCCATTCTCGGCCTCCAGCTCACGCAGACGCTTGGCCTCTGAGACCTCCATGCCGCTGTACTTAGCCTTCGAGCGGTAATTGGTCTGCTCGGTCACACCGTTCTGCCGGACCAGCCCGGCGATCGAGACGCTGCGCTCGTTGGCCTTGAGAGTACTGATGGTCTGGTCTTCGGTATGTCGGTTACGCTTCATCGCGAGATCTCCTGCTATCAGGATCAACGTAGCGGAAAAATCACATCGTAAGTCTAATCAGGTCTGATCACGTGGCGTGCCAGCTCCCCTGAGATTCGCTGGGAAGCAAATCCCAGTTGCCGGGCAATGGTTAGTATATAGTGACGAGCCATCATAAGCATGATGGCGACTCTGTCTTCAATAGTGAGGCGGTGATATAGATGGGTCAGCGCAATACCACACTAGGCTCACGCTTTTCCACTTGGTTATTTAGCTCACTCTTTTGAACCTGCTTTCAAATTCGGAGCTAGCAGTGAATAAGAATCAGCAAGCACAATTACAGGAGAATCACTAAACCAATGCACTACGGGGCAGTGACTGTTATTGTCAATGACTGTGTTTAGAAAAATCACTGAGGAGCACGATTTCAACACGGCGGTTGGCCTCATCTAGTGGCGCACCGGGATTTTTTAGGCGTTCCTTCCCGAACCCCCGAACTTCAAAACGGTCGGCTGGAGCGTTGAAACGTTCAATCAGATAATCACGCACGGCGGCAGCACGTTGTTCTGATAGTTGTTGATTCGCCTCATCAGAACCCACCGCATCAGTATGGCCATAGATTCCAATTTTATGCTCTGCCAAGACTGGCGACATCAGTATGCGGCCTAATTCGTCGAGCTGAATCCTACCGTCTGGCCGAACTGTTGATTTAGCAAAATCAAACAAGATATTAAGATCAATGCTACCTTTGCTAGCCAATTCCTGCACAATGGTGCCCGCGCTAACCTGGTCAGCTTGGACGGTAGGCGTCTCGATGACGCAGTTAGCTTGAGGTGGCGCGAGCGAGGGCTGACGGCTGAGATTGAAGGTAGTACATCTAGGAGCCCCTGAAACCAGTCCCTGGAAATTGCGTCCCTCAGCATCAACCCTGCCTTCGAAGGACACAAACCTATAACCAGCTGGGCGCAATAGCCAGTCCCTGCCACTTAGTTGAAGAAGGCCGGTAGAAGGTTCATACACACCTTCCATCGTAAAGCACCCGGAAGGGACCTGAGGGTTTCTTGGGTCAGCATAGAAGTGAAACATCGCACTGGCAACTGTCGGCGTAGCTTCCACTATTGTAAGAGTTAGGCCAGTAAGGCCCTGAGCGCATGTATAGGTACCCACCCACTCCCCTAGTACTGAACCGCCGGCTGAATCCGTACTCTCTTGCGCCAAGGCATGGGATACGCAAAAGTTTACAGCTAGAACTGCGACTCCCACAGCGGCTCTTAGGACGCGGAACACTTTATCTTTTAGCATTATTATCTCTCGCGACTTATAAAGAAATATGCGCCATCCCAGGGGATATATGCTGCATCTCCATTCTTTTTAATAATTGTAAGCCCTGGGCCTAACCAAGACTGATCACAGTCAACACTTACAATCTCTACTGTACCAGCATGAATTCCCAAAGTTTCTAATGAGAACCTATGTCCAACCATGTAATCATTGGAATCGACAAACTCAGCCATATATAATGGATTCTGACAAGCTTTGTCAGATAACTCAACTGAGTTCATGTTATACTGAATAATCCGATCAAGCCATTCATCAGCTTCTTGTTCAGTCAAGGCCGAAAAACCAGGAAAGTTCACTTCAGTGATTCTCCAGTTTCCCAAAAACCATTTCTCGCCCTCTGCAAAAGCAAAAAATGGGGAAAATAACAAAAAAAACATCAATGTACGCATAACCACCCCACATCGTCTCTCTTTGGCTAGGAAAAATCCTGGCTACGCTTATGACAAAGCTACTCGACGCTACCATTATTTTTGTATCAGCATTTGCTACGTTACTCACTAGCAACCAACTTCTTCCAAGTAACCAAAACTATATTTTTCAAGCATGATTATAAATAACGAGATATCTAAATTTAGTGTAGAGGCCTTTTCTTGTCCATCATTAATTTTTCCGCTTGATACGCTCAGAAATCAGGCACACTTCACATGAGAAATTTAATGCTAACCCAAACTTACGTCCACTCACCTTTAATACCATGTACTATTTATTAAAATAGAAAATAGTATGACGCGAAATTTGCGATCGATCACGTGCGTAGTAATAAATTATGTTTTTTCCGCCAACCTATGCGGCGGGGGAGTTTTTTAGTCTATAAAGTGACATTACGAATGTATAATAAAATATAGACCACAGGACAGAGTATCAGCACAACATTGGATAGTCGTTAGATTTCAAAATAGTGCATTCTAAGGCTATGTCTGTATAGTTGAATTTTTTTTCCTAGGCTCAAAGGGGCGATATCGAAGACAGGTAAGTAAAGGAGGTTAGATAATGAGCTTGGCAAATTGCAAGGGGTGTGGGAAAGAGGTTTACAAAGGAGCAAAGGAATGCCCAAACTGCGGGCGACCCAATCCAGCTTTTGGTGTTGCCTTTAATCTAATGATTCTTGCTCTAACACTTTTATTGTTTGCAATAATAACCATGCTGGCTTTATGAGCTACTGATTTATAGCGTGGAAAATCACTTTATTGTAATGTGATATGAGAAGTGCTTATGGCGAGCAAGGCGACAAAGGAGTTCAGATACTTATTGGATAAACTATTTTTGTTTTCTTTGACCATTTATATCTTGAATAAGTGGTTGGTGCCAAATAGCTTAAAAGGTGGTATTGCTTTTTTTAACAACTACTTGAATGATCTAATTTTTCCGGCAGTAGCTATACCCCTTATTTTATTTATAACAAAACTATCAAAGCTTAGATATCCTGACACACCACCAAAGCTAAGTGAAATCATACCTCCGATCATAGTTTGGTCTATTGGGTTTGAATATGTCGGGCCAGTATATCTAAACCGAGGAACTGCCGATATCTTTGATGTCGTTGCTTATTTTGCCGGCGGGCTGGGAAGTTGGATGTGGTGGAACTATGCTGGACTAAAGGAAAAGCTAACTCAGAAATGGAAAGGTCTCTGAGCTGATAATTCCAATTCAGATTTTCAGGGTGGTAAGATTATTACACCCAGGCTCCGAGCGAAGAACGTCACGGCCCAAATTGCAAATATAAGAAATTTAGAACAAACGATCTTGCCGAAGCATACAACATGATTTTTACCAACGGCTAGCGAAAAAAAGGAAAATTTTATGGAACAATGTACTAAGTGCAACGGTAACGGGAGGGTTGTAACGTGTCAACATCCTGCTGACCCTATAAAGCGTTATCAAGACAATAATTTTCACCAGTGCGACCAATGCTCTGGCACGGGTGTAACTGGCTCATATTTTGAACCTATTAGGGATGGCTACCAAGTACCATATAACCTGCATCCTATCTGGAGGATTGTAATAAATGTGGCTGTTTTCGGTTTGGTGTTGTGGCTGATAGGCATGCCAAATCGCTGACAATTTTGATTCCAACAGTATTTAAGCCTTCATCAATCCTGACGAGATTGCAGTTCAAGATGTACAGGCAAACAATTACAAAGGGAGGAAGCAACGGGTGGCTTATTAAGGATTGAATTAAAAAAGTTTATCTTAAGGACTCGCTGAACAATTCAGGTGGGCAGCTGGAGCGCTCAGAGGTATCAATTTAATGGAGTAGCGTTTATTTTCTGACCCGTTCGGGCTGCTGGTTTCCCCTGCCAGTCGGATTATCCGGCCGGAAGGGCAGGTACAAGGCTCACTGGCTCCGTCAACTCGGCCCCCACAGCATGTCGCCAGCACCAGGTTTGTCCAATCCGAACAGGCTGGAAAACTGTGCCTGATTCTTGGCCAGCGAAGGGCCAGCGCCGCTACACTCCCTACCTTACCTACCAAAGTGAAGCAGAGTATGGGGCAACGACAGCTGACCCAGATCCAACGATACCAGATTCACCTGTCATGACTTGAACATGAGCCAGCGCCACACCGGTAGAGAGCTTGGCATCTACAGAAGCACGATCAACCGTGAGTTGCGTCGTAACGCCAGCACTGGCGCCTACGATCCCGAGGAGGCTCAGTCTCTCAGATCACCGGCGCCGAGCTGCCTGGAAATGGACGAAGCGCTTGTCGGGCATGATTGCCTCCGTTGTCGACCGACTGCGTGAGGGGCCCCCGGATGAGACCAAGGGTTTCATGGCTCCCATAGCCGGCCTTAGTGCTAATCATCAGTGGAGCTACTCCCTTGTATGGGGATGATAAATAACCAATCTCAAATACCATCTTTATTGCAAGAGCGGCACATTATTGACTGAGCCAGCCGTCTGACATCAAGTGCTTCACCGCACGCCGCATCACTTCGAATGTCAATATTATTCGATGGCAGCGGCATCGAGAGGTGCTTTCCGTTAACAGCTTTCAGAGCCGAGCATTTTTCGATTTTTCAGATCGCGCAGGTGTTTCGACTCTGTGGCCCGAATGGCGCTGTCTTTGGTCTTCCAGTGGTAGATAGACTGCTAGCTCATGCCGTTCTGCCGTGCCAGATCGTCGATCAAGTCTACTTAGTCGTTGGTTGAAGATCCTTATGTCCTGCACCTTGGTCTGTTGGTTAGGCTTCATCTGATACTCCCTATTATCGGGTCAACCTAGGAAATCACATAGCCTGTGGGCCGTTTTCGAGGAAGGATCACCAAACTCATCGAAAGTGCTGCTTTTTGATAAAAAAGTATCACGTTGCTTAAGTAACGCTCTTTAAAGAAATAATAATTTAGCGCAATTATTTCATCATACTAGTAGGAATATTGTATGCTTATGCAGAATCGGGGTTGTCATGCATTCTACAGCTCTCTAAAATTAGGGCAGGCTTAGGTGTGCGTGAGATTACGCATAAAAAAATCCCAACAGCTTATGTGCTAGGGGGGGGGATGTTCAAGGTCCTTTTAATATCCTGCATTTTTTCATATTCCTTTATATTCTCGCTGAAGCATGTAGACGCCAAAACATTTAGTGAATATGATATTTTAGGAATAAAACTAGGAATGTCACCTGAAGAAGTTGCTGAAATTGCACACAGCCAAGGTTACGAACTCAAGGAAGAAAACAGAGTAGAAAATGAGGATAGCAAAGAACATTTATACCAATATTGGACAAGCGATGACTCACAGGGAAATCTTTTGCTCCATTATGCTCTTCCACCTTCTAACAAAGAGGTCCTAATAGTCAAACGGGGTACCTCTGAACATTTTTTTCATGGGCAATATCTACAAGAAGCTTTGGTAGAAAAATACGGGGAGCCAACTCATTTACGTGAGCCCAGTCAGCTATTTGATGGATCTGCAACATTGTATATGTGGTATCATGGCTCCGCTGATGATGGACCTGTGTGCCCAAACATACCTCCACCAGGCTCTAAAGAACAAATTAATTTCTACGCGATAACGCACAACGACTGTACTGGACTGCTTTTAAGAATATATCTTGAGACTAGGCTAGCACCTGATGGCCCTAGCTTTCATATATATGAGTCTCATTTAGTAGATTATAGTGCAGTTCTTGTCAACTACCAAGAATTCTTAAATGCTAGGGAGGACGCTGAAACACCTCCCAATAACGAAGTTTATGTGCCTATGGAACCACCAAAGCTATAAGCACGGCGTAAAAAACTAACTTTTACACAGCCGTCGTTGTTAGAGAGATCCCCACGGGAACTCCCTCAAAACGAGGCTGTAAGGCTCTCTCATAGCTGCCATAAAATTATTGCAGTCAATCAGTCCAGTTATAGCGTTGGCTTCCAGCTAAGCAGCTCATTTTTATGTAATAGTATAGCTATGCTTCTAATGGTCGATAAGTAAGATTCACAACAAGCTTTTATACAAGCGAGAACAAAAGTCACGACTAAATACCCTGCATCGATAAATTTATATACTTTTTAATTTAAGGCAAAATGGAGGCTGGTGTAAAACCCACTAGACGTTAATTGTGAAGATTTCACGAGCCGGCTCGTTAGCTAGGAATATTAATAAGTCTCACTATATGTGGAAGTTTTGCCATTTCTAAAAGAAAACCAAGTGAGGTATTCATGACAATGTCACGGTGCACAAAATGTAACGGTACAGGCAGGGTTGTTACTAGTCAGCACCCTAACGATCCGTATAAGTTATACTCAGATAACAACTTCCATCAATGTGATAAATGCAATGGCTTGGGAGCTACTATGGTATCAGGTCCACAAGAACACAACCATCTTGACAATGACGATCGTTTAAATGACCACCCTGTAATAACCCACATACTAAGCCATATTGTTGCTTGGATCATTATCTTTGGAACACTATGGATTATGATGGTATTTTTTAACCGCTAAAAAATCAAACCATCCTCTCTTAGCTTTAATACCAAGGAGTTAAATAAACGACACTGACAGCTTCAATCGCCATTTTAATAAATCATTTGCCCAACAATGGCTGTTGCCTCCCCCCTGCTTTATCAAAAGCAAAGAACACCAAGGGCAATTTAATGAATAATCAGCAACTCATCTCCACTATAAGTTATCTTATTAGACGCTTCCTTTTTTGAGAATGTGCACGCAGGCCCTTCTGAAGATTGTAATATATTGGGAATAAGAAAAGGGATGACGCATCTTCGGTGGCAGCCTCCATGACCTGACTGAGGCCAGCGTGTTATGCATCGACATCAATGCTACCGAAGCCGAACTACTGACGGACCTTCCCCATGTGGGGCCGGCTCGTGCCGAGGCTATAGAGGAAGGACGCCCTTGGCAGTCTCTTGAGGATCTCTCTCGCATTCGCGGGATCAGCCCAGGAAGGGTCGACGAGATCCAGGCCAGCGGGCTGCTCTGCGATTGAACACTGCTCAACGGACACTCGGCAACTCGTCCCAGCGCGTTGTCCACCGAGGTGTGCGGTTAGCGCAGCGAAGATGCCAGGCGGCACCGGGCGAGGGGCGCCCGAACGTCACGGTCCCGCGTCCCATCCTGCCATTGATGTTGTCCAAGGTCGCCATCAGGCGGTCGTTACGTTCGTAAGCGCTCCACGAACCCCACCTGTTGCGGCCTGAGTTAGACCGGTAGCGTGTCTCTCCAGCGCCAGGGCAGCAG
>NZ_JACEFT010000057.1 GCF_013697085.1 Billgrantia kenyensis
CAAGTCATCCCGAGGCACCACCCTCGGGAACAGCGCCAGTAAGGCGCTGCGCGCCATGCCTGGCGCACACGCAAAAAATCCAACTGCGATAAGCAGTTGGATTAATCACAAAAAGAATGATAAGGATTGGCATCGGCCTGGCCGGCCAGGCCGCCAACAGCCTATACGGCGTAGGCGAGATCGTGGGTAGAGGCCATGACTTCCGAGGTGATGGCTTCACGGGCAATGGCCTTGCCGACGCAGGCGCACTTGCCGCACTGGGTGCCGCACCCGGTTTCCTGCTGGACTTCGCGCCAGCTGCGTGCGCCGTCTGAGACGCTTTCGCGGATCTTGCGGTCGGATACGCCCTTGCAGAGACATACGTACATCGACATCACCTCACTGTGCTTACGAGATTAAATGTAAATGATTCGCATAGGCTGTCGCAAGGGCAAATCGAACATTTTTTGATCCGCGTCATTTCATCGCTTGGGCAGCACCACCACCCGGGTACCCGAGGCGATGTCCGGCCAGCTGCGGCCTTCACGGTCGAACAGGATCCACAGATAGCCCAGGCCGAAGGCCGCCAGCGATACCCAGGCCACCAGGTAGCGCACCAGGCACTGCACCTGGGTAATGGTGTAACCGTCGAGGGTCTGCACGCGTAGCCGCCAGGCCTGCATGCCCAGGGTCATCCCGCCGCGCATCCAGAAAAAGGCGAAGAAGACGAAAGCGCCGGCCAGCAGCAGGAGCTGCAGGACCAGGCGCTGCGCCTCTCCTGCGCCCACTTCCTCCGGGCCCAGCCCCATCACATAGCGCACGAAGGCCACGTGCAGCACGGTAAGCAGTATCCAGATCGCCGCCACCAGGAAGGCATCGTAGATCATGGCGCCAAGGCGCCGGGCCAGGCCTGCCGGCCACACATCGTCAAGCTGATTGAAACGTCGTTGCATCGCTTTCCTTCCCATGCCTCACCGGCCGAGAGCAGGTGAGCGAGTGATCCCGGGCGGCGCGCCTCAGCCGCTGCGCCGCAGCAGATAGAGTCCCAGCCCGGCACTGAAGAGTATCGGCGTGAGAACGGCCCACACCGGGGAGAAGCCGAACACCATCGAAGCCGGGGCCAGCAGGTCCTGCAGGTACTTGAACGTCAGGCCTACGATCACGCCGTAGAAGACCCGGGTGCCGGCCGCCACGGTGCGCAACGGGCCAAACACGAACGAGGCCGCCACCAGCACCAGGGAGCCCATCATCAGCGGCATCAGCATCTTCTGCCAGAAATAGAGCAATGGCTGGGTTGCCTGAAGCCCCTGGTCTCGCAGGAAACGAGCGTAGGCCCACAGCTCGCTGGGCGCCTGGCTGTTGATAGGCAGCAACAGGCGATTGAGCTGGGCCGGCGTCAGGCTGGTCTCCCAGGGGTGCTGGGCGCGATGCTCCGCTTCGGTGCGGTCGTCGAAGAAGCGCGTGATACCCACCTCTTCCAGCTGCCAGCTGCCGTCGCGCCAGACGGCTCGTTCGGCCACCATGGCCTCGCGCAGCTGGCGCCCCTCGAAGCGGTAGCGGGTCAGGTCGAGCACGGTGTCGTCGGCGCGAATGGCGCCGAAGCGATAGACACTATCGCCCTCGCGCTGCCAGCCGCCACGCTGGACCAGCACGGCACCTTCGCCCTGCATCTGCTCCAGGCGCCAGGCGCTGGCGAACTGCTCGGTGCGCGGGCTGACGTACTCGGCCACCACGAGCACCACCACCACCACCAGGATGATGGGCTTCATCACGCCCCACAGGATGCGCGCCAGCGAGCGGCCCGCGGCGCGCATCACCGTCAGCTCATTGCTGGAGGCCATGCTGCCCAGCCCGATCAGCGCACCGATCAGCACCGCCACCGGGGCATACTGATAAAAGCGCCAGGGCACACGCATCAGCAGGTAGAGCAGCACCTGGAAGGCGCCGTAGTTGCCCTCGACGTCATCGAGGTCGTTGATGTAGGAGATCACCAGGTCAAGGCCGAGCAGAATGACCTGCACGACGATGATCGCCCCCAGCACATTGCGCGCGATATAGCGGTCGAGACGATCCGTCAGCATCAACGCATTCCCCTTCGCTGGTTGTGCATCAACAGGCCCAGGCCCAGCGCCAGGAAGACCAGGTGGATTGGCCACATGCCGATGGCCGCCGGCAGCGTCCCGCGCCCGACGGCATCCAGCGCCGCCAGCAGCAGGCTGAGATAGCAGACATGCAGGAAGATCGCCGGCAGCAGCTTGGCGAAGCGCCCCTGGCGCGGATTGACCCGCGAGAGCGGCATCGCCATCAGGGTCAGGATGAAGACCATCAGCGGCAGCGAGAGCCGCCACTGCAGTTGCGCCCGGGCTCGATCGGAGTCGTCGCCCAGCAGCTCCCGTGTACTTGCGTACTCTGCCGACTCCAACTCACGCCGCTCACGGCCCAGGGAGAGTCGCACGGCATAGGTCTCGAACTCGAGCCGTTCGGCCTCGAAGCGCCCCGGATCGACGCTGTAGCGCTCGCCGTCGGCCAGTACCAGGAAGCGGCTGCCGGTGTCGGGATCCACGGTCTGGTAACCGCTGCCGGCTCGGGTCACCGCGGTTTCCGGCGTGCCGTCGCGACGCCGCTGGCGCTCGCTGATAAAGACTTCCTGCATGCGGCTGCCATCGTCACTGAAAGACTGAGTGTAGGCGGTGCGACCGCCGCCGAAATCCTGAAAACGCCCCGGGGCCAACGCCGTGAAATCGAGCCGGCTGCGCTGCTCCTCGAGCATGACGGCATTGTGCAGCGCGCCGGCCGGCGTCAGCCACAGGCTGCACAGCCCGACCAGCACCGCCACCAGGGTGGCCGGCACCAGGCTCACCTGAAACAGTCGGGCCGGGCTGATGCCGCAGGCCACCAGCACGGTGATCTCGCTGTTGAGATAGAGCTGGCCATAGGCCAGCAGGATGCCGAGAAAAAAGGCCAGCGGCAGGATCAGTTCGAGAAAGCCCGGCAGGTGGAACAGCATCAGGTTGCCGAGGATGGCGGCAGGGATGTCGCCCTCCGCGGCGTCGGTGAAGTAGCGGATGAATCGACTGCCCATGATGACCAGCAGCAGCACACCGGCGACGGCGGCCATGGTCAGCAGGATCTCGCGGGTCAAGTAACGAAAAATAATCATGCAGGCGGTCTTCCATGCAATGGCGCCAAGCCTTGAGTACACTTGGGAAATTCGGCAGGCCCGGTGCCGTGCCGGCATTATCCAGAATCCCCCATCGCTTGTCTTGTGGAGTCATCATGGAATTCCCCGTTCAGACGGCCAATCCCGCCAAGGCCGAATCGGCCTGCCTCGCGGTCCCCGTGTTCAAGGATGGCGACCTGCTGCCCGCTGCCGCCAAGCTCGACGACGCCAGCGAGCGGCTGATCGGCCAATTGATCGAGCGCGGCGATTTCGACGCCAAGCCGGGCAGCGTGCAGCTGATTCCCTTTGCCCCGGGCCTCGGCGCCGACCGCCTGCTGCTGGTGGGGCTGGGCGAGCGTGAAAAGTGCCAGGAGCGCACCTTCATCCAGGCGCTGGATGCGGCCTTCACCGCCCTGGCCGGATTGCCGGTGGAAGACGTGGCAGTCGCCTTTACCGACGTACCGGTGCCGGAGCGCAGCGTGGCCTGGAAGGCACGCATGACCGCCGAGGCCGCCCAGCGCGCTGTCTATCGCTTCGACGAATTCAAGTCGGAGAAGGCGCCACGTCCGCAGCTCGAGCGCATCACCCTGCTGCTCAGCGAGGCAGACGCTGCCGATGAAGCCCGCGAGGGCGCTCGCATCGGCGATGCCGTAGGCCAAGGCGTAGCCTACACCCGCACCCTGGGCAACCTGCCGGGCAATGTCTGCACGCCGAGCTACCTGGCCGACCAGGCCGTGCAGCTCGAGCGCGAATCGGGCGGCGCTCTCAAGGTCGACATCCTCGACGAGGCGGCGCTGGAGGAGCTAGGTGCCCACAGCCTGCTCTCGGTGGGTCGCGGCAGCGAACAGCCTTCACGCTTGATCGTCATGAAGTATCAGGGCGCCGAGGATGCCGACGAGGCCCCCCACGTGCTGGTGGGCAAGGGCATTACCTTCGATACCGGCGGCATCTCGCTCAAGCCCGGCGAAGCCATGGACGAGATGAAGTTCGACATGTGCGGCGCAGCCAGCGTGTTCGGCACCGCCAAGGCGGTTCTCGGCATCCGCCCCAAGCTCAACCTGGTGTTCATCGTCGCCGCCGCCGAGAACATGCCCGACGGGCGCGCCACCAAGCCCGGCGACATCATCAAGACGCTCAAGGGCCTCACCGTGGAGGTGCTCAACACCGACGCAGAAGGACGTCTGGTGCTGTGCGACGCCCTGACCTACGCCGAGCGCTTCGAGCCTGCCAGCGTGGTCGACATCGCCACCCTCACCGGCGCGGCGATCATCGCCCTGGGCCACCACGCCACCGGCCTGCTCTCCAACGACGACGACCTGGCGCTGGATCTGCTCGATGCCGGCGAAGCGGCCTGGGATCGCGCCTGGCACTTGCCACTGTGGGACGAGTACAAGGAGCAGCTCGACTCCAACTTCGCCGACATGGCCAACATCGGCGGCCGCCCGGCCGGCACCATCACCGCGGCCTGCTTCCTCTCGCGTTTCGCCGACAAGTTCCCCTGGGCACACCTCGATATCGCCGGAACCGCCTGGACCTCAGGCAAGCAGAAAGGCGCCAGCGGCCGCCCGGTGGGGCTGCTGACACAGTACCTGCTCGACCGCGAGGAGGAGTCGCGCCAGGTCGAAAACGACGGCTGACGCCGCCAGGGTTGCCAACGCCGGCGCCAACCGTTACATCTGAACCCATTGCGCGCTTCGGACCGACACGTCCGGAGCGCGGACAAGCTCAACAAAACGCCGGACTACCGGCATAGCGGAGACCTTTTTGCCGTGCCCAACGCCACCTTCGACACGCTGCCCACCGCCACGCCAGCGGCAGACAACATTCGCGACGACATCCTTGCCAACCCCGGTTTCGGCCTGCACTTCAGCGACCACATGGCCCACGTGCGCTGGACGGCCGACGCCGGCTGGCACGGCCACGAAGTGCGGCCCTACGGCCCGCTGACCCTCGACCCGGCGGCCGCCGTGCTGCACTACGGCCAGGAGATCTTCGAGGGCATCAAGGCCTACCGTCACCCGGACGGCTCGGTGTGGTCGTTCCGCCCTGAGAAGAACGCCGAGCGTTTCCGTCGCAGCGCCCGTCGCCTGGCACTGCCCGAGCTGTCCGACGAGGACTTCGTCGGCTCGCTCAAGGCCCTGCTCGCCCAGGACCACGCCTGGGTGCCGACCCCTCGCAGTGAAGCCGACGAATCGAGCCTCTACCTGCGTCCGTTCATGATCGCCAGCGAGAAATTCCTCGGCGTGCGCCCGGCCAAGGAAGTCGATTACTACGTGATCGCCTCCCCCGCCGGCGCCTACTTCAAGGGCGGCATCGCCCCGGTGTCGATCTGGCTCTCCTCCCACTACAAGCGCGCCGCTCCCGGCGGCACCGGCTTCGCCAAGTGCGGCGGCAACTACGCAGCCTCGCTGGCCGCGCAGAAGGAAGCCGAGAAGCACGGCTGCAGCCAGGTCGCCTTCCTCGATGCCGCCGAGAACAAGTGGGTCGAGGAACTGGGCGGCATGAACCTGTTCTTCGTCTACAAGGACGGCCGCCTGGTCACCCCGCGCCTGACCGACACCATCCTCGAGGGGGTGACCCGCGACTCGGTGCTGACCCTCGGCCGCGACGAAGGCCTGACCCCGGAAGAGCGCGCCATCAGCATCGACGAGTGGCGCGACGGCGTGGCCTCCGGCGAGATCAGTGAAGTCTTCGCCTGCGGTACCGCTGCGGTGATCACCCCGGTGGGCCAGCTGGTCACCGAGGAGGGCACCATCCAGATGCCCGACGCCGGCAACGAGATCGCCAAGCGCCTGCGCGGCAAGCTGCTCGATCTGCAGTACGGCCGGGCCGAAGACAAGCACGGTTGGTTGACCAAGCTGGTCTGACAAGGATTCCCTGCTGCGCTCGAGATCCTGGCCGCCGGCGATGCCGAAGCGTCGGACCGTCACGATCCTCATTGAGCAACAGTCAACTCCGGTCGCTCCGCTCCGGCGGCGGCCAGCCTCTCATCGCTCGCGACGGGAATCCACGCTTCGTTAATGACATTCGAGTCTGCTACCTAGACGAGGGGCGTCGAGGACAGGGTGAAGAGGAGGTCTTTTGCCATGGATGGCAAAAGTAGCGCCCAGGGATGGGTTCACAGCGCCTCCTCGTAACCCTGTCGCCGACAAAGCCCCTCTGCCACCGAGGTCAGAGAGTCCCATGACCCAGGTCGACTTCTATATCTTGCCTGATACAACCCTCGAGGCGCGGCTCGACTTCGCCTGCCGACTGGCCGAGACCATCGCCGGCAAGGGCTACCGGCTGCATCTGCATGCCGAGGACGAGGCCATGGCCAGTGACCTCGACGAGCGGCTGTGGACCTTCCGCCCCGAGGCTTACCTGCCCCACGCCCTGCTCGGCAGCGAGATGGCCGAGAGCGTGGCGGTGACCATCGGCTGGGAACGGCCGCCCGAGCCCAGCGCCGAAGCGCCCATGGCGCTGCTCAACCTCGCCCCGGGCATCCCCGAGTGGTTCTCGCGCTTCGAGCGGGTCGCCGAGATCATCAACCAGCACCAGCAGGTGCTCGTCGCCAAGCGCGAGTGCTGGCAGACCTACAAGCAGCGCGGCTATCCCGTGAAGGCACATCAGCTACGCGGCTGAGCCCTCAGGCGCCGAGGTGAGGGGCGCCGAGGTGAGGGGCGCCGAGGTGAGGGGCGCCGGGGGCAGGCCGAAGAGGAGGTTCTTCGCCATGGATGGCGAAGATAGCGCCCAGGGATGGGTTCACAGCGCCTCCTCGCAGGCCTGCCCCCGGATCAGCCCCGCTTCCATGCAGCTTCGCTGGCAATGGCCACTTGGTTGGCTGACGTCAAGCGCCCCATCGCGCTATAATCGTGGCCATTTTTCGCACGCTTTCGACGACTTCCCGCCGCCCGGCCCCCACGACCCGGCGGCGATCATTTCTGGACCCGGAACGCCCCATGGACAAGACCTACCAACCCGAGCAGATCGAATCCCGCTGGTACGAGCGCTGGGAGGCCGACGGCCGCTTCGCCCCCTCGGGCGCGGGCGAACCCTACTCGATCATGATCCCGCCGCCCAATGTCACCGGTAGCCTGCACATGGGCCACGCGTTCCAGGACACCATCATGGACACGCTGATCCGCTGGCGCCGCATGCAGGGCAACAACACCCTGTGGCAGGTGGGCACCGACCACGCCGGCATTGCCACCCAGATGCTGGTGGAGCGCAAGGTCGCCGCCGAAGAGGGCAAGAGCCGCCACGACCTGGGCCGCGACGCCTTCATCGACAAGGTGTGGGAGTGGAAGCACGAATCCGGCGGCCACATCACCCGCCAGCTGCGCCGCATGGGCGCCAGCGTCGACTGGTCGCGCGAACGCTTCACCATGGACGACGGCTTCTACAAGGCGGTACAGGAAGTCTTCGTGCGCCTCTATGAAGAGGACCTGATCTATCGCGGCAAGCGCCTGGTCAACTGGGACCCCACCCTGCACACCGCCATCTCCGACCTCGAAGTCGAGAACCGCGAGCAGCAGGGCCAGTTCTGGCACTTCCGCTATCCGCTGGCCGACGGCGTCAAGACCGATGCCGGTCTCGGCTATCTGGTGGTCGCCACCACCCGCCCCGAGACCCTGCTCGGCGATACCGGCGTGGCGGTGAACCCCGAAGACCCGCGCTACGCCTCGCTGATCGGCAAGTACGTCGAGCTGCCGCTGGTCGGCCGCCGCATCCCCATCGTCGCTGACGAGCACGCCGATATGGAGAAGGGCTCCGGTTGCGTGAAGATCACCCCGGCCCACGACTTCAACGACTACGAAGTGGGGCGCCGCAACGGCCTGCCGCTGATCAACGTCTTCACCCAGGACGCAGCGATCCTGCCCCAGGCCGAGGCCTTCGACATCCAGGGCCGCCCGCTACCCGAGATCGACCCCAGCCTGCCCCAGGCCTACGCCGGCCTCGACCGCTTCGAGGCGCGCAAGAAGATCGTCGCCGACATGGAAGCCGCCGGCCTGCTCGAGCAGATCGAGACGGTCAACAACACCCTGCCCTACGGCGACCGCTCCGGCGACGTCATCGAGCCGCTGCTCACGGACCAGTGGTTCGTCGCCGTGGAGAGCCTGGCCAAGCCCGCCATCGCCGTGGTGGAGAACGGCGACATCCAGTTCGTGCCCAAGAACTACGAGAACATGTACTTCTCGTGGATGCGCGACCTGCAGGACTGGTGCATCTCGCGTCAGCTGTGGTGGGGCCACCGCATTCCCGCCTGGTACGACGCCGAGGGCAACGTCTACGTCGCCCGTACCGAGGCTGAGGCGCGCGAGAAGCACGGCCTCCCCGCCGACCTCGCCCTAACCCAGGACGAGGACGTGCTCGACACCTGGTTCAGCTCGGGCCTGTGGACCTTCGGCACCCTGGGCTGGCCGGAGCAGACGCCGGAACTGGCGACCTTCCATCCCTCCAGCGTGCTGGTCACCGGCTTCGACATCATCTTCTTCTGGGTCGCGCGGATGATCATGCTGACCCTCAAGTTCACCGGCGAGGTACCGTTCAAGACCGTCTACGTGCACGGTCTGGTGCGCGACGGCCAGGGCCAGAAGATGTCCAAGTCCAAGGGCAACGTGCTCGACCCCATCGACCTGATCGACGGCATCACCCTGGACGAGCTGCTCGAGAAGCGTACCGGCAACATGATGCAGCCGCAGAAGGCCAAGGCCATCGCCAAGGCCACCCGCGACGAGTTCCCCGAGGGCATCGAGCCCCACGGCACCGACGCGCTGCGCTACACCTTCCTCTCTCAGGCCACCACCGGGCGCGACATCAAGTTCGACATGGGCCGGCTCGACGGCTACCGCAACTTCTGCAACAAGCTGTG
>NZ_JACEFT010000058.1 GCF_013697085.1 Billgrantia kenyensis
CCATTGTGTGTTCCCACTGGTGTGCGTGTCGTTGTTTTGCACGGGCGAATACGCCCGGTTCGTAATGCGAACATAAATGCGCATTGCGAAATTTACGCTAGTGGAGAGCAGAGACGACAAGCAACCATGCCAAAGTTGTAGCGTGGGAATAACAGGAAGCAGATCGCGGAAAAAACGCTTCTGTTAAAAGAGGTTAATCCGGAAAAGCTGCCCATATCGAAAGTTCATATAGATCATATAAGCCGCTTTTATCCGGATGCTGATGGCTGGCTTTTTTGGCTTATCAGGACCCGGTCTCTTCGGTGAGGGTGAGATCGAGAGATGCGATGGCTTGCACAATCGTATTGCAGAACCAGCGCTGCGCCGGCGAATGGAATGCTTGAGACCGCCAATAAAGGGAGATGTTGAAATCTGGCACGTGGAACGGCAGTGGTTGAATGCATAGCTCCCCGTCGGCGGCGAACTGCCGGGCGATATGTACCGGAACGATGCCGAGCAAATCGCTCTGACGAAGTATCTTGGGCAGTATGAGGAAGTGCGGAACTTCCAGACTGACCTTTCTTTCGATCCCCAACTCCTGCATCTTCTCTTCCGCCAGGCTGTGCCCCGAGGTGCTGGCCACCACCACATGGCGAGACGAAGTGAAGGTTTCCAGATCGAGTGGCCCGGCATGGAAGGCGGAGGGTCGCCCCAGGCAGACGTAGCGATCCTGAGCAATAACATGGCGCTCGATACTCGACGACTTGATAGGCCTACTGCAGATGATGGCATTGACCTGGCCGTTGATAAGCCACTCGTCGGCGCGGTCGATCTGCAAGGGGATGACCTCCAGCTCCACATCGGGAGCCTGGGCCTGCAGATGCTGCAGGATAATCGGAAGAAAGGAGGCTTCGCCCAGGTCGGTCAGGGCCAGCCGAAACCTCAGGCGGCACGTCTCGGGAGAAAAGTGCTGTCGACTTTCGATGGTATTTTCCAGCTGTTGCAGCGACTCCTTGAGGGTGGGATAGAGCTGGCGGGCCGTCATGGTCGGCTCCATGGCCTGGTGCGTGCGAATGAACAGCCGGTCATTGAACAGTTCGCGCAGACGTGAGAGGGCATAGCTGACGGAAGGCTGGGTGACGTGAAGCCGCTCTGCCGTATGCGTGACGCTGCCCGTCTCGTACAGAATGACGAATACACGAATCAGGTTCAGGTCTGGCTGTGACATGTGCGTCCTCGTTTGCTGGCATGTTGTTATCGAGTTTCATCGTTACACCTTACTCGGCTTGGATGGAATAGATAGTATTTATGTTTCATAGAAAAAATATCGATTTGCTTGATGTTGCTTGTACTCTCTAGCGTGTAGGCACGCACTGAACAAGGAATCCAGCATGCCGAGCGTTCACGCCGTCACTTATTCGCTCCTGCGTCATCAAGGAATCACCACCGTTTTCGGCAATCCCGGCTCCAATGAGCTGCCTTTTCTCAAGGGGTTTCCCGAGGATTTTCGCTATGTGCTGGGGCTGCACGAAGGCGTAGTGGCTGGGATGGCCGATGGCTTTGCATTGGCGAGTGGCCGACCCGCGTTCATCAACCTGCATGCCGCTGCGGGCACTGGCAATGCCATGGGGGCGCTGACCAACGCCTGGTATTCGCACTCGCCGCTGGTGATCACCGCCGGGCAGCAGGCGCGCTCGATGATCGGCGTGGAGTCGATGCTGGCCAACGTGGATGCACCGCAGTTGCCGAAGCCGCTGGTGAAGTGGAGCTACGAGCCGGCCTGCCCCGAAGACGTGCCCCGTGCGCTGAGCCAGGCCATCCATAGCGCCTCGTTGCCGCCGCGGGGGCCGGTCTATGTCTCGATCCCTCACGACGACTGGGATCGCGAAGCCGGTGATGACGCGGCATTGGTCGTAGAGCGCGAGATCGCCCACGCTGGGGTGCCATCATCCGAGCGGCTCGAGCGCCTGGCGCAGCGGCTCAATGCCGCCGAGAACCCGGTGCTGGTGCTGGGGCCGGAGGTCGATGCCCGCGAGGCCAACGGTCTGGCCGTGGAGCTGGCCGAGCGCCTGCGCCTGCCGGTGTGGGTAGCGCCTTCCGCCTCACGCTGTCCGTTTCCCAACCGACACCCGTGCTTCCGCGGCGTGCTGCCTGCGGCCATTGCCGGCATTACCGCACACCTGGAAGGGCACGATCTGATCGTGGTCGTCGGCGCTCCGGTGTTCCGCTATCACAAGTACGCGCCGGGGCGTTATCTGCCCGAAGGGGCGGGCCTGGTGCATGTCACCGGCGATGCCAACGAGGCGGCTCGCGCCCCCATGGGCGACGCCTTGGTGGGCGACGTGCTTGCGACCCTCGCAGCGCTGCTGCCGCACGTCGAGCAGAGCAGGCGGGCCATGCCCGAGCCGCTGCCCAAACCGGCATCGGTAGAGGATGCCGAGGGGCGTCTGGCACCGGCCAACGTGTTCGACACCCTGGATGCGCTGGCGCCGGAGGATGCCATCTACGTCAAGGAGTCGACCTCGACGGTGGAGATCTTCTGGGAGCGCGTGGGCATGCGTGAGCCTGGCAGCTACTTCTTCCCGGCCGCAGGCGGGCTCGGTTTCGGCCTGCCGGCGGCGCTCGGCGTGCAGCTCGCCCAGCCTCAGCGTCAGGTCATCGGCGTGATCGGCGACGGCTCGGCCAGCTACGCCATCACCGCGCTGTGGAGCGCCGCCCAGTATCGCATTCCGGCGGTGCTGATCATTCTCAAGAACGGCACCTACGGCGCCCTGCGCGGCTTTGCTCAGCATATGAAAGTCGACGACGCTCCCGGGCTCGATGTACCCGACATCGACTTCTGCGCTCTGGCCCGCGGCTATGGGGTCGAAGCACGTCTGGCCGATACCTGTGAGGCCCTGGCCCAGGCGCTGCATGAAGGATTTGCAATGGATCGCCCGCTGCTGATCGAGGTGCCGACCCTACCCACCTGAGTCACATCACACCACCACTACAACGATAAGAGAGGACACGCCATGAAACACACTATCTCCCGCAGCCTGCTCGCCGCCTGTGCGGCGGGCATCGTCTTCAGCGCCCACGCCGACACCCTGCGCATGTCGCACTTCTGGCCGGCCAACTCCGACGTTAACAAGGAGATATTCGAGGCCTGGGCCAAGCACGTCGAAGAAGCCACCGGCGGCGAGCTGGCCGTCGAAAACTATCCCTCCCAGACCCTGAGCCGCTCCGAGCAGGCCTACCAGGGCACGGTCAACGGCATTTCCGATATCGCCATCACCATGCAGGGCTACACCGCCGGTCGCTTCCCGCTCTCGGAAATCGTCCAACTGCCGGGGGTTTCCACCAGTGCTCCCCAAGGTGGCTGCATTCTGCAGACGCTGTATGACGAGGGCCACATCGCCGACGAGTACGATGACGTGAAGGTGCTCTACCTGTTCACCACCGGGCCCGCTTACCTGCACACCCGGGGCCATGAGATCGAAGCGCCCGATGACTTGCGCGGCCTGCGCATTCGTCGCCCCAGCGACGTGGCTGGGGAAATCCTCGAGCGTCTGGGGGCCAACCCCGTTGGCATGCCGGCGCCGGACATCTACACCTCGCTGCAGCGCGGCGTGATGGATGGCCTGAGCTTCCCCTGGCAGGCGATGAAGACCTTCGGTATCAACGAGCTGGCCGACCATCACCTCGAGGTGCCCTATTACACTGGGGTGGCGGTAGCGGTCATGAACCGTGAGAGCTACGAGCGTCTTTCGCCGGAGCAGCAGGCCGCCATCGACGAGGTCAGCGGCATGACCTGGACCCGTCGGGCCGGCGAGGTCTATGCGCGGCTGGATCGGGAGGGCCGAGAGGAGGCCGAGGCTCAGGGCGGCACCATCAACACGGTGGAAGATCCCCTGAACGATCCGGACTGGTCTGGCCCGCTCAACGAGGGGACGGAGGCCTACCTGGCGCGCCTCGAGCAGCGCGGTATCGACAATGCGCGCGAGGTGTATCAGCGGGCGCTCGAGCTGCGTGACGAGTGCCGAGTGGAACCAGCTGAAGAGCGAGACTAAAGTCCAATCCCGATGCGGGAAAAGTCCAACTAATCCCGCTGATTTTGCCTTATGTGGCGCATGGCTTCGGGGAAAATGAGAGCGGACGACGCTGAAAACAACGCAATGGAGTGACCCATGACGACCCTCGGATTGCTGATCGGCGGCCAGGCCAAGGCTGCCTCTGGAGAAGGAACGTTCGAACGCCGCAACCCGTTCACGGGTGAGGTGGCGACCACGGCGGCGGCGGCTTCGGTGGAGGATGTCAAGGCGGCGGCAGATGCCGCGGGCCGTGCCTTCGCGACCTGGTCGCAGACTGGCCCCGGCGAGCGGCGCGGCAAGCTGCTCAAGGCGGCAGAGCTGATGGAGGCGCGCCAGGCGGAGTTCATCGAGCGCATGGTGGACGAGACCGGCGCCACGCCGGGCTGGGCCGGCTTCAACGTGATGGTGGCCGCCGGCATGCTGCGCGAGGCGGCGGCGCTGACCACCCAGATTCAGGGCGACGTGATCCCTTCCAACGTGCCCGACAACCTGGCCATGGGCATCCGCGTGCCCTGCGGCGTGGTGGTGGGTATCGCCCCGTGGAACGCGCCGATCATTCTCGGCACCCGGGCCGTGGCCACGCCGCTGGCGTGCGGCAACACGGTGATCCTCAAGGCTTCGGAGCAGTGCCCGGCGACCCACCACCTGATCGGTGAGGTGCTGGTGGAGGCCGGCCTCGGTGAGGGCGTGGTCAACGTGGTCACCAATGCCCCCCACGAGGCCCCGCAGATCGTCGAGACGCTGATCGCCCACCCCGAGGTGACGCGCATCAACTTCACCGGCTCTACCGGGGTGGGGCGGATCATCGCCGAGAAGGCCGCACACTATCTCAAGCCGGTGCTGCTGGAGCTGGGTGGCAAGGCGCCGTTCC
This sequence comes from Billgrantia kenyensis, assembly GCF_013697085.1. Classification (GTDB taxonomy): domain Bacteria; phylum Pseudomonadota; class Gammaproteobacteria; order Pseudomonadales; family Halomonadaceae; genus Halomonas; species Halomonas kenyensis. The sequence continues at coordinate 4,924 of NZ_JACEFT010000058.1, forward strand.
TGGTGCTGGACGATGCCGATCTGGATGCCGCGGTGGATGCGGCGATCTTCGGTGCCTTCTTCAACCAGGGGCAGATCTGCATGTCCACCGAGCGACTGATCGTCGATGCCTCGGTGGCCGATGCCTTCGTCGACAAGCTGGCCACCCGCGCCGCGGCGCTCAAGGTCGGCGATCCGCGCGGCGAGGGCAACGCCCTGGGCACCCTGATCAACGCCGAGTCGGGGCAGAAGCTCAATGCGCTCCTCGACGATGCCGAGAGCCACGGCGCGCGCCTGGCCGCCGGCAGCCGGGCCGATGGGGTGATCATGCCGGCCACGGTAGTGGATGGTGTGACGCCGTCGATGCGCCTCTACAGCGAGGAATCCTTCGGGCCGGTGGTGGCGGTGATCCGCGTCGATGGCGAGGAGGAGGCGATTCGCATCGCCAACGACAGCGAGTACGGCCTCTCGGCGGCGGTGTTCAGCCGCGATACGGCGCGGGCGATGAAGGTGGCCGGGAAGATCCGCTCGGGCATCTGCCATATCAATGCGCCGACGGTGCACGACGAGCCGCAGATGCCCTTCGGCGGTACCAAGGCCAGCGGTTACGGGCGCTTCGGTGGCAAGGCGGGCATCGAGGAGTTCACCGAGCTGCGTTGGATCACGGTGCAACTGGGCCCACGACACTATCCTATTTGAGCAGCCCCATTTGAGCTGCCGAGCCAGGCAAGTAGCAGGGGGCGATGGTATCGCCCCCTACGCTTGGCAAGCGACGGGCCTCAGTTGCCCTTGCGGTTCTCGATGATGCGGTCGAGCAGGTCGAGCAGCCATTCGCGCTCGCCCTCTTTCATGAACTTGTCGAAACGGTCCTCGCCCGTCGAGACCTTGCGGTTGAGCCGCTCGGTGAATTCCTTGCCCTTTTCGGTCAGGTAGAGCGCATAGGAGCGGCGGTCGTTCTTCGACTTGCGCCGCTCTACCACTTCCATGCTCTCCAGCTTGTCGATGGCAGCCACCATGGCGGAGCGGTCCACGTCCAGAGCGGTGGAAACCGCCGACTGGGTCAAGCCCGGGTTGTGGTAGATGATGGCGAGGATGCTGAACAGCCCCGGCGTGATGCCTTCCTGCGCGCAGGCTTCGAAGAAGACGTCGAAGTAGACGAGCTGCGCCCGGCGTAGCTTGTAGCCGAGGCGGGATTGCAGCATGGAGTAGTCGATTCCGTTCTGGTCGTCGTTGCTCATGGATATGTGGGTCCTGACCTAGGGTGAGCCACGCGGGCGGATCAGTGAATAGCCTATCGGATAGCGGCTGGCGGGGCCTGCTTGGGGGTCAACTTTAGTCGCATCCAAGCGTGGCGAGTCTTGCCCGGTGTGCCACATATCTTTTTGAAATTACTTGCTTTTCACCGTCCTTTGCTGGCATTCCCCAATATAATGTTATGGTGGTTAAATGTTTGACTATCCAACAATTTAAAAAAATACTGGACCCATGTTACCAAGGCTCCCAGGCCGAGGGTAGCGAATGCCCCTTTCGACCCTGACAACGATCACAACAGCAGGAGCGCCCATGCTTCACCCCTTTCGCGATGTTCACCTGGGCACCGCCACTGCCCAACTGGTCTCGCGCGATGACGGCACCCAACTGCTCAGCATCGAGGAGCCTCTTGGCGACTATCCCGCTACGCTGCTCGAGTGTCTGGAGCGCTGGGCCAGCGAGGCGCCGGAGAGAACCTTCGTGGCGCGGCGCGATGCCAGCGGCGAATGGCTGCGCCTGAGCTATGCCGACACCCTGAGCCGCGTGCGCTGCCTGGCCCAGGCGCTGCTGAATCACGAGCTGAGCGTCGAGCGGCCGTTGGTCATCCTCAGCGGCAACTCCATCGAGCATATGCTGTTGGCCCTGGCGGCCCTATACGTGGGCGTGCCATTTGCCCCCATCTCGCCGGCCTATTCGCTGGTCAGCCGCGACTACGCCAAGCTGCGCCATATCGTCGAGCTGCTGACCCCTGGCCTGCTGCTGGTCGACAAGGCCAAGGATTTTGCCCCGGCGCTGGCAGCGGTGCAGCCGGCCGACTGTGGCTGTGTGGCGGTGGACCCCACCGGCTTTCCCAATCTGGACGCTTTCGAGGCGCTGCTGGATACGCCCCCCACCGAGGCGGTGGATGCGGCCCGCGCGGCCGTCACCCCCGATACCATCGTCAAGTTCCTGTTCACCTCGGGTTCCACCGGCATGCCCAAGGGCGTGATCAACACGCACCGCATGCTCTGCTCCAACCAGGAGATGCTGGCGTCGCTGATGCCGTTCCTGCGCGACCAGCCACCGGTGCTGGTGGACTGGCTGCCGTGGAACCACACCTTCGGCGGCAACCACAATATCGGCATCGCGCTGTACAACGGTGGCAGCCTCTACATCGACGACGGCCGTCCGGTGCCGGGGGAGTTCGAGAAGACCATCGCCAACCTGCGCGAGATCGCCCCCACAGTCTACTTCAACGTGCCCAAGGGCTTCGAGATCCTGGTGGATTACCTGAAGCGCGAGGATGCCCTGCGCGAGACCTTCTTCTCGCGGCTCAACCTGATGTTCTTCGCCGCGGCGGGGCTCTCCCAGCACATCTGGGACGAGCTCGACCGGCTGGCCGTCCAGACCCTGGGCTGCAAGGTGGGCATGCTCACGGGGCTGGGCGCCACCGAGACTGCGCCCTCGGCCATGTTCGCTTCTCTGGAGGAGTCCAAGTCGGGGGTGGTGGGCCTGCCGGCCCGCGGTGTGACGATCAAGCTGGTGCCCAACAGCGGCAAGCTGGAGTGCCGGGTGAAGGGGCCCAGCGTGATGCCGGGCTACTGGCGCCAGCCGGAGCTCACTGCCAAGAGCTTCGACGAGGAGGGCTTCTACTGCCTGGGCGATGCGGTCAAGTTCATCGACCCGGACGACCCCCAGCGCGGCATGCGCTTCGACGGTCGCATCTCCGAGGACTTCAAGCTCGATACCGGCACCTGGGTCAGCGTCGGGCCGCTGCGGGCGCGTATCATCGAAGCCGGCGCCCCCCACGTGAAGGACGTGGTGATCGCCGGTATCGATAAGCCCTATATCTCGGTCATGGTGTTCCCGGATCTGGAGAAGTGCCGCGAGCTGGCGGGGCTGGGCCGCGAGGCCGATGCCGCCACGGTGCTGGCAAGCGAGCCGGTGCGCGAGCGCTTCCGGCAGATGCTGCGCGACCTGGACGCTCACAGCACCGGCAGCTCCACCCGGGTGCGGCGCCTGGTACTGCTCGACGAGCCGCCGCGGCTGGATGCCCACGAGGTTACCGACAAGGGCTCGATCAACCAGCGTGCCGTGCTCGATAACCGGGCCGCCATCGTCGAGGAGCTGTATCGCGAGCCACCGCCGCCGAGCGTCCTGCAGCTCGGCTGAGTCTGCGGCTACCCCACATTACGCTCATCGATTCCGCTGAGCTTTCCTGTAGACCTTTAGAGCAGTACCGGCTGCATGTCTGATGCCCTGGCCTGGCGGCCGGGGCATCTCTCGTTCTGGTGAGCGGACACTCGCTTGAGCAGCTGCGTATTCGACTTTAGCAAGGGAGGTCGTGTGATCATTTGATGATGCGCTCCCCGAGAAGCCCTGCAACCCTTTGTCTGAATTGTGTTTTTCTATTAACTCTAACTGTTCGTTATGCGTACAATATGTTTATACAAACATTGTGTTTGACAACAATTTGTTTGTTGGAAAGTATTGTCGTGCAGCGTTTGAGCGCGCTGCTCGCCAACAAGACACACAACGGGAACACACAATGA
>NZ_JACEFT010000059.1 GCF_013697085.1 Billgrantia kenyensis
GTCTTCTTGGTCATGAACACCTCCATTGCCTCCATTATGAGGCTTATCGGGGTGTCCGCTCCAATTGGACCACTTCACCCCGTGGAATGCGGCGCTTCCGCTCGCCGAATTGCGGGAGGCCAGCTATCCCAAGCTTGTCGTCTCCGGGGGGCACAGCAGAGGCTTCGACACGATCTGCGATGAATTGGCAGACAAGATCGACGCAGAGCGCAAGGTGGTGCAAGGCGCCGGCCACGAGATCCAGTTCACCGGCGATCCAATCAACGCGGTATTGCTGGATCTGTGGCATTCAGCGGAATAAAAGCGAAGATCAGTTTTCCGCTTGTGCGATATTGCTTACATCAAGTAAGCCTTCCGCCACAGCACTACGACCAAGATCAAAATTCAGGCTCGTTACGTAGAATTACACGCTTTAAGGGGTTAGCGTTGGGCTAAGCAGGCTGAAGCAAAGGCCTCATACCCGACCCCTACCGCGAGATGAGATCTTGGATTACACCCTCTTCCTTGAAGCCCTCAGGCCGCTGTGGTGGGTGCTGCCCCTCCTGGTGCTGCTCGGCATTCTCAAGTCTCGCTCGGTCAAGGGCATGTTCGGCGAGGCCTTCGTCAAGCTGATCGCCAAGGTGCGACTGCCGGCAGAGGAGTACCGCGGCGTTCACAACGTCACGCTGCCCACCCCCGACGGCACCACCCAGATCGACCACGTACTGGTGTCCCGCTACGGTATCTTCGTCATCGAGACCAAGCACATGGCGGGCTGGATCTTTGGCAGCGAACGCCAGGCCCAATGGACCCAGAAGCTCTACCGCAAGAGCTTCAAGTTCCAGAACCCGCTGCGCCAGAACTACAAGCACGTCAAAGCGCTGGAAGCCCTGCTCGACGTGCCGCCAGATACCATCCATTCGCTGGTGGTCTTCTCCGGCAGCGCCGTATTCAAGACCCGCATGCCCGACAACGTCACCATCGGCGGCGGCTACGTGCGATACATCAAATCGTTCCGCGAGCCCGTGCTGACGCAAGCCCAGGTAGAGCAAGTGCTGGAGAAGATCACCACCGGCCGCCTGGCGGCCACGCGACAAACGCACCGCCAGCACGTGAAACAGCTCCAGGCCCGCTTCGAATCCAGCTCCGACAGAACCTGCCCCAAGTGCGGCAGTGCCATGGTGCTGCGCACATCGAAGCGAGGCGCAAACGCCGGCAACAAATTCTGGGGCTGCTCGGCCTATCCCAAGTGTCGGGAGGTGCAGGATGTGGCGTAGGGCGGGATATCAGGCTCAAGCTGCTACGGCACCTGCCGATGGTTTATTTGCCAAGGCTAATCTAAAGCAGTGCTTCGAATCGGAGTTCAACATCGTCCGATAAAGGCATGCGGCGGCCAGTAACTGCCAAGAGGGGAGGCCGACAAGTGGCATTCCCTGGCGGTAGCGTGCCTGAACGCCAGGCGTCCTCTATCCTAGAGGGCTGCGCACGCCGGCAAAGCCCTTGCCCAGTACATGCGTATAGATTTGAGTGGTTTCCACGCTCTTGTGACCCAGCAATTCCTGAACGGTGCGGATATCGGTTCCCTGGCTCAGCAACTGAGTGGCGAAACTGTGCCGCAAAGTATGGCAGGAGCCGGGGCGTGGTAGCGATGCGGCTCGCATGGCGTGCCTGACGGCTCTTTGCACTGCCGACGGATGAATATGGTGGAGAACCACCTTGCCATCCATATCGCAGCAGGGCCGTGTGGCAGGAAAAAGCCACTGCCAAGCCAAGGAGATGCCCGCATTTGGGTACTTGCGATCCAGTGCGTGAGGTAACGTCACCGGTACGCGGCCATGCTGCAGCCGATAGTCAAGTTGCTGTTTGGCCGTGGAGATTTGATGCTGCAAGGCAGGAAGACAGCTCGCAGGCAGCAAAGTGGTTCTGTCCTTGTCGCCCTTGCCAGCTTTCACCGTAATCACCTGACGCTCGAAGTCGATATCCCGGGCACGTAGGCGGCATGTTTCGATGAGCCGCAGCCCTGAGCCGTACATCAAAGTCCCCATCAGATACATGGAGCCGGAAAGGTGGCCCAGTACGCGCATCACTTCCTCATGGGATAACACGACCGGCAATCGGCGTGGGCGCTTGGCGCGTGAGAATTCACCGATCTCGCCCAAGGGCTGCTCAAGAACATGGCGATAGAGGAAGACGATAGCATTTAGGGCCTGGTTCTGCGTGGCAGCTGCCACTTGGCGCTCCACCGCAAGGTGCTCCAGGAAGGCTCGCACCTCGGAACCGCCCATGCTGGCAGGGTGGCGGACGCCATGAAAGCGAATGAAGTAGCGAATCCAGTAGCAGTAGGTTTTCTCGGTACGTGGGCTGTAGCGCTTCACCCGCATGGTGGCCTTCACACGGTCCATCAGCTTCGGTGGCTTGTTGTGCGTATCCATACAGCGTCTCCTTCGTAGCATGGATATGCATACAGTATTATTGGTTCCGGCAAAACGCGCAAGCGCGCGAATTCTGGATAGGTAGCCGAGCTATACTTAGGTGCTAGAGAAATCAATGAGTTGGAAGAAATGATGCGCGTCAGATAATATTGTTGAACGCGCAGAGGTGTTCATCCAATATCAGGACGCGCAGTCCAATCACTGTTATGCATCTTGAGGTCAGTGCATGGATGAAGAAATTCAAGAGTTCATAGAGATCGGACGAAGGGAGTATCAAGAGAAAGTATTCTTCGCTGAGCAAGGTCTTGGCGCTGAAGTCCATTGGTTTTTTACGCAGGCGGTTCAAGCACTAAAAAGCGAACTCTATCTACCAGCATGCACAAGTTTCCTTAACGGTATAGAAGCCTCCTTGAGGGTTACAATGTCTCAAGTAGAAGAGCCAGCTCGAGTGAAGGCACTTGATCCTATTAAAACGTTGAGCAACAGGCTTCTAAAATCTGCGCAAGATGCAGGATTGCCAGTAGAAGCATTGGCTTTTCCAGAAGAGGGTGATTTTTTAGAGAAGCTAGAAAGTAAGAAGCCTAATCTAGTCAATGCTGAGGTGGTGCGTGTTCGCCACAACCTTTGCCATGGCAATATTCTTGAATACATAAATACAGATTTGGGCGAGGATAATGCCGTTTTTACTCCCGAATGCTGTAGAGAGCTTGCTCATATTCTGCACAAAGTGTCAAAAGAGTGGGCGGCAAAACTCGGAGTGTTCAGGCGGGAAATGTTCAATGCATAACAAACTGCTGCAGCGGATCAATTTACGCTGCGCTTCAATTGCCCGCTGAGCAGGGCGTTATGTGTTCTAGAGGCAAGCAGTGTCATGGATAAACGTTGGGGCATAAGTATTGATATAGAGGGTTTTTCTAACCTTTATGAGTATAACGATGCAACTCAAACCAAAGCGATTTGGGGTTTACACCAGCTTATGGATGCAGTCATAAAGGTGGGACAAAAGGTTTATCCTGGCGATCCAAGTAATAACTACGGGGATAGAATATTCGCCCACCAATTTGGTGATGGCTTTATTCTTGTTTCTAATTTCGAAGAGCCAGATCCAAGTCGGTGCATAGCTATTGCCACTTCTCTATCAAGGCATATGTTGCTTCAAGGCTATACTACTAAAGCGGCTATTTCTACTGGAAGCATGAGCGATATTAATGGTTGCTATCCGGATGCAATGAGAGATTCCAAAAATAATACTTTGGATTTGGGTATGGGTTTAATGACTTCTATTCCTGTGATGGGAACAGCTCTCACAAAAGCTCATAAATTGAGCGGTAGGGTTTCGGGAAACGTTGTTGTAATCGACGTTAATCAATTTTCTAGTGTTCCTGAAGGTTTGATAAAATACCGCGAAGGTAGTATTGGATATATAAATTGGATGTCAGGCGAAAATAGCCTAGCCCAAAAAATATCAGAAAAAGCGGGCCTTCAATATGGGAGCGAAAAGGAGTTGTCTAGTCTATTTTCAGCTTATATAACAAGGGAACCCCGCCCATCGAAAAAATGGATCGAAGGTAGTCAAAGGTGTCAAAACACATAACAAATTGCTGCACTCGGAAAAATTACTCGCTGCGCTCGCAATTTTCCGGTGAGCAAGGCGTTAGGAACTACATGCACATTCCAAGCGAGCGAGTTTATAGAGAGATGCGGTCGGAGGAGGCATCCCTCTGGATAGTTCCTGCGAATGGCGGGGCAGAAATTGCCTTCCTTGTGAAAGCGCCAACATCGTCAATTAAGGCTTTGTTCGCAGGGTGTCCAATGGAGTTCCTGCTGGGAAAGAAGGGCAGCTATCTTTGCCATGGGGTTCGAATACATGATTCTCCTGATGCCCCGTTGCTCATTTCCGGAGCTGTAAGAGTAAGGGAAGAAATGTTAGCCATCCAGCGTCTGGCCAAAGACCGACAATCAGCACTCTTTCTGTTTAACGAAATGGATGTTTGTTTGGGATGGACCAACCTCGAATTCATAGAGAAAGATGCTGAGGCGATATACACTTTAGTCGGCAGTTTTGAATCTCTACAAGTAGGGTCCTTTGATCGTGATTTCGCCCACGCCCTTGATTGCTTCTGTTACTCAACTGACACCACACAATCATATCCGGATGCGGCATTGGTTCCTTTAGCAAGCATTCGCCTAAACCTCGAGCCATGGCGAGCGAATAGAAACCACTTTATAGGTCTGCGCGAATCACATGTTATTGAAATAGACGATCTCAACGAGGGTGATATCTTAGAGCGGGCAATATGGGCATCACTAGAGTCAGTATTTCCTCTGACGTTATATAAATCGCCGTTAGTTCAAATAGGGGAAAAGAAACGAGAGCTAACTGATGTGTTGTCTTTCCATAAATACGGTAATTTCTTGATTGAATCCAAGGATTTATCGATATTAGGGTCAGGGTTCGAGAGAAGTCAGGCTCGACGAATCTCAGGAGTTCAAAAGCAAGTTACAAAAGCGATTAAGCAACTCGTGGGTGCCTGCAAGGCTATCAGTCGCGGAGAGAAAATTTTCGACCAGAATGGAATCGAGCTAGCTGTCGTACGTGATCAGCCATCGCACTGCATCGTTCTAATTACCGAACTTGAACATTCTGGAGATTGGTCGGAAATTACGCGAGACCTTATGACTTCGATGGAAGCCACGGGGGCCTTCTTTCATGTAATAGATCTTAGGGAGTTTATTGCCTTGCTGAAAGGATCTTTAGGTGGCGCTGAACTTCTTGATTACAACCTAATGGAGAGATGCAAGCGCTTCGTTGAAGTGCGTGATGTGCACATCAGAAGCCAGTTCGCTCCTAACAAGCAAAACCAGGCGGACGCATAAATGCGCCGCTGTTTTGAGCGTTAGGTAGCACTTATGATACTCATCAGCGCCTTCGTATTGGCGGTCCTAGCAGCACTGATTGTTGGGATGTCGACGTGGGGTGTACTATTTCCCGCAAAATTGACTTCTTTTGTGCGGGCATTCATGCGTAGGAACAGTGCTGTTCCTTTCGCGATTGCGATTCGGATCATGCTTGCTATGGTTCTATGGATAACCGCTCCGGCATCTAATACGCCCACAATCTTCAATGTCTTAGCAGCAATTGCTCTACTGGCTGCTTTCATAATTGCAATCGCCGGCTCCGAACGTATTTCAAGGTTCATCGAACTGGTGGGGTCCTGGCCTAAGTTGGTTGTTCGGCTTCAATGCTTTCTAGGTGTGGCATTCGGGTTGTTTCTAATATGGTCAGTGTTGCCAGTATGGACTGCTACCTAACAAGTCGCTCAAGTTCGTTCCGGCCTTCGGCCTCCACCGGACGCGGCTAACGCCGCGCCGCTTAGCTTAGACGTTATGCATCTTGAGGTCAGTGCATGGATGAAGAAATTCAAGAGTTCATAGAGATCGGACGAAGGGAGTATCAAGAGAAAGTATTCTTCGCTGAGCAAGGTCTTGGCGCTGAAGTCCATTGGTTTTTTACGCAGGCGGTTCAAGCACTAAAAAGCGAACTCTATCTACCAGCATGCACAAGTTTCCTTAACGGTATAGAAGCCTCCTTGAGGGTTACAATGTCTCAAGTAGAAGAGCCAGCTCGAGTGAAGGCACTTGATCCTATTAAAACGTTGAGCAACAGGCTTCTAAAATCTGCGCAAGATGCAGGATTGCCAGTAGAAGCATTGGCTTTTCCAGAAGAGGGTGATTTTTTAGAGAAGCTAGAAAGTAAGAAGCCTAATCTAGTCAATGCTGAGGTGGTGCGTGTTCGCCACAACCTTTGCCATGGCAATATTCTTGAATACATAAATACAGATTTGGGCGAGGATAATGCCGTTTTTACTCCCGAATGCTGTAGAGAGCTTGCTCATATTCTGCACAAAGTGTCAAAAGAGTGGGCGGCAAAACTCGGAGTGTTCAGGCGGGAAATGTTCAATGCATAACAAACTGCTGCAGCGGATCAATTTACGCTGCGCTTCAATTGCCCGCTGAGCAGGGCGTTAGCACTCGAGCAAGGGGAGAACGGTGAGTTTTCAAGCATTTATTGACGCGGCAAAATCAATTATCAGCCTGGGTGCCAAAACGAATGCGACTGCCAGACAAGAGATTCGCGAAGTTGTCGGGAAGTTGGGCGACGAGCTGGATAGGGCGCTTTCACTAACCGATTCCTATTTGGTGGGCGCAAAATTTTCAATCGATGATGATGAGCTTTCGCGATATCTAGCAGATGTTGATGGGAAACTCATGGGAAGCTACTACGAACATCATATATGTGCTGGACTTTACCATCTGGCTGACAAGTTTGACCAAATATTCGACCCGACAAGATTCAGTGTGTCACTTTCTAGCTACACTGAAATTCCTCGATTAATTAATGAGCTAAAGAGTGGCGAGCAGGTTGTCTTAGATGACCTTAATGATATGGCCACCAAGCTACGGGATTACTCATCTCAATTGCTCTCAGGGTCAATGACTAGGGAGCAAGTTCTTAAGGCAGTGGAGTACCATCGTGAAGAAATAGCGCGATACCGGAAACAAATCAAACAGAAGAGACGCACTCTGCTGTCAAAGCTGTAAGTGCTAACAAGGCCAATCACTCGGAAAATTTACTCGCTGCGCTCCTAAATTTCCGGTGTTGGCAGCGTTAAGAGGCAAAGACTGTGGAAATTGTTCCTCTGGCTGACAAAAAAGAATTCATTGCAGAGTTGGCGGAGCTCCACCATTCAGAGTGGAAGCATTTGAACCCCACGCTTACTCTGGAAGGTCGAGCCGAAGCAATCTCCAAAGCTGCAGGTCGAGAGGGTATTCCTTCAATCTTTGTTGCCGTGTCGGGGAGTCAACTTGTTGGTTCGGCTGCTTTAGTGCAGAACGATATGGACACTAAACCGGGTTTATCCCCTTGGCTGGCTGCCGTTTATGTCAAAGAGTCTTTCCGGCATCAGGGAATAGCAACTGAATTGATCGCTCAATGCGAAGCTGAGGCAATTCGTTCCAATGCTGATACCTGGTACCTCTACACCGAGTTCGCCTCGAAACTTTATGAAAAGCTCGGGTGGTGCCATCTTGAACGATGCGAATATAAGGGAGTGATGGTCGATGTTATGTGCAAGCAGATCGCCTCTTAACCAGCGCAGGCACGGCGACGGCCTTTTCGTTGCGGCTGCGCCTCCACTACAAGGCCGCGCGTGCTGCGGGCGTTATGCAAAATGGAGTTGACCTTTTGAGAAGCGATCGGGAAAAACGATGTTTGCTGTGTGAAGCAGTGATTTCCAAAGAAATAGACTCTCGTGAACACTTGATTCCCAACTCTATTGGAGGCAGGAAGAAAGTCTCAGGTTTCCTGTGTGTGGGCTGCAACTCAGAATCCGGTGATAACTGGGAGTCTGCACTTGCGCGCCAAATGAACCCGTTGAGTCTGTTTTTTCGAATTAACAGGGAGCGTGGTGATGCACCTTATCAGAATTTTCAAACCACCAGCGGAGATGAATGGGTACTCAACGCTGATGGATCACTGGACTTGCCAAGACCTATTTTCAAAGAGCACAAGAATGAAAGCGGCGTAGAGATTAACATTTCAGCCAGAAACATGGCTGAAGCAAAACGGATGCTGAAAGGTGTCGCAAGAAAATACCCCCAACTTGATGCTGATGAACTGCTTGAGAAAGCCCAGAAGAAATCCAACTACTCCCAGAATCCAATTAAATTTAACTTGTCCTTCGGTGGTTTAGATGCCGGGCGCTCATTTGTCAAAACAGCGCTTGCGTTGGTCTCTACAACTGGCGTGAGCGTGAGCGAATGTGAGCATGCTATTCAATTTCTAAAAGAACAAGAGTCTGAACCGTGTTTTGGGTATTACTACGAGAAGGATTTAGTGCTTGAAAGGCCCGCTGGAATTCCAATTCACGTTGTCCATGTTAATGGCGATCCAGATAGCAATCTCATTCGTGGATACGTCGAATACTTCGGTGTAATGCGGGTTGTCATGTGTTTGTCGAGCAGCTATTCAGGGAGTGCATTCTCGGCAACGTATTCGATTGATCCGACCAAAGGTAAGGAGCTGGATCTCGATGTTGACTTGGATTTGACGTCCACTGACATACGGAAGGCATATGACTATGAGAAGTGGGATGGCAATGCTGAAGTGACCCCCTCCAGAGCTGCACAGGCTATAGTGCAGCCATCAGGAGGACGAAATGAGCAACGAACCCACCGTC
>NZ_JACEFT010000006.1 GCF_013697085.1 Billgrantia kenyensis
ATGAATTGCTGAAGAAGCCCTCTGGCCACTAGCAGAGGATAACTCCTATAGGCGATTTGATCATCCGGGACCCTACAGTTAGGCATTCTGAACCATGCGCCGGAACATCAGGTTACGGGTGTTCAGCTCGTCGTAACTGCCTTGATCGATCACCTGACCGTTTTCCATCAGATAGATACGATCGCACTTTCTCACAGTGGCCAGGCGATGCGCGATGATTACGATGGTCTTGTTACCGGAGAAATCATTGATGGCATCCATGATCAACTGCTCGGTGATCCCATCAAGAGCACTGGTCGCTTCATCGAGCACCAGAAGGTCCGCATCATGATAGAGCGCTCGAGCAATGCCGATACGCTGTCGTTGGCCACCGGATAGCTGGACCCCCCGCTCCCCTACCCGGGTATCCAGTCCCTGAGGCAGTTGATCGAGCAGCTCACCCAAGTGTGCCATGTCTGCTGCACGCCGGACCTTCTCTTCATTGACCTGCTCCGATGGTAGGCCAAAGGCGATGTTCTCCCGGATGCTGGCATCGGCCAGAAAAATGAACTGCGGTACCAGCCCCAAAGCGTTCTGCCACTGGCGTTTCTGCTCCGGCTGGAGTGGGGTTCCGTCTATCAATAGCTCACCTTCATTAGGTTCAATCAGCCCCAGCAATAGATCGATCGTCGTTGACTTGCCCGAGCCTGATGGCCCCACCAGGCCGATGGTCTTTCGAGCCGGTATCGTCAGCGTCAGGCCGTTCAATGCCGGCTCCACTTTCCCTGGGTAGCGGAAGGTGATGTCCTTGAGTACTAGTGTCTCCTCTGGGATTAGCCGTTTGCTATCGCAATTTGCTTCACCTAGGAGCAATTTCTCGTCTACACTCGCAGCCAGATCGTCACGGATACTCTCGAATGCCGCAACGTTGCTGCGAATGTTGGAAATTCCGGAATAGATCTCCTGAAAAGCAGGCAAGAGTTTGAACCCGGCCAGGGCATAAACCGAGAGTACCGGCAGGATCGCTCCCAGATTGCTTTGGTGACTTTTCAATAGATAAAGCACCAGGAAAATGACGCTACCAAAGGCCACCAGCTCCATCATGTAGCGTGGAACGCGGGCCATGACCTGATTGGTTCCCACAGCCCACGCAAAGCGCCGACTCTGATCATTGAATCGCTCGACAAATATCCGCTGACGCCCCAACAGCAGCATGTCCTTGACACCCCCAAACCCCTCCGCCATCAACTTGTAACGCATGCCTTCCACCGCGGAAATTACTTGGCCGTTTTTTCTCAAACGCTGGCGAACAGTACGGTACAGTACAACATAAGAGGCTAGGAATATTGATATCCCAATGATCGCTACCCATGGGTTATAGATAAAAATCGCCGCCATCATAAACAGCGCCATCATCGCCCTGGCATTTAGCTGAAGGACCGGATTGATGATATTGTCAGTGACCCTCCGGCACTCCTGAGCAATCTTGTTGGTCAGCTGATTGCTGCTGCCTGAGGCATGGTAGAGCCAATCCTGATGTACATAATAACGATATAGTCGGCTAGATAGCTCCGCTCCAATCAATGACCCGAACAAACACAGCCGCCAGACGGTATACATCGAGACCAGGGCCGCGGTGATAAGACATACCAACACCACCACCCCTGCCCAGAATAAAAACGCCTCAGGCGTTGCCATTCCGCTCCATTGGTAGATACCAGCCATCACTCCCTCCCCCTCGAGGAGACTGATATCCCCTACCATCGCCATGAAAGGACCGATCGACATCACACCTAGAATCTCGAGAAGCGCCATCACCACGACTAGAATTTGCAGCTTTAGTAACTTCCTACGCTGCTCGTGGGTCAGCAGCCTGTAGAGTTCCAACAAGCTTGTCAGCATAGTTCACCGAAAGAGTTAATCCTCACCTGGAACCAAATCCAGTGAGTATGATCTTGACTGTCTTTATCACGATTAGCATATCGAGCCAGAATGAAATGTTCTTGATATAGTAGAAATCGTATTCAATCTTGCGCACCATGCCGTCAACTTCAGCGGCATAGCCCTGCTCCACCTGGGCCCAGCCGGTGATACCCGGCTTCACCATATGGCGATAGAAGAAGAAAGGTACATCCTTTTCGTACCAATCGGTGAGATTCATGGACTCGGGCCGAGGGCCGATCAGGCTCATGTCACCCTTGAGTACATTGAATAGCTGGGGAAGTTCATCGATCCGATACTTTCTCAGAACGTGCCCTATACGGGTAATTCTCGGATCATATCCTTCACTTGTGAACCCAGATCCCTGTTGATCGACATACATTGTGCGAAACTTGTAGAGAGTAAAAGGGCGACAGTGAAATCCCATTCGCTGCTGGGTAAACAGGGACGGACCGGAGCTGTCATGTCGTATCAGCACGGCTACGATCAGCATCAGCGGTAACATGACGGGGATGAGTATCAAGGCGCCTAAAATATCCATCAGGCGCTTGATCACATCATAATCATCACGCGGCCGCAGGCTCCCGTATTGATTTTCGAATAGTTGATCGAGGGGAACCCGGCCGTTGATCATCTCCTGGACGGTGGTGGCATGGTAGATGGGAATACCACTGATGGTGCAATCCGCCAGAAAGCCTTGCCACTCTTTCGGCAGTAACTCCTTCATGTCGACCACTACGCCATCCACTCGGTGACCGACCAAGCTGGGAGCCAGGAGTGGACACCACTCTACATTCGGGCTGGGACTCATACTATTGGCTCTGCCGTAAGGTACTACGGCCAGTTTCAAGATCGAGTAGCGAGAAACCAACTGGTAGTGTGCAAGCGACCAGAGCGCCGCCAGCCCCATTGCAGATCCAACATAGGTAGGATCAATCAACAGTTCCAGAGCGATGGCTCCGCCCAATGCCACACCAAAGCCCATCGCCAACCCCGGCAAAACGACCATCAGCGGACGCATCCCAGGATAACGTGACAACTGAAGTGCCAGAATCACCGGCAAGGCGTAGGCCAATGTCACTACGGCCATGCTGTAGCCTTGGCTGGGTGCACTGTTCGTCCAGAAGCTCCACCCCCACAGCCACAAAGCCGGTGCCAGCACCACTACGCACAGGCCGGTTGCGAACTGCACACGCCTGCTCAACAGCAAGCGTTCTGAAAAACGTGAACGCCGTCGCTGGTGCTGCATGACATTGGAAAGTGTATTCACGTTCCCTCGCCACCATTGTGTCAAGCTATGGATGATTGGTCCCTAGAGGCCGGTCATATATCAGCGGTAGCTATAGCTGTAGTACTGATAGCCATACTGCTTGGCTAGTCGCCTCTCGATACCGTTGAGGATCGCACCCCGTACCCTGACACCAGCCGTTTCCAGTTTCCGAAGCGCTGCCTCGACCTCTTTCTGCGTGGTTACCTGGAAGCGCGTTATCATCAGGCTGGTGCCCACCACCTTGCCGACGATGGTGGCATCCGTGACCGCCAGGATGGGGGGGGTGTCGATGATGACCAGATCATATTTGGCGCTGAGCTCATCGATGAGTGACGAGAAGCGCTTCTGCATCAGCAGCTCCGACGGATTGGGGGGCACCTTTCCGCGGGAGATGTATTCCAGCCCTTCTATATGGGTGTGGCGTACAGCATCCTGGCATTCGACCTGCCCCGACAGCAGTTCGGATAGTCCCAGTTCCGGGCTCCCCTTGAAGGCATCGTGGATATGGCCTTTGCGCATGTCGGCATCGATGACCAAGACTCGCTGACTGCCCTGGGCACAGGTTGCTGCGAGGTTGATCGTCGTGAAGCTTTTCCCCAACTCCATGGTCGGCCCAGTAATCATGATGGAATTGCTCTTGGCTTCCACCATCGCGAAGTGCAGACTGGTTCTCAGGCTGCGGAGCGCTTCAACTGCACCATCGGTGGGGTTAGCCGTGGCCAGGGTTCCATATATCACATTCTTCTTGTACTTCCTGCGCCGGTTATGGATCCGTCGCACCAGTTTCTGTTGGCTGTCAGATTGCGGGATAGTAGCATAGACCGGCAGGCCTGCCTCTTCCAGCTGTTGAGAGGTCTCGATTCCACGACTCATCAGACCACGCACCACGGCGAAGGCGACGCCCAGCAGGACCCCGAGGAAGCTGTACAGCAGCAGCATCAGCTTGCGATTGGGAAAGATGGGGCCTCCTCCCACATGCGCATTGTCGATGATGCGGATATTGCCCACGATCCCCGCCCGAGAGACCTGCAACTCCTGTGCACGGTTAAGCATACTCACATAGATGCTTTGAGCGACCTCCACGTCCCGAGTCAACCGGATGATCTCTTGCTGGGAACCGGGCATTTCGTCGATGCGAGCATTGAGCCTCTCGCGCTCTTCCAGCAATCGTGTACGCTGGCGCATCAACGACTGATAGGCAGGATGGTGGCGGGTATAGCGCATGGACATCTCCTCCTGGGAGACCTCCAGCTCGTTAAGCCGCTCTTCCAACTCAATCAGTCGTGACACCAGGCTCGATGACTCGGACGAGAGATCGACGCTGCCCGCCTGGACCCGATATTCGTTGAGTCGATTCTCCGCTCCGGTGAGAGTCTCCCGCATGGACGGAGCCTGCTCTTCGAGGAAACGCAGCCGCTTGTCGGCCTCCTCCGACTGCCGCTCCACGTTTTGCATCAAGAAGGTACGTGTGATGGCATTTAGCGAGCTGTCTATCTCAGCACGGTCCTCGCCCCTGAGCAGCAGAGTGATGATGCCGGTGCTACCGCTACGCCCACCGTCCGGAATTACCTCCAGCCGCGATCGCAGTGAGCCGATGGCTGCGGTACGTGACAGCTTGGTCAGAGCGAACTCACTGCGAGCCGGCGCCCGAATCTCTCCCACTCGGACACTGAGGGCTCCGTCCATGAAGGCCTCCAACCGACCTACCATGCCCTCCCCGAGCAGTTCCTCTCCCAGATAGAGTCGATACTGTAGTGGACTGGCCACTCGTAGGGTAATGGGCGTATTGCGGTATCGATCATCGGTATCCAACTCGGTGACCTGAATCCACTCATGGCCCCAGACAGCCTCATCGAAGCTCATATATGCCAGCAGGTCGAACGGCAAGCGGGACAACAGCCAGCCGATCACCGGGTGCTCTTCAGGATTGGGGCGCTCAATTCCATTGCGCTGAACGTACTCCCCGATCAGTGGGAGCCGCCTGGGCTGTACTAGCGTATCGATATCAGTCTGATCAACCACCTGACCCAGCACCATCCGGGAGCTCAGAATGCGCACTTCAGCCATGGCGTTATCATCCCCCTCGCTCCCCATGGCGTCCGCCAAAGGGTTCACAGTGCCGCGTCGCTCGATCTGGACCAGGGCATCTCCCTGGTAGATCGGGATCGAAAGCTGACCATAGCCCCACCCCCACGCCGTAAACACCAGGGTGATGGCCAGAATCCACCACTTGTACTGCAAGAAATTTCCAAAGAACCGACGCAGGTCGATATCATTGTTCCTGGGCGGTGTGGAAGGAAGAGAAGGCATCTGGGTCATATCTAAGGTCTGCCTGTTCAGAGTTCGCCAATATCCGACGAGACATCGACTACGGTCCCCGGCAGGATTGCCGAAGGCAGCAGCAGACTGATCACAGTGTTCCAGCGAGCGATTGGTGCGGCGGTGACATAGACCACATCCTGGGGTTGCAGCGGGAAGTGAGTGCCCATGGTCAGCGCCGTAGCATTACTGATATCGAGCTGATAGACGGTAGCAATCTTGTCGCTCTCTTCCGGCTGAGTGCGGATGACAAAGATGCCGGAAGGCCGCGCTGCGGTTTCCACCACCCCTCCTGCCCTGGCAATTGCATCGGTCAGTGTGATCCTTTCGTTGCCCAAGGTCAGGTTACCGGGAGAACGTACCTGACCTAGTACCGCCACATTTTGGGTTTCGAGAGTCGGCACGTGCACGACATCTCCATCCTTCAGCAGGCGATTCTGGGTCTGATCGCCCTGTCGTAACAGTGCATAAAGAGAGAGCTCTTCCTTGCGACCATCGCGGTTGAGCACTACTTGATGCCAGTTTGCGCTATCACTCGCGCCACCCACAGCACTGATAGCATCCAGGACAGTCATGGGCTCGTTGGTGACCGGCAGCGTGCCGGGAGATCCCACAGCACCGCTGATATAGACCCTCTTCGACCGGTAGCCGGCGACACGGACTTCAAGCTGGGGGTCGGAGATGTATTGAGAGAGGCGGCTGGTAAGGATCCGGCGGATATCTTCTACCGTGCGCCCTTCGACATGGACACGACCAATATAGGGATAAAAGATGCTGCCATCGCGCTGGACGACATGCCCGGCCTCTTCGGCGCTGCGCTCACCGCCGGCAGGAATCGTCAACTCTGGATGGTCGTAGACAGTGATACTCAGGACGTCGCTCCGCCCAACAAGATACTCGTATTCATCTATCTCTGTGCGAAGTTGTGGCGGCATCAAGCTGGCGATATCACCATTCACCTCACGCCGATAACGGGACACTAACTCCGGTGTGATAGCCTGAATATCCACCAAGTGATCGATGTCCGGAGGGTCGGCATCATAGGTAATATTTCCCCCAGGCGCCAAAGCACAGCCAGAAAGGCTGATGACAGCGAACAGATACCACGCCAGATTCCTGCGTAAGATGCCCATATTTCTTCCTACCATTATAGTTTTTTATTACTTTAATCTCATGCTAATGAAAAAACTGACATCCAATATGATTTATCGATCCTCTCAACCTTAACGCACTCGGCAAGCCTTACAATATCTTTGCCCATGCTTCTGCAGCTTCTTTTATCTTTAAATGTACGTGCATATACATTTCGTCACTCTGCCTGTATGGGTCTGGTATTTCCTTTCCTTTTTCATCATCTAGCCAGTGTCCCATAAGCATCACTTTTCCCAGGGCTTCCGGGGCGCGCTCCCCGATAGCATTGCGTTGTCTTTCGCTCATCACCAAGATGAGGTCGTGCTCCAAGATAAGTTGGTGACTAAGCTGTCGCGCCTTGTGATCGGCCACTTCAAGGCCGTCTGCCTCAGCCAGATAACGCGCCTGATGGGCGACTCCGCGCCCTACCAAGGCCATGAGGCCGGCGGAACTCACTTGCCTATCAGGCATGAGTTTCCTGAGTAAGGCCGCAGCTACCGGGCTGCGGCATACATTACCAGTGCAAATGATTAGTACACGTAAGGACATCTTTATCGGTTTAGCAGGCCACTGCTCTTCCCACTGTCAGTCATGGTGCCTCGCATGCGCTGGCAAACCATTGGCAATTCCAAATTTTGCAGAGCGTAACTTTGGGTTGCGTATAATTTTGCCACGCTACCGCCCCGGAGTTTTATCGGCCGCCTCCCTAGCCTTACTTCCCAAGATTCACCTTTCTAGGATTTCCACCAAACCCTGTCTCCGTATGGCAACAGGAATAGCTAGGACGGAAACTTTGGAAACACCCTGCATACAATAATTAACAAACCGGGCCGGGTTTGACATCCTTATTTTTTAAACATGTGCTGAAGGAGGTTTCGACATACGCCAAAATTAGAAATATAACTTTATTTTATTAAAAATGACTAGTTTAGTAATACTAAAATAATTACAAAAACCATTATTACAAATTATCAAGTATAAATATCAGCCGCCACAAGGGTTTTAATTCGCATTTATTTCATAAAAAAATAAGCGAGCGCGAGACAACATCAACTAGTTATAGTCACCTGGCCTACAGGACATACACCGCTTCTGGGGAAGCACTCACCAAGAGGAATGGTGTTTCCCATACACTTAGAATGATATTGCTCTGAATTTCCTGCGAGGGCCCTACTTTCTTCTGATATTGCACGCATCAAAAAAATACGCCGATCTGAAAGGATCGGCGTATTGGACAGACAATCGATAGCCTTTTCTAGAAGACCCGGTTCAGCCCGTTCTGAGCCGCCACACGGTAGGCCTCGGCCATGGTGGGGTAGTTGAAGGTGGTGTTGACGAAGTACTTCAGCGTGTTGGCTTCGCCCTTCTGCTGCATGATCGCCTGGCCGATGTGAACGATCTCGGAGGCCTGGTCGCCGAAGCAGTGAATGCCGTAGATTTCCAGGGTGTCCTGATGGAACAGGATCTTGAGCATGCCCACCGTGTCGCCGGTGATCTGGGCGCGGGCGGTATCCTTGAAAAAGGCCTGTGCCACTTCGTAGGGCACCTTGGCTTCGGTCAACTCACGCTCCGTCCGGCCGAACGAGCTGATCTCGGGGATGGTGTAGATCCCGGTCGGCACTTCGCTCACGTAGCGGTAGTCCCGCTCAAGCAGCTCGTCACAGGCGTTCAGCCCCTGATCATAGGCCGCACTCGCCAGGCTTGGCCAGCCGATGACATCACCGGCGGCATAGATATGCGGGATGATGGTACGGTAGTGATCGTCGACCTGCAGCTGACCGCGGCCGTTGGCCTCGATGCCGATGTTTTCCAGACCAAGCTCATCGGTGTTGCCGGTGCGGCCGTTGGCCCAAAGGAAGGCATCCGCGCGCAGCTTCTTGCCCGACTTGAGATAGAGCACCACACCCGACTCATCCCCTTCGACCCGCTCATACTCTTCATTGTGGCGGATCAGGACTCCGTGCTTGCGCAGGTGGTAGGAGAGCGCATCCGAAATCTCGTCGTCGAGGAACGAGAGCAGGCTGTCGCGGCTGTTGATCAGGTCGACCTTGACGCCAAGACCGGAAAAGATCGAAGCGTATTCGCAGCCGATCACGCCGGCACCGAAGATGATCAGCGTTCGCGGCGTATGCGACAGGCTGAGAATGGTGTCCGAGTCATAGATGCGTGGGTGACGGAAGTTGATATCCGCCGGGCGATAGGGGCGCGAGCCCGTGGCGATCACGATCTTTTGCGCTACCAGCTCTTCCGACACATCCTGGCGGTCACGTACCAACAGGGTGTGTTCGTCCTTGAAGCGAGCGACGCCGCTGTAGAGGTCAATCCGGTTGCGGGCATAGAAGCGGGTACGCATCTCGACCTGCTGGTCGATGGTGATGCGGGAGCGTTCCATGACCTTGGGAAAGGAGAACCAGCGCGGCTCGCCGATGTCGCGGAACATGCGGTTGGTATTGAACTGCATGATCTGCTTGACCTGATGGCGCAGTGCCTTGGAGGGTATGGTGCCCCAGTGAGTGCAGTTGCCTCCGAGCACCGGCTGTTTCTCGACCACCGCGACCCGCTTGCCATGCTTGGCGGCATTGATGGCCGCACTCTCGCCGGCGGGTCCGGTGCCGATCACCACCACGTCGTAGTTGTGGACTGCCATGGGTTCTTGTGTCTCCTTTCCCTTGTCGATATTGGCTTGCGGCCTCCTCACCCGCGCCTAACCCGGCCCGCCCGCGCCTGACTACCCGTGGGGCGAGCCGGATTTGGCGTCAACGGCGAGTGGCGTCGTAGCCCAGGTCCGCACCGCGACTCTCGTCGCTCCTGCGGCGAGCACTGACCTGCCCGGCCTGGCGCTTGCGATTCTCTTCCTCGCAGACTTCGTCCTTGCCTCCACAGATATCGCAGCCTTCCTTGAGGCCAAGCCTGTTGAGGCCACCACAGGAGCCGGCGATCGGCTTGCGCCCCATGATCACGCCAATCGCCATGGCAGCCATGATCAGCAGCATGAAGCCCAGAACGACAAGGTAAATGGTCATTGCGTCTCTCCTGGCGGCTATGGCTCGAGCCAAGGCTCGAGTGCCGCACTATGATGAATTTCGATACCCTGTGGTGTCTTGACAACAACCCTGGCCGCGCTATCCAACTCCTTGGCCAGACGCAAGGCTTCTTCGGGCCCGGCATGAATCATCAGGCTGGCCTCATAGATGGCCCGGCTGGCATCCGCGGCGATGACGCTTACCGACAGCGGTGCTGCAGGAGTGACCAGAGGCGCTGGCGCCTGCTGCACGAATCGGTGCACCAGGGCGGCATCCTGCAAGCGTACGTAGCGTGCGCCGTCGGGGGCGGGAAGGCCCGCCTGGTCAAGCGATAGACGCCAGTAACCACCGGAGGGGTCACCGATACCACGTACCACTCCCCCCACCTCGACCATCACCGCCGAGGGGGCCAGATCATGTTCCTCGAACCACTGCGTCAGACGATCTACCGCCAGCGCATGAAACCAGCGATCGACCTCATGCTGCAGGGAGGTGGGCAGCACCGCCCAGAAACGTCCAAACGCCATTGCCGCCGCCCGGTGGAAATGGCTGCGCTGGCCTTCGAGTATTGCCAATTCACCTTGTATACCAACTTCGATCTCAGTGATCTGTTGCGGATCGAGATTGGCATACAGGGTGATATGGTACCCCGTGCCCAGAGTCGTGCCCTGGAACATGTGCTCATCGGCCTGCGGCCGACATGCGATGAGCAGGGTCGATGCCCATAACAGGAGAAGGAGCCGGGCCGGCCCAGGATGGGCCAGCCCGGAGAGTCGCCCGAGGGCGAGCGGGATCATCCGCCGAAGTCATCCAGCAGGATGTTTTCGGGCTCGACACCCAGATCCAGCAGCATCTTGATGACGGATGCGTTCATCATGGGCGGTCCGCACATGTAGTACTCGCAATCCTCCGGAGCCGGATGGTCCTTGAGGTAATTCTCGTACAACACGTTGTGGATGAAGCCAGTCGGGCCGTTCCAGTTGTCCTCGGGCAGCGGGTCCGACAGCGCCAGGTGCCACTGGAAGTTGGGGAACTCCTCCGCCAGCTGGTCGTACTCCTCGTTGTAGAAGGTCTCACGCCAGGAGCGCGCACCATACCAGAAGGAGATCTTGCGCTGGGACTTGAGGCGCTTGAGCTGGTCGAAGATGTGGCTGCGCATAGGCGCCATCCCCGCACCACCGCCGACGAAGACCATCTCGGCATCGGTCTCCTTGGCGAAGAATTCACCGAAGGGCCCCATCACGGTGACCTTGTCGCCCGGCTTCAGGTTGAAGACGTAGGTCGACATCAGGCCCGGCGGATGACTGGTGCCCGGGGGCGGCGTGGCGATACGGATGTTGAACTTGAGGATGCCCCTCTCTTCCGGATAGTTCGCCATGGAGTAGGCGCGGATGACTTCCTCGTTGTTCTTGTGGGAGATCTTGAACAGATCGAATTTCTCCCAGTCGCCACGATACTCCTCCTCGATATCGAAGTCGGAGAACTTGATATCGTAGGGAGGAGCCACCAGCTGGACGTAGCCACCGGCGCGGAAATCGACCTCTTCGCCCTCGGGCAGCTTGAGGTTGAGCTCCTTGATGAAGGTGGCGACGTTGGGGTTGGAGATGACCTCGCACTCCCACATCTTGACGCCGAAGACTTCCTCGGGCACTTCCACCTTCATGTCCTGCTTCACCGGCACCTGGCAGGAGAGACGCCAGCCCTCCTTCTTCTCGCGCATGGTGAAGTGGGATTCCTCGGTGGGCAGGATGGCACCGCCACCCTCTTCCACACGGCACTTGCACTGGGCGCAGGAGCCGCCGCCGCCGCAGGCCGAGGAGAGGAAGATGCCGTTCGCCGCCAGCGTGTTGAGCAGTTTGCCACCGGCTTGGGTAGTGATGGTGTGCTCCGGGTCGCCGTTGACCTCAATGGTCACGTCGCCGGTGCTCACGAGCTTGCTGCGAGCGGCCAGGATCACCAGCGTCAGACCGATGACGATCAGGGTGAACATGAACACACCGAGCAAGATGACAGATGTTGCAACCATGTCGGTTTCCTATTTGCTGTGAGTAACCTGCTTTCCGGCGCTGCGCCGCAGCGCCGGAAACGCGCCCTGGCTCAGAGCTGAATGCCGGAGAAGGACATGAAGCCCAGTGACATCAGACCCACGGTGATGAAGGTAATGCCGAGCCCCTGAAGGCCGCCAGGCACATCGCTGTACTTGAGCCTCTCGCGCAGCCCCGCCAGGGCGGTGATCGCCAGCGCCCAGCCAACCCCGGAGCCGAAGCCGTAGATCACGGACTCGCCGAAGTTGTAGTTACGCTCGACCATGAACAGCACGCCACCGAGGATGGCGCAGTTCACGGTGATCAGCGGCAGGAATACGCCCAGCGCGTTGTAGAGTACCGGCACGTACTTGTCGAGGAACATCTCGAGGATCTGCACCAGGGCGGCGATGACGCCGATGTAGGAAAGCAGACCCAGGAACGACAGGTCGATGTTCTCGGCACCGGCGATACCGGTCCAGGTCAGCGCCCCTTCCGCCAGCAAGGCGTTGTAGATCACGTTGTTGACCGGCACCGAAATGGTCAGCACCACGATCACCGCAATGCCCAGACCGAAGGCTGCCGAGACCTTCTTGGATACCGCCAGGAAGGTACACATGCCGAGGAAGAACGCCAGGGCCAGGTTCTCGACGAAGACCGAGGCGACGAAAAGGCTAATATAGTGCTCCATGTTACACAGCCTCCTTCGGCTCGGTGTTGTGCTTCATCTTGAACTCGTTGGCCTCGACCTGTTCAGGATGCATCTCGCGAATCACCCAGATCAGCAGGCCGATGATGAAGAACGCCGACGGCGGCAGCAGCATCAGGCCGTTGGGAACGTACCAGCCACCGTCCTGAACCGGCGCCAGCACGGTGAAGCCGAACACGCTGCCTGAACCGAACAGTTCACGGAAGAAGCCGACCAGCATCAGGATCAGGCCGTAGCCCAGGCCGTTGCCGACACCATCCAGGAACGACAGCCCCGGGGTGTTCTGCATGGCGAAGCCTTCGGCGCGGCCCATGATGATGCAGTTGGTGATGATCAGGCCGACGAACACCGACAGCTGCTTGGACATCTCATAGGCGAACGCCTTGAGCACCTGATCCACCACGATGACCAGCGAGGCGATGATGGTCATCTGCACGATGATGCGGATGGACGAAGGAATGTGCTGACGAATCAGCGAGACGAACAGGTTCGAGAACGCACAGACGAAGATTACCGCCAGGGTCATGACCAGCGACACGCTCATGCTGGTGGTCACGGCCAGTGCCGAACAGATGCCAAGCACCTGCAGGGCGATGGGGTTGTTCCTCGTCAGCGGCGTCGTGAGAACGCTCTTGGGAGTAACGGCTGACATGATCGCTCCTTAAGCTTCAGCTTCGAGTTCGACATCGGCTTCCTGAGCTTCTTCCGGGTCGATTCCTGCACGGAATCTCGCCAGATACTCACCGAAGCCTTCCGGGCTCAGCCAGAACTGCAGCATGTTGGTGACACCGTTGGCAGTCAGGGTAGCACCCGAGAGGCCATCTACCTGATGCTCGCCAGTGCCGCTGCCGCGGGCCACGCGAATGGCGGGGGCGATGCTCTCTTCATCAGCGAAGATCTGCTTGCCCTCCCACTGTGCCTGCCAGCGCGGATTGTTGACTTCCGCACCCAGGCCCGGCGTCTCGCTGTGCTCGTAGTAGGTGATGCCGACGATGGTGTTGCCGTCGCCCTCGATGGACATGTAGCCACGCATCAGCCCCCACAGGCCCTGACCGCGAATCGGCAGGATGATCTGCTCGGGGTTGTCCGGGTCGCCGACCAGGTAGACCGTCGCGTAGTTCTCGACACGGCTCAGGCCGGCGATATCACGATCACCCGACAGGGTGCGGCCGGTGGCCGGGTCGCGGGCCGCCTGGAAGTGGTCGAAGGTTTCTGCGTCGAACTGGTCGGTGTACTCGCCGGTCTGCATGTCCACCACCCGCGGCGTGATCTCGGCGAAGGCCGCTTCCACGTCGATGCCACGCTCATAGAGGTTGGCGACACGCAGGATGTTGGTCTTGCGGTCGAGCTCCACGTTGAGCTGCTGCATGGGGCGAAGCGCCACAGCGGCAGTGGAGACGATGACGGAGCACACGATGCAGAGTGCGAACGCCACCGTCAGGATCTTCTTGATGGAGTTGTTGCTCTGGGCCATCAGGCAGTCTCCTCGGCCGGCACACCGGTGCGCTGCATGCGGCGCTTGATGTTGGCCTGAA
The DNA here is from genome assembly GCF_013697085.1 of Billgrantia kenyensis. Classification (GTDB taxonomy): domain Bacteria; phylum Pseudomonadota; class Gammaproteobacteria; order Pseudomonadales; family Halomonadaceae; genus Halomonas; species Halomonas kenyensis. The sequence goes on from NZ_JACEFT010000006.1 coordinate 13,932, forward strand.
CAAAGATGTGGTCGATCAGCGGGGCAAACAGGTTGGCGAACAGGATGGCCAGCATGATGCCCTCAGGGAACGCCGGGTTCACCACGCGAATCAGGACCGTCATGATGCCGATCAGGATGCCGAAGATGAGTCGCCCCTGGTTGGTCATGGAGGCCGATACCGGATCGGTGGCCATGAACACCATGCCGAAGGCAAAACCACCGATCACCAGATGCCAGTACCACGGCATGGCGAACATCGGGTTGGTATCGGAACCGATCAAGTTGAAGAGTGCACTGGTCGCGACCATGCCGAGGAATACCCCGAGCATGATTCGCCACGAGGCAATCTTGGTCCATAGTAGTATCGCGGCCCCGATGAATATCGCCAGCGTCGACACCTCCCCTACCGAGCCCGGTACGAAGCCGATGAAGGCATCCCACCAGCTGTACTGGCTGGTCAGGTCGGCCATGCTCTCCTGGAAGGCGATGGAGAGCGGGGTTGCGCCGGTAAAGCCGTCCGCGGCCACCCAGACGGCATCGCCTGAGATCTGCGCCGGATAGGCAAAATAGAGGAAGGCACGGCCGGTCAGCGCCGGGTTGAGGAAGTTCTTGCCGGTGCCACCGAAGATCTCCTTGCCGATCACCACGCCGAAGGTGATACCCAGTGCCACCTGCCACAGCGGGATGGTGGCCGGCAGGATCAAGGCATAGAGCACGGAGGTGACGAAGAAGCCTTCGTTGACCTCATGGCCACGCTTGACCGCGAAGACCACTTCCCAGAACCCGCCGACGGCGAAGGTCACCAGATAGATGGGCAGGAAGTAGGTCGCGCCGAGCACGAAGTTGGCCCACAGGCTGCCCGGGTCGTGACCGCCAGCCAGGGTCATGACGACCGCTTCGCGCCAGCCGCCCAAGGAGGCGTAGCCGTCAGCGATCGCCGTGTTGGCCATCCAGCCGGCATTCCACATGCCGAAGAACATGGCGGGGAAGGTACACAGCCACACGGTGATCATGATGCGCTTCAGGTCGACGCCATCGCGCACGTGAGCCGTGGTCTTGGTCACGCTGGGGGGAGCATAGAAGATGGTGTCGACCGCTTCGTAGAGCGGATACCACTTCTCGTACTTGCCACCCTTGTGGAAATGCGGTTCGAGATTGTCGAGTGTCTGTCGGATACCCATCATCAGGCCTCTTTCTCGATCATGGTGAGGTTGTCACGCAGGATGGGACCGTATTCGTACTTGCCCGGGCACACGTAGGTGCACAGCGCCAGGTCCTCTTCGTCCAGCTCCAGGCATCCGAGCTGCATGGCCACCTCGATGTCACCGACGATCAGCGAGCGTAGCAACTGGGTCGGCAGAATATCCAACGGCATCACTTCCTCGTAAACGCCAACCGGCACCATGGCTCGCTCGGAACCGTTGGTGGAGGTGTTGGGCGCATAGTTGGTGAGACCCTTGAATTTCGACAGATAGATGCCCAGCACGGAGTGCCGGTTGCTGCCCGGCGACATCCAGCCCATGAAGGCCCGCTTGTTGCCTTCCTCGAGCACCGTCAGCTGGTTGTGGAAGCGGCCCAGGTAACGCAGACCGCCCTCTGCGGTGAAGCCGGAGAACACCGAGCCGGAGATCACCCGGGTGTCTTCGGGTTGGAGGATTTCACCTGCCAGGAGTTCCTCGGTGCTGGCACCGATTCGCGTACGCAGCAGACGCGGCTTCTCGGCGCGCGGGCCGCCCAGTGCCACTACCCGTGCGGTCTCGAACTTGCCTTGCGCGAAGAGCTTGCCGAAGGCGATCACATCCTGATAGCCGATGTGCCACACCTTCTTGTGCAGCGCGACCGGCGAGAGGTGGTGGATATGCGTGCCTACCAGGCCAGCCGGGTGCGGGCCGCCGAAGGTTTCCACTTGCACCCCTTTGACATCGCCGCCGGGAATACGAGCTTCCGGAGCGGTGCACAGATACACCTTGCCTTGGGTCAGCCGCGCCAGCACCTTGAGGCCGTCCTCGAACGCCTCGGGCTGGTCGTTGATGACGATGGCAGGATCAGCGCACAGCGGGTGGGTGTCGATGGCGGTGACGAAGATGTCGGCCGGCTCGCTGTCGATGGCCGGTGTGCGCGAGAAGGGACGCGTGCGCAGCGCCGTCCACATGCCCGACTCGACCAGCTGGTCGACGACGAGCTGACGGTCGAGGCTCTCGAGCTTGTCGCGGCCATGCGCCGAGAACTTGACCGCTTCTTCGTTCTCGTCGACCTTGATCACCACCGAGAGCAGCTTGCGCTTCTCGCCGCGGTTGATGGCGACGACTTCACCGGCCGCCGGTGCCGTGAAGCGAACGCCTTCGTTCTTCTTGTCGGTGAAGAGGAGTTGGCCCAGTTTCACCCTGTCCCCTTCCCGGACCTCCATGGTCGGCTTCATGCCGACGTAGTCGGTGCCCAGGATAGCCACGTGACGCACGGCTCGCGCATCCTCGATGCGCGGCTCGGGCGTCCCCGTGATGGGGAGATCCAGGCCTTTCTTGACTTCGATCATAGTCTCGCCCAGTTGATGGATCGGAAATGCGAAGGAAAGGGGTTCGAATGGATTCGAATTCTTGTTGAGTCGGTACGTTACCAGTCAGGCCCGAAGGAGCTTCGGACCACCCCGAAAAAATCCCCAGCATTATAAAGACAAGCGCGACCAAAGGCCACACGGCCTAAGGTCGCAAAAGCGGCTATGGAGCCGCGCGATGGCTGGTTTGGAAAAGGTTCAACTGGCGTTGAAACGCGCTCGTTTCAAGCCTTTCCGGGGACCAGGGCAAGGCGGGCCGGTGCCAGAGAGGCAGCGGCCCGCTAGAGACGAAAATGACTCAGATCAGAAATTCCCGACCTCCAGGGTCGGGATTGGTCCATCAGTGCTCAGGCCTGGGCCCGCGGCAGCTTGAGGAAATGCACGTTGGAGATGTGCTGCAGGATACGCACCACCTGGCAGCTGTAGCCGAACTCGTTGTCGTACCAGACGTAGAGCACCGCCTGCTTGCCGTTGGCAATGGTGGCCTTGGCATCGACGATGCCTGCATGGCGGTTGCCGACGAAGTCGGACGACACCACCTCGGGCGAGTCGACATAGTCGATCTGCTTCTGATAGGAGGAATCGATCGACATGCGGCGCAGGTAGTCGTTGAGCGCCTCGGCGTCGGTTTCGCGACCCAGGGTCAGGTTGAGGATCGCCATGGAGACGTTGGGAATCGGCACGCGAATGGCGTTACCGGTGAGCTTGCCGCCCAGCTCCGGCAAGGCCTTGGCCACCGCCTTCGCCGCACCGGTCTCGGTCAGCACCATGTTGAGCGGGGCGCTACGACCGCGGCGATCGCCCTTGTGGTAATTATCGATCAGGTTCTGGTCGTTGGTATAGGCGTGAACCGTCTCGACGTGGCCGGTCTCGATGCCGTACTCATCGTTGAGCACCTTGAGCACCGGCACGATGGCGTTGGTGGTACACGAAGCCGCCGAGAGAATGTTGTCGTCAGCGGCAATGTCGCCATGGTTGATGCCGAACACGATGTTCTTGATGTCGCCCTTGCCCGGTGCGGTGAGCAGCGCCTTGGATACGCCCTTGCACTCCAGGTGCTGACCCAGGCCTGCCTCGTCGCGCCAGATGCCGGTATTGTCGACCACCACCGCGTTATCGATGCCATAGGCGGTATAGTCGATGTCGCTGGGCTTGTCGGCGTAGATCACCTGGATGACGTTGCCGTTGGCGGTAATGGTGCGCGCCTCGTAGTCGACGCTGATGGTGCCGTCGAAGGGGCCGTGGACCGAGTCGCGACGCAGCAGGCTGGCGCGCTTCTCGAGATCCTTGGCGATATCGCCACGGCCGCGCACGACGATGGCACGCAGGCGCAGCAGGTTGCCGCCGCCGGCTTTCTCGACAAGTACACGCGCCAGCAGGCGGCCGATGCGACCGAAGCCGTAAAGCACGACATCCTTGGACTGACCGTTGTCCCCACCTGAATCATGGGCATCGACGATCTCGGCAAGCTCCTCGCGCAGGAAGGCCTTGGCATCGCCACCGCCGCGCTTCTTGAAGGCCACGCCCAGCTTGCCCACGTCGACATGCGCCGGGCCCAGGTTGAGTTCGGTCATGGCCTGGACCAGCGGCAAGGTGTCCTGAACGGAGAGTTCGGTGCCCTCAACCTTCCTGACGAAACGATGGTCCTTCAGGATACGGATCACCGAGCGGTTGAACAGCGAGCGCCCATAGAGGGTAGTGACCACGTTGTTGTGACGATAAAGGCTGCCGATCAACGGGATCATTTGCTCGGCAAGGGCCTGATTATCATGCCAATCCTGAAAGACGGTCTCGAGGGGTTGCTGACTCACGTGAAGCCTCTCCAAGTAATTAAAAGTTCATGGGTATTATCGCGTTCGTGCCGCAGTCCGGCAATCGCAGGATGGTCGCAGGCGCTGTAGGGGGATTACAGAAATCGAGGCTTGACTACAAGCACCACGTCGGGCTGGTATGATCGCTCTCCGGTTCATGCCGCATCTTCCCAGCAAGGTTGCCAACGGCCACGATGGCCAGCACACACGAATGACGATACCTGCAGACGCCATGTCCAAATTCTCGCTTCTCGATCCACCCCGCCCCTCCGGGGTCCGCGAAACCCTCTTCTGGCAAAGCCCGCCGGGAAGTGCAGTGGCGCTGTCGCTGGCCCACCTTGCCGATGATGCACCACTGCTGGTCATCACACCGGACACCGCCAGCGCACAGCGGCTCGAGAGCGACCTCAACTTCTTCGCGCGGGTGCCGGTACTGCCCTTCCCCGACTGGGAAACGCTGCCCTACGACAGCTTCTCGCCGCACCAGGATATCGTCTCGGAGCGACTGCGTACCTTGCGCCGGCTGCAGGATGGCGAACACGGTATCGTGCTGGTATCGGTCAATACCCTGATGCAGCGGCTTCCTCCGGCCGAGTATATCGCCGGGCGGGTGCTTACCCTCGAGGTGGGCATGCGGCTGGATCGCGAAGGCTTCCGCGAGAGCCTGTCGCGGGCCGGCTACCGCGCGGTGGAAACGGTCTACGAGCCCGGCGAGTACGCCCTGCGCGGCGCACTAATCGACCTCTACCCCATGGGCAGCGACAGCCCCCTGCGCATCGATCTGTTCGATGACGAGATCGACACCCTGCGCCGCTTCGACCCGGATACCCAGCGCAGCCAGGACAAGGTCGAGCGCGTCGAGCTGCTGCCCGCGCACGAGTATTCGCTGTCGCGCAGCGCCATCGCCTGCTTCCGCGAAGGGTTCGAAACCCTGTTCGATGTCGATCCACGCCAATGCCCGCTCTATGTGGATGCGCTCAAGGGCATCCCTGCCCCGGGGCTGGAGCAGTACCTTCCATTGTTCTTCGAAGAGACGGCGACGCTGTTCGACCACCTGGCCGATAGTACCCGGGTGGCCCTGATGCCCGGTATCCACTCCGCCGGGGAGCATCACTGGGCCGCCATCGACAGCCGCTACGAGAACCTTGGCGTCGACCCCACCCGCCCCCTGCTGCCGCCCCACCGCGCCTTCATTCCGGTGGCGGAGATATTCGCCGCCATCAAGCAGCATCCTCGCGTCGAGCTGACGGCCGACCCCGACCAGCCTCATGCTGACCAGGCTGCTGCCCGGGCGCTGCCGGAGGTAGCGATAAACGCGCGTGCCAAGCACCCACTGGCAGCCCTGGAACGTTTTCTGCAGGAACAGGATGCCATGCGCGTGCTGTTCGTCGCCGAGTCACGCGGTCGCCGCGAGGCGCTGGAAGAGACCCTCGCCCCCCTGCAGCTAGCCCTCAGCCACGTCGACACTTTCGATGGCTTCCTTGAGCAAGACACAGCGCTTGCCATCACCGAGGGCGACGTCAGCGCCGGACTGTGGCTCGAACGGCCGAACCTTGCGGTGATCAGCGAGACAGAGCTGTTCGGCGACGTAGTGCGCCAGAGTCGTCGCCGAGAAAAAGCCACCGACATGGACGAGCTGGCCATTCGCCACCTTGCCGAGCTGCGCCCTGGCGCCCCGGTGGTCCACCTGACTCACGGCGTCGGGCGCTATCGCGGTCTCGAACGGCTCGAAGCCGGCGGACAGGCAGCGGAATTCGTCGCCCTGGAGTATGCCGAAGGCGCCAAGCTCTACGTGCCGGTCGACAACCTGCACCTGATATCGCGCTATGCCGGGGCCGACGATGAGCTGGCGCCGCTGCACCGCCTGGGCTCGGAACAGTGGGACAAGGCGCGGCGCAAGGCAGCGGAAAAGATTCGCGACACCGCCGCCGAACTGCTTGACGTCTATGCCCGCCGGGAAGCTCGCGAGGGATTTGCCTGCACCCTTCCCGATCAGGAATACAGCCGTTTTTCCGCCAGCTTTCCGTTCGAGGAGACCCCGGACCAGCGGGCCGCCATCGCTGCCGTGATTGGCGACATGACAGCACCCCGCCCCATGGATCGCGTGGTGTGCGGTGACGTCGGCTTCGGCAAGACGGAAGTGGCCATGCGCGCGGCTTTCCTCGCCGTGCACTCAGGCCGCCAAGTGGTGGTGCTGGTTCCCACCACGCTACTCGCCCGCCAGCACTACGAGAACTTTCGCGACCGCTTTGCCGACACGGCGGTGCAGATCGAGCTGGTGTCGCGCTTCACTGCCGGCAAGGGCCAGGCGGCATCACTCAAGCGTATCGAGAGCGGCCAGGCCGACATCGTGATCGGCACCCACAAGCTGCTTTCCAAATCGATGAAGCTGCCTAACATGGGCCTGCTGATCATCGACGAGGAGCACCGCTTCGGCGTGTCCCAGAAGGAGCGCCTGAAGGAGCTGCGCGCCGAGGTCGACATCCTCACCCTGACCGCCACGCCGATACCGCGCACGCTCAACATGGCCATGAGCGGCATCCGGGACCTGTCGATCATCGCCACCCCCCCGGCACGACGGCTTTCGGTGAAGACCTTCGTCCAGCAGCGCGACGAGTCGATCATCAAGGAGGCAATCCTGCGCGAGGTCCTGCGCGGCGGGCAGGTCTACTACCTGCACAACGAAGTCAAGACCATCGAGGCTGCCGCCGAAACGATCCGCAGCCTGGTGCCCGAGGCTCGCGTTGCGGTGGCCCACGGCCAGCTCCCCGAGCGGACACTGGAGCGGGTGATGTCGGACTTCTACCACAAGCGTTTCAACGTACTGGTGTGCTCCACCATCATCGAGACGGGAATCGACGTTCCCAGCGCCAACACCATCATCATCGAACGCGCCGACAAGTTTGGCCTGGCCCAGCTGCACCAGCTGCGCGGGCGCGTCGGCCGCAGCCACCACCAGGCCTATGCCTACCTGCTCGCCCCACCACCGCGGGCGATGACCAAGGATGCGGTGAAGCGCCTGGAAGCCATCGGTGCCGCCGAGGACCTGGGCGCTGGCTTCACCCTGGCCAGTCACGACATGGAGATTCGCGGTGCCGGCGAGCTGCTCGGCGAAGAGCAGAGCGGCCAGATGGAAGCCATCGGCTATACCCTCTACATGGAGATGCTGGATCGTGCCGTGGCCGCCATCCGCGCCGGCAAGACGCCGAACATCGAGACGCCGCTGAGCGAAGGCGTCGAGGTCAGCCTCAACCTGCCGGCGCTGATTCCCGACGACTACCTGCCTGACGTGCAGCAGCGACTGGTGATGTACAAGCGCATCGCCAGCGCCGCCGACGAAGCCGAACTCAAGGAGCTGCAGGTGGAGATGGTAGACCGTTTCGGACTGCTGCCGGCAGCGGTCAAGACCCTGATGCGCCAGACCCGGCTGCGCCAGCGCGCCGAACGGCTGGGGATCGTGCGCCTCGAGGCCGGCGCCGAGCGTGGGCGAGTCATCTTCGGCGCCCAGACCCGCGTCGACCCCCTGGTGCTGGTCAAGCTGATCCAGGCCGAGCCACAGCGCTACCGACTCGATGGCGCCGACACCCTGCGCTTCGAAGCCGCCATGGAGGGGGAAGAGCAACGCATGCAAGCCCTGGAGCAGCTGCTGGAGACCCTCAACCGCAAGGTCGAAGCGGCTTGAAAGACGCTCACCACGGTGCCGGGACTCCCGTAACGTGCGGGAACGCTATACTATGCGCAGGTGTCTCAATCGCAACCTTGACACGAACCCGGCGCCCCAGGAACGGAGGCGCATGACCGTCGCCCGGCGGCAGGCCCATGGCACCACCAGGTGACACTAGATGAGATCAAGAAATCGATGAACAACCCGACATTGACCAGGCGCATCGGTCTTGGCGCTGTCCTGTTCGGTCTGGCCGTCCTGCTGATGACGTCGGCCCTTGCCGAGGAAGACTCCCCCTCTGCCGAGGAGTTGCCCCGAGGCCATTACCTCATGCCCGACGAGGGCAACGTCATCGGCGAGATCTACACGGTCGTCGTCGAAGAGGGCGATACCCTGCTGGACATCGGCCGTCGTCATAACGCCGGCTACGAAGAGATCCGCATGGCGAATCCCGACGTCAGCATCTGGGCTCCCCAGCCAGGCAGCGAGGTGGTGATACCGGCCCAACACATCCTCCCGGACGCACCGCGCGAGGGCATCGTCATCAACCTTTCCGAGATGCGCCTGTACTACTACTCGCGTCCCGGCATCGTCGAGACGTACCCCATCAGCGTCGGCCGCGACGGCTTTGCCACCCCGGTTGGCGTGACACGTACCACCATCAAGGTGAAGGACCCCCACTGGTCACCGCCTCGCTCAATGCGTGAGGAAGCCGCCGCACGCGGCGAGCCACCTCCCGCCGTGGTTCCACCAGGCCCCGACAATCCGCTGGGACGCCACGCCATCCTGCTTGGCCTGCCAAGCTATCTGATTCACGGTACCAACATGCCCGACGGGGTCGGCATGCGCGCCAGCCGCGGCTGTATCCGCATGTTCCCGGAGGACATCGAGTCGCTCTACGAGCGCGTTCCCAGCGGTACCCAGGTCAATATCATCGACCAGCCATTCAAGGTGGCCTGGTCCGCGGATGGCGTGCTCTACGCACAATCCTTCCCGCTGCTCGAGGAGAACCAGGGGACCTTCGAGCCGATTCTCAATGCCATGGAAGTGCTGGCCAATGCCTTTGGAGAGGAGCGCCCGCCGGTCGACTATGCCCAGCTCCGCCGGGTCGTGGAAAACCCCGATGGCCGTCTGGTATCGCTGCTCAGAGTCGCCGATGAAGAGCCGACACCCCCTGTGGAAAGCCAGCCCGAAGGGCTCGATGAAGGCCTGTTCTCGGAAATCGAGCTCAGCCAGGTTTCCGGCCTCTTCAACGACCTGGAAGCCTATTTGCGCTGATTTCACGCGTGACCAGGACCACACACGAGAAAACCCCGCCGAAGCGGGGTTTTCTCGTTGCAGAACCGCCATCGCCCGAAGGCGATGTAACGCCCGGCAGAATTACTTCTGCATGGAGCGCTGGAACATACGGTTCATTTCCTCACGGTTCTGCTCGGACATCTGCAGAGCCGCCTGGGCGTCACGCTGGGCCTGGTTAGCGGTGTTCTGAGCCTGGGTGGCGATGCTGCGAGCTTCTGCAGCGTCGGCCTGAGCGGCTTCAGCAGTCTGGCGGACTTCGTCCAGAGCGGCATTGGTAGCACAACCAGCCAGGATAGCCATGGAGGCAGCAGCGGCGGTCAGCTTCAGGGTGGTCTTCAGAGTCATGATGTTCTCCTTGATTCTTCCTTGGTACTGCACAGGTTAGTACAGCGGCGTTGGTGTTGCCTGTGATCCAGGCTTCCTGCCAAATGCAGGTTCATAGCAGCGACTGCTGCCAAGCACAGGAATCAAACGCTGTTTTATAATACCCTACGGCGCTTGTCCATAGCTCGAAACGTCCCTTGCGTATCTTGAGCTTAGCGGATGACGACGCGAGTGCCAATGTCGACCAGCTCGGAGAGCCTCTCGATCTCTGCATCGGTCACCGCCACGCAACCCTGAGTCCAATGATAGCTGGCATGAACCTCCGGGTCCGCTCTACCGAGACCATGGATCCCGATGAACCCCCCCAGTACGGTTTGCTGGGGCGGGTAACCGTGGCGCCGGTAGTAGGCGAAATAATCTGCGTAATCTTGTTCCGTGTAAAGCCCTGATGTCAAAGCCATGCGCGCATGAGCCGGCGTAGGATAGTCAAGCCCGATGAAAATGTGCCACTGGCTCTCCCAGTTGAAGCGGTTGACGCGAAATTCACCCTTGGGCGTCACGTTGCCACCGTAGGTGCGCATCGTGTCGGCCCCCGAGCGGCCCAGCGAGACCGGTGCGAACCGCTCGAGTAGCAGATCCCCGCGGTAGACGCTCAATGTGGCATCGCTGTCATCGACGAGAATCCACACCTCTCCCCCATGGCGAGGCAGGTCGGCGCGAGCCAGCATGGTCTCGATCAGGTTGGCCTGGGCCTCGTGCCCCACTGCCAGGGTGAGGGGCGCCAGCATGAGCAGCTGACTGAAGCGGCGGCGAGAAACGTCGGTCATCGTGGCCTCACGCTCGGATCGGTTCGACAGTTTTATAACGTATCGCCAGGCCGCTGTCAGTTTTCTTAACGTAACCGCTGGGTGCGTTGATGCAGCATGATCCCGGTCAATGGCCAGGTCCCAAGCTTACCTCTAGGCTCACTGGAAGTTTCAGTATTCCTGTTATCGTTGCCCCGGAGCCGAAGCATGCCTACGTTTACCGAGCCTCCTATGCCACCACGCCATGCTCAGCAGCAAACCGCCGAGCGCGATCCCGACTTCGCTGCCTGGGCCAGGGGGTTTGGCATGATATCCCACGGTCCGGTGACCCAGGCGTGCATCGCTCGCCTGCTGGAGCGTCATGCCCATACGCCCGAGCACAGGCGGGAGTGGCTCACCAAGCTGATGGCTGCCGACCGGCTGGCCAACATGGGCATGTGGCTGGTTGCCCACATGACCTATGGGCAACGGGTGCGGCTGGATGGCAAGCCGCTCGATGCCGCCGACTTCAAGCAGCGCCCCGAGGGGCATACCGGCGGCACACTGAACATGGTTCCCGCCTACGTCGGCTACCTGACGGCCAACAGCCTCTCACGGCTGACCCGCAGCTGGATGATGGGGCAGGGGCACTGCGTAGCAGCCATCGACGCAATCAACGTGCTGGTGGACAACATGGGGCCGGCACACCATGAGCGCTACTCCCTGAGCGATGAAGGCCTGACGCGGCTGGTCAACGACTTCTATCATTGCGCAGTCGACCCGACCGGCCACCCGGCGTCTCCGCTCGGCAGTCACGTCAACCCTCACACGGCCGGTGGCATGAGCGAAGGCGGCTACCTGGGCTTTGCAGGGCTTCAGTATGTGCACATGCCTCTTGCGCACCAGCATCTTGTGGCCTTTCTAAGCGATGGCGCCTTCGAGGAACAGCGAGGCAGTGACTGGATGCCACGCTGGTGGCGCGCCGAGGACAGCGGCCCCGTGGTACCGGTGATGATCGCCAACGGTCGTCGTATCGACCAGCGTACGACCATGAGCCAGTCAGGCGGGACGCACTGGTTCGAGGAGCACCTCATCCTCAACGGGTTTGCGCCGTTGACCATCGACGGCCGCGACCCCGCTGCCTTTGCCTGGGCCATTCTCTCGGCAGAGGCTGAACTGGCCGAACAGGTCTACGCCCTCGAAGCGGGGCACGGCCGCTATCCGCTGCGCCTGCCCTATGTCATTGCCGAAACCGTCAAGGGGTACGGCTTCCCCGGGGCCGGCACCAACGCGGCTCATAACTTGCCTCTCGACGGCAATCCGGCACTGGATGAAACGGCTCGCAGGCAATTCAACGAGGGTGCCGCGGCACTTCACGTTCCCCTGGAAGAGCTGCGCCGAGCCGTAGCACAGCTCAACGATCACGCCACCAGCCAGCGCCCGAAGGAGCGCGACCACGACCTGGCCACGGCGGTTGTCCCCACGCCTTCCATGCCGGAGATACCCGCCTTCACCCAGGGCGAGCTCATCTCTCCCATGGCCGCCATCGATGACATGTTTTGCCGTTTGGTGGAAGCCAATCCTGAACTGCGGGTACGCGTCGGCAACCCGGACGAGATGCGCAGCAACCGTCTCAACCAGACCCTGGACCTGCTCAAGCATCGCGTGACCGACCCCGAACCGGGTGTGGCCGAATCGCTTCACGGCTCGGTCATCACCGCCCTCAACGAGGAAGCCGTGGTCAGCGCCGCCCTGGGCAACAAGCAGGGGCTCAACCTGGTGGCCTCCTACGAGGCCTTTGCGGTCAAGATGCTGGGAGCCATGCGCCAGGAGATCATCTTCGCCCGCCATCAGCGCGAGGCGGGACGCGAGCCGGGCTGGCTGTCGGTCCCGCTGCTTGCCAGTTCGCATACCTGGGAGAATGGCAAGAACGAGCAGTCGCATCAGGACCCAACCCTCTGCGAAGCCTGGCTCGGCGAGATGGACGACGTGGCACCCACGCTGTTTCCGGTGGATGCTCCCAGCGCCGTGCATGCCCTACAGCGTCTCTACGCCAGCCGCGGGCGTGTCGCAGTGGCCGTGGTGCCGAAGAATCCCGTGCCGGTGGTACTCAGCGCCGAGCAAGCGCAGCACCTGATCACGGATGGCATCCTGGCGCTGTCTACAGCACAGGATGCCCGCATCCAGCTCTTCGCGATCGGCGCTTACCAGCTGATTGAAATGCAGCGCGCCCAGTCACGCCTGCAGCAGGCAGGCATCCCCACTTCCCTGTTCGTGATTCAGGAACCGGGCAAGCTTCGCGAGGCCAGGGATGAACGGGAGGCAGACGCCACGCTGGGCGAAAGCCGCCTCAGCCAACTGGTGACCGATTGCCATGCCAGGGTCTTTCTCGCCCACTGCCGCCCCGAAGCGCTTTGCGGCGTGCTGAGGCCACTCGATACGGGGGGCGGCACACGCTTTCTTGGCTACCGCAATCGTGGCGGCACGCTGGACGTCTTCGGCATGCTTTATGCCAATCGCGCCACCTGGGCGCATGTCCTCGAGGCAGTGAGCGAGGTGGCGAAGCTGAAGCTCGAGCAGCTGCTCGACGAGCCGGAACGGCAGGCGCTGGCCGGCGAGGGGGATCCTGAAGCCCTGCGCTGAACCCTGCCGTGAAGCAACCGACTGCCTTCAGGCTCAGGCGGACAGGATCGCACCCATGCGGAAAACCTCCCGCAGGCTGGTGATACCGGCTTCGGCCTTGGCCAGGCCATCCTCCAGCATCAATCTGACGCCGCGGTCGTGGAGGCCGCGGCGCAGCTCGGATTCGTCGGCATGCCGGAGAATCCGGGCATGATCCCCCGCATTGAGCTGCCATATTTCGAACACGCCGATACGCCCGTGATAACCCAGGCCATCGCACTGCGGGCACCCTCTGGCGCTCCAGGCCAGCTGCGGAGGCACCAAGCCGATCGCTTCCAGCCACTCCCTGTCGCGCCTGTCCGGCGGTGCCTGCTCTCGGCAGTGCGCGCAAAGACGCCGCACCAGGCGCTGGGCGATGACCAGCCCCAGGTTGGCGCTGATCTCGTTGTCCGTGAGCCCGAGCTGGCGCATTGAAGTGACCACCCCAACGCCGTCACGACTGTGGAGCGTGCCCATCAGCGAGCGCCCGCTGCTGGTCACGCTCAAGGCAGCCTGAGCCGATTCTCGGTCGCGCACTTCGCCAATAAGCACGTAGTCGGGATCGAGCCTGAGCATGGAGCGGGTGCCACCGGCAAAATCGAGACCATGCTCGACATCGACCTGGATCTGGTTGACCCCGGGTATGCTGTATTCGACCGGGTTCTCCAGAGTAATCACGTGGCTGTCGGTCAGTCGCAGTTGGCTGAGCAGTGTATACAGCGTCGTGGTCTTGCCGGCGCCCGTGGGTCCGGCCACCAGCAGCATGCTGCCGGTGGCATCCATCCATCGCCGTATGCCCATGGCACCCTCTTCGCCAATACCCAACGCAGCGGTGTCGTCGAAGGCCAAGGGGGGAGTCAGGAAGCGTATGGCGAGCTTTTCCCCAGCAATGCAGTGCACTGCCGTGATACGCAGGTGGATCTCCTCGTCGCCCTCCTCTCGGGCCCAGCTGAACCCTCCCTCCATGGTTGCCACGGCAGGCACCGGGTTGAGTCTGGAGAGGACCTTGAACTGGTTGGCCAGGCGCAAGCCCTGCCCAGCGTCGAGTTTCACAGCCTCGACGATCCGGCCGTCGATGCGCAGGCGAATCCGATAGGCATCCGGCTCGGGGTCCAGATGCACATCGGTGGCCCGGGCGCGCACGGCATCGTCGAGCAGGGCATGCGCCTCGAGCGGGCTGTCACCGGAGGACCGGCTGGCCTCGAGCATCGGCAGCAGCGCAGGCAACAAGTGGTGGCGTTCGCTTTCCTCGGACACGGCCGATCCCTCCCTGATCGCTCGGTGACAAGTCATGTTCTACGGGGCAGTCTAGCCCAAGCTCACGTGGCTGCAGTCGGAGGAGGTCGGAAAACGGCAGCACCCGCCAGGCAAGGCCTGGCGGGTGCTCGGGGGCTGGCGAGATAGCGCGCTACGCTGTCAGCTGCCGCTCTCGTAGCGATCCGCTACGGTGAAGACGCTCTGCAGCTTGTGCTTCTTGCCGTAGATATGAACGGTCGTCTCGTCGAACGGGAAATGGTCGCGGTACTTGCTGTCGTTGTTGAAGCGGGGCTTGTGGGCATTGATCATTGCCGCCGTCATGCGCTCACGGTTGGGGTGGCCGACCAGCGCAGCGGCATACCAGATTTCCTCGCCCGGCTGGATGAAGGCATGCCACTTGTCGTGATCCGGGTGGTGCTCGAGACCGTAGCGGATACTGCGATGCTCACCCACGTAGAGCAGCTCCTGGACATCCATTTCATCGGTTTCCGGATCCTTGGCTGCCCGAAAGACACAGAAGAAGCCCGACTCGTCCGGGGTGTCGTGCAACTGGTCGCGGGTCCAGTAGCCCAACATCTTGGGAGAGAGCAATTGATCGGCCATGGGGTCTCCTTAATAATCTTCCAGTCGTTGCATATCACGGGCGATCCGCCGCACTTCCGCCTCATGTCCCGATGCGAGCGCCTCGAAGAAGGCCCGCTCGTCATTGCCGCCAGACAGCTCGGCGCGATGCGCATAGAGATCCTGAAGCGTCCTGTGCGTGGTCAGCGCTGTGGCTAGGACGTTCTGCACACTTTCACCATTGGCGCTTTCCGGCAAACGTTCAAGTACCGGGGCATGCGGGAAATCGTTGGGGTCATCGAACCAGGTCTCGAGTACGGTGCTGTGATCGCTGCCATCATCAAGATAGCCCAGCAGGTCGTTCTGCATCTTCCGCTCTCGCTCGGTCAGATACTCCAGTGCCATCCGCACCCGCTCGTTATCCCCCGCGGCGGCCATACGCGAATATTGGTCGGCCAGACGGGCATGATAATCCGCCGCCCAGTCGACCAGTTCCTTGACTTGATGAAAGCGCATAGTCACATCCCCCAGCGTCGCGTTGTGTCCTCTACACAGCTTAACCAAAACAACAAAAAGACAAATTGATGCATATCAACGCTCGTGCTGTACGCTACCAACGCCATCCGCATAGCAGGCATCATCGAACGACACCCGTATCAGCAACGAATAGAGCACCGGCACCACGCACAGGGTGATCAGCGCAGCGGCGAGCAGTCCGAAGATGATGGTGATCGCCATGGGAGCCCAAAGCAGCCCGCCACCCAGCCAGAGCGGCAGCAAGCCGCCACTGGTGGTGAGCGTCGACATCAGCACCGGGCGCAGGCGCCGCCGCCCCGCCTCGAGGATCGCCTCCTGGGGCGAGAGATGCTCGCGCTCCAGATCGATGCGGTCGATCAGCACGATGGCGTTGTTGATGACGATGCCTGCCAGCGACACCACCCCGAGGAAGGTCATGATACCGAAGTGGGAGCCAGTGATTGTCAGGCCGAAGATCACCCCGATCAGCGACATTGGGATAGTGGCCAGGATGATCAGCGGACGACGCAGGGAGTTGAACTGCACCACCAGCAGCAGCAGGATCGCCATGGCGCCGATGGGAAGTTTCTCGGCGATGGAGTCGGTCGCGACACGCGACGACTCCACCTCACCGCCGAACTCGAAGAAATAGCCCTCCGGCCAGCTTGCCTGCTGCGCTTCGAGCCAGGGGCGCAGCTCGGAGGCCACCCCGGCGGCGGTGACCCCGCGGGCCAGCTCCGCCTCCACCGAGATGGTGCGGAAGCGGTCCCGGCGCAGGATGCGCGCCGGCCCCCAGTCGAGCTCGACCTCGGCCACCTGGGCCAGGGGCACCCCTACCCCGCCGTCGGCGGGCAGCACGATGATACCCTCCAGGTCGTCGGGGGTGCGCGCCTCGCCGCGCTCGTTGCGCAGTTGGATCGGCACCAGGGTGTCGCCGTCGCGGAAGGTGCCGACGGTCATCCCCGAGAGCGCCGTCTGCAGGCTCAGCGCCACGTCGCGCTCGGTGACGCTGGCGCGCAGCGCCCGGGCCGGGTCCACGTCGATGCGCAGCCGCTTGATCCACTCGCCCCAGTCGTCGCGCACGTTTCGCGTCCCCGGCACCTCGGCCACCCGCTGGCGCACCTCCTCGGCGATGCGGCGCAGGGTCGCCTCGTCGTCGCCGGAGAGCCGCACCGCAAGCGGCACCGTCACCGGCGGGCCGAAGCTGGTGGCCGCCACGGTGGCCTGCAGGTCGGGGAAGCGCTCCGTGAGCCAGCCGTCGAGACGCTCGATCACCCCGTCTACCGCCTGCCAGCGGTTGGTCTGCATCAGCAGAAAGGCATACTCAGGGCTCGGCGGCTCCGGGGCGTGGTTGATGATATAGCGCTCGCCGCCGAAGCCAATGAAGCTGCCCCAGCGGTCGACCCCGTCACGCACCCAGTCGCCCTGCTCGTCTCGCTCGGCAACAAGCTCCTCGGCCAGGAAGGCCTCGACCTCCTCTACCACCGCCTGAGTGCTCTCGATGGGTGCCGAGAAGGGCAGGCGCAGCTCGGCGGTGACGATGGTGCGCTCCGCCTGAGGAAAGAATATCTTGGGCAGCGGCCCAAAGCCGAGCCAGGCCAAGCCCAGCAGGCCGGCCACCGCGACCAAGGTCAGAGCTCGTTGGCGCAGCAGGTCCAACAGCAACCGGCGATATCCAGCGTAGACCCTCTCGGCGATACGCGCCGATAACGGCGGGCGTGTCTTGCCCTTCTGGTCGCTTTCACCGTCGCACGCCACTCCCCCCTCCTCTCCCTCGGACGAAGCGCCATCATCTTTCGGCTTGACCCGGATAAAGGCCACGCAGAGCAGCGGGATCATGGTCAGCGAGAGCAGCCAGGAGGAGAGCAGCGTGATGGTGACCACCTGGAACAGCGAGCGGGTGTACTCCCCCACGTCGGAGACCGCCAGGAACTGAGGCAGAAAGGCCGCCGCCGTGGTGAGCGAGGCGGTAAGCAGCGGAAAGCGCAGCTGCCGGGCGGAGTCCAGAGCCGCCTGGCGCACGCTCTTGCCCTCCCGGGCCGAGACCTGGATCGACTCCACCATGACGATGGCGTTGTCCACCAGCATGCCCAGGGCGATGATCAGCGCCCCCAGCGAGACCTGGTCCAGCCCGATGTCGAAAAGCCCCATGAAAGCGAGGCAGGCAAGTATCGCCGATGGCACCAGGCTCGCCACGATCAGCCCGGTGCGCAGCCCCAGGAAGAGCAGCATCACCAGGCAGACAAGCGCCACCGCCTGCAGCAGGTTGACCAGGAATTCGTTGATGCGCTCCTCGACCCGGTCGGGCTGGTTGGCCAGCACCTCGAACTCGAGGCCCACGGGCAGCTCGCGCTCGAGGCGCTCGATGGCGCCCTCTACCTGCTCGCCCAGGTCGAGGATGTTGCCCCCCTCGCGCATGGCAACGGCGATGGCGAGCCCCTGGACGCCATTGGCGTGGTAGCGGGTCATGGGCGGCTCGGCGTAGCCGTGGCGCACCTCCATCAGCGAGCCCAGAGGCACCAGGCTACCGTCGGGCAGCGGTAGCAGTGCCCGGCGGATGTCGTCGATGTGAGTGAAGTTGCCGGTGGGCTCGAGGATCATCCGCTCGTCGCCGCTGCGGATCGCCCCGCCGGGCAGCACGATGTTGCGAGCCGCGAGCAGCTGGGCAAGCCCCTGGGGAGAGACCCCCAGCTCGGCCAGGCGCGCCTCGCGGTACTCCAGAAAGATGCGCTCCTCGGCAAAGCCGTGGACGTTGACCTTGGCCACGTCGTCGAGCCTCAAGAGCCGGTCGCGGACGTCGTCGGCGACCTCCTTGAGCTCCGCCTGCTCATACCCTTCGCCGGTCAGCGAGAGCATGATGCCGAAGACGTCGCCGAACTCGTCGTTGATGATGGGCGCCTGGGCCTCGTCGGGGAGCTTTCCTCGGGCATCGCCCACCTTGCGGCGCAGCTTGTCCCAGCCCGCCTGGACATCCTTGACGTCCGGACGCAGCTCGACCCGGATGATGGAGACCCCGGCCCGGGAGGTGCTCTCGACGAAGTCCAGCTCGGGCATCTCCATGATGGCGGTCTCCAGCGGGTCGCTGACCAGCTGCTCGACCCGCTCCGGGGTCGCGCCGGGCAGATAGGTGACCACCTGGGCCACCCGCACCGTCACCGCCGGGTCCTCGGCCCGGGAAATGGAGAGGTAGCTGATCACCGCCCCCAGCAGCACCACCAGCAGCCCGGCGATGGTCACCCGGTTGTAGCGCAGCGCGGCTTCGGTGAGGGTCACGGCGCGCCCTCCCCATCGGCGCGACGGTCATCGATGAGGCGCACCCGCATGCCGTCGTGGAGCCGGCTCATTCCCGCCACGATCAGCTGCTGGCCCGGCTCGAGCCCCGCCAGCACCTCCAGGCGCTCGCCGTGGCGCCCGCCCAGGGTCACCGCCTGGCGCACCACCCTCGCCTCGCGGCTTCTGTTGCCATGGCTGGTATCGCCCTCTGCCGGCTCGGCCACCTTCTCTTCCGCCACGTAAACGAAATGGCCATCGATATCCCGCTGCACCGCCACCATGGGCACCCAGATGCCGCTTCCCGGGCCGCCCAGCGGGAGCGTCAGCTCCGCCGCCATGCCGGGGCGCAGCCGATCACGCACCTCCTCTGTCAGACCGAGCAGCCGAACCCGCAGCGGCCAGGTGGCCTGGCGGGGATCCACCGGCAGGCCGATCTCGGTCACTTCGCCGGCCAGGGTGAGGTCGGCAAGCGGCAGGCGCACGCCAACCGGTGCCCCCGCCACCAGCGTGCCCAGCAGGTCCTCGGAGAGCGCGGCGCGCACCTCAAGCTCATCCCCGCAGGCGAGCACCAGCACCGGCTGGCCGGCACCGACGTTCTCGCCGGCCTCCACCGGTCGATTCGCCACTCGGCAATCGCCGGGGGCCTCCAAGTGGGCAAAGCCCAGCTGGCGCTCGGCCAGGGCCAGGGCGTCCCGGGCGCCGTCCCGCTGGGCCCGGGATGCCTCCACCTGGGCACGGGCCGCGTCGAGGTCGCGCGCCGGGACGCTGCCCGCCTCATAGAGGCGACGGGCGCGCTGCCATTCAGCCTCGGCGTTGGCCGCCGCCGCCTGGCTGCCGGCCAGGGCCGAACGGGCACGGTCGCGCTGCAGGCGCAGGTCGGTGGCCTCAAGGCGGGCCAGGCGCTGGCCGGCTTCCACCCGCTCCCCCACCGTCACCTCGAAGGCCTCGAGCTGACCCGCCACCCGGAAACTCATCCGTCGGTTGGCAGCCGCCTCCAGGCGCCCCGGCAGCTCGCGCTCACCGGCCACCCCACTGGCCTCCACGATCAGGGTACGCACCGGGCGCAGCGGCGACTCCTCGACCGGCTCGTCGGCGCAGCCGACCAGCAGCACCAATACCGCCAGCAGGACGATATGCCGCATGATCATCGACTCTCTCCACTGTTCGCCGCAACATTCACGCCATCAAGCAGTCGGTCCCGGGCCTCGGCGACCATGGGACCCGGTGTCACGCCCAGGGCACGCTGCAGGTGCACCAGCGCCTGGAGCGCCTGCCAGCGCGCTTCGGCGGCGGCCAGCCCCGCCTGACGGGCGCTGGTGCGGGCATCTAGCAGCGCCACCTGGGGCAGCGCGCCCTCGCGCCAGCCCGCTTCGGCCAGGGCCAGGGCCTCCTCGGCGTGGCCCAGCGCCTCGTCGCGCAAGGCGATACGCCGCCAGGCGGCGGCGAGCTCAACGCTGGCCGCGCGCAGCCGGGCCTCCAGGCCGAGGCGCGCCTCGGCATCCTCGAGTGCCACCTGCTCCAGACGCCCCGCGGACCGATCACGCTCGATGCTGCGCCGCCCACCGGCATAAAGCGGCAGCCGCGCCGAAAGGCCGACGCTCCACTCGTCGCGGCCGGTCTCGGGCAGCGCCACCCCGGCCCCCTCGAGGGCCGCGGCACCGGCCTGGACGGTGGGATGGGACGACTCCCAGGGTGCCCGCTCCCCCGCGCCGCTTCGGGAAAACTCGCTGATATAGCGCGCCTCCAGCCCCACCTCGGGAACCCAGAAAGCGCGCCGGCGGGAGCTGAGCTCCCGCTCGGCGGCGCGGCGCAGCTCGCCCAGCGCGGCGAGCTCCGCCGAGTCGCGCAGGGCGCGCTCCACCAGCCGCTGCTGCCAGGCGGCGAGACTCGCCGGGGTGGCGAGCGCCGCATCGAAGCGAGGGTCGCCACCCAGCCATTCCCGGCGGCCCAGGTCCGGCTCGACCGGCAGGAGCGAGGCATCGGGCTCGCGGCCGAGGCGCCGATTCAGGGCAATGGCCAGCCGCTCGCGGTCGGCCACCGCCTGCTCCAGACGCTCCCGGGCCTGGGTGAGCTCCGCCTCGAAGCGCGCCACCTCGCCCCGCCCCACGGCGCCGGCTTGTTCATCACGCACCGCCTGGTCGCGCTGGGCGCGGGCGAGTTCGAGGTCGGCCTCGAGGACCTCGCGGCTCGCCTCCAGGCGCAGCAGGTCGAGGAACTCCCGCGCCACCTCCAGGGCCAAGTCGAGGCTCTCCACCTCGAGTTCGGCCCGTCGGGCGCGATCGCGGCTGCCGGCGACGGCGATGGCGGCCAGCGCCGGCTCTGAGAAGAGCAGCTGCTCGAGCACCACGCCGCCCGTGACCCGGTGCTCCGGTTCCTGGCCCAGGGCGGCACGGGCCCGGGTTTCGTCGATCATCCGCCCAGTGGCTTCCAGATAGAGGCTGGGGCGATAGCGCGACGCCGCCAGATCGCGCTCGTGGGCGTCTACCTCGACCGCCTGACGGGAAGCGGAAAGGCCCAGATTGTCGGCAAGCGCCAGGGCCACTGCCTGACCGAGCTCCAGCCGCTTGTCATCGGGGGAGCCGGCCTCGCCCAGCAGGCGGGCCTGACTGAGCAAAGTAAAACTCGGCGACCAATCGAGGCGCGCGGCGGTGTCCAGGTTGAGCCAGGCGCGGTCCAGCGCGGGGCGGCTCTCCAAGGGTTCTGGCGTGCGCCCGGCGGCCGTGTCGTCCAGCCGCAGCGCCAGGCGGCGCAGCCAGGCTTCGCGATCCAGCGCCCCGGGTGAGGAGAGCAGCGCACCGCGCTCGACCTGTCGAGCGTCGGTGAGCGCCACCCCGGGCACGCCGGCGGCGGCCAGCTTGTTTAGTAGCCGGCGCTGGGCCGGCGCGTCGTGTTCGGGCAGGGCCAGCAGCAGGGCAACATCGGCTTCCCCCAACTCGGCAACGGTGGGCAGTCGCGAAGGCTCCACGGTCAGGGGCACCAGGGCGATGCCACGGGCATCGGCCTCGGCGGCCAGGGACTCGCTGGCAGGCCCGACCACGCCGGGCGGGCCGATCAGCAGCACCCGGGAGGCGCCCTCGAGGGGCTCGAGGGCGAAAGGGACGGTGGCGGTGAGGAGCGCGGGCGTTTCCAAGCGCGCCAGGCCCGGCAGGCGGGCCCCGCCGCCGGGCGGCGCCGGCACCAGTGTCGGCGCGGTGCGCCCGGCGGCGAGGCGCCTCAGTTCCTGCTGCAGGGCGGGCAGGTCGGCCTCACCGCCGGGCAGCAGGCGGGGGTCCAGCCCCAGCTCGGCCGCCCCGGCGGGAGCCGATGCCAGCAGCAGGACCAGCAAAGGGGGGATGAACAGGCGCGTCCATGCGGTGGCGTTCATATCGGGTGCCCGGTGGGTGGCGGATGGCCCCGAGTATAAACGACTGTTTGAAAGTTACCAGCCAGTAACGCCAAAGATCTGGCAAGATGCTGCCAACAATCGTCTCTCTACCACTCCTGACTGGTTTCCCGCAGTGCCGCGATTTCAAGCTTGGCGTCTTCCAGGCACGCCCTGATCTCGTCGCCAAGCGCCGCGCTGCTGCCCACGGCGATAAGTCCCGGCTGGGCAACGTTTCGGCGTCGCGCCACACCCGTACTCTCATGCAGGGCCTCGATGCGCTGCA
This sequence comes from Billgrantia kenyensis, assembly GCF_013697085.1. Classification (GTDB taxonomy): domain Bacteria; phylum Pseudomonadota; class Gammaproteobacteria; order Pseudomonadales; family Halomonadaceae; genus Halomonas; species Halomonas kenyensis. The sequence goes on from NZ_JACEFT010000006.1 coordinate 36,262, forward strand.
GCAGCCTCCCCAGCCAGCTCTCGGGCCGGGCCGCCAGCTCACGCAGCCGGTGAAGCTCGGCTATGCCGGCCCCCTCCCTGCCCAGCAGCTCGCGCCAGTCGTGACGCTCGAGCCGAGCATGTTCGGTAACCTCACGCAATAGCGACTCGAGCGCCAGCTCGACAAGCGCCAGCGCGGCCTCCTCGGCGGCCATCCGACGCGCCTCGGCATGCTCGTCAGTACCCGGCGCGACATCGAGCAACAGCTCGGCCTGGTAGAGCAACTGGTTGGTACGGCCACGCGGGGTCACTTGCGCTTGTCCTCCACCTGCCATTTTCCACCATGGTAGCTGGCCCGCCAGCCGGTTGCCTTGCCCTCTTCCTCGGTCATCACGAACTGCTCCTTGTTCTTGCGCGAGTAGCGAATCTGGGTCGGGCGGCCATCCGGGTCCTGGCTCGGCGCATCGAGCAGGTAGCGATACTTGTCGGGAAGCTCCTCGGCATGAGCCTTGAGTTCGCTGACCAGCGGGGGGCGCGTCTCGCGATTCCGCGGGAACTTGCTGGCAGCCAGGAACAGGCCACTGGCACCGTCGCGCAATACGTAATGGTCGTCGACCTTCTGGCAGGCCAGCTCCGGCATCGGTATCGGGTCCATCTTGGGTGGCGCCACCTCACCGCTGCGCAGCAGCTTGCGGGTGTTCTTGCAGGCCTCGTTGGTGCAGCCGAAGTACTTGCCGAAGCGGCCGGACTTGAGCTGCATCTCGCTGCCGCACTTGTCGCACTCGATGGTGGGGCCCTCGTAGCCCTTGATACGGAACTTGCCGTGCTCGACCTCGTAGCCGTCACAGTCCGGGCTGTTGCCGCAGATATGCAGTTTGCGCTTCTCGTCGATCAGGTAGCTGTCCATCGCCGTACCGCACTTCGGGCAGCGGTGCTTCGCGCGCAGCGCCTGGGTCTCGGCCTCCTCCCCGGCATCGGCGGGCACCGCCTCGTCGCCGGGCAGCAGGTCGATGGTGGTCTTGCAGCGTTCCTTGGGCGGCAAGTTATAGCCGGAGCAGCCCAGGAAGACCCCGGTCGAGGCCGTGCGGATCTGCATCTTGCGAGCGCAGGTGGGGCAGTCGATATCGGTCGGCACCGGCTGGTTGGGGCGCATGCCCTCCTCACTCTCGGCGGCCTCCAACTCTTCGCGGAATTCGGCATAGAACGCATCGAGCAGTTCGCGCCAGTTGCGCTCGCCTTCGGCCACTTCGTCGAGGCTGTCCTCCATTCTCGCGGTGAAGGAGTAGTCCATCAGGTCGGGGAAGGACTCCTTCAGCCGTTCGGTGACGATATCGCCGAGCTTCTCGGCATAAAAGCGGCGGCTCTCCAGCTTGACGTAGCCGCGATCCTGGATGGTGCTGATGATTGAGGCGTAGGTCGAGGGGCGACCGATACCGCGCTTCTCCAGCTCCTTGACCAGGCTCGCCTCGGTGTAGCGCGCCGGCGGCTTGGTAAAGTGCTGCTGCGGATCCAGCGCCTCGAGCCGCATCGGCGTTCCCTCGGCCAGATCCGGCAAGGCCTGGTCATCGCTCTTGCCAGCCGGCTTCATCACCCGGGTATAGCCGTCGAACTTGAGTACCCGCCCCTTGGCACGTAGCTCGAAACCTTCTGCCTCGACGGTCAGGGTACTGGAGAGATATTCGGCAGGGGTCATCTGACAGGCCACGAACTGGCGCCAGATCAGCTCATAGAGCCGCTCGGCATCACGCTCCATGCCGGCCAGGTCGCCGGTCTTGCGGTTCACGTCCGAGGGGCGAATCGCCTCGTGTGCCTCCTGGGCGCCCTCCTTGCTCGAATAGCGGTTGGGCGACTCCGGCAGGTAGCGCTTGCCGTACTCCTGCTCGATATGCTCGCGCGCCATGGCCACCGCATCCTGCGACAGGTTGGTGGAGTCGGTACGCATATAGGTGATGTAGCCCGCCTCGTAGAGGCGCTGGGCCAGGGTCATGGTCTTCTTCACCGAGAAGCCGAGGCGCCCGCTGGCAGCCTGCTGCAGGGTCGAGGTGATGAAGGGCGCATTGGGCTTGGAGCGGGTCGGCTTGTCTTCGCGCCCAGTGATTGCCAACGAGGCCTGGCGCAGCGGCTGGATGCGCTCGAGGGTCTCGGCCTCCGAAGTGGGCCGGAATGCCTTGCCATACTGACGCACCAGCTCGAAGCGCACCGGCTCGCCTTCGCTCGATACGAGATCGGCATGCACGTCCCAGAATTCCTCAGGCACGAAAGCACGAATCTCGCGCTCGCGCTCGACGATCAGGCGCACCGCCACCGACTGCACGCGACCGGCGGAAAGGCCGCGGGCGATCTTGGCCCACAGCAAGGGCGAGAGCATGAAGCCCACCACACGGTCGAGAAACCGCCGTGCCTGCTGAGCCTCGACGCGGGGGATATTGAGCGTGCCCGGCTCCTTGAAGGCCTCCTTTATGGCGTTCTTGGTGATCTCGTTGAACACCACCCGGCGATAGCGTTCATCGTCACCGCCGATGGTTTCCTTGAGATGCCAGGCGATTGCCTCCCCCTCCCGGTCAAGGTCGGTCGCGAGATAGACGGCATCGGCCTTCTCGGCAAGCTTCTGCAGCTCGGAGACTACCTTTTCCTTGCCGGGCAGGATTTCGTAGTGGGCTCGCCAGCCATGCTCGGGGTCGATACCCATGCGCCGGACGAGCTGCTCCTTGGCCTTGTGCTTCTTGTACTCGGCTTTCTCCTCAGGCGACATCTTGCGCGTCGCCGCCGCCTGGCGGGCACGCTCCTTGGGGTCGGAGGCTGCCTTGCCCGAGCCGCTCGTCGGCAGGTCACGAATGTGGCCCACGCTCGACTTAACGACGAATTCGCTGCCGAGATATTTATTGATCGTCTTGGCCTTGGCCGGCGACTCGACGATGACCAATGACTTGCCCATAGTGCTCCACTTTCTGCAAGGCGGGTCCACTACCCCACCTGACGGTTCCGGCCCGCCGGTCCTCGGCGGACATTCCGTACGGGGTGAAAAATGCGCTTACCCTACCCCAGCCACCCGTTTCACGCCAGTCGCTTCCGCATGGCGGCAGTAAAGCAGCTCCAGCAACAAGGCATCAAGCGAGTTGGCAATTCATGCGAGCCCAATACACCTCACACAGCAGAAATGCGACGCCCCTGTCGCATGACAGGGGCGTATGGCAGCTATCGCCGTTGAAGGCTTGTGCTCAGCGCTTGCGCGGCTTGCGTGGCGCCTGCTTCGCTGGCTTGGAGGCCGAGGAGGCATCGGGCTCACTCTTGGCTTCTGCCTTGGCCGCTTTCGGCTTGGCGGCTTTCTTCGCTGCGCTTCCCGTAGAGGAGGCCGGCGAGGCAGTCACCTCTGCCTTGGCATCCGCATCAGCCCTACTCTTGGCTACCGGCGCCTTGGTGCTACCGGCCTCGAGCAGGTTATTGATTTCGTCCCTGGCCGATGCCTCGGCCTTGGCGCCAGTCACAATCGTTTCGTGCAGCTTGGCAAGGGCCTCGCGACTCTCGGCTGGGTCAATCCGCTCCAGCGCCTGACCGAACAGCTCCTGAATGTGCGCGTAGCGCCTGCGAGCATCCTCGGAGAGTTCACCGCTGGCGGCGAGCACATGATCGATATGCTCGAGGGATTCTCGAATGGTATCGGCCGACTCCCCGGCAAGCAGCTGCGGTATCGCGTCCAGGGCAGCTTCTCGGTCCAGCTTGAGTATGAAGAACTGATCCCGCACCAGATCCTTGAAGTCCGACAGGCTGCTTCCCGGCTCCAGTTCGGCGCGCGTCGCACGCAGGCGCTTGAAGTTGCGTTCGTCGGTGGTTGGTGCTCCACCCAGCACATGAATCACCGAACGCATCAGTGCCTCGTGCACACCGCCCTCGGCCACATGGCGCCGCAGCTCTTGCTGTCGCCGCTCGATGAAGCGGCGGTGTTCAGGCTCGCTACCGGGCTGCCTGCGGTGAACGTGAGCATCGCCGCCGAGTCCCACCATGGCCTGCAGCAGAGGCTGGCCGTACACGGCCAGGAAGAGTTGCTCGATGCTCTGGTCGCGCATTGCGCGCCAGGCATCCAGGCCTTGCGAAATCTGCCGCGACACCGCCAGCTCAAGGCTTCTCAGCAGGTTGGTATCGTCGATGGGGTGGCGGTCCCGACGCACCCAGTCGGCCACTACCGGCAGGGGCACCGACAGGGGGTTGCGGTCGGAGTGCAGCTTGTAGCCCATCCGAATCGGATGCAGGCGACGCATGAGGCGTGCCGCCTCGGGAGTGATCATCGCGCGAATCCAGGGCTGCACGAACAGCCGATATAGCCCCAGGTTGATCTCCGAGATGCGTGCCACGGTGGCAAAGCGCGTGTCGTCATCGACGCGATGCTTCAGGACATCGCGATTAAGACCTTCGATGGAGCGCGCCTTGAATTCGAGTAGATAGTCGCGCTCGAGCAGCTCGGCATCATCACGCTCCTTGGCACTGGTGACCGTGGTCTCGTAGAGCCCAGGCGGCAGCACATCGATGTAGTCGATGTTCGCGGTGAATTCCGCATGCTCCTTGCGCGACACGCTGCCCGAGACAAAGATGCCCAGGTGACCGGTAGAGTCATGCACACAGTAAACGATAGTCTGCTCACTGGCGATGATGTCATCGACCCCACCATAGAGATCCCTGACCCAGCCCAGCGCCTGCGGCGGCGGGGTAATGTCGTCGCCCTGGGAACAGAACACCACCACCGGGGAGCGTACGTTGCGCAGGTCGATGCGACGACCGTCGGACGTCACCAGCTGGGCCGTGGAGAGCCGGTTGCCGACGAACAGGTTATCGACAATGTACTGGATCTCTTCGCCACCCAGCACGACATGACCGCCCCACCAGCGCTCGAAATTGAGATAGCGTTCGGCCTCGCTATCGACGTTGGCGTAAAGGCGATACTGCTTGTCCCACCAGGTATTGGCGGGATTGAGGCGCTCGAAGTTCTGCACCAGCAGGGCACCGTCGAACAGGCCGTCGCCCAGGTCGCTGGCCAAGGTCGTCATCCAGCTTCCACCGGTCATGCCGCCGGTATAGCGCATGGGGGCCTTGCCCCGTTCACCGGCCCAGTAGGAGAGAGGCGCACCGGCAATCAGGATCGGCCCGAAGCAGTCGGGCTCGAGCGACGCCGCCATCATGACCTGCCAGCCCGCCTGACAGTTGCCCACCACCATGGGCTTCTCGCTGCATTCGGGATGTTCGTCGATCACCCGGCGCAGAAACGCGATCTCGGCTTCAACGACATCCTCGACGGTCTGCCCCGGCTCGGGATAAGGGAGAAACCCGATGAAGTAGCAGGGGTGACCGGCGCGCAGGGCGACGCCGATTTCGCTGTCGGGCTTGAAGCCGCCGATACCCGGCCCATGCCCGGCGCGGGGGTCAACCACCACGAAGGGACGCGATTCGGGATCGATCTCCACCCCGGGCGGGGGCAGTATGCGCATCAGCTCGTAGTTCACCGGCCGCGGCAGGTCGCGTCCGTCCATCATCACCTCGGCATCGAAGCCAAGAACGTTGGGCTTGGTCTGCTCTATGTGCTCGAGGTACTGGTTGCCGCGCTCGCGCATTACGTCCATGTACAACACACTGCGTTCGACCGCATCGCGCCAGTAGTCGAAGGCGGCACGGCCAAAACCGAAGGGGTCCAGGAAACTGAGCGCCTCGGTGGGCGGTGTCGGCATCAGTGGGTTCATGTTCGACTCCAATGTGACCTTCCACACTCGGAGCGTGGACAGGCGGAGAATATATGCTGCACTGCAACAAGCATAATACGCCCTGCGCCGGTTCAGCGCAGCCGTTTTTGTCGATTTTTTGTATCTGGAGTTACCGAGGAGTCACTCGAAGTCATCTTGTCATCGTCCCCAGAGGGGTCAGGTTCGCCATACCATTCTCTCAGTGCCCGGCGCTCCCGGCGCTGCGCCTCAGCCTCGTCCCGCCCCCAGGTCAGCAGCCGCATGCCAGCTTCCCGGGCAGCCTGGTCGAGCCTGACGCCCGGCCCTCCCCCCAGGTGACCACTGCCGGGCGACAGCAGACGCCAGCGCGCCTGGCCTGGACGCCCCGGACCATGCCCCATATGCCCGACCCTGGGGCGCCGGAGCCGCTCGCCGGACACCAGGCGAATCTGCTCGACGGCCAGATCGAGCCCGCTCAGCACCTCGGCCAGACCTTCATAGCCCGTCAGACCAGGGCGCATGGCAACGAAGCCAAGGCGATTATTGGCCAGGGTAAAGCTCAGCGTTGCCAAGCCGACCAGGCCAATGGCTTTCGCTCCTTTCACGGCGAGCTGGCCCAGGTAGGCGCGTTGCTCTGGCGTCAACCGCTCGCTTGGCGCCACCGCGAAGTCCTCACCCAGCCATTCATGCTCGACCAACGCCAGCGCCTGACCGCGCTCGTCGGCCAGTACCGGCAGGTGAACTCGCGCGGCACAGGCTTCCGGCTCGCCAAGCGGCAGTCCTGCTTCGAGCATCCATTGGCAGGCGGCGCTCGCATCGCACATGGCTGTGATGAACGCTTCACTCGGGCCAATGAATGCCAGCCCTGAACGCGAACAGGCCCGGGCCAGGCGACACTGGTCGTCGGCACTCATTTCACCCGGATGCACGGCGTCACAGCCCAACGCCCGGGCTCGCTCCATCAGCGCTTCACCGGAGACACCATCGGGGCCGCACCAGGCCAGCCCCAGTTCTGTGCACGCCTGACCGGCACGCAGTCCCGCAATGCCGCTGCCGGCCAGCATGACGCGGCGCCACCGGTGCTGACGCAGCACTTCGTTATCAACGCTGTGCATTGACTCGATTCTCAGGCAAGGTCGCCGGCATGACCCGCTGTGCCGGCGGTGATAGCATGACAGGGGCCCCGCCGGGCCTCACCCTTTCCTCTCTGCAGGTCCAACGATGACGACGCCAAGGCTGCTCAACCGCCTGACCTTTCGCCAGCTGCAGGTCTTCCAGGCCGTGCATCGCCAGCAGTCCTATTCGCGGGCTGCCGAACAGTTGGGCCTGACCCAACCAGCCGTCAGTGCGCAAGTTCGCCAGTTGGAACAGGCCCTTGGCCAGCCGCTGTTCAAGTACACCGGAAAGACACTGCATGCGCTGCCCGCCGCGGACGCCCTGGCGGCGTCGACCCAGGCCATCTTCGGCCAGGTATCGCGCCTGCAGATGACCCTGTCGGACCTGGACGGCACCATCTCGGGAGAGCTCAACCTTGCGGCCGTGTCGACCGCGCAGTATGTCGTGCCCCACCTGATCGCCCGCTTTCGTGCACACTACCCCAACGTGCAGGTCCGGCTTCAGGTGTGCAATCGCAGCCAGGCGCTGGAGCGCCTGGCGGCCAAGCGGGACGACCTGGTGATCATGGCCATGGTGCCCGAGGACAACGACAACCTGGTCTTCATGCCGGTACTGGAAAATGAGCTGATTCCCATCGTCTGGCCCGGCCATCCGCTGCTGGAAGCAAACGCGCCCACCCTGGAGGACCTGGCTCGCCATTATCTGCTGATGCGAGAGTCGGGTTCCGGGGTTCGCACCGCCTTCGAACAGCTCGCCGCCGAGCAGGACGTAGCACTTCAGCATACCATGGAACTGGGCACCAACGAGGCGATCAAGCAGGGTGTCATGGCGCACCTGGGCGTGGCGGTGCTGCCACGCCTGGCCGTCCGGCTGGAGCTTCGCGCGGGACTGCTGGCCGAACTGCCACTGCCCGGTTTCCCCCTGCGCCGCTCCTGGTGCACGGTCTATCCCAGGGACCGCTTCCCCACACCGGTCACCGAACTGTTTCTGCGCTTCGTGCGCGAACGGCTGGGCGAGATCGAGGCGCATTTCAAGGCGCCGCCACAGCCGATACCCGACCATGGTGTGGTCTGCTTGCCCATGCCGTCCGATTGAGCGACTTGCTCCTGCCACGAGACAGCGTCGCTGTGCCAGCCCGGCTTGAATATGATAGATTACGGACACTGCGACTAACGTATCAACCTGCCAGCCCTATGGCCTGCCGCCCGCCCCGACCGAACCTTTTTCGCGGTGCATGCATGGCACTGGCAGGCGCCGAGTGGAGGGCTCACACCCTATGAGCGACAACGCCTCAAACCGTGTGCCGAGCGGCGCGAAATTCCGCACCGAACACGGCTTTGCCGCCATCAAGGATGGCATCAAGCAGCGCAACCAGGCCGAGGAGCGAGCGGAGCCGGGACGCAAGCCTCACTGGCTGCGGGCCCAAATACCCGGCGGCGGCCGCTTCGAGGCGGTCAAGCGCAACGTCAACGAACATCGCCTGAGCACCGTGTGCGCCGAGTCCCACTGCCCCAACATGGGCGAGTGCTGGAGCAACGGTACCGCGACCATCATGCTGATGGGCTCGGTGTGCACCCGGGCCTGTCGCTTCTGCGCCGTCGATACCGGCAACCCCGGCGGCTGGCTCGACAGCGAGGAGCCGGCCAACACCGCCAAGTCAGTGGAACTGATGGGACTGCGCTACGTGGTGTTGACCTCGGTGGATCGTGACGACCTGGTCGACGGCGGTGCCGCCCACTACGCGGCTTGCATCAAGGCCATCAAGGCGAATACCCCGGCCGTGGTCGTCGAAGCCCTGACCCCCGACTTCGATGCAGATCCGGCCGCCATCGAGCGGGTGGTGGATTCCGGCCTCGAGGTATTCGCCCAGAACGTCGAGACGGTAGAGCGGCTGACCCACTACGTGCGTGACCCCCGCGCCGGGTACCGCAAGACCCTCGACGTACTGGCCCACGCCAAGCGCCATCGGCCCGACGTGCTGACCAAGACCAGCCTGATGCTGGGCCTGGGCGAGACCGACGAGGAGATACTTGCCACTTTCGACGATCTGCGCGCCATCGATGTCGACATCGTCACCCTCGGCCAGTACCTGCGCCCCACCCGCAACCACCTGCCGGTGGAGCGCTGGGTCAGCCCCGAGGAGTTCGAGCGCTACCGGCGCCTGGGACTGGAGAAAGGCTTCATGGAGGTGGCGTCCGGCCCCCTGGTGCGCTCCAGCTACCGTGCCGACCGGGTGTTCGAAAAGAACAACCTGGGCCTCGCGGCCCCGGCCGAAGTTCCCGGGCAGGAGCCCGACGCCAACCGCATTCAGGCCATCAACGTGGGCTGAGAACCGCAAAGGCCCGGAGCATGAGACGCAGAAGGCGACCCGCGGGTCGCCTTCTGCGATTGTGGCACGCCGTCGCTTCAGGCGGAGTGCACGGCACCGGGGCCGGCCGGCATGTCGTTCGATGCCAGCAGCGCCCGCCCGAGCTGGCCGGCCAGCTGTCTGGCGAGCGCGGTGCCGACCTCCTCGACGCCGGGCGGAGTCTCAACCAGGTCGGCGAGGCGGGTCATGGCCATGCCGGCATAGCCGCAGGGGTTGATGCGCTGGAACGGGGCAAGGTCGGCGTCGACGTTGAGGGCCACCCCGTGATAGCTCGAGCCGCGCCGAATGCGCAGGCCCAGCGAAGCGATCTTGGCCTCGCCCACGTAGACACCGGGAGCGTCGGGCCGCGCCCGGGCTTTCACCCCATAGTCCGCCAGCACGGCAATCACGGCATGCTCCAACGCGCTGACCAGGTCACGTACGCCAAGCCGGTTGCGACGCACATCGAGCAGCGGATAGAGCACGACCTGCCCCGGCCCGTGATAGGTCACCTGCCCGCCTCTGTCAGTCTGGACCACGGGGATATCGCCGGGCATCAGCAGGTGCTCGGGCTTGCCCGCCTGCCCCTGGGTGAACACCGGCTCGTGCTCGACCAGCCAAAACTGGTCGGGAGTGGAAGCGTCGCGGGTATCGGTCAGGTCGCGCATGGCCTGCCATACCGGCAGGTAGGGCCGGCGCCCCAGGCGATATAGCACGATCGGCTCGCCGCGGCCTTGCTGCTGAGGCGCGGCCATCACACGACCATGTGTACACGGCCGGTGGCCTTGAGCTCGCTGAACAGTGCCTTGAGCTGGGGCTCGCCGGTGGCGCGCAGGGTCAGGCGCACCGACAGAAAGCGCGCCGTACGACTCTCCACCACTTCGATGGCAGTCGCATCGAAGCCGGGATCGTGCCGTGACACCACCTGGCAGACCACGGCGGTGAAGTCCTCGCTGGCGTCACCCACCACCTTGATCGGGTAGTCGCAGGGGAAGTCGATCTTCGGCGCCGCCGCCTGGGCCGGCTGACGGAGGTCGCGTAGCTTATCGTCTGACATGGCTCTCTTCGATTCGGGCAGTTCCCGACCATTTTACTCAACTACCTGACGGCAACCAAGGCGGGCTAGAACCACCCGCCCACCAGGTTGCTGAAGAAGCGACGCACCTGATCGAACAGGCGCTTGAACAGCCCCCCTTCCTCGATCGACTCGAGCGCCACCAGGGGGTGCTCCCCCACGACCTCCTCACCCAGGCGAACCTCCAGGGTCCCTACCCGATCGCCGAGGCTGACCGGCGCAGTGAGGTCATCGCGAATGTCGAGACGCGCGCTGAGCTCCTCATTACGCGCCCGCGGCAGCGTCATCGCCACGTCGCTGTCGACGCCAACGCGCAGTTCGTTCTTCTCGCCTCCCCAGATGCGCGGCGAGTTGAGCACGGCACCCTGGTCGTAGAGCTTCAGGGTCTCGTAGTAGCGAAAACCGTAGCTGAGCAGCTTCTGGGTTTCCTGCGCGCGCGACTCTTCCGAGCTGGTGCCCATCACCACCGAGATGAGACGCATGTCGTCACGCTTGGCCGACGCCACCAGACCATAGCCCGCCTCCGTGGTCCAGCCGGTCTTGAGCCCATCGACGGTAGGGTCGCGCCACAGCAGCCGGTTGCGGTTCGGCTGGCGGATGTCGTTGTATGTGAAGTACCTCTCGGCATAGACCGCGTAGTGCTCGGGATAGTCGTTGATGATGTATTGCGAGAGCAGCGCCATGTCGCGGGCCGTGGAGTACTGCTCGGGATGCGGCAGTCCGGTGGAATTGGCAAAGCTGGTGTTATGCAGCCCCAGGCGCGTGGCGTGCTGGTTCATGAGGTCGGCAAAGGGCGCCTCCCCTCCTGCCAGGTGCTCGGCCACGGCCACGCTGGCGTCGTTACCCGACGAGATGATGATGCCGTAGAGCAGGTCGCGGATCGACACCTCGGTGTTGACCTCGATGAACATCTTGGAGCCGCCGGTACGCCAGGCGTTTTCACTGACGCGAACCTTGTCGTCGAGGCTGATGTTGCCACGATCCAGTTCCCGCTCGACGAGATAGGCGGTCATCAGCTTGGTCAGGCTTGCCGGTGGCAAGCGTTCATCGGCATTGTGCTCGACCAGCACCCGGCCACTGTCGGCATCCATCAGGATCCACGATTTCGCCGCGATCTGCGGCGGGGCCGGAATCATCGTCTGTGGCTGGGGCACCGCCTGGGCCAGAGCCTGCGAAACGACCAGCGTCAGGCACAGCAGTGCCAGGATCAGAAGTCGCGAACGGAAACGGGAAAACAGCACTCGCATGGGCATGGATCTCATCGCTACGTCGTCAAGAAAGGTCAAAGGATAAAGACGCTGATCACTCGGCGCCGTTGACAATAAAGGCTTGATCGAAACCGGCCCGCCTCAATTCAGTACGCACGGGTTCGATCTTCCCGGCATCGGCCAGGGGACCGACCTGTACACGGTACATACCGGTGGCATCCGCGACCCGCACGGGATGCGACAGCTCGTTTTCCAGGCGTGCCTTGAGCGCCCTGGCACTGTCAGCCGAGCCCAGCGCCGCGATCTGCAGATAGATCGGCGCGGCCCCTTCGCCGGAGCTGCGGGAGCCATTGGTCGAGGCCGCGGCATCATTCGAGGCTGCCAAAGCCACCTCCTGCACCGCCTCGTCCCGGCCACCCTCGTCCTGGCCAACCTCCGTTCCGGCCGCAGGTTGGACAGCGGCGACGGTTTCACCGTTCGCTGCGTTACCGGCATTTTCCGCCAACCAGGCCTCTGCATCGATCGCTTCGACTTTGACCCGGCCGGTGCCACGCTCCAGTATGTCGAGCCGCGCAGCAGCAGCATAGGAAAGATCGATTTCCCTATCATTGTGGAAAGGCCCGCGATCGTTGACCCGCACGATGACCGAGCGACCGTTGTCCAGGCTCGTGACCCGGGCGTAGGTGGGCAGCGGCAGCGAACGGTGCGCGGCAGTCATCTTGAACATGTCATAGATTTCGCCGTTGGAGGTGGCATAGCCATGGAACTTCTCGCCATACCATGAGGCGGTACCCTGCCGCGCGTAGCCGCGGGCGTCCGGCAGCACGTTGTAAGTCTTGCCCCAGACCTCGTAGGTCGACCGGTTGCCCCCGCGAGAAAGTGGCTCGATCCGCGGCACGGCGTCCGGCACCTGACTGACATCGGGGGGGGTCATGGGATAGGCATCGCCGCTCATGGCGTAGCGCTCGCCGCTTGCCGGGACGACAGCCGTTGCCTTGACGGTGTCATCTCGCTGGGCCGGAGTTTTCGAGCCGCTCCCGGCGCAGCCCGCCAGCAGCGTCGTCACGACCAGTATTGCCCACCCGATCTTCACGGCATGTCCTCCGGCTGGGCATCCAACGCCGAGGACAGCGTGACAACCCCTAGCTCGCGCATCGCCGCAATCTCTTCGGCCAGCTCGGTCACGGCCATGGCATAGAGATGGCTATGGTTGTAGCGGGTGATGACGTAGAAATTGTGGTGGCCCAGACGATAGCGCCAATCGCTGTCGCTGGTTTCCAGCGCCAGGGGGATCACTGCGGCGTCCTCCTCGTCAGCGCTCTCGGGCGAGATGCCGGCCCGCTCCAGGTCCGCCAGCTCGGCATAGGGAGGCTGGGTGCGGTTGAAGTCGATCTCTCCGGGAGGCTCCGCAGGACCTTCCGCCTCGGCATAGATCGGCTCGCCAGGGCGCCAGCCATGCACGGCGAAGTAGTTGCCTACGCTGCCGATGGCATCGATCGGGTTGGTCCAGAGATTGCGCTGCCCATCACCGTCGAAGTCCACCGCATAGGCACGATAGCTGGTGGGAATGAACTGTGGGTAGCCCATGGCACCGGCATAGGACCCCTTCAGGCTACCGGGTTCCACCTGCTGCTCGTGAGTAATCTCGAGAAAGGCCGCCAGCTCGCCGCGAAAGAAGTTACCGCGTACCGGGTGGTGAAAGGCCAGCGTGGCCAGGGAGTCGAGCACCCGGTGGCGCCCGGTAAAGCGCCCATAGCTGGTTTCGACACCGATGATGGCGGCGATCATCTCCGCAGGCACGCCGTACTCCTCCTCGGCGCGCTGGAAGGCCTCCTCATGGGCCTCGATGAAGGCGGCACCACGCTGGATGCGCTCCGGCTGCAGGAATATCTCACGGTACTCATCCCAGCGCAGGCGTCTTTCCGCGGCACCCTCCATGGCGTCGAGCACGCCCTGTTGGAATACGGCATCGTTGAGTGCCGCCTCCAGCCAGTCGCGATCGATGCCTTGCTCGCTGAGTTCGCTGACCATCTGCCTGGCCCCTTCATGCTGAGTCGGGGCAAAGTCCGCCGCATACAGTGGCGCTGTCACTAATCCAAGGAACGTTGCCGCCAACGCGGCAGCCCCCTTGCTTTTCCACAATGGCGTCATGCTTGTGCCACTCCCTGACCGGGGCCTAGTCGCTCGAACCCATGCCGCTGGCCGGCTAACGCGGCAGCAGGCGACGGTGTCCATGAATGGACATGAGAATACCGAATCCCGCCAGCAAGGTCACGCTGGAGGTCCCCCCATAGCTCACCAACGGTAGCGGAACGCCTACCACTGGCAGGATACCGCTGACCATCCCCACGTTGACGAAGACATAAATGAAGAAGGTCAGGATGATGCTCCCCCCGAGCAGCCGCCCGAAAGTTTCATGCGCGGCCATCGCCAGCCACAGTCCGCGCAGCACGATCAGCAGATAGAGGATGAGGATAAGCAGCATCCCCACCAGGCCGAACTCCTCGCCCAGGACGGCAACGATGAAATCGGTATGCCGCTCGGGCAGGAATTCGAGCTGCGACTGGGTGCCTTGGAGCCAACCCTTGCCCCACGTGCCCCCGCTGCCAATGGCGGTGGTCGACTGAATGATGTTCCAGCCGGCACCAAGCGGGTCGCTCTCCGGATTGAGAAAGGTCAGTACGCGCTGGCGCTGGTAGTTATGGAGGTTCATCCACAGCAGCGGCAGCGCCGAGGCGGCGGCTACCGAGAGAAAGGCGATAAAGCGCCAGGAGAGTCCGGCCAGCAGCACGACGAAGACCCCGGCGCAGGCGACCAGCAGCGATGTTCCCAGGTCGGGCTGCTTGGCGATGAGCATGACCGGCAGGCCGAGCAGCACACCGCAGACGATGATGTCCTTCCATCGCGGAGGCAGCTGGCGACGACTCAGCCACGCGGCCAGCATCAGCGGCATGGCCAGCTTCATCAGTTCGGAAGGCTGGAAGCGTACCACCCCCGGGATCACCAGCCAGCGCTTTGCGCCCATGCCGACATCACCCACCAGCTCGACAGCCACCAACATCAGCAGGCCTACGCCATAGACCAGCGCCGCCCAACGCAGCAGCGTGACAGGCTGAACCTGCGCCAGCACCAGCATTACCACGACGCCGACCAGGAAACGGGTTCCCTGGGCCATGACCACTTCGATGCGCTGGCCGCTGGCGCTGAACAGCACTGCCAGACCGGATACCATCAGCACCAGCAGCAGCAGCAGCAGCCAGGGATCGAGATGCGTTCGCTCCCACAGGCTCTTGCGTCGCGAGATCCCGCTTTCCGGCGCCTTGACCGGTCGGGCCCGCAGCCCCTTCGTCAACGCCATCAGAGCCATGGTTCAGTTCCCCGCCACGACACTGTCGTCGCTGTCCATCGCCTCGCGGATTTCATCGGCATCGGGCGCCTCCTCTTCAAGCAGCCAGGCATCGGTCATGGCGCGTGCAAGGTGGGCAGCATGGGTGCTGCCGCCGCCAGCATTCTCGACGATGACCGAAACGGCAATCTGGGGATCCTCCAGCGGGGCAAAAGCCATGAACAGCGCGTGATCACGCAGGCGCTCGGCTAGCTCCTCGGCGTTGTAGCGCTGATCCTGGCCCAGGGAGAACACCTGGGCAGTGCCCGACTTGCCCGCCATGCGATACTCGAGCCCCACCCCGGTGCGCCTGGCCGTCCCCTCGCTCCCAGTGAGCACCTTTTCCATACCGGAGAAGACCCGGTCCCACCAGACATCGTTCTGGACGTGGATATTGCCGGGGGTGTCCGGCAGCTCCGACTCTACCGGCTCATCGCCGATCAGGCTGGCCAGGCGAGGCTTGACCCACTGGCCGCGATTGGCAAGCACAGCGGTGGCGGTTGCCAGCTGCAGCGGCGTGACCTGCCAGTACCCCTGGCCAATGCCCACCGAAAGCGTCTCGCCGGGATACCATGGCTGGTTGAAACGGGCGCGTTTCCAGTCGCGTGACGGCATCAGCGCCCCGCTCTCGCCGAACACATCATGTCCAACCCGCTGACCGAAGCCGAAGGCAGTCATATGCTCGTGCAGGCGGTCTATGCCCATTTCATGGGCAAGGGAGTAGTAATAGGTATTGTTCGATACCGCAATGGAACGCTCCATGTCCACGCGGCCGTGCCCCCAGCGCAGCCAGTTGCGGTAGCGGCGGCTATCGTTGGGCAGCTGGTAAAAGCCGGGGTCATTGATCGTCTTGTCCGGAGTAATCACTCCTTCCACCAGGCCGGCCAGGGCGAGAAAGGGCTTGATCGTGGAGCCCGGCGGATACTGGCCGCGAATGGCGCGGTTGAACAGCGGCAGGTCGATGTCCTCCTGCAGCGCGCGGTAGGAGGCGAAATCAATCCCGGTCACGAACTGGTTGCTGTCGAACCCGGGAGCGGAAACCATGGCCAGAATTTCACCCGTCTGGGGAACGATGGCCACAATGGAGCCGCGCCGACCATCGAGCAGATCATAGGCCAGCTTCTGCAGCTCTCTATCGAGTGTCAGGGCGAGGTTCTGTCCCGGCACCGGATCGGTGCGCCCCAACTCGCGCAGGACGCGACCCCGGGCGTTGGTTTCCACCTGGCGCAGCCCGGCCTGCCCGTGCAGCACATCCTCGTAGTAACGCTCGACGCCGGTCTTGCCGATGAAATGAGTGCCAGCATAGCGACCTGGATCGAGCGTTCTCATCTCTTCCGCATTGATGCGGCCCACGTAGCCCAGGGCGTGCGCCATGATCCGGGAGTCGGGGTAGTAGCGCAGCAGTTGGGCTTCGACCTCGACCCCCGGCAAGCGATGCCGGTTGACCGCCAGCCGGGCGATTTGCGTCTCGTCGAGATCGCTCATCAGCAGCGCAGGCTGGAACGGCCGCTGGGGCTGGCGGGCGCGGATGCGGAAGCCTTCCGCCTCTTCCGCGCTGAGCTCGAGCAGCTCCTGCAGCCGGTCCAGCGTGGCATCGAGATTGCCGGCCCGTTCGCGGATCAGGGTCAGGTTGTAGGTTGGGCGGTTCTCGGCCAGCAGGACGCCGTTGCGATCATAGATCAAGCCGCGGGTAGGCGGCAGCGGCTCCACCCTCACCCGGTTCTTTTCCGAACGGGTGCTGTAGACCTCATGCTGCACCACCTGCAGGTAGACCAGCCGCCCGGACAGCAGCCCGGCCAGTATCAGGATCGTCAGTGCAGCCAGCATGGCGCGCACTCGAAAGATGCGCAGCTCCTGCTCGGGATTCTTGAGGGTATCTCGGCGCTCGCGCATGCCGGCAAATGATCTCGACTCAGTGTTCTAGGTAAACCGACGCTCAGCGGTGGTAGGGGTGGCCTACCATCAGGGTCCAGGCGCGGTAGAGCTGCTCTGCCACGACCACCCTGACCAGCGGGTGCGGCAGCGTGAGCGGTGACAGCGACCAGCGTCGGTCTGCTGCCGAGGAGAGCTCGGGCGCCAGGCCATCGGGGCCGCCTACCAGCAGCACCACGTCACGCCCTTCATGGCGCCAGCTCTCAGCCTGCTCGGCAAGGCGCCGGGTGCTCCAGGGCCGACCCTCGACCTCGAGAGCGACCGTCAATTCATCGCCGCGAAGCCGCTCGCGGATGCGCTTGGCCTCGAGGGCGACCGCCTTTGCCGGGCCGGTATTCTTGCCACGCTGCCCCGGGGCGATCTCCTCGATTTCCAGACTGAAGTCACGCGGCAGGCGCTTGCGATACTCCTCGACCCCCTCGTTGACCCAGGCGGGCATACGGGTACCGACCGCCAGCAGGCGAACCCTCATGCGCTCCCGTGCTCCTGCTGCTGCTCGCCATCGCTGGGCAGGTCGGCCCAGAGTCGCTCCAGGTCGTAGAGTGTTCGCGTCTCGGGCAACATGACATGGACCACGAGATCCCCGAGATCGACCAGGACCCAGTCGGAACCGCTCTGCCCCTCCACCCCCAGGGGCTGGTTCCCCCTGGCCTTGGCCTGTTCGACCACATGCTCGGCAAGTGCCGCCACGTGACGCGTGGAGGTCCCGCTGGCCACGATCATCAGGTCAGTGACGCTCGTCAGCCGGGAGACATCCAGCAGCGCGATATCCTTGGCCTTGAGGTCCTCCAGTGCATCTACTACCAGGGTCTTGAGCGAATCGTTATGCATAGCCCCTCATCAACGGGAAGTCTTGGACGCCGCCATTGTAGCGTCTTGAGCCATCGCTGGCAGCGTTCAAATCTGCTGGTAAAGCGATTTGGCCATGATTCTTCGCTCAACGGCTTCAGGCAGCAGGTAGCGTATGCTGCGGCCCGCAGCCAGCCGCTCGCGTATCGCCGTCGCCGAGAGGGCCAGCCGGGTGGGGAGCGCCAGGCGCAACAGGCGACCCGCAGGGCGCTGCATCAATGCCTCAGGACTATCGACCTCCCTCCCGGCAATCAGTTCGCTCAATGCAGGTGAAAGAGGACAATCGTGGTCGGGACGGTCGATGACGACCAGGTGGGCCAGCGAAAAAAGGCGTTGAGGCGTATGCCAGTCTGCCAGGCGCAGGAAGGCATCGTGCCCCAACGCCATCACCAGTCGTGCCTGAGAGCCATACTCTTCACGCAAGCCGGCCAGGGTATCGGCAGTGAAGGAGGGGCCGTCGCGCTCGAGCTCGCGGCCATCGGCCACGAGCCCTGGCGTATCACCGATGCCCAGCTCGAGCAGGGTCAAGCGCTCCTGCGGCGCTACCTGCGGCGCATCTCGCAGCGGCGGGATGCTGGCAGGCACCATGTGCACCCGGTCCAACCCGAGAACTTCTCTCAGCTCGACGGCGCTGCGCAGGTGCCCCAGGTGGACCGGATCGAAGGTGCCGCCCAGCATTGCGACTCGCGGCGGCTGTAGCGGCTTGGTCGCTTGCCGGGACGGCACCGGGCAGCACTGGACAGTCACTGACGAACCTGACCGTCGCCCAGAACCACGTACTTGCGG
The DNA here is from genome assembly GCF_013697085.1 of Billgrantia kenyensis. Classification (GTDB taxonomy): domain Bacteria; phylum Pseudomonadota; class Gammaproteobacteria; order Pseudomonadales; family Halomonadaceae; genus Halomonas; species Halomonas kenyensis. The sequence continues at coordinate 54,643 of NZ_JACEFT010000006.1, forward strand.
GTAGTCAGGCCTTCGAGACCGACCGGCCCGCGGGCGTGCAGCTTATCGGTGGAAATGCCGATCTCGGCGCCCAGGCCGTACTCGAAGCCATCGGCGAAGCGGGTCGAAGCGTTGACCATCACCGAACTGGAGTCGACCTCGGCCATGAATCGGCGCGCCAGGCCATAATGCTCGGTGACGATGGCATCGGTGTGATGCGAACCATAGCGATCGATATGTTCCATGGCCGCTTCGATGCCATCCACCACGCGAATTGCCAGCACCGGCGCCAGGTACTCGGCATGCCAGTCCTCTTCGCTGGCGGCAGTGATAGTGTCGAGGATCGCCCGGGTGCGCTCGCAGCCCCGCAGCTCGACACCATGCTCCGCGTAGGCGCTGGCCAGGCGCGGCAACAGCTCCTCCGCCACGGGGGCATCGATCAGCAGGGTTTCCATGGTGTTGCAGGTGCCGTAGCGCTGGGTCTTGGCGTTGACGGCGATGGCCAGCGCCTTGTCCAGTTCGGCAGTGGCATCGACGTAGACGTGGCACACCCCGTCCAGGTGCTTGATGACCGGGACTTTTGCTTCGCGCGAAATCCGCTCGATCAGGGACTTGCCCCCACGCGGTATGATCACATCGACATACGCAGGCATCGAGATCAGCTGCCCGACCGCGGCACGATCGGTGGTGGCAACGACCTGAACCGTCGCCTCCGGCAACCCGGCCTCGCGCAATCCGCGGCGAATGCAGGCGGCAATCGCCGCATTGGACTCGCGCGCCTCGGAGCCCCCACGAAGGATACAGGCATTGCCCGACTTCAGGCACAGGCTGGCTGCCTCCAGGGTCACGTTGGGCCGAGACTCGTAGATGATGCCGATCACGCCGAGCGGCACGCGCATCTGGCCGACCTGGATGCCGCTCGGGCGCGAGCGAAGGGCGTCGATCTCACCGACGGGATCAGGAAGCGCCGCCACCTGATGCAAGCCCTCGAGCATGGCATCGAAGCGCGCATCGTCCAGGGCCAGACGATCCAGCAGCGCCGCATCCAGCCCGCTTTCCTGGCCTCGCGCCAGATCGGCGGCATTAGCTGCCATCACCTCGCTGCGGTGATGCTGCAACTGTTCTGCCATCGCCAGCAGGGCACGGTTCTTGTCACCCGTCACGGTACGGCGCATGCGGGTGGCAGCGGCTCGAGCCGCCTGGCCGAGGTTCGTCATGTAGGTGGCGATATCACCGACGTCACTGTCGGTGCGTTCGTTATGAGAGGCGTGAGCGGTCATGCTGAGTGAAGTTCTCCTGGGCAGGGCGCCACACGGCGCTACGGGCGTTATACTGGCGCGACACCACGTCGGACTCCATAGTAAGGCACCATGCAGAGCAAGTACAAAGTCGGGCTGATGCGCCTGAACCTGTGGGCCGCAGCGCTACTTTTGATCCTGCTGGCCTTTTTCTCGGAACAGCTCTCCAGCGGTAGCTTGCTGGCACTGGCAGGTGCCTGGCTGATGGTCACGGCAAGCCTGCTCGAGCTGAGTCATCGCCGCCCCGCCGCGGTACCCTGGCAGCTGCTGCCCGGCCTGCTGCTGGCCGGGCTGCTGCTGGTCGACCCCGAACGCCATGCCCTGTGGCTATGGGTATGGCCTGCCCTGCTGATGCTGCCGCAGCCCGGCTGGGTACTGGCCTTGAGCTGCGCCCTGGCGGGCCTGTCCTGGTGGAGACTGGCCGATCTGCTGGGTATCGAACAGACCCTGTTCTCGGGCCTGGTGCTGCTACTGCTCATGCTCCTCGGCCTCGCGCACAACCGCAACCTGATGCCGACAGGATCACCCTCGCGGCAGCGCATGCGCCTGGTGCCAGGCCTGCCACTCTGGAGTCGCCAGCAGCTGACGAGCGACCTGCGTCGTGAGCGCGCACGCTGTCGTCGCGAAGGCGTGCACGGTGAGCTGATGCTGGTGCATACGCCACGACGACAGTTCTGGACCATGGCACAGGAGCTGTGCCGCCTGACGCATCAGTTCGAGAATTGCTACCGCCTGGACAATCGTACCCTGGCCACACTGCTGCTCAGCCGTGACGGCACCCAGGCCGGCGAGCGGCGTCAGACGCTGCTCAACGCGCTACGCCCCAGGAGCAAGGTACGCTTCATACCCCTGAGCCACATCACCACCCTGGAGGAGCTGGCAGTGCGCTTCGAGCGCCAGCAAGAGCCCACCCGGGTGGAAGCGGAGCTCCCCCATGGATGAAAACCCCAACCTGGCGATACGCTTCGGTGCTGCCTATGGGGCAGCCACCCTGTTGCTGGGTACCTACGCAATGTGGCGATACCTGATGGGGGATTACGACCGTATTCTGCTTCCCGCCTCCCTGTCCCTGGTCATGCTGGTTGCCTGCCTGCTGCGCCTTTCTCGCGTCAGCCAGGTGCGCCTGCCGGCCTACCTGACATTGATCGTCGGTTACCTGATGCTGGCCCTGGAGCTACCCTGGCTGGACAAGAGTGGCGTCATGTGGCTGGGCCTGGCACCACTGCTCACAGTGCTGCTGCTGCCGCTTGCCTCCGCCATGCTGCTCAACCTGCTGCTGGCCCCCGCCTGGCTACTGCTGATCGATCATCCCGCGGATATCCACCTGGCATTGAGTTATGGTGCCATCGCTCTGGTAGTGGCCCTGGTTCCCTGGGAACAGCGACGCCAGCAGGTGCTGCTCGATGCAACCAATCCGCAGGACCGCCAGTGCAACGCCCTGGCACGGGAGTCGCTTCACGAACTGCTGGTCAGCGAGTACCAGCGCACCCAGTTTCTCGGTCAACCGCTGGGCGTGCTGGTCGTCCACTTGCCCCAACTGGAAATGGCCAGCGAGCAGTTCGGCGGCCGGGCTCGCCAGTCGCTCCTCGATGCCCTGTGCCTGGCGATTCACCGCTGCTCGCGCCGCCACGACTTCCTGGGACGCCAGGGCAGCGCAACGTTCTGGCTGGTGCTCCCGGATACCAGCCGCAGCGGTGCGCAGATGGTCCAGCAGCGCATAGAGCAGTCGTTGGAGAGTACGGTGCTGGTGGACACCGGAACCTTGCGCGCACAGATTGGTCACTGCCAGCGCCTGCCCGGCGAAAGCTGGCCACGCTTCGAACAGCGCTTGCTGAGCCTGACACGACAGTTCTGCGATACCTAGGGAACACTGCGCCTCGGCGCGGCCTGAACAAGGAGCCGATGCTTGAGCTTGATCGAAACCCTGCAGCAGCTCGCCCCCTCCCCAACGATGCTGCTGTTCCTCGTTGGCATCATTGCCCTGCTGGAGTCGCTCGCCCTGGTCGGGCTACTTCTGCCCGGTGTGGTTCTGATTACCGCCGTCGCCTCGCTTGCCGGCCATCAGGACCTGGCCATCACCTCACTGTTGCTGGCCGCCTTCATCGGCGCCGTACTCGGCGACGGGATCAGCTTCGCCCTGGGCTACAGCCAGCGCGAGCGGGTGACTCGCCTATGGCCCCTGTCACGCCATCCCGAGTGGCTGGCCCGCGGCGCACGCTTCTTTCAACGCTATGGCAGCCTGTCGGTCTTCTTCGGTCGCTTCGTCGGCCCGGTGCGCCCCGTGATTCCCTTGATTGCGGGCATGCTGCACATGTCGCCACGCGCGTTCCTGTGGGCCAACCTGGCATCGGCAGCACTGTGGGCACCTGCCTACGTGCTGCCTGGATACCTGCTGGGGCAGACCTGGCAGCAACTGCTGACTTTGCCGCCAGGCCTTGAGGAGCTGCTGCTCACGCTGGCCATCGCCATCGTCGTGCTTGCGTTGGCTTTTTCATGGCTACGTCATCAGGTGAGTCGCTCAGGGCGCGTTTATCGGGTTCTGGCCAGGGCCGCCAGGCTGCATCCCAGGCTGCGCCGGGCATGGTTGAAGCAGAGCTGGCGCCGGGGAGAGGTTCCCCTGGCCAGCTGGCTGTTGCTGATCTTTTCTCTTGGCGGGCTCTCCGGCCTCACTATCACCGTCATTCGCCAGCGCGGTCCTTTCCCGCTCGATCGCGAGGTGCACGCCTTCTTCGACGATCTGGTCGTGCCCTTGCTGCCCGAGGCTGGCCAGTTGCTGGCACGCATCGGCGACATGTACGGCATTCTCGCCCTGGTGCTGCCTTGGGCAGCCTGGCTGCTGGCCAGGCGACACCTGGCAGCCTTCGCTCACATAGCCGCCGGGCTTGGCCTTATCGCCTTGCTCAACACGCTGGGCAAGGCACTCATCGGCCGGCCTCGACCGGACACCCCGGACTACCTCACCGGCTCGCTGGCCTACCCCAGCGCGCACGCCTCGTCCGCCGTGGTGCTGTACGGCCTGGCCGCCGCCTTCATTGCTCATGAACTGCCTTCACACCGCCGCTTCTGGGTTTACTGGACGGCCATCGCTCTGGCACTGCCCATGGCGCTGTCACGCCTGGTGATCGGCGTGCACTGGCTGTCGGACCTCATCGGTGGCGGTCTGCTGGGGCTGGTGGTGTGCGCCCTGGTGCGGCTGGCCTGGCAGCGCAAGCCTCGCGCCTCGCTCGCCCCTTGCCCCTGGCTGGCCCTCAGCGTGGCTTCGCTGATTCTCGTTGCCACCCGGGTCACCTTGCTGCCGCCAGTATGATGCCGACGCGGCTAGGCGACCGATACCGACGCTCAGCCCAGGGCCAGCCAGCCCCCCACGCCTACCATCAGCGTTCCGGCAATGCGGTTGAGCAGGCGGACGTTGCCGCTCTCGCCGAGCACCCGACGCAGCCCCTTGCCGCCGACGGCATAGAGCAGCAGGCAGAGAAATTCGATGATCAGAATTATCGCGATCAAGATGGCCAACTGGCCACCAAGCGACCGTGAGGCATCGAGAAACGGCGGCAGCAGCGCAACGAAGAAAGCCCAGCCCTTGGGGTTGGCCACTGCGGTAACGAACCCCTGCAGCGCCAGTTGGCCACGCGAGACCCTGGGTAGCTCAACGTTTTCCAGCGGGATCGCCATGCGCCCACGCGAGCGCCACATCATCACGCCCAGGTAACCCAGATAGGCGCCCCCCACCCACTTGAACAAGGCGAAGAGCTCGGGCTGACGCAGCATCAGCGCGGCCACGCCGGCCCCGGCGGCAAGCGCCACCAGCCCGACCCCGACGAGCTCCCCGGCCATCATCCATAGCGTGCGCTTCACTCCTTGGGTCATGCCCAGCACCATCGATAGGGTCATGCACATGCCGGGCGTCAGCGAAACGAACAGAAAGGTCGGCACGAAAACCGACAGCAACGACAGCTTGATCACTTACTCCCCCCAGCGAGGCAGCATCCGGTGCTCGATGCCGAGCTGGTTGAGAATTCGCGCCACGATGAAGTCGACGAGATCTGCCACGCGCTCGGGCTTGTGATAGAAACCTGGCGCCGCAGGCAGTATCACCGCCCCCATGCGCGTCAGCGTGAGCATGTGCTCGAGGTGTATCGCCGACAGCGGCGTCTCGCGCGGCACCAGAATCAGCTGGCGGCGCTCCTTGAGGGCCACGTCAGCAGCACGCTCGATCAGGTTGTTGCTGGCACCGGTGGCCACTGCCGACAGCGTGCCGGTGGAGCAGGGACAGATCACCATGCGCGAAGGGGCTCCCGACCCCGAAGCCACCGGTGCCATCCAGTCCTCGCGAGCAAAGCAGCGGATCTGACCCGGCGCCGCCCCGCTACGCTCGGTGAGCGCGGCAGACAGCCGCTCGGGCCGCGCCGGGAGAGAAACATCGGTCTCGGTATCGATGACCAGATGGGCGGCCTTGGAGATCATCACCCACACCTCGTGCCGCGACGACACCAGCGCCTCGATCAGCCTCAGGCCGTACTGCGCACCGGAGGCGCCGGTGAGGGCCACCGTGACAGGTGGATGAAAGGCCGCCTCGTGCCTGGCGGCGGAGCTCTCCTCGTCCAGCGGCCCGGAGCTTGGCTTATCCAGCGGCCCGGAGCTTGGCTTATCCAACGGCCCGGAGCTTGGCTTATCCAACGGCCCGGAGCTTGCCTCAGCCATGAGCCACCTCGAGCGCTGCCAGCAACTTTTCATGGATGCCGCCAAAGCCGCCGTTGGACATCACCACGATCCTGTCGAGTGGCCGTGCCTCAGCGACAATCGCCGCCACCAGGGTGTCGATGTCCGCTTCGAGACACGCCGGGATGGGGCTGGCTTCGATGACCGACTCCAGCGGCCAGTCCAGGCCCGTGGGCTGGTACCAGTAAGCCTGGTCCGCAGCGGCGACACTGGCCGCCAGGCGTTCGCGCAGGCTACCCAGTCGCATGGTGTTGGAGCGTGGCTCGATGACTGCCAGCAGCCGACCGCGGGGGGTAGCGGCACGCAGCCCTTCGAGGGTCATGGCAAACGCGGTCGGATGGTGGGCGAAGTCATCGATGACCTGGATCCCCGCCACCTCGCCGCGCACCTCCTGGCGCCTGCGCGGCGTCTCGAAGCGCGCCAGTGCGGCACATCCCCGCGCCAGGTCGACACCGCAGGCGTGCGCCGCGGCAAGCGCGGCGAGGGCGTTGCGCGCATTGTGGCTACCGGTCAGTGTCCAGTCGACCACGGCGTCTTCGTTGACCTCACCCTGCTGGTGCACCACGCGAAAGCGCGACGCATCCTCCCGTTCCAGCTCCACTCGCCAGGGCGACTCCGCAGCGCAGCCAAAGCGCTCGACCGGCGTCCAGCACCCCATCTCCAGCACGCGCTCCAGCGCAGGCTCGCCATCGGCCAGCAGAATGCTTCCACGCCCCGGCACGGTGCGCACCAGATGATGGAACTGGCGCTCGATGGCGGCCAGGTCGGCAAAGATATCCGCGTGGTCGAACTCGAGATTGTTGAGAATGGCGATCTCGGGACGGTAGTGGACGAACTTGGAGCGCTTGTCGAAAAAGGCGGTGTCATACTCGTCGGCCTCGACGACGAAGGGCGCCCCAGAGCCACCGAGGCGTGCCGACACACCGAAATTGCGCGGCACCCCGCCAATCAGGAAGCCAGGCTCGAGGCCGGCCGACTCAAGCAACCAGGCGAGCAGGCTCGCCGTGGTGGTCTTGCCATGGGTGCCGGCCACGGCGATGACCCGCCGCCCCGGAAGCACCTGTTCCGCCAGCCACTGAGGGCCGGATACATAGGGCAATCCCAGATCGAGCAGTGCTTCAACCTCGGGGTTGCCACGGGATAGCGCATTGCCGACTACCACCAGGTCGGGCCGTGGGCTCAGGTTGGCCGGACCGTAGCCCTCATGCAGGGCGATACCCGCCTCCTCCAGCTGGGTACTCATGGGAGGGTAGGCACCGCTGTCCGAGCCGGTGACGGTATGGCCCAGATCACGCGCAAGCAGTGCCAGGCTACCCATGAAGGTGCCGCAGATACCGAGAATATGAACGTGCATGAATTCCGACCCTTTCACCGGGTAATGCAAGCAGGCACAGCCTGCCGTTAGGAAACCGGCAGACTAGCACGGCGCGGCGACAGCCCTCCAGCGGCGTGCAGGCTTGCTGCCTTTCGTCTAAAATATTTCGCCTTGTCATGAAGTACGAAACGGACCATTCCCCGCACGAGAGCAGGAGCCCATCAGTCCCATGGCCCAGCATAACGCCTTCTATGCCCAATCTGGCGGTGTCACCGCCGTGATCAACGCCAGCGCCTGCGGCGTGATCGAAGCCTGCCGACAACACTCCGACCGCATCGGCAAGGTCTATGCCGGCCACAATGGCATCATCGGCGCCTTGACCGAGGACCTGATCGATGTCAGCCAAGAATCGGACGAAGCGATTGCTGCCCTGCGTCATACACCAGGAGGCGCCTTCGGCTCATGCCGCTACAAGCTCAAGGATATCGAGAGTCACCGCACTCAGTACGAGCGGCTGATCGAGGTCTTCAAGGCCCATGACATCCGCTACTTCTTCTACAATGGCGGCGGCGACAGTGCAGATACCTGCCTCAAGGTGTCACAGCTGTCCGAGAAGATGGGCTATCCGCTGACCGCCATTCATGTCCCCAAGACCGTGGACAACGATCTGCCGATCACCGACAACTCTCCCGGCTTCGGCAGCGTGGCCAAGTACATCGCCACCTCCACCCTGGAGGCCTCACTGGACATCGCCTCCATGTGCGCCACTTCGACCAAGGTGTTCGTGCTCGAGGTGATGGGCCGCCACGCCGGCTGGATCGCCGCCGCCGGCGCGCTGGCCGGAGAGGGCGAAGGCGAGCCGCCCCATCTGGTGATCTTTCCCGAGGTACCCTTCGAGCGCAGCAAGGTGATGGCTCGCGTCGAGGAGTGCGTACAGAAGTACGGTTACTGCGTGATCGTCGTCTCCGAGGGTGCGCGCTACGAAGACGGCACCTTTCTTGCCGACTCCGGCAACACCGATGCCTTCGGCCATCGCCAGCTCGGCGGCGTGGCGCCGACCCTGGCCGGCATGGTCAAGCAGGATCTCGGCTACAAATACCACTGGGCGGTAGCCGACTACCTGCAACGGGCGGCACGGCACCTGGCCTCTCGCACCGACGTCGAGCAGGCTTATGCCGTGGGCCAGCAGGCCGTGGAGCTGGCCATCGCCGGGCAGAACGCCATGATGCCAGCCATCAAGCGAGTCAGCGATGCCCCCTACGAGTGGCGGATCGAGCCCGCTCCGCTGGCCGAGGTGGCCAACCGGGAGAAGTTCATGCCCAGCGAATACATCCGGGAAGACGGCTTCGGCATCACTGCTGCCTGCCGTCGCTACCTGGCCCCGCTGATACAGGGCGAGGACTACCCTCCTTTCGAGAACGGCCTGCCCAAGGTGGCGAACCTCAGGCTGGCCAAGGTCGAGCGCAAGCTACCCGACTTCAAGCTCTGAAAGCGCCTCGCCCCCTCAAGCTCGAGCCCCGACCCAGGTCGGGGCTCTGTTTTGTTCAGCGCAGCAGCCAGGAGAGCAGCAGCAACAGCAGCAGTATCGCGGCTATCCCCTGCCAGAAGTTGGCCGGGTCGCGCAGAAAACGGCGCGGGTCGCGCTGGCTTGGCTTGGCCCCTTCCCCCTGATGGCGCAAGGCATAGAGCAGCTCGGAAAGGCGTCGGAAGCGTAGCGAACGCTGCGGGTCCAGGGCCCGGCGCAGGGTATCGTCGAGCTGGGGAGACACCTCGGGATTGAAAAGCCTGGCGCTGCGGTACTCGAGCTGCTCGAGATCGGTATGGCTGCGCAGCTGCTCCGGCGTCAGCTCGTAGGGCAGCTCGCCGGTGAGCAGCCAATAGATGGTCGAGGCTAGAGAGTACTGGTCGCTGCGACGGCCAACGCTGTCATCCAGGGCATATTCGGGGGCACTGTGTTCCGACAGCCCGGTTTGCCGGGCCAGTTCGCGTGAACGCCTGTGACCATCCAGGTCGCGCATATGGCAGGCACTGAAGTCGGTCAGTACCACCTGACCATGGCTGTCGATCAGGATATTGTCGGGATGGATGCGCTGGTGCAGCAGATCTCGATGATGCAACGCCTGGATCGCCTTGCCCAGCTGCACGGCGATGTCGAGGCGCTGGGCCAGGCTGGCCTGAGGGTGGCGACGGGCCCACTCGGTGAGCGTCATGCCATCCACGTAGGCCATCAAGTAGTAGAGATAGCGACGCGAGCGGGAGGACTCCATGACCCGGGCCACGAACGGCGACTTGACCCGTTCGACCACCCACTGCTGGAGCAGAAAATGCTCGAGGTAGACATTGCGATTCGAGAGCTCCGGGCTCGGCGCCTTCATCACCATCTCGCGCTCGGTGTGGATATCGCGCACCCGATAGACCCGGGACTGGGCGGTCCGGGATAGCACCTCCTGCACTTCCAGGCCGTCGATGCGCTCTCCCGGCGAGAGCTCCGGCGGAATCGGCAGGTCGCCGTAGATACGCCCGGGGTGATCGCGCTCCAGCTCAGGCAGTTGATCGATACGCACCAGCTGGAAGCAGAACTGATCGGCCCCGTAACCGCGCTCCTGGGCCCGATCGCGAGCCACGGCAGCCAGCCGCTCGCAGGCAGCGTCGAGGTCGCTGGCGTCCTGCCGGATCGAACCGACATAGTCGGAAGGCATCAGCGTACCGCGGACTGCCTGGGTAGTGAAAACGAAGATGTCGCCCTGTTTAAGGGGCAACTGCAGATAATCGATATCGATACTGACATCCAGCCCCAACGCACGGGATGGATAGCGGTAGCCACCCAGGTCGGTAATGTGGTCTCGCGTGAGCTGCTCGAACTCGGCGCCGCGCAGGCGAAAGACGAGGGTATCCCCCATGTGGAAAAGATGGACTTCACGCCCGCGATAGACCATGGCCGACAGCGAAGCGACAAAGCTGCCGTTATCGACGAAATTGCTCTGGCTGTAGCACCAACCATTGAGCGCCCGCAGGACACGCGTGGCCGAGGTCTTGACATCCCAGTGATCCGGGGTGGAAAAGTAGTCGGCCAGAAAGCCCCTGACGCTGAGATCGCCGGCCTGCTTGGCAATGGCATTGCGCGAGCTGGTGTCGCTGATGACGGCGCAGGCCCCCTTGGCCACGAATTGCCCGCTATCGGCGGGAATCCGCACCGACATGGAGCTACGATGCCGCCGCCTGTCCGGGGCCACAAAGGCCTGCCCGACGCTCAGGCAGAGCCGGTTGGCCGGCAGGACACGCTCCTTCATGATATCGTCACTGATCACCGCTCGCTCCGATTGGCTGGCCGAACCGATTGACGTCAGCCATCATACACGGTTGTCGCTGCCACAACCTGTCAACCAAAGCCCAAGCCAGGCAGACTCTCACCTATGTCGCATTGCTAATCACCGGTCCAACTCCGTATAATTCTGCGCATTTTGCGGTCCTCAACTTTTCGCCAACGTAGGAAGCGAACATGCACTTCGACCAAATCCCCGCCGGCAAGGATCTGCCCAACGATATCTACGTCGCTATCGAGATCCCTTCCAACCACACCCCGGTCAAGTACGAGATCGACAAGGACAAGGGCGCTCTTCTGGTAGACCGCTTCCTGGCCACGCCGATGTTCTATCCGGCCAACTACGGCTTCATCCCCCACACCCTGGCCGATGACGGCGACCCGCTGGATGCGCTCGTAGTCACGCCCTACCCGGTACAGGCCGGCAGCATCATCCGCGCCCGCCCGGTCGGCATCCTCAACATGACCGACGAAGCTGGCGAGGACGCCAAGCTGGTCTGCGTACCGCACGCCAAGCTGACCTCGCTTTATGACGACGTCCAGGAAGTGACGGACCTGCCCGAACTGCTGCGCCAGCAGATTGCGCATTTCTTCGAGAACTACAAGGATCTCGAGAAGGGCAAGTGGGTCAAGGTAGAGTCCTGGGATGGCGCCGACGCTGCCCGCAAGGCCATCGAGAAGGCCGTGGCCGCCTACGAAAAGGCCTGAGCCAGTTTGCGCGTTTCGAACGGGCCGCCCAATGGGGCGGCCCGCCTGTTTCGTGCGACATAAAAGCGCAGGAGCAAGGTTTCTAACGCAGCCGCCGACTGGGTTATCCTAGAGCCATGGACAGCATGGATCCTGCGGGAACTCGGCGTATCGCTTCGGGTCTCTCGAACACCACGCCGGCCCGGCCTTGAATTATAGGAGCACCTGCGTTGACTAGCCCTCGCCTTGCCTTACGCCTGGTCTTGAGCCTGCTGCTGTGGCTGCCGCTCGTCGCCCAGGCTCAGTGGTTCTCCTCATCCTCGGGTAACCAGGGCGACTTTCTTCCGGTCATGGAGGCCTTCCAGCCCAGTGCTTGGCATGATGGCGAGACCCTTTACATCGGCTTCGAGAATGCCGAGGGCTACTACCTCTATCGCCACCAGCTCGGCGTAGAGAGTCGTGACGACTCGTTCGAGGTCGGCGAACCGACCATTCCGCCGGGCGAGTTCAGGAATGACGAATTCTTCGGCGATGTCTACGTTTTCTATGATCGTGTCGTTTTCGAGGCACCGCTGGAAGGCGCCGCCGACGGCCCCCTGGACATCACGGTGCGCTTTCAGGGCTGCGCCGACGCCGGGCTCTGCTACCCCCCGGAAAGAGTCGAACTGCAGGCGCCCGCCAGCGCCATGCCGGCCGCCTTTGCCGGCTGGCGTGATGGAGGAGGTGGCGAGGGGGGCTCTGCCGCAGGGTCCGCCCCGCCTGCACTGCAGAGCCAGGACGGCCGCTTCAGTGCCCTGATCGGCGAAGCCAGCCTGCCCATGGTCCTTGGCCTGTTCTTCCTCGCCGGGCTGGGCCTGACCTTCACCCCCTGCGTTCTGCCGATGGTGCCGATTCTTTCCTCGATCATCGTCGGCCAGAATCCCACCCGGCCTCGCGCCTTTGCGCTATCTGCCAGCTACGTCGGGGGCATGTCACTCACGTATGCCGCGGCCGGCGTACTCATGGGGCTGTTCGGGGCCGGCCTCAACCTGCAGGCACACCTGCAATCGGCACCTGTGCTGATCGTCTTCGCCACGCTGTTCGCTCTTTTCGCCCTGGCCATGTTCGGCACCTTCGATCTGCGCCTGCCGCCACGGCTGGCCACTCGAGTCGATGGCTGGCAGGCCCGCGCCCAACGCAGCGGGCCGCTGGGGCTAGCCGGCGCCGGATCGCTCTCGGTGCTGGTGGTATCACCCTGCGTCTCGGCGCCACTGGCCGGCGCCCTGGTGTTCATCTCCTCCACCGGCGATGCCGCCATGGGAGGCGCTGCCCTGCTCGCTCTCGGCCTCGGCATGGGTATTCCACTGCTGCTGGTAGGTACCTTCGGCGCCACCGCGCTGCCGCGCAGCGGCGCCTGGATGAATGGTGTCAAGATTGCCTTCGGCATACTGCTCCTGGGCGTGGCAGTCTGGCTAGTCGAGAGGCTTCTGCCCGCCTCCGTCAGCCTGCTGCTATGGGCGGCCCTGGCCGTTGGCAGCGCCCTCGCCCTGGGCGCTCTCTCGGTGAACCTGGCCCAGGGCTGGCCTCGGGTACGCCAGGCAGCGGGCCTGCTGCTGCTGGCATGGGGCATCGCCCTGGTATTCGGCGCGGCCATGGGAGGCAGCGATCCCCTGCGCCCACTGGCGACACACCCCACCTCCTCCCCCAGCCAGGAGAACATCGAGATCACTACCGTCGAGGACCTCGACGCCCTGCGCAGTGCGCTTCGCAACAGCTCCGGTCAGGAACAGCCCGCCTTCGTCCACTTCACGGCCGACTGGTGCATCTCGTGCAAGCAGATGGAGCGCCAAGTCTATCCTGACCCACAGGTGGCCGAGCAGCTGTCACAGTTTGCCCGCATCTATGTAGACGTGACTCGTACCGATGCTGCTACTCGCGAGCTTCTCGATCACTTCGGCCTGTTCGGTCCGCCGAGCCTGCTATTCTTCAGCGGGGAAGAAGAGGTCCGCGAAGCGCGTATCCAAGGCGAAGTGCGGGCGGGCGAGCTTGCCAGCCACCTGCAGGGCCTGCTCGACTGGCTCGAAGGCCAGGCCTCCACCCCTGAGGCTACCTGACTTCGGATGACGTAACCGAACGCCGTTCGACCGGCTGGACATCCCCGGCGATTTTAGGCACACTCCGCCAACAACGCTCTTTGAGGCCGATAGCGTCGGCAATGTTCATCATCTTGTCGCGATCTATCGAAAGTTGGCTTGGGTTAACAGCGCCCTTGCCAGCGCCATTTACCCACCGGTCGAGACTCAACATGGATATCCGTAAGGTCAAGAAGCTGATCGAGCTGCTCGAAGAATCCAACATCAGCGAAATCGAGATTCAGGAAGGCGAAGAGTCGGTGCGTATCAGCCGCCACCCCAACGGGGTGAGCTGGCCCCAGCCTCCCATGCCCCAGTATGCACCTGCTCAGGCCATGCCCAGCCAGCCGGCACCCGCTCCCGCTTCAGGCCCCGCCGAAGAACCCCCTGCGGCCGCCTACCAGGGGCACGCCTTGACCTCGCCCATGGTCGGCACCTTCTACCGCAGCCCGGCACCTGGCTCCAAGCCGTTCGTCGAGATCGGCCAGAACGTCAGGAAGGGCGAAACCGTGTGCATCGTCGAAGCCATGAAGATGATGAACCAGATCGAAGCCGATCGTGACGGCGTCATCGAGGCCATTCTGGTCGAGGACGGCGAGCCGGTCGAGTTCGACCAGCCGATGCTCGTCATTTCCTGATCTTTCACCGACACTGGCGGACTCCCTATGCTGGACAAGGTTCTCATCGCCAACCGCGGCGAGATCGCCCTGCGAATTCTGCGTGCCTGCAAGGAGCTGGGCATCAAGACCGTCGCGGTTCACTCCAAGGCCGACCGCGAACTGATGCACGTTCGCCTGGCCGACGAGGCCGTATGCATCGGCCCGGCCCCCTCGGCACAATCCTATCTGAACATTCCGGCGCTGATCAGCGCTGCGGAAGTGACCGATTCCAGTGCCATCCACCCCGGCTACGGCTTCCTCTCCGAGAATGCCAATTTCGCCGAGCAGGTGGAGCGCTCCGGCTTCGCGTTCATCGGTCCGCGGGCCGAGACCATCCGCCTGATGGGCGACAAGGTCAGCGCCATCGAAGCCATGAAGAAGGCCGGTGTACCCACCGTGCCCGGCTCCGACGGGCCGCTGGGTGACGACGAAGGCGACAACATGGCCATTGCCCGGCGCATCGGCTACCCCGTCATCATCAAGGCCGCCGCCGGTGGCGGCGGGCGCGGCATGCGTGTGGTGCACACCGAAGGCCACCTGCTCTCGGCGATCAACGTGACCCGTACCGAAGCGCATTCGGCCTTCGGCGACGGCACGGTATACATGGAGAAATTCCTCGAGCGGCCGCGTCACGTCGAGGTTCAGGTGCTGGCCGACGGCCAGGGCAATGCCATCCACCTCTATGATCGCGACTGCTCCCTGCAGCGCCGCCACCAGAAGGTACTGGAAGAGGCCCCTGCCCCGGGCATCGATCCCGAGGCACGTGCCAAGGTGCTCGAAGCCTGTCGCCAGGCCTGTATCGAGATCGACTATCGCGGCGCCGGCACCTTCGAGTTCCTCTACGAGGACGGCGAGTTCTTCTTCATCGAGATGAACACCCGGGTGCAGGTTGAGCACCCCGTCACCGAGATGGTGACCGGGATCGACATCGTGCGCGAGCAGCTCTGTATCGCCTCGGGCCTGCCACTGTCGATCCGCCAGGAAGACGTCAAGCTCAATGGCCACGCCTTCGAATGCCGCATCAATGCCGAAGACTCGCGTACCTTCATGCCCTCACCCGGCAAGGTCACGCTCTATCATCCCCCGGGCGGCCTCGGTGTGCGCATGGACTCGCATCTCTATACCGGCTACACGGTACCGCCTCACTACGACTCGCTGATCGGCAAGCTGATCACCTGGGGGGATAGCCGCGAGATCGCCCTCACGCGGATGCGCAACGGCCTCGACGAGCTGCTGGTGGAAGGCATCAAGACCAATACCGACCTGCACAAGGATCTGGTCCGTGATGGCCATTTCCAGCAGGGCGGCGTCAACATCCATTACCTGGAGAAGAAGCTCGGCTCCTAGGAAGCACTTCCCTGGTCCGCGCATCACTCCCGGCAGGGTGGCCACGGCCACCCTGCTTGCGTTCGTCACGGAGAACCCCATGCCCTGGCTGCAACTCAAGGCGCATATCGCCCCGGCACAGGCCGAACTGCTCGAGGAACTGCTGCTCGGCGAGGGCGCTACCGCCATCACCCTGCAGGATGCCCACGATGACCCTGTCTTCGAGCCCGAGCGCGGCACCACGCCGCTGTGGCACGAAACCGTGTTGACCGGTCTCTATGACGATCTCGAGGGCCTCGAGAGCATGCTGGAGCGCCTGGCCGCGGCCTGGGCCGAAACCCTGCCCGACGAGCCCTTCCCGGTCATCGAGCACGAGCTGCTGGCCGATCGCGACTGGGAGCGCGAGTGGATGGAGGATTTCCAGCCTCTGCGCATGGGTCAGCGGCTGTGGATCGTGCCCAGCTGGCACGAACCACCCGACCCGGATGCCGTCAACCTGCACCTGGATCCCGGCCTGGCCTTCGGCACCGGCACCCACCCCACCACGGCACTGTGCCTGGAATGGCTCGACGCCCTGGCGCTCGAGGGCGGCATCGACGGCACCGAAATGCTGGATGTGGGCTGCGGCTCGGGTATTCTCGCCATCGCCGCGCTGAAACTGGGGGCAGCAATGGCCATCGGCACCGACATCGACCCCCAGGCGTTGCAGGCCAGCCGTGACAACGCCGAACGCAACGATGTCGCGGACGCGCAGCTCACGCTCTACTATCCCGAGCAGCTCGAGGCCGGGCGACGCTTTCCACTGGTGGTGGCCAATATCCTCGCCGGCCCGCTGGTTGAACTGGCGCCAACCATTGCCGGTCACGTGGCGCCGGGCGGGCGGCTGGCACTGTCGGGAATTCTCGAACCCCAGGCCGATGAAGTCCTCGATGCCTATCGCCACCAGGGCCTGACGATGGATGAGCCGGAGGTGCGTGAAGGCTGGGTCAGGCTCAGCGGGCGACGCCAGGCCTGAACCCGGGCGGCACCTATTGCCAACTTCACCCTGCTCCTTCGGAGGCGTATGATATGCCCCCCAAGCTCACTGAACCGACGTATGCCCGATAGTCGCCCCATGCCACAGATCGGCCGCCACCGCCTGCCCAACCGGGTCATCCTGGCCCCCATGGCCGGCGTCACCGATCGCCCGTTCCGCCAGCTCTGCCGCCGCCTGGGGGCCGGGCTGGTGGTGGGCGAGATGGTCACGTCCGATCCGTCACTCTGGAACACGCGCAAGTCGCGCCAGCGCATGGACCATACGGGCGAACCGGGGCCACGTGCCGTGCAGATCGCCGGCGGTGACGCCACCATGCTGGCCGAAGCAGCGCGACTTAACGCCGCACAGGGCGCCGAGATCATCGACATCAACATGGGCTGTCCGGCCAAGAAGGTCTGCAACAAGGCCGCGGGGTCGGCCCTGTTGCGCGACGAAGCGCTGGTAGCCGACATCCTCGAGTCCGTGGTGGCAGCGGTCGACGTCCCGGTGACACTCAAGATTCGTACCGGCTGGTGTGCCGACAGCAACAATGGCGTGCGCGTGGCGCGGCTGGCCGAAGAGGCCGGCATCCAGGCCCTGTCGGTGCATGGGCGACACCGTCAACAGCGCTTCCAGGGCGAGGCGGAGTACGACACCATTGCCGCCATCAAGCAGGCAGTAGGCATTGCGGTCTTCGCCAATGGCGATATCGATTCTCCACGCAAGGCGGCCCAGGTTCTGGACTATACTGGTGCGGATGCGGTGATGGTGGGTCGTGCCGCCCAGGGCAACCCCTGGATCTTTCGCGAGATCGACCATTACCTGCGCCATGGAGCTTGCTGCGCCAAGCCCGATGCGGACGAGCGAGCCGAAGTGCTACGAGGGCACCTGCGTGCCCTGCACGGCTTCTATGGCGACTACATGGGCGTGCGTATTGCACGCAAGCATCTCGGCTGGTATCTCGCTTCCGATTCTCGCCTCGACGCCGACCGTCAACGCGAGCTGCGAGCAGCCTTCAACGCCCTGGAACTACCGAACGAACAATGTACTTTCATTGACGATCTGTTTTGCCCCGAGCACGAAGCCGAACTCGCTTGGGCAACGAATGGAACCAGTGCCGCATGAACCGTGACGCCTTGAACCGCAATGCCGAACTGCCAGGCCTGGAGGGTGTACCCTGCGCCGACCTGACGGAGCAAGAGATCGCCGACCTGGTGCCGCCCCACCCGGCCGAGCAACCGCTGCGCGAAGCCGTGGAAGCTGCCATGCGCCGCTATTTCGAACACCTCGATGGCGGCACCGTAACCGACCTCTACGCCATGGTCATGGCCGAGGTCGAGGCGCCGTTGCTGGCCAGCGTGCTGGAATACACCCAGGGTAATCAGACCCGAGCCGCCGAGATGCTCGGCCTCAATCGCGGCACGCTGCGCAAGAAGCTCAAGCAGCACGACCTGATCTGACACCGCCGGGCAGCGCCTCACCGAGCGGCCCGACCACTTACATCCACTTCCGACAGAGAGTTGCACCACACCATGGCCCAAGCCTCCCTCACCCCGGTACGCCGTGCCCTGATCAGCGTCTCCGACAAGACCGGCATCGTCGATTTCGCACGCGGCCTTTCCCAGCACGGTGTCGAGCTGCTCTCCACCGGCGGTACCTACCGCCTGCTTCAGGAGAACGGTATCGCCGTCACCGAGGTGTCGGAGCACACCGGCTTTCCAGAAATCATGGATGGCCGCGTCAAGACCCTGCACCCGAAAATCCATGGCGGCATACTGGGGCGCCGCGGGCAGGACGACGCGGTAATGGCCGAACACGACATCGCTCCCATCGACATGGTGGTGGTCAACCTCTACCCCTTCGCCGAGACCGTCGCCAAGCCGGACTGCACGCTGGAAGACGCCATCGAGAATATCGACATCGGCGGCCCGACCATGGTGCGCGCCTGCGCCAAGAACCATGCCTACACCGCCATCGTGGTAGATGCCGGCGACTATGACCGCGTGCTGGCGGAGATCGCCGAGGGTGGTGGCAGCGTGAGCGAGGCCACCCGCTTCGACCTGGCGGTAAAGGCCTTCGAGCATACTGCCGGCTACGACGCCGCCATCGCCGACTACCTGGGCCAGCGGGTGCCCGGCGGCGAGGACGGCTTCCCACGCACCTACAACGTGCAATTCATCAAGAAGCAGGCCATGCGCTACGGCGAGAACCCGCACCAGAGCGCGGCGTTCTACGTCGAGGCGGATGCCCGCGAGGCAAGCGTAGCCACCGCCCGCCAGCTGCAGGGCAAGGCGCTGTCGTTCAACAACGTGGCCGACACCGACGCCGCCTTCGAGTGCGTCAAGAGCTTCACCGACACTGCCTGTGTGATCGTCAAGCACGCCAACCCCTGCGGCGTGGCGGTAGGCGTCACGCCTTACGAGGCCTACGACAAGGCCTTCGCCACCGACCCCACCAGTGCCTTCGGCGGCATCATCGCCTTCAACCGCCCGCTGGACGCCGAGACCGCCCGTGCCATCATCGACCGCCAGTTCGTCGAGGTGATCATCGCCCCCGGGGTCGACGAGGCAGCACTGGCCATCGTGGCCGAGAAGCAGAACGTGCGCCTGCTCGACGTCGGCGACAGCTGGCCCGGCGAGCGCGAGCATGCCCACGACTTCAAGCGCGTCACTGGTGGCCTGCTGGTGCAGGACCGCGACCTGGGCATGGTCGGTCGCGACGAGCTGACCGTAGTCAGCGAGCGAGTGCCCAGCGAGCAGGAGATGCGCGACCTGGCGTTCGCCTGGAAGGTGGCCAAGTACGTCAAGTCCAACGCCATCGTCTACGCCAAGGAGGGACAGACCGTCGGCGTCGGCGCTGGTCAGATGAGCCGCGTCTATTCAGCCAGGATCGCCGGCATAAAGGCTGCCGACGAGGGCCTCTCCGTGCCCGGCTCGGTGATGGCCTCGGACGCCTTCTTCCCCTTCCGCGACGGCATCGATGCCGCGGCGGCGGCCGGCATCACCGCGGTGATCCAACCCGGCGGCTCCATGCGCGACCAGGAAGTGATCGACGCCGCCAACGAGGCGGGCATTGCCATGGTATTTACCGGCATGCGCCACTTTAGACATTGAAAACGCTGGATCTCGGTCATGCGTCGTTGAAAGTCGCCTAGCCTGACCATCGCCCAGCCGTCTTCTCCAGCAAGTCAGTTACGACAACCCCATCGCTCATGACCGATGGGGTTGTCTTATGCCATCTACCTCGAGAAACGGTGCGAGCGAAGGTTAGACAAGGCGAAAACTGGCGAAGAAGGTGAGCTTACTGGGGTAAGTGAGCATTCTGAACCAGTTTTCAACGCCGTATGGCCGAGCGCAGCCCGTTTCTTAACCAAGATCGATGCAGAGGTACTTGGTTTCGAGGAACTCCTCTATCCCCTGGTGACCGCCCTCGCGTCCGAGACCCGAGGCCTTGACGCCGCCGAACGGCGCCGTGGTATTGGAGATGAGCCCGGTATTGATACCCACCATGCCGTACTCCAGGGCATCGGCGACCCGCCATACCCGGCCCAGATCGCGCGAGTAGAAGTAGGAAGCAAGACCATACTCGGTATCGTTGGCCATCTGTACGGCATCCTCCTCATCCTCGAAGGGAAACACCGCTGCCAGGGGGCCAAAGGTCTCCTCCTGGGCCACCTTCATGTCAGCGTTGGCGAAGCTGATCAGGGTCGGGGTGAAGAAGTTGCCCCCCAGTGGATGAGGGTTCCCGCCCAGCAGCAGCTCCGCGCCCTTGTCGACGGCGTCATGCACGTGCTCGCTGACCTTGGCCACCGCCTTGTCGTCGATCAGCGGGCCGATGTTGATGTCCGGCTCGGTGCCGTCACCCACCTTGAGCTCGCTGTTCATCGCCACCGCCAGCTTTTCGCAGAAGGCGTTGATCACGCTCGACTGCACCAGGAAGCGATTGGTGCAGATGCAGGTCTGGCCGGCATTGCGGAACTTGGCCGCCATCGCACCCTCCACCGCCGCGTCCAGGTCGGCATCCTCGAAGACGATGAACGGCGCATTGCCGCCCAGTTCCAGCGAGATTTTCTGGATATGCCGGGAAGCCTGCGACATCAGCTGGCGCCCGACCTCGGTGGAGCCGGTAAAGGTAATCTTGCGCACCAGCGGCGATTCCGTCATTGCCGAGGCGATCTCGCTGGCACGGCCCGGCACCACGTTGAACACACCACGCGGGACCCCGGCACGCTCGGCCAGCAGCGCCATCGCCGTCGCCGAGAACGGGGTCTGGCTGGCCGGCTTGATGACGATGGTACAGCCGGCGGCCAGCGCTGCGCCGGCCTTGCGGGTAATCATGGCGGCGGGGAAGTTCCAGGGCGTGATCGCGCCCACCACTCCCACCGGTTGCTTGGTGATCACGATTCGCTGGTTGGGCTTGGCCGCCGGAATGGTCTCGCCATAGACCCGCCTTGCCTCCTCGGCAAACCAGCGCAGGAAGCTCGCGGCGTAGGCGATCTCCCCCGCGGCTTCCTTGAGCGGCTTGCCCTGCTCGTGAGTCATGATCCTCGCCAGGTCATCCTGATGCTCGAACATCAGGTCGTGCCACTTCATCAGGATATCGGCACGCTCCTGAGCAGTCAGAGAGCGCCAGCCGACCAGCGCCGCATCAGCCGCGGCAATGGCGCGCTCGGTCTCGGCACGCCCGAGCCGCGGCACGGTACCGAAGACCTCACCGGTCGCCGGATTGACGACTTCGATCTGCTCTCCGCTGTCCGCGGCGACCCAGCTACCATCAATGTAGGCAAACGGACAATAGAGCTGTGTTTCCTTGAGGGCTTCCATGTTGTCTCTCCTGGCCTTCGCGGGCCTGTATCCAAGTCGGGTGGTATTGCGTCGAGCCCTGCCCGGTCACTGCGCCTCGATAGTGGGCTGCTCGGGGACTCCCTCGGGAATGCCTTCCTGGGCAGGTGGCATCAGCAGGGCGTTGAGTATCGCAAGTATCAGCACCAGCGCGATGGCTAGCCAACAGAAGGCACGGCCGATGTAACGATCGGGCTGGCGGCGAATCTGTCGCAGTCCCATCACGGCAAAAATCGCAGCGGCGATGTTCAGTGGCGGCAGGCTGCCCTGGAACAGCAGGGCGATGAGTGCCGTGACGATAGCGGTCATGGCCCACGGCGCATAGCGTCGCCGCGGCGATTCAGAGGGGGAGCTGTCGCGTTCCAACGAGTCGTCTCTCTCAGTCTAAAAAGCATCAAGGCTCCATGCTAAGCGCAAAGGCCCCCTGCCACCAACCTGTTCCATTGCTACAAGAAGCATAGGCGCAACTGCAGCACGACACCGGTGGCGGCCATCGATAGTGAGAAACAATCTTATCCTCATGCTAGGCTGACGACGCCATGGGGTCCAGCAGCAAAGGGGCACGCCCTTCAAAGTCGGGAGTGTAGAGGCCACCCTGTGGCTTGCCACGCTCTTTGTAAAATAGCGTATCATGCAAGCCACTTATCACAGTGCCAGTCATCTGGGATACCGACTTTTCAGGCAGGTGCGGCAAACGGACGGAGGGTATGACGATGGCGGTTCTGACAATGCTGGGGGTTGGTCACTCGGAGGCGATCGATCATTGGAACAATAACGCCATGATCACGGCTAATGGCCGTCGCCTGCTGATAGATGCAGGCTACACCATTAAGTTTGCACTTCAAGATCAGGGGCTTACACCAGAAGATATCCATGCGATTTTCATAACGCATGTTCACGCCGATCACTGCTTTGGCCTGGAACGCCTGGCCTATGAATGCCGCTTCCGCTATGGAACCAAGCCCACTCTGATCCTGCCGCCAGGTGTCCACGATGAGCTCTGGGAACATACGTTGAAAGGTGTCATGGGGCAATTAGGCGAGGGGCCAGCGAATCTTACAGACTTCTTTGATCTGATAATCCTCGAGGACCACCGGTTTGAGTTCGAAGGTGTTTCCCTGGAAATCTTTCAGAACCACCACACCCCCGAAAAGCCCTCTTTTGGCCTGTTTATCAATGAAAATCTGTTATATAGCGGTGACACAAGAGCAATCCCTGACATCGTTATTCCACGCGCACCCAAGGTGATTCTGCATGACTGCACCCTGACAGACTACAACCCGGTTCACGCTTCTACCCAGGAATTGATAGAAAGCTATCCGGCAGCCCTGCGAGAGCGAATGTACCTGATGAGCTACGAAGATCATTTCAAGCAACATCAGGACGAAGTGACACGAGAATTTGCTGGATTCGCTCGCCAAGGGCAGGAGTTTGCTCTGTGAGTGGAGCGACGACTCGGGCAGTGATTCTCCATTCCGACACCGAAGCTGGGCGCTTTATTGTCCTCCTGACCGAGAATGGCGACCTGGCATGCAGCCACTGGCGAACCTTCCAGCAGGCAGGGTTTCCATCGGTAACGGTTGGGCAGGCATTTGAAGTGCGGCTGGGCATGGATCCACGAGACGGAGCGACCCCGAGGGTTCATGAAGTCTTGGGAGAAGTGGAACTGGCCGAGGCAGAGCGGAACTGGTACGGCGTGACGGTAAGGGGCATGTCCGATGCCAACCGTCAGCCTCTGTCTTCGGCGAAGATGGCAGCGGAGCTGACCGAGCTACCAGGTATCAAGGTGTTTGCCAACCAGGAGCTGGACTGCTGTGAGTTTTCCGACATGCTGCTGGATGGCTCGGTAGTACTGGCAAACTGTCGTATACGCAGTGACTTTCGCTGGCTCAATACACGAGTCAAGGGTGGGCTCTGGTTTCTGAATTGTATATTCGAAGGACATTTCAGCATCAAGGGGAGCCACCTGGATCACAGCGCCATACTGTTTGGCTGCGACTTTGGAGGGGCCGGCGGAATATCCTTCCGGGGGCTCAGAGCATGTTCCCTGCTGGTGGAGTACGGAACACGGGGCAGCAAGGACATGCTCTGGCTGAACGAGATGTCCTTGAGCGGGTGCCTCGCCCTGAACGGCACCTTCGAGGCCCCTGTTCAAATCCTGGCCCGGCAGGATGACGTGCCGGTCAACCAGGAACCTGGGCTTGGAGCCGTCTACATCGGACGCCAGAGCTACAAGGCAGAACGGCTCAGCAATAACTGTTTCCCTGCCCTGTCCATCGACGGCTACGACGTCGAGGGAGCCATAGAGATTCATCATGCAAAGACCGACAGTCTCACGCTGTCGTCGCTGAGGATGGGCCAGTTGACGATGGTCAGCTGCGAAATAGGCCGGGATCTCTGGCTTGACCGGCTGGAGGTGTGCGACCTGGACCAGGGTATCTCGGTGCATGATACCTATATCGGCCGCTATTTTCGGATTTCCGGCGAATCGCTCCAAGGCAGGCTGAGCCTGGCCGGCTCGTCTGTCGGCCAGGCTTGGCAAGTGGAGCTTTCACAGCCGGAGAAGGGCACACCCAGCCTCGAGATGGAACGTTTTCATGCCCAGCAGGCCTGGTTTGATCCGATACGCCTGATTTATGGCCAAACTCCCCTGCGCAGATTCATCACGCCACCGCCTTTTGGCTTGCTGGCTCGCGCCCACTTACGCTCTCCATCGGCCGAAGACAGCCGCCATCTGGCAGAGGCATATACCCGGTTCAAGAACTGGCTGGCGGAATCAGGGTATCTACGGGAGGAGGACCATGCCTTCTTCTATATGCGTCATTACAAAGAAACGAAACGGACCCAGAGAATGCTGCTTGGGGGTGTATTTGGCTGGGGCATTCGATTAAGAAACATCATCGCCTCTGCATTCATGCTAATTTGTCTTTTTGCAACACTTTACAGCATCGTGCAACTGGATCTTCCAGAAAGCGCGATGCTCAGCATACAAGCATTTATCGGCATATTTTTTGGCCACTGGCCGGAATATCCTGTTATTGGCAGTCTCTCTTTCCTGGTGACACTACAGTCAATGACGGGCGTCTTGTTCGTAACGGTGCTGGTAGGCGCTTATATTCGAAAACTCTTGAGATAAAAGCCATGTGGTATTTATGCGGAGTAGGAAGCAACATACAGCCTGAAGACAATCTACCTGCCGCCATCATCGATCTGGTGAGGCAGCATGGCACTCTTCGGGTTTCGTCTGTGATCCGCACCTGTCCCGAAGGCATAGATACACCGAATGAATTTTTAAATGCATTGGTAATATTTTACTCTGACCTCGACCCACAAGCGCTCAAGCAAGAGCTCAATAATCTCGAAGAGCGCCTGGGCCGGGACCGCTCCAACCCACTCAGCAGCCATGCGGATCGTACAATTGACGTTGACATCCTTGAAGCCAGCCCAACGGGCTCATTCATGGGCGATAAAATAAAGGAGAGCTACTACCGTGAGCTATTTTTTGGCAGACATCGGCAAGCAACCGCAAGTTTGACGTTACAAGGCCAAGCCTTAGGTCAATCGCCGGCCACCGTCTACCGGAATCAGCGCAGCAGTCATGAAGTCGTTGTCGAGCAAAGCGAGCAATTGGAGCACGACACTATTAAACCCACCTTCCCAGGGTAGCAGGGTTTCGGTCATCACCCCTGCCCTATGCTCTTCTGAATGAGTCGGCAGAAAGCTGATTGGCCCGGGCATGATGGCATTGACACGCACATGGGGTGCCAACAGTTTCGCATAGCTGAGAGTAAGATTGCTCAGTGCCGCCTTGCTCGCGCAGTAGGTGGCAAACTTCGGGTTGGGCTTCTCGGTATAGATATCGGTAATATTGACGATAAGTGAAGGCCTCCCGGTTTGCCTTGCTTCTCGGCATAGCGAGGAAGCCAATCCCGCCATCAGCTGCATGGGGGCAATACTGTTGATTTGAAAGAGCCGGGCGGCCTGTCCAGCCAGGCCTCCGGCTTCAGTCTCATCTGGCAGGAATTCCGATGCGTTGTTGACCAGCAAGCGGATAGTGTCGGCTTCCTCAACTATCGACTCGATGGCCTTGGACACGCTCAGCGCGTCGGCCAGGTCAACGGGAATACAGCGGGCTCCCTTGCCTCGCAGCAGCTCCAGCTCAGTGGTATCCGTACGAAACAGGGCATATACGCGATACCCCCTCTCCATCAACGCAACACATGTTTCAAAACCAAGCCTTCGGCTGGCGCCGGTAACCACCGCAACAGGAGATTGCGTCATCATTCAGCCCCGGTTGCCGCTGATCAGCGTCAGGAACTCCTGGCGAGTCGTCGGATTGTCGCGAAAAGCCCCCAGCATCACGGAAGAAGACATGCTGGAGTTCTGCTTCTCGACGCCACGCATCATCATGCACAGGTGGCGCGCCTCGATCACCACAGCAACGCCGCGGGCACCGGTGACTTGCTGTACGGCCTCGGCGACCTGGCGAGTCAGGTTTTCCTGAATCTGCATGCGGCGCGCGTACATGTCGACGATGCGGGCAAACTTGGAGAGCCCCAGCACCTTGCCGCTGGGCAGGTAGGCAATATGACACTTGCCGATGAAGGGCAGCAGGTGGTGCTCGCACATCGAGTAGAGCTCGATGTCCTTGATCAGCACCATTTCATCGGTATCGCTCTCGAACACGGCGCCGTTGACGAGCTCTTCGAGCGTCTGGGTGTAACCGCGCGTGAGAAACTGCATGGCCTTGGCAGCACGCTTGGGCGTATCGCGCAGCCCTTCCCGCTCAGGGTTCTCACCCAGTTCGAGAATGATCTGGCGGTAGATATTGGCAAGCTCTTCATTCATGGTCAGGCCCTGCAGCTGGGTTACCGTTTGTCTTGCGATGGCCTGGCCATCGTCGCCCCTCATTACAAAAAATATACAGAAATTTAAGTCTGTACAACTTTATTGAATCTCTGCTGCATATACTACCGCAACACAACGGGCGCCGCAGGCGCCGGCGCGACAAACCCGCTGCTGCGACATTCGTGCCACTGCCGGGCCCAGGCAGCTATGGTAGTATTCGGTCACTGGACGCTGCCGAGACACGCAGCCTGATCCCTCGAGAGCCTGACATGATCAAGATCCCTGAGACATTGTTTACCGCCAGCGCATTGGCGCTGCTTTTCATTCCCCAGCAAGCCTTGGCAGGCACCCTCTCCCTGCCCCAGGACGCCCATGTTGCCGTACAGGTCATCGACAGCCTGACGCTCGAGGGGGAAGGCGAGCGTCAAGACGACATTCTGCTACGCCCCGCCGGTGGACTGGCCGAGGCGAGCCACGAGCTGCCCGAGTACTGTGTGGTCGTGGCCAATGCCCGCGAGGAGGGTGATCGCCTGCGCATCTCCACCCAATCGTTGACCTGCATCGAGACCGAAGGCGGCGACAGCGACATCTACAGTGGCGACATCTCCGCAGCGGCCTACGAACTGGACGGCAGCTTCGGCCTCGATGTCTGCGAGGCCGGTCGCTGCGAGCTGGACAGCGAGCATGTCTTCCACCTCAAGCTGGCCAGCCGTCTCGAGATCGAGGAGCAGGAAAATCCCTCTGCCCGCATCAACGAGCAGCGCCGTCAGGCCGACGGGACCGGAGTCGCCAACCCGATACCCGCCGAGCGCCCCGACCCCGACCAACAGTGAGCAGTAGCATGCCCGAAACGGCGCACCCCCGGTGCGCCGTTTCGTCTCAGGCCAGCCAGAGCGGCGTCTGGCCCAGCACCAGGCGCTGCTGCTCCAGCTGCCTGATATGCGCTTCCCAGTAGCCGACATCCTTGACCCAGGGAAAGGCGGGAGGAAACGCCGGATCTTCCCAGCGTGCCACCAGCCAGGCGCTGTGTCGCATGAGCCTCAGCGTACGCAGCGGCTCGATCAGCTTCAGCTCACGCCTGTCGAATTGGCGATGCTGCTCGTATCCCTCCAGCACTTCCGATAGCTGCATATGCCACTCTGCCTCGTGCTCGGCCGTCAGGAACATCCACAGGTCCTGAATGGCAGGTGCCATGAGGCAGTCATCGAAATCCACCAGGGCAAAGCTGTCGTCACGCCCAAGAAGGTTGCCGATATGACAGTCCCCCTGGACTCGGATCGCCTGTGCCGGGGCCCAGGCATAGGCCTGTAGCTCGCCATGCAGCGTGTCGGTAATGCGCTCGTAGGCCTGCCGCTGGCGCCGCTCCAGCCAAGGGGCTGTCAGCACTCTGGCTTGCGCCTCACGCACCATGGCATCCAGGTCCAGCCTCACACGGTGCTGGAACTCGGCACGCTCCCCCACCTCGTGGACGGCCCCGACCAGCTCGCCCAGCGCGAACAGGTGGGAGGGTTTTTCCAACTCTGGCGCCTGGCCCGGAAGCTGAGGAAACAGCGCGAAGCGGAAGCCCTCGGCATGGTGCAGGCTGCAGCCCGCTTCATCACGCCAGGCCGCAGCCACCATGGCTCCGGCCGCATCCAGCTCGCTCAGGAAGTCGTGCTCCTCCTGGATCTGCGCATCGCTCCAGCGGCCGGGACGATAGAACTTGGCAACCCATCGGCGCCCTTCGTCATCGTGAAGCTGAAAGACACGATTTTCGTAGCTGTTCAAGGCAAACGGCTCGCCCGGCAGCCAGAAGCCGAGCGATTCGATGGCCGCAACGACACGGGCCGGGGAAAGTGTGGCAAAGGGATGTGTCGCGGTCTGCATATTCGGCCTCGGCTGGAAAGAAGCGACAGGGTAGCAGCGAGTGTACACGCTGTAGCGTCAACTCTCCGATAACGGCGTGCGGGCCACCGCCCAGGCCTCGACCTCACGAGCGCCGGCAGCCCGGCACGCCTGAGCCAGCGCATCGAGCGTGGCTCCGGTGGTCATTACGTCATCCAGTAGCGCAACCCGCGGAGGCAGCGCCCCAACCACCTGAAAAGAGTCGCGCAGGTTGCGGAAGCGCTCGACGCGATCGAGGCCCCGCTGGGAGCGGGTATGACGATGACGCTGCGCATGCCTCAGTGGAAAGCCATGGCGCTTCGCCAGCCGCCGGGCAAGCCAGTCGGCCTGATCGAAGCCCCGCTCCCGGGCTCGACTGGGGTGCAGCGGCACCGGGACGAGCGCCTCGGGCCAGGCAAGGGAATCCGCCGGCAGACTGAACTGAAGCAGCTCCAGCAGGATACTGCCGGCGCGTGGCGAGGCGGAAAACTTGAAATGCTGCATCAGCCGCGCCACCTCGCCTTCATAGCGTAGCGGGACGTGCGAGCGGACGAAGGAAGGCGGTAGTTTCAGACAGCGACCGCAACGCCTCCCGGCCAACGAGCCAGGCGGCTGCGGTTCCGCGCAGCTCGGGCAGGCCGGCAGATTCCACGGCAGGGATTCGAAGCAATCCTGACACCAGGGGCGCGCCGGTACGGCCGGTGCCAGGCAAAATGCGCAACGTCCCGGCATCGCCCGGCGCAGGCCGAGGTCGAAACGCTGCCAAAGCGCACCAAGCCAGCCGACACGCTGCCCTGAGCGTCCCTGTGTGCCATCGTCGTCGGTTTTGACATGCATTGACGTTACCCCTCCTGTCTCCTTGCCAGAGAGTCCGGCAACACGACGCGAGCCCGGGGTGACTCAACACCCGCTGATCGTCAACTTTCCAACACAGGGATAGTTGACAGAAAGAGCGGTTCGCGTACCCTCATGGTCAACCTTGAAAAAAATGAAAGTTGACATAGCGAGCCCACGATGTCCGATTCTCTCCCTGACAGCCAGACGAACAGTGCGGCAGCCGGTATCCGTCACGACTGGACGCTGGCCGAGATCGAAGCGCTGTTCGCCCTGCCCTTCAACGACCTGATATTTCGCGCCCAGCAGGTGCACCGCCTCCACTTCGATGCCAACGCCGTGCAGGTCTCCACCCTGCTCTCGATAAAGACCGGTGCTTGCCCCGAGGACTGCAAGTATTGCCCACAGTCGGGCCACTATGCCACCGGGCTGGACAAGGAGAAACTGCTCGAGATCGAGAAGGTGGTGGCCCAGGCCAAGGCCGCCCAGGAAGCCGGTGCCAGTCGCTTCTGCATGGGTGCCGCCTGGCGCAGCCCGCGCGAAAAGGACCTGGAAGTGGTGCTGGAGATGGTGCGCCAGGTGAAGGCCCTGGGTCTCGAGACCTGCATGACGCTGGGCATGGTCGACGGCGACCAGGCTACCCGCCTAGCCGCAGCTGGCCTTGACTACTACAACCACAACCTCGACACCTCACCCGAATACTATGGCGAAATCATCACCACCCGCACCTATGCCGATCGCCTGGAAACCCTGTCCCACGTGCGCGAGGCAGGTATGAAGGTCTGTGCCGGCGGCATCCTCGGCATGGGCGAGGCCCCGCGCGATCGAGCGGGCCTGCTGCTGCAGTTGGCGCGCCTCGACCCGCACCCCGAATCGGTGCCGATCAACATGCTGGTCAAGGTGCCGGGAACGCCGCTGGAAACAGTGGAGGATCTCGACCCGATCGACTTCGTACGGGCTATCGCCGTGGCACGAATCCTGATGCCGTCGAGCCACGTGCGTCTCTCGGCCGGCCGTGAGCAGATGGACGAGTCGACCCAGGCGCTGGCTTTCCTGGCCGGCGCCAACTCGATCTTCTACGGGGACACCCTGCTGACCACCGGCAACCCGCAGGCAACCCGCGACAAGGCGCTGTTCGCCAAGCTTGGCCTGCACCCCGAGCGGCGTGATACCTGCCAACCGGACAGCGCCCAGCAGGCAGCGCTAGAGAGCGCCCTGGCGAGCCAGCAGAACCGTGACCACAGCGTTGCCCTGGCCTATGACGCCACCCAGCACTGAGCCGAAGGCGGCGCTCACCTGTCACTGGTCGGATCGCTTCGTTTCAGCTGCGACCAAGCGACGTGCTCAGGGGCAGTGGCGCTACCGTCGCCCCCTGGCTACGTCACATGGCGACTTCGCCGGGAACGACTACCTTGGCCTGGCAAGCGATCCGCGCCTGGCCGAAGCCGAGGCCGTCGGAGCGCGCCGATACGGTAGCGGCGCCGGTGCCTCGCACCTGGTCAGCGGCCATAGAGACGTTCACGAACGCCTGGAGCACCGGCTAGCGGAGTTCGTCGGTCGGCCCCGGGCGCTGCTCTTCTCCACCGGCTACATGGCCAACCTGGGCACGCTGCAGGCGCTCTGCGACAGCGGCTGCCATGTGTTCCAGGATCGCCTCAACCATGCCTCACTGATCGATGGTGCTCGCCTTGCGGGGGCTCGCTCGCGACGCTTTCATCATGGCAGCCTCGAAGATCTCGGGCGGTTGCTGGCCCGGGCTCCGATCGACGCCCCTCGGCTGGTGGTCAGCGACGGCGTATTCAGCATGGACGGCGACGTCGCCGAGATCGGTGCCCTGGCGGATGTCAGCGCTCGTCATGGCGCCTGGCTGATGATCGACGATGCTCACGGTCTCGGCGTGCTGGGGCCCCATGGGGACGGGTGCGTCGGGCACACGCATGGCAGCGACCGGGTGCCGGTACTGGTCGGCACGCTCGGCAAGGCACTGGGCACGGCTGGTGCTTTCGTCGCCGGCAGCGAGGCGTTGATCGAGCACCTGATCCAGTTCGCCCGCCCCTACGTCTACACCACCGCACAGCCACCCGGCGTGGCCGCCGCCACCCTGGCAGCTCTCGACATTCTCGCCGCGGAGCCGGAACGTCGTGAGCGTCTGCATGACAACATCGCCTATTTTCGGCACGAGGCAGCGCAATGCGGGCTGCCCCTGTTAGCCTCCGCCACCCCTATCCAGCCGCTGATCCTGGGCGATGAAAGCCGCACCATGGCCTGGGCCATGAAACTTCGTGAGGCAGGCCTGCTGGTGGGTGCCATCCGCCCCCCGACCGTACCCCGTGGCGAAGCCCGGCTGCGCATCACGCTGAGCGCCCGACACGAGCGCGAGGCCATGGATCGCCTGCTGGAAAGCCTGGTAAACCTGGCCAGGGAGGAGCAGTCATGACCTCCCTGGTGCTGCTCTCCGGCTGGGGTATCGACGCCCGCATCTGGCAGTCGCTCTCCGACTGCTGGCCGGACGATATCGCAGTGGATGCCCCCGACTGGCCGGGCTATGGACGTCACACCGAGCGGGAGTTTCCCACTAGCCTGCCGGAGCTGGCCGAGTACATGCACGCACGGCTTCCCAGCGACGCCATCTGGATCGGCTGGTCGCTGGGGGGGCTCCTTGCCGCTGCCCTGCTGGACTGGCTCCCGCCCCCCCGAGGGCTGGTGCTGATCGGCGCCGGGGCGACCTTCTGCCAGGCAGACGGCGTCTCGGCACAGGAACTGGCCGCCTTCCGCCATGCCTTCGCACGTGATCCGCAGGCGACCTGGCACCACTTCCTGCGCTGGCAGCTGCAAGGCGAACCCGCACCGAGAACCGCCCTCAAGCGCCTGTTAGACCTGATCGGCCCACGGCCTGTCGCCTCCCCGCAAACGCTGGCTACTGGGCTGGACCTGCTCGCACGCCTCGACGTGTCGCTGCAGCTCGATCGCCCCCCCTGCCCGACCCTGCGGGTTGCCGGCGAGCAGGACAAGCTGTTGGGCGACGCCGCACGTCACGCCGCTCAGGTCACTCTGACCGACAGCGGCCACTGCCCGATGCTGTCGAACCCCGCGGTGCTGGTCGACTACCTCGTCGGTTTCGCCCGGTTTGCCGATAACCACGTCCCTCAAGCACACAGGGTGGAGGAATGAGTACGGCGCTCGCTGCCAACAAGGATTCGCTGGGTCCAGCCGAACCGCGCCAATGGCGCTGCCGGGTGGCCGCGGCTTTCTCCAGGGCCGCAGGCCAGTACACTCGCCTGGCCAGGGCCCAGCAGCTGATGGGCAATGCTCTGTGGCCGCTGCTGCCGGAACAGGCTGGCCGGGTACTCGACCTGGGCTGCGGCCCGGGTCACTGGAGCCGCCGGCTCTCGGTGCGATATGGTCCGGACTGTCGCGTACTGGGGCTGGATCTGGCACCGGGCATGCTGCAAGTTGCCCGCCATCGGGCGCCGACGGGGCTTGACTGGCTATGTGGCGACGCCGCCCAACTACCGCTTGCTGCGTCGCAGTTCGATCTGGTCTTTTCCAACCTGGCAATCCAGTGGTGTCCGGATCTCGACGCGGTCATGGCCGAACTTCACCGTGTGTTGCGCCCGGGCGGTCGCGCCGTGATCAACAGCCTGGGCCCGGGGACCCTTGGCGAAGTCGGCCAGGCCTGGTCCTCACCTGCGACCCTGCTCGCCTTCCGCACGCGCGAGAGTCATCTGGCCAGCGCCCACCTGGCGGGGTTCATCCGGGTCGAGTGCTGCGAAAGCCGTGAGCGCTTCCATTACCCAGATCTCACGGCGGTGATGGCCTCGATCAAGGGGGTCGGCGCCCAGACTACTCACGCCGTTCATCGACTAACGCGACGAGATATGGAGCGCGCCGCATGTCGCTACGAATCCCTGCGTGAGGCAGCCGGACTGCCGGTCAGCTATCAACGCCTCACTCTGGTACTCGACAAGGAGCCGCAGGCATGACTGCCTACTTCGTGACCGGCACGGACACCGATGCCGGCAAGACGCTGGTCAGCGCCGGCATGTTGGCGCTGGCTCGCTCTCGTGGCATGAGCACCCTGGGGCTCAAGCCCGTGGCCTCCGGCTGCCTGATGAGCGACGAGGGCCTGCGCAACGACGACGCCTTGGCCCTGCAGGCGCGCAGCCTGCCTCAGGTGGCCTATCATCAGGTCAACCCCTTTGCCTTCGAACCCGCCATCGCACCACACCTGGCCGCCCGCCAGGCCGGAGCCGAACTCAACCTTGCCCGACTCTGCGAGCAGGTCGAGCCACTGCTGCGTGAGCCGCGCGATCTGACCCTGGTCGAAGGGGCCGGCGGCTGGCGCGTGCCGCTAAACGACCGGGAAGACCTTGCGGGGCTCGCCCTGCAACTGGAGCTGCCGGTCATTCTGGTCGTTGGTCTCAAGCTGGGGTGCCTCAACCACGCCCGTCTCACCGCCGAGGCGATACGTGCCGACGGCGCCCGGCTGGCAGGCTGGGCAGGCAGCGTGGTCGATGCCGCCTTCACCCGCGACACCGCACTCTTCAACGACAACCTGGCCACCCTCGAGCGCACCCTGGGTGCACCCTGCCTCGGCGTGGTGCCCCGGCTGCGTCGCGTCACCGCGTCGCGGCGCCCGGAGGCCGCCCTGGCCTACCTCGAGCTGCCCTGTTTCGAAACACCCCATGGCAATTGACTTACGAGCGGGGGTCCGTAGAATGTGGACGCCTGCCCAACCGTGCGGATGTGGTGGAATTGGTAGACACGCCAGATTTAGGTTCTGGTGCCTTCGGGCGTGGGAGTTCAAGTCTCCCCATCCGCACCATCGCGGCTCGCCTTCGCCGAGCCTCGCGACACTCTCACTACCCCTATCTGCGCGGCTGATCAAGACTGCGCTCCGCCGCCGCTGTGGCCGCGTGCGGCTCACTCTCGCCCGCTTTCGTTCTGCCCCATCTCTTGTGCATTACCTGGAGGCTTGATGGCATCTCCCGTGTGGCATCCCTATGCCCATCTACTCACTCAGACGGCCGCTCCCAAGGTGATCGGCGGCGAAGGCCCGCGCTTCACGCTGGAGGGAGGAGAAACCCTGCTCGATGCCACCTGCTCGTGGTGGTGCATGATCCACGGCTACGGGCATCCCCGGCTGGTGGCAGCCATCAAGGAGCAGGCCGACAGCCTGTGCCACGTGATGCTGGGCGGACTCACCCACGAGCCTGCCGACCGGCTGGCGCGCGAGCTGGTCCGGGTGACCCCGCCGGGGCTGGAGCACGTTTTCTTCTCCGACAGCGGCTCGGTTGGTATGGAAGTCGCCATGAAGATGGCGGTGCAGTATCACTACCTGCAAGGCAAACCCGAGAAATACCGCATGCTCTCGCTGATGAAGGCCTACCATGGCGACACCAGCGGCTGCATGGCGGTATGCGACCCTGAGGAGGGCATGCACAGCCTGTTCTCCGGCTTTCTTCCCCGTCATCACTTCGCCCCGACACCTTCGGCTGCCCATGATGCCGCTCCCAATGAGGTGGAAGCGGATCTCGCTGCTTTGCGCGCCGTGCTCGAGCAGCATCATGGGGAGATAGCGGCCCTGCTGATGGAGCCGCTGCTGCAGGCCGCGGGCGGGCTGAACATGACTTCGCCGCACTACCTGGCCGGCGCAAGGGCACTGTGCGACGAGTTCGACGTACTGCTGGTGTTCGACGAGATTGCCACCGGCTTCGGCCGTACCGGCAAGCTGTTCGCCGCCGACCATGCCGATGTTACACCCGACATCATGGTGCTCTCCAAGGGGCTGACCGGCGGCTACCTGGGCCATGCGGCGACACTGGCTACCGACCGGGTCCACGCCGCCTTCATCGGTGACACGCCTCTTCACGCCTTCATGCACGGCCCCACCTTCATGGGCAACCCGCTGGCATGTCGTGTGGCACTCGAAAGCCTCGCTGTCTTCGAGGAGGAGAATTATCTGGAGAAGATCGACGGGCTCAACCGGGTGCTGCGCGAGGAACTGCTGGAAGATGCCAGCTTGCGCCAGCACCCCCAGGTATCAGACGCACGCGTGCTGGGAGCCACCGCCGTGATCGAGGTAGCCGATACCGGTGCGCTCAAGGGAGTGGCGGATTTCGCCCGTAAACAAGGGGTATGGCTACGCCCCTTCGGCCGCTGGCTCTACACCATGCCGGCCTATATCACGCCCCAGGAGGACATGGCCCGTATCGCTCGGGTCATGAAAGCCTGGTTCAAGTGACAAAAATGCCACCCCTTGGAGGGGTGGCATTTCAGAGGAAAGTCCTTGCGGGCGGCCAGCCGCCCCAGACCGTCAGGCCATGGCCGGCTGGGCGTAGGAAATGGGCGCCAGCTCGCGCTCTTTTTCGAAGGTGACGATTTCGTAAGCATCGGGCTGCGCCAGCAGTGCCCGGCACAGCTGGTTGTTCAGCGCGTGTCCGGACTTCACCCCGCGGAACTCGCCGATGAGGCTATAGCCCAGCAAGTAGAGGTCGCCAATGGCGTCCAGCACCTTGTGCTTGACGAACTCGTCGTCGTAGCGGAGCCCACCTTCGTTGACGATACGATACTCGTCAACGACGATGGCATTGTCGAGGCTCCCGCCCAAGGCCAGATTATTGGCTCGCAGGTATTCAAGATCGCGCATGAAGCCAAAAGTCCTGGCGCGGGACACCTCCTTGACGAAGGAGGTGGTGGAAAAATCCACTACGGCGGTCTGCTTCTGATCCTCGAAGACGGGGTGGTCGAACTCGATGGAAAACGACACCTTGAAGCCCTGGTGTGGCAGGAAGTGTGCTTCCTTGCCATCCTCTTTTATCGACACTTCACGCTTGATGCGGATGAATTTCTTGGGCGCATCCTGCTCGGCAATCCCCGCCGACTGAATCAAGAAGACAAAGGGACCGGCACTGCCATCCATGATCGGCACTTCAGGCGCGCTGATATCGACATAGGCATTGTCGATGCCCAGGCCAGCCAGTGCGGACATGAGGTGTTCCACGGTGGCGACCTTGACATCGTCCCGGGTCAGCGCGGTGCAGAGGGTCGTGTCGGTGACCAGGCTCGCACTGGCCGGAATCTGAACCTCAGGCTCCAGGTCCGTACGCACGAAGACGATACCGGTGTTCACCGGGGCCGGACGCAAGGTCAGGTAGACCTTCTTGCCGGAATGAAGGCCAACGCCGGTGGCGCGGATGGTATTTTGCAGGGTGCGTTGTCTGATCATGGGCAGTAGCCAGGCCGTTGTAAGTTATCAAACACCGTTCACTATAACACCGAACGAGTGTTTCAACAAAAAAACATCTCCTGGCCCCGCCTGAGCGTGTGATAGCTTTTATCAATCAGCTTGTCGGCGCAGGAAGGCCGGGATATCAAGATAATCATCCAGCTCCTGAGGAGAACGACGCTTCTCCGGCTGCGGTTTGACAGCCTCCTGGGGCTCGGTCTTCGCCACCGCGCTCTGCTGGCGCATGGCCGGCTGGGGACGCTGACGATATTCGCTGCCTTCGTTACGCTTGGCGTTCTCGCGACCCGCGGCCTTGACCTGGCGCCCTTCGAGGCCGGCTGCCACGACCGTGACACGCAGCTCATCGGTCAAGTCCATGTCGATGGACGTGCCTACGACGATGGTGGCGTCCTGAGAGGCGAACTCCTGGACCGTCGCGCCGACATCGTTGAACTCGCCAATCGAGAGGTCCGGACCGGCCGTGATATTGACCAGGATGCCGCGTGCGCCGTGAAGGTCGATATCCTCCAGCAGCGGACTGCGAATGGCCTTCTCGGCAGCTTCCCGGGCGCGATTCTCGCCGGTGGCGCCGCCGGTACCCATCATTGCCATGCCCATCTCGGACATGACGGTGCGCACGTCAGCAAAGTCGACGTTGATGATGCCGGGACTGGTGATCAGTTCGGCGATGCCCTGAACCGCACCCAGCAGCACGTCATTGGCTGCACTGAAGGCAGTCAGCAGGCTGGCGTTCTTGCCCAGCACCGAGAGCAGCTTCTCGTTGGGGATGGTGATCAGGGAGTCGACGTGCTCGGAGAGCTCCTTCATGCCCTCCTCGGCCACGCGCATGCGCTTCGGCCCCTCGAAGGGGAACGGCCGCGTGACCACGGCGACAGTGAGGATGCCCAGCTCCTTGGCCACCTGGGCCACGACGGGCGCGCCGCCGGTCCCGGTACCGCCGCCCATGCCGGCGGTGATGAAGACCATGTCGGCCCCACTGATCAGCTCGGCGATGCGCTCGCGATCCTCCATGGCCGCCTGGCGACCCACATCGGGGTTGGCGCCGGCGCCAAGGCCCTTGGTGATTTCGTTGCCGAGTTGCAGCACGGTCTTGGCAGCCACACGCTTGAGCGCCTGGGCATCCGTATTGGCACAGATGAACTCGACGCCTTCGATGTTGCTCTCGACCATGTGGTTGACAGCGTTACCACCGCCGCCACCTACGCCGACGACCTTGATGACCGCACTGCTCGAGGGTGCGCTATCTACGAGTTCGAACATAAGCCCCGTCTCCTGGACCGCGCCGCGGCCCTGTCAGAAATTTCCTTTCAACCAGCCCTTGAGTTTTGCCAGCGCCGGAATCCCTTCCCATCCTCCGCGCTGGGAGACGTCATCACGCCTGGGAGGTGCTGCCACCACCCTGCCCTCGCGACCGTGCCCATGGCGGGCCTCCTGAAGGGCGTAATGTAACAAACCTACACCGGTGGAATAAATCGGGTTGCGCACGACATCCGAGAGTCCACGCACATTGTGAGGGCAGGCGATGCGCACCGGCATGTGGAAGATCTCCTCGGCCAGCTCGACGACACCTTCCATGCGCGACGTGCCACCCGTGAGAACCACGCCTGCTGCCACCAGATCCTCGTAGCCGCTACGCCGCAACTCATCGCGGATCAGGGTGAACAGCTCCTCGTAGCGCGGCTCGACCACCTCGGCAAGCGCCTGGCGCGACAGGTCGCGAGCAGGCCGATCACCGACGCTGGGTACCTTGATCATTTCATCGCTTGCGGCCAACTGGGTCAGGGCGCAGGCGTACTTGACCTTGATTTCCTCGGCATACTGGGTCGGTGTACGCAGCGCCATGGCGATGTCATTGGTCACCTGATCGCCGGCGATGGGAATTACTGCCGTGTGCCGGATGGCGCCTTCGGTAAAAACGGCGATATCGGTGGTGCCACCGCCAATATCCACCATGCAAACGCCGAGTTCGCGCTCATCCTCGGTCAACACCGCCATGCTGGAGGCAAGCTGCTCGAGAATGATGGCATCGACTTCCAGGCCGCAACGGCGCACGCACTTGTCGATATTCTGTACCGCATTGAGCGCCGCCGTCACGAGATGAACCCGCGCTTCGAGGCGGACACCCGACATACCGAGGGGCTCGCGAATGCCGCCCTGGGTGTCGATGGCAAATTCCTGAGGAAGGACATGCAGCACGCGTTGCCCTTCGGAGATGGCACGTGCCCGAGCCGAATCGATGACCCGATCGATATCGGTAGGCATCACTTCGCGCTCCTTGATTGCGACCACACCATCCGAATTCATCGAACTGATATGACTGCCCGCCACGCCCACATACACCGAATGGATATCGCATCCGGCCATCAACTCGGCCTCTTCCACCGCTCGTTGTATCGACTGGACCGTCGACTCGATGTTGATGACCACGCCCTTCTTCATGCCCCGTGAAGGGTGGGATCCAATACCGGCGATCTCGATACCGCCGTCATCGGTAGGCTGTCCAACGATGGCCACTACCTTGGATGTTCCGATATCCAGCCCGACTACCATATTGGATGCGTTGGAAGTGACTGCCATGCGCCGGAGTGTCTCCTGAAACTTTACCCGCTGGGTATACCATTATTCTGATAAATGGTCATTGCGCCCATTATAGAAACAACTGGCGTTAAACCACCAGTCAATTACGAAAAAGCCTGGCTCACGATACGGGTTATTGACGACAAAGAAAACACCGCAGCGGTGGCTCGAGGGGCCAAGTTGGTGAAAAATGGTATCAGCCCGTACCATCTTCCTCCTCCTGAACCTCGGTTTCACCATGCCAGGCCACGGCCACGCCGTTGGGATAGCGCAGGTCGATATAGCGAATATGCGTAGCCTGGGGCCCTAGCTGTCGCTCCCATGCCGCCGCCAGCCTGGCCAGCCGCGCCTCGCGATCGCTGCGCCCCAGCATCACCCACACACCGTCGTCGAGCTGCAGGCGCCAGGCCCCCCGAGGTTCCAGCCTCAGCTGCGTGATACTGAGCCCCAGCGGCTCGAATCGCGAGCTCAGTCTGCGGTGGTAATCCAACACTTCGGCACCGCTACCTACCGGGCCGGCCAGATCGGGCAGACCTTCGGGCGGCTCGATGGGAGCAAAGGCAAACGGCTCACCCTCGGGATTGAGCAGGTAGTCGTCGTTCCAGCGAGCCACCGGCTGCTGTTCGACCAGCTCGAACACCAGCGCATACGGCCACTCGCGCGACAGGCTGACCTCTGCCAGCCAGTCGATATCGCGAGCCGCACGACGCAGTGCAGGCAGGTCGGCCGAGAGCCAGGTCTGCCCCTGCAGCAGCGGGGCCAGCTGGCCACGCAAGTAATCGGCACTGACATGCTGCAACTCACCGCGAATCGCCACCCGCTCGATGGGGCGGTCGAGCCAGGTCCACAGGGCGCGGCCTCCCGCACCCAGCAGGATCAGCAGCAGCAGCACCCCAAGGGTCGAGCCACGGGTACTCATGCCTGGCGTGACTCCAGGGTGCCACGCAGGATCTGCAGCACCAGCTCATCGAAGCCGATCCCGGCATGAGCCGCCGCCTGGGGCACCAGGCTGTGGTCGGTCATGCCCGGCGAGGTATTGACCTCGATCAGCCAGAACCGGCCTTCAGCGTCCTGCATCACGTCGACGCGCCCCCAACCTTCGCCTCCGACCGCCTCGAATGCCTGCCGGCAAAGCTCACCAAGCAGGGTTTCCTGCCCGCCATCGAGGCCGCACGGCAGGTGGTAACGCGTGTCGTTGGAAAGGTACTTGGCCTCGTAGTCGTAAAAGCCGCTGGGCACCTCGACACGAATGGCGGGCAGCACGCGATCTCCCAGCAGGGCAACGGTGTACTCCTCGCCCTGGATGAATCGCTCGGCCATGACGCGTGCATCGAAGCGCGCCGCTTCTCGGTAGGCGGCTTCCAGGGTCTCCCGGCTGTCGACGATAGTGATGCCCAGGGTCGAGCCCTCGTGAACCGGCTTGACGATCAGCGGTAAACCCAGCTGCACTACGATATCGTCCCAGTCGGTGTCGGACGACAGCATCAGCGACTCGGGCGTGGGCAGTCCCAGGGCCTGCCACACCAGCTTGGTGCGCTGTTTGTCCATGCCCAGTGCCGAAGCCAGCACGCCGCTTCCGGTATAAGGAATGCCGAGCAGCTCCAGCGCTCCCTGAAGGGTGCCGTCCTCCCCACCCCGGCCATGCAGGGCGATGAAGACGCGATCGGGGGCCAGCGCCTCGAGCCCGACCAGACCACCATCGGCGGGATCATAGCCGGTGACATCGACGCCGCTGCGCTCCAGCGCCGCCAGTACCGCCGCCCCGCTCTTGAGTGAGACGTCACGCTCGGCGGAGTTGCCGCCGTACAACACCGCGACCCGGCCGAAGTCCTGCACCTGCGTCATAGCTCCACCTTGTCTAGATTCAGCCGGCTCTCGGCCAGGCGTTGAGCGATACCGCCCACGTCCCCTGCCCCCTGAGTGATCAGGATGTCATCGTCGCGCACCACTTTTGCCAACAGCGCGGGGAGTTCAGCCTTGCCCTGCACGAAGATCGGATCGAGGTTGCCACGCTGGCGGATCGAGCCCGCCAGGGTCTTGCCGTCGGCGCCGGGGATCGGGGCTTCCCCGGCGCTGTAGACATCGAGCAGCAGCAGCACGTCGACGCCACCGAGGACACGAACGAAGTCTTCGTAGAGGTCGCGTGTCCGTGTGTAGCGGTGCGGCTGGTAGACCATCACCAGCCGACGCTGAGGCCAGCCGGCGCGCACCGCCTTGATCACCATCTCGACTTCTCGGGGGTGGTGGCCGTAGTCATCCACCAGCATGACCTCACCGCTACCGCTGGGCGGGGCGAAATGACCATGCACCTGGAAGCGACGCCCCACTCCGGCAAAGCCGGCCAGGCCGCGCAGGATTGCAGCATCGTCGACGCCGGCATCGGTGGCCACGGCGATGGCCGCCAGGGCATTCAGGGCATTGTGACGTCCCGGCATCGCCAGGCGCACCTCCAGCGGCGCCAGCCCGTCGGGGCGAAGCGCGGTGAAGCGGATCTCGCCGGCCTCCTGGGAGAAGTCGACGAGTCGATAGTCGGCGTCCTCACTGAAGCCGTAGGTGACGAACTGACGATGCACGCGATCCAGCAGGCCGCGTACATGCTCGTCATCGATGCAAAGGATGGCG
Source organism: Billgrantia kenyensis (assembly GCF_013697085.1). Lineage (GTDB taxonomy): Bacteria > Pseudomonadota > Gammaproteobacteria > Pseudomonadales > Halomonadaceae > Halomonas > Halomonas kenyensis. The sequence continues at coordinate 95,908 of NZ_JACEFT010000006.1, forward strand.
AGGCCGTAGAACGGCAGGTTATGCAGGAACTCGATGAAGGTGCCCTTGAGCCGCTCGAAGTCACCGCCATAGGTGCTCATGTGATCGGCATCGATATTGGTCACGATCGAGACCATGGGCTGGAGGTGCAGGAACGAGGCATCGGACTCGTCGGCCTCCGCCACCAGATAGTCGCCCTCGCCCAAGCGGGCATTGGTGCCGGCGCTGGTGAGCTTACCGCCGATGACGAAGGTCGGATCGAGCCTACCTTCGGCCAGCAGGGTCGCCGTGAGGCTGGTCGTGGTGGTCTTGCCATGAGTGCCGGCCACTGCAATGCCGTGGCGGAAGCGCATCAGCTCGGCCAGCATCTCGGCCCGGCGCACTACCGGCACGCGGTGCTCCTGGGCCCAGCGGATCTCGGGGTTGGCAGCATCCACGGCGGTGGATACCACCACCACATCGGCGCCCGCTACGTTCTCCTCGGCATGCCCGATGGCCACGCGGATGCCGTGCTCGCGCAGGCGTGTCACCACCGCCGAGACTTTCAGGTCACTGCCGCTGACCCGATAACCCTGGTTGGCCAGCACCTCGGCAATGCCGCACATACCGGCGCCGCCGATGCCAACGAAATGAATGTGTCGAATGCGGCGCATGCCCAAGCCTCGCCCATGGCGGGGTAACGTGGCCTGACCGGGTACCGGTCTCAAGGTGCTATCGCTCAAGAGCTGTCTCCATGCAACCGGCCACCAACTGCTCGACGGCATCGAGGTGCGCGCAGCGGCGTGCCTGACGCGCCATGGTGGCGAGAGTGTCGGGATCGAGCAGCGTCGCCAGGCTTTCGGCCAGCGTCGCTGCAGTCATGTCGTGCTGCGGCATCAGCTGCGCGGCGCCTGCTGCTACCAGGGCGCGGGCATTGGCGGTCTGGTGGTCGTCCACCGCATGAGGCAGGGGAACGAACAGTGCGGGCTTGGCTGCCGCGGCGACCTCGGAGACGGTCAAGGCGCCTGCCCGACAGACGACCAGGTCGGCCCAGTCGTAAGCTGTTGCCATGTCATCGATGAATGCGCTGACATCGGCCTCGACGCCCTGCGCCGAATATGCTTCGCGGGTGGCCTGGTCCTTGTCGCGCCCGGCCTGATGCCGCACTTCGGGCCGGCTGGCCTCAGGTAACAGCGCCAGCGCTTCGGGAAGACGCTGGTTGAGCGGCAGCGCTCCCAGCGAACCTCCCACGACCAGCAAGCGCAGGCGGCGGCCCTGCATCGCCCCGGCTTCTCGCGGCACGTCACCCAGCGCTGCAATCTCTGGCCGAACCGGATTGCCGACCACCCCTCCCCGTTTGCCGAAGGCCTGGGGAAAGGCGGCATAGACGCGCCGAGCGAGCCTCGCCAGGGCACGATTGGTCAAGCCTGCCACGGCATTCTGCTCATGGATCACCAGCGGGCGACGCAGCAGCCATGCCGCAAGGCCGCCGGGACCGCTGGCAAAACCACCCAGCCCCACCACCAGCACGGGGTCGAGCTGACGAATGATACGCCCCGCCTGCCATACCGCGCGGGTCAAGTTGAACGGCGCCATCAGCCAGCCGCTCATGCCGTTGCCGCGCAGGCCGGCAACGGAGATGTGGTGAAGCGGCAGGTCTGCCGCCGGCACCAGGCGGTTCTCGATGCCGTGAGGACTGCCCAGCCAGTGTACCTCCAGCGCCTCGGCCTGCAGCCCCCTGGCCAGCGAGAGCGCCGGGATGACATGCCCGCCGGTTCCCCCGGCCATGATCAATACACGCCGTACTCCTGGCTGCGTCACTTCATGACTCCCTCGACGGTGGGCTGAGGCTCGCGCCGTGTCTGGCGCTGCTTGGGTGCACTCGGGCTCGCACGTCGCTGAACCCGGCGGGTGTCGATGTCGGTGCGTACCAGCAACGCAATCATCATGGCACTGATCAGCAGGCTGGAGCCTCCATAGCTGAGCAGAGGCAAGGTCAGCCCTTTGGTGGGCAGCATTCCGGTACTCACGGCGATATTGATGAACGCCTGGGCGCCGATCACCATGGCAATGCCGTAACTGACATAGGCCGCAAAAGCCAGCCCCGCCAGCTCCGCACGCCGCCCCACCGCCAGGGCTCGCCAGATGAGCAAGGCGAAAAGGCCCACCACGCCGATCGCCCCGAACAGGCCGAGCTCCTCGGCCAGCACGGCGAAAACGAAATCGGTATGCGCCTCGGGCAGGTAGAACAGCTTCTGTACGCTATTACCCAGCCCCATGCCCAGCCAGTGACCGCGACCAAAGGCAATCAGAGCCTGGGTGAGCTGGTAGCCGCTGGCAAATTGATCCGCCCAGGGGTCGGAAAAGCTCGTAAGGCGAGCCAGCCGATAAGGTTCGGCAATGGCCACGTAGAAGCCGAGCACCCCGACCACCCCCAGGACGAAGACGAAGCGACCCCAGGGCGCCCCGGCCAGCAGCATCATGCCCATCATGCAGCCGGTCATCACCACGATCGCGCCGTAGTCAGGCTGAAGAATCAGCAGCACGGCGATCACTGCCATCACCATCAAGGGACGCAGGAAAGCTCCCCAGGTGCGGCGAACGTCGGGCAGGAAGCGTTCGAGATAACCGGCGAAGTAGACGATCAGGCACAGCTTGACGACTTCGGAAACCTGCAGGTTGAAGGGCAGCAGCGGAATCGACAGCCAGCGCCGACTGCCGTTGACTTCACGGCCGATCAGCAGCACCAGGATCAGCAGCGCAATACTCACCAATAGCAACAACGGTCCATTGGCGCGCCACCAGCCAAGCGGGGAGCGCAGTGTCAGGACGCCTGCCAGCAGTGCCATCAGCACGAACAGCGCATGGCGCTGGCTGAAGTACCACGGATTACCGGTCAGGCTTGCCGCCACTTCGGTGGAGGCCGAGGTAACCATGACCCAGCCGATCAGGATCAGGGCCAGCGCAGAGAACAGCAGCCAGCCATCGAATGGCTGATCCCGGGTCGAGAGCCGCTCACGCAAGCCCCGCCATCGCGCAAACCTGCCCTTCGATGCCTGCCTGACCTCAGTCGACATGCCTCGCCTCCTCGACAAACTGCTTCACCCGCCGGCAGTATGCCTCGCCGCGGGCGATATAACTGGGAAACTGATCGAGACTGGCGCAGGCCGGTGACAGCAGGACGCAGTCGCCTGGCTCGGCTATCTCTCGCGCTCGCTCCATGGCAGCCTCCAGATCGGCAGCCCGGCTCACGGCCACGCTCTCCTGCAGGGCGGCAGCGAGCTTTTCTGCATCGGTGCCGAACAGGATGGCTTCGCGACCATAGCGGGCCATGGGGGCGGCCAGCGGGGTGAAATCCGCCCCCTTGCCCACCCCACCGGCCAACAGCACCAGGCGGCCGCCCAAAGTTGGCCCAAGACCGTCGATAGCGGCCAGGGTAGCGCCGACATTGGTGCCCTTGGAGTCGTTGATCCAGCGTACCCCATCGAGCTCGGCAACCAGCTCGCTGCGATGCGGCAGGCCCTTGAAGCGGCGCAGCGTCTCGCACATCGCCTCGAGCGCGAAACCGAGATGGTGGCCCATGGCCAGCGCCGCCAGCGCGTTGGCCTGGTTGTGGCGCCCCGCCAGCCCCATCTCGTCGGCGGGAAGCAGTGGCAAGCCGCCATGCATCAACCAGTCACGCCCTTCATGCATGGCGATACCCCACTCGTCCGCATGCGGTTCTTGCGTCGTGAAGCGATCCTCCGCGGCCAGCGGCTCGGGCGGCCAGGTCATGGGATCTTCGGCGTTGACCACGGCATGCCGGGCGCCGCGGAAAATGCCCAGCTTGGCATCGCGATACCCAGCCATGTCCCCATGCCGATCGAGATGGTCCTCGGAGAGGTTGAGAAATGCCGCGCTCTCGGCCCCCAGCCGTGGCGTGGTCTCGAGCTGGAAGCTGGAAAGTTCGAGCACGAAAAGCTCCACATCCGGCACGTCGGCCAGCAGATCCAGGGCCGGGGTGCCCAGGTTGCCGCCCACCGCGACCCGCCGACCCGCCGCCACGGCCATATCGCCCAGCAGGGTGGTCACTGTGGACTTGGCGTTGGAGCCGGTAACGGCGGCGACCGGAGCCTGGGCCGCACGTACGAACAGGGCTATCTCACCCACTATCAGCGGCGCCCCGTCTGGGCGAAGACGGCCTCTCATCTCGGCCAGGCCGGGCGTGTTCAAGTCCACTCCGGGGCTTACCACGATCTCTGCCGCCTCGCTCATGTCGAGGGCCGTGAGCGGGCCGCAGTGAAGCGTCACCTCGGGAAAAGCGGCACGGAACTCGTCGACGCCCGGCGGTACCTGGCGCGTATCGGCAGCCAGGAAGGCAGTGCCGTTTCGCGCCAGGTGGCGGCAGATTGCCTTTCCCGATGCGCCGAGCCCGATGACCAGTGTCGCTCCCTTGGGCACCTTGAGCATTGCGGCCTCCTCGTAGGGTGGGTCGGCATGTCCCGGTCAGCGAATCTTCAGCGTTGCCAGACCGACCAGCACCAGCACCACGGTAATGATCCAGAAACGCACGATGACCCGCGGCTCCGGCCAGCCCTTGAGCTCATAGTGGTGATGCAGCGGCGCCATGCGGAAGATGCGACGACCGGTCAGCTTGTAGGAGCCAACCTGCAGGATCACCGAAATGGTTTCCAGCACGAAGATGCCGCCCATGATGAAAAGCACGATTTCCTGACGCACGATGACTGCAACGACACCCAGCGCCGCCCCCAGCGCCAGCGCCCCGACGTCGCCCATGAAGACCTGTGCCGGGTAGGTATTGAACCACAGGAAGCCGAGACCGGCCCCGGCGATGGTGGCGCAGAAGACGGCGAGCTCCCCGGCACCGGCGATGCTGGGGATCTGCAGATAGTTGGCGAACACCGCGTTGCCGCTGGCATAGGCGAAGATGGCCAGGCCCATGGCCACCATGACGGTCGGCATGATGGCCAGCCCGTCCAGGCCGTCGGTCAGGTTGACGGCATTGGAACTGCCGACGATCACCAGGTAGGTAAGCACGACATAGAAGACCCCCAGCGGGATCACGATGTCCTTGAACAGGGGCACGATCAGACTGGTTTCCACCGGGCTGGTGGCCGTCATGTAAAGCACGACGGCCGTGGCCAGGCCAATGACCGACTGCCAGAAGTACTTCCAGCGCGCCGGGAGACCGCGCGGGTTCTTCTCGACCACCTTGCGGTAGTCATCGACCCAGCCGATCGCCCCGAACCCCAGCGTCACCACCAGCACGATCCATACGAAGCGATTGCCCAGGTCGGCCCACAGCAGGGTACTGACGGCTATCGCCATCAGGATCATCGCCCCTCCCATGGTTGGCGTACCAGCCTTGGACAGGTGCGACTGGGGGCCATCGTCACGCACTGCCTGACCGATCTGCCCCTCGACCAGGCGTCGAATCATCCAGGGCCCCAGCCACAGGCACAGCAGCAAGGCCGTCATGGTACCCAGAATCATGCGCAGGGTAAGGTAGTTGAAGACGTTGAAGGCGCTCTGGTATTGCGCCAGGAAATTAGCCAAAAAAAGCAGCATGTGATGCGTTCACCTTCGTGAGTCGGCTCGTAGCGCCGCCACCACCCTTTCCATGCCGGCGCTGCGCGCGCCTTTGACCAGGACACTGGTTGCATTGGGCAGGTGGTTAAGAACATGGCGCAATAGCGCCTCTTGATCGTCGAAATGACACGCACGGTCACCAAAAGCCTGGCTTGCGGCTCTTGCCGGTTCACCACAGGTCATCAGCGCGTCGATCCCCAGTTCCCTCGCGTAGCGGCCGACTTCTTCATGGAGCCGGTCCGAATCTGCTCCCAATTCTGCCATGGCACCCAGCAGGCACCATCTCGGGCCGGGCAGCTCGGCCAGCAGCGCAAGCGCGGCCTTCACCGCTCCCGGGCTGGCGTTGTAAGTGTCATCGAGCAGGCAGCAGCCGCGAATTCCTGCCACCGGCGTCAACCGTCCCGGCATCGGCTTCGCCGCCGCCAGGCCCGCCAGCACCTCGGCGTGGCCCAGCCCCAGCGCCAGCGCGCCCGCCGCTGCTGCCAGGGCATTGGCGACGCTATGTCGTCCCAGCAGCGCAAGCTGGACCCGGCCTGCTTCATGCCCATCCACGACAAGCGTGAAAGCATAGCGCCCCCGAGCGTCACAAACCAGCTCGGTAGCACGCACCCGGCTCTCTTGACTGAAGCCGAAGTCCATCACTTGCCGCGGCGCGGCGAGCCTGGCCCAAAATGAGAAATAGGCATCGTCACGATTGAGTACCGCCACGCCATCGCCACCGAGGCCGAGAAGGATCTCCGCCTTGGCCTGGGCAATCTGGCCCATGCCGCCGAACTCGCCGAGGTGGGCCCCGGTAACATTGGTGATGATGGCCACTTGCGGCTCAGCCAGGGTCGAGGTCCAGGCGATCTCGCCCAGATGGTTGGCGCCCAGCTCCACCACGGCCTGGCTGTGCTCGCCAGCGAGCCTGAGCAGGGTGAGCGGTGCCCCGATATCGTTGTTGAGATTGCCCTGGGTCGCCAGGGTGCTGCCACGTCGGCCCAGCAGCTGGGCCAGGAGCTCCTTGACGCTGGTCTTTCCGCTGTTGCCGGTGACCGCCACCAGCGGACCATTCCAGGTACGACGCCGGGCACGCCCCAGCAGGCCCAGCGCCAGGCGAGTGTCGGCAACGACCAGCTGCGGCAAGGGATCCTCGACGGGCCGTTCGACGAGTGCGGCGGCTGCCCCGGCCTCCCGCGCCTGGGCGACGAAGTCATGGGCGTCGTAGCGGACCCCGCGCAGTGCGACGAACAGGCTGCCCGGCGTGAGCCGGCGGGTATCGGTGACGATGTCCCCCAGCGGCAGGTCGCGCTGGGGCGGCGCCACACCCAGCGCCTCGGCTACGGCAGACAGGGCCTGGAGGCCGGGGCCGCTCATTGGCCTGCCTCGCGCCGGGCCAGCGCCGCCCCTGCCTCGGCGCAGTCACTGAAGGGGTGGCGCACGCCGGCGATTTCCTGATACGTCTCATGCCCCTTGCCTGCGATCAGCACCACATCGTCTTCCCCGGCCTGCGCAAGGGTTCTGGCGATGGCTTCGCCCCGCCCCGGGATGATTTCGCTGCGTTCACGCCCGTGGGCCGAAAGGCCGTCATGAATCTGCCTGCGAATTCGAGCCGGATCCTCGCTGCGCGGATTGTCATCGGTTATCACCAGCCGATCGGCGTAGCGCTCCGCTGCGCTGCCCATCAGCGGTCGCTTGCCGCTGTCGCGATCCCCACCGCAGCCAAACAGACACCACAGCCGCCCATTGCCCGGCAGGTGCTGTCGCAATGCCCCCAGCGCATTCTCGAGCGCCCCGGGCGTGTGGGCATAATCGACGATGACAGACGGCCCCCCACCGTGAGCGACTCTTTGCATGCGCCCGGGAACCGGTGTCAGCCTGGCCGCGGCGGAAAACAGCGTCGCGAGGGATTCTCCCAGCCCATGGAGAGTCGCGATCGCCAGCAAGACATTGTCGAGGTTGAAGCGCCCCATCAGGGGGAGCTCGAGCGAGTACTCCCCCTCCGGCGTGGCAACCAGCGCCAGCTGGCCGCCGCGGCTGGGCTGCCAATCCACGACACGAAGCGTCGCCGCCGGATCATCGCCCACGGCCAGCACCCGCACTCCCTCGCTGAGGCCGGCAAGCATCAGGCGCGCCAGCGGATCGTCGGCGTTGACCACGGCCAGGGACAGTTCGGCGCGGCGAAAAAGGCGCGCCTTGGCCGCGGCGTAGGCTGCCATGCTGCCGTGATAGTCAAGATGGTCGCGGCTGATGTTGGTAAAGACGGCAGCGGTGATCTGGCATCCGTCGAGGCGGTCCTGCTCCAGCGCGTGGGAAGACGCCTCCATCGCAACCCGACCAATGCCGCCTGCCGCCATCTCACCGAGCGCTGCCTGCAACGCCAGTGGGCCCGGTGTCGTCAGCCCCGAGTCTTCGAGCACTCCGGGCCGCCCCACGCCCAGGGTCCCGATGAGGCCGGCTTCGCGACCCAGGGCCGTGCTCAGTTCGGCAATGTAATGCGTCACGGAGCTCTTGCCATTGGTTCCGGTCACACCGATCAACTCCAGCGAATCCGGCACCTGATAGAGCCTTTTACCCAGCTCGCCCAGGCGCTGACGCAGGAAAGGCAGGCCCACGACGGGCTTTCCTCGTGCCGACTCGGGGAGAGCTTCATCCGGGCCAAGGTGGTAAAGCACCTGTATGGCACCCGCTTCCAGAGCAGCCTTCAGATGGCATCGACCATCACCGCTGATGCCGGGTACGGCGACAAAGACATCGCCGGGCACGAGCCGGCGACTGTCGAGCACCAGGCGCACCTGAGGGTCGCCGGGAATCTCGGGCACCGGCAGGTTGAGCCAACAGCGAGACAGCGCCGAGTGTAGGTGGGAAGCACTCACCTGCATCGATTCACCTCTGTCGTGGTAAAGCCAGGAGTCATCTTGCACGCTGGTCCGGAGGCACATCCAGCAAGCGCAGGGCACTGCCGGTGACACGCGAGAATACAGGCGCCGCCACGGCCCCACCGAAGAAGTCGCCACCTCGTGGATGATCGATCATGACGATGGTGACGATGCGAGGGTCGGAGACCGGCGCAACACCGGCGAACAGGCTGCGATAGGCATCCGCCTCGTAGCCGCTCACCGAGGTCTTGCGTACTGTACCGGTCTTGCCCGCGACCCGATAGCCCGGTACCGCTGCGCGCCTCCCCCCGGTGTTGGGCTGGACCGACTGCTCCATGATGCGCAGCAGCTCGTGAGCCACCTGTGGCTCGATGGCCGGCATGCCCTGCGGTGCCTCGTTGAGCTTGAGCAGGGAGGGCGGCATGCGCATGCCGCCATTGGCCAGCGCGGTATAGGCGCTTGCCAACTGCAATGCCGAAGTCGAAAGACCATAACCGTAGGAGAGCGCAGCCCACTGGCTGCGCGACCAGCGTACCGGCGCCGGCAGGTGGCCTACGGCCTCACCGGGAAAGCCGGTTTCGGTGCTCTGACCGAAGCCGAGCCGGCGGTAGAGGTCAGGTATCAGCGGCTCATCCAGCTCCAGCACCAGTTTCGACATGCCGATGTTGGATGACTTTTCGAGGATGCCGGCCAGGTCGAGCTTGCCGTAATTGCGAATATCGCGGATGGTGAATCGGTCCAGCATCATCCAGCCTGGAGAAGTATCGACCACCACATCGGTGTCGAAGCGCCCGCTTTCCATGATAGCCGCCATGGCCAGCGGCTTGACGACCGAGCCCGGCTCGAAGACGTCGACAATGGCCTGATTGCGCAGCCCACGGGGGTCGAGACCGGCACGGTTATTGGGGTTGTAGGAGGGCTGGTTGGCCATGGCCAGCACCTCGCCGGTGCGGGCATCCATCATTACCACCACGCCGCCGTCGGCGTCATGCTCGTCGACGGCTGCCTTCAGCTCGCGATAGGCCATGTACTGCAGCCGCTGGTCGATGGCCAGCGTCAGCTCGCCGCCGGGCTGGGCTTCACGCAGGGTTTCCAGGTCACGTACCAGACGGCCACGCCGGTCCTTGACCACCCGGCGCTGGCCGGGAGTGCCCGCCAGATAGGGCTGATAGGCGAGCTCCACGCCTTCCTGGCCCATGTCATCGACGTTGGTCACACCCAGCAGCTGTGCCACCACCTCGCCCGCCGGGTAGTATCGCTTGTACTCGTGCTGGGCATAGACACCCGGAACGCGCAGCGCCTGCACTCGCTGTGCGGCATCCGGGGTCAGCTGTCGGCGCAGGTACATGAATTCCCGGCTGGAGAAACGCTCCAGCCTGGCATCCAGATCATCCGGGCCGATGCCCAGCGCCTGCGCCAGCATCAGGCGCTGGATGCGATCGTCAGGCACTTCCTGAGGGTTGGCCCACAGCGTCACGACAGGGGTCGAGATGGCCAGCGGCTCGCCATTGCGGTCGGTGATCATGCCGCGGTGGGCGGTGAGCGCCTCGGTGCGCAGGATACGGGCGTCCCCCTGCCCCTGGAGAAAGGGCCGATCGAGGACATGCAGGGTGACGATACGCCCGGCCAGCAGCAGCATGCCGAGTATCACCAGCCCAAGCACCACGCCGTAGCGAAGACCGCCCATCGGCGCTATCGGCGGGCGTCGCCGGGGCGACACGCCACCACGCACGTCGGTTCTCATGGCCGGATGACCTCGACTTCGTTGACATGGGGCAGGCGCATGTCGAGGCGCTCGACGGCCAGGCGCTCGGTACGCGCCGGCGACGACCATGCGCTCTCCTCGAGCAGCAGTTGCCCCCATTCGGTCTGCAGCTGATCGCGCTCACGCTCCAACTGCTGGAGTCGTGCATATTGCTCGCGGGTTTCGTGGCTGGCCTTTACCGCCAGCATGGCAGTGGCCAGACAGGCCAGTACCAGCCCGATGACCAGCCACAGGCGCCAGTTGGGAGGCCTGGCAGGTCTCCAGGAGGCAAGTGCTCGGGGGGATAGGCGTCCGTGCTTCATGCCGATACTCAACGCAGCTTACGCGCAACGCGCATGACGGCGCTGCGCGCACGTGGATTGTCTTCGACTTCCGCTGGCGACGGCCGGCGCGCCTTACCCAGCGTCTCCAGCCGCTTGGCCAGCTGGTCCTCACGCACCGGCACGCCGCGCGGAATATCGCTGTCGCCGCGCACGTGCTCGCGGATGAAACGCTTGACCCGGCGATCTTCCAGCGAATGGAAGCTGATCACCACCAGATGGCCGCCCGGGGCCAACGCCTCCAACGCTGCCGACAGCGCCGCATCGAGCTGCTCGAGCTCGCCATTGACGTGAATGCGCAGGGCCTGGAAGGCGCGTGTCGCGGGATGCTTGCCCTTCTCCCAGGCGGGGTGGGCTGCCTTCAGCACTTCGGCCAGGTCGCCGGTGCGCAGGAACGGCCGCTCCAGGCGGCGTGCGACGACGGCCCGTGCCAGGCGCCTGGCGAAACGCTCTTCGCCATAGACCTTGAACACATGAGCGATATCGGCTTCGCTGGCCCGGGACAGCCATTGGGCTGCGCTCTCGCCCTGTGTCGGGTCCATGCGCATGTCGAGCGGGCCGTCGCGCAGGAAGCTGAAGCCGCGCTCGGGGTCGTCCAACTGCGGCGAAGAGACGCCAATATCCAGCAAGACTCCTGCCAGCTGCCCGTGGAGGCCATGCTGGCGGGCGACCGCCTCCAACTGGGCGAACTCGCCCTGGACGATGCTGAAGCGGGTGTCGGTGAGGACCTTCGCCTCGGCGATGGCCTGGGGGTCACGGTCGATGGCCAGCAGACGACCTTGGGGGGTCAACCGCGCCAGAATCGCGCGGGAGTGGCCACCACGCCCATAGGTTCCATCCAGGTAGGCGCCGCCGGGATCGTGCACCAGGGCATCCACGGCACCGTCCAGCAGCACGCTGGCATGACGATAGCCATGTCGGCTCGGTTCAGCGGCGGATGGCGGCATGCGCTTTCCTGATTCTCGAAAGTGTTAAACGCGCCGGCCAAGCCAGTCGCGGAGGGGTGTGTGGGGAGTCGGCCGATAAGCCGGGTTCTGTCGAGGACAGTCATTCATCTAGGAGCCACGTCACCATGGCTCTCCAGCAACCTACCCGAACCCGACGCGGGCCACGCCATGGGGTTCCTATTTGGTCTTGCTCCGGGTGGGGTTTACCTTGCCACGCACTGTTACCAGGCGCGCGGTGCGCTCTTACCGCACCCTTTCACCCTTGCCGGCCTCCCGAAGGAGACGTAGGCGGTCTGCTCTCTGCTGCACTTTCCGTCGGCTCGCGCCGCCCAGGCGTTACCTGGCACCCTGCCCTGTGGAGCCCGGACTTTCCTCCCCCGAACCGACCGAGGTCGATGCGGCGGCGACTGTCTGGCCGACTCCGAGCGCAAGAATACCAGCGCACCCAAGGCCTCTCAATGTCTTTCGCCACCGGGTCATCGCGCCTCCTTGATCGCCTGGGCCTGGCTGTACCAAGCCTTCTTCGTCCCACCCAGAAGGCGGGCCGCTATGGCTGCTGCCTGCTTCACGCCCACCCCCTCGGCCAGGAGGGCCGCGAGCAGCGCCTCGGCTTCGAGCGTCGCGGCCTCGCTTTCCTCGCGTGGCGGCGCACCGGCCACCATGATCACGAATTCGCCCCGCGCCTGGTCCGGATCGGCTTCCATCAGCGCAAGCAGCGCCTCTGCCGTGCCGTCGAGGAAGGTCTCGAAAGTCTTGGTCAGCTCGCGTGCCAGTACCACCCGTCGTTCGCCGAGCACCGTCCCGATATCGCTCAGAGTTTCCCTGATCCGATGCGGCGACTCATAGAAGACCAGCGTCTCCCCGCGCTGCACCAAGGCTTCCAGGCGCTGACGCCGGGTGCCCGCCTTGGCCGGAAGGAAACCCTGGAACAGGAAGCGGTCGGTCGGAAGACCGGCCGCACAGAGTGCCGTGACCAAGGCACAGGGACCGGGAACCGGCACGACAGTTCGCCCTCGAGCGCGCAACTCCCGCACCAGCACGAACCCCGGATCGCTGATCAATGGCGTACCGGCGTCGCTGACCAGGGCAATGCTCTCACCTCGGAGCAGTCGCTCATCAAGCTGCTCGACCCGGGCCGCCTCGTTGTGTTCATGCAACGACAGCAGAGGAACCGACAAACCCAGGTGGCGCAGCAGGCGCGAGGTATGCCGGGTGTCCTCGGCGGCGATCAGCGCCACCTCACCCAGCAGCCTGGCGGCCCTGGGGGTCATGTCCTCCAGATTCCCAATCGGCGTGGCGACCACGTACAATGTCCCTAGATTTGTGTCTGACATGGCGACTCCTCAGGGAGACTTTCGGCTTTGACCGCGCGTGCTGGATGGTCGACACACAAGACAGGCGCATGCCCTCTGAGCCAGAAACAAGGAAGAACACATGCTGAAAATGTCCCGCGGCCTGCTGGCCACCGTGCTCCTCGCCCTCCTGGTGGCAGGCTGCGCGCCACCCGGCATCGTCGAACGCGCCCCCGTCGACGACCCCGACCAGCTCCTCCAGCAGGCACAGCAGCAGGAGCCCGAGCAAGCCGCACTCAGCCGGCTCGAGGCGGCCGATATCCTAGCACGCCAGGGACAGCGCACCCAGGCACTCGAGATCGCAAGCGAGATCGACGACACTCTCCTGCCTGCCGAATACCGCCTCCACTGGGCCATGCTGCTCTCGGAGCTCGGCGAAGAGCTGGAGGAACCCTGGGCAGTGATCCAGGCAGGCCAGCTGCTGGACGAGGTCGAGCTGCCGCGCGATGCCGGCCTCATCCTGCGCGAACGCATGGGCCGGGCCCTGGCCGCGGTCGATGAACACCGCGCCGCCTCGGCCATGCTGATGTACGTGCAAGCACGCACCGAACGTGACGCACTCAACGACACCATATGGCATTCGCTTTCGCGGCTCGACGGCAGCGAGCTGGCCAGCCTTCGTGAAGGTGCCGACGAGCTGACCGTGGGCTGGCTCGAGCTTGCCCTCCTGGTACGTGAAAGCGACGCTGATATCGAGCGCCTGCTCTCCAATCTGGAAACCTGGCGGGAGCGCAACGCCCGTCACCCGGCTGCACGCAATGTGCCTTCTGAGCTGATGGCGCTACGCGACCTGCGCGGCCGGGAGGTGCGTCACATCGCCGTCTTCCTCCCCGAATCCGGCTCGTTGAGCAGCGTCGCCGAATCGATCCGCGCCGGGATGCAGATGCACCACATGCAAAGCGCCGAGCGCAATGGCGGACTACGCCTCTCTTTCCTCGATGCCAGTCACGGTGATCTCGAGGCACTGTATGCCGAAGCCCGCGATATCGGCGCACAGGTAGTCATCGGCCCACTCGACAAGGACCAGGTCACCGAACTCGAGAATCGCGATCGTGTTCCGCTACCGACGCTGGCACTCAACTACGGCTACGGCACGTCTAACCAGGCACTGGGCCTGTTCCAGTACGGCCTTTCGGCCGAGGACGAAGCCCGCCAGGTAGCCAGGCGCGCCCGTGAGGACGGCCACCGCCGCAGCGCCCTGCTGGTGCCTGACAACGAGTGGGGCACCCGGGTAGGCCGCGCCTTCGCCGAGGAGTGGCGCAGGCTCGACGGCACCATCACCAATGCCGTTGCCTACGATCCCCGCGGATCAGCCACCGAATCCACTCGCCGCGCCCTTTCAGGCGGGCGCCCGGACATGCTGTTCCTGCTGGCCCTGCCCAGCTACGCTCGCCAGGTGCCCCCGAACCTGGACTACATCGACGCAGCAGACCTGCCCATCTATGCGACCTCGCACCTGTACGAGGGGCGCCCCCAGCCGCTGCTCGACCACGACCTCGATGACGTCAACTTCATCGACATTCCCTGGCAGATTCCCGACGCCGCGGTGGGCGGCGTCGAAGCCCTGCCCTACCTGGCCAGCTTCCAGGAGCTGCGGGAAGACGCCGACCCAGCCACTTTCCGGCTGATGGCCATGGGCGTGGACGCCTATGAGCTGGCACGCCGGCTGCCCCAGTTCCAGCTGCTGCCCGAGAGCGAGCTGTTCGGCGCTACCGGCCTGCTGGTGCCCGCGCGCGATGGCCGCATCGAGCGCCGACTGCCATGGGCTCGCTTCGAGCGGGGCGTGCCGCGTCCCATCCTGACCTTCGACCTGCTCGACAATGACCTGCTCGACAATGACCAGATCGACGGTGTGCAGTTAGACAATGACCAGCTCGACTGATGCCCGCGCCCGTGGCGCGCGCATCGAACGCCTGGCCGCCGAGTGGCTCATGGACAAGGGGCTCAGGCTCATCGCCAGCAACCAGCAGTTCAAGGGCGGTGAGCTGGACCTGGTGATGGGCCATGGCGAGACCCTGGTCTTCGTGGAGGTTCGCCACCGCACCGATACGCGCCATGGGCACCCGCTGGAGACGGTGACGAGCACCAAGCAGCGCAGGCTGGTCCATGCGGCGCGTTTTTATCTGGCACGCAACCGGCTATCATGCCCCTGCCGTTTCGACGTGCTGGCCGTGACCGGCACCCCGCCAGGGCTTGTATTCGAATGGGTTCAGGGCGCTTTCGAGGCGTTCTGAGCGGCTCACCCCTTGTCCCGCGATCAGGACTCGACAGAATGGACTTTCAGCAACGCATACTTGGCCACTTCAATGCCAGCATCGACACCAAGACCTATGCCAGCGAGGTATTGCCCCCCTTCATCGAGGTAGCCAGCCAGATGATGGTCCAGTGCCTCGTCAATGAAGGCAAGATCCTGGCCTGCGGCAACGGGGGCAGCGCCGGCGACAGCCAGCACTTCTCCTCCGAGCTGCTCAACCGCTTCGAACGCGAACGCCCCAGCCTGCCGGCCCTGGCACTGACCACGGACACCTCGACACTGACCTCGATTGCCAACGACTACAGTTACAACGAGGTATTCTCCAAGCAGGTCAGAGCGCTCGGCCAGCCAGGCGACATACTGCTGGCGATCTCTACCAGCGGCAATTCGGGGAACGTCATCCAGGCGATCCAGGCAGCACACGATCGCGACATGGCCGTCGTCGCCCTAACCGGGCGTGATGGCGGCGACATGGCCTCACTGCTGGGCCAGGACGACTGCGAAATCCGCGTTCCCGCCACTTCCACGGCGCGCATCCAGGAAGTTCACCTGCTGGTGATACACTGCCTGTGCGACCTCATCGATGAACAATTGTTTGGCAGCAGCGAGTGATCCCCATGACCCCGACAAGACTGATGGCCTCCCTCTTGACCGTCCTGGCCCTTGCCCTGGGCGGCTGTACCACGGTTACCGGCGTGGCCAACCCCGGCACCATTGACGAGAACTACGGCAAGCGCACGCTGGGCGCCCAGGTGGAAGACGAAAGCATCGAGACCAAGATTGCGCACAACCTGCGCCGTACCGATGCTCGCCTTGGCGACGCACGTATCAACGTCGACAGCTACAACGGCATCGTCCTGCTCACCGGCCAGGTGCCAAGCGAGGAGCTGAAGCAGAGGGCCAGGGAAGTGGCGCTGGAAGTGCGCAATGTTCGCGACGTACACAACGAACTGTCCGTCTCGGCCAATCTGCCGGCGAGCCAACGCCTTTCGGACACCTGGATCAATACCCGCATTCGCACCACCCTGGCTGCCGATCAGAACATCGAAACCAGCCGGCTGCGATTCGTGACCGAGAATGCCACCGTCTATATCATGGGCATCGTCACTCGCGCCGAGGCAGACCGCATCGTCGATGCCGTGGCAGACGTCGGCGGCATCCAGCGCATCGTCAAGGTCTTCGACTACCTCGACTGATCGACTCTCCCTCCATCCCATGCAAGACAGCAACAGCAGAACGGCAGGCCCTTGGGCCTGCCGTTCTGCTGTTGGCGTACAAACGCTGGGAGAGAGCAGCGGGTCTACTTGACCACGCGCAGGGAGGGCCGCTTCCTGGAGCCCGACTCCTTGTCGCGGGCGACATCCGGCGCAGGCTCTCGCTCGGCATCATCGCTTTCGATGCTGCTCAGCTCCGGCTTGGCTGCAGGCAACTCGGGCTCGTCTTCCTGCGGCGCCGGCATGCATGGCTCATGGCCAAAGACCATGCCCACGCCATTCTCACGAGCATAGATAGCCACCAGCGCCGCCATGGGCACCACCACCTGCATGGGTTGGCCGCCAAAGCGAGCGTGGAAGCTGATGGCATCGTTGTCGATAAGCAGGTCGCGTACCGCGGTCGGCCCGATATTCAGCACGATCTGGCCATTGCTCACGAACTGGCGCGGCACATTGACACCGGGCTGCTCGGCATCGACGACGACATATGGCGTGTGCTCATTGTCCAGGAGCCATTCGTACAGCCCCCGGGCAAGATAGGGACGGCTCGACAGCATGGTTCTGCCCTCCTCCATTCTGGCGACGCCGGACACGCCGACGCCAGGTTCAGGTACGCATTTCGCGCTCGTTTTCACTCAGCGAAGAGACGAAGGAATCTCGCTCGAACAATCTCTCCATGTAGGCGACCAGCGGCTTGACCTGCTTCTCCGGCAGCTCGATGCCCAGCACGGGCAGGCGCCAGAGTATCGGTGCGATACAGCAGTCCACCAGAGAGAACTCCTCACTCATGAAGAAGGGTACGTCCTCGAAGATTGGCGAAATGCCAACGAGGCTTTCCCGCAGCTCCTTGCGCGCCTTCTCGACGTCCTTCTTGCTTCCGCTCTCGATCTGCTCGACCAGCGGGCACCACTCACGCTCGATACGGTGCATCCACAGGCGGCTCTGGGCACGCGCCACGGGATAGACCGGCAGCAGCGGCGGATGAGGGAAGCGCTCGTCAAGGTACTCCATCATGACCTTCGACTCGTAGAGCACCAGATCACGATCGACCAGGGTCGGCACGCTGTTGTAGGGGTTCAGGTCGGCGAGCTCCTCGGGACGCTGGTCACCGCTGACCTCGACGATGTCGACTGCAACGCCCTTCTCGGCGAGCACGATCCGCACGCGATGACTGAAGTGATCATCGCTTCCCGAATAGAAGATCATCGATGACCGCTTGGCCACTACACCCATTTAACAATCCTCGCATCAATTCGAGCCAGCATGATAGCACGCTCCACCGTTCACGGGGGTGTGGGACATGCACTAGGGCTTGGAAGAATAGGCAGGGGGCGCATGGCCCGATGTCCATACGCCCCCTGCGGCACAACGTTCCGATTCAGGCGAATCAGTGAATGTCGCGCCAGTACTCACGCTTGAGCAGGTAAGCCAGCACCCCGAAGATGAAGATGAAGATCAGCACCTTCGGTCCCAGCACCTGAGCCTGCAGCTTGGAAGGCTCGCCGACGTAGACCAGGAAATTGGTCAGATCGTATACGGCATCCTCGAACTCTTCCGGCTCCATGGCACCGGGACGCGTGACCTGCATCACCTCGCAGGACTGGTATTTTCCAGTCAGCGGGTCGAGCTCCGCGCCGTCGACCGGACGATCGGTCTCGGCGCACACCATCTCCTGAACGCCCTGCAGCGGCTCCAGCACGTTGGGCATGGCCGGCGCCTCGAGGACGTTGTTGTTGACGCCCAGTGGCTGGCTCGGGTCACGGTAGAACCCGAGCAGGTAGGAGTAGATGTAGTCCGAACCCTTGACCCGGTTGAACAGCGTCAGGTCTGGCGGGGACACGCCGAACCAGCTCTCGCCGTCGCCGCGGGTCATGGACGTGAGCATCTGGTCGTTGTATGCCAGCTCGGAAGAGAAGATCAGGTTCTCCTCCACCAGGTCCTGCGGCATGCCCAGATCTGTCGCTGCCCGTGCAAAACGCTGATGCTCCAGGGAGTGACAACCCAAGCAGTAGTTGACGTAGAGCTGCATGCCCCGCTGCAGGGACGCCTGATCATTGATATCCGGCGTCATCGAGTGAGGCTGTTCAGGCAGTGGCGCTGCCATGGCAGTGAAAGGCACCAGCGCAAACAGCAATGCGAAAAGTTGCTTTTTCATTAGCCAGTCACCCTTTCCGGAACGGGTTTGGTCTTCTCCATCCTGGTGTAGAACGGCATCAGCAGGAAGAAGGCGAAGTAAAGGACGGTGCAGATCTGAGCCACCGCGGTACGAATCGGCGTGGCCGGAATGGCACCCAGGACCCCCAGGATCACGAAGCTGACCGCGAACAGCAGCAACATGCTCTTGGACATCCAGCCCTTGTAGCGCATGGAGTTGACCGGGCTGCGATCGAGCCAGGGCAGCACGAACAGCACGGCGATGGCAGCCCCCATGAAGACGACGCCGAGGAACTCGGCCTGCAGGGGACCAATGTCGAAGGTAATGGCACGCAGAATCGCGTAGAAGGGCGTGAAGTACCAGACTGGCGCGATATGGTCAGGCGTTACCATCGGGTTGGCCGGCTCGAAATTGGGCCGCTCGAGGAAATAGCCGCCACCCTCGGGGAAGTAGAAGATCACTGCCGCGAAGACGAACAGGAAGACCGCCACCCCGAACACGTCCTTGACGGTGTAGTACGGATGGAAAGGAATACCATCGAGCGGCTTGCCGCTCTCGTCCTTCTTGGCCTTGATGTCGATGCCGTCGGGGTTGTTGGAACCCACTTCGTGCAGCGCGATCAGGTGCAGCACTACCAGCGCCAGGATCACGATGGGCAGCGCCACCACATGCAGGGCGAAGAAGCGGTTCAGCGTGATGCCGGAGATCAGGAAGTCGCCGCGAATCCACTGGGCCAGGTCGGGGCCAATGAAGGGAATCGTGGCAAACAGCGAGATGATGACCTGCGCGCCCCAGTACGACATCTGCCCCCAGGGCAGCAGGTAGCCCATGAAGGCTTCGGCCATCAGCAGCAGGTACAGCGCCATGCCGAAGATCCATACCAGCTCCCGCGGTGCCTTGTAGGATCCATACAGCAGCGCACGGAACATGTGCAGGTAGATCACCACGAAGAAGGCCGAGGCGCCGGTGGAGTGCATATAGCGAATCAGCCAGCCGTACTCGACATCTCGCATGATGTACTCGATGGAGGCAAAGGCGCCTTCACCGGAAGGGTTGTAGCTCATGGTGAGCCAGACACCGGTCAGGATCTGATTGACCAGAATCAGCAGCGCCAGAGAGCCGAAGAAGTACCAGAAATTGAAATTCTTGGGGGCGTAATACTGGCTCAGGTGGTCTTGCCACATCTGCGTGGCAGGGAAGCGGTCATCCACCCAGCGCATGAATCCGCTTTCCGCCTTGACCCGATTCGGATTACCCATCACGCAGCCTCCTGATCTTCGCCAACGATGATGATGTCATCGGACTCAAAGCGGTAAGGCGGCACCTCGAGGTTGGACGGTGCCGGTACGTTGCGGAACACGCGGCCAGCAAGGTCGAAGTAGGAGCCGTGACAAGGGCAGAAGTAGCCGCCCGGCCAAGCTGTCATGTCCACGTCGTCCGGCCCGGGCCGGTAGAGCGGCGAGCAGCCCAGGTGGGTACAGATACCGATGAGTACCGAAATCTCGGGCCGGATGGAGCGCAACGGACCCGTAATGTAGTCAGGCTGCTGCTGCGCTTGGGAATCGGGGTCGACCAGGCGAGCAGGATCGAAATTCTCGGTACGCTCGATCATGTCGGGGGTGCGTTTGACGATCCAGACCGGGCGCCCGCGCCACTCCACGGTCATGCGCTGCCCAGGCTCGAGCTTGGATATGTCTGCTTGCACCGGGGCACCGGCCGCCCTTGCCCTGGCACTCGGCTGCCAGGATGCCACAAAGGGAACCGCCACTCCCACGGCCCCCACCGCCCCTACGACGGTGGTGGCACCCAGGAGCAGACGGCGCCGCCCTTTGTTCACGCCGTTGTCTGCCATCTTCTGGTTTCTCCCATCAGCTTACCCGTTGATCCCGCACGGATTGAATTCCGCGAGCACGGATACCAAATCCGCCATATCTTAAGGAATCGCTGCGCTTGGCACAAGACGAAACACGCCTGACCAAGGTGTAATTAATGCTGCAATTTGTTGAAATGAAAACGAAAAAACCCGGGCAATTGCCCGGGTTTTTTTGTCTCGATCGTCGAGCAATCAGCGCTTGGAGAACTGCGGGCGACGACGCGCCTTGCGCAGGCCGACCTTCTTGCGCTCGACCTGGCGGGCGTCACGAGTGACATAGCCGGCCTCACGCAGCGCAGGACGGAAGTCCTCGTTGTACTCCATCAGGGCGCGCGTGATGCCGTGGCGAATGGCGCCCGCCTGGGCGGAGCCGCCGCCACCCTTGACGGTGACATAGACGTCGAACTGACCGGTGGTCTCGGTCAGTTCCAGCGGCTGACGCACGACCATGCGACCGGTGACGCGACCGAAATACTGATCCAATTCACGGTTGTTGACCATGATCTTGCCGGTGCCCGGCTTGAGGAAAACACGGGCTGTGGAAGTCTTGCGGCGCCCGGTACCGTAATACTGCTGTGCCATGGTGATGATCCCCTCAGATGTTCAGTTCTTGCGGCTGCTGGGCGGCGTGCGGATGTTCGGCGCCGGCATAGACCTTGAGCTTGGTGTACATGGCGCGCCCCAGCGGCCCCTTCGGCAGCATGCCCTTGACGGCAGACTCGATCACGCGCTCGGGAGCATGCGCAATCATCTTCTCGAAGTTCATGGAGCGCAGGCCGCCCGGATAGCCGGTGTGGCGATAGTATGTCTTCGCCTTGGCCTTGTTGCCGGTGACCTTCACCTTCTCGGCATTGATCACGACGATGTAGTCGCCGGTGTCCACGTGAGGGGTGAACTCGGGCTTGTGCTTGCCGCGAAGGCGGCGAGCAATTTCGGTTGCCAGACGGCCGAGCGTCTTGTCCGCCGCATCGACGACGTACCAGTCGCGCTGCACGGACTGCGGCTTAGCTGTGAACGTTTTCATGGAGAAATCACCACAAAATCAAACAAGTGTATTGGATCCCCCAGCCCTGACGGGCATTCGGAATCATCCCTATTTTTCTTGGTTGCCACCCCCACAGGAGACGGCAACGGTCGAGGAGCGCATATTCTACATGAACCGAGCCCTGTGGTTAAAGCACTATCGACAGCGCGCCTCAAGGCTTGTGCGGCAGGGCAAGGTACTCGTGAGACTGCATCTCCTGCAGTCGTGACAAGGTCCGCTGGAATTCGAATGCCAGACGCCCGTCCGAATAGAGGGTCTCGGCCGGCACCTCGGCCGACATCAGCAGCTTCACGCCGCGATCGTAGAACTCGTCCACCATGTTGATGAAGCGACGCGCCTGATCGTCGGTCGCCGCTCCCATGCGGGTCACGTTGGAGACGAGCACGGTATGGAATTCACGAGCCAGCTCGATGTAGTCGTTCTGGCTGCGCGGCCCATCGCAGAGTTCGCGAAATTCGAACCAGACGACGTCATCATGCAGCTGACGGGCCTGCAGGATGCGATGATTGACCTCGATCTGCACGTCGCGCTCACCAGCATGGCCTGCGATCTCTCGAAAGCTGCGCGCCAGCTCGCGCTCGGCGGCCTCGTCGAGAGGCGCATGAAAGATCTCGGCGCGCTCAAGGGCGCGCAAGCGGTAGTCGATGCCCGAATCCACGTTCACTACCTGACAGTGGCGCTTGATCAGGTCGATGGCCGGCAGGAAGCGGGCGCGCTGCAGGCCATCCTTGTAGAGTTCGTCGGGGACGATGTTTGACGTCGCCACCAGCACCACGCCGCGTTCGAACAACGCTTCGAGCAGGTTGGCCAGGATCATGGCGTCGGTGATGTCCTTGACGAAGAACTCGTCGAAGCAGATCACCCGAGCCTCCGCAGCGAACTTGCCGGCAATCAGCGTCAGGGGGTTCTTCTCGCCCTTGTAGTGCTCGAGCTCATTGTGCACCCGCTGCATGAAGCGGTGAAAGTGGGTGCGCATCTTGTCGGGGAAGGGCAACGACTCGTGGAAGGTGTCGACGAGGTAGGTCTTGCCTCGCCCTACCCCACCCCAGAAGTAGAGCCCCTGGATAGCGGGCAAGGCCGGAGGGGCCGAGGCCTTGTCTCGCTTGCCGAACAGGCCAGCCACCCTGGACTTGAGACCGCGACCGGTGGTGACGGAAATGGGCTCGGTGCGTGGCGATGCCACGAGCCGGTCATGAAGCTGCTGCAGGTGTTCGACGGCCCGCTCCTGGGCAGGGTCGTAGGCAAAATCCTCACGCTCGAGGTCGGCTCGATAACGTGCCAGCGGCGTACCGGCATCCGCCAGGCGGGATTTCGTTGGGGTCGCAGTGGCGCACATGAAGGATTCCTTGCTGATCACGGCTCGTGTCGTTGCTGGCGGGCATTATACGCACCCCGGACAGCGAGCGCACAAAACGCCGCGCCTTGCGATAGCACCGCTCGTTGACCCGGCAACGGCTTACGCTTCTATAATGGGCCAGCCAGTTGAGCCGCCGAACCGGGCCAAGCAAATGGCACAGGCGTGTATTGTATCAGGAGAATTCTGTGGATTACGGCAATGTGAACTTGATCGTGACTATCGTCAGCCTGCTGGCTGGCATTGGCATCGGTGCCATCGGCTATCGAATGCTCGGCTCGTCTTCGAATGAGCTGCAAGAACTGCGGCGGCAGGTGGCCGAGCGAGAGCGCGAACTGAGCTCGATACGCGAGGGCATGAGCGAGCATTTCAGCCAGGTAGGCATGATGGTGAGCAATATCCAGCGTGAAATGCGCACTCTCGAACATCGCTTGACCGAGGATGCCAGCACCCTGAAATGCACTCCCCCGCAAAGCGCCCAGCTCAACAGCGCCGACCAACCGGCCTTGACCGGAAGCGACGACGAGCTACCGACACCGCGTGACTATGCCGACGGCTCCGGCGGCACCCTGTCGGAAGATTTCGGCCTCAAGCCGAGCGACGAGAAAAGCGACCTGCCCCAGCCTCCGCGCTATTGATTCGCTGCTCCGACACTTTTCACGCCGGGTTGTCGATGTCGACGAAGCGGTGCTCGATGCCGTACTTCCCGGCGAGCCAGGCGCCCAGCGCCTGGACCCCGTAACGCTCGGTGGCATGGTGTCCCGCCGCCAGGTAGTGAATTCCGAGCTCACGCGCGAGATGCGTCGTGCGCTCGGAAATCTCCCCGGAGATGAACGCGTCGGCACCGGCCTCCCAGGCCTGGGTAATCATGTCCTGGGCTCCGCCCGTGCACCACGCCACGCGACGAATCTCGGCCCCTCCCGGCGCCTCGATGAGCAAGGCTTCGCGCTCCAGTCTTTGGCTCAGATGTCGCGCCAGCGCGTGGGGCGAGGAAGCCTCCGGCAGACTGCCCAGCCACAGCAGCCCTTGCCCCAGTTCACCGTCGGCACACCCCTGCACCCGGAAGCCGAGGCGTCGCGCGAGCTCAGCGTTATTGCCCAGCTCGGCATGGGCATCGAGAGGCAGGTGGTAGGCCAGCAAGTTGATATCGTTGAGCAGCAGGGTGCGAATACGCCGCTGCTTGATACCGGTGATCGGTACCGGCTCGTTCTTCCAGAAATAACCGTGATGCACCAGCAGCAGATCAGCGCCCCAGGCCACCGCCTCGTCGACCAGGGCCTGACAGGCGGTCACGCCACTCATCACCCGCCTCACCTCGTCACGCCCCGCCACCTGAAGCCCGTTGACGGTGTAATCCTTGAAAGCGTCGGAATCGAGCAGCGTATCGCAGGCCTGCACCAGGTCGTTTCGTAAAATCATCCTGCCTCCGGACAGCACGGGAAAGTCGATGTTACAATCTAGCTTATTGTAACGACTGAGCGGGATACCATCGACAGCCCGCCGACCAGGAAACGCCGCATGCGTCGTTCTCTCACTGCCTATGCCCTGCCCGTCCTCATCGGCGTGCTGCTGGCCATCGTACTTCTCAATACCTTTCCCCAATTGCTCCAGGGCCCCTCGAGGCCAGACGGCAATGCGCAGCAGGGACAGCTCGACGAGGCTCAGCCGGTATCACGCCCCTCCCCCGAGCTGGAGCAGGCGGCGCCGCTGTCACGTCAGCAGGGACCGGTCAGCTATTCGGAGGCCGTGGAGAAGGCAGCCCCGGCCGTGGTCAACATCTACTCGTCGCGCGTCGTGCCGCGAGAAGAACATCCGCTGATGTCGGACCCCTTCTTTCGCCAGTTCTTCGGCGACGACCTGCCGACGCAGCAGCGCATGCTGTCGAGCCTGGGCTCAGGCGTCATCGTCAGCGAGGATGGCTATGTGCTGACCAACCATCATGTCATCGACGGTGCCGATGAGATCCAGGTGGCCCTGCGCGACGGCCGGGAAACGCTGGCGGAAGTGATCGGCACGGATCCCGAGAGCGACCTCGCCGTGCTGCGCATCGACCTGGATCACCTGCCGGTCATCCAGATCTCCGATACGGGCGACGTGGCCGTAGGTGACATTGCCATGGCCATAGGCAACCCCTTCGGCGTGGGCCAGACGGTGACCATGGGCATCATCAGTGCCACCGGACGCAGCCACCTGGGCCTGAGTGCCTACGAGGACTTCATCCAGACGGACGCCGCCATCAACCCCGGCAACTCCGGCGGCGCACTGATCAACGCCGAAGGCGCCCTGGTCGGCATCAACACCGCCATCTTCTCTCGTTCGGGTGGCTCACAGGGCGTCGGCTTCGCCATTCCCACGCGACTGGCACGATCCATTCTGGAGGACCTGGTCACCCAGGGCCGTGTGATACGGGGCTGGCTCGGCGTAGAGGCGCAGGAAATGACGACTGATCTGGCCGCCTCCTTTGGCCTGCAGGCACCGCGGGGGGTGGTCATCTCCGGGGTGGTGCCTGATGGCCCGGCCGCCCATGCCGGCCTGCGCCCGGGTGATGTGCTGCTGGAAGTCGACGGGCGGCCGATTCTCGATGCGCGCGTCGCCATGAGCGACATAGCCGCCATCCAGCCCGGCGCGACGTTGCCGCTGACGGTGGTGCGCAGCGGCGAGACCTTCACTGCCGAGCTGGAGGTGGGTGAGCGCCCGCTGCCGCCCGGGCGCCGCCCCGAGCGCTGAAGCCCGGCTTACGGCTTGATACGAAACTCAGCGGAACGCGCGTGGGCCGTCAGCGACTCCCCCCGCGCCAGCACCGACGCAACCCTTCCCAGCGTCGAGGCACCCTCCTCGGAGCAGTGAATGACCGAGGAACGCTTCTGGAAGTCGTAGACACCCAGCGGCGATGAGAAGCGAGCCGTACCCGAGGTAGGCAGAACGTGGTTGGGACCAGCGCAGTAGTCACCCAGCGCCTCGGCCGTATATCGGCCCATGAAGATGGCTCCGGCATGACGCACCTGCGGCAATATGGCGTTTGGCTCGGCCATGGAAAGCTCGAGGTGCTCCGGGGCGATGCGATTGATCAGTTCAACGGCCTCATCGAGGTCCCGGCAGTGGATCAGCGCGCCGCGGCGCGCCAGGGACTCCCGCACGATTCCTTCACGCTCCAGCGTCGGCAGCAGGCGCGCGATGGCAGCCTCCACCGCTTCAAGGTGGCGTTCATCCCAGCTCACCAGCAGCGCCTGGGCATCCTCGTCGTGCTCGGCCTGAGAGAAGAGATCCATGGCCAGCCATTCGGGGTCGGTGCCACCGTCTGAGACGACCAGTATCTCCGACGGGCCGGCGATCATGTCGATGCCAACCTGCCCGAACACCGCGCGCTTGGCAGTCGCTACGTAGATATTGCCCGGCCCCACGATCTTGTCGACCCGCGGCACGCTCTCGGTGCCATAGGCCATGGCAGCTACCGCCTGGGCTCCACCGATAGTGAACACGTGATCCACACCGGCCAGGTGCGCCGCTGCGAGCACCAGCTCATTGAGCACGCCGTCCGGGGTCGGCACCACCATCACGATCTCACGCACCCCTGCCACATGGGCCGGAATGGCATTCATCAGGACCGAAGAGGGGTAGGCGGCCTTGCCACCCGGAACGTAGATCCCGGCTCGGTCGAGCGGCGTGACTTGCTGGCCGAGCACAGTGCCGTCGTCCTCGACGTAGGACCACGAGACCGGCTTCTGGTGCTCGTGGTAGAGGCGAATACGCTCGGCCGCGCGGGCCAGGGCATCACGCTGCTCTTCGGGCAGGTTGCGATAAGCCTGCTCGAGGCGCTCGGCCCCCAGGGCAAGCTCCGCCATGGAGGCCACCGCCAGGCGGTCGAAGCGCCGGGTATACTCGATCAGCGCGGCATCGCCCTGCTCCTTCACCGCCGTGATGATCTCCGCGACTCGACCTTGAACCTCAGCGTCAGATACCCCCTCCCAGGCCAGCAAGGCGTCGAGGCGCGACTCGAAGTCTGCGTCGCTGGTGGAGAGCCGGGCCATATCGACAGATTCCAACCGGTTATCGCTCATGATCGCATTCGCCTCCAACAATTCATGTGAGTCATGTCCGCGGATCAGATCGCGGAGGGCTCCGCCGCCGGACGCCGCTGCTCTACCGCCAGGGCCAGTCGCTCGAGCAGCGGCTTCAGACGCTGGTGCTTCATGGTCATGGCTGCCTTGTTGACCACCAGGCGCGTACTGATCGGAGCAATGAGCTCCCGCGGCGACATGCCATTGGCACGCAAGGTGTTGCCGGTATCGACGATATCGACGATCTCGTCGGCCAGGTTCATCAACGGCGCCAACTCCATGGCCCCGTAGAGCTTGATCACCTCGGCCTGGATCCCCTGCTCGGCATAGTAACGTCGCGCTACGTTGACGAACTTGGTCGCCACTCGACGCCGCGCCCGCGCCGGCTTGGCACCGTCGATGCCGGCCGTCATCAGCTTGCACTTGGCAATCTCGAGGTCGAGCGGCTCATAGAGCCCTTCGGCGCCATGCTCGAGCAGCACATCCTTGCCGGCGACACCGAGGTCAGCAGCCCCCATCTGCACATAGGTGGGGACATCGGTGGCACGAATGATCACCAGCTTGACGTCATCGAGGTTGGTATCGAACAGCAGCTTGCGGCTCTTGCTCAGGTTCTCGGCCGGCTCGATGCCGGCATCCGCCAGCAGCGGCAGGGTCTCGTCGAGAATACGGCCCTTCGACAGGGCCAGAATCAGTTGCTTGCTCATGGTCTCGCCTATGGTCGAGGCTGCACCCGCTCAGCCAGGGATGCGGCGAATCCTCGCTCCCAGCAGCTGCAGCTTTTCTTCGATACACTCGTAGCCGCGATCGATATGGTAGATACGATCAACCAGGGTTTCGCCTTCGGCCATCATGGCCGCGATCACCAGCGAGGCCGATGCGCGCAGGTCTGTGGCCATCACCGGCGCCCCGGAGAGGTGCTCAACCCCGGTGATCATCGCCGTATTGCCCTCGAGTGAAATCTTCGCCCCCATGCGGTTCAACTCCTGAACGTGCATGAAGCGGTTCTCGAAGATGGTCTCTACCACGTGCGACGTGCCGTCTGCCACGGCGTTGAGCGCGACGAACTGGGCCTGCATGTCGGTCGGGAAGCCCGGGTACGGCGCTGTACGGATGTTGACCGGACGCGGCCTACGCCCCTCCATATCGAGCTCGATCCAGCCATCGCCGACGGTGATCCTGGCACCGACCTCCTCGAGCTTGGCCAGCACGGACTCGAGGATGTCGGCGCGGGTATTGCGCACCCGCACCCGGCCCCGCGACAGAGCGGCCGCGACCAGGAAGGTGCCGGTCTCGATACGATCGGGCATGACGTCGTGGTAGGCACCGTGCAGGCGCTCCACCCCCTCGATCACTATGTTGTTGCTGCCATGGCCGCTGATCCTGGCCCCCATCTTGATCAGGCACTCGGCCAGATCGACTACCTCGGGCTCACGCGCCGCATTCTCCAGCACCGTGGTGCCTTCTGCCAGCGTTGCCGCCATCAGCAGGTTCTCGGTCCCGGTAACGGTCACGGTATCGAAGAAGATAGTGGCTCCCTTGAGCCTGCCGTCGACACGGGCACGAACATAGCCGCCTTCGACGCGGATATCCGCCCCCATGGCCTCGAGACCGCGAATGTGCAGGTCCACAGGACGTGAACCGATAGCGCACCCGCCAGGCAGAGAAACATCGGCGTGACCGAAATGAGCGAGCAATGGCCCAAGCACCAGGATCGAGGCGCGCATCTTCTTGACCAGCTCGTAGGGAGCATGGCAGTCACGCACCTGGGAGCCGTCGAGCTGGATGCTCATCTTCTCCCCCATCACTGGCTCGACGCCCATGCGGCCCAGCAGCTCGAGGGTGGTGGTGATGTCCTGTAGGTGGGGCAGGTTCCCGATGGTCACCGGCTCGTCGGCCAGCAGCGTGGCACACAGGATGGGCAGTGCCGCATTCTTGGCACCACTGGCCCAGACCTCGCCGTCGACGGGCCCGTTGCCGGTTATGATCAACTTGTCCATGTGGTCTCGACCGTCAGGCACCTTGGCCAGGTGAAGCCGCGTTTTCCGGCGCACTGGCCCACTGCGCTGGGGTGTAGGTCTTGATACTGACAGCGTGAACCGCACCGGAGGCGATCTCTTCGGAGAGCGCACCGTAGATCAGCTGCTGGCGCTTGACCGGCGACAGGCCCTCAAAGACATCGCCGACGGCGATGACCTGGAAATTGCAGCCCTCGCCCTGGATATGAAAATCGCAATCCTCGAGGCGAGCTTCTAGCAGCGCCTTGATATCAGTGGGTTGCATGAAAAGCGGAACTCCTGTGGGACGAATGGAGCGGCCCCCTGCAGCCAGGGGCGGCCATCAAGAATTCCCATATGGTAAAGAAAAGCACCGCGCTTGGCGATGCCGAGACCCGGCTTTGCCTGCCAGGCTCACGGATCGCTGACAACCGGCAGGAGCTCGTCGAGCCCAGCCACTCGGGTCAGGTTTGCCAGAGGCGGGGAAAGCTTGACGGCATCGATCGTGACAGCGGTGGAGCGCGCCTGGCGTGTCCACTCGAGCAACACGCTGAGTGCGGCGCTGCTGACACGGTCGACGCCGCAGAGGTCCAGCGTGATACGAGCACCTGCCGACTGCTCGGCAAGCCAGACCTTGCCGGCTTCGGCCAGCGGAGCCGCGATTTCGAAGTCGACATCGCCCCTGACGGCCAGCCCCTCCGAGCTGGCCTCCAGCGTGACATCTCCCCGTTCGAGCAGAAGGCTCACGTGCTGCCGCCCTGCTCAAGCTCCTCGGCAGCGATCTCCGGCGACCAGTCAGCGATGACGGCATCGTAGTCGCGATTGTGGTCGCGCATGGCCTGGTCGAACTGATTGCGGAACGTCAGGCCCAGGTTGATACCATTGACGATGACATTGACCACCTTCCACTCCTCGCCAGTCAGGCGCAAGGTATAGCTGACCGGGTAGACGCTGCCATCCATCGCCACCACCTCCATGGCCACCGAAGCCTGATCCTCATGGCGCGGCGGGCGCCGGCTGTCGAGAACGCGAAGCTCACGGTAGTCGAAGGTCACCAGGCCCTTGGTGTAGGTGTCGATCAGCGTCTGGCGAAAGACATTGACGAACCTCGAACGCTGCTGGGGGGTGGCATTCTGGAAGTAGCGCCCCATGACGCTGGCGCCGATATAACGGAAGTCCGCGATATCGTCGAGACTATCGTCCACCAGCGCCTTCAGCTCATCCAGATTATTGGCGTAGTAGTCCTCGCGCCCTTCGATCTGCCCCATCAGCTCATTGATGCTGTCGCGAATGACCTGCTCTGGGCTGCGCTCAGGCGCCGCCACAGCGGCTGACAGACCGGCCAGCATCAGGCACAAGGCGAGCGCCAGGCGGCGCAGCAAGGTGAAGGGAAGTGTCATCTGACGCATGATTCGACCTCAAGGAAAGTAAGCGATTAGTCGCTGACCATATTGGACACGAACTGCTGGATCAGTTCCTCCAGCACGATCGCGGACTGGGTATCGCGAATGGTGTCGCCATCGACCAGCATCTCGGGGTCACCGCCGACGGTCAGCCCGATGTACTGCTCGCCCAGCAGGCCGGCCGTGAGGATCGCGGCCGTGGTATCGCGCGACAGCTGGCCCTCCAGCTCTGCATCCAGTTCGAGGATGACACGCGCATCGTACCAGTCGGTATCGAGCTCGATGGCGGTCACTCGCCCAACCGTGACGCCGGCCATCGTCACCCGCGCACGCGGCTTGAGGCTGCCGATATTGGCAAAGTTGGCCTCGAGCCGGAAGGTATCGGTCGGCATGGTGAACGTCAGCCCGCTCACACGCAGCCCCAGGAACAGCAGCCCCAGGATGCCGGCCAGCATGAACAGGCCGACCCCGAGTTCCATTGTCTTGCTGCGCTTCATCCTGCTTCTCCATTACGCGATAGATGCTCAAGGCGCATCAGGAAAACCCTCCAAACATCACCGCAGTGAGTACGAAATCGAGGCCCAGCACCGCCAGCGATGAGTAGACCACCGTGCGCGTGGTGGCGCGGGAGATACCTTCCGCCGTCGGCACCAGGTCATATCCCTGGAAGACGGCAATCCAGGTAACGACCAGGGCGAAGACAAGGCTCTTGATCATGCCGTTGCCAACATCATCGATAAAGTCGACGCTGGCCTGCATGTTGCCCCAGTAGGAGCCTTCGAAGACGCCGAGCCACTCGACGCCCACCAGATACCCGCCGTAGACGCCAACCACGCTGAAACCGATGGTGAGCAGCGGTAATGCCACGAAGCCGGCCCACAGCCTGGGGGCTACCACTCGGCGCAGCGGGTCGACGCCGATCATCTCCATGCTGGTGAGCTGCTCGGTGGCCTTCATCAAACCGATTTCGGCGGTAAGGGCCGACCCGGCACGCCCGGCAAACAGCAGCGCCGCCACCACTGGCGACAGCTCCCGCAGCAGCGACAGCGCCACCATCTGACCCAAGGCCTGTTCCGCACCGAAGTCGACCAGGATGGTGTAGCCCTGAAGCGCCAGCACCATGCCGATGAACAGCCCCGAGACGATGACGATGGCCAGCGACAGCACGCCAACGAAATGCATCTGTCGCAGCCACAGGTACCACCCCTCACGGGAGGGTACTCCGACTGCTGCCTGGGCCAGGAACAGGGCCGAGCGCCCCAGCGCCTCGAGCACGTCGCAGCCGCGGCGACCGAGCCCAAGGATACGTTCGATCATGACCGCCCCTCCTGGTTCAGGATGTCACGGTAGAATTCCGGTGCCGGGTAATGAAAGGGCACAGGGCCGTCCGGCTCGCCATGCACGAACTGGCTGACGCGGGGGTCCTGGTCGACATCGAGACTGGTTGGCGTGCCATGAGCCATGACCTCTCCATCGGCAATGACATAGACGTAATCGGCAATCGACAACGCCTCGGGAATATCGTGCGACACCACGACGGAAGTGAGGCCCAGTGCCTGGTTGAGCTTTTTTATCAGCTGCACCAGAACGCCCTTGGAAATAGGATCCTGGCCGACGAACGGCTCATCGTAGAGCACCAGGTCCGGGTCCAGCGCAATGGCCCGAGCCAGGGCGACGCGACGGGCCATACCGCCGGAAAGTTCGGAGGGCATCAGTTCGCGGGCACCACGCAGACCTACCGCCTGCAGCTTCATCAACACCAGGTCGCGGACCATGGCTTCCGGCAGGTCGGTGTGCACCCGCAGCGGAAACGCCACATTCTCGAACACGCTGAGGTCGGAGAACAGTGCCCCGCTCTGGAACAGCATGCCCATGCGCCGACGCAGCCCGAACAGCGCCTTGCGCGACAGCGCATGCACGTCGTGGCCGTCGATCAGGACGCGGCCGACATCCGGCACGAGCTGGCCGCCGATCAGCTTGAGCAGCGTGGTCTTGCCGGTGCCGCTGGGCCCCATGATGGCGGTGATCCTGCCGCGAGGAATCTGCAACTCAACGCCGCTGAAGATGGTCTTTTCACCACGCGAGAAGTGCAGGCCCTTCACCTCCACGAGGGGGGAATCGATCATGCTGCAAGGTCCAGGAAAAAAATTATCGAACATCGTATCCTAATCCTGTCTTCCGGCGCCAGCCTGCACGCGCCGCGGCTTGCACATGAGCCACCGAAGACGTCTAATGTGCCACCTCATATCCTTGACGCGACCACTCACCATGCTGCTGCCTGTCACTGCGATCGCCCTGGGCCTGGCCGTGCTCGTGTGGAGCGCCGACCGCTTCGTCAATGCCGCCGCCGCCACCGCGAGTCGTACCGGGTTGAGCACCATGCTGATTGGCATGACCGTGGTGGCCCTGGGCACCTCGGCGCCGGAGATCGTGGTGGCGGTGTTTGCCGCCCTGGAAGGCCTGCCCAACTTGGCAACGGGCAACGCCCTGGGCTCCAATATCGCCAACATCGGCCTGGTACTGGGCTTGACGGCCCTGGTGAGACCGATCCCCGTTCGATTCTCGCTGGTAAGGCGTGAGCTCCCGCTGCTACTGGGCGCTACCGGCCTGGCCGGCTATGCGCTGGCTAACGGCATCCTGGGGCGCTTCGATGCGCTTTTCCTGAGTTTATTGCTGGTCTTCAGCCTGTGGTGGCTGCTGCGCGCGGACACCCCTGACGTTGCGCCAAGCGAAGCCATTCCCGCCATGACCCTCGGCAAGGCCCTCGCCTGGCTGACCTTCACCCTGTTGCTGCTGGCAATCAGCTCCCGCTCGCTGGTGTGGGGGGCCAGTGAACTGGCCCGCGGCCTGGGCATCAGCGAACTGCTCATCGGCCTCACCGTGGTGGCAGTGGGGACCAGCCTGCCCGAGCTCGCCGCGTGCATTGCCAGCGCCATCAAGCGCCATCACGACCTGGCCATCGGCAACGTCATCGGTTCCAATCTGTTCAACCTCCTGGCCGTGTTGCCGATTCCAGGTCTACTGGCGCCTGGTCTGATCGATCCCGCTGCCGCCAGCCGGGACTTTCCCATCATGCTGATGCTGACGCTCGGCATGGGCATGTTCCTGCTGTGGTTCCGGCATGGCGAGCTCGGTCGACTGCCCGGAGCCCTCTTTCTGGGCACCTACCTGGTCTACCTGACCTGGCTGGCCGCTGCCGCCAGTGGCGCCACTTGAGCGAATCCACGCAAAGGACAACAATCATCGACATGAGCACCGACGCTTCAACACCGACACCTCGGAATACTCCTGCCGAAGGGGACTCCGCCATGCGGGCAAGCGCTCGTCGCACCCTGCAGGTCGAGGAGCTGGCCCTGGCCGCACTCAGCAAGCGGCTGGACACTCATTTCGACCGCGCCTGCGAACTGATGCTCGCCTGTCGGGGCCGCGTGGTGGTAACCGGCATGGGGAAATCGGGCCATATCGCCGGCAAGATCGCCGCCACTTTGGCCAGCACGGGAACGCCGGCCTTCTTCGTCCACCCCGGCGAGGCCAGCCATGGCGACCTGGGGATGATCACGCCGGGCGACGTGGTACTGGCGCTGTCGAACTCCGGTGAAACAGCCGAAGTCACCGCCCTGCTGCCACTGCTCAAGCGAATCGGCACCCCGCTGATCAGTATGACCGGGCGCCCCGGCTCGACGCTCGCACGCCACGCCGATGCCCACCTCGACGCCGGTGTCGAGCGCGAGGCCTGCCCGCTGGACCTGGCGCCAACGGCCTCGACCACCGCAGCGCTGGCGATGGGCGATGCCCTGGCCGTGGCACTGCTCGAGGCGCGCGGTTTCACCGCCGAGGAGTTTGCCCTTTCGCACCCCGGCGGCAGCCTGGGAAAGCGCCTTCTGTTGCGCGTGTGCGACCTGATGCACCAGGGAGACAGGCTGCCGTGCGTACCACTGGGCAGCCCACTGCGCGACGCTCTTCTCGAAATCACCCGCCAGGGACTGGGCTTTACTTGCGTGGTCGATGATCGGAATCGCCTCATCGGTGTCTATACCGACGGCGACCTGCGCCGCACGCTCGACCAGCACCAGGATCTCGGCTCGCTGACGGTAGATGAGGTGATGACCTGCCCAGGCAAGCGTATCGCCCCCGACGTGCTGGCTGCAGAGGCAGTGCGCGTGATGGAGGACAATCGGATAACGGCACTGGCTGTCGTCGACGAGAACGGACACCCGGTCGGTGCCCTGCATATGCACGATCTGCTGCGAAGCGGCGTGATCTGACTCTACTCTGACCAAGGAAACCCCATGGCCCTGGCCACTACCCTCGACCCGCGATTACTCGACCGACTGCGCAAGATTCGCCTGCTGGCGCTGGATGTGGACGGCGTACTCACCGACGGGCGACTCTACTTCCAGGCCGATGGCGTGGAAATCAAGGCGTTTCATACCCAGGACGGCCTGGGCATCAAGCTGCTGCGTCGCGCTGGCTTGCAGGTCGCCATCCTGACCGGGCGCGAGTCACCCATGGTCAGCCATCGCGCCGCGGCCCTGGGCATCGACCACGTCTTCCAAAGCTGTGAGGACAAGCTTGCTACGCTGCGCATGCTGTGCACCCGTACGGGCATCGAGCTGGAGCAGGTGGCCTACTGCGGCGATGACCTGCCCGACCTGGCCCCCATGCAGCGCGCCGGCCTGGGCTTCACCGTTCCCGGCACTCCGCCCTATATCCGCGCCAAGGCCGACTACATCACCGAGCGCAGCGGCGGGCACGGTGCCGTGCGTGAAATCTGCGACATGCTGCTGGATGCGCAAGGCCACCGCGACGCCCTGATCGACACCTACCTTCACGGCAAGCGCTGAGGCCTCCCGCTGATGCCATTTCGGCTGCCCCGCCCCACGTTTCGCGTCTGGCTGATCCTGCTGCTGCTGGTACTGGGCGGCATGATCGCGTGGCTGGACCCGTGGCAGGCGCCCACGCCCGGCCCGGTGCCTACCGATGCTGCCGGCGAACCCGACTACTTCCTCGAAGAAGCGCGCCTGACCCGTTTCGACACCGAGGGCCGGGCGCATCAGCGCCTGGAGAGCCCTCGCCTGGTCCATACGCCCCATGACGACGTCACGCGCACCGTCACACCGCTCGCCCATCTCGTGGACCGCGAGGGCAGGCTGTGGGTGGCCAGCGGCAAGGAAGGCAAGCTCGGCCCAGGCGGGAACCCGCTGACCCTCACCGGCGATGCTCGCCTTTTCGCCCCCGAGGAGCGTTGGCAGCTCGACACCGAGATCCTGCACTTCGACGCCGATGTTGGCCACGCCTGGAGCGACACACCAGCCCTTCTGCAACAGCCCCCGCAGCGGATGCGCGGCGAGCGATTCGATGCCTGGATCCATGACAACCGGGCACGTTTGACCGACAATGTGCGCGGCCACCACCCCCCGGAAGGCGCTCAGCCAGAGCAGCCCGCAGAAGCCGTAGACCTGGAGGATTTCACGCCATGAAGCGATACCAGCTCCCAACCGCCCGAACGTTGCTGACACTGGCGCTGGTTGGCATGGCGTGGGGCATCACCCCGGCCCTGGCGCAGCAGCGTGACGCCGAGCAACCCATCGAGGTGGAGGCCGACCAGCTTGACCTCGACGACGTCGCCGGTACCGCGGTCTATACCGGCGAGGTCGACATTCGCCAGGGCACCATGCGCATCACCGGTGACCGCGTGGAGATCCGCCGCAACGCGGCCGGCGAACTGTCCCGTGCCACGGCACACGGCGAGCGCGCCTACATCGAGCAACAGCCCGACCCCGAGCAGCCCGTGGTACGCGGCTGGGGCCGTACGATCATCTACCATGTGGCCGAACGCCGCGTGGAATTGATCGACCGCGCCGAACTGCACCAGGGCGGGGACACCTTCGATGGCGGCTATCTCGAATACTTCCTCGACCGTCGCGTGGTTCAGGCCCGCGCCGAGAGCGAAGGCGTCGAAGGACGCCAGCGCATTCGCATGACCCTGCAGCCGGAGCGCTGACATGGCGATGAAGACCCTGCATGCCCGACACCTGGCCAAGAGCTACAAGCGGCGTCGTGTGGTGCAAGACATCAGCCTCTCCATCGAGCAGGGCTGCGTGGTAGGGCTACTGGGTCCCAACGGGGCCGGCAAGACCACCTCGTTCTACATGATCGTCGGCCTGGTGAAAGCCGATGCAGGCAACGTCTGCATCGACGATCTCGACCTCACGAAGCGTGCCATGCACGAGCGCGCCAGAGCGGGAATCGGCTACCTTCCCCAGGAGGCGTCGATCTTCCGCAAGCTTTCGGTGGCTGACAACATCCTGGCCATACTTGAAACGCGCAAGGACCTGGATCGCCAGGGGCGACAGCAGCGCCTGGAGAAGTTGCTCGAGGATTTTCACGTCACCCATATTCGTGACAACCTGGGCATGAGCCTCTCCGGCGGCGAGCGACGCAGAGTCGAGATCGCCCGGGCGCTGGCCACCGAGCCGGCATTCATTCTGCTGGATGAGCCGTTCGCCGGCGTCGACCCGATCTCGGTGGGCGAGATAAAAGGTATCATTCGCCAGCTCAAGGCGCGTGACATCGGCGTACTGATCACCGATCACAATGTCCGCGAAACGCTGGACATCTGCGACTCCGCCTACATCGTCGGAGACGGCCAGATCATCGCCCAGGGGGACGCCGGGGAGATCCTCGCCAACCAGCGGGTGCGTGAGGTCTATCTCGGGGAAGACTTCCGCCTATAGCGCACTTGCCCTCCCTTGGCAAGCAGCTGTTATCGCATCGAAATATATCCAAAGGCACGAATATTGCCAATGGCATGCTTCTTGCTAAGCTTTCACTTGCAAGACGACGATGGCAAGTCTAGGGTAGAGCTTTTCCGGCAAATGAGCCCATTATTCTCATGGCCATGAAAGCATCTTTGCAACTGCGAGTCGGCACACAGCTGACCATGACCCCACAGCTGCAGCAGGCCATTGCCCTGCTGCAGCTTTCGACCCTCGACCTGCGCCAGGAGATCCAGCAGGCCCTCGAGTCCAACCCCATGCTCGAACTCGACGACGGCTTCGGTGAACAGGCCGTCAACGAGACCCAGAGCGACGACTGGGCCAGCGAGATCCCCAGCGAACTCTCCACCGACAGTGACTGGGCCGATACCTATCCCGACCATGCCGCAAGCGCCGGCAGCGGCTCGGGTGAGGGACCCGACTTCGAACGCCAGGCCTCGGGCCAGAGCCTCGCCGGCCACCTGATCTGGCAGCTGGCCATGACCGACCTGAGCGAGCGCCAGCGAATCATTGCCGAGAGCCTGATCGATGCAATCGACGGCGCAGGGTACATGACCCAGCCGCTTGAAGAGATTCGCGACGGCCTGCGCCAGCAGGGCCTCGATGGATTGCCGACCCGTGAGGTCGAGCAGGTGCTGCTGCGCTTGCAGCAGTTCGAGCCCACCGGCGTCTTCGCACGCGACCTGCGCGAGTGCCTGATGCTGCAACTGGCAGCCCTGCCCGACGACACCCCCCTGCTGCCCCAGGCAAGGCGCCTGGTACGCCAGTTCCTCGAAGCGCTGGCAGCGGATGACCGACGTTTGCTCAAGCGTCGCCTGGGGCTGGACGATGAAGCGCTGGACGATGCCATCAGCCTGGTGCGCTCGCTGAATCCACGTCCCGGCAGCGAATACGCCGAGGTAAGCAGCAACTACGTCACCCCCGACCTTGTCGCCTATCACGACGAATCCGGCTGGCGCGTCGAGCTCAATTCAGAGGCCCTGCCCCGGCTGCGCATCCAGCCCGACTACATGGCCCTGGTGCGACGCGCCGACAAGAGCCAGGATAACCAGTTCCTCAAGGATCACCTGCAGGAAGCTCGCTGGCTGATGAAGAGCCTGGCCAGCCGCAACGACACCCTGCTGCGAGTGGGACGCGAGATCATGGCACGCCAGATCGAGTTTCTCGAGCAAGGTGAAGAAGCCATGAAACCCCTGGTACTGGCCGATATCGCACAGGCCGTGGAGATGCACGAGTCGACCATTTCACGTGTCACGACACAGAAGTTCATTCACACGCCCCGCGGCGTCTTCGAACTGAAGTACTTCTTCTCCAGCCACGTGGGCGGCAACGGCGAAGGGGATGCCCACTCCAGCACCGCGATCCGCGCCCGGATTCGCAAGCTGATAGCCGACGAGCCACCTCGCAAGCCACTCTCCGACAGCCGCCTGGTGAGCCTGCTGGCGGAAGACGGTATCCAGGTGGCACGTCGCACCGTAGCCAAGTATCGTGAGGCCTTGGGCATTCCCTCTTCCAGCGAACGCAAGCGTTTTCGGTGAGCCCCACACGCGGCGTTGACGCCGGGCAAGACCGCCGCTCGTGGGGGTTTGCTCAGCGGGAAAAAGAGTTACAATCAAAACACCATTTGAAGGACCAAGGAGCTTGTCATGCAAGTCAACATCACCGGCCATCATGTTGAGCTGACCGATTCACTGCGTGACTACGTGGGCGAAAAACTGAACCGCGTCCAGCGGCATTACGACAACATCACCAACGTACAGGTGACGCTCTCGGTCGAGAAGGAGCGCCAGATGGCCGCCTGTACGCTGCATGCCGCCGGCGCCGATCTGCACGCCGAAGCCTCCGATCCTGACATGTACGCCGCGATCGATGCGCTGACCGACAAGCTCGACCGCCAGCTGGTCAAGCACAAGGAAAAGGCCCAGGCCCGCGCTCAAGGCGCCGGCATTCGCTGAGTCACGATGACACTGGAAACCATACTTCCCCCGGAGCGTGCGCTGTACGACGTCCCTGGGGGAAGCAAGAAGAGGGTGCTGGAGTTCTTCAGCACCTTCATCGCACAAAACACCCCGAGCCTCGACAGCCAGGAGGTGTTCGGCAGGCTGATCGGTCGTGAGCGGCTGGGCAGTACCGGCATCGGTAACGGCGTCGCCATACCGCACGCCCGCAGCCCGCACTGCCATAGCCCGGTCGCCGCCTTCCTCAAGCTGTCCGAACCCATCGACTTCGATGCCATCGACGGCGAGCCGGTGGATCTGGTCTTCGTGCTGCTGGTGCCCGAAGAGGCCGACGAGACACACCTGTCGCTGCTCAGCCAGGTCGCCAGCGTGATGAACGACGCCGAGACGCGCTCACGACTCCGCAAGTGCGAGAGCCAGCGCGAACTCCACGAGCGTCTCATCGAAGCCATCCGACGACAGTCTTCCGCCTGAGCCACTCGCCTCACCGCTCGGCCAGCCCCGATCAGGAGACCCTCCATGCAGCTTGTGATCATCAGTGGCCGATCCGGTTCGGGCAAGTCGATTGCACTGCAAGCGCTCGAAGACATCGGCTATTACGCCATCGACAATCTGCCGGCGATGCTGCTCGGCTCCCTTGTCGATGAGCTACGCAACTCTCCCACGTTGCAGACCTCCATCGCCGTCAGCATCGATGCACGCAACCTGCCCCATGCCCTGGAGCGATTTCCGCGGCTGGTGGAAGAGCTGCGAATCAAGCAGGTCGACTGCCAGATCGTCTACCTCACCACCGATGCGCGTATCCTCATCGAGCGCTACTCCGCCACTCGCCGTCGCCACCCCCTGACCCGCGACAGGGACATGACCCTGAGTGAAGCCATCGAGACGGAAGACACGACGCTGAGCGAAATTCGCAACCTGGCCGACCTGATCATTGATACCTCCCGGCTTTCGGTGCACGACCTGCGCGGACGCATCACCGAGCAGGTGGCCAGTCATCATGCCGACCGCCTGACGCTTACGGTGGAGTCGTTCGGCTTCAAGGGCGGCGTTCCGCTGGATGCCGATATCGTGTTCGACGCCCGCTGCCTGCCCAACCCGTACTGGGACCCCCGCCTGCGCTCGGCGACCGGGAGGGAACCCAGTATCGTGGCATTCCTGGAGCAGTATCCACTGGTCCAGCAGATGCTCGATGACATTACCCGCTGGGTAGAGCGCTGGCTGCCGGAATACCGCGATACCCACCGCAGCTACCTGACCGTCGCCATCGGCTGTACCGGTGGCCAACATCGCTCGGTGTATCTGGCCGAGCGACTTGCCCAACGCCTGGCCCAGCAGCAGCCCGACGTACGCCTGCGACACCGGGAGCTGGGCATCCATACCCCGGTCACTGCGCCCCAGGAGATGACCGCGGAGCCGTCCGATCGCAAGGAAGTCTGAGTGTGCCTAGCCGCAAGCTGACCCTCACCAACAAGCGTGGCCTGCACGCCCGCGCCGCCACCAAGCTCGTCCAGTGCTGCCAGCCGTTCGCTGCCCAGGTCACAGTCAGCCGCGGGGCACAGCAAGCCGATGCCGGCAATATCATGGCCCTGCTCATGCTGGGCGCCCCCTGCGGCACCGAACTCGAGATCAGCGCAGAGGGAGCGGATGCCGAAGCGGCCCTGAAGGCCGTCGAGGCGTTGTTCGACGCCCGCTTCGATGAGGATGCCTAGGGGAATGGCTGCGCTCGGCCATTCCCGGCAGTGCAATGGAAAGGCGTAACAGGCCCGTTCAGCTCATGAACCGGCCACGGTCATCTCGTCGATCAGCCAGCTCCCGGTATGGATGCTGCCGCGGGTCTCGAGATCGCTACCCACTGCTACCAGCCCCCTGAACATCGCCTCGAGGTTGCCGGCGATAGTGAACTCCTCCACCGGGTGCTGGATCTCGCCATTTTCCACCCAGAAACCGGCCGCACCACGCGAATAATCGCCGGTGACGCCATTCACCCCCTGCCCCATCAGCTCGGTGACCAGAATACCGCGCCCCATACGTGCAAGCATCGACTCGCGCGACTCGAGCGGTGCCGAGATGCAAAGGTTGCGCGCCCCGCCGGCATTGGCCGTGGTCTGCATGCCCAGTCGCCGCGCGCTGTAGGCCGACAGCATGTAGCTGGCCAGTCGGCCCTTGTCGATGAATACGTTGTCGCGGGTCTGCACGCCGTCATTGTCGAAAGGGGAACTGGCCATGGCCCCGAGCTCCATGGGACGCTCACCGAGACTGAACCAGTCGGGAAACAGCGGATCGCCCAGGCGGTCACACAGGAAAGAGGCCTGACGATAGAGCGAGCCCCCAGCAATGGCACTCATCAAGTGGCCGACCAGGCCGCTCGCCACGGAGGCATCGAACATCACCGGCAGTCGCCCGGTAACGGGTCGCCGAGCTCCCAGCCGACGCAGAGTGCGCTCAGCCGCCGCCTTGCCCACGGCTTCGGCGGACAGCAGGTCCTTGGGATTACGCGCGCTGGTATAGTCGTAATCGCGCTGCATGCCCTTCGGATCATCGGCGATCAGCATGCAGGAAAGCGAGTGCCGGCTGCCCCGCTGAGCGCCGAGGAAACCGTGACTGTTGGCATAGACGCGAACACCCTCGCCGCTGGAGAGCGAGGCCCCCTCGGACTGCCGAATGCCAGGCTCGCCGCGGCCGGCAGCCTCGCAGGCCAGCGCCAGATCTACTGCCTGCTCGGTGGAGAGCGGCCAGGGATGATGAACGTCGAGATCGGGAAGGTGAGTCGCCATCAGCTCGGCATCGGCCAGGCCTGCGGCAGGGTCCTCGCCGGTATAGAGCGCGATGGCCATGGCTTTTTCCACTACCTCCCGGATCGATGCATCGCCGGCATCGGTAGAGGAGGCACTGCCCTTGTGCCCGCGCAGGTAGACCGTAACGGCAATGCCCTGGTCGCGGGAGAGCTCGACGGATTCCACTTCTCCTTCACGCACGCTGATGCCGATACCCTGATCGACGCTTGCACCGACCTCACAGGCATCGGCCCCGAGCTGGCGTGCCAGGGCCAGCGCCTGCTCGGCACGCGACTCCAGCAGCACCTGCTGGGCGGCGGCATCGAAAGCCTTGCTCATGATTCTCTCCCTATTTCACCGGCCATACCGGTCTTCCGACGTGTCACTTCCCGCCGCCGGGACACACCACCCAGGCGACAGACTGATATACTGCAGTACATTCGTACCCACTCGCTTCTCGTTGGCCATCTGAACCCTGGCCTCTCACTATTTTGGATGCGGCATGACCCAGGACATTCCCTCTCCCTCCGATGAACGCCCCAGCAAGTCCCAGCTCAAGCGTGAAATGCATGCCCTCCAGGCACTGGGCGAGCAGATCATCGCCATGAGCCCGGCCGAGCGCGCTCGCTTCCCGCTTTCTGACGACATGCTCGCAGCGGTCGAGGAGACTTCTCGCATTCGCTCCCATGAGGGGCGCCGGCGCCACATGCAGTACGTCGGCAAACTCATGCGTCGTGAGGACCTGGAGGCGATTCGCGCCGTGTTCGACGAGATCGAGCAGGAAAACCGACGTCGCGACCTGGCCTTCCATCGCCTCGAGAAGTGGCGAGACCGCCTGATCGACGAGGGCGACGGTGCCGTCGAGGCCTTCATCGAAGAGCACCCAGACGTAGACCGCCAGGCGCTGCGCCAGCTGATCCGCAATGCCAGGAGCGAGCGCGAGCGGGGCAAGCCCCCGGCCAATGCGCGCAAGCTGTTCAAGCTGATCCGCGATACGGCGGGGCTGTAGGCCACACACCGCCTGGGGCCGAACCAGCGGCAAGCCCACCTGCGTGACGCCCGCCAGGCTCTACACCGCAACGCCGCCGAGCGCAGACCAGGCAAGGCGGCGCCCGGTGAGGCAGCGGAGTGCAGGCTCCCGGATGAGCATGGCGAGCCGAGCGCCAACGCAGTATCGACGAGCGCAGCCACGATCACTCAGGATGCCGTGCCACCTACCGTCAGCTCATCGAGCTTCAGCGTCGGCTGGCCGACGCCGACGGGCACACCCTGCCCCTCCTTGCCGCACACGCCGATTCCGGTGTCGAGTTCGAGGTCGTGACCGATCATCGAGACCCGGCCCATCACCTCCGGTCCATTACCGATCAGGGTCGCCCCCTTGACCGGCGCCGTGATCCGACCGTCTTCGATCAGGTAGGCTTCACTTGCCGAGAACAC
Organism: Billgrantia kenyensis; assembly: GCF_013697085.1. Classification (GTDB taxonomy): domain Bacteria; phylum Pseudomonadota; class Gammaproteobacteria; order Pseudomonadales; family Halomonadaceae; genus Halomonas; species Halomonas kenyensis. The sequence goes on from NZ_JACEFT010000006.1 coordinate 139,001, forward strand.
GAACTTGCCCGAGGTGATATCCACCTGGCCACCGCCGAAGCTGACAGCATAGATCCCGCGCCTGACGCTGGCGATGATGTCGGCCGGATCGTCCTGACCGGCCAGCATGTAGGTATTGGTCATGCGCGGCATTGGCATGTGGGCAAACGATTCACGCCGGGCGTTGCCGGTGGGCTGCATGCCCATCAGGCGGGCGTTCAGCTTGTCCTGCATGTAGCCGGTGAGTATGCCGTCCTCGATCAGCGGCGTGTACTGGCCTGGCGTACCTTCGTCGTCCACGGTCATGGAACCGCGCCGATCCTCGAGGGTGGCATCGTCGACCACCGTGACCCCGGGCGAGGCCACGCGCTGCCCCATGCGTCCGGCAAAGGTCGAGCTGCCCTTGCGGTTGAAGTCCCCCTCCAGGCCATGCCCGACGGCTTCGTGCAGCAGAATGCCGGGCCAGCCCGGACCGAGCACCACGGGCATCTGGCCGGCCGGCGCGTCGACCGCATCCAGATTCACCAGGGCCTGGCGCACCGCCTCCCTAGCAAAGCGCTCGGCGACGTTGTCGTCACGCAGGCGCGACATGGCATAGCGGCCGCCGCCGCCGGCACTGCCGCGCTCACGACGACCGTTCTTGACGGCAATGACGCTGACATTGAAACGCACCAGCGGCCGGATATCGGCAGCCAGGGTGCCATCACTGGCACGCACCAGCACTACCTCATGCACCCCGGTCAGGGAGGCACTCACCTGGCTGATCGCTGGATCTGCAGCACGTGCCACCCGGTCGGCCTGCTGCAGCAGGGCGATCTTCTCTTCCGCAGTCAGTCCCGCCAAGGGATCGACCGAGGCGTAGCGCCGAGCCCCCTGGCTCACGACCCGCGAGCCGAGCGGGAGGGTGGCACCACTGCGTACGATGCCCGCAGCGGTACGCCCCGTTTCCGCCAAGGCATCGCCGGTAATCTGGTTGGAATAGGCGAAGCCCGTCTTCTCCCCCGCCATGGCACGAACACCGATCCCGCCGTCGATGTTGTAGCCGGCCTCCTTGACCTTGCCATCTTCCAGCACCCAGCTCTCGTGCCAGCTCCTCTGGAAGTAGAGGTCGGCATAGTCGACGCCGGGCGTGAGCACATGGCCAAGGCCGGTATCGAGGGAGTCGATATCCAGCCCACCTGGATGCAGGAGGATCTCGGCGGCAGTTTCAAGCAACGCTGGGGAAGATGTCGTCATTCGGCGGTTTCCAGTGTGATGTCGGGCGAGGTCCAGGGACCCCGCACGCGATAGTGAATGCGGGTGACCCGGTTGAGGGCGCTACCGAAGAGCCTGTCGGCTATGAACAGCGCGCCTCCGACCGCGGGCGCTCCAGCAATCACCGCCGCAAGCGGCAGACTGCTGCTGACAGGAACTGTGACGCCCAGGCGTTGATCCAGTTCCTGGCGTGAGAGATTGACGGTACCGTCGAGCGTGAACGAGGTCGCCGGTCCGTCGATGAGGATCGGGCCACGGGTCTCGAGCACGCCAGCGTACAGGGTAGCAGCCCCGGAGACATGATCGAAGGCCGTGCCCTGCCCGGTCACGTCGGAAAAGTCCATGCGCAACCGCCGCACCAGGTTGTCGACATTGAGCAGGCCCACCACCCGCGCCGTGGGCGATTCCAGTTGGACGAAGCGGCCGTCGCGGAGCTCCGCTTCGATGCTGCCACGCGAACGCGCCAGGGCAAACTGCCAGGGCGGGCCCGGCCACGCCAGCTGAGTGCGTACACGGGTCTCGTTGCTGCGGATGGAGACGGGTTGTCCGAGCCGCTCCAGGGCGGTGCCCAGGTCACGCCCATCGAGGTCGATACGTGAGCGAGTCAGGCTGTCGCCCGGCCCGGCCGATTCCCAGACGATCTCGCCACGCGCTGTGATCTGGCCCAGAGTCAGCCCCAGCGGTGCGATCTCGAGCCGATCCGGTCCACTTCTCCAGTGGGCGGTCGACGGTCCGATTTGACGGCCTTGATAGAGGATTTCGGCGATGCGAAAGCGGCCATCGGGCAACTCTGCCACCCAGTCAGGCAACGGGGTTGGATCGGGTGGAACGTCGAGTTCCTGGAGCAGGTTGCCGCCACCCTCCTCCTGGGCGGGGAACAGACCATCCAGCGTCAAGCGCCCGAGCGCGATATCCAGGGAATCGGCAAGCGAGGGACGAAAGTCGAGCTGCCCCTCGAGCAGGTCGCCATCGAACCCGATGCGCCATCCTCCACCAGTGTGGGGCTGCGCCTCCGCAGTCATGACCCCGACACAGTCATCGCGCAGCACCAGACAAGCGGTCTCCACACGTAGCCGACGCAGCGGCGAAGGGCCGTTACCCGCGGCTTCCCCGTTGCCGTCGAGCAAGGGCGCCAATGCCTCGCCCCACTGCACCGGATCGAGCCGCGAGTGGTAGAGGGTTCCCGTCCAGCCTTCCTGTTCAGTCCAACTTGGGGCGTCAGGCAGCCGGCCAAGCCAGAACTGCCCCTCCCCCATCTCCGACCAAGGCAAATCACGCCAGCGCAGGCGAACGTCGCCACCCAGCTCCGCCTCAACACGCCGCGCGTCGAGATCGGCCTGAATCCAGAGCGGACGCGACTCGTCCGCGGCCTTGCCCAATGGCTCCGGCAGGTCAATGGCCAGCCCCTGCAGGTTGCTGTCGAAGCGGAAGGTCGTGCTTGTCTCGCCCAGCGAGAAGCGACCACGCCAAGGCAGGCGCCCCGCAACCAGGGCCCCCAGCTCCGCCACTTCGAAACGTTGCAGCACGTTGGCCACTTCGGCACTGCCGTCAAGTTCGACGTAGCCTTCCAAGGTGTCGAGTGCGGCATTGACCGGCCCCCCGAACAGGCGCCCTTCCAGCCGCCCCTCGAGCCCACCTTCATCATTACGCTGTCGCCAGGCCAGAGGTCCTCTCACATCGCTGAACGGCACTTCGAGCGGGAGATATTCGAGTCGCTCCATGGCGACCCGGGTCTCGAGATCAAGCTGGAACGCATCCGTTTCGCCGAGCGGCAGGGCCAGATCAATACGGCCGTCGGCGCGACCTTCGCCACGCCAGTCATCGACCTGCTCCATGCCGTCGACCGGAATGGCACGCAGATAGCGTCGCAGGGCATCACCGTCGGCAGCCAGGTCCCCCGAAACGCGCAGTACATCGTCCTCGATGGATATCCGTCCGTTGGTACCTTGCACGCCCAGGCTCTCCGCCTGGTACACCTCGGCGGTCAGGCTACCGATCCCTGCAGTCAGCCGCCCTTCCAGCGCCTCGATCACAGGCCATTGCGGATCGAACGGCAGGCGCCCGTCCTCGATCGCCAGGTCGAGCTGCAGCCTCGGCTCGACGCCGCTGCCGCCACGAAGCAATGGCAGATGCAGGCGCAGCTCACCTGCAGGCACTCGCCCGGCCACCCCTGCCGCGAGCCATGCATCGAGCTCCTCACCCAGCACATCGGCCGGTAGCCAGTCGGCCAGCGGTCGCTCCAGGACATCGACGTCGCGGAAGCGAAGATCGAGCCCAAGCCCGCCGTGCACACCACCGCCGAGCGAGAGTCCGAACCCGCCCTCGACTTCAGCCCCCTGCCAGCCGGCCATGAGATTGCGGCCGCTGACGAAGGTGCGGGGCCCCTCGTAGACCCAACGCACCTCGCCGCTGGCATGGGAGAGCCCCATCGGGGCCGCGTAGAGCTGAGGGACTTTGAAAGCGGGCTCGCCGACGCCGATGAATTCGACCCTGCCGGTAAGGTCGCGTGCCTCGACCCAGGCATCGAGCGGACCACCGCCGGGCACTTCGCCCCAGGGCTCCACCTCGACCTGATGCAGAGCGGCCTGGGCCAGCCACTGGCCGTTGCGCCGGCCCACGCCCAGGCCGGAAACAAGGCCACGCGGCCCGAGCGCATCGATGGTGCGCACCAGGCCCTCGGGGAGCAGCACACGCTCCTGCCAGGCGGCAAGCGAGGCAAGCTCGAACTGGCTGGTATTCAGCCACCAGCCACTGTCGTCGTGGCGAACATGCCAGAAATGCGGGAGCGCCGGCTTCTCTTCGCGCTCGAGCTCGTGTGGCTCCGCCCAGTCGGCGGCCGAGGCATCGCCCTGCAACCACGCTTCCCAGCCTTCGTCGTTACGCAGCCACTGGCCACGCGCCCTCACCGGCTCCAGGACGATGGGATCATCGTCACGGCGCAGCGCCAGCCGCGGGATATCAAGGTCTATCCGGGCATCGGCCAGCGCACCTCGGTGCCAACGTCCCCACAGGGTGGCCTCGCCACTGGCGTCCTCGAGGCGCAAGGGATCATCGGGGGTGAAGACCTCGACAAGGTCGATGAGCGTGTCGAGCTTCATGCTGGCCTGGAGTGCGGCGCTGAACTCGTGGAAACCGGTGGGACCCGGAAAGACCTCCAGCACGGCCTGCAGGGACGCCTCCTCCTGCCCCTCGAGATGAATCTCGCCCTCGAGGTGGGCGTGGCGCTCGTCGCCGGTGAGCAGCAGCCGCGGCGCCTGAAGTTCGACGCGTCGTTCGCGGCCATGCAGTACGAGGCGCACGTCCTCCACCCAGGCGCGCTGGCGCAGCAACAGCCCCACCCAGTAATCAAGCTGCTCGAGGTCGAAATCGCCTTCGAAGAGCTCCGGAGGAATCCTTGCCGGGTCCGGCCAGTGCCAGCCGCCCTGCTCGTCCTGGTAGAGGTGCAGCGTCAGGCCGCTGAGCCGGGCATCCTTGACCACGGGTAGGCCGGCACGCAGGCTGGCGGCAGTATCCAGCCGCAGACGGGCATGCTCGACCTCAAGGAGAGGCAGGCCGGTTTCCCCCGGATGAGTGGTGACCGAGAGGCCGCCGCCCTCCATGACCGGGTCGAGACGTGCCAGCCTCGCCCCAAGCGCCTGCAGCTCCACCGCTGCGCCGGAACGCGCTTCGAGCAGGCGCTCCACGCGTGGTGCCAGCTGGTCGACCTGGGACAGGGCGACCCGCAGCGTCAGCAGCAGCACGGCTACCAGCGCCAGCAGCACGGCCAGCAAGGTGAGCGTCCAGCGGGCCACCTGACGAAACGGATGCATCAGCTGCTCACATCAGCACGATATCGTACTGCTCCTGAGAGTAGTGGCTCTCGACCTGGAAGCGGATGGTCTTGCAGATGAATGCTTCCAGGTCGGCGACCGCCGCAGACTCTTCATCGAGCAGGCGATCCACCACCGGCTGGGAGGCCAGGACCATGTAAGTTTCGGCGTTGTAGGCACGCTCTTCACGCAGGATTTCACGAAAGATCTCGTAGCAAACCGTCTCGGCAGTCTTCAACGTACCGCGACCGCCACAGGTGGAGCAGGGTTCGCACAGGGTCTGCTCCAGGCTCTCGCGGGTGCGCTTGCGGGTCAGTTGGACAAGTCCAAGTTCGGTGACGCCGGTGCACTTGGTCTTGGCGTGGTCGCGCTCCAGCGCCTTCTCGAGCACCCGCAGCACCTGACGCTGATGCTCCGGATCCTCCATGTCGATGAAATCGATGATGATGATGCCGCCCAGGTTGCGCAAGCGCAGCTGACGGGCGATGGCATTGGCGGCCTCGAGATTGGTCTTGAAGATGGTCTCCTCGAGGTTGCGGTGCCCTACGTAGCCGCCGGTATTGACGTCGATGGTGGTCATCGCTTCGGTCGGGTCGATCACCAGGTAGCCACCGGACTTGAGCTGCACCTTGCGGCCCAGCGCCTTCTGGATTTCGTCTTCGACGCTGTAGAGGTCGAAGATGGGCCGCTCACCCGGGTAGTATTCGATGCGTGCCGAGGAATCGGGCATGAACTCCTCGGCGAACTCCAGCAGCTTGACGAAGTTCTCCCGGGAGTCGATGCGCACCTTCTCGATGTCGTCGCGCATCAGGTCGCGCAGCGTGCGAATGAACAGGGGCAAGTCGTCGTAGATGACGCTGGGCGCCGGAGCGGTCACCTTGCGCTCATTGACCTTGCGCCACAGCCGCAGCAGGAAGTGCATGTCGGCGAAGAGCTCTTCCTTGCCCACGTTCTCGGCCGCGGTACGGACGATGAACCCGCCGGTGACCTCGATCTCCTGCTCGCTTTCACAGAGCGCCAGCAGGTCGCGCAGGCGGTCGCGCTCTCGCTCGTCCTCGATTCGCTGGGACACGCCATGGTGGGGGGAGTCAGGCATGTAGACGAGGTAGCGGGACGGCACCGACAGGTGGGTGGTCAGGCGTGCCCCCTTGGAGCCGATGGGGTCCTTGGTGACCTGGACGACCAGGGCCTGGCCCTCGTGAAGCAGTTGGCCGATCGACGCCTGCTCATCGGGCGGCGTACCCGGCGGCATGACCTCGTGCGCATGGATGAAAGCCGCGCGATCCAGCCCGATATCGACGAAGGCCGCCTGCATGCCGGGAAGCACCCGTACCACGCGTCCCTTGTAGATGTTGCCGACGATACCGCGTCGGCGAGTGCGCTCGATCAGCGCCTCCTGCAGCACGCCGTTTTCCACTACCGCGACCCGGGTTTCCATCGGCGTCAGGTTGATTAGTACTTCACCGCTCATGCGGAAGTCCTTGTCCAGTTCAGTCTTTGCCGCATTATGACATAGGGATGCGGCTAGAAAGCACCATTCCATAGCGGTACGCCTTGTCGCACCAGCAGTTGAGCCGTTTCGAACAGAGGCAGCCCGACCACCGCCGAGTGGCTGCCCTCGATGCGTTCGACGAAGATCGCGGCAAGCCCCTGAATGGCGTAGCCCCCTGCCTTGTCGGCCGGCTCGCCCGTGGCCCAGTAGGCTGCCATCTCGGCGGCGCTGATGTCACGCATGAAGACACGCGTCGTCACGCAGGCGTCGAGCAGACCCTCCGGCCCGGTTACGGCCACTGCAGTGAGCACCTCGTGTGCGCGCCCCGACAGCAGGCGCAGCATGTCGGCAGCCTCGTCTCGACCGGCGGGCTTGCCGAGGATGCGACCGTCACACACCACGGCGGTATCCGAGCCCAGCGTGGGTAGTATCGAAAGCCGCCCACCCGCAGTGGCCTTTTCACGAGCCAGGCGCAAAACGTAATCGCCGGGCGACTCCTCGTGCCTGGGGGTCTCGTCGATATCGACCGGCCTGACCTCCACCGTCACATCGATACTGGCCAGCAGCTCGCGCCGCCGCGGTGAGGCCGAAGCCAGGCACAGCACGGCAGCAGGTGGGCGCTCGCTCATGCGGTCGTTCCTTCAGTCATGGCTCACCAGCCGACGCTCGAAGGCCTGGAACATCGTCACCAACCATGGCCAGAGAGCCGCCCCTATCAGCGAGGGAAGCAGGAAGGCGAGATGCATCGAGAAAGGGCCGAACAGGGTCCGCAGCCACTGCTCCAGCAGCTGCACCAGTCCCAGCAGCACCAGGACCAGCAGCGACTGCTGGACCAGGGAGTAAGCACGAAAGCGCGGATAGACCAGCGCCGAGAGAAAGGCGAGCAGCGAGAGGGCCAGGGCATTCTGCCCCAGCGGAGCGCCTTCGATGAGATCGAGAAGGACGCCCAGCACGAAGCCATGAAGGACCCCCACTCGGTCGGGGGCTGCCATGCACCAGTAGATGAGCATCAGGCCAAGCCAGTCAGGCCGCCATATCTGCCAGCCCTCTGCCAGCGGCATGACCTGCAGGCACAACGCCAACAGCAGGGTAAGCCAGATCCAGGGCAGCGCCGTCCGGGGTCCGCTCGGCATCAGTCAGGCTCCTCCGTTGCAGTTGCCACCGGCGTGTCGGCACCCAACTGGTCCGGCAGTTCCTGATCCCATATTTCATCATCAGGCACCGGTGCGGGCTCGGGCGGGAAAACCAGCAGGAAGTGACGCGAGCGCTGCAGGCGCGCTACCGGCTCTGCAGTGACACGAGCAAATGGCTGCCCTGGATCGTGCACCACTTCAGTCACCCTGGCTACCGGATAGCCTGGGGGGAAGCGCCCCGCCATGCCCGAGGTGACCAGAAGGTCTCCCTCGCGAATGTCGGCGGTGTCCGGCACATGCATTACCCGCAGCGCATTGTAGTCACCGCTGCCCTGAAGCACGAAGCGCAACCCGTTGCGATTGACCTGGATCGGCAGCGCATGGCTGGCATCGGCCACCATCAATACCCGGCTGGAGTAGGCCGATACGGCCGTTACCTGCCCCACCAGGCCCGAGGCATCGAGCACCGGTTGACCGACGAAGACCCCGTTGCGCCGTCCACGGTCGATCACCATCTGATGGGTGAAGGGGTCGGCATCAAGGGAGAGCAGTTCGGCAGTGATGTAGTCGGCTTCGAGGCGGGCGGCGGCACCCAGCAGTTCACGCAGGCGCACGTTCTCTGCCGTCAGGCTCGACATGTGCTGCACCCTGTGCGACAGGTGCAGGACCTGTTCGCGCAGGCGGCGATTCTCCTCCACCAGCGCACGCTGGTCGGACAGCGCCAGCGAGCCCCAGGTCAGTACGTCGCTGGGCACCGCAACCAGCCACTGAATCGGCGCCACGACGGTAGTGAGTTGCGCACGCACTTCTTCCATGCGGGTAAAGCGATGATCGGCGAACATCAGCGCCGAAGCGACCACCGCACACAGCAGCATGCGGTAGCCGGGCACAGTACCGTGCGAGAACAGCGGTTTAATAGACGTCCCCCCCGCACCTGGCGCAGCGCATCAGCCGGCCACGCCTGTTCATACGACGCTTCGCACTGGTCAGGCGCTTCAGCGCATCTCAATCGCTCGAGAGCAGCTCGAAGGTATGTCGGTCGATCATCTCCAGGGCCTTGCCCCCACCTCGCGCCACGCAGGTCAGCGGATCCTCGGCCACGATGACCGGCAGGCCCGTTTCCTCGGCGATCAGCTTGTCCAGGTCGCGCAGCAAGGCGCCACCACCGGTCAGCACCAGTCCACGCTCGGCGATATCCGAAGCGAGCTCAGGGGGAGACTGCTCCAGAGCGCTCTTGACCGCGGCGACGATGGAGGAGAGCGTCTCCTGCAGCGCGTCGAGGATCTCATGGGAGTTGAGCGTGAAGCTGCGCGGAATCCCTTCGGCCAGGTTGCGACCGCGCACGTCGATCTCGCGCAGTTCGCCGCCGGGGTAGGCACAGCCGATCTCTTCCTTGATACGCTCCGCGGTGGCCTCGCCGATCAGGCTGCCGTAGTGGCGACGCACATAGGCGGAGATCGCCTCGTCGAAGCGGTCGCCGCCGACACGAATCGACTCGGAGTAGACCACGCCGTTCAGCGAAATGATGGCGATCTCGGTCGTGCCGCCGCCGATATCCACCACCATGGAGCCCTGGGCGTCGTCGACGGGCAAGCCGGCACCGATCGCGGCGGCCATCGGCTCCTCGATCAGGAACACCTCACGGGCACCGGCCCCCTCGGCAGACTCCTTGATCGCCCGGCGCTCGACCTGGGTCGACATGCAGGGTACGCAGACCAGTACCCGCGGGCTCGGCGTCAGGAAGGTGCTCTGATGAACCTTGCGGATGAAGTGCTGCAGCATCTGCTCGGTAACGGTGAAGTCGGCAATCACGCCATCCTTCATCGGGCGGATGGCGGTAATGTTGCCCGGCGTTCGACCCAGCATGCGCTTGGCATCGGCACCCACTGCGGCCACGCTGCGCATATTACCGGACTGGCGGATGGCGACTACCGAAGGCTCGTCGAGCACGATGCCGCGACCGCGGACGTAAATCAGTGTATTGGCCGTACCCAGATCGATGGAAAGATCGCTGGAGAACAGCCCCCTCAAACGTTTGAACATGGACGTCGTTACCTAGTGCAGACCGGGAGCAGTGCGGAGGCAAACGGTATCATCGCCGCCCCCGTGCAGCAAGCGACATGGTGCTGCCGCGATGAGAGGAAGAGTGCCCGTCACGGCTCGAATATGGTACCTTTTCCTGCTGTTCATAACACTCCATCCGTGCGAGGACAATCAGCTCATGGCGCTTGAACACGCAGACGTGCAGCGGGCCGCCCACCTGGCCCGGCTCGGCCTGGACGAAGGCGAGGCCGCCCGCTACGCGGACGACCTTGGTCGCATCCTGGAAATGGTCGATCAGCTTCAGGCACTCGACACCGAAGGGGTCGCACCGCTGGCCCATCCGCTCGACGTCACCCAACGCCTGCGTGCCGACGAGATCACCGAGAGCGATCAGCGCAATACCTTCCAGCGCTGTGCTCCGGCAGTCGAAGACGGTCTCTACCTGGTGCCCCGGGTCGTCGAGTGAGTCTCGACAGGCCACTCCACAGGCCCCCGTTTTCGCAGGATCCGCCTTCTCAACCACGGCACGCTTTCATGGAGCCATGCCGCATGCATGACAAGACCCTTGCCGAACTGACCCGTTCGCTCGACGCCGGCGAGTTCTCCAGCCGCGAACTGACCCAGCACCTGCTTGGCCGCATCGACCGCCTCAACGGCAAGCTGAACAGCTTCATCACCGTCACCCACGACCAGGCCCTGAGCGCTGCCGATGCCGCCGACAAGGCACGCGCAGCCGGCCAGGCCGGCCCACTTACCGGCCTGCCGCTGGCGCTGAAGGACATCTTCTGCACCCGCGATGTCAAGACCACCGCCGGCTCGAGGATGCTCGACACCTTCATCGCGCCCTACGATGCCACCGTCGTGGAGAAGCTCGCCGAGGCCGGCAGCGTCAGCCTGGGCAAGACCAACATGGACGAGTTCGCCATGGGCTCGTCCAACGAGAACAGCCACTATGGCCCGGTGAAGAACCCCTGGGATCTCGCCGCCGTGCCGGGCGGCTCCTCCGGTGGCAGTGCCGCCGCGGTGGCGGCCGGCCTGGTGCCGGCCGCCATCGGCACCGACACCGGCGGCTCGATACGCCAGCCCGCCGCCTTCTGCGGCATCACCGGACTCAAGCCCACCTATGGCCGAGTCTCGCGCTACGGCATGATCGCCTACGCCTCGAGCCTCGACCAGGCCGGTCCCATGGCGCGCAGCGCCGAGGATTGCGCCCTGCTGCTCAACGTCATGGCCGGCCACGACCTACGCGACTCCACCTGCGTGCAGCGCGGCGTGCCGGACTACACCGAGGAACTCGGCACCGCCCTTTCCGGCCTCAAGATCGGCCTGCCCAGCGAGTACTTCGGCGATGGCCTTGACCCCGAAGTGGAAGCCGCGGTTCGCGAGGCGATCAAGGTCTACGAGTCGCTCGGCGCCAGCGTGCGCGAGGTGAGCCTGCCCCACACTCACTACGCGATCCCGGCCTACTACGTCATTGCCCCGGCCGAGGCCTCGTCTAACCTGTCACGCTACGACGGCGTGCGCTTCGGCCATCGCTGCGACAACCCGGTCGACCTGATCGACATGTACAAGCGCAGTCGCGCCGAGGGCTTCGGCGACGAGGTGAAGCGTCGCATCCTGATCGGCACCCATACCCTCTCCGAGGGCTTCTTCGACGCCTACTACAAGAAGGCACAGCAGGTCCGCCGCCTGATTCGCCAGGACTTCCTCGACGCCTTCGAGGAGGTCGACGTGCTGATGGGGCCGGCCTCGCCCACCCCGGCCTTCGATCTCGGCGCCAACAAGGATCCGGTGTCGATGTACCTGCAGGACATCTACACGATTGCCATCAACCTGGCAGGCATTCCCGGGATGAGCGTACCGGCCGGCCTTGCCGGCAGCCGCCCCATCGGGCTGCAGATCCTGGGCAGCCATTTCACCGAGGCGAGACTGCTCAACGTCGCCCATCAGTTCCAGCAGGCCACCGACTGGCACCGTCAACGCCCCGCTCTTGCCGAGGAGAACGCCTGATGCAATGGGAAACCGTGATCGGTCTGGAAGTCCACGTCCAGCTCGCCACTCGTTCGAAGATCTTCTCCGGTGCATCCACCTCCTTCGGCGCCGAGCCCAACACCCAGGCCTGCGCCGTCGACCTCGGCCTGCCGGGTGTGCTGCCGGTACTCAACGAGCAGGCGGTGGCCATGGCGGTCAAGTTCGGCCTGGCAATCCATGCCGAGATCCCCGAGGTCTCGGTGTTCGATCGCAAGAACTACTTCTACCCCGACCTGCCCAAGGGCTACCAGACCAGCCAGATGTACCAGCCCATCGTCGGTGTGGGCGAGGTCGAGATCGCCCTGGAAGACGGCACGACCAAGCGGGTTCGCGTGCATCATGCCCACCTCGAGGAGGATGCCGGCAAGTCACTGCACGAGGACTTCCACGGCATGACCGGTATCGACCTCAACCGCGCCGGCACGCCGCTGCTGGAGATCGTCTCCGAGCCTGACATGCGCAGCGCCAAGGAGGCCGCCGCCTATCTCAAGGCGATCCACTCGATCGTCACCTACCTCGGCATTTCCGACGGCAACATGGCCGAGGGCTCGATGCGCTGCGATGTCAACGTCTCGGTGCGCCCCAAGGGCCAGGAGACCTTCGGTACCCGCGCCGAGATCAAGAACGTCAACTCCTTCCGCTTCGTCGAGCGTGCCATCGCCTTCGAGGTGGAACGCCAGGTCGAGCTGATCGAGGATGGCGGTACGGTGGTTCAGGAGACGCGCCTGTACGACCCCGAGCGCGACGAGACACGCAGCATGCGCACCAAGGAAGAGGCCAACGACTACCGCTACTTCCCCTGCCCCGACCTGCTGCCGGTGGTACTCGACCAGGCCTACATCGACCATCTGCGCGACAACCTGCCGGAGCTGCCCGCCGAGAAACGCGCCCGCTTCGAGAACGAACTGGGGCTCTCCGCCTACGATGCCAGCGTACTCTCCGCCACCCGCGAGATGGCCGACTTCTTCGATGAAGTAAAGGACGTCTGCGGCGACGCCAAGCAGGCCGCCAACTGGGTCCAAGGGGAGCTTGCCGGCGCGCTCAATCGAGAGGGCCTCACTATCACGGCCAGCCCGGTCTCCGCCCGCCAGTTGGGCGAACTGATCACGCGCGTGATGGACGACACCATCAATGGCAAGGCCGCCAAGCAGGTCTTCCAGGCGCTGTGGAACGGCCAGGGGACGAGTGCCGACGACGTCATCGAGGCGCAGGGTCTCAAGCAAGTCACCGACACCGGCGCCATCGAGGCGATGATCGACCAGGTGATCGCCGACAGCCCGGCCCAGGTGGCGCAGTATCGCGACGCCGAGCCGGACAAGCGCGGCAAGATGATCGGCTACTTCGTCGGCCAGGTGATGAAGGCCTCGCGGGGCACCGCCAACCCCCAGCAGGTCAACCAGCTGCTGAAGCAGAAGCTCGACGCACTCTGCTGATCCGCCGGGCGCCGCCTCCCAGGGTGGCGGCGCCTTTCCCCACCCGACACAAGGAGCCGAGGATGGCGGACGATGTCGGCACACGCCTGCGCGCCCTGCGCACCCTGCGGGGCATCTCCCAGCGCGAACTGGCCAAGCGCTGTGGCGTCACCCACTCCAGCCTGTCGCTGATCGAGCAGGGCAAGGTGAGCCCCTCGGTCAGCTCGCTGAAGAAGATCCTCGATGCCATCCCCATCAGCGTCGGCGACTTCTTCACCCTGGACATGGAGAGCCGCGACCAGGTCTTCTACAGCGCCGACGAGCTGGCCGATGTGGGCAGCGGCGAAGTGGTTTACAAGTTGGTCGGCGCCAACCGTGCCAGCCGGGCACTGGCCTTCATGATCGAGACCTATCCCCCCGGGGCCGACACCGGCCGCGAGATGATCGCCCACCAGGGCGAGGAAGCCGGGGTGGTGCTCGAAGGCGAGATCGAGATCACCATCGGTGCCGAAACACGCCTGCTCGGTCCCGGCGAGGCCTACTACTTCGACACCAACGTACCTCACCGCTTTCGCAATCCCGGCAGTGAGCCCTGCCGCCTGGTGAGCTGCTGCACGCCGGCAGGGGCATTCTGAACTAGCCTCCTTTCAGACGCTCGATCTCTGCGCGCAGCGCCTCGGCCTCCTCGGTGAGCGAGGCGTTGGCGCGCATGTCGCCATTGCGGGAGGCCAGCATCGCCTCCTCCAGTTTTCGCTCATAGGCTTTCTGCAGTCTTGCGGCTGGATCACGCCGAAAGATTCCCCACATGAGCCACCTCCTCCTTTCATCCTGTACAGAAATTTAACGCCACCGGCCCGTACTCCCCCTCGATACCATGACACAAAAACCATGTACATCAGTGCCCTTAAAGAACGAAACCGTAGTGTGGCTGCAGCCAGCATGCACGATTTTTTTCATTCATGGAACGGATTAATTTCAGTTGTACAGTTTTTGTATCGCTTTTAAAGTGCCTGAAGATTCGGCACGCCACTGCCGAGCGACCATTCGCCATGACAAGGAACCAGAAGATGAAGGCACTTACGCCAAGCCTGGCTCGACTCGGCATTCGCTCCCGCCTGCTCGCCGGTTTTTCCGCCGTGCTCGCCCTGATCATCCTGCTCACCGCCATCGGCATCGTGCAGGTGAACCGCATCGATCGCAGCCTCACCACCATCAATGACGTCAATGGTGCCAAGCAGCGCCACGCCATCGACTGGCGCGGCAGCGTACACGATCGCGCGATACTGCTACGCGACATGACCCTGGCCGAATCGCCCGCCGCACTTGCCGCCCTGGAACGCGACTACGATATGCTGGCCGACGACTACCAGCGCGCTGCCAGCGGCATGACGACCGCCATTCAGCTCAGCGCCTCCTCCCGTGAACGCGAACTTCTAGCGGCCATCGAGCACCAGGCCGATACCACACAGCACCTGGCCAGCCAAGTGATGGAGCGTCGCGGTCAAGGAGATGTCACAGCTGCCCGAGAGGTGCTTCTGAGCGAGGCCGGCCCGGCCTTTTTCGCCTGGCTCGACCGCATCAATGACTTCATCGATCACCAGGAAGCCGAGAGTGCAGCCAGTACGGCGCTGGCCCGCGACACTGCCGCCGGCTTCCAGCTACTGATGCTGGCCCTGTGCCTTGCCGCCTTGGTAGTAGGTGCTACCATTGCCTACCTGCTCTCCCGCCAGCTGCTTCGCGAACTGGGCGCCGAGCCCTACGAAGTCAAGGCGTTTGCCGAAGCGATCGGTCGAGGCGAACTGGCCACAGCCGGGCGCCTGAAAGAGAACGACCGCCACAGCATCATGGCGGCTCAGGTCGGCATGGCACGTCAGCTGCAGGAGATCGTGGCCCAGGTTCGCGGCGCCGCCGAAGCGGTAGCCAGCAACAGCGAGCAGATCGCCGAGGGCAATACCGACCTGGCCTCACGTACCCAACAGCAGGCCAGTGCCCTGACCCAGACCGCCTCGGCCATGGAAGAGCTCAACGGCACCGTGGTGCACAACACCGAGAATGCCGGCCAGGCCAGCCGCGAGGCCGAGAACGCTACCGAGACGGCACGCCAGGGTGGCACGGCGGTGGAGCAGATGGCAGCTACCATGAACGAGCTAGATACCAGCTCGAGCGAGATCGCCTCGATCATTTCCACCATTGACGACATCGCCTTCCAGACCAACATCCTGGCCCTCAATGCCTCGGTGGAAGCCGCGCGAGCCGGGGAGCATGGCCGCGGCTTCGCCGTGGTTGCCGCCGAAGTGCGCAAGCTGGCGCAGAAGAGCGCCGATGCCGCCAGCGAGATCAACGAACTGATCACCGGCAACGTGGAGCGCGTGAAGAGCGGTAACGCCCGGGCAGCCGAAGCCCGTCAGGCTACCGAGCAGATCGTCGAGGCCATTGCCCGGGTCAGCCAGCTGATGCGGGAGATCAGTCAGGCCAGCGTCGAGCAGAGCGCCGGCGTGCAGGAAGCCGGCACGGCCGTGGCGGAGATGGACAGGGTCACCCAGCAAAATGCCACCCTGGTGTCAGAGAGCGCCACGGCGGCCAACAATCTGCGCCAACATGCCCGTCAGCTGATGAGCGCCATGGCGGCCTTCCAACTGCCTGCCGGGACTCACTCCGGAGACGGTATGACACAGGTCGACCCAGCTCCCGCCACCAGGCCCATCATGCGTCAGCTGCAGCTCGCCGCCGAGCAGCGCCAGCCTGAGTGGGCCAACTTCTAGGGAACCCGTTAGCCGACAGTCTTCTCTTTAGCCCCGACCGCCCCCGTCCGGCAGCGCCTGGCGGGGGCGCTCGAGCTCCAGCCCGGCCCGCTCGACCAGTTCGGCGGGCAGCTCCTTTTTCACCGCCACCCCCAGTTCCTGGAATTCTGCAGCCTGCTTGATCAGGTTGCCGCGTCCGTTGACCAGTTGCCCCATGGCACGATCGTAGCTGTCGCGGGCGCCGTCGAGCTTTGTCTGCACCTCCTGCATGCTCTCGAGAAACAGCCGCAGTTTGTTGTAGAAGCGCTCGGCGCGATTGGCCAGCTCGGCGCTGTGGCGGCTCTGGTCCTCAAAGCGCCACAGCTGGCGTACCACGTTGAGGCTGGTCAGCAGCGTGGTGGGAGTGGCCACCAGCACGTTGTGCTCGATGGCCCGCTGATAAAGGGTCTCGTCGTGCTTGAGCGCTTCCACGTAAGCCGACTCCACCGGAATGAACATGATCACCACATCCGGCGAGTTGAGGCCCGGCAGGTCGTAGTAGTGCTTGTCGGCCAGCTCGGCGATACGCTCGCCCACCGCCGCGGCATGAGCCGCCAGGGCCTGCCCTCTCTCCACCTCGTCCTCGGCGTTGACGTAGCGAACATAGGCGGCAAGCGAGGTCTTGGCGTCGATCACCAGGTGGCGGCCTTGGGGCAGGTAGACCACCGCATCGGGACGCCGGCGGCCCTCCGCCGTGGCGAAGCTCACCTCGCGCTGGTAATCCTTGTCGGGGCGCAGGCCGGAGCCCTCCAACACGTTCTCCAGCATCAGCTCGCCCCAGTTGCCCTGCACCTTCTTCTGCCCCTGCAACGCCTGGGTCAGGCGCTCGGCCTGATCGGTGATCTCGCGGTTGAGCGCCTGCAGGTGGCGCAGTTCGGCGCGCAGCCCGGCGCGCTGCTCGGTATCGTGGCGGTGAATCGTCTCGACCTTCTCACGAAAGCCCTTCATCTCGGCCTGGATCGGCTGCAGCAGGCCACTGATACGCTGCTGGGAAAGCTCGGAGAAGGCACGTCCCTTGCGCTCGAGGATCTCGTTGGCCAGGTTCTCGAACTCCTGGCGCAGCTGGTCGCGGCTGTCGCGCAACAGCGCCAACTGGGCCTCGAAGTGCTGCTGTTTCTGCTCCAGGGTGGTGGCCAGACGCGCCTCGCTCACCTGCACCTCGCCAAGTCTGTGCTTTGCGTCATCGAGCTGCTGCTCACGCTCGGCGAGCCGCTTTCGCAAGTCATGGTAAAGGGATTCGTACCGCGCCGCCTCGCTGCGCTGCCGTCGTGCAGTGAGCCAGCCGGCCAGGAGGAAGGCGAACAAAAAGGCCAGCAGCGCCGTGAGCGCCATGGCGTAACCAAGGGGAAGCGCGGCCAGCATGGTGGCAAGGTCGGGCACAGGGTGTCTCCAGCAGGCGGTCGTGGCGCCAGTATACCTGCCACGACCGCCCGCTCACCCCCTTCGCCATTCGGCAAGCTTCAGCTTGACTGCAGCGACATCCACACACTCTTCAGTTCGGAGTACTCCTCCAGGCTGTGGTGCGACTTGTCGCGGCCGTTGCCCGACTGCTTGACCCCGCCGAACGGCATGGTCTGGTCGCCCCCGGCCCAGTTGTTGACGAATACCTGACCCGACTGCAGGCGACGCGTCACGCGCATGATGCGGTCGATGTCCTGGCTCCATAGCCCCGCCGCCAAGCCGTAGGGCGTGTCATTAGCCATAGCGATGGCCTCCTCTTCGGTGTCGAAGCCGAACACCGCCAGCACCGGGCCGAAGATCTCTTCGCGGCCGATGGTCATCTGCGCCGTAACGCCGTCGAACACCGTGGGCGGGATGAACAGCCCCGGGCCGTCGATGGCCTTGCCGCCGCTGCGCAGCCGCGCGCCCTCTTCCACGCCCTGGCGGATGTAGTCGAGGATGCGCCGGTGCTGGGTCTCGTCGACGATGGCGCCCATGAAGCTCTGCGGGTCCAGCGGATCACCCGGCTGCATGTTCTCGGCGGCTTTCAATACCCGCTCGACGAAGTCGTCGCGAATCGTGTTCTCCACCAGCAGCCGGGAGCCGGCGATGCACACCTCGCCCTGATTGTGGAAGATCGCCGCGGCGGCGTAGCTGGCCACCTGATCGAGGTTCTTGCAGTCGGCGAAGACGAGATTGGGCGACTTGCCACCGCACTCCAGGTAGACCCGCTTGAGGTTGGACTGCCCGGCGTACTGCATCAGCTGCTTGCCCACCGCGGTGGAGCCGGTGAAGGCCAGGCAGTCGACCTCCATGGAGAGTGCCAGGGCCTTGCCCACGGTGTGGCCGAAGCCCGGCAGCACCTGAAACACCCCGCGCGGGATGCCCGCCTCCTGGGCCAGTTGGGCCAGGCGCAGCGCCGACAGCGGCGACTTCTCCGAGGGCTTGAGGATCACGCTGTTGCCGGCGGCCAGCGCCGGGGCGATCTTCCAGGCGGTCATCATGAGCGGGAAGTTCCACGGCACGATGGCCGCCACCACGCCGATGGGCTCGCGCAGCACCAGGGCCAGGGAATCCTCGCCGGTGGGGGCTACCTCGCCGTAGAGCTTGTCGATGCACTCCGCCTGGTAGCGGAGGCAGGCGATGGCGCCGGCCATGTCGCCCAGCGAGCTCGAGATGGGCTTGCCCATGTCGAGGGTATCGATCAGCGCCAGTTCGTGCTTGTTGGCCTCCATCAGATCGGCCAGGCGCAGCAGGGTCTTTTTGCGCTTGCCCGGCGCCATACGCGACCAGGCGCCGTCGGCGAAGGCCCGGCGCGCCACCGCCACGGCGCGTTCGGCATCGGGCTCGTCGCAGCTGGCCACCTGGGCCAGGGTCTCGCCGGTGGCGGGATTGATCGAGACGAAGGTGTCACCGCTTGCGGCCGCGACGAAGCTGTCGTCGATGAAGGCCCGTGATTCGACGGCGAGCTCGGCGGCCCGGGCCTGCCAGTCGGCCAGGGTGCGGGGGAATGACGTACGGCTCACGATGGGGTCTCCTCAGTGATGGGTGCTTGGGCGGCGCATTTTCCTTTACCCAGCCGCCGGGCGGTCTCGTCC
The DNA here is from genome assembly GCF_013697085.1 of Billgrantia kenyensis. GTDB lineage: Bacteria > Pseudomonadota > Gammaproteobacteria > Pseudomonadales > Halomonadaceae > Halomonas > Halomonas kenyensis. Next base: position 157,972 of record NZ_JACEFT010000006.1, read on the forward strand.
AGCGCGGCGCCGGCCAGGCGGACCAGCTCGTCGATCTCGGCGCGGGAGATCACCAGCGGCGGCGAAATGATCATCGTATCACCCACCGAGCGCATCACCAGGCCAAGATCGAAGCAGATGTCGCGGCACAAGGTGCCGACAGCGAGCCCCTTGTCGAAGCGCTCGCCGGTGTCTGGGTCGATCAGCTCCAGCGCCCCGATCAGCCCCAGCGAGCGCACCTCGCCCACCAGGGAGTGATCGGCCAGGGTGGCCCAGCGCTCGGCGAGATAGGGCCCGATGTCGTCACGCACCCGCTCTACGATGCCCTCGGCCTGCATCAGCTCGAGATTCTTCAGCGCCACGGCGGCACAGGCCGGGTGCCCCGAATAGGTGAAGCCGTGGAAGAACTCGCCGCCGCGCTCGATCAGGGTGTCGGCGACGCGGTCGCCCACCAGCACGCCGCCGATGGGCAGGTAGCCGGAAGATAACCCCTTGGCGATGGGCATCAAGTCGGGCTTCAGATCGTAGTGAAGGCTGCCGAACCACTCCCCCAGGCGGCCGAAGCCACAGATCACCTCGTCCATCACCAGCAGGATATCGTACCTGGCCAGCACCTCCTTGACGGCCGGCCAGTAGCTTTGCGGTGGGATGATGGCACCGCCCGCCCCCTGCACCGGCTCGGCGATGAAGGCGGCAACGTTCTCCTCGCCGAGCTCCAGAATCTTCGCCTCCAGGGCCGCGGCGCATTCGCGGCCGAACGCTTCCGGGCTGGTATCGCGCCCTTCGTCAAACCAATAGGGCTGGCGCACATGGGCGATCTTGGGTACCAGAGGGCCGCCCTGGGCATGCATCGGCGCCATGCCGCCAAGGCTCAGGCCGGCAACGGTAGAACCGTGGTAGGCATTCTCCCGCGCGATCACCCACTGCTTGTCGGGCTTGCCCTCGAGCGCCCAGTAGCGACGCACCATGCGCAGCACCGTGTCGTTGGCCTCGGAGCCCGAGCCGGTGAAGAACACCCGGTTCATGTGCGCCGGCGCCAGCCGGCACAGCGCCTCGGCCAGCTTGACCGCCGGCGGGTGGGTGCTCTTGAAGAAGTTGTTGTAGTAAGGCAGTTCCCGCAGCTGTACGGTGGCGGCCTCGACCAGTTCCTCGCGGCCGTAACCCAGGTTGACGCACCACAGCCCGGCCATGGCGTCGAGGATGCGGTTGCCCTCGCTGTCATGGATGTAGACCCCCTCGGCGTGGGTGACGATACGGCTGCCCTCCTCCCCCAGGGCCTTGAAGTCGGTGAAGGGGTGCAGGTGGTGGTCACGGTCGAGCCGACGATACGCTTCGGTGCTCATGATATCTCCTCGCCGGCAGCCAGCGCCTCGGTCGGCGCCCCGCGTCTCGCGCAGTGCTCGTGACAGGCGTCGGCGAAGCCGTTGAACAGGGCGTCATAAACAGGGTGTTCCCGCGGCTGCCATTCGGGATGCCACTGCACGGCCAGGGCGTACCCCGGCGCCCCGGCCACCGACACCGCCTCGATCAAGCCGTCCGGCGCACGCGCCTCCACGGCAAGCCCTTCGCCCAGCCGTTCGATGCCCTGCTGGTGCAGCGAATTGACCCGCGCTTGCGGCTCGGGATACAGCGCAGCCAGGCGGCCGCCGGGCACGATCTCGATGTCGTGGGCCGGCGCATAGCGAGTGGCGTAGTCGGCTTGCGGCTCGCGGTGGTCGGCCAGGCCGGGCACGTTCTGCACCGCCTGGTGGAGGGTGCCGCCATAGGCCACGTTGATCTCCTGGAAGCCGCGACAGATGCCCAGCAGCGGCAGGCCACGGGCGACGGCGGCAGGTATCCAGGCCAGGGCAGCGGCGTCGCGGTGCAGGTCGTCGAGGGTGTTCTCCGGCGCCCGCTCGGCGCCATAGCGTGCGGGCTCGACGTTGGAGTAGCTGCCGGTGAGCAGCAGGCCATCCAGGTGGGCGAGCAGGTCGCCGTCGACGGCATCCTGCCATACGGGAAGCACCACCGGGGCCAGGCCGTAGGCGCGAAGCGCGCTGAGGTACTTGTCGGTCACTACGTGGGCGGGATGCCCTTCCACTTCTCGACGGCAGGCGATGACACCTACCAGCGGACGGCTCGGCATATCGGCCTCCTCGAATGAAACAACGGCGATGAAATGTTGATTAAACTTTCCATCAAAGCGAGAAAAAAATCCAGCCAAACGCAAAAAACTCACAAATCATCAGGAAATTTCGCGATTTCTCTGGATTCAGACGCGCCAGTTTCGTAAAGGATTTGACAACAGCGGCGGCGCATCGAAAGATAGACGCAGCCAACGCTTAGACACGACATCAAAGAGGCCACCATGCCGTCGCTCAGCGCCGATCACGCCGAGGAGTTTCTTGCTCGCCACCCCCACATCGACAGCATCGATCTGTTGATCAGCGACCTCAACGGGGTAATGCGGGGCAAGCGCATTCCATGCGGCAAGCTGGCCCAGGTCTGCCAGTCCGGCGTCAACCTGCCAGCCTCGGTCTTCGCCCTGGACATCAACGGCCATACCATCGAAGCCACCGGCCTGGGCCTTGCCATCGGCGACAGCGACCGGGTCTGCCGGCCCCTGGCGGGCAGCCTGATGCCGTCACCATGGCTGCGCGGCGGTCGTCAGGCGCAGCTGCTGATGACCATGGTGGAACCCGACGAAACGCCCTTCTTCGCCGATCCGCGCCAGGTGCTGAGGCGCCAGCTGGAGCGCTTACGCGAACGCGGCCTCACCCCCGTAGCCGCCGTGGAGATGGAGTTCTACCTGCTGGACCGCGAGCGCACCCCGGAGGGGCTGATCCAGCCGCCGTGCTCGCCCCGCAACGGCGAGCGCGCCACCCAGAGCCAGCTCTACTCCATCGGGGAACTCGACGAGTACGCCGACTTTCTCGACGACGTGCACCGGGCCGCCGAATGCCAGGGGCTGCCGCTGGACACGACGCTGAAGGAGTGCGCGCCGGGCCAGTTCGAGATCACGCTCAGCCACTGCAACGATGTGCTCAAGGCCTGCGACAGTGCCGTGCTACTCAAGCGCCTGATCAAGGGCGTGGCGCTCAATCACGGCTTCGAGGCCACCTTCATGGCCAAGCCCTACGGCCTCGAGGCCGGCAACGGCACCCACGTGCACCTGAGCCTGCTGGACGACGGTGGACGCAATGTCTTCGCCGCCGAAAATGCTGACCCACTGGGCAGCGAGACCCTGCACCGGGCCATCGCGGGGCTGCTCGAGCTGATGCCGGCCAGCATGGCGATCTGTGCCCCCAACCTCAATTCGTTCCGCCGCTTCCAGCCCGGCCTCTACGTGCCCATGACCCCCACCTGGGGCTTCGACAACCGCTCGGTGGCCCTGCGCATCCCCTCGGGTGACAACGCGGCAAGGCGCATCGAGCATCGCGTCGCCGGTGCCGACGTCAACCCCTACCTGCTGCTCGCCGTACTGCTGGCCGGCATCGACTACGGTATCGACCGTCAGCTGGAGCCGCCCGCACCGGTGGAAGGCAACGCCTACGAGCAGTTCGAGCCCACCCTGACCAACAGCTGGCAGCAGGCCCTCGACCTGCTCGAGGCGAGCGAACCACTCAAGGCTGCCCTGGGCAGCAATTTCATCCATGTCTTCCTGGCCAATCGTCGGGCCGAGCGCGAACTGGCCATGCAGACGGTGAGCCGGCTGGAGTACGACTGGTACCTACGCCACGTTTGACGCAGCCGGCCTGACCGGGACAGGCGGCAAGCCGCCATATGACGCCCCGGCCTGAGCCGGGGCAATGCAGGAAACGATAACGCGAGAGGAATCAACCGTCCGTGCTGGCCAGCGGCAGGTCCCAGCGCGGCTGGCCCTCGTCGAGCAGCACGCGATCGCCCTGGGGCCGGCGATCCAGCCGCGACACCTCACTTAGCTCGCCGTGACGCCAGGTCACGTCGTAACCGACGGTCTCCTCGGAGCTGTCCACGACGGTGTGACACTGACGCTGGGTGGTGGTGTAGGTCTGGGTCTGGTTGGCCTCGATGCGACCCTGGATCTCGCGCCCGGCGTAGCCGCCCCCGACCGCCCCGGCCACGGTGGCCAGCGTCTTGCCACTGCCGCCGCCCACCTGGTTGCCAAGCAGCCCGCCCACCACGGCCCCCGCCGCGGTGCCGGCGATCCGATGAGGGTCACGGCTGGGCGCCTGGGCCTGCTGCTGCACCACCACGTCCTCACATACCTCACGTGGCGTCTCGACGCTGCGAGTCACCGGCTGTACCGCCACGACCTCGGCAAACTGAGGACCGCTCTCGACCGGATCCGTCCCCTGCTGCACCTGCCATGCGCCGAATGCCAGGCCGCCCAGGCCCAGCACGCTCAGCGTGGTTCCGACCACGATAGACTTGTTCATGACACTCCTCCTGCAGGACGCGACGCGCCCCGGGCTGACAAGGCTCGGCTCGATACGATGTGGAGGAGAGACGCAGGGCGGCGACTCCATGCCGCCCATGGGATAGCTTCAGTATACGGCGTCGAGACAAGGCGATGAGCGCAACGCAGCGGCTTTCACGTTTTTTGTCCCGGTGTCCGCTCGCGGCGACACTCACCAGCCGAGCCGGTCCCGCGTGGCGTAGTACCAGGCCCCCAGCGCCGAGAGCGGCACTCGCAGCAGCCGCCCGCCGGGGAACGGCAGATGCGGCAAACCGGCGAAGGCATCGAAGCGCTCGCTGTCGCCGCGCATCACCTCGGCGATCAGCCGGCCCGCCAGATGCGAGCACGTCACCCCGTGGCCCGAGTAGCCCTGGGCGTAGTAGACGTTGGCGTTGAGCCGACCGAACTGGGGCAGCCGATTCAGCGTCATCAGGAAGTTGCCGCTCCAGGCATAGTCGATGCGGACGTCGGCAAGCTGGGGAAAGGTCTTGAGCATCTTGGGCCGGATCACCGCGCTGATGTCCGTCGGATCCTGCCCGCCGTAGTTGACCCCGCCGCCGTAGAGCAGGCGGCCGTCAGCAGTAAAACGGTAGTAATCGAGCAGGTAGTTGCAGTCCTCCACCGCCATGTCGTTGGGAATCAGCTCGCGGCGCAGTGCGTCCGGCAACGGCTCGGTGGTGACGATCTGGGTGCCGCAGGGCATCGACTTGCCCTCCAGCTCCGGCAGCACCCCTTGCAGGTAGGCGTTACCGGCCATCACCACGCGCCGGGCGCGCACGCTGCCACGCGGGGTGGTCAGCGTCACCGTCTCGCCGTGACGCACCCCGGTGACCGGCGACTGCTCGTGAATGACGCCGCCCAGAGACTCGAAGGCGGCTGCCTGACCCAGCACCAGATTGAGCGGGTGCAGGTGGCCACCGGAGTGGTCCACCAGGGCACCGGTGTAGCGCTCGCTGCCGACCTCGCGCTGGCAGGCCTCGCCCTCCAGCAGCTCGAGCTCGCGGTTGCCGAACCGCTCCCACAGCGACTTGTGCTCGCGCAGCCCCTCGAGCTGCTTGCGATTACAGGCGGCGAACAGATTGCCGTTCTTGAGATCGCAGGCGAGGGCGTACTGGCGGATGCGCTCGCGAATGATGCGATTGCCCTCGAAGGCCATGTCGCCCAGGGCGCGGGCGGTCTCGGTACCGTACTTGGCCTCGATCACGTCCATGTCGCGGCTGTAGCTGTTGACGATCTGACCGCCGTTGCGCCCCGAGGCGCCGAAGCCGACCCTCGCAGCTTCGAGCACCACCACTTCGTGCCCCTGCTCGGCGAGGTGCAGCGCCGAGGAGATCCCGGTGAAGCCTGCCCCCACCACGCACACCTCGCACTCGATGTCGCCTGCGAGGGCGTGGCGCTCGGGTGCCGGATTGGCCGTGGCGGCATAGTAGGACGCCACATGCTCGGCGTTGGCACTGCTCGACATAACTACCTCACACTCAACGAAAAGGTTATTTACCGGCCGTGATGTCCTGCAACATCGCCTGCCTGCGCTTGGCCTCGCTGCGCCGCATCAGGTACCAAGCGATGAAAGTGGCCAGCGACACTGCCAGGATGATCAGCGTGGCCAGGGCATTGATCTTGGGGGACACGCCCAGACGCACCGAGGAGAACACCACCATGGGCAGCGTGGTGGCGCCGGGGCCGGAAACGAAGCTGGCGATCACCAGATCATCCAGCGAGAGGGTGAATGCCAACAGCCAGCCGGCGGCCAGCGCCGGCGCGATCACCGGCAGGGTGATCTGGAAGAAGGTGCGCACCGGTGGAGCACCAAGATCCATGGCCGCCTCCTCGATGGAGAGGTCCACTTCACGCAGGCGCGAGGCCACCACCACCGCCACGTAGGCACTGCAGAAGGTGGTATGGGCGATCCAGATGGTGACCATACCACGATCCGTTGGCCAGCCGATCAGTTGTGCCATGTGCACGAACAGCAGCAGTAGCGACAGCCCGGTGATCACCTCTGGCATCACCAGTGGCGCGGTAACCATGCTGGAGAGCGCGGTCTTGCCACGAAATCGGGCAAAGCGAACCATCACGAAGGCGGCCAGGGTGCCCAGGCAAACCGCCATGGAGGCCGAGAAAAAGGCAATCCGCAGGCTGGTCCAAACCGCCGAGAGGATCTGCTGGTCGCGAAACAGCTCCACATACCAGCGCGTCGAGAACCCGGCCCATACGGTGACCAGGCGCGACGCGTTGAAGGAGTAGATCACCAGGATGATCATCGGCAAATAGAGGAACAGCAGGCCGACGATCAGCATCACGGTGGTGAAGGATGGCTTGCGCATGGTCACTCCTCCAGCTCGCGGGACTGATAGCGGTGGAACAGGGCGATGGGAATGATCAGGATCGCCAGCATGACCATCGCCAGCGCCGAGGCTACCGGCCAGTCTCGGTTGTGGAAAAACTCTTCCCACAGCACCTTGCCGATCATCAGGGTGTTGGGCCCGCCGAGCAGCTCCGGTATCACGTACTCCCCTACTGCCGGGATGAACACCAGCATCGAGCCGGCGATGATACCGCCTTTCGACAGCGGCAAAGTCACGGTGAGGAAGGTATTGATCTTGCGCGACCCCAGGTCCGAGGCAGCTTCCAGCAGAGAGGCATCGAGGCGCGTCAGGTTGGCATAGAGCGGCAGCACCATGAACGGCAGGTAGGCATAGACGATGCCCAGGATCACCGCGAAATTGGTATTGAGCATGCGGATTGGCGAATCGATCAGCCCAGCCCAGATCAACAGGTTATTGACCAGGCCATTGTTGCTGAGGATCCCCATCCAGGCATAGACACGGATCAGGAAGGAGGTCCATGACGGCAACATCACCAGCAGCAGCAGCACCAGCTGCAGGTGGACCGGGGCACGGGCCATGGCATAGGCCATGGGGTAGCCGAGCAGCAGGCACAGCACGGTAGCCAGCAGCGCGATCTTCACCGACCCCCAGTAGGCCGAGACGTAGAGCGAGTCGGTGGCCAGGAACAGGTAGTTGCTGAACGTCACGACGACATTCAGCGTCTCGTGGGCGTAATCGAAGATGGGGCTGAAGGGCGGCACCGCAATGGCCGCCTCGGAGAGGCTGATCTTGAGCACGATGCCGAACGGCAGCAGAAAGAACAGCGTCAGCCACAGCAGCGGCGCGGCGATGACCCAACCGCGACCGGGCTTGAGCCACCGTCGCAGGCGAACGATACGGTTGGTCATGAGTTATCCCCTGGCTCCGGCGATGGCTCAGTCGTGCAGAATCACTGGACTCTGCTCGTCCCAGTAGATATACACCGGCTCATCCCAGCGCGGACGGTCACCGCGGCGCTCGGTGTTGGCCATGCTGGCCTTGATCAATTGGCCGCTCTCGATGCGCACGAAATAGACGGAAAAGCCGCCCAGGTAAGCAATATCCTCGACGACACCCGCCGCCCAGTTGAATTCCCCCTGGGGACGCTCACGGGTCAGCCAGGTCTTCTCGGGGCGCACGGCAACCCAAACCCGTCGCTCATCGGCCTGGGTCGTGACACCGTGACCGATCCGAACCCCTCGCCCCAGGGCCGGGCCGTCGACGATGCAGTGATCGGCCTCATCGACCACGATCTCACCCTCGATCAGGTTCACCGTACCGACGAACTCGGCCACCATGCGGCTGGCAGGGCTCTCGTAGACATCCATTGGCGTGCCGACCTGAGCGATCCAGCCATCCGACATGATGGCCACCCGATCGGCCATGGTCATGGCCTCCTCCTGGTCGTGGGTGACCATGATGCAGGTCACCCCCACCCGTCCCAGGATCTGCACCACCTCGAGCTGCATTTCGGTGCGCAGTTTCTTGTCCAGCGCCCCCATCGGCTCGTCGAGCAACAACAGCTTGGGCCGCTTGGCCAGCGAGCGCGCCAGAGCCACGCGCTGGCGCTGCCCACCCGAGAGCTGATGCGGCTTGCGTCGGGCATAGGCCTCCATGTGCACCAGCTTGAGCATCTCGGCCACCCGCTCTTCGATCTCCCGGCGCGGCAGGCGGTCCTGCTTGAGGCCGAAGGCGATGTTCTGTGCCACCGTCATGTGTGGAAACAGCGCGTAAGACTGAAACATCATGTTGATCGGCCGCTCATAGGGTGGCATGGCGGTAATGTCTTCGCCGTCGAGCACAATCTGTCCTTCGCTGGGCTTCTCGAAGCCGGCCAGTATGCGCAGCAGCGTCGACTTGCCCGAGCCGGACCCGCCCAGCAAGGCGAAGATCTCGCCACGACGGATCGACAGACTGACATCATCCACCGCCAGCACACCGTCGAAACGCTTGCTGACCCGGCGGATCTCCATCAGTCCTGATTCACGTGCCGGGCGCGGCTTACCAGGCGTCGTGGCGGCGGCCTGTTGGCGCTCGCCAGGACTGCCCGGAGGCACCGTGGTATGGGGTTGGACCCGGGTTTGCTCCATCACCGCACTCCTCTAGCCAGACAGCAGCACGCCGGCTCCGAAAAGCCGGCGTGAACAGCTCAGATACCGGACTTCACCCGGTTCCATACCCGCGTGCGCACGCGCTGCACGGCCAGCGGTTTTTCCTCGGCAACGTAGAGGTTATCCATCACCTCCTGGTCGGGGTAGATGGCCGGGTCATTGAGGATATCGGGGTCGAGGAACTCGTTGGCGGCGATGTTGGGGTTGGCATACACCACGTATTCGGTGATGGCGGCGGCGACCTCGGGCTCGAGAATGAAGTTGATGAAGGCGTGGGCGTTATCGGGATTCGGTGCATCGGCCGGGATCGCCATCATGTCGAACCACAGTGCCGCGCCCTCCTTGGGAATGGCGTAGGCGATAGTGAAGTCCCGCCCGGCCTCCTCGGCCCGGTCGGCGGCCTGGAAGACATCGCCCGAATACCCCGCCGCCACGCAGATGTCGCCGTTGGCCAGGTCGGAGATGTAGCGCGACGAGTGGAAGTAGGTGATGTTGTCGCGCACCGCCGCGATCAGATCGCCGGCCGCTTCCAGGTCGGCCGTCTCTTCGGAGAGCGGAGAGAGCCCCAGGTAGGCCATGGCCGGCGAGAGCATTTCGTCACCCGAATCGAGCATGGAGATCCCGCAACCGCCCTCGCGCAGCGCCGTGGTCACCTCGGGGTCGAAGATCAGCGCCCAGGAGTCGAGCGGCGCATCCTCACCCAGGATATCGGTCACCCGCTCCACATTATAGCCGATGCCGTTGGTCCCCCACATGTAGGGGATGGAGTAGCGGCTGCCGGGATCGATGAACTCGAGGTCATCCATCAGCTCGGGGTTGAGGTTGACCATATTGGGCAGTTTGTCGTGATCGAGCTCCAGGTAGACCCCGGCACTGACCTGGCGGGTAAGGTAGTGGTTGGACGGGACCACCACGTCATAGCCGGAGCGGCCCGCAAGCATGGCGGCATCGAGCACCTCATTGCTGTCGTAGACGTCGTAGATGACGCGAATGCCGGTGGCCTCGGTGAACTTCTCCAGGGTGTCCGATGCAATATAGTCGGACCAGTTGTAGACCCGCACCTCGTTGGCCTGGGCGGCAGTTACGGTCATGGCCAGTGAAGCCAGGCCGACGGCCAGAGACAGCTTGCGTTGGAAGGACATGATGGCACCTCTTGTCTGCATTGTTTTTCGTCTGCCCGGCACGACGTTCCGGGCGTCTTTCCCTGCTTGTTTACCACACCCCTGCAGGAGGCCAGGCCGGCGGCGTGCCGCTCACTCCAGCGTCCCAAGCCCTGACGTCCAGCCCCCGGCAGTGGGAACTAGACGCTCAGCAGCAGGAACTCCCTCTCCCACGAGCTGATGACTTTCTTGAAATTCTCGTTCTCCACGCGCTTGACCGCGACGTAGCCGGTCACGAAGCGGTGCCCCATGTAGCGCTCCAGCTCGGCACAGTTTTCCATCCGCTCCAGCGCCTGCTCGAGGGTGAACGGCAGGCGCAGGTTGCGACGCTCGAAGGCACGGCCCTGCACCGGCGCAGAGGGATTGAGCTGCTGCATCATGCCCAGGTAACCACACAGCAGGCTCGCCGCGATGGCCAGGTAGGCATTGGCGTCGGCGCCCGGCAGGCGATTCTCGATGCGTCGGTTCTGCGGTGTCGAATCGGGCACCCGCAGCCCGCAGGTGCGGTTCTCCTCACCCCACTCGACGTTGACCGGCGCCGAGGTGTCGGGCAGGAAACGGCGGAACGAGTTGACGTTGGGCGCCATCAGCGGCAGTGCCTCGGGGATGAAACGCTGCATGCCGCCGATGTGATGCAGGAACAGCTGGCTCATCGAGCCGTCCTCGTTGGCGAAAACGCTCTTCCCCGTCGTGGCATCCAGCACGCTCTGGTGAATGTGCATGGCACTGCCGGGTTCGTTGGTGATCGGCTTGGCCATGAAGGTCGCCACCACATCGTGCTTGAGCGCCGCCTCGCGCAGGGTACGCTTGAACAGGAAGACCTGGTCGGCCAGAGTCAGCGGGTCGCCGTGACGGAAGTTGATCTCCATCTGGGCGGTGCCCTCCTCGTGGATCAGGGTGTCGATATCCAGCCCCTGAGCCTCGCACCAGTCGTACATGTCCTCGAACAGCGGATCGAACTCGTTGGCCGCATCGATGGAGAATGACTGCCTGCCGGTCTCCTGGCGCCCGCTGCGCCCGATGGGCGGCTGTAGCGGCAGGTCGGGATCTTCGCAGCGCTTGGTCAGATAGAACTCCATCTCCGGCGCCACCACCGGCTTCCAGCCCTGCTCGGCATAGAGCGCAAGGACCCGCTTCAACTGATTGCGACAGGAGAGCTCGATGGGATTGCCCATCTTGTCGTAGCAGTCGTGGATCACCTGGGCAGTGGGCTCGAGTACCCAGGGGACCGGATAGACCGCCGAGATGTCAGGCCGACAGAGCATGTCGATGTCGGCAGGATCGAGCAGCGAGTAGTAGAGTTCATCCTCCACATAGTCGCCGGTCACGGTCTGCAGCAGCACACTCTCGGGCAGGCGCATGCCCTTCTCGGCCATGAATTTGGACACGGGCGTGATCTTGCCCCGGGCGATGCCGGTGATATCGCTGACCAGACACTCCACCTCGGTGATGCGTCGCTCCTTCAGCCAGCTTTCCAGGTCTTTCATGGGAACCTCGTCGCGGCCCTTCCCGGGCATTTCATTCGTTATAGACGATCGCGTAGCTTGTAGAACGTAGTCGCCAGCACCAGCAGCGGGGTACGCAGGCGCTGGCCGCCGGGGAACCGGCGATGGGGCATGGCGGCAAAGACATCGAAACGTTCGCTTTGGCCGGCAATGGCCTCGGCCATCAATTGACCGGCCAGCCCGGCCAGCGCCATGCCGTGCCCCGAATACCCCTGGGCATAGTAGATATTGCTGCCGAGGCGGCCGAAATCCGGTGCACGATTGAGCGTGATCGCCACATCACCGCCCCAACGGTAGTCGATACGCACACCCTTCAGCACCGGAAACAGGCGGGCGATCTTGGCATCCATGCGCTGCTGAAGGCCTCGAGGCTCCCGCCCATCGTAGCTGACTTCGCCACCATAGATCAGGCGCTTATCGGCAGAAAGGCGATAGTAGTCGAGAACGAAATTGGCGTCGGACAGGGCATCGTTGTGCGGCAGAACCTGGGCGGCTCGCTCCTCGCCCAGCGGCTCGGTGGCAACGATATAATTGGCCGCCCGCATGATGCGTCCTTCGAGTTCCGTCAGCAGGCAACCCAGATAAGCATTGGCGCCCACCACGACGAAGTCGGCAATGATTTCGCCTTGCGACGTTTGCACGGCGGCCGGCTGGCCACGGCGGATGGACAGCGCCGGGCTATGCTCGTGAATCGATACGCCAGCCCGCTGGGCGGCCCGCGCCAGTCCCAGGGTGAAGTTGAGCGGATGCAGGTGGCCACCCTCGTGGTCGAAGAGAGCACCGGGATAGGCACCGGTGACGACCCGCTCACGCAACGCCTGGCCTTCAAGCCAGTCGAGCGCCTCGTAGCCATAATCCTTGGCCATCCGCTCCTGAAACTGACGCAGCTCACGCACATGACGCGGTTTTACCGCGGCGTGCAGGTAGCCCCAGGCAAGGTCGCAGGGAATGGCATGGCGTTCGATCAGCTCCGCCGTGAGATTCACCGCCTCGCGGCTCATCTCCCACACATCACGGGCGCGTTCGCGGCCCAGGGCGCGCTCCACGGTGGCGATATCCGTGCCCAGGCCAGGCAGGATCTGGCCGCCGCTGCGACCGGACGCACCAAAGCCCAGTTCATGCGCCTCGAGCAGGGCTACCGAATAACCGCGCTCAGCCAAGTGTAGAGCAGCGGATAAGCCGGTGATGCCGCCACCGATGACACAGATGTCGAAGCGCTGCTGCCCACCCTGACGCGGGCATGGCTGGTCGAGGCGCACCCTCAGGGAGTCGCGATAATAGGAAGCGGGGCTTGTGATTTGGGTGGCAGCGGCCATGCAGCGAAATCCTGGGGCAGTGAAAGAGCCTCGACATATGCGACTAGTCTGGCATCAAACCGCCGTAGAATGTCAAGTATTTCATAACACCCTACTTCCACCAGGCCAGACGCCCAGCCGTACCAGGCACCAAGCCGCAAGCCTCAAGTATGGAGCCTGATAGTCAAGGCAAGCCCTGCGGCGAAGAGCGATGTCGCTTACCACCCCCGGATCGATGTCAAAAAAGCACCACCACGCGGGACTCAGCGGCCTCCACAGACGGAGCAGGCGGGGTCGCGTGGCACATGGTAGTGTCGCCACTGGCCACGCAGGCCGTCGAAGGTAGAGAGCCCTCGGTGCGGATTGCCGGCGCCACTGAGCAACTTGATCGCCTCCAGAGCCTGGAAGCTGCCGATCAGCCCCACCAGGGGTGCTACCACGCCGCTCTCCGCGCAGGAGAGGGCCTCGTCTCCGCTACCGTCCGGCGGGTAGAGACAGGCGTAGCAGGGCGAGGCATCATCACGCGGATCGAAGACCGCCAGCTGCCCGGAGAAGCGGATCGCGGCTCCCGAAACCAGCGGGATCCCGGCATGGTGACAGGCGGCATTGATGGCATAGCGGCTCGAGAAGCGATCGGTGCAGTCGAGCACCAGGTCGACGCTGGCCACCACGGCCTCGAGTGTCTCTCCGGCGAGGTGCTCCTCGATCACGCGGACGTCGCAGTCTGGATTGAGTCCCGAGGCCGCCTCGCGCGCGGAGCGTGCCTTGTTCCTTCCCAGGTCCGCCATGCCGTGGGCAATCTGTCTCTGCAGGTTGGAGAGCTCGACCTCGTCGGCATCGGCCAGGGTCAGGTGGCCCACCCCGGCGGCAGCCAGGTAAAGTGCCACCGGCGAGCCCAGCCCACCTGCGCCTACCACCAATACCCGCGAGGCCAGCAGGCGCTCCTGCCCCTCGATGTCGATCGCCTCCAGCATGATCTGCCGGCTATAGCGCAACAGTGCCTCGTCGTTCATGCTCATTACTTGCCTTCGAGCTCCTCGATGTCGGGTACGTAGAGCGAGAACTCCTCCTTGACCTCTTCCATCACCACATAGCTCTTCGACTCCTTGACTCCGGGAAGGGTCAACACCACATCGCCGAGCAGCTGTCGATAGGCCGACATCTCGGGGATACGACACTTGAGGATATAGTCGAACTGCCCCGAGACCAGGTGGCACTCCTGGATCTGCGGCAGCCGGGACACGGCACGGCGGAACTCATCGAACACGGCCGGCGACTGGGTCTCGAGGCTGATCTCGACGAATACGAGCAGGTTGGCCTTGAGCGAGCGCGGGTCGAGTACGGCCTTGTAGCCGCGAATGACCCCGGACTTTTCGAGACGCTTGACACGCTCCAGGCATGGCGTGGTGGAAAGTCCGACCTGGGCGGCCAGGTCGACGTAGGAGATGCGGGCATTTTCCTGCAAGCAGCGCAGGATCTTGAGGTCGATACGATCGAGTGAGCGAGTCCGGGATTTCATTATAGTGTCGAGAAAGCCAAATCAGAGTGAGTGAAGCGTCGTCATGCCAGCACATCGACCTGAAAAAAGCGCGAATAACAGCAGCGGTGCTGGTGTTCGGTCACACAAACATGCCGACATTTGGAATTATTTCCTGAATAGATGTACCACAGCGACGGCTGCCCCTCCAGTACGCTCCACTCAACGCTGACAGCACCATCGGCCGAAGGTGACACGGCCTCGTCCTCCCAAATCGCATCGGCCGCCAACCTCGACATACCCGCACTCTTCGAGCAGTTGGCGCACGGCCTCGGCCTGGTCATGGCCATGCTCCATGACCAACCAGCCACCAGGCTCGAGATGCACCATGCCTCCCCGTGCCAGGTGACGCAGATCGGCCAAGCCCTTCTCCGCCGACACCAATGCGCTCGTGGGCTCGAAACGCACGTCTCCCTGCATCAAATGAGGGTCGCCCGGCTCGATGTAGGGAGGGTTGGAGGCGATGAGGGTAAAGCGCTCCCGGCCCAGCGCCGAGAACCAATCGCTACGCAGAAAGCGTGCGTTGGCCATACCCAGTCGCCGTGCATTCGATTCGGCAAGTGCTGTTGCCTCGGGCACCCGGTCGACCCCCAACACCTCCCAGTCGGGCCGCTCGCTGGCAAAGGCCAGCGCGACGGCACCGGTTCCGGTGCCCAGGTCGAGCAGCCGGCCTGGCACAGCGCCGGCCAGTTCGAGCAGCACCTCGACCAGGGTTTCGGTATCCGGGCGCGGGATGAGGGTATGCGGCGACGTGGCCAGGGCCAGCCCCCAGAACTCACGCTGCCCGGTGAGATAAGCCACGGGATGGCCCACCGCGCGAGCTGCCACCAGGGCCTCGAAGCGAGCTCGACGGAAGGTGTCGACCTGATGATCGCTCCAGGTATAGAGCCAGGTGCGATCGACGTCGAGCACATGACACAGCAGCACTTCGGCATCGAGCCGGGGGCTGGGAGAACCTGAGCCGGCGAGGCGCATGGCAGCCCGGGCCAGCAGCGCATCGAGACGCATCAGGCTTCCTGCTGCAACGCCGCAAGCTGCTCGGCCTGGTGCTCGTGAATCAGGGGGTCGAGCACTTCGTCGAGCTCACCGGACATGACCTCGCCCAGCTTGTAGAGAGTGAGGTTGATACGGTGATCGGTCAGGCGCCCCTGGGGGAAGTTGTAGGTGCGGATGCGCTCACTACGGTCGCCCGAGCCCACCAGGCTTCGTCGCGTATCGGCCTGTTCGCGCTGGCGGCTATCCACCGCGCTCTGCTTGAGCCGGGCAGCCAGCAACGACATCGCCTTGGCGCGGTTCTTGTGCTGGCTGCGCTCCTCCTGGCACTCCACCACGACGCCGGTGGGCAGGTGAGTGATGCGAATCGCCGAGTCGGTCGTGTTGACGTGCTGGCCCCCGGCACCGCTGGAGCGAAAGGTGTCAACCCGCAAGTCCCCAGGATTGATATCGACGTCGCCAACCTCATCGGCTTCGGGCATCACCGCCACGGTACAGGCGGACGTATGGATACGGCCCTGGGACTCCGTCGCCGGAACCCGCTGCACCCGGTGAGCCCCCGACTCGAACTTGAGCCGAGCGTAGACGCCCTCGCCCTTCACTCGCGAAATCAGCTCCTTGTATCCGCCCTGCTCGCCGTGACTGGCGCTGATCACTTCGACTTTCCAGCCCTGCTTCTCGGCATAGCGGGAGTACATGCGGAACAGGTCGCCGGCGAACAGTGCCGCTTCATCACCGCCGGTGCCGGCACGAATCTCGAGGAAGACATTGCGCCCGTCGTCGGGGTCGCGTGGCAGCAGCAGCTGCTTGAGCTGCACTTCCAGCATTTCCAGGCGCTCACGCCTCTCCTCCAGCTCCATCTGGGCCAGCTCACGCATATCGGCGTCACTATCATCGATCAGCAGCTTGGCGGACTCGAGGTCGCCCTCGGTCGAACGGTAGTCTCGCCAGGCTTCGACCAGGGACTCGAGTTCGGCATATTCGCGTGAGTAGTCGCGGAAGCGAGGCTGGTCGCTTATCACCTCGGGCTCCGCCAGCAGGGCGGCGAGCTCCTCGAAGCGTTCGACGAAGCCATCGAGACGCTGGCGTAGGGTCGCTTTCATGGCGTGTCCTGTCAGGGTTTCGTTGATGAGGGGGCCAACAGCAGCGACTCGGCGGCGCTCAGCAAGTCGCGCCGCTCACTGCCCGACGCTTCGCGCAGGGCCACCGTAGGCTGATGCAACAGTCGGTTGGTGAGCTGATGCGCCAGCAGGCGAACCACTTCTTCGGGGTCCTCGCCGCGTGCCAGCCTCGCCATGGCCTGACGCTCGGAGAGCTCGCGCAGCTCTGCGGCCCGATCGCGGTAGCGGCGAATCAGCTCGCCACCACTGCGAATGCGCCGTTCATGCAGCCAGACGTGCACGCCGTGCTCGATCAGCGCTTCCGCCTGATCTGCCGCGGCCTGGCGGTGGCGCCGATTCTCCTGAATCACCTCATTGAGGTCATCGACCGTGTACAGGAAGATATCGTCGAGATCGCCCACCTCGGGTTCGATGTCTCGGGGAACCGCTATGTCGACCATGAAGATCGGACGATGGCGGCGCTTCTTCAGCGCCCGCTCCGCCATGCCCTTGCCCAGGATCGGCAGCGGCGCAGCGGTGGAGGAAATCACGATATCGGAGCGAACCAGAGCCTCGGGAATCTCATTGAGCGAAATCGCCTCGGCATTGAACTCCCCGGCCAGCAGCTCGGCACGCTCTCGCGTGCGGTTGGCCACGATCATGTTGCGAACCCCGGCCTCGCGCAGATGGCGCGCCACCAGCTCGATGGTTTCACCGGCGCCGATCAACAGTGCCCGGGAGCGTCCGAAGTCATCGAAGATGCGGCTGGCCAGGCTCACTGCGGCGTAGGCAACCGAAACCGGATTCTGGCCGATGCCGGTACGCGTACGTACCTGCTTGGCCACCGCAAAGGTGTGCTGAAACAGAAGCTCCAGCTCCCCCCCCAGGCCGCTCACCTGGCGCGCCGACTGATAGGCATCCTTGAGCTGGCCGAGTATCTGGGGCTCGCCCAGCACCATCGAATCGAGACCGACGGCAACGCGCATCAAGTGACGTGCGGCTTCATGGTCCAGATAGTGGTAGGCGCACGGCGTGAGATCGTTGAGCGCCAACCCATGAAAGTGGCTCAACCAGTCGAGGATGGTGCGCTCGCCGCTGGGCTCGGTAACGCAGTAGAGCTCCGTACGGTTGCAGGTCGAGAGCACTGCCGCCTCGTGCACCTGGGGCATGTGGCGCAGTTGGGTCAGCGCCGACTCCAGTTGAGTGGGCGTGAAGGCGACCCGCTCTCGCACCGCGACAGTGGCCGTCCTGTGGTTGATTCCAAGAGCAAGAAGCGTCATGCGTTAAGCGTCTTCGGTGATGTCGGCCGGCGGCACCGTAGGTAAATGAAAAAACGTATATGCGGCGCTGCATTCTAACACAGCCTTTCGCACTAGGCGCCAGGCCGGCGAAGCTTGCCATTGACTCAAGGCAAGGCAAACCATTTTGGTGATGCTGACCGGGGCAGAATGCAGCCTTCCCTTTGCCCGTGGGCTGCTAGCCGGTATGCTGGCACCTCGGGATACCGGATGAGATACGCATGCCCTCGACGCTGATACGCTCTTCGCGCCAAGGACTGGCAGTGCTTGGCTTCGCCGCACTTCTAAGCGGCTGCCAAGGCCTGGCCTCCTCCCCTTTCGCCACATCCCCAGAGGACCCACTCGCAACGGCCCCTCCCATAGAGCGCGGCCTGGACGCCGAGGGACTGGCCACGCTGTTGACGGCGGAGCTTGCGGGACAGCGCGGCGACTATCGTCGTGCCACTCTGGGCTACCTGGCCATGGCAGAGCGCTACCAGGCCGCCGAGCTGGCAGAGCGCGGTACGCTGGCCGCACGCTTCAGCAACGACATCCTGCTGCTCGACCAGGCGGTCGCCACCTGGCACGAGCTCGACCCCGGTGCCGAAGCACCGCTGCGACTGCTTTCCGGGCTGGCGCTGCAGCGCGGCGACTGGAAAACGGCGCTGGATTGGCGCCTGGCGCTGGCCGAACAGGGCCAGCATGCCGAGCTGGCCCTGTTTGCCGAGCTGGCACTGGAAGCCGGCACCGACCCGCTACCCCTGCGCGAGCGCCTGCGGGACTACCTCGAAAGCCCAGACGCCAGCCGCCACCCTCACGCTCACGACGCCGAGCTGGGCATGGCCATACTCGAGGCGGCAACCGGTCAGCGCCTGCAAGCCGAGCGCCGCCTCGACCAGCTTGCCCGCAGCCATGCCGAACTTCCCGCGCTGTGGCTGACCCGAGCGCAGCTGGCACTGGAGGCGGACAACCCACGCCAGGCCCGCGAGGCAGCCAGGAGCGGCCTTGAAGTCTCGCCTGGCGACCCACGCTTCCTGCTGCTGATGGCCCAGGCCGAGCTGATGCTGGGCAACGTGGCCGCCGCCGAACGGCACACTTCGGCACTGCTGAATGAACATATCGGTAACCAGGAGCTGCGCATATCGCTGGCTCGGCTCTACCTGGAAGACAGCCATCACGATGCCGCCCGCCGCCTGCTGCTACCGCTGGTCAGCAGCGATGATCCCCCGCCTGCCGCCTTCTACCTAATGGGCCTGATCGCCGAAGAGGAGGGGGAAGTCGACAATGCCCTGCTCTACTACCGGCAGGTGACACCCGGTGGCGACTTCCTGAGAGCGCGGCTGCGGGCAGCCCAGATGCTTATCGAGGACGATCGCCTGCTCGATGCCCGCGCCTTCCTGCGCATCGAGCGTCTGCGACACGAGTCGCGCTTCAGTGAGCTGGTTGCCCTGGAAGCGCAGTTGCTGGATGACGCCGGACTGGGCGCCGAAGCCGACGCCCTGCTCAACCGCGAGCTGGCGCGCACGCCCAACGACGAGCCGCTGCTCTACATGCGCGCCATGCGCGCCTGGGAGCAGGGTGACATCGAGGCCATGGAACGGGATCTCGGCCGCATCATCGAGGCCAATCCGGACAACGCCGCCGCTCTCAACGCGCTGGGCTATACCCTGGCCGACCTCAACGTCGAGGAGCGCCTCGAGGAGGCCCGTGAGCTGATCGAGCGTGCGCACGCATTGGACCCCGGCAACCCAGCCATCATGGACAGCCTGGGCTGGGTCTACTATCGCCTGGGCGACCCGGAGCGCGCGATTCCCTGGCTTGAGCGCGCCTACGCCGGCATGCCCGACCAGGAGATCGCCGCCCACCTGGCGGAAGTGCTGTGGGAGCTGGACAGGCAGGATGAAGCACGCAGCATGGTCGAGCAGGCGCTTGAGCGCTTCGAGGAGCACCCGCTGATCGATGAGCTCCTGGAGCGAATTCCCGAGCTTGCACCCTGACGAAAATCCACTGGCCCACGAGACGACGTCATGAAAAACCTGACGACAACGGCACGATGGCTGGCAGCGAGCGCCATGCTCGCCCTGCTGGCCGGCTGCGCCGCCCCAACCACCCTCCCCGATTCCGAGCGCACTGAGGCTGTCTGGGAGGCCCAGCAAGAGCAGCTTGCCGCCCTGGACACCTGGATCCTGGTCGGCAAGGCCGGCCTGCGCACGCCTCAGGAGTCGACCAGCGCCAATCTGGACTGGAGCCAGCACCCACATTATTACCGTATGCTGATCAGCGGCCCGTTCGGCAGCGGCCGTAACCTGCTGGAGGGGCGCGAGGGGCGCTTCTCACTGACCAACGCCGACGGCCGTTTCGTTGCCGAGACGCCGGAAGCGCTGATGCAGGAGCAGCTCGGCTGGTCACTGCCGGTCAGCTCGCTTTCCGATTGGATACGCGGCCTGCCGGCCGAGCACAGCCAATACCAGCTCGAGCACGATGATTCCGGCTTCCCCCAGCGCCTGAGCCAGGACGGCTGGGATATCGACTACCGGGACTGGATACAGGTCGAGTCGCTTTGGCTGCCACGCCGCTTGATCATGGAGTACGACGACCTGCGCGTGACACTGGTGGTCACGGAGTGGCGCCCCGTCCTTGATGAGTGAGCCAATGACTACCGCGCCGAGACAGGAGCTCGTGCTGCCGGCCCCGGCCAAGCTCAATCGCCTGTTGCATATCATCGGCCGCCGCGAGGACGGTTATCATGAGCTGCAGACCCTGTTTCAGTTCCTCGATCACGGCGACACCCTGCATCTGCGCCTGCGCGACGATGCCGAGATTCGTCTGACGCCCGCCCTGCCAGGCGTCCCCGACAGCGACAATCTGATCGTGCGGGCCGCCCACATGCTGCAGGCCGAGACCGGCTGCCGGCTCGGGGCCGACATCCACCTGACCAAGCGCCTACCCATGGGCGGCGGCCTGGGCGGCGGCAGCAGCGATGCCGCCACCGCACTGCTCGGGCTCGATCGGCTGTGGCAACTGGGGCTATCGATTGACCGCCTAGCCACTCTCGGCCTGCGGCTCGGCGCGGACGTGCCGGTGTTCGTCCGCGGCCGTGCCGCCTGGGCCGAAGGGGTGGGTGAAAGGCTCACGCCAGTCGAGCTGGATACCCCTTGGTTCGTGCTCCTGCACCCGGGCATCGAGGTCGCTACCGGCGCGGTGTTCGGGGCACCGGAATTGACACGTGACACTCCCCCGATTACCATGGCGCGCGCACTGCAGGGGGGAGCGCCCAGCTGGCGAAACGACTGCGAGGCGACGGTCAGAGCACTCTATTCGCAGGTTGCCGACGCACTCGACTGGCTTGGTAGCCGGGCACCCGCCATGCTGACGGGCACAGGCGCCTGCATCTTCGCCAGGCTCGACTCCGAGGCTGAAGCAGGGCGTCTGATGGCCGAAATACCAGGACGCTATACTGCCTTCATGGCCCGAGGCCTGAATCTCTCCCCGCTACATGCTGCTCTCGAGCGATGACCTCGATGTCACCAAGCGAACGACTCGCTGCGCTTGCATCGACAGGCTCATCGCGAACAGGGCTACCCAATACTGCATAGGTGGATGCGCGTGTCAAAATTGATGGTTTTCGCCGGGAATGCCAACCCCGAGCTCGCCCAGAAGATCGCCGAGAGTCTGGATACTCGCATGGGTAACGCCACGGTCGGGCAGTTCAGCGATGGCGAGATCGCGGTCGAGATCAACGAGAACGTTCGCGGCAAGGACATTTTCATCCTGCAGTCCACTTGCGCACCGACCAACGACAACCTGATGGAACTGATCCTGATGGTGGACGCGCTGCGCCGCGCCTCTGCCACCCGGATCACCGCCGTGGTGCCCTACTTCGGCTACGCTCGCCAGGACCGCCGTGTGCGCTCCGCCCGAGTGCCCATCTCGGCCAAGGTGGTTGCCGACATGATGGTCAAGGCCGGCGTCGACCGAGTCATGACCATGGACCTGCACGCCGACCAGATCCAGGGATTCTTCGACGTGCCGGTAGACAACGTCTACGGCTCGCCAATCCTGCTCGACGATATCGAGCGCCAGAACTATGACGATCTGGTGGTAGTTTCTCCCGACGTCGGCGGCGTGGTCCGTGCCCGCGCCATTGCCAAGCAGCTCAACGCCGATCTCGCCATCATCGACAAGCGCCGCCCCCAGGCCAACCAGGCCCAGGTGATGCACATCATCGGCGAGATCGAGAACCGCACCTGCGTGGTGGTAGATGACATGATCGATACCGCCGGCACCCTGTGCAAGGCCGGCGACGCCCTGAAGGAGCACGGTGCACGTCGCGTGGTGGCCTATGCCACCCACCCGATACTGTCGGGCCCGGCGGTAGAGAACATTACCGGCTCGGTCCTCGATGAAGTCGTGGTCACCGATACCATCCCGCTGTCCGACATTGCCCGTCGCAGCGGCAAGATTCGCCAGCTCAGCGTGGCCGGCCTGATCGCCGAGGCGATCCGCCGCGTGAGCAACGAGGAATCCGTCAGCGCCATGTTCCACTGAGCGAAGATGCCGGGAACAGGCGCCGGAGCAGTGCCCCCTCGGGGGCTTTCGGGAACGTCGCGATCAGGTCGCGGGTCGCACGCCTCCCTTACTTTCAGCAAGAGGCAACATCATGTCCGAATTCACACTCAATGCCAGCGTTCGTAACGACCTGGGGAAAGGTGCGAGCCGCCGCCTGCGTCGTGCGAACCTCGAGGTGCCCGCCATCGTCTACGGTGGTGAGCAGGCCCCCCAGCCGATCTCCGTCGAAAAGGCCGCCTTCTACAAGGCCGTGGAGGACGAGTCCTTCTTCTCCTCCGTGCTCAACCTGGTCATCGACGGCAAGAGCGAGCAGGTGGTGGTGCGTGACCTGCAGCGTCACCCCTACAAGCCGCTGATCACCCACGCCGACTTCATGCGCGTCGACGCCACTCACACCATCACCATCAACGTGCCGCTGCACGTGGTGGGCGAGGAGAAGTCCAAGGGCATCAAGGACCATGGCGGCGAGCTGCACGTGCTGTCCAACGAGATCCAGATCAGCTGCCTGCCCAAGGACCTGCCCGACTTCCTCGAAGTCGACATCACCGACGTCGAGATCGGCACCACCCTGCACCTCTCCGACCTCAAGCTGCCTGCCGGCGTCACCCTGGTCGAGCTCTCCCACGGCGCCGACCATGACAACGCCGTGCTGAGCATCACCAAGCCCAAGGTTCGCGGCGAAGCTGCCGAGGGCGAGGAAGGCGATGAAGGCGAAGAAAGCGCCGAGTAAGCCGCATCGAGGCCGCCTCCCGGCGGCCTCTTTTCGCCCCGATCAAGCGCTACGGCGCTTGTTTTCGTTTGGAGGTCCAGCATGTCCCAGGTCAAGGCGATCATCGGGTTGGCCAATCCCGGTGACAACTACGCCGCCACGCGCCACAACGCCGGCGCCTGGCTGGTGGAAATCCTGGCCCGGCAGGCCGGCACCGAGCTGCGCCCGGAGAAGAAGTTCCTCGGCCTGTACGCCAAGGTATTGCTGGAAGGGCAGGAACTGCACCTGCTCGAGCCGACTACCTTCATGAACCGCAGCGGCGCTGCAGTAGCGGCACTATGCCAGTTCTACAAGATCGCACCTCAGGAACTGCTGGTAGCCCATGACGAACTGGACCTGCCGCCCGGCACCGCCCGCTACAAGCAGGGCGGCGGCCACGGCGGACACAACGGCCTGCGCGACATCATCAGCGCCCTGAGCGACAAGGGCTTCAACCGCCTGCGAATCGGCATCGGCCATCCCGGCGACTCCCGCCAGGTCACCAACTACGTGCTGGGCCGCCCCGGCAAGGCCGAGCTCGAGGCCATCGGCGGCGCGCTCAACGAATGCCTGGCGACACTGCCACTCGCCGTGGCGGGTGACATGGCCAAGGCCATGAGCCGACTGCACAGTTACTCAGGCTGAATCGGCTCCGAGGCTGAACTAGAATAGCGCCACTGCGAACGCCATCCGCTACCTCATTCAGGACATCACCATGGGTTTCAACTGCGGTATCGTCGGCCTGCCCAACGTAGGCAAGTCGACTCTCTTCAACGCCCTGACCAAGTCGGGCATCGACGCCGAGAACTTCCCTTTCTGCACCATCGAGCCCAACGTCGGCATCGTACCGATGCCCGATCCTCGCCTGGACAAGCTGGCCGAGATCGTCAAACCGCAGAAAGTCATCCCCACCACCATGGAGTTCGTCGACATTGCCGGCCTGGTGGCGGGCGCCTCCAAGGGCGAAGGGCTTGGCAACCAGTTCCTGGCCAACATACGCGAGACTCAGGCCATCGCCCATGTGGTGCGCTGTTTCGATAACGATAACGTCATCCACGTAGCCAACCAGGTCGACCCTCGTGCCGACATCGAGACCATCAACCTGGAGCTGGCTCTGGCCGACCTGGATACCGTCGAGCGCGCCATCCAACGCCTCGTTCGTGTCGTCAAGAGCGGCGACAAGGAAGCCATTGCATCCAAGGCGATCCTCGACCGCATCCAGCCGCACCTGGCGGAAGGCCAACCGCTGCGCAGCTTCGGCCTCGACGATGACGAGAAGCGCCAGCTCAAGAGCTTCGGTTTCCTGACGCTCAAGCCGACCATGTATATCGCCAACGTCAACGAGGACGGCTTCGAGAACAACCCCTATCTCGATATCGTCAACGAGATCGCCGCCGAGGAAGGCGCCGTGGTGGTCCCGGTGTGCAACCAACTGGAAGCAGAGATCGCTGAGCTCGACGACGATGAGCGCGCCATGTTCCTCGACGAGATGGGCATGCAAGAACCCGGGCTCGATCGCGTGATTCGTGCCGGCTACAAGCTGCTCGGCCTGCAGACCTACTTCACCGCGGGGGTCAAGGAAGTACGCGCCTGGACGGTCAAGGTAGGCGCCACCGCGCCCGAAGCGGCAGGGGTGATTCACACCGACTTCCAGAAAGGCTTCATCCGCGCCGAGGTGATCGCCTACGACGATTTCGTCTCCCTGGGGGGCGAACAAGGCGCCAAGGACGCCGGCAAGTGGCGCCTGGAGGGCAAGGAGTATGTCGTGCAGGATGGCGACGTGATCCACTTCCGCTTCAATGTATGACCCACTTCTTGACCCGGCGGGGCCCGATCCGTAGAATACGGCTCCGTTGATTGGCTACGTAGCTCAGTTGGTTAGAGCACATCACTCATAATGATGGGGTCCCCTGTTCGAGTCAGGGCGTAGCCACCAGAGACAAGAAACCCGGCGCCCAGGCGCCGGGTTTTTCGTGGTTTCGATTTACCCCAGCCGAGCCCGGTTGGCGAAAGCGATCAACGCCCGGGTCAGATGCTCGACATCATGACTGCCTGCCGTTTCGCGGATCGAATGCATGGCCCACTGCGGCACCCCCACGTCCAGCGTCGGCACCCCGAGTTCGGTGGCGGTGATCGGCCCGATGGTGCTGCCACAGCCCATGTCGGCCCGAGTGACGAAGGTCTGCACCGGAACGCCGGCTTCACGGCAGAGATCCCGGAACAGCGCCGAAGTGGCGCTATTGGTGGCGTAGCGCTGGTTGGCGTTGACCTTGATCACCGGACCGCCATTGAGCCCCGGCCCATGGGCGGCATCGTGCCTGTCGGTGAAGTTGGGATGCAAGGCGTGGGCGTTGTCGCAGGAAATCATGCGCGAGGCCTGGATCAGGCGAATGAAGCCCTCTTCACCCGGCTCGCCCAGCTGTGCGTTGACGCGGCGCAGCACGTCGCCGAGGAACGGCCCCTGGGCGCCGCAGGCGCTGGCACTGCCGACCTCTTCGTGGTCATTGGCCACCAGCGCCACGGCCTGGCTACCGTCGCTCTCCAGCAGCGCCTCGAGGCCGATGAAGCAGGACAACAGGTTGTCCAGGCGTGCGCTGGCCAGCAATTCGCGCTTTACACCGACCAGTGCCGGCGGCTGCACGTCATGCAGTGCCAGCTCGAAGTCGAGGATTTCTGCCCCGACGAGGCCATGCTCAGCCTCGAGCCACTCGAGCAGCAGCCGTTGCAGGTCGGCGCCCTCTCCCCCCTGCAGGAACACCGGCGGCATCTGGGTCTGGGCATTGATCGGCCGCCCGTTGTTGACCTCGCGATCGAGATGAATGGCCAGGCTGGGGATAATGGCGACGGGACGATCCACGTGCAGCAGAACACCTTCGATGCGACCGTCAGGATGGCGGACATGGATGCGGCCGGCCAAGCCCAGGTCACGATCGAACCAGGGTGCCAGCAGAACCCCGCCATAGAGCTCGACACCTAACTGCAGCCAGCCTGCCGCCGCCTGGGCGGCGTTGGGCTTCAGCCGCAATCCGGGGCTGTCGGTATGGGCACCGATCATGCGCAGCGCTTCGAGCCGATCATGGGGCAACTGCATCGCCACGATCGACGAGTCGTTGCGCGTAGCGTAGATCCGCTCGCCGGGCGAGAGCTCCCAGGGCTGGCTCTCGTCTAACCGACGAAAGCCGGCGGCATCGAGTCGCTCGGCCATGGCGTAAACTGCGTGCCAGGGAGTGGGTGAGCGTTGCAGGAATTCGAGCAGGCGCTCGAGACGGGCTTCCCGAGACATGTGGATCCTCATCAGGGGTCGTGGTTGACGCGCAAGCTGCTACAATGCGATGTCCGCCTTGGCAACTCATAAGCCAAACGCTTGTCTAGGGAAGGAAGTGTACACGAAACCAGGGGTGCTTCATTGATGAGCCTGTTAGTCGTTCTACGGCACACAGCGGTGCTGACGCTGGTGATGCTGCTCTCGTGCGCACAATTGGCGCTTGCCCAGATTCAGCCTAATGACGCCCAGCGGCAGGCTGCATTGGAAGTCGCCGAGTCGCTGCGCTACGGTCACTATGCCGAAACCGCACTCGATGACGCCTGGTCACGGCTGGCCTTCGACCGCTATCTCGAGATCCTCGATGGCCAGCGCGCCTTCCTGCTCGAGAGCGACATCGAGGAGTTTCGCCATTTCGAGAGTCGTATCACCGACATGTTGTTCGAAGGCGATCTCGCTCCTGCCTACCAGCTCTACCAGCGCTACCACGATCGTGCCGAGACTCGCTTCGAGTGGCTGCTCGACGCCATCGACGGGGGACTCGACTTCACCTATGAGAGCGACATGCGACTCGATCTCGATCGGCGCGATGCCGACTGGGCTACCAACGAGGAAGAGCTGGAAGAGCTTTGGCGCAAGCGGCTCAAGAACGCCGCCCTGACCCTGGACATCAGCGGCCAGGACTCGGAGCAGGTGGAAAACAACCTGCGCCAGCGCTACGAGGGCCAGCTTTCCCGCTTGCGCCAGACCAACGGCGAGGACGTGTTCGGCATGTTCATGGCGGCGGTGACCAGCAGCATCGACCCGCACACCGAGTACCTCTCCCCGCGCCAGGGCGAGTCCTTCGACATCCAGATGCGGCTTTCGCTGGAGGGCATCGGCGCCATGCTGCAGTCCGACGGCGAGTACGTTAAGGTCACCAGCCTGGTTCCCGGCGGCCCCGCCGATCGCGCCGGCGTGCTCGAGCCCGCCGACCGCATCGTCGGCGTCGGCCAGGAAGATGAGGAAGAAACCGTCAACGTGGTAGGCATGCGCCTCGACGAAGTGGTCGACCTGATACGCGGACCCAAGGGCACCGTGGTACGCCTAGATGTCGTGCCGGCCGAAGCCGTGGACATGACGCGCTCGCATACCGTCGAGATCACTCGCGATACCGTGGATCTCGAGGAGCAGGCGGCCAAGGGTGAAATCATCGAGGTCGAGCGCGATGACGGCAACAAGCGCATCGGCGTGATCACCATCCCCACCTTCTATGTCGATTTCGATGCCTGGCAGTCCGGCGCCGAGGAGTTCCGCAGCACCACCCGCGACGTGGCGCGTGAAGTCGAGCGACTCAAGGAAGAAGGTATCGACGGCCTGATGCTCGACCTGCGCAATAATGGCGGCGGCGCCCTGCAGGAAGCCAACTCCCTGCTCGGCCTGTTCATCGACCGAGGCCCCACCGTGCAGGTACGCGATGCCCGCGGCCGCATCAGCCTCTACGGCGACACCGAGGCCGGCACCCTTTACGATGGCCCGCTGGCGGTGCTCGTAAACCGTCTTTCGGCTTCCGCCTCCGAGATCTTCGCCGGCGCCATCCAGGACTATGGCCGCGGCCTCGTGCTGGGCAGCGCCACCTTCGGCAAAGGCACCGTGCAGACCCTCAACGACCTGAGCCATGGCCAGATCAAGCTGACCCGCGCCAAGTTCTATCGCATCTCGGGGGAAAGCACTCAGCATAGAGGCGTCGAGCCTGACATCCTGTTCCCCGACATGGTCGATCCGGAGCGCATCGGCGAAAGCAGCCTGGACAACGCCCTGGAGTGGGATATCGTTCAGGCGGTGCAGTATCGCAACTACGGCGAGCCGTGGGAGTACCTCGAGACCCTGCGCTCACGCCACCGTGATCGTGCCGACTCGCACCCCAACTTCGTCTATCTCAAGGAGCGCGTCGAGCTGGCACGGCGCATGCGCGAAGAGCAGACTACCGTCAGCCTCGACCGGGAGCAGCGACTGCAAGAAGTGGAAGCCCGCGATGCAGAGCAGCTGGCCCTCGAGAATCGTCGTCGCGAAGCATTGGGGCTCGATCTGCTGGAGGAGCTGATAGACGCTCGCGGCGAAGAGAATGAAGAAGAGCCGGTTGAACGCGTTCAGGTGACCGAGGCTGCCGCCATCCTGGCAGACTACGCCGAGCTAACCCAGCGGCGCCTGGCCGGTCGCCTGTAAGAGGCCCCGCCACACCGATGGCTTACAGCCCAGGCGCTTGCCTGGGCTTTTTCTTTGCTGCATCGATTTGTCGTCACCCACGCTCGGGGACTGGGCCGAGCACACGGCAGCCATGGCCCGCCATCAGACGACAGTGGACCCTTCGAGCCGCAGGTCGAGGCTTTCAAGATGAAGCGAGACAGGTGAAAAGCGTGGCTCCCGGAGCAGGACTCGAACCTGCGACCCAGTGATTAACAGTCACTTGCTCTACCGACTGAGCTATCCGGGAATGACACAATACGAAAGGTAAGGCCGATGGCTCTCGCGTGGCAAAGCCGATGCCTTATTCATCAGAGAGCTGATGGCTCCTCGAGCAGGACTCGAACCTGCGACCCAGTGATTAACAGTCACTTGCTCTACCAACTGAGCTATCGAGGAATGACAGGCGTCAGGATCAGCGGGGTGTTCTTGGCTCCCGGAGCAGGACTCGAACCTGCGACCCAGTGATTAACAGTCACTTGCTCTACCGACTGAGCTATCCGGGAATGGCCCTGAACACGGAGCGTAGTATACGGATCGCTCACATAAGGTCAAGGGCGGATCCTGCATGGGCTCCATACGCTCGCAGAATTATAGCTGCCAAATGCACGACGCCCGTGTGAACGAGGGTCACACGGGCGTCGTGATGCGTCTGGTGGCTACGCCCTGATTCGAACAGGGGACCCCATCATTATGAGTGATGTGCTCTAACCAGCTGAGCTACGTAGCCTTTTCTTGCTGCGGTTCGCTGAGGACCGAAGCTGGTGGTGGATTATGCCCGCCCCTCGCCGCCTTGGCAAGTGCGCTCAGGACTCGCTGCCGAGCTCAGCCCTCACCGCAGCGTCACCAGGCTGGCCATCGCGCGTGGTGACGCCCTCGAGCCATGCTTCAAGCGGCTCCGGATGCTCCTGCAGATAGGCTCGCGCGGCCTCGCGCGGATCGACGCCCTCATTCATGATTTCGTGCATCAGCCGGTTTTCCATCTCCAGGGTGAACCGGAGATTCTCGAGCAGGGCACCGACGTTGCCGCACTCCTCGACGAAACCGGCACGAGTATTGGTATAGACGGTGGCGCCACCGAGGTCGGGGCCGAAATAATCGTCGGCACCCTCCAGATAGACGATATCGAAGGTGGTGTTCATCGGATGCGGCTCCCAGCCGAGGAAGACCATCCACTCCTCGCGTGGTACCCGGGCACGAAGCTCAGCCAGCATGCCGGCCTCGCTGGAATCGACCAAGCGCCAGTCACCCAGGCCGAAGGCATCCTCGTCGATCATCTGCTGGATCAGCTCGTTGCCATCGTTACCAGCCTCGATCCCATGCAAAGTGGACTCGAACCGATCGGCATGGTCATCGAGGTCGGCTACCGAGGTGACACCGGCATCATGCACGTATCGCGGTACCGCCAGGGTGTACTTCGCCCCTTCCAGGTTGGCTGAGAGGCGATCGACTTCGCCGCGCTCGATATAGGGGTCGCTGATGGAGGCCATGGAGGGCATCCAGTTGCCCAGGAAGATGTCGAAATCGCCATTGCGCATGCCCGAGTAGGCGATGGGCACCGAGACGGTATCGACACGGGTCGAGTAGCCCAGGGCCTCTAGCACCTCCCTGGCCAGGGCCGTGGTCGCGGTGATATCCGTCCACCCTACCTCGGCGAAGCGAACGGTCTCGCACTGTGACGGCTCGTTGGCCGCGAGCACCGGACCAGCAACACCCAGGACCAGGGCACCAAGCCCGAGCACAGCCGAGTGAGACCGGGTCATCTTGTTCATGTGCGTTCTCCTCTGGTTGATGGCACAGCCGGCTTCAATTTTATTTTGATTGAACGTTCAACAAAAAAATGCCAAGCTTGCCTCAAGGTAACCATGCACGATGTGTGGTTGCAAATCTTAACCGGGTTCAGGAGGTTGGGGTGCCCAAGATCGGAATGGAGCCTATTCGCCGCCAACAGCTCATCCAGGCTACCAAGGCGGCCATCGACGAGGTCGGCCTGGCAGACGCCACCGTGATGCGAATCGCGCGCCATGCCGGGGTTTCAGCGGGCATCATCGGGCATTACTTCGGCGGCAAGGACGGCCTGCTGGAGGCCACCATGCGCCAGATCCTCACCGACCTCCGCCAGGCCGTGGCAGAGCGACGCCGCAACCTGGTCGATGACTCCCCGCGAGACCAGATCGGCGCGATCATCGACGGCAACTTCGACCGTAGCCAGGTTACCGGCCCGGCAGCCAAGACTTGGCTCGCCTTCTGGGCCAGCAGCATGCACAAGCGGCAGCTGCAGCGCCTGCAGCAGGTCAACGACCAGCGCCTCTACTCCAACCTGTGCTTCCAGTTCCGCCGCCTGATGCCCCGCGAGCAGGCACGCGATGCCGCCCGTGGCCTTGCCGCCATGATCGACGGGCTTTGGCTGCGCGGCACCCTGAGCCCCGAGGGGCTGGATACCCAGCGTGCCCGCCGCCTGGCATATACCTACCTGGATGAATTGCTCGCAAGCCATGGGCCCTGCCCCGCGTCCCCCAAGGAGACAGCATGACCGCTTTCGACAACGAGCCCCTCTACATCGACGGCCGCCGCAAGCCGGCAACCTCCGGCGAGAGCTTCGATGTCGTCAATCCCTATGACGGCAGCCTGCTGGCCAGGGTCGGCCAGGCCAGCCAGGCAGATGTCGATTGCGCCGTGGCCTCGGCCCGCCAGGGCCAGCGCCGCTGGGCGGCCATGACCGGCATGCAGCGCGGCCGCATCCTCCAACGCGCCGTGACGCTCTTGAGAGAGCGTAACGACGAGCTCGCCGAACTGGAGACCCGCAATACCGGCAAGCCGATCAGCGAGACCGCCGCGGTAGATATCGTCACCGGCGCCGATGCCCTGGAGTACTACGCCGGCCTGGCCCCAGCCATCGAGGGGGTGCAGATCCCCCTGCGCGAGTCGTCGTTCGTCTATACCCGCCGCGAGCCGCTGGGCGTCATCGCCGCCATCGGCGCCTGGAACTATCCGATCCAGATCGCCTGCTGGAAGGCTGCCCCGGCGCTCGCAGCGGGCAATGCCGTGGTGTTCAAGCCAAGCGAGGTCACCCCACTCTCCGCCATGAAGCTGGCCGAGATATTCACCGAGGCGGGGCTGCCCGCTGGCGTGTTCAACGTCGTTCACGGCGACGCCCGCGTCGGCCAGATGCTGACCGCACACGAAGGCATCGCCAAGGTCTCGTTCACCGGCGAAGTGGGCACCGGCAAGAAGGTGATGGCCGCAGCCGGTGGCTCGACGCTCAAGGACGTCACCATGGAGCTGGGCGGCAAGTCGCCGCTGATCGTGTACGCCGACGCCGACCTCGACCGCGCTGCCGATGCGGCGATGATGGCCAACTTCTACTCCAGCGGGCAGATCTGCACCAACGGCACGCGGGTCTTCGTCGAGCGCTCGGTAAAGATCGCCTTCGAGGAGAAGATCGCCGAGCGTGTGGCACGCATCCGGGCCGGCGACCCGCTGGACCCCGGCATCAATTTCGGCCCGCTGGTGAGCTTCGAGCACCAGGCCAAGGTGCTCTCCTACATTGAACTGGGCAAACAGGAAGGCGCCCGAGTGCTGGTGGGTGGCGAAGTGCTTTCAGAAGACGACTTCGCCCGTGGCGCCTGGGCCCCGGCCACGGTCTTCACCGATTGCACCGACGACATGGCCATCGTGCGCGAGGAGATTTTCGGCCCGGTGATGGCGATCCTCGCCTTCGATAACGAAGAGGAATTGATCCGCCGCGCCAACGATACCCACTACGGCCTCGCCGCAGGCGTGTTCACCGAGAGTCTCTCTCGCGCACACCGCACCATTCATCGGCTCGAGGCCGGGATTTGCTGGATCAACACCTGGGGCGAGTCGCCGGCCGAGATGCCCGTGGGTGGTTACAAGCAGTCCGGCATCGGCCGCGAGAACGGTATCGAGACGCTGGCCCACTACACCCAGACCAAGTCGGTGCAGGTGGAAATGGGCCCCTTCGAGTCGGTGTTCTGAGGAGAATCCATGTCCCAGGTTCGTGAATTCGACTACGTCATCATCGGCGCCGGCTCGGCCGGCAACGTGCTCGCCACCCGCCTGACCGAAGATGCGGACGTCAGCGTGCTGCTGCTCGAGGCAGGCGGCCCCGACTACCGCTTCGACTTTCGCACCCAGATGCCCGCTGCGCTGGCCTACCCGCTGCAGGGCAAGCGCTACAACTGGGCCTTCGAGACCGACCCCGAGCCTCACATGAACGGCCGCCGCATGGAGTGTGGCCGCGGCAAGGGGCTAGGCGGCTCGTCGCTGATCAATGGCATGTGCTACATCCGTGGCAATGCGTTGGACTACGACAACTGGGCGAGCATGGCGGGCCTTTCGGACTGGCGCTACGCCGACTGCCTGCCCTACTTCAAGAAGTCCGAGTGTCGTGACATCGGCGCCAACGCCTATCACGGCGGAGACGGGCCGGTGCATGTGGCCACGCCCAAGGAGGGCAACAACGCGCTCTACCGCGCCTTCGTCGATGCCGGCGTGGAGGCCGGCTATGCCGAGACCGAAGACGTCAACGGTTACCAGCAGGAGGGCTTCGGCCCCATGGACCGCTTCGTCACCCCCAAGGGGCGGCGTGCCTCCACCGCGCGGGGCTATCTCGACCAGGCCAAGGGCCGCGACAACCTCACCATCGAGACCCACGCCACCACGGACGTGATCGAGTTCGACGGCAAGCGCGCCGTCGGCGTACGCTACCTGCGCCGCGGCCAGGCGCAGCGGGTGCGTGCCCGACGCGAAGTGCTGCTGTGCGCCGGGGCCATCGCCTCGCCGCAGATCCTGCTGCGCTCGGGGGTCGGCAACCCCACCCACCTGCGCGAGTTCGACATCCCCGTGGTGCATGAGCTACCCGGCGTTGGCGAGAACCTGCAGGACCACCTGGAGATGTACATCCAGTACGAATGCAAGCAGCCGATAACCCTTTATCCGGCACTTAAGTGGTTCAACCAGCCAAAGATAGGTGCCGAATGGCTATTTTTCGGCAGCGGTATCGGTGCCAGCAACCAGTTCGAGTCGTGCGCCTTCATTCGTACCCATGACGCGGAACCCTGGCCCAACCTGCAGTACCACTTCCTGCCCATCGCCATCAGCTACAACGGCAAGAGCGCAGTTCAAGCCCACGGCTTCCAGGCTCACGTCGGCTCGATGCGCTCCGAGAGCCGCGGGCGCATTCGACTGACATCGCGCGACCCCGAGGCGGCTCCCAGCATCCTGTTCAACTACATGGCCAAGGAAAAGGACTGGCAGGAGTTTCGCGACGGCATCCGCCTGACCCGCGAGATCATCGCCCAGCCGGCCATGGACACCTATCGCGGCCGTGAGATCTCGCCTGGACCCGACGTGCAGAGCGACGAGCAGCTCGACGCCTTCGTTCGCGAACACGCCGAAACCGCCTATCATCCCTGCGGCAGCTGCCGCATGGGCGAAGACGACGCCGCCGTGGTCGATGGCCAGGGCCGGGTCCACGGCCTGGAAGGGCTGCGCGTGGTGGACGCCTCGCTGTTCCCGGTGATACCCACCGGCAACCTCAACGCGCCGACCATCATGCTGGCCGAGAAGATTGCCGACCGCATACGCGGCCGCGATCCGCTGCCACCTTCGAATGCGCCCTACTTCGTGGCCCACGACAACCCGGCACGGAACGAGCCCCAGCGCCGGCTGACCTGAGCTATGCCAATCCCCCTGCGCCCCGCCATCGTGCGGGGCGTTTTCGTCGAAGTCCCGCAAGACTGGCCAGCACTGGTGAGATGGGCTAGGCTGACACATTCAAACAACTGTTCTAAACGCGATCCGAAATACGGAGACGAGGCATGCTCACCCTGATACTCCTGATCCTCACCGTCGTCGGCCTGCTGGTGCTGATGCGGCGCGAGGCCGGCGCCGTACCGACCCTGGCGCTGCTCGGCGTGCTCGGCCTGGCAGGGCTGCTGCTGGGTTCGCCCGTGCTGGGCGTGCTGCTGCTGCTCGGTGCAGTGGCCGTTGCCGTGGCCGGCCTGCCCGGCGTCCGCATCCACTGGCTCACGCCGCGCCTGTTCGCCATGTTCAAGCGCGTCTCGCCCAAGGTGTCCGACACCGAGCGAACCGCGCTGGAAGCCGGCACCGTGGCCTGGGACGGCGAGCTCTTCTCGGGCCGCCCGCAGTGGGAAAAGCTCATGGCCTACCACGACGACGGCCTGAGCGAGGAGGAGAAGCGTTTTCTCGAGCAGCAGTGCAGCGTGGCGGCGGGAATGTGCAATGCCTGGGAGATCGCCAAGGAGCGTGCCGACCTGCCCGAGGAGCTGTGGCAGTACCTGAAGAAGGAAGGCTTCTTCGGCATGATCATTCCCAAGGAGTACGGTGGCCTGGGCTTCTCGGCCAAGGCACAGTCGTTGGTACTGCAGAAGCTCTCCATCAGCGAGACGCTGATGGTCACCGTGGGCGTGCCCAACTCCCTCGGGCCCGGCGAGCTGCTGCTCAAGTACGGCACCCAGGCACAAAAGGACCACTTCCTGCCGCGCCTGGCAGACGGCCGCGAAATCCCCTGCTTCGGTCTCACCGGCCCGCGCGCCGGGAGTGATGCCACCTCGCTGCCCGACACCGGCATCGTCTGCAAGCAGATGGTGGACGGCAAGGAGGTCCTGGGGCTGCGCCTCAACTTCGAGAAACGCTGGATCACTCTGGCGCCCATCGCCACCGTGGTGGGCCTGGCCTTCCGCCTGTTCGACCCGGACCACCTGCTGGGCGACGAGGAGGATCGCGGCATCACCCTGGCCCTGGTGCCACGCAACACCGAGGGCATGGAGATCGGCCGCCGCCATCACCCCATCGGCAGCCCCTTCCTCAATGGTCCAATCAAGGGCAAGGACGTCTTCGTGCCGCTGGATACCATCATCGGCGGCACCGAGATGATCGGCCAGGGCTGGCGCATGTTGGTGGAGTGCCTCTCCATCGGCCGCTGCATCACCCTGCCTTCGGGTGCCAGCGGTACCATGCGCTATGCGTTGGGCTGGACCGGCGGTTTCGGCCGCATTCGCCGCCAGTTCAACGTCCCGGTGGTGGAAATGGAGGGCGTGCAGGAGCCCCTGGCACGCCTCGCCGCGCTGGGCTACATTGCCCAGGCTGCGGTGTACCAGACCGCCAATACCATCGACCGCGGCGAGAAGCCTTCCGTGCCATCAGCGATCCTCAAGAGCCAGCTCACCGAGTTCCAGCGCCTCGGGCTCTCCGATGCCATGGACATCCATGGCGGCAAGGCCGTCACGCTGGGTCCGCGCAACTACCTGGGTATCGGCTACAGCGCCAACCCGGTCTCGATCACGGTCGAGGGCGCCAACATCATGACCCGCAACCTGATGATCTTCGGCCAGGGTGCGATACGCTGCCACCCGTTCGTCCTCCAGGAGCTGGCCGCATCGGACAGCGACGATCTCCAGGCCTTCGACCGCGCCTTCTTCGGTCATGCCGCACTGGTCTTCGGCAACGCCGCCCGCGCCTTCACCATGGGCCTCGGAGCCGGCAAGCCGAGCGTGCCCTTCGATGCAGTCGCGGCGCCCTACGCTCGTGACATGGCGCGACTCTCGGCCGGTTTCAGCCTGTGTGCCGATGCCGCCATGGCCAGCCTTGGCTCGGCCCTGAAGCAGCGCGAGATGATCTCGGCACGCCTCGGCGACGTGCTCTCCAATCTCTACCTCGCTTCGATGGTGCTCAAGCAGTGGCAGGAGGGCGACAAGGTCGAGGGCGAAGCCGCCCTGCTCCACTACAGCTGCATCCACCTGCTGCAGCGCGCCGAGCAGGCCTTCGACGAGCTGTTCGACAACCTGCCCAACCGTGCCCTCTCCGGGGTGCTACGTGCCGTGGTAATGCCGCTGGGTCGGCGCTGGAAGCGTCCGGCAGACCACCTGACCCGTGAAATCGCCCAGGCCGTGTCGCGCGACACCGCGCTGCGCGCCAAGCTGATCGCGGTCGCCTGGCAGGACGACGACGGGCTCAAGGAGAACCCGCTGGCCCACTACAATGCTCTGTTGGCCGATTACGACCGCGCCGAAGCGATCTACCGTACGGTCAACAAGGCCTATGCCAAGGGGGAACTGCCACGCCAGGCCCTGCATCCCGAGGTGCGCCTGGAAGCGGCCAGGGAGAAGGGGCTGGTCAGCGAGGAGGAGGCCGAGTTCATGCGCGGCTTCGAAGCCGAGGTGCTTGAGCTGCTCAGCGTGGACGACTTCGAGTACGACGAATTCGCCACCGACAAGGAAAACATCCTCCGCCACAACGCGGCTTAAGATCGGCCCCCACCACTCAACCCCGGCCCCAGCGCCGGGGTTTCGTTTCCTCAAGACCTCACTTCTCTACAAAGGCCAGACCAGCAGGATCATCGGAATCGCCACCGCCAGCACCACCAGCTCCAGCGGCAGGCCCATCTTCCAGTAGTCGCCGAAGCGGTAGCCTCCCGGCCCCATCACCAGGGTGTTGGACTGGTGTCCGATCGGTGTGAGGAAGGCGCAGGAGGCGCTCACCGCCACCACCATCAGGAAAGGGTCCACCGAGGCGCCGAAACCGTCGGCCAGGCTCGCGGCGATGGGTGCCATCAGCACCGCCGCCGCCGCATTGTTGATGATGTCGGAGAGCATCATGGTGATCACGAAGAGCCCCACCAGGGTCACCACCGCCGGCCAGTGCCCACCCCAGATCAACAGAGTCTCGGCAATCAGCGCCGCCCCACCGCTGGTCTCCAGCGCCTGCCCCACCGGAATCATGGCCCCCAGCAGCACGATCACCGGCCCGTCGATAGCCTGATAGCCCTCGCGCAGGGGCAACACCCCCACCAACAGCGCCAGCAGCGCCGCGCAGGAAAGCGCCACCGCCGCCGGCAGCAGTCCCAGCAGGATGGCGAGAATGGCCGCGCCGAAGATGCCCAGAGACGCCAGCAGCATGCGCGGCTGGCCCAGGGTGAGGTTGCGGCTGGCGAGCGGTAGGCAGCCCAAGGTGGCCAGGCTCTCGGTGAGTTCGCTCTCTCCCCCCTGCAGCAGCAGCACATCGCCGGGGCGAAAGCGGATCTCGCGCAGGCGCTGCTTGAGGCGGCCGCCGTCACGGGCCACCGCCACCAGATGCAGCCCGAACTGGTTGTGCAGGCGCAGCTGGGTGACGGTGCGGTTGACCATCATGGAGTCGTTACGCACCACCGCCTCGGCCAGTTGGAGACCTTCGGTATCCACGCCACTTTTCTCTTTTTTCTCTTTTTTCTCTTTTTTCTCTTCCTTCTCTTTCTTCTTCGCCTGCTTCTTGTCCGTAGCCGCTTCCTCCCTCGGCTCGGCTTTCTGCGAGATCTCGCTGCGCTTCTCTGCTTGCTCGCCCTTCTCGGCCGTCTGCTCCTCGTCCTCGGCCTCCTTCTCCTTGGCCTCCTGCTCCTCGTCCTCGGCTTTCTTGCCCAGGCGCAGGCCCGCCTTGTCTTCCAGCAGCTTCATCTCTTCGGGCCCCGCCTCCATCAGCAGGATGTCACCCTCCTGGAGAGTGCCGAAGAAGGCATGACCGGCGCGGCGCTTGTCGTCGCGCACCACCGCCAGCACCGGAATGGTCTCTTCGAGTTCCTGCTGCAGCTCACGCAGGGTCAGGCCGTTGGCCTTGGACTCCTCGCCGACCCGCAGCTCCACCAGGTAGTTGGCGGTATCGAACATCGCCTCCGTGGAGGCCTTGCCAGCGCGCTGGGGCACCAGGCGCCAGCCGATCAGCAGGATAAAGGCCAGCCCCGCCAGGGCCACCGCCACCCCGACCGGCGCAAAGGAGAACATGCCGAAATTCTCGCCGGACACCGAGCCGCGGTAGCTGGCGATGATGATATTGGGCGGGGTACCGATCAGGGTGGTCAGCCCCCCCAGCAGCGAACCGAAGGCCAGCGGCATCAGCAGGACCGAGGGGGAGGCGTCGTGTTCTCGTGCCAGGCGCATGGCCACCGGCAACAGCAGGGCCAGCGCGCCGACGTTGTTCATGAAACCGGATAGCACTACCACGGTGCAGGTCAGGGCGGCCAGCTGCAGGAAGAGCCGGTCACCCACCTTGAGTACCTGCTCGGCGATGACGTCGACCACGCCGGAGCGCTCGAAGCCGCGGCTGAGCACCAGCACCGCCGCCACGGTGATCACCGCCGGGTGACCAAAGCCATAGAACGCCTCTTCGCCAGGCACCAGCCCCAGCAGGACCGAGGCCAGCAGTGCGGTAAGTGCCACCAGATCGTAGCGGAAATGGCCCCAGACGAAGGCGAGCAGTGTCATGCCCAACACGATGAAAACCAGCGTATGGTCGGCCATGCCAACCGCTCCCTGTGATGGCTCAAGCCACAGCACAACAGTGGTTCAAAAAAAAATCCAGCCTTTTCGGCAAGTTCGCGCTGTATCGGATCGAGTAGGAGGGGGAGTCGCCTCCCCCGTCCTCTCACACCACCGGGCATACGGGTCCGTACCACGGCGGTTCACG
>NZ_JACEFT010000060.1 GCF_013697085.1 Billgrantia kenyensis
CACGGCCGCGCCGGGGGCACGCCGCCGACGCGTCACGTGCGCAAGCTGCAGCAGCATGCCCGGGTCGCCCCGGCATCGACCACGCTCAAGGACTACTCGTTCAAGCAACCCGCCTACGATCAGCTGCATGACCACGCCGCACGCGATCTCGAGATGCACGGCCAGCGTGGCGTCGTTGATACAGGGTACGAGCATTTCGACTACCCCGGGCGCTACAAGGCCGACGCCTCCGGCCAGGCCTTTACCCGCATACGTCTCGAAGCGCTGCGCCGTGGTGCCAACACCGCCGACGCCGAGAGCGACCTTCCCGAGCTTGCCCCGGGCACCCGTTTCACCCTTACCGACCATGATCTCGACGAGCTCAACCGTGACTGGCAGGTGCTCGGCGTGGTGCACCACGGCAGCCAGCCCCAGGCGCTGGAAGAGGACGGCGTCACGCAATCAGATAGTGCCGGCATGACCCGCTACCACAACGAATTGGTGCTCATGCCCGCCGACCAGGCCTGGCGCCCCGAACCCAACCCCCGGCCTCGGGTTGATGGCCCCCAGATCGCCTTCGTCGTCGGCCCCGAAGGCGAAGAGATCTATTGCGACGAGCACGACCGGGTCAAGGTGCAGTTCCCCTGGGATCGCTATGCCGAACCCACCGAAACGGCCAGCGCCTGGCTGAGAGTGAGTCAGGACTGGGCCGGCGGCGGCTACGGCAGCATGGCGATTCCGAGGATTGGCCATGAGGTCCTCGTCAGCTACCTGGAGGGCGACCCCGATCAACCGCTGATCACCGGACGGATCTACAACGCTGCCAGCACGCCGCCCTACGAACTGCCGGCGCACAAGACCCGCACCGTCATCCGCACCCAGAGTCATCAAGGCGAAGGCTTCAACGAACTGCGCCTGGAGGACGAAGCCGGCCAGGAGCAGATCTGGCTCCACGCCCAGAAAGACCTGGAGCTGCTCACCCATAACGACCGCACCGAAGAGATCGGCAACGACAGCCACCTCAGCGTGCACCGCCACCGTATCAGCGAGATTCACGCCGACGACCACCTCACCGTGCGCGGCCAGCGCCACCTCAAGGTCGACGGCGACGACCACCTCATCGTCGGTACTACGCGCCACGAAAAGACCGCCCGCGCCCAGCTCGTCGAAGCCGGCCAGGAGATCCACCACCAGGCCGGCAGCAAGACCGTGATCGACGCCGGCGCCGAGATCACCCTCAAGGCCGGCGGCAGCTTCCTCAAGCTCGACCCCAGCGGCATCACCATCAGCGGTGTCCAGGTCAAGATCAACTCCGGCGGCAGCCCCGGCTCGGGGAGCGGGCAGGGGGCGGCGGACCCCTTGTTACCGGTGGGGGCAGAGGGGCTTGCCATGGGCAGCTATGATCAAGCATTCGTTATTACCTGGGCGGGCACCAATATCCCTGCCGCCAACATGCGCTATCGGATGACCGATGCTCAGGGCAAGGTCGTTCAGGAAGGGCGAACCAACGAGTTGGGCGAGACCGAGTTAGCACAAAGCCAAAGGCCAGGACGGCTTCATATCGATATTCTGGAGGATTAAGTCAT
The DNA here is from genome assembly GCF_013697085.1 of Billgrantia kenyensis. Classification (GTDB taxonomy): domain Bacteria; phylum Pseudomonadota; class Gammaproteobacteria; order Pseudomonadales; family Halomonadaceae; genus Halomonas; species Halomonas kenyensis. Next base: position 1,566 of record NZ_JACEFT010000060.1, read on the forward strand.
GACATCGCTTGAGCGAGTACTGGGCGGAGCGGATGCAGCTTATACCCCAGCGGACGATACGGACCGTGTCGAGGTGCCACTGCATATTTGTGACAAGCAGGTGCCCCCTGCTGCACAGAGCATTCTAGGTCGATGTGAATTCTACTACCGGCCACTGCACGGCGAATATATCGAGAAAAGCGGAGTATCGACTTGGGAGGCCCTTAAGGCGTGGGCGTCACGATGGAACCCCGTCGACGATGTCATCGTTTTTCGGCGTCTGCTGAGCAAGCGAGAGCAGCTAATCATGCCTGAAAGTGATGATGATGATTGGTCTCGACACGCTAATTTCATGATGCGTCATATTGGCTGTGGTCACCAGCCGCCCGACTATTACGTGAGTTACGGGTATTACTATTGCTCCACCTATGGTGAGAGGTTAAGGCCGCGATTAAGCGTGCAAGGAAAAGATTGGTTGGATAAAGCAAGAAAGGCACTTCAAGAGAATATCGAAGATGGCCTTGATGATAATATGAGTGGTGATCAAATTGAGGTGCATAGTCTGCGCTACCCCAATCGTAGTGTTGCTATGGAAGTTGCCCAGTATGAACTTGAGGTAGACAATGCTACTTTCAAGACGTTTGCCTTTAACACCCATGTTCCAGCTTATCTCGATGCTGGGCTGGCAGACCTTCGCCTTGATGATTTGGCTAAAATAGGTGGTCAGCCTGACGTTGAGGAGTGGTTAGACGGTGAGACTTGGCGGCAAGCCGTCGACAGTGGTGTGGAGGTGTACGGTGAAAAAGGAATAAGAGGCATCGCTCTAGAAGGCGTTGAGATTGTTGGTGAGGTGGCGGTAGATACGTATAATAATGTCGCCGATTCGGTACGGAGTGCCGGCGATGCCGTTGAAAATGCTCTACGTTCATTGATTCGACGCCGACGCTAAGTGAGAAGATATTATGCGATGGTTATGGCGAGGGTTGTGTTTAGCAATTGTGGTTATCCTAGTGATAGGGTATGGCTTTGGAGGCGAAGGGATGTGGAGCAAGGTTAGCAATGAATTTATGAGAGAAGATAAGCCTTACGGGGTCGGGGATTTTCGTATTTACGAAAAATCTGTGATCACAATGAAGCTAACCAAGCCTGAAACTACTTACAAACCAAGAACAGATGAAGAAATTGAGGCTGGAGTCAGTCTCGAGTATAGCGAATCTTGGATGGCGAGCCCATCAGAGCGAGCCAATCGTCGTTCAGTACGTATTCTAGCTGGAGAGTTGGATAGCCAGATATCCTCGCGCTTTGAAGAGCCGGCCCAACAGGCTGATTGGTGGCTATCGCCAAACTGGGACACTATCTATCTGGCCACTGGCTGGACGGATCGTACCCAAGAGAATATACCCGGACAACGTTTCCTGCCTCAGCTTACCCAGCTTTTTAAGTCCACTGACCAAGGTCAGGAGTGGGAAAAGCTCCGCTGGCCTGAGGACCAGAACATTACCTTCCTGCGCTTTATCGATGCTCAGCGCGGCTATCTGATCGGCTGGGGGCCCAGAGTCTGGCGTACGAGAGATGGTGGTGATCATTGGGATGAGCTGCCGGTACCTGAAGGTTCCCGAAATCCGGAGAACCCTCGCCAACAGTTCGATTTGGTAGCACTTGGCCAGGATAACGTGCTACGTATGGCTTTCTATGATCACGCCGCCGATGTCAGCCGGATCCACGCGCTGCCTTGGGGCGAGGACACTTCCGAGCAAGCCTTCACTATCCCCGGCCATGTCGTAATGGATATCGCTGCCAATACGGAAGGCAATGTCTACGTGCTTGCTACTCAAGGTGCTCCATACTTCTCACTTCCCTCAGATGAGCGAGACGCGCCTCGACCAAGCGTCGTATGGAGCTGGAATGAAGATACCCTGCATGAACTACACGAGTTCCCGCCTGAGCTGAAAGGCTACGCATTATACCTGACCCCGAGCGATGGTCTGCTATTCGATGGAATTGATGAATCCAGTTTACTGAGCCGAAATGTTACCGCAGTCAGTTACGATGGGGGCGCAAGTTGGAAAATCGAGGATGAAGGCAGTAGCTCGCAAGGTGCGTATTACGACGTGCAGACCGGCACCCGCTGGAGAGTGGAAGGATATTCTCTTTATCGGCGAGAGATTCCCTGAATGAGCATAAGATGGCTCACTCAATGGCTGTCTTCAAAGTCCTGATACTGTTTGATTCACACTCCTCATCGCCGGGGAAGGCATCTGTTTGTCTTCCTTGGCGGTAGCGTGGCAAGCCAGCCGCTACGGCGAGCTGCCCGAACTCGCTTGGCACACCTACGGCAGCGGTCACCTGCACGGCCTCAGCGCCCCTGGCCTGGGCCTCGAACTCGCCCTCGAACCCGATGCCCTGCACCGTGAAACCCAGCGCCGCCTGAGCAGCGCCGATCAGCCCCAACCGCTGATTCTCGAGCGTGGCTACACGGCACTTGGCCAACTGGATCACCTCAGCCTGCGCGGCCCCGGCAGCGCCAAAGGCGAGCAGCACTACCGCTACGATGCCCTCGGCCGGCTCAGCTTCCGCAGTCAGGGCAGTGCCAGCCCGGTCATCGCCTATAGCTACGACGCGGCAGGCCGTCTGATCGCCAGTCAGCACGGTGACCGCGCCCACCGCTACCCGGTAGATGCCGCCGGCAACCGCCTCGAAGGCCAAGCCAGCGCTCAGCCTGACAACCGCCTGACCCAGCTCGACGGTGCCCGCTATCGTCACGATGGCACCGGCAACCTGATCGAGCGCGAGGCTCCCAATGGCGAGCGGCTCAGCCTTGGCTACGACGGTGCCAACCGCCTGGTACGATTGACCCGTACCAGCGCCCAGGGAGCGACCGAAGAAGCCCGCTACCGCTACGACGCCCTGGGGCGACGCATCAGCAAGACCGTCCATCACGCCAATGGCACGACCGCCACCACCCACTACGGTTGGGATGGCGACCGGCTCGTGCACGAAGCGAAAGAGCGCCACCAAACTACCGTGGTCTACGAGCCCGGCAGCTTCGTGCCCATGCTTCGAATCGACCAGGCCGGTGATGGCGCAGCCAAGCAGATCAGTGCCTATGTCACCGATGCCCTGGGCACACCCATGCAGCTCGTTACGCCCCGGGGCGACACCCTGTGGCAAGCCCAGCCCGACGACTGGGCCGCGGTCACCAACGAACAGGGTCGCACCGCCCAGCCGATCCGCTTCCAGGGTCAGTGGTACGATGAAGAGAGTGGGCTGTACTACAACCGGCACCGCTATTACGACCCACAGCAGGGCAGGTACATCAGCCAGGACCCGATTGGCCTGAATGGCGGTACCAACCTGTATGGTTATGTCAGCAACCCGACCGGAATGGTGGATCCGCTGGGGTTGTCTGGGCTTCGATTGCTGATAGGAGCAGAAAAAATAAGAGGTGACGCTTGGTGTGCGGCGCAATATCTCGCAGCAGCAAGTAGCGTATCTCAGCTCCCCGCAATCGTGGAGCAGCAACTTGACATGGCTGATGAAGCAAGGACTAGCCAAATTCGTGGTTGTGAGAGCGACAAATTCAATAGGCAGGTTTTAACCGGTTTGCCAGCAGAAGGAGAGTACAATGCGTGCTTGGATCAAGCTGATAGGCAGTACCAAGATAGGGTTGTAGAAATTGCTCGGCAAAATTCATCACGGCATACTGCTATTGATGGTCAGCTAAGGGGTATATACCAAAGCTGCCTTGAGCCTTCGATTGGTGATCTAGAAGCTCCGAGTAAACGTAGGTAAACTAGGTGTTGAATTTGAAAGGGTCATTTGTTATGGCGGCTGATGAAAAGTTGTTGGTAAGAAAAAAATCTTCAGTGCTAATTTTTGTTTTTTTGTTTTTTGTAATGTCGCCTATTTTGTTTCGGCTAATTCTTCGATGTATCAGTCGAATTTAGAAAGAACAGGTGTCTATGATGACGTTGGGCCTGAGAAAGAGCCTATGCTGGCGTGGAAATTTGATGCCGGAGCACCTGTTGTGGGTACAGTTTTAGTTGATGAGGGTGTGGCATACTTTGGCGACTTTGAAGGCGGAGTGTATGCTGCTTGTGCAACTGATGGGTCACTTGTATGGGAGAAAAATTTAGGAGGGCAACCCAGCTTTCAAATGGCCCTGAGCGAAGATTTGATTCTTGTTGGCAGGCGATTCTCAAGAGATGATGAGGCAAGCTATCTGGTAGCACTTGATCGTATATCGGGAGAGGAGCGTTGGCGGTTTGAGCCTGACGACCTTTCTGGAATGGACGCACCTACAATTTATGAGGGGAAGGTGTTTTTGACCTCTATGTCGGAGCACGTTTTTGCCTTGGATCTAGAAACCGGGAATGAGCTTTGGAGGCATTCTATACAGGGGGGAAGTCGCCAGCCTCTGGTATCAGATGGTACGCTTTTTATTCAAGATAATGCTCAGTCTATTTATGCTTTTCACGCGGAGACAGGTGAGGTGTTGTGGAGTTTGTCTTCTTTGAGTGAAAAAGAAAATTCTTTTAGCACTCCTGTTATTGATGATTGTTGTATTTATGCCACTGTTGTTGGGCGTGATGAGTCATCGATTTTGAAGATAAACAAAGAAAATGGAAGGCAGGAGGATTCTTTTGTTATTGAGTTTCCAGCTATGGCATCATTAAGTTTGGTTGATGATGTTATATATTTTGGTGATTATGCTTTGGGTGATGGTAGGTCAGGTTATATGAACGCCCTTAGCGCTATTACAGGTGAGCTTCAGTGGAGGTTTGAGACAGCAGGTAGTATAAATTCCGCAGTTGCGATTGCTGGAGATATGATTTACTTTGGCAGCCACGACCATCATTTGTATGCTATTGATCGCCATGCCGGTGAATTGAAGTGGCGTTACGAAACGGGTGCAGGTATAGCATCCGCTCCAGCTGTAGTCGATGGGCGTGTTTATTTTGGCAGCATCGATGGCCATGTTTATGTTTTGGAGTGACGACCGCATCGCTTCTCTAGATATAATTGTAAATGGTGACATTGAAGCATAAGTGGGCTTGGCTTAAGTTGAGATATCACGGGGTGTACAGTGATGGTATTCACCTGACACATGCCCCCATGGGCTCCCTATAGTTAAGCAGTGTTTTCTGCCGTTTTCCTGGATTCCTTCTTCGTCGCTTTGGGGAGTCCTTTCTTGAAGACGGCATAAGGCGTCGCCCCCTTCATGTTGCGGCCCTGATGCGGCCGTTTCGTGTTGTAGGTGACCAGATAGTCGTCTAGGTCCTGCTGCATCTCTTCCAGGGCCTCGTACCACTTGGTGCGCCCCTGAATGCGGAAGTGCTCGTCCAACAGGGTGCGATGCAGTCGCTCGACGAAGCCGTTGCTCTGCGGGCGCCGAACCTTGGTCGTGCGGTGCTCGATTTTTTCGAGCTGAAGGAACAGCTCATACGGATGCTGATCCTTACGGCCGCAGAATTCTCGGCCGTTGTCGCTGAGTACCGTGCTGACCTTGGCGTTGTGAGCCTCGAAGAAGGGCAGCACGTCATTATTGAGCACATGCACGGCCGTGATGGGCAGCTTGCTGGTGTAGAGGCGGCCCCAGGCGTAGCCGGCTGAAGCAGTCGATGACGGACTGCAGATAGACCTTGCCAACCCCCTTGAGGGTGCCGACGAAGAAGGTGTCGACGGCGACCAGTTCGCCGGTGTGGTGGACTTCGATATGCCGTTCGCGGAACTCGGGGCTGAACCGCTCCAGGTGGCGGACTTGATCTTCGGTCAGCTCGATCTTCTGCTCGCGTGTAGCCCTCTCGAGCCGCAGTAGGCGTTCATGGCGGGTCAGCAAGTCATGACGCCCCCAGACGCCTCTGACGCCCGTAGAGCTAACTTGAATGCCTCGTAGGGCCAGTTCTTGCGCGACACGAACCGGGCCGTGAGTGGGGAAGGCCAGGCTGTGCTCGAGAATGGCCGTTTCGATCTCTTCGCTGACGCGATTGGGATGCGGCCCCCGCGGCCCTGGGAGCTTGTCGATCAGCCCCTCAGAGCCGAAGGCTTGATAGTTGCGACGGATTTCATAGAACTGCTGCCGGGAGTAGCCCATGACCTTGCAGGCCTTGCTGACGTTCTGCAGGTCCTTGGCCAGTTCTAGGAGACTGAGCTTGCGACGTGCTACCTTTTCTTCGGTGGTCATAGTCGTTTCCTCATGGTGTTACAGCCGAGCGTCAGACACTCGTTCTATAACCCACGGGGGGCACTATGACCACTTTGCTTTTCAGCGGCCGACTGTCAGGTAAATACCGTCACACTTCACCATATGCGCTGCCTAAAAGATGGCGGTCTCAATGACCAAGTGCAACACCTGACCCATCAGGTATCGTGTTGCCATGCCTCATTGCTATCGCC
>NZ_JACEFT010000061.1 GCF_013697085.1 Billgrantia kenyensis
ACTCGTCGCTGTACTTGTTCCTCATAGAAAAACCCCGAAGGTTGGATTGGGTGTCCAACTTTCGGGGTGCAGTTCATACTCCCAGGCCTACAAGGACGAGGCCCTGGCACTCGCTGACCGTGTTGGGGCCAGTGCCGCCGCTCGTGAGCTAGGTCTTCAACCCAGCCAGCTCTATCAATGGCGCGCGAAGGCTCAGCAGCAGCAGAGTGCCTCAGCTCGCGAGCAGACCTTGGCTGAAGAGAACGCGAGGCTCAAGCGGCAGCTGGCTGAGAAGTCGGAAGAGCTTGAAATCGCAAAAAAAGCCGCGGTGTACTTCGCGAAGAGCCTGAAGTGAAGTACGCCTTCATTGAGCAGCATCGTCAGGCCTTCAGCATTCAACGGATGTGCGCGTTTCTCGGCGTCGCCCGCAGCGGCTACTACGCCTGGCGACAGCGGGGTGGTGAACCGTCTCCCCGCCGCCGACGTCAAGCGATCACCGATCAGCGTGTGGCTCAGACCTTCGAACAGGGCAAGGGACGCTCAGGCGCTCCCAGGCTGACCCATGACCTGAACGATGCTGGCGTAGCCATCTGCCGCAATACCGTGGCTGCCAGCCTCCGTCGGCAGAACCTGCGGGCGAAAGCCGCTCGCAAGTTCAAGGCCACGACGAATTCACGGCATGGCCTGCCAGTCGCCCCAAACCTGCTGGAGCAGGACTTCAGCACTACGGCACCGAACCAGAAATGGGTCGGCGATATCACCTACCTGGCGACCGGTGAAGGCTGGCTCTACCTGGCGGTACTGATTGATCTGTACTCGCGCAAGGTGATCGGCTGGGCGATGAGCGAGCGCATGACGGCAGACCTGGTCGGCGACGTGCTCCAGATGGCGCTGTGGAGCCGCAAGATGCCCAAGGGAGTCATCGTGCATAGTGACCGTGGTAGCCAGTATTGTTCGTTCCTGTACCAGTCGTTGCTGACCCGGCACGGCCTCCGGTGCAGCATGAGCGCCAAGGGCAACTGCTATGACAATGCCTGCGCCGAGAGCTTCTTTCACAGTCTCAAGGTCGAAGCCATTCACGGCGAGCGATTCGCGACCCGGGAAGGCATGCGACGGCAGGTGTTCGAGTACATTGAGTTGGACTACAACCGGCAACGCCGGCACAGTGCGATCGGGATGATCAGCCCAGAGGCCTTCGAGGACCGAATGATCGCTTAAACCAGTGTCCACCAATGCTGGGTAAGATCAGTTCGAGGCGCCGTGCACCCGCTTCGCGAACCGTTGCGATGGCGTGATCCAGTAGCCGTGCGCCAATGCCTTTGCGCTGATGTGCCGGGGCGACGGCAATGTTCATCAGTTCATGAACGTCATCGTCGAGGGGCTGGATGACATAAGTGCCCACGATCTCCTCCTCGACTGTCGCGACATGACAGATCGAGGATTCAAGGTAGCGCCTGATGGCGTCTAGCGAGGGATCGGCTTCCAGCAGGAGGTCGAGAGGTGCCTCGGCGCTGGGTACGGATTTGATCAGCATATCGACGTTCCTGCGATTTATCGGGTAGCGGCCGTGTCCGTGCGACGACGCGCCGACTGACAGAGGCTACAGGGACGAGGCCGGGGCGCCAAGCGCCCCGGTGTTCGGCTATCGAGATCCAATCGTCACTCCGGCTGAGAACAAGGCTGCAGTGTGATTTCGCTGAGGTAGCGCAGCGGGAGGCGCCGGCCAGCGTAATGCAAAACGTTATGAGGTTTTAAATGTTATTTAATTCATTGTGCTGGGTATCAGCAATGGCCTATTGGATCTTCTTTGGTTTCAAAGTAGAAGTATGGTTTTTTACCTGCTTCCCAAATCTTGCCGACAATAAAGCCGAAATAAGTAACAAAAGTAAGGCGAGCGCATCCAGAGTATTTAGAGCCGCACCAAGCACACACCAACTCAGTAATGTACCAACGGGTGGGATGGCAAGCAAAATTATCGCCGCCCTCGAAGTTTCGATTTGTGTTAGCAAATAGAACCATAAGCCTTGACATACCGCCATGCCTATCAAGGTACTGTAGGCAAGTCCTAACCAACCTCTAAGACTCACAGGGAAGCTAAATAAAGGCTGAGATTGAATTGGAAGGAAAAATATTGTTAATAGACCGCTAATAAGCAACATCCACATAGTCAAGGCTTTACCGTTCACGCTAAGGTGGCTCCTAGCTAACATAACTGATCCTGTAGCCCATGAGAGGGCTGCCACTGCCATAAGTCCAGAAGCTACAGCACTAAATCCAGGATCTATAATTATAGAGTAGATGATTAGCGTGATGCCAAATATTCCTGATGTCAATGCTATTAGTTGATGAAGCTGATATCTCTCCCCTAGTAGTAGCTGTATAAAAACAACCCAAACAGGCATAGTGAAGGCTATCAGCGCGGCTCGCCCACCCTCCAGCACTGCAATAGAAAATGCTGATAATATATTGAAAAGGCCGACGTTTAAAAATGCCAGCAATAACAGTAGGGGCCACTCTTTCATCGGGGCAAATAAATTTTCTTTATCCATAAGGCAAAAAACAATCATAACTATTGTGCCACCCCATAGTGTTACTAACCTAAAGGTGATAGGTGGAATCTCAGTTAAAGCAAGTTGTGAAGCGGGCCAATTTCCTGCCCATAGCACAACAAGCAAAACAGGAAGGAATGCTCTCGGAAGATTCATATTTGTTTCTCTGTCAGTATTCAAGTGCGACATAATTCGCCTAGGACGATTATTAATCGTAGTGTCTATAAGCAGAGCGTCAGGACTTATAGTTACTAAACAGTTCTCAGGTTAATTGCGAGGGCCTCCACGTGCCGATGGTTTGGTAAGTCTAGGTTTAGAGGACGGTTTTTATCATATATTAGAGTTCGGATCCAATTCGTGACAAGTCATGAAATCGGATCCGTATAATCAGCAGCTTCGGGATTTCATGCGTACGCTGGCTTTTTTGATAGAAAAATAATCATCCGATCACATTAAAACATCAATAGAAAGTTTTGGCTGATTCCCATATTGTTTCTTTGAAGTAAATCTTTTTGGTGAGAATGACCTCATTAGTATCATTTCTATTAGCTTGTCGTATTCTATGCCTTGGTTACTGAACACAGAGGGAACAACTGACTGAGGCATCAGCCCTGGCAGTGTGTTTGCCTCAAGTATATTGATTCTGTTTGTAGAATCTACCAGAATATCTATTCTGGCTACCCCATCAACACCCAATTTCTCATAGACGGATTTAGATATTATTTTCAGTTTTTCTTCTAGTTGTTCGTCCAGTTCTGCAGGGATTGTTTTTTTGATATCTTGGTAGCCGTTTTTCATTTCAAAGTCGAAAAAATCTCCATTGGTCAATATTTCACAAATATCCATGACCTCTATCTCCCCTAGTAAGTCATGCACAACTATAGAAAATTCCCTATTTATTTCGATAAATGGCTCTATTATACACTCTCCGTAATCACCTAACAATTTTACTAGATCTTCTTCAAGTTGATTTTTATGCTCTATAATTTTAATCCCAATGGATGCACCAGATGTAATTGGTTTAATTATTGCTTTCCCTAAGGTGAAGACATGATTAACATTATCTTTTTTCAAGTCCTCTAGAGACTTGATGTTTGCATATGGTGTGTTGTGTTCATTGAATCCCGAGATGGCATGTTTGAATAATTCTTTATTCATACATATGGCTGAGGAAAAATGATTTGCACCTGTATATGGTAAATCAATCCAGTCGCATATACCTTGTAATCTGCCATCCTCATGATAATATCCATGACTAGAAAGGAAGGCAACTTCGATCTTGCTTTCTTTTAGTATGGAAGGGAGCATGTTATTTGCACAGTCAATCAAAACAACATCATGGCCATTCCGTATTAGGGACTTTTCAATCGCCGGTGTCGCTGACAAAAAGGCCTCATAAGACCACCCGCCAAATAATAATCCTACGCGCATACGTCCTCCTTGTTACGCATATGTTCAACCAGTCCGCTTACTAGAGCATGGATTGTTGAGATGTATTTTTCAGGAATAGAGTTTTCGAAATAGAGAGGAAGCTCTGTGCATCCTAGTAAAATACAATCTGCTCCTTTTGACAAAAAGTCAGCTGAAATTTGTTCCAATTGTATTCTTCGGTGCACCTTGCTCTGATGAAACTCATCAGTTAGTGCAATCCTAATAATTTCATTGATAATTTCTTGTTGCTTGTAATTTGGTATTAGTACTTCTACTCCAGCGGATTCTAAAGACTCTTTGTATAACTCTATACCTATTGGAGTTCCAATTATTCCAGCAACTTTGCAGTCTCTTTTTAATATCATTGATACTGACTCATCAATAATGTCAACAAAAGTCACATCATAATTCAAACATTTCTTAGATATAGTTTTTGCATGTCTATGTATGGTATTGCACGGAATGCCGATCAGTTTAGCTCCGACATGAGACAACTGTTCTATAGTATGATATACAGACTCCATGATTTGGTCTGACATAAATTCGAAAATGTTTTCGATTGGAAGATTAATAATAACGACATCGCGTGCGTTTTTAGAAAGCTCTTCCATGAGCAAGCTATATGTAGCTATCGAGGCTCTAGACCCGATGCCGCCGATTACACCGATTCTTGTATGACTGGTTTTTAAAGAGGATCTCATTTTTCTTCCTTGAGCCTGATCGTTGCATAATCTTATATTTGGTTTTGGCAATTGTAATGCTATTGGTTACTTGTATCTGCTACCTAACTTGATGGCTTATACATTGACGTATGCCAACTAAATTGCGCAAATTAACATGCCCTGTCTTATGGGTCATTAGGGGGGCTTTTATTCATCTGCTTTCTTGTTTTCAATGTAATCAATCGGATAAGCCATATTGAGAATATTTTAACTTATTTTGTCGCATTTATTCCAACCCATATACTGATTAACAGTTTCCTACTAAGTGTTTCCATGTATACCAAAGTAAACTCTGGTTGGCACGCTGTACTAAAGTACAGCTAAGTTGAAAATTCGAGGCGCGTGGCGTTAAGTGATTGTTTGTATTGTTTTTTAGATTGAAATGCCTGAAGAGTGAACGCGCTGTTGCTTCCTTGTTGGCGTTACTTTCCATATTAACGGAATTTTTTTATTACGTAGAAGCAATATGATAATGTAATGGTGTTTTATTGTGTGAGAGTTAATGTTTGGGCTGTGTCAAGCTCCAAGCGCAACCCTATTGAAGGGTGTCCGGTCCAGCGACTGAATTATTGAGCACCTCGGAATAGCCTTCCAGAGGCGTTCGCCAGTCCAATGACTTGCGCGGTCGTGTGTTCAATGAATCCGCAATGGCATCGAGCTCTTCCTGGCTATAGACCGATAGGTCCGTGCCCTTCGGCAGGTACTTCCGCAACAAACCGTTGACATTTTCGTTAGAGCCTCGTTGCCACGGGCTATGGGGATCGGCGAAATAGATGGCCGTCTCGTTCCGTTGTGTGATCTCGACATGCTGCATCATCTCCCTGCCCTGGTCATAGGTCATGGAGAGCCGCAAGGTGCGTGGGACCTCGTTCAGCTTGTCGCCGACACAGTATCACCAGGCGCGTGGTTCGCTCCACCAGCGTGCCGACAGCGGATCGGTTGTTGGTTCCCATGATCAGGTCACCTTCCCAGTGACCGGGTATCAGGCGGTTTTCGATCTCGGGCGGCCGCATATGAATGCTAACCAGATCCGGGATCTGGCCACGCCGGTCTTTACCGCGGCTGCGCGGCCGACGCTTGCCGTTGCCCTGCCGCAAGCAGGCGATGAGCTCTTTCTTTAGAGAACCTCGGGGCATCACATAGAGCGCGTTGTAGATGGTCTCGTGAGAGACCTGGCGGCGGTTATCACCGGGAAACATGAGTGACAGTGTGCTGGCGATCTGCTGCGGTGAGCCAGTACTGGCGCAACAGATAGGCGACTAAATCGAATAGCTCGCTGTGTAATGACCCCCTGGTTTCTGCACACCCTACGCAGCTAATGCCGGGTGTGCTCGGGGTGCCACATAGCCCAGAGACTGGTGTGGCCGTTCTTCGTTGTAGTACCGAATCCAGCGGCCGATGATCGCTCTGGCTTGGCCCAGCGACTCGAACCGATGCAGCCAGATGCACTCTTCCTTCAGTGAGCGGAAGAAGCGCTCGACGAGCCCGTTCTGCTCCGGCGTGTACGGCGTCGTGAACTCTTGGGTCAACCCATAGGCCTTCACTGTCGCCGTGTAGTGCCGGCTGCTGAAAACCAAACCGTAGTACCTCCGGAACCCGTGCTCGGGGGCAGCCATCGTGGCCTAAAAGTTCCTTGTGTGACCCTCATCACTACAAGGAGACCAACGATGACTGCCTCCCCTAAGCTTACGCCAGACACCCTCTGTGTCGCGATCGACATCGCCAAGCGCTACCACGATGTCCTGATCCGCTGGCCGGAAGGGCGTGAGAAGGCCTACAAGGTGGCTAACACACGCGCCGGCCATGACGAGCTGATCCAGTTCTTGAAACAACAGAAGGAAACGGTGCTAGCGGTGTTGGAGCCTACAGCGGACTTCCATCGGCCGATTGCCTACTGGTTGGCACAGGCGGGCATCCAGGTGCACCTGGCCTCCTCCCTGGCCTGCGCTCGCGTTCGGGAAGCACTGTATACCTCGTGGGACAAGCACGATCGCAAGGATGCGCGTGTCTTGATGTACTTGCTGACCCATGGCATGTCACAGCCGTTTCATGATCCGCTGCGAGAGGGGTACTTTGATCTCCAAGAAATCTCGAACACCTACCAGCAGATATCACAGGCGCGGACCCGTTGCCAACACAGTTTGGTTAACCACTACCTGACTTTGTACTTTCCGGAGATGGAGCGCTACTTGTGCACCTCTCGTGCCATCTGGTTCTGTCGTTTCCTGCTAGCGTTCCCGACCCCCGCAAGCATCATGGCATTAAGCCGCGAGGCCTTCGTCGAGGCTGCCTGGGAGTGTGTTGGTCGCAAGGTCGCCAAGCAGCAGTTTCTGGAAGGCCTCTATGAAACGGCCCATGCCAGCATGGGGTTACCTGTTGCTCCACACTCGCTAGCGGTCGGAACCTTCCAACTGCAGCTACGACGCTATCTCACGCTAACCGAGCAACGCCAGGAGCTGGAGACTCAAGCGGCGGAATACCTAATTGTCGGGTCCCGTGTGATTGACTACCCGTTTGGAAAATAATTCAGGCCGCTTGGTCTGCCATTCTTTCATCGCCGCG
>NZ_JACEFT010000062.1 GCF_013697085.1 Billgrantia kenyensis
GTCCTCCTTGGGATCAGGAGACACCAGTCTGACGCGTGCTAATCAGCTGCAGAAGATGGGGTTTGTGGAGCGCTTACGCTGTTGGCCCTCTGGCTACTGGGGCGCGGTGGCAGTTAACTCAGGCGTTAGCCGCATAAAGGGAGTTCTACCATGTCCATCGAGCTGTGGCTTGCCTTCGTGGCTGCATCCGCGGTGCTTCTCGTCATTCCTGGCCCGACCATCTTTACGGTCATAAGCTACTCCATGGCACATGGCCGGCGAGCGAACGTGCCGCTCGTCGCTGCCGTTGCACTTGGCGATTCAACGGCCCTGGTGGTCTCGCTTCTCGGCTTGGGCGCACTGCTGGCCACTTCGGCTTTCTGGTTTACGGTCGTCAAGTGGGCTGGCGGACTGTACTTGCTTTACCTTGGCATCAGACTCCTCTGCGCTGGTATCTCTCCCGTCGAGCTGGCTGCGTCGGCCACGCCGGGATCACGTTGGAGGCTGTTCGTTAATACCTACCTTGTCACTGCGCTCAATCCGAAGGGCATCGTATTCTTCGTTGCCTTTCTGCCGCAGTTCATCAATCCGAGCGCGGCCGTCACGCAACAGCTTTGGGTTCTTGCCGTCACCTTCGTAGCTATGGCCGCGCTCAATGCAGCGCTGTATGCAGTATTTGCCAGCTCGGCGAGAAAGCTGCTGGCCTTGCCACGGGCACAACGGTGCTTCAACCTGGCAGGAGGTTCGCTGCTGTCAGCCGCTGGTGTGTGGGCTCTCCTCGCAAAGCGTCCTGCATGAAGGCGGCTAGCCCGCTTATCGAATGAGCGCCTTTCTGCGGGCGGCGGGCACGCCGCTCTGGAGCCGGTCGCAGCGTGGCGGTGGGCAGCGTTTGCCTTACACGTAACACCCGAAGGCAATTCAAGTATGAAAGAAGTACTAGGTTGGTGCGTGGCGAATCAACTCAGGTACTGCACATGTGTTTGACGCTGAGAGGACTCAGAGGACCGCTGAGTTAAATTTCGATCGTACGCCGAATATACTGACGACATTCAACCACGCTACCTTAGGAGGTGGCGAGGAATGGCTCGGGAGATTAAGTGAGATCGCCGTGCCAACCTTGATCATTCACGGCACAGAGGATCCTGTGCTTCCTTATGTGCACGGCTTGGCACTGAAAGATGCGATTCGTGGTTCGAAAATGCTGACACTGGAAGGCACGGGGCATGAACTGCATCATGAAGACTGGCCGAAGATCTTCCAGGCGATCAAGGGACAAACGTCATAGCGATGGGTTGCACCGTGCAGCAAGTTGCTGCACCTAGAAAAATTCGATAGCGCTCGCTATTTTTCGATGAGCAAAGCCTTCAATAAGGAGAGCCAGCCGTGTCGCTAATGGCTATTTTGCTATTCATACCAGCATGTTTTGCTTTGAACATGGCGCCAGGCCCCAATAATCTACTCTCGATGGCGAACGCCAAGCGTTATGGGGTCAGAACCGCCTGTTACGCAGGTATTGGGCGGCTGGTTGCATTCGTAGGCATGATCACGCTCGCCGCGACAGGGCTGGCAACAGTGCTGTATACGTCCGAACGGTTGTTTTTCGTTATTAAAGTCGCGGGAGGACTCTATCTACTCTGGCTGGCTTATCAGCTTTGGACCGCAGATCCAACTGACGGTGTGGGCGAGGCGCTGGGAGGGAAAAGCCTGTTCCAACTCGCGAGACAGGAGTTTTTGCTGGCGGCTGGCAACCCTAAGGCTATTCTGATTTTTACTGCCTTCCTGCCTCAGTTTGTTGATCCTGCAGGCTCCGTTTGGCTACAGTTTTTTATTCTAGGTGTTCTGTTTTTAGTCCTTGAGTGGGTGGCAATAGCCGGGTATGCCTTTTTCGGCAAAGCATTGCGCCATTGGTTCTCCCACCCTTCTATGCGTCGTCTTTTCAATAGAATGTGTGCGGGATTGTTTGGTAGTGCGGGGGTTGGACTTTTACTGGCTCGCCGTGAATGAACCAATGAACCAATGAAGCAATGACATTTGCTCCCTGTGGCCGCTGGGTGCTCGTTGCTCGCGCCCGTTATTGCGGGCGTTACATCAGACTATTCTTAAAGCCTGCTCTTGGCTGAAACAAGCCAAGGCAGAGCAATCAGATCCAATCCCGCACTTCCATCTCAGCGGCCCCTCCATCGGGGCCGCTATTGTTTCAATAGCCTCTCCTACAGCGTCTCCTCCAGCAGCATGGCGATGCGCTTGTGATGCAGGGCATCGGCAGCGGCGTCATAGGAGGGGGCGTCCTTGGCGGTGAAGCCATGGGCGGCGCCCCTGTAGAGTTCGGTGGTGAAATGCACGCCGGCCCTGGCCAGCGCCTCGTCCACGCGGGCGATCTGGTCGGGGGGCAGCAGGTCGTCCTTGTCGGCGTGGCCGAGGTAGACACGCCCCTCGATGCTGTCCATCACGTGCACAATGCTGTTCGCGTCGCCGGCGGCTGCCAGGTTGGCCGAGTGGAAACCCGCCGCGGCGGCCACACGGTGAGGATGTTCGGCCGCCATGCGCAGCGCGAAGGCGCCGGTCATGCAGTAGCCGACCACGCCCAGCTTGCCGTTCGCGAACTCCGCTTCCTTGTCGATGCAGCCCAGCAGGGCGGCGAAGTCGCGGGACTGCGCCTCGGGGGTGAGCAGGCCGGCATAGCCGAATAGCGTGGGGCGCACGTTCGGGTCGCGGAACGACTTGCCCTCCGGCACCACGGGGCCGCGCGCACTGCGGTAGTAGACGTTGGGCATCAGCACGGCATAGCCGTTGTCCGCCACCTGCTGGGCCTTCTCGTGATAGCAGGGGCGCAGGCCACCGATGTCGGTGAACAGCACCACTGCCGGAAGCGGGCGGTCGGCGTTCGCCGGCGTGAAGACATGCGCGTCAATGGTGCCGTCGGCAGCGGGGATATCGATAGCACGAGACATGGTCGGGCTCCAGGTCGTCGATGGCGAATGTAGGTCGTCGTGTCGCTTGAGACGAATCTACCCGGAGAGAAGCCCTGTGACGAGGCCATTCGAGCCTAGGAGGTCGCGTCGGCTGCCGCTTCTCGCTCGACGCCGGCCCTCAGGGCAGGGCCACCACAGACGCGGTTGCGGCCCTTTGCCTTGGCTTGGTAAAGCCGTTCATCGGCGACTCGGCTGAGCGCATCCAGGTCCATCCCGTCGGGACCGTATTCGGCGACGCCGATGCTGACGGTGAGCTTGAGGATCTTGCCCTGATGCTCGATGGCCAACTGCTCCAGGCTCTGGCGCAGTTCCTCCGCAATGGCGAGAGCACGCTTGCCATCGGTGTTGTTCAACAGCACCAGGAACTCCTCGCCGCCAAAGCGTGAGATCAGGTCGGTCTCCCGCAGGCGCTTTTCCAGCATACGGGCGAAGGCGACCAATACCGTGTCACCGGCCTCGTGACCGTGCTCGTCGTTGATCCGCTTGAAGCGATCCAGGTCCAGCATCAGCAACGAGAGCGGGGTTCCCTTGCGCCGCGCCTGTGCCTGCTCCCAGTGAAAGACATCGATGAGACGCGCGCGATTGGCCAGCCCGGTCAGCGGGTCGACGGTCGCCAGCCGCGTCAGCTTCAGCTCGGAGCGCTCGCGGGTGCGTTCGTAGAAGTGCGACATGCCCAGGGTGGTCAGTGCGGCGATAACGGCGTTGGCCAGTACCTCCACCCGCACGAGTTCGGGGCTGGCGCCAAAGCGGTACAGGTAGATGGCGCCGCCGGCCCCCATATAGCCCAATGAGAGCCATAGACCCAGCCTGGAACCGAGCAGGAGATGGGTGACGAGCGGGATGACCAGTAGCCAGATGAAGGCGTACGGCGAGATGTCCGGGCGGCTCAGCAGCAGGATCGTGGCCGAAAGCAGCACCAGCATGAAGCGCAGGCACCATGCCTGAACTCGCTGGGTGCGACGAACCACCACCAGCAAGCCGGCGGCGAAGGCGGCAAGGGCAACCTGGATCCATGCGACCAGGAACATGCCATCGGGAAAGTTGAGAGCCGCAAAGAGAAGAGCGCTGACGATGGTGACCAGCAGCATGGCCTGCAGCACCGCCCGTCGATGTTCTTGATCCGCTTGGTAAGGGTGCATACACGGGATCCTTGTCTGATCGCGCTGCTCTTCGGTTCGCGGTGGCAGTGCCTGGCGGCGCCTCCTGCTGGCATCAGGGTGACTTTACAGGATCGGGACTCGCTGGCGCATGGAGGCGAACTCTTGCGGTAAAGAAATGTAACGCGAGTGTTAAGCCTAACCGCAGAGCCGCTGTTCGGTCTTGATCGATATCAACTACCTTTCCTCTGGGGATAGGCTAAACGGCTTAGGCGAGGTATCCATGAAGATACGGCGGGCGACAACCGGCGAGGAAGAGCTCTGGCGCAAGGCTGTCGCCAACACCCTTGCCCTGGAAGGGCAGCAAAGCCCGGCCGCCACCGCCGCTGAGCTTGCCGAAGGGCTCGCCGATCCGCGCTGCTACCTGTTCATTGCCGAATCGAGTGCCGGGCCTGTCGGTTTGCTCAGTGCCTACCGATTTCCCGACGTCACCACAGGCGGCCATCTCGTCTACTTGTACGACATCGCCGTGAACGACAAGCACCGGGGAAAAGGAGTCGCCACCCGGCTCATCCAGGCCTTGATCGCGTGTTGCGAAGCCGACGGCGTGCGGCTCGTCTGGGCAGGTACCGAGGCTACGAACATGTCCGCACGGCGAGCGTTCGAGGCCACTGGCGCCGTGCAGGAGGGTAGCGCCTATATTGAGTACGAGTGGGCGCTACTTCGCCCAAACGATGGCCAGGAGTGAGTTGGCAAACAGAGTCGAGAGAGAAGGCGCATAGAATGAGTACCCTCTGCATCGAGGCATGGGGCTCGGGCACGCCCGTTCTCCTGATACACGGCTCTCTGGCGACCGGCCAGGAAGAGTGGGAGGCTCAGCAACCGCTCGCGGAGGAGGGCTACCGGCTACTGGCACTGGACCGGCGCGGCTATGGGCAGAGTCCCGCGGCAAAGGGCGAAGACTTCTTGCAAGACGCGGACGATGTCGTCGAGCTGAAGGGCGATGGCGTGCACCTTGTCGGCCATTCCTATGGCGGTATGGCCGCGATGTTCGCTGCGGCCCGGCGTCCAGAAGCGACGCTCTCCCTGGCGCTCTTCGAGCCACCCGCGTTTTCTCTTGCGCAGCACGATAGAGCGGCGCGGGCGCTCGTCTCCAGGATTCAGGAGATGTGGGATCTCGATCTATCGGATGGTGAGTGGGGGAAGCGTTTCCTCCGGGCCGTGGGGACGGAACCGGAGGCGCTTCCTCCCGAGCTCCTCGAGCAAATCGTGCCGCTGGTGCCCCTGCTTCGCCATGGCCGAACCCTGTTCTGGTCAAGTCAGAGCGGACACATTTTCAAGCCGCAGCTGCCAATTCAATCTCCCTCGGCGTCTGGTAGCCC
>NZ_JACEFT010000063.1 GCF_013697085.1 Billgrantia kenyensis
CATGGGGAGACCCCACACTACCATCGGCGCTGAGCGGTTTCACTGCTGAGTTCGGCATGGGGTCAGGTGGTTCCCACTCGCTATGGTCGTCAGGCGAAAACGGTTGGAATCATGCTGAGCGATCGTCTCTGGCGCGGTTGCCCTCGCCATGCGTATCCGTCAATTGCGTGCGCAATGCGCAGACCCCTTGGGGTTATATGGTCAAGCCTCACGGGCCATTAGTACCGGTTAGCTCAACGCCTTGCAGCGCTTCCACACCCGGCCTATCAACCAGCTGGTCTTGCTGGGCCCTTCAGGAGGCTCGAGGCCTCGGGGATGTCTCATCTTGAAGGGGGCTTCCCGCTTAGATGCCTTCAGCGGTTATCCCGTCCGCACGTAGCTACCCGGCAGTGCCACTGGCGTGACAACCGGAACACCAGAGGTGCGTCCACTCCGGTCCTCTCGTACTAGGAGCAGCTCTTCTCAAACATCCAACGCCCACGGCAGATAGGGACCGAACTGTCTCACGACGTTCTAAACCCAGCTCGCGTACCACTTTAAATGGCGAACAGCCATACCCTTGGGACCGACTTCAGCCCCAGGATGTGATGAGCCGACATCGAGGTGCCAAACACCGCCGTCGATGTGAACTCTTGGGCGGTATCAGCCTGTTATCCCCGGAGTACCTTTTATCCGTTGAGCGATGGCCCTTCCATACAGAACCACCGGATCACTAGAACCTACTTTCGTATCTGCTCGACGTGTCTGTCTCGCAGTTAAGCACCCTTATGCTCTTGCACTCAATGCACGATTTCCGACCGTGCTGAGGGTACCTTCGTGCTCCTCCGTTACTCTTTGGGAGGAGACCGCCCCAGTCAAACTACCCACCACACACTGTCCTCGATCCGGATCACGGACCTGAGTTAGAACGCCAATGATGCCAGGCTGGTATTTCAAGGTTGGCTCCGCCCGAACTGGCGTCCGGGGTTCCTAGCCTCCCAGCTATCCTACACAAGCAACATCAGCGTCCAGTGTGAAGCTATAGTAAAGGTTCACGGGGTCTTTCCGTCTAGCCGCGGGTACACAGCATCTTCACTGCGATTTCAATTTCACTGAGTCTCGGGTGGAGACAGCGTGGCCATCATTACGCCATTCGTGCAGGTCGGAACTTACCCGACAAGGAATTTCGCTACCTTAGGACCGTTATAGTTACGGCCGCCGTTTACCGGGGCTTCGATCAAGAGCTTCGCCCGAGGGCTAACACCATCACTTAACCTTCCGGCACCGGGCAGGCGTCACACCCTATACGTCCGCTTACGCGTTTGCAGAGTGCTGTGTTTTTAATAAACAGTTGCAGCCACCTGGTATCTTCGACCGGTTCGAGCTCCAGCAGCAAGTGCCTTCACCCTACGCCGGCGTGCCTTCTCCCGAAGTTACGGCACCATTTTGCCTAGTTCCTTCACCCGAGTTCTCTCAAGCGCCTGGGTATTCTCTACCTGACCACCTGTGTCGGTTTGGGGTACGGTCCCACTGTATCTGAAGCTTAGAGGCTTTTCCTGGAAGCGTGGCATCGATGACTTCCACCCCGTGGGGTGTTCGTCTCGCTTCTCGGCCTTCTCACTGAAGAGAGCGATCCGGATTTACCTGAATCGCTGGCCTACAAGCTTTCACCAGGACAACCAACGCCTGGCCCACCTAGCCTTCTTCGTCCCCCCATCGCAATACAGTGAGGTACGGGAATATTGACCCGTTTCCCATCGACTACGCCTTTCGGCCTCGCCTTAGGGGCCGACTCACTCTGCTCCGATTAGCGTCGAACAGAAACCCTTGGTCTTCCGGCGGGGGAGTTTTTCACTCCCCTTGTCGTTACTCATGTCAGCATTCGCACTCGTGATACCTCCAGCGGACTTCTCAATCCACCTTCATCGGCTTACACGACGCTCCTCTACC
>NZ_JACEFT010000064.1 GCF_013697085.1 Billgrantia kenyensis
CCGTAGCTTCGGTACCTGGTTTAGCCCCGTTACATCTTCCGCGCAGGCCGACTCGACTAGTGAGCTATTACGCTTTCTTTAAAGGATGGCTGCTTCTAAGCCAACCTCCTAGCTGTCTGAGCCTTCCCACATCGTTTCCCACTTAACCAGGATTTCGGGACCTTAGCTGACGGTCTGGGTTGTTTCCCTTTTCACAACGGACGTTAGCACCCGCTGTGTGTCTCCCACGCTGGCACTCACCGGTATTCGGAGTTTGCCTCGGGTTGGTAAGCCGGGATGGCCCCCTAGCCGAAACAGTGCTCTACCCCCGGTGGTGATACGTGAGGCGCTACCTAAATAGCTTTCGAGGAGAACCAGCTATCTCCGGGCTTGATTAGCCTTTCACTCCGATCCACAAGTCATCCAAATCTTTTTCAACAGATCCTGGTTCGGTCCTCCAGTTGATGTTACTCAACCTTCAACCTGCTCATGGATAGATCGCCCGGTTTCGGGTCTATTCCCAGCGACTGGTCGCCCAGTTAAGACTCGGTTTCCCTACGCCTCCCCTATTCGGTTAAGCTCGCCACTGAAAATAAGTCGCTGACCCATTATACAAAAGGTACGCGGTCACCCCACGAAGGGGCTCCCACTGCTTGTACGCATACGGTTTCAGGATCTATTTCACTCCCCTCTCCGGGGTTCTTTTCGCCTTTCCCTCACGGTACTGGTTCACTATCGGTCAGCCAGGAGTATTTAGCCTTGGAGGATGGTCCCCCCATGTTCAGTCAAGGTTTCACGTGCCCCGACCTACTCGATTTCACGACACTCAGATTTCGGCTACGGGACTATCACCCACTATGGTCAGGCTTCCCAGCCTGTTCGCCTATCAGTTGTGCCGCTTAAGGGCTAGTCCCCGTTCGCTCGCCGCTACTGGGGGAATCTCGGTTGATTTCTTTTCCTCGGGGTACTTAGATGTTTCAGTTCCCCCGGTTCGCCTCCCAACACCTATATATTCAGTGCGGGATACCCAGCTTGTGCTGGGTGGGTTTCCCCATTCGGAAATGCCCGGGTCACAGGTTGTTTGCCACCTCACCGAGCCTTATCGCAGGCTTCCACGTCCTTCATCGCCTCTGGCTGCCAAGGCATCCACCGTATGCGCTTAATCGCTTGACCATATAACCCGAAAGGGTCTGGTCCGCGATTACGTACGACAATTGCCGGATACGCTTGAGACGTATCACTTTCGTCTTCTCCTTGCGGAGAAAACTTGTCAGCATGATTCACATTGTTAAAGAGCAGACTGT
>NZ_JACEFT010000065.1 GCF_013697085.1 Billgrantia kenyensis
GGGGTGCGCTCTAACCAACTGAGCTACAGACCCGGCTAACCACTGGGTCGGCGACCCAAACAGTCTTTGCTCTGGCCGATCAGGTAATTCATTGTGAGCACTTGCCGCGAGGCGGCGATACGTCGTTTAAGGAGGTGATCCAGCCGCAGGTTCCCCTACGGCTACCTTGTTACGACTTCACCCCAGTCATGAACCACACCGTGGTGATCGCCCTCCCGAAGGTTAGGCTAACCACTTCTGGTGCAGTCCACTCCCATGGTGTGACGGGCGGTGTGTACAAGGCCCGGGAACGTATTCACCGTGACATTCTGATTCACGATTACTAGCGATTCCGACTTCACGGAGTCGAGTTGCAGACTCCGATCCGGACTGAGATCAGCTTTCTGGGATTAGCTCACTTTCGCAAGTTCGCAACCCTTTGTACCGACCATTGTAGCACGTGTGTAGCCCTACCCGTAAGGGCCATGATGACTTGACGTCGTCCCCACCTTCCTCCGGTTTGTCACCGGCAGTCTCCCTAGAGTTCCCGACCGAATCGCTGGCAAATAGGGACAAGGGTTGCGCTCGTTACGGGACTTAACCCAACATTTCACAACACGAGCTGACGACAGCCATGCAGCACCTGTCTCTGCGTTCCCGAAGGCACCCCTTCGTCTCCGAAGGGTTCGCAGGATGTCAAGGGTAGGTAAGGTTCTTCGCGTTGCATCGAATTAAACCACATGCTCCACCGCTTGTGCGGGCCCCCGTCAATTCATTTGAGTTTTAACCTTGCGGCCGTACTCCCCAGGCGGTCGACTTATCGCGTTAACTGCGCCACAAAGTCCGCGAAGGACCCAACGGCTAGTCGACATCGTTTACGGCGTGGACTACCAGGGTATCTAATCCTGTTTGCTACCCACGCTTTCGCACCTCAGTGTCAGTGTCAGTCCAGAAGGCCGCCTTCGCCACTGGTATTCCTCCCGATCTCTACGCATTTCACCGCTACACCGGGAATTCTACCTTCCTCTCCTGCACTCTAGCCTGACAGTTCCGGATGCCGTTCCCAGGTTGAGCCCGGGGCTTTCACAACCGGCTTATCAAGCCACCTACGCGCGCTTTACGCCCAGTAATTCCGATTAACGCTCGCACCCTCCGTATTACCGCGGCTGCTGGCACGGAGTTAGCCGGTGCTTCTTCTGTGGGTGATGTCCTTCCTCCCGGGTATTAACCGGAAGGCTTTCTTCCCCACTGAAAGTGCTTTACAACCCGAGGGCCTTCTTCACACACGCGGCATGGCTGGATCAGGCTTGCGCCCATTGTCCAATATTCCCCACTGCTGCCTCCCGTAGGAGTTCGGGCCGTGTCTCAGTCCCGATGTGGCTGATCATCCTCTCAGACCAGCTACGGATCGTCGCCTTGGTGAGCCATTACCTCACCAACCAGCTAATCCGACATAGGCTCATCCGATAGCGCAAGGTCCGAAGAGCCCCTGCTTTCTCCCGTAGGACGTATGCGGTATTAGCCTGGGTTTCCCCAGGTTATCCCCCACTACCGGGCAGATTCCTATGCATTACTCACCCGTCCGCCGCTCGACGCCTGGGAGCAAGCTCCCATCGTTTCCGCTCGACTTGCATGTGTTAGGCCTGCCGCCAGCGTTCAATCTGAGCCATGATCAAACTCTTCAGTTTAAATCAATGTGTCCCTGCCCTTCCAAGGAAGGAGGCGGAACTAACCTGGCTCAAGGTCAAAGCTTCTCAAAAGACCCGAAGGTCTCGACGAGTCGCTTGCCTTGAAATGGTGTGACTTCTCACCACCTCATCGACAAGCGCCCACATGAATTACCTGATCGATTGTTAAAGAGCGGCTTCACGGCACTAAGCCTGAAGCGTCTCGCTTGCTGTCGTGACCGCCGATCGTGTCGATCCCGGGTCTCGCCAGCGCCCTGCGAGGAAGGCGTATTCTACTCAATCGGCCCGCGCTGTCAAGCGCTCTTCGATGCCCGCCGAAGCGTCT
>NZ_JACEFT010000066.1 GCF_013697085.1 Billgrantia kenyensis
GCGATGAAAGAATGGCAGACCAAGCGGCCTGAATTATTTTCCAAACGGGTAGTCAATCACACGGGACCCGACACCTAGGGATTTCAATAGGATGAGCACGGCCGAGCGCGCAGCATAACATTGTTAAACGCGCATGCGCGTTCAAGTGGAACATCAAGCATGCCATATAATACAACTGTTCAATGCATAAGGAAGCAGTGTGCAAGTAGTCAACATCGAAGAATACAACAAAGAAGTGGTGCTTCACTTCGGAGGCGAGCGGAAGAAAATAAACGCATACACGCTTGCTTCTACTTTGGTGTCTATCGCTGACGCAGTCAAAGACGCGAACTCAGTCATCAACCCCGGTTACGATGTTGAGGTTCTTGTAGAAGCCTTTGGTGAGGGCAGCTTTAGAGCCAAGATCAAAACAACCTACAAGTCTGCCGCCAACATCTTTAGCAAGGATAACCTAAAAGCAATTGCACTCGGAGTTTTAGCCAGCTTCATATATGAGCATACTCTCGCCCCGGATTCTAATGTGACAATTAACGTCAATTCCGACGAGGTTATAATTAAGCAAGGAGACAAGACCATTATTGTTCCGCGCTCAACCTATGAAGCAACAAAGGAAGTTCAGAAGTCTGAAAAATTCAAGAAAAGCGTGTCTCGAATTTCAAGCGGTATCGAGAGAGATCAAAATATAACCAGCTTTGGATTTACGAATAATCTTGCCGACGAGCAGCCGAAAATTGAAATCTCCCGCAAAGAGATGCTCCTCCTCAGTAACCCGAATGATATAGCAGAGCCCACTCGCGAAATTGAGGAGGCAGCTACGCTGTTCATTAAACGAGCAATTCTTGAGCGCTCAAAACGAAAGTGGGAATTTGTTTGGAGGGGTTTCAAAATCTCTGCACCTGTTCTGGATGAAAAGTTCTATGACGATTTCTTTGCGCATAAAATTACAATCGCGCCAGGTGATCAGCTTGAGGCAAAGCTTAAGATATATCAATCCAAAGACGAAGATACTGGAATATACTCGAATGACCGGTACGAGGTTGTAGAAGTAGCAAAGCACCTTCCGCACGTAACGCAGACCGAGGCGAAGGTTTAGTGCATTGAACAAGGCGCTGCTGTCGGACAATTTTTCCGCTGCGCTCCAAAGTTGCCGCAGAGCGCGGCGTTAGCCCCAAGGGAAGCTTTAAGCCATGTCTCAAAGGTATTATTCAAACGTTTACTGGCATTTCACTGGATCACCGGAGGGTGTTGACTGGTCTCTTGCTCGGTGTCCGAAGGATATAATGGAACAAGGTGTTGCTCTCGACCCAGCAAAGGGGGGTGAAACTCTATGTTTAATTCTGGAATCCTCGAAGTTGCTGGCAACGTGTATAGAAACCATCGCTGATGGTCTAGATACTGATAGTTTTTGCTGTGTAACCGACATCCCGCTCAAGGACTTGCCATCCCACTCTCCTTATTACGGAAAAGTAGCAATTGGGTTTAAGGCGGAAGCAGTCCATCGAAGCTTTGTTCCTGTTTTGTACATCCCGAAACAGAACTTGCCTGCTGTGAAAAGACTTATTCCCAATCCGGAACTTCAAAGAATGGCCGGTGAATTTTTTGGATGCGGTCCGGGTTTTTGGGAGCAGCAAGGAATGAAGATGCTGCACCAGGCAGAGCGAAATAAACACGAAGTGGTAGAGATAAAACAAGAGGAAGTTGGCGGATTTTTGGCTAACTTCCTAAAGATCACTGACTTCGATAGCGACCCCCAAAATACCTATTATCGCGAGCGGGAATGGAGGTGTATTGGTGATTTTCAGTTTGATAAAACTGATATCGAGGCGATAGTAGCGCCAAAAGAGACTTTGCCAATGATCCGGAAAAAGCTATCGGAACTCGGCATTACAGAAACAAGCGTTCTCGCATGGGAATTTATTGAGGATGCATAGTGGGATTACAAATGAATTAACCCGACCGTTTTGCGCTGGAGTTCCAAACGGCGGTTATTCAGGGCGTTAGAAGGTGCAAGAGCATGAAGAGCAATTTTTTCCTACAGACAAGGAAACAACATTGGCTTGAAGAGATTGATCTCACGTCTTTGCCGAGCGATTCGCTTAAGTCGGTTTTTGAAACATACGTTGCGAATATGAATGAGGTGCTCTGTGTCGTTCAGTCATCTTTCAATCTCATATTACATGCACAGTTAGAGAAGCAAGCAAATCAGGTTTTTCAGAAAAATCTGCTGTTGGCACATGCAAATGCTCTGCGTGGCGGATATCATGAAGACAGTGATCGTATAGCACATGAAGCACAGAAATTGACTAAGGAAGAGCTGGATGCAAAAGAAGACACGGAGATTTTGAATTGCGTTGTCGAAACTCTTAATGAACTTGAGAAAGATGAAGCTATTGCGACTTCAAATTTCTCAACCCTGCGTCAAAGTATTGTTATCCTTTGGAGTGCGACTGAAAGTCTTGTTCGCGATGTTGTTAGGACAATTCTTAATCAGGACAAGGATTTGGCTATTGCTTTTTTTGAATCTTCGATGACTAGTCCATATTGGAATAAAAAGAATATTTCCTACGAGCACTTTAAAGAACATGAGTTTAATCTTTCCGAAAGGCTGGGTGATGTTGCTTTGGAGATAAACGCTTGTTCAAATTCTGCGTCAATGGGCTCAGCGTATGCTTTTCTCCTAGGGTCTGATTCGGAGACTTGTAAAGCAATAAAGTCCAGGGATTTTTTCTATCTCTGTAGATTGAGGAATATCATCGCACATAAAAATGGAATAGTTGATAAAAAATTTAAAGATGAAACTCAGTGCGTGGAACCGATTGGTGATAGATTTAAAGTAAGCCCTGAGGTTTTTGATTTCTGTTTTGATATATCAAAATCTCTAGCAAAATATTTGATTAAGGAGATCTCTAGCAATAACATGCACGCGACAAGCACGTGATGTTAGTAAGGGTGCGAAGGACCGCTTCTGGCCGATAGCTGCTGTGCACCATATGGTCGTTTTCTTTACGCGCGTAGCCCGCCCCTCCAGAAGGCCCTGGAAGGGCGGTTTTGCGTAAAGAAATCACGTAAAAATTTCTACGTACAGGAAGGGGGCGTTTTTTTTCTGTTAGGCCGCCCCTTCCCAGACGCTGCCACCCCACAGGCTGGCAGCGTGGGCGCGCGAGGCCGCCGCACGGATCAAGGTCAGCAAGACGGCCCTCTACGCCGCCTTGAAGGCCAGCCAGTCCGATGCCCCAGACCACAGTGCCCCAAAGCGACGCCGAACGGCAGCACAGCCAGAAGCTGATGAACGTGATGGATGACCTGAACAGCAGAATGGGCCGCGGCACCGTCAAGCTCGGCACGCCTAGCCCCGGGGCAGCATGGCATTTGCGTTGCGCCCACCTCACCAAGCGCTATTCAACCCGATGGGAGGAGCTGCCATCGGTGAAGGCGCTATAACGCGAAAGCCCGGCCGTGAGGCCGGGCTGAATCTTCGCTTCCTTGACTACCTTCTCGAGCATCCTGCTCGAGCATCCTTGGATCTGAGCAATCCGTCGCTCTGCCTTCCCTGTAGGGCTCTCCGTTGCCCGTTACATACAACGGTAGCCGCTACAAGCGAAGCGTGTTGTTACGTAGGTTATGAACTCGTGTAAGAAATTGCCGCTTCATTTTGTAGGAAATATCTTACAAGCTATGCGGATCGATCAGCCCCGCATCCTTATCATTGCCGGGTCGGTTCACGGCTCTGCTCACTGGCCAGTGCTCGATCAGACCAGCATCCAGATGACGCACCACATGGCGGATCGTCTCCCGATCGGTCAGGTCAGGTCAGGTCAGGGTCAAACCATGGCTCAAGACTGGCGTGGTCAAGAATCAGCGGCATGCGGTCGTGAACCTCAGCGGCAGTGCCCTGCGCCGGCTCGGTGAGAATCGCGCAGCCCAGCGAGCCATCCTCCCGCTCGGCGTAGATGCCGGCGAACGCGATCGGCTCACGGTCAGTGCGGGTAATGTAGTGCGGTTGTTTGCCGGTCTCGGTCGTCAACCATTCATACCAGCCATCGGCAGGAACAATGCAGCGGGAACGGGCGAAGGCGTGCTTAAAGTAGCCACTGGTGGCCACCGTCTCTACCCGGGCATTGATTGGCTGGGCGGCGCGTCCCTTGGCCCACTTGGGGCGGTATCCCCACCAAAAGTTGAGCTGCTCAGGCGGCCGGTCATGTGCCGTTTGCCGGAAACCAGATATCCAGGTGCCCGGTGCGATATTGTACCGCGTGGGCGGCTGGGCCTCGGTCATAGTGACTCGTAGGCGCTTGGCGAGCCGCGGGTAGGCGTTGAATTGAGAGAATTGTCCATACATGCTGCCAGTCTAGAGCTTTCTCCAGCCTTCATCTGGACGACACGCGCTGTCCTTGGCATAACTGTCTGCTTTTAAAACGACCTGAAAGTTACGTGATGCACTTAGTTTGGTCATTGAGGTCGCCGGTGATTTTTTCGATTTTTTTGAGCATCCTCTATAGCCACTCTAATATCCTTTTCAGGATCTTCCAGGCTATCGCCAGGGCGGAACACGACCTCCCCTGGAGGGGCGGTATCCAGGCGAGCCTGGTTGCGTATGCGCGAGACATCTTCACGGCTTATCAGAGCTGGTGATGCACCCGATGGGTTCGGCTCTGTAACCAAGTTGCCTTCGTAAAGCCACATGCGCTGAGGCACGTGGGAGACGACCCAGAGACGCTCCTGCCACTCGGCACAATTGTTGTCGTCCACCAGGCGTAGGCTTTCGAGCGGCACTACGGCTGCAAGCTGGCGAGAGTTGATCACTAAGCCTGAGTCGCCTATCCGCACCGCGCCTTGGTACTGGCCGCAGTGCAGTGCCTCAAGTACTACGCGACGCTTCTGGTTGCTTTCTAGAGTGCCTTCCCCACATAGATGCAGGGTTGTCGTGTCAATTTGCTTGATAGCCCACACCCTGACGGAAGCTTTCCTTAGCAACGGCGGTCTCAAGTCCCAAGCGCAACACTATTGAAGGGTGTCCGGTCCAGCGACTGATTTCTTGAGCACCTCGGA
>NZ_JACEFT010000067.1 GCF_013697085.1 Billgrantia kenyensis
CGGCCCCCTACCGCGCCGGGCGCGACCAGCTGCTGCGCCTGGCCGAACGTGGCGAAGGATGGATGTGAAGATGAGCACCGAACAGACATTCACCACCCGGCGCAAGGTGCGCTTCGAACACTGCGACCCGGCGGGCATCGTCTTCTATCCGCGCTACTTCGAGATGATCAACGCCGTGGTCGAGGACTGGTTCAGCGAGGCGCTGGAAAGCAGCTTTGCCGAGCTGATCTCGTCCGGGCGAGGCGTGCCGACGGTATCGCTGCAGACCCAGTTCCACGCCCCCAGCCGCCTGGGGGAGATCCTCACCTTCGGCCTGGTCCCCCAGGCTCTCGGCCGCACCAGCCTGACGCTGGAAATCATTGCCACCCATCAAGACCAGCGCCGCCTGACAGCGCAAGTCACCCTGGTGCTGATCGACCTGAGCACCGGACGCCCTCTGCCCTGGCCCGACCCAGTCCGTCAACTCTTCTCACCCGACGCAACCTGAAGGAAAATAACCATGAACACCGCGCCTGCTCATCAGATCCTCCACCCCGCCAACTGGAAGCCCGCCGTGGGCTATGCCAATGGCGTCATCGCCTCGGGCCGCACCCTCTACGTGGGCGGCCAGATAGGCTGGAACGGCGATCAGAGCTTCGAAAGCGACGACTTCGTCGACCAGATTCACCAGGCACTGACCAATATCGTCGAGGTGCTGCAGGAGGCCGGCGCCGGGCCGGAGCACCTGGTCCGGCTGACCTGGTACGTGGTCGACAAGCGAGAGTACCTGGCACGCCTGAAGGAGGTGGGCGCGGCCTACCGCGAAGTCCTGGGCAAGCACTTCCCGGCCATGACCATGGTCCAGGTCGCCGACCTGATCGAGGATCGCGCCAAGGTGGAAATCGAGGCAACGGCGGTGGTGCCGGGCGAGTGACACCACGCCAAAACTGCCAAGCGCAGAACAGGGTGGGCGCGGGATGCCCACCCCTACTCGCTAGGTCTGCATGCGGTAATCGGCACTTCCTTCCTCGACCTTGAAACGCTGCACCAGCCTGGCCATCTCTCTGGCCTGATCTCTCAAGGATTGGCCTGCCGCGGTGGCCTCTTGCACCAGTGCGGCGTTCTGCTGGGTCACTTCGTCGAGCTGGCTGACCGCCATGCTGATCTGCTCGATGCCCGACGATTGCTCGGTGGCCGCCGTGGCGATCTCGCTGATGAAGCCCGAGACACGCCCTACCCCCTCGGCTATGGTCGCCAATTGCTCGCTCGCCGTGTTGACCAAGCGCTCGCCCTCATCGACGCTCGCCACGCTGGAGTCGACGAGCTCACGAATCTTGTTGGCTTCGGCCGCACAGCGCCCCGCCAGCTGGCGCACCTCCGTCGCGACAACGGCGAAGCCACGGCCATGGTCACCGGCCCGCGCCGCCTCGACCGAGGCATTCAACGCCAGCAGGTTGGTCTGGAAGGCGATACCGTCAATGGCCTCGACAATGCTCTCGACTCTCTTGTTGGCCTGTTTGATGGCGCCCATGGATTGGGCCGCCTCTTGCCCCACACCGCTCGCGTTGCGCGTCTGTTCGTCGAGTTCGGCGGTAAGCTCACGCGCCTGAGTGGAAGAGTCAGCCGTCTGCCTGACGGTGGCAGTCATCTGCTCGAGGCTCGAAGCCGTCTCGACCAACGATGAGGACTGCTCCTCGGTACGGCTCGCCAGATCCTCATTGCCTTGGGCGATCTCGCTGCTCGCCACGCTGACCGACTCGGCGGTGCGCCGGATATCGCCCATCATCGACTGCAGGTTCTGCTGCATCTCATGCATATGGGCCATCAAGCTGGCGTTATCGCCGGCTCTCACCGGCACCCGCATGGTCAAGTCACCCTGCACCACGCGACGCACGACCTCAGCAGCTCGCTGCGGGTCGCCGCCCAGGACTCTCACCACCGAACGCACCACGCCCAGGCTCACCAGTACCGCAATCGAAACGATGAGCGCCGTGATGCCGACCAGAATCCAGAACAGGCGAGACACCTCGGCCAAGGCCTCTCGCTCCGGTACCTCCACGACCAGGCCCCAATTCAGCAAGGGAAGGTAAGTGTAGCTGCCGATCACCTCGCTGCCGACGACATCGCGGTATCGACCCACTCCGCTTTCGCCTGCACCGATAGCGGAAGCGGCCTCGGTCGCAAGCTCACGGCTCTCGCCTTCGAGTGCCGCTACAGGCGTCACCGGCATGCCATCGGCACCCAGCAGATAGGTATCGGAACTTCCGCCGAGTGACATCTCGGCCATGCGCTCGAACAGCACATCGAGACGCACGGCCGCACGCACCACACCGACCACCTCACCGCTGTCGGCAAAAACGGGAGCCACCACGTTGCTCACCTGATTGCCCGTGGCACGTGACACCAGCGGCTGCGAGAACACCTCCCGGCCCTGGATCGCCTCGCGGAACCAGGCACGGTCCGCTACCTGAAACTCTGCGGCCTCTCCGGAGGTCATCAACGTGGCATGGCCATCGAAGCTCACCCCGGCCACACCTCCACCGTCGGGGCCAACGAAGAAAATCGTGTCGTAGTAACCATTCTGCTCGGCGAGTCGCGTCAGCAGGTGCTGGAGCGGTTCGACCTCGATCTGGCGTACGGGATCGAGCCCGGCCACGAAGCTGATCTCATCCTGGCGTGCATCCAGCCATTGAGTGAACGATCCGGCCATCATCTCGCCAGTCCCTTGTAGCTGCTGGATGGTGGCCTGGGTAAACGACTGCCGGTACTGGACGTAGACCAGCCCGGCCACGAGCATGACCGAGATCAGCACCAACGAGACGATCATCAGCGTCAGGCGACTGCTGAAGCCGAGTCGCGTACGGCGAGACGGCGGCGCCGATGAATTTTCAGCCGGCGACTCCGGCTGGGCACCCTGAAAATGGGTAAGCGTGATGGAATTCATCCCTTGCACTCCTGCCTGCAGCCCCGTGAGGACCGAGCGGCTCGCGGTGGCTGGCGTTGTTTTTATACTCTGCGCATGCAGCAGGTTATACCTGCCTAATACCCTTATCGGCCAGGGCAGAGGGGACTTGAGACGTGGGAGACTCCATCTTGGGCCAGGAAGCACGACTTGGTAGGTAGAGAAACCAGCTAGCCCGGGCGGCAGCCGCCCGGGCATCACCCTCACTCGTCGTCGAGGACAGGGCTGATGTCTTCAGGCTCTTCGACTTGCGTGGGCACTTCATCCACTTGCACCAGCCCTTCCTTCCCCAGCCCAAGGCGTTCCAGCACCGTGCTCAGGTTGGCTTTCCATTCGTTGTGACCGCCAATCAGGTCGCTGAAGTCGCAGTTGGTTACACCTTCGACACTGTCAGGCACCGGCACCAGGCCAGCTGGCGTGGAGAGCCCGGCATTGGCTGTTTGATACATCCACTTGAGCACCCCGTCACGTTCAGAGTAGCAGTTGAAGATTCCTTCAGAGGTAGCACGAGCGGCCGAGGCCCAATGATTCTGGTTTGCGTTACCCACGGCTCCTCCCATCAGAACAGCATGCCTCACATATTTTTTCCCGCCTTTACTGGCAAGAGTCTGGAGAGCAAAGAAGACGACCCTGGCCCCCAGGGAGTGTCCCATCAGGGTATAGGTCTTTCCTTCAGTACGGCTGATGGCTTCGGCAAGCAGAGCCCCGGCTTTTTCGGCATTCAACATTGCCGAATGCCAAGGGTTGGAAGCAAGGCCTACGGCCATCATAGCCATGCCGCCCAGCCCTCCCTGAACAAGGGTTCGAGACATCAATGAGCCTGAAAGCAAGCTACCCAGCTTGCTTAACGTCTTGGCCTCCCAGTTCAAGTACCAGAGCGGTTCGTTCAAATAGTGCTGGCTCAGGCCGTCATACCAGTCATGCGCATCCAGGTCATCCTCCGAGAGAAAGCCGTTCACCACCACCACCCTATGTCCACTATCATTAAGGGCAGCACGCTTTAGGCTGAACTGGTAATCGGGTATGTCCTTAAGGTACGCATTTGCCAATCCATAACCGGTCTTTCCACCAATTCCTGCACCTGTTGCAGCAAGAATCGTCATCCCTCCGCCTCCTAGTTTGGCCATGGAGGCAGCTGAAAGTGAAGCCCCCGTCAGGGAGGAAATTGCAGTGCCTGATGAAACCGTACCCAATAAACCTTTCGCACCTAGTGCCGCTGCAATCCCTGGGGAAGAAAGTGATAAAACCAAGGCCCCACCTGCAACTGTTCCCGTCACTTTCCCCATTTTGTAAAGGTTCTTTTTCCGGGGGCGCATCAACTGGCTGAACTCACCAAGCTCCAATATTTTTTTATTCGCCTTGGTAAAATCAGCCATCGACCCGTCATGCTCAGCACATAGCTCATTGTTCCATTTCTTAGTCAATAAATTTGAAATTTTACTGGATGATCCCTTTCCCGGCCCTCGCTTACTGAAGCTTCCATCATCCTCAACGTCTCCAAGTGCAGCCCTAGCCATGTTGTCACAATAACGACACTTTACAGTCAACAAGCTGCAATTTTTGCATTGAAAAGTCGACCTTCCAATACGTGACTTACGAACCATATTATGCTGGGAATACTCACCACACCAGGAGCACCAGGATTCCACTCTAGAAAGACGAGATTCAGACATGACTAGCTCCCTTATCACTCACCAATATTCAACTGAAGTATCAGCCTCAGGCCAACCTTTCAAGGCCCTGAACATGATCCAGAGCTGACGGAAGAGCATTATTTTAGAGATCGGCCCAAGGCGGGAAACCTTGAGGATTGCTGGTAAAACTCGTCGAGGGATGCCTGAATGAGCACAGAAGCGGGGCGGTCTCAATGACCAAGTGCAACACCTGACCCATCAGGTATCGTGTTGCCATGCCTCATTGCTATCGCCACCTC
>NZ_JACEFT010000068.1 GCF_013697085.1 Billgrantia kenyensis
GCCACCGCGGCCTTCAGCTGTTCCTGGTAGGCAGCCATCTCCACCTTGCCGAGCTGCGGGGTGAGCTGGCAGCGCTGGCGGGACCAGGGGTAGTCGATCTGCGCCTTGAGGTGGGCGGCACCCTCGCCCGCCTTCCAGGCCTCCAGATCCAGATCGCGCCAGTAGCGCGGATTACGCCCTGTTTGCCGGTCGTGCTCGGCAGTGGTGGGGTCGAGATGGCGGAAGGGCTCCAAGCGCGGCACGTCGGGCATGGGCTGGCTCACATCCATGTAGCGTTGCAGCATGTCCCACGTGGCGTGCACCTCATGCTTGTGATCGACGATGGCGCTGAGCGAGGTCTGGCTGAACTGCTTGCCGGTATAACGGTGCACGAACATCAACCGATAGAAGATACCGCCACGCTGCACCACACGCTCCACGTAGCCATCGAACTCGATGAAAGGCGCCTTCAGCGGCGGCTTCTTCTTGCCTTGGGCGAAGCTTACCATCCCGGTTTGCCGGTTGAACTCGCTGCAGCGGTTCTCCATGTAGCGGTTAGCGCGACGGGCGATTATTTTACGGAAAGGCTTCAGGAAAGTGGCGCCCAAGCGAAAGATGCCACTCATAACGGACTGGCACGTATATGCACCGATAATACCGGCACCCAGAAGCCCCCCCCCCAAAACCAATAGTGTAGCGACAATACCAAGCAGCTCGTTATATTCAAAAACATAATCAAGAAAAAAGACTGCAAGTAAAAAAGGGAAAAGCAAGAGAAAACAGAAATAAAAAAATGGAAAGGCCATTAAAAGAACGGAAAAACCCAACTGACTTTTGAGAAAACGAATCCGCTGATGATCCCACCACCAATCATCCGTTTTGTAGAATGCTTTATCCTGACGATCTTGGTGCTGAACGAACTCGGCGTCCTCACAGAGTTGCTGATAGGGGTCGATATCGGCGTAGTCGCCAAAGGGAAGCAGCTCCTCACCAATACGCTCGCTCTGCTTCGGCGCTGCCGGCATCGCAGCAATGGCACTAGCGCGGTAGGCACCGAGGCCATAGTGGGAAGAGCTTGCTTCTGTCATACCTGAAATTCCTTGATGTACCAGTAACTTGGATCCTGGGAGCGCCCGGTAATTCTTCTGATGAAATTCGCGATCGGGTCGTTCACCGTGCGATGCGAGCGAGCCGGAAGCGCATCATGCTGCCCTTCCACAAAGGGCTCGTACTCCCTGAGCATCGGGGTAGGCAGCACCATTTCACCAAGCTCCCACTCGACTCTGGCCTGTAAGGCAACGCGTAGACGAGCCGTTGAGGTCACACTGGTACCGACCATTTCGAAGCTCTCCTCAGCCATCTTGCGCTTGACCAGAAAGCGCACCGCACTTTGCTGCGGTAGCAACTGGCGCTTGCCGATTTCGAACGGCTCCGGCGTCCGGGTAATGTATGAGAGCTGCGAATAGGTGCCAAGCAGCTGATTGAAGGTTTCGGTATCAGTCTGCTCTAGCTCCTGCACGGCCAGATTCAAGGATTCCCCGATCTTGTAGCGGCTGATCAGTGGCGTGCTGATGGTGACCACGTAGTCGCGACTACTGGGCGTATCAGTCTTGGATTCCCAGACGCTTTCCAGCAGAGCCTGCCGCTCTTCGGCACCCAGGCTGCCGTAGCGAGTCACCTCAATCTGAGCCGGGCTCAGCTGCGTCAACAATTGGGGATAGTAGGCGGTATCATCGGCCGATGTCATGGCGCTGGCGGTATGAGTCCCCAGGGGGCCCTGCTTGAGCAGTCGCTCGAAGGGAGTATCCTGATTCATGGCGGCATAGCTGGTACCGCCAATGGCCAGCCCCAGGCCCAGCAGCGCCCAGCCCCAGCCAGGGATCATCACCAACCCCGCCATCAGGGGAGCGGCAAGAAACAGTGCTCCTCCGGCAATCGCTATGCCATGGCCCATCGCTGCGTCACGGTCACCGCCCTGCAGGCTATTGCGTAGCTCCCAGGAACTGACACCAACCGCAGCGACTCCAGCCATGAAATTAAACATGCCAATGGTGCGAACAAGTGTGCTCGCCCCGACCTTAGATAACCTTGTGCCAATGAGGGGCCAACCCTTCATATCAAACCAAGGTCGCTGAATAAAACGTCCGGCCAGTGAAATTTGATCTGAATAAAGGGTTGCATGTAGCTTCATCGACGCCGCACTAAGATCCGCTAATGCACTGAATATTTTTGCACGCTGTAACCCCGCACGCCTTTCTCTTTGTGCTCGGCTCAATCCCGCCAACTCACTCGTCAAATTATATAACGCAAACCCCACCAGCATTCTCGATACCGCCGGGCCATCTATCACCACCCTCACCTGGCCGGCCAGCTTGGCCAGGCGCAGTTGCGCCACCTTCGCGGCTTCGGGGTGGCCGGCGGGGAGGACGTACACCAGAACATGGCCGGCGACCTGACGGATGGCGCCGTCGACCTCCGATGACATGCGCTTGGGGCTGGTCGAGGTTTGCGCATTCCCTCGCGGGTCCACCTGTTCGGCGTAGAGGTAGTCCTTCTGGGTCTGGAGGGCGCCACCGGTGCGGTCGCGTTCGGTCAGGCCCCATTCGATGCCATCGCCGTGCACGCCAATGATGACGTAGCGGCTCAGGTCGACCTCACCGCGATGCATGACTTGCAGCTCACCCCTCAGGTTGCCGTCGACCAGGTTGGCATGGACGCCAACGGAGGTGAACACGCGGCGCATGTGGATCACGTCCACATCATCGCCCACCCGCTCCGCGACCCGCAGCACGGCCTGGCTCCATTGCCCCACTACGGTGTTGACCAAGCCGCTCACCTTGCCGGCATTGGCCAGGCTGAGCACTTCGTTCTGTTGCGCTTGTTCCTGCTCGGCCAGGTTCCGAGCGATCACCCCCAGGGTCTCCAGCCCCAGGCTCTCGGCAAGGGCTTCGTCAATGTCGCGGTCGTCCTGGGCAAGCCGGCGCAGAAACGCTGGGCGGAAGTTGCCGCTGCCATCGTTGATGTCGGCGTTGCTGTCGTCGTCAGCCGTGGCTTCGGCGGCCTCGGTTTCGTCGGCACTCCAGAGCGCTTGTAGCTCGCTGTCGGTCAGCAGCCTCTTGAGCAATTGTCGGGTACGGGCTTCCTGGCGGGTATCACCCTGATCTTGCAGCACCCCGGGGAGCTGTTGCAGTACGCCGTACAGGTCGCCACACAGGGCGTAGCCTTCGCAGATACCCAGTTCTTCGTGGCTGGTGAAGTCCCGCAGTACAGCGGTGAGCTGGCCCTGGCTGGCCAGTCGCTCGAGGGCGTCGAGCTGTGTGCGCAGAACCGCAAGCGCGGCGTTGCGTTCTGCCTGCTCCAGGGTGGCATCGAGCTTGGTTGAGTCGATGGCACCACGATACTCGGCGAGCGGATTCGCTTCGCCACCGCTCGGTGCGGTGAACAGGGCCTGACGAATCAGCTTGGCCGAGTGGCCGAGGGGGTTCTCGGCCAGCCGGCTGTCGAGGCCATCCAGGTAGTGCTCGGCCAGGTGGATCTGTGCCAGGGCATGGCGCAGAGCGAACAGCGGGTCCGGCAGTGCCACGGCGACGATACCGGGGTTGTCACGTATGTCGGCCAGCAGGTCATCGCCAGCCTCGCACTCCAGTGCCAGGGTGGCGGCTCGCTCGGTTTCCCCTGCCTGTTCCCACAGGGACTTGAGCTTGGCGCACAGTTCATCGTCTGCCGGGGCGGTAAAGTCGGCGGTGAAGGCGTCGGGCGCCTGGAGCATCAGCTCGATGCCAAGGTCGCGCTCACGCAGCGCCGGCTGGTCGGCCACACGACCGGCGGGGAAGCCGGTCTGCATGGCGAGCCAGCCTTCCATGTCGAGGATCACGGCATGGGCATGCCCGACGGCGGTGGTGCGCGTCTCGAGCCGGCCGGGATTGGCTTCGAGCCAGGAGATGTAGGGCCAGCTCCAGGCGATCTCGCTGTAGGCGAGGCGCACCCGATGCAGCGTGGCCTGCCCTTGCAGCATGGCCGGCAGCAGGAGGTCGTCGAGCCATTCGCCTTCGCTGGCACGCTCGTTGGGCGTGTCGCCGCCCTCGGCCTGCTCGCGATAGTGCATGAGATCGACGTCGCTGAGCTTGCCATCGGGGCCAACCTCGAGCTCGCGCCACAGGCGATTGTCGAAGAAGACGTAGAGGTATCCCGGGCGCAGCATGCCGGTGGCGAGACCGGTATTGGTGGTCACCCCACCCCCCTGCTCCGGGCGATTGCGCCCGACTTCCGCCAGGGGGCGAACGGCCAGCAGGGTGTTGTCCTGCAAGCTGCCGTCGGTACGCTCGTAGACGGCTCTGGCATGTTCCAGCAACGGTATCTCGATCTCGCCGCCGCCTTCCCGCTTGGGAATGACCAGAGCCAGGGTGCCGTCTTCCTCGTCTTCGTACTCGGTACGGCGGCGTACGCCCAGGTCGACGTCTTCGTCCTGCAGTTCCTTGAGATCGCCTTCGCTCATCCGTTCTGCTCCCCCTTCGTGCTGGTTCGTGCCTTGCGCAGCCGAACCTGCTGACCGTCCTGCCCACCGCTGGTGACGTCGACGAGTAACTCGCGCTCGCCCAGACCTTCCGCCTCGACCAACTGTGCCTGTTGGCTGGGCCCGCTGCCCGAGAAGGCGATACGGGCGTGCTCTTCTCCGTCAGCGCGCCGAGGCAGTTCAGGCGCCGCCGCCCCCTGCCCGCTCCCCGAGCCGGGGCTGCCACCGGAGTTGATCTTGACCTGGGCGCCGACGATGGTGATGCCGCTGGGGTCGAGCTTGAGGAAGCTGCCGCCGGCCTT
>NZ_JACEFT010000069.1 GCF_013697085.1 Billgrantia kenyensis
ATTGCTGAAGAAGCCCTCTGGCCACTAGCAGAGGATAACTCCTATAGGCGATTTGATCATCCGGGACCCTACAGATAGGGTCTTAAAAGCGGTGAACTTTGCACAATCACTAACCGGTGAGAGAAAGGAGACAGTGGTGTAGGGAGAATGCACTGCTCGAGATCAGAGCTGTCGAGGCCGTTGTGGTGAGCCATGGTGTATAGCCAGGGCTGTACCGGTGAGTGCTTGCGCCGAGTCGGGCGCTGACTAAGCCGTTGCGGTGAGTGATTGTGCCGAGTAGGGCGCTGCCGAAGCCGTTGTGGTGAGTCATTGTGCCTAGCTGGCAGCTACCCAGGCCTCATCTGCTAACCAATCGTGCTAGTAGTAGGGCTCTGATGAATGAAATGGGCACAATGACTCACCATTAGCCGGCGTCGTGTGAGGACGCTGACAGCCGACAAGCTCTCTTGTGGTGCGGGCCGTACTCAAGGACTGTCCCTTCCGGCGAGGTAGCCCTAGTCAATGCCAGCTTAGCTCGATACTGCCATCCTCGTCTTGTGTTGGCTTCGCTATCCATCCCCAAATCCCTCCATCACCTCAGCCCCCCATCCCAGCGGCCTCATCAACAGCGCATTTCACGGACACGTATCAAGACCACCATTCGCTAATCGAAGAAAGTTTGATTAGTCTGTAGTGTGAAAGTATGTATCTGCCTGATGCTGTCATGTCTCAAAATGGCGACACCTCAGGCCTCCATGGAAGGGCGGCGCAGCTCGCGTCAGGGTTCCCTAGCGGTAGCGTGCCTGTTCACATTAAGGGGAAGCGTTCAAGCCCGACGTATCATATGAATGGCTCTTAACGAGCCAAAGCCGGTATGTCGGAAAGGCAGCGAGCACTTCCATTGGGATATGCCGCATGCGCGATGATTGGTTTTGCACTGCCGAATCATTATCAATGGTAAGTTGTTTAAATAAATTATGGGGTGGGTGAGCGTGCAGCTGGGCTATTCTTACAAACAGGACAAAAACATGAAATACAAAAAAATATTTGCACTTGCGTTCATCGTCTTAGTGACGCCTAGTGTGATATGGGCAGAAAACCTACCGATAGGAGAAGATTTCCAAGGTTCTTGGGCCGAATCATATGCCAAATGTGAGGGAGACACAAAACTTATAGTCAGCGAAGATGGTATCAACCTCATTGATAAGGGAGTAGTTACAAAAGTAAAGGAATATGACACAGCATACTCTTGCTATGGTGGCTCAAAATCTGATGGCACTGTCATTTGTGTTTTAGTTTACTCTGAAGAGCTTGACTTGATCGATATTGATACTAGAAATGGCAGCGCTACTCCACAAAGATACACAGAAGATGAAGGGAGTGAGGGTTTTTCACTCGAGAATGTTCAGCTAGTTCGCTGCGACTAAATACCTAACTAGGGGAAGTGCTGTGACGGATCTCGCTTCGGTTTCCTCCCCATTACTATCCGCACGTATTAAGTATTAGGTGCTACTGGGTTTTTGCTTCTGGCCGAGAGGGGAGTGTTAGGCTCCGCATGATGGAATGGCTGGGCAGCTGACGATCCAAAGCCGACGTGCATGCAAAGGCAGGAGATACGTTTATCGATTTATGCAGCATGCGCAATGATTGGTGTCATGTGGCTGAGCTATATTGATTTATCAAACTTTCAGTGCATGAGAATGCCTGTGATAGTGTGGTATGAGGTGCTTGGGCGCTCGTGTTGGTTCAAGTATTTAAAGGAGTGGGCTGGATGCCTTTTAAACCCTTTCCCATAATATGTTATGGAGGTTAATTTGAGAGAAGAAGAAGCAGCTTTCAAAGATAAGTCGACATTTTTATTTGATGTCATAAAAAGATACGATCACTATATTGCGACAACCAACTTTAAGGTTGGTCTTCTTATGTCTTTTGTTGGGGCAATTGTCCTTGGGTTGTCTGTACGTATTGTGTTATTAGGTTCGCCTCAGTCTAGTTGTGGTCATTTTTACTACTATGCGATTGGGTTTTCAGTGTTAACAATTTTGTTATCTCTTGCTGCGGCGATAAACTTGCTAAGAGCAGTGTTTCCAAACAAGACCACTGATAAAAATTATAATTCACTTATTTTCTTCGGCGATGTGCTGGCCGTCGAGAATGGAGCGGATGGATATGCAAAGAAAATTGAGGAAGCAACCCCTGAAGAACTTCTGAAAGACTTGTCTAAGCAAGCATTTGTAGTGGCTGAAATTGTAAACGAAAAGTTCAGAGTTTTAAAGATTGCAGTAAGAATTATTATATATGGGGTTATTCCCGCGTTGGCTGCATCTTTGTTTCTGCTCATGTTTAATGGAAGGGGTTGAGAATGTCAAATATTGAAAGCATGTTCGAAGATATATTTGAAGTGGTTAGCAATCGCTCTTCTGTAGCTGTCGCTAAGTCAGAGTCTATGGAGGCTATGGACTCGAAGCGAATGGACGAGTCTTTTAGAAATTTGCCTTCTGGGCCACAAGAGGAGTTTCTGCTTCAAGACAAAATCAGGCCTATTTTTGGTAAGGCGGGCGTTAACAAATCTCCAATTGGCACTCACCCCGACTTTATTTATCTTGAAGGTACAACAACCACGCAATATCACTATGTGTGCACAATTTTTGTAGACATCAAAGGGTCAACTAGGCTCTCGCTGCTGTATCCGTTAGATTTTGTCTATAAATTCAAAAATGCTGTTATTCAAACTTGCGTAGAAATTATTAGGTCATTCGATGGGTACGTGCATAGACTGATGGGCGACGCTGTGATGGCGTTTTTTGGTAGTAGCTCAACTGAAAAAGAAAATGCTATAGCTGATGCGATTAACTGTTCGGTCACTTTAAGAGCTATTTTAGAAGAAAGCATAAAGCCTTGGATGGAAAGGCAGGGATTAGATGCAAAAGATTTTGGCTTTAGAGTGGGGTGCGATTTTGGAAACGATGAAGATGTTCTTTGGGGTAATTTTGGCTACAGAAATGTAGGCGAGGTTTCGGCAACCGGCCTGCCGGTGGATATGGCCTCTAAACTTCAAGGGCTGGCAGGAAAAAATCAAACTATGCTCGGGCAAGGTCTATTAGATTTTGTTAACTGGCCAGAGAAATATTCTAAGATTAAAACGCGAGGGCGGGAAAATGAAATAGAAAACCTTCTTGTCGTAACTCCAAATATTACCGACCTGGATGGAAATGCGCTGAATTATAGAATGAAGCAGCTTTCTTACGAAAAAAGCTTAGAGTTTTCTGCCCTACCGCGAAGCTTTCGGGAAAACATTTGTGGTAGCCTCGTAAAGGATCACACAGAAATTGACTACAAGTGCTTTACGGTAATAGATGGCGAGAAAAAAGAGTATATATCTGCTTCAGGCTTCCTTGAGCCTAATGTGTCATTAGTCTTTGAGGTTCAGTCTAGAACAAATAATAGGCTCAGATTTCCACTTAAAGTTGTTTTTAGAAAAACTAATCATGGGCCAGCAACCCCTAAGGATGAAAGAGATGTGGAGCAAGAGGGGGTTGTTAAACATCTCCACAAAAATCGAATCAGCCAATATAATAGGTCTTACTCTCCTATCTCCAAGGTAGAGTTGTCAGAAGCTACGCTGTACCGTGGCTTGCATACTATGAAATGTGAAGTTTACGACTCTAACGGAGTTTTGCACTTTCGCGATTGGATCGGGGTTATGATTAAGTAAGAGGTATGGCTTTCCAAGTACTCGGAATAATAGCCTGCTTCACTACAAATCGTCCGGTGTTGCGGGCGTTATCCCAGTGAGGTCAGAAGGACCGCTCTTAGCCGATAGCGGCTGTGAAACAATAGTTTTCTTTACGCTCACTGACCGCCCCTTCTGGGGGCTTGGAGCAGTTGCGCGTAAAGAAATTGCGTAAACCTTTCTATGCCTAAAAAGTTACCTTGTTTACTTAAAGGCTTCTCTCCAGCATAGTGCGTGTCACCATTGGGCATGTCATGTGACACTCCCATCTTGATGACTGCTAGGCTGGTAAATCGGCTAAGCTAGCCTAAGTCTAGCAT
The DNA here is from genome assembly GCF_013697085.1 of Billgrantia kenyensis. Lineage (GTDB taxonomy): Bacteria > Pseudomonadota > Gammaproteobacteria > Pseudomonadales > Halomonadaceae > Halomonas > Halomonas kenyensis. Next base: position 4,033 of record NZ_JACEFT010000069.1, read on the forward strand.
ATAAGGAGGTACCGTGAGACGTCAGCTGATCGCACTCACCTCAGGCATCACCCTCGCAGCCAGCTCAATGGCATATGCCAACATAGAATTCCAGGAGCGAGGCGATGACTTCAGTAACGAGGTGGTGTCCACGGTGCGGATAGAAACCTCGGATACCGCTCCAGCAACGCTCTTCCTGTCGTGCAACCCCGCTGAGGGACTAAGCGTGCAGCTCGCCACCAGAAACGTCATGTTTCCTGATGACCTTCAGGGAAATCGGATGCGGATCTCGACAACTTACAAATTCGAGGAGGCCCCCGAGGCAGTCACGACGTACTGGGCTATGAACATGATGAAGTACAAAAACAGTTGGTACCAAGGAAGGGCGGTCTCAATGACCAAGTGCAACACCTGACCCATCAGGTATCGTGTTGCCATGCCTCATTGCTATCGCCACCTC
>NZ_JACEFT010000007.1 GCF_013697085.1 Billgrantia kenyensis
TGGGCGGGGTCGTGCAGCTTCATGCTGATGGCGAAGTAGAGGCCGGCGGGGCCGCCGCCGAGACAGGCGATTCTCATGGCTGTTCTCCGTCTTGTTGTACTTGAAATATTTAAGCTTGAAGTACCTATGCGCTTTTCGGGAACCTGCGTTCCTGTGTCTAGCGCTTGAATGTCTAAGGCATAGCTAGAGCTGCTTTACCGCGATACGCGACGGATCATCCTCGCTGCGTGCCGGCTGTTCCGGCTGCCACTCGCCAACGCTTTGCGTGAGGGTTTCGCCCTTTTCATCGGCGAGGGCGGCATCGCGTAGCTGGCGTAGCCGTGCGGCGGCATCTGGCGCGTCACCCTGGCGCTCGAAGGCCTGCATCAGGGTGTCGAAACTCGCCAGGCCGCGGCGGTGGGTGTCGCCATAGCCCTTGACCAGGCCCTGGGCCTTGATCACCTCCAGGGCGACCTCGGGCGAGATGGCGAGCGCCCGGTCGACGGCTGACAGCCAGCCATCGATGCGCTCACGCTCCTCACGGTAGCGCAGGGTCTTGCGACGCCAGCGGCGCAGGCTCGCCACGCTCATCAACAGCAGAAAGCCCCGTAATTTCTGGGGGCTGATGCGTCGCCCACGCTGGGTCAGCTTCGCCAGCGGACGGCGAACCCAGCCGGTACGCAGCACCCAACGCCCCAGGCCGGCGGGCAGGGTATCGCAGATCTCCTCGACGCGCGGGTGCATGAACTCGGCGGTATAGACGATCTGGTCCGGTTCGGCCTTGACCTCGCTGCGCACCCGTTCCACGCGGTCGCGACGGATCTTCAGGTCGGCGACACGAATGGTGTCCTCATAGCTCAGCCACAGGGCCAGGTGGCGTGCCAGCTCTCGCAGCAGGTGGTGATCGCCGGCTTGTTGCTGAAGCAATGGCAGGCGCTGCTGCAACAGAGCGAGATACTCGCTGGCGTAGGCGGCATCCTGATAGTCGATCAGGCGCAGCACGCCCTGGTGGATTACCTCGCGTGCCGGCTCGGGGAAGCGGCTGTCGACCTCGTCCTTCAAGGCGACGAGCTCCGCGGCCTCTGGGCGGGGCGCTGTCTCGCCGGGCCGGTGGGAGCTGGCGTCTGGCTCAGTGCGTGGCGCCGTGTCCTGGGCCTGGCGGTAGCTGTCATCGAAGGCGCGCAGGCTGGCCGTGACGCCGATGCCGCCGTCGCGTATCGCCTGTTCGAAGGCGGCACGCGGGAACGGCAGCGTCTGGCTGCCGGCCAGGGCGCCGAACAGCACGGCGCTGATCACGCTGCCCTGGCGGCGTGCCGTGGCCTCCATGTCGAACTCGATGAAGCGCAGGGCATGCTGATTGAGCTGCTCACGCACCGGCATCGGGTCGAGGATGCCGTCGCCCATGGCGCTCTTCTCGGTGATGCCGTAGACCCGGTGGCTCGAGGCAATCACCGTGGTGCGATCCGGGGTGACGAGCCCGCGTTCCAGTGCGCGGCCCGCCTCCATGAACTCGGCGGCCAGCACGATATCGACATCGCCGGGAGAGGGCATCAGCGCCAGCACCGGGGCCTGGCCGGTACGCTCGGCCTCGGCTTCCGGAAACAGCTCCAGATAATAGATGGTGGCTCCGGTGCGTTGGGCGACACCGGGCACCGAGGTGGCCTGGGCCAGGTAGCCGTGGCTCTCGGCCAGATGGACGATCCAGTCGGAGAGTACGCCGCCGCCCTGGCCGCCCATGGCCATGATCGCCAGCGTGATCGGTCGTGTGGCGTTGGTCAGGTCAGGCATGGGGTTCTCCCGTGAGATGCGCGGAGGGGGGCAGCTGGGCCAGGCGCTTTTCGCGCCATGCCTGCAGGCGCTGGATGAGGCCCTGGCGCCAGCGATGCAGCAAACGGTCCCAGCGATTGGGATGGCTGATCACATCGGCGCGATAGAAGGAGGGGCAGAGCACGGCGGCGTGGGCCGCCTCGCCGCACAGGCCGCAGCCGACACAGGTGTTGTCCACCTGGGCCACCGGGTGCTCGCGCAGCGGGTCGGGGTTGGGGCGGATCGACAGCGACGGGCAGCCGGAAATGCGGATGCAGGCGTGGTCCCCGGTGCAGGTGTCGCTGTCGACGCCGAAGCGCTGGCGCACGGTGCGCTTGCCCTCCTTGAGGGCCTGACGCACCTTGGGCTTTTCCCGCCGCTGCTTGTTCAGCATGCACTCCGACTGGGCGATGATCACCTTGGGGCCCTTCTCCCGGGTGGTCAGGGCCTCGGTCAAGGTGTCCTTCATGCGCTGCACGTCGTAGGTGTGATCGACGACCCGCACCCACTTGACCCCCACGCCCTTCACCGCCTGCTCGATGGGAATGTTGGTGTGGCGCAGGGGGTTCTCGGCGCGGGAGGAGGGCAGGTCCTGCCCGCCGGTGGCCGCCGAGTAGTAGTTGTCGACGATCAGCAGCACGTCGTCATCGCCGTTGTAGACGGCATTGGCCACGCCGTTGGTCAGGCCGTTGTGCCAGAAGCCGCCGTCGCCCATCACGCTGATGGCGCGTCCTCCCTTGGAGCCATGGAAGGCCGATGCCGCCGAGGCGCCCAGGCCATAGCCCATGGTGGTGTTGCCGATGTTGAAGGGCGGCAGGATGGAGAACAGGTGACAGCCGATGTCGCAGCTGACGTGACGCGGTCCCAGCTCCCGCTCGACTAGCTTCATGGCGGTAAAGATCGGTCGCTCCGGGCAGCCGGTGCAGAATCCCGGCGGGCGGGGCGGCAGGGCCGGTGCCTGAATGTCGAGGGCCGGCTGGGCCTCGGACGCAGGCAGCAGGTCCGGCTCTGCGGCAGCCAGGAAGTCGCGCAGGCCCTTGAGCATCACCTGGCCATTGTATTCACCGGCCTTGGGCAGCACGTCCTTGCCATGAATGCGCGTGGCGATATCGGCGCGGCGCAGGATGCTGGCCAAGGCCTGCTCCAGGTAGTCGGGCTGGCCCTCCTCGATCATCATCACGGCACGCTTGTCGGCGCAGAAGGCCTCCAGCTCGTCGTCCACCAGCGGGTAGGTGACGTTGAGCACATGCAGCGGAATACGCGTGTTGCCGAAGGTGTCGGCCAGGCCGAGGCGCTCGAGTCCGCGGATGACCGTATTGTAGAGCCCGCCCTGCAGGATCAGGCCGATCTCGCCGTGTTCGCCGGGGAAGGTCTCGTTGAGCCCGTGCGCCTTGATGTAGTCCACCGCCGCCGGCCAGCGCGCGTTGACCTTCTCGTGCTCGTGCTGGAAGCTCGCCGGCGGCAGCACGATGCGGCTGGTATCGCGCACCGGGTTGGCCAGGGCGTCATCGATGGTGAAGTCGGGCGAGCGGTTGGCCTGGGCCTGGAAGCGGCCGTGAACGTGACACGCCCGGATGCGCAGCTCCAGCATCACCGGGGTGTTGCTGGCTTCCGAGAGGGCGAAGCCGTGCTCCACCGCCTTGACGATGGAGGGCAGGTTGGGGCGCGGGTCGAGCAGCCAGATCTGGCTCTTCATGGCGAAGGCGTGGGTGCGTTCCTGCATGATGCTCGAGCCGTCGCCGTAGTCTTCGCCGACGATGATCAGCGCGCCGCCGGTCACGCCGCCCGAGGCCAGGTTGGCCAGGGCATCGGATGCGACGTTGGTGCCGACGGTGGATTTCCACGCCACGGCGCCGCGCAGCGGGTAGTTGACCGAGGCGGCCAGCATGGCGGCAGCGGCGGCCTCGCTGGCATTGTTCTCGAAGTGGACGCCCAGCTCCTCGAGGATCGGCTGGGCATCGGCCAGCACGTCCATGAGGTGAGAGATCGGTGCGCCCTGGTAGCCGCCCACGTAGGCGACTCCCGACTGCAGCAGTGCCTTGGTCACGGCCAGGATGCCCTCGCCCTGGAAGGTTTCCCCCTCCCCGAGGCGCAGCTTCTTGACCTCCTCGACAAACGTTCTTTCAGCCATCTTGTTCTCCTCGCCGCGCGGGCATCTTGCCCGCGTCGTGAGCGGTATCGTTGGGTGTCAGCGCATCAGGTTGGGTAGGCCGGTGGCGAGCCAGGGCAATGCCACCACCAGGGCCAGCACCAGTAGCTGCAGCAACAGGAAGGGCAGCGCGGCCTGGTAGACCTGGGTCAGCCGGATGCCGGCAGGTGCCACCCCCTGCATCACGATCAGCAGCAGCCCGAAGGGTGGCGTCAGGAAACTGATCTCCATGGCCACCAGGAACAGCACGCCGATCCAGATCGGGTCGATGCCCAGGCTCGAGACCAGCGGCATGAAGAACGGCAGGGTGATCATGATCATGCTGATCTGGTCGGCGAAGCAGCCCAGCACCAGCAGCACCAGCAGCATGCCGAGCACGATCATCAGCGGCGTCAGCTCCCAGGCGGTGACCACCTGCAGCAGGCCGCTGGTGGCGCCGGAGAAGGAGAGCAGCTGGGAAAAGGTGGTGGAAGCCACCAGCACGAAGAGGATCATGACCGAGACCTTGGCGGTCTCCATCAGAGCCGTGACCAGGGCCTGTCGAGTCAGGCAGCGATAGCACATCGCTGCGATCGTGGCGGCAACGGCGCCGAAGGCGGCCGACTCCGTGGGCTCGGCCCAGCCGGCCAGCAGGCTGCCCACCACGGCGACGAAGATACCGCTCAGCGGCAGGACGTAGACGCAGAACGGCTGCCAGCGCTCCCAGGTAGTGAGGCCGGGATTGCCTTCGTCTGCCGGGGCGAGTTCCGGGTTGCGTGCGCAGCGGATCATCACGTACAGCAGCACGGAGACCCCCATCAGGATGCCTGGAATGATCCCCCCGATCAGCAGCTGACCGATGGAGATGCCGGCCAGGCTGCCGAGGGTGACCGCGAGCGCGGAAGGCGGGATCAGCATGGCGATGCCGCCCACCGCCATGATCGGGCCCATGGCAATGGAGGGGTGGTAGCCGCGCTTGAGCATGTCCGGCAGCAGCGAGCTGCCCATCATGGCCGTATTGGCGATGCTCGACCCGGAGAGGGTGGCGAAGGCCGTGCCGCCGAGGACCGAGACGATGCTCAGGCGCCCCGGTATGCCCTTGATCAGGCGCTCGATGGCGGTGATCGCCTTGTAGGCAAGCCCGGTATGGAAAAGGATTTCGCCCATCAGCACGAACAGCGGTATGGGAATCAGGGAAAAGCTGGTGATGGCCTCGGCGCTGTTGCGCGCCATCTGCATGATGCCCATCTCGCCGCCCATGAAGACGTAGGCGCCGACGAGATTGACCGCAATGAAGGCAAACACCACCGGCAGACCCAGCGCCATGAGCAGGATGAGCCCGCCCACCAGCAGCAGTAGAGCTGAATGCCATTCCATGCCGTCAACCCTCCCGTGGCAGGATGAGGCGCCACACACGGCGCAGGAATTCGAGGGTCAGCAGGCCGAAGCAGAGGGTGGGCAGGACGAAGTTCCACCACTCGGGAAACACGAACGACTTGTAGACCATGGTGCCCCGGCTGAGGTAGTCGGAGCCGGTTGACAGCAGGAAGTAGCCGAAGCACAGGCTGATCGCGGCGCCGAACAGGTTGATCGCCATCTCGAGCCATCTGCCCGGCGCCTTGGGCAGGGCCTGTTGCAGCAGGTCGACCCGCACGTGAGCGCCGTGATAGAGCACCCAGGGAGCGGCCAGGAAGGTGGCGGCAGCGATGGCATATTCGCTGCCTTCCACCGTGCCGTAGATCGAGCCGAACCCCAGGTTTCGGCTCATCACGTTGAGCACGATGACCACCGAGACCAGGCCGATGATGACACCTGCGGCGAGGCCGCAGGCTTGCATCATGTAGTGATACACCTTCTGTAACGGTGATCGAGCCACTTTCTCGTGATGTACGATTGATGCGTCATTCACTGTCGAGAATCTCTCTCAGTCGTTCGGTGTTTTCGGCGTGCTCCTGAGCCAGCCGTTCCCACTGGGCTTCATAGGCCATTTCGAGGAAGCGCTCGCGATCCTCACCCTCGAACTCGATCACCTCGATGCCCGCTTCGGCCTGACGACGTTCCTCTTCGGCATTGATCTCGTCGTTGAGGCCATTGAGCTCCTCCAGCCAAATCGCCTTCTCGGTGAGGTAGTCACGCTGCTCGTCGGTGAGGTTGTCCCAGGTGTTCTGGTTGACCAGCACCCCGACTTCCACGTGGTAGAAGCCCGGATCGACCCGGTAGCGGGTATGCTCGTTCCAGCCGAGGTCGAAGATGCCCTGGATCGGCCAGCCGTAGCCGTCGACGATGCCCCGTTCCAGCGCGGTATAGACCTCGCCCGGCGGGGTCTGGGCCGCTTCGCCGCCCATGGCCTCGACGAAGGCGCGGTAGACCGGGGTGATGCGCATGCGCAGGCCGTTGAGCTCAGGGCCGTCGATGGGCTCGTTGAGATAGAGGTGGTAGCGATTGCCGTAGTTGGTATAGGCCAGGTAGTGCACGTTCATCTGCTCGCGCCACATCTCCTGCAGCTGCTCGAAACGGCCGGTTTCGCGCAGCTCCTCGGGCGAGAAGCGCGTCAGGTTCAGCGCATGGGCCGCCGGCAGCGAACTGGTATAGAACGCGGAGGTGACGAACGCCATGTCGACCACGCCGTTACTGACCGCATTGCCTACCTGGAAGGGGGGCATGGCCTCGGGGCCGCCGATGAAGTTGATCTGCACCGGGGCATCGGCATCGTTCTTGATCTCTTCGAGAAACTTTTCGAAGGTGTGCGGTATTGCCGTGCCGGGGTTGAAGGAACTGACGGTTCTCAGCGTCACCGTGTCGGCAGCGGCTTGCGTCACCAGGCCCAGGGAGACCAGGGCGGCGCCGATGGTGGTGGTCCAGCGAAGCTTGTCGTTCATGTCGTAACTCCCTTGTTGTTGTCGTGACGGGTTATCGGTTGGCAGGGACAGGTTTCAGGGGCGCGCAGGAGCGCCGATGGCCACCGGCCTGACCGGCGCCTGCGCGGCTCCCTGGGTCAGGGTGGGCAGGATCATGGTGCAAGAGGTCCAGACCCGGTCGGCGGCGAGTTCGCCCAGCCGCGCGTTCTGGATCTGGTAGATACCCGATTGCGTCAGGTTATGGTGATGGATGGCGAAAGGCAGACCATCCGGTACCCCCTTGGGTATGGCCTCGCCCGTCAGCATTCCTTCCGGGGCGGGGTCGGTGAAGGGGTTGTCCAGGGCGACCAGCACGATGGCCTGCTCTTCCAGCCATTCCATGGTGTCGTAGGCCAGGCCAGGGCCCTGGGTGTAGTAGCGATCGTCGTCCCAGTGCTCACCCCAGCCGGTATGAATATAGAGCACGTCGCCGGGAAGCAGGCCGCGCCAGGCGAGCCCCTGTGCCTCGATCATGGCCTGGATATCTTCTTGGGTGATGAGGTCGCCGGCGGCCAGCGGCTCGCCTTCGTTGAGGTATGCCGCGGCATCCAGCAGCACGGCGGAGGAGACGATCGGTGGCAGGTGTTCCAGGCCGAGCCTGGCGAGCGGTGCCTCCGGGCCAGGCTTGACGTCTTCCTGGGTGAAACCCCCGTAGTACTGCAGCGCTTCGGCAGGAAACTCCCCTTCACCGCTCCAGGGCTCGGGCAGGTAGGCGAAGTGGCCCAGGCCGTCGAGCTGGGTGCCCTGGCCGCCGATATTGCCGCTGGTCGACTCGGTATTGAAGCCATGGCGAGTGCCAGGGATACCGCTGGAGGGATCGAAGCGGTAGGTCTCCGGCTCGGCAAACGGCGACTGGGGCATCGTCGCAGTGCGTGGATAGGATAGCTCGTAGGACATTGCCTCGGGCTGCATCAGGTGGAAGGCGCAGCGCTGCCAGGTGCCGTTGCCCTGCGTGTTGCCCATACCGGCTTGGTCCGCATCCGGCCAGGGGGGCAGCGGGACGGGCGGAACCTTCTCCAGATGGGCCTGGTGATCGCCAGGTGCGGCTGCCAGGGCAGCCGAGCAGCTCAGGACTGCCATGCACGCGGCAGCGGGCAGCAATATCAAGCGGGATGTCATTGTCGTTGTTCCCTTGCTTGCAGTTCACGTTGGTTTGTCGTGCCTGAATCAGACTAGGAAGAAAATCGGTATATTTCAAGATTAAAGTTTCAGGCTTGAATACTTCGCGGGCTAACGTATTGAAAGAGTGTCACTTGGCTGGCAATGGGTGCCGGTGGAGCGCAGCTAGAGAACGATGCCAGGCGACTCGTCGATGGCTGATCTGGTCTGCCTGGCGCTTCGTAAGGCGTGTGAGTGCTCGAAAGATGGTATCTGTCAGTCGCTCCACAGGTAGAATGGTGGCGCAGGAATTGGCCTGGCCGGTTGCCAAGGGTGGCCGCGAGGATCTCTCTCCTTGGCATTCTTCAGGGGCTGGAAGGACGTTGCTTTCGATGCCGAGTATCGATGTGGTGCTGGACCTCTCTGCCGAGACTTGCCTGGCTCATTACGAGGGAAGGGTAGGGCAGGTCATGGCCTTCAGCCTGGATGGCAAGCGGGTCGTGTTTCCCGCCGAGGCGCTGCGTCGAGTGGTCGCTCGAGACGGCGTGCATGGCACCTTTCGTCTCGCCTTTACCGCCGAAGGCCGCTTTATTTCCATTGTGCGACTCGAATAGCAGCACGGCAGCCATTCTCCCTGTGCGCTAAAACAGTAAGTTCGAATTGGCGTCTTAATGACCGGATGTTTGCCCAATGTCAAACCCAGGTCTCTCGTTACAATGAGCAGGTTCTGATATAACCAAGGCAAGCACGGATATGCTTCGCTCATCGACCAGCCGCAGCGCGGCCGCTGCACAGGGCTCCATCATGCTCTTCAGCAAGACCCAGAAACCCCGCGAGTACCAGAACCGACGCCTGGATGCCTTGGCCGAGCCGCCGGAAGTGGGACATGAACTCTTCGTTGGCCTGAGCGCCCTGCGCGACACCCTCAGCAGTCGTCATCACAGCCGTGATTTCGTCTTTGCCCACGCCCGTTACCTGCGCAGTCGGGTGCTGGCCCTGGGGCTGATCTTTGCGCTGCTCTCGCCGCTGTGGATCGTGGTCGACTCGCTGGTGCTGCCTGCCGAGCTGCTGCGCTACACCCTGGTGGGCCGGGTCGTATTGATGCTGGGTCTGGTAGGCGTTCTGCTATTGGCCTACCTCAACCAGGAGCGGATACGGCGGATCCGCTTCAGCGCCGGCATGCTTCTGGCGCTACCGGCAAGCTTCTATCTGCTGGTACTGCTCATGCTTCCGTCGGAACATGTGCCGAACCTGGTGGGCTACGGCTTCATTCCTTTCCTGCTGGTCGCCGCCCTCAGTGTCTTTCCTTTTACGCTGCTGGAGTCGCTCCTGGCCGGCCTGGCGATGCTGGCACTGCTGGCCTTTGCCCAGATGATAGACGGCAGTTGGATGACCGGGCGAGGCATGGAAAGTCTTTGGCTGTTGGCCAGCCTGCTGCTGGTATCGCTGGCGGCCAACCACTTCCAGCTCAGCCTGCTGCTGCGGCTCTACCGCCAGGCGACTCACGACCCCTTGACCGGACTCTTCAATCGCGGCGCGCTGGAAGTGCACCTGGCCAAGGTCCAGGCCTGGCAGCGGGAGACGGAAGGCGAGGCCGGGCTGACCGGCTCAGTGCCTTGTTCGGTATTGATGCTCGATCTCGACCACTTCAAGGGGATCAACGACAGCTACGGTCACTCCGTCGGCGACAGGGTGCTGTGCCAATTTGCCGAGCTGTTGGTCAGTCAGACGCGCCGGCATGATTGCGTGGCGCGCTATGGCGGCGAGGAGTTCGTCATCATTCTTGTCGGCAGCGGCCAGGCCAGGGCCATGGAAGTGGCCGAACGGATTCGCTATGCCGTGGAGAAAAGCGAATTCACCGATCACGACGGCAGAGTCATCGCCGTGACCGCCAGCATCGGCGTGACCCGCCTGCAGCAGGATGAGCCGCCCCAGGCTTCACTCAGGCGCGCCGATGAGGCGCTTTATCGGGCCAAGAAGGAAGGGCGCAATCAGGTCGCGCCTGCCCTGGAACCGCCCGGTGACATCTAGCCCCCTCAAGTCTTGCAAGCTTCTGCCGATAAGGAGTCCTGAAGGACTCAGGGAACTTTGCGAGCGAGGAGTCAATGCCCAACAATTCTCAGCAGGTGGCGCTGCACACCTGGCTGGTGCTCGTGCCGGTGCTGCTGCTGGTCATGGGTCTTGTCAACGGCCTGGCCAGCTGGCAGCTGCCCGTGGATTGGCAGCCGGCCTGGGTCAGCCTGCCGATCATGCTGCTGGTAGGCAGCGGCCTGCTCGCCACCCTCAAGGGGCGGGTGGTGATTGCTCAGGCCTGTGGCATCGCGCTGCTGCCCGTCGGGCTTCTGGCCCCCTTCATGGGGTGGCTGCCTGCCGATGTCGGAGGCCTTCCGTTGCCTCGCCCTGCACTTACACCGGCAACCAGTATCGCCTTGCTGATCGGTTCGGCCTGCCTGATGGCTGGGCTAGCCACACCACGAGCGCGTCTGCTCTGGTGGGTCGGTGGCGTTGGCATCTGTGTCGTCGCCGCTGTGAGTACCCTGGCTGGCTTGCGTCCCGACCTGCTGTCGGCAAGTCCTTGGGGGGCTGCCTTCGCCACGCCTTTTACTGCACTTCCAGCCCTGCTTTGCGGTACCGCCATGGTCTTGATGGCACGCCATCCGGCTGTGACGCCAGTCATGGGGCGTCCCGTCATGCTGGCTTTGATGGTCGGCGTTCTGTCGAGCGGACTCGCCTGGTATGCGTTGACCTGGCAGCAGTACGATGCCCGCCAGCAGCATGCGACCGAGCTGCTCTACAGCTTCAAGACCAAGGCAGAACGAGTCGCGTTGGACCAGCAGCGCGAGATCCAGCGTATGGCGGTGCGCTGGGCGGAATTCGGTGGATTGCCGCCGACGGAATATCGGCGGATCGAAGCCGACACCACCTTTCAGGACATGGCCAGCCTCACCTCGCTGTACTGGCAGGCAGAGGAGCTCGAGCAGTTCAGCTGGGGCCGTGAGAGGGCCGAAGACTTTCAGATGCTGAACTGGCTGGAGCAGCACGACTGGCTGCTGGACTGGCTGGCGGTGGGCGGCTCCTACCCGCGCTGGGTGCTGCCAGACAGCGACCGGCCCGAGCTGGCCATGGTGTCGGTACCCTTGCCTCGGCCGGCCGAGGGGCGGCTGGTCGCGGTGCTCGACCTGGCTCGTCTGTTCCGGCAGGAGGTCGACGCGCTCATTACCCCGCTCGAGCTCTCCGTAGCTCGCCGGGGGAGCATGATGGTGGCCAATCACGTCGCCAGCGAGCAGGCGGGTGTAGAGCTCCAGCAAGGCCTCGTCGTGCTGCCTGGTGGGGAGACGGTTAGCGTTCAGGTGCGAGGCGAGGGGCCGCTGGCCGCTTCCAGTCTGGTGGGGTTGATGCCGCTTGCCGTGGCCGTGGGAGGGCTTCTGCTGAGCTACCTGCTGGCCTTCAGCCTGGCCATGACGGCCCTGAGCCGGCGTCGATCCCTGGCCCTTGCGCGTGCCCAGCGCCACCTGCGAGCTCAGCAGCGGGTGCAAACCCTGATTGCGCGGGACCAGCCGCTCGAAGAGACGCTCAGGGTCATCTGCCGCATCGTGGAAACCCAGGTGCCGGGCGGGATGGCGTCCATCATGCTGTGCGATGAGCCTCAGCTGACGCTGGATCGCATTTTCAGCCTCAAGCTGCCGCAAGCCTACCAAGATGCCGTCAAGGGGGTGGCGATTGGTCCGAGAAATGGCGCCTGCGGCCGTGCGGCCCATACGCGTGATCTGGTGGTATGCCGGGAGATTGCCAGCGACCCCGCCTGGCGTGGCTATCATGAGATTGCCGAGCGTCATGGCCTCAGGGCCTGCTGGTCTTTTCCGGTGATTGGCAGCGACAATCAGCTACTGGGTACCTTCGCCATCTATTACCCTCGACCGAGCGAGCCGGCACGAAGCGATCGTCGTCGCGTGCTGGAGGCCGCCGAGCTGGTATCGTTGGCGGTGGAACGGGAGCGCAACCGCCAGGCGTTGCAAGAGAGTGAGCAGAGGTATCGCTCGCTGTTCACCTACCATCCCGATGCGGTGTTTTCCCTGGATCTCGAGGGTGTGTTCACCTCGGCCAATACCGCCTGCAGCCAGCTCACCGGGCTGGCACACGAGACGCTGATCGGGACGCACTACTCGATGCTGGTGCCGGTGGAGGAGCGGGAGCGCATCAGCTCGCTTTATCGAGAGGGCAGCAAGGGCAAGGCCTTTCGTTATGAGCTCTCCATTCGAGACCATGAGGGGCGTGGCGTCCATCTCGATGTGACCAACCTGCCGATCGTCGTCAACGACCGGGTCACCGGCTTCTATGGCATAGCCAAGGACATGACCGAGAAGCATCGCCGAGATACCGAGCTGCGCTTGTTGCAGCGAAGCGTCGAGGCCAGCATCAACGGTATCGTTATCGCGGACGCGGGTCAGGACGACTTGCCGGTCGTCTACGTCAACGAGGCCTTCGAGCGCATCACGGGCTATCAGCGTGAAGAGGTCATCGGCCACAACTGCCGTTTCCTGCAGGGTGGTGAGACCGATGGCGAGGCCGTGAAGCAGATGGAAAGGGCGATGGCCGAGCAGCGCGACGTGGCCGTCACCCTGTGCAACTATCGCAAGGACGGCACGCCCTTCTGGAACAATCTCTACCTGGCACCGGTACGAGACGGCGATAACAGCGTGACCCACTATGTGGGAATCCTGCACGATATTTCCGAACGCAAGGCCTACGAGGCCAAGCTCTCGTTCCACGCCAGCCACGACGCCCTGACGGGGCTGGCCAATCGAAACCTGTTCGAGGATCACCTGCAGCACGATGTCATGCTGGCCAGGCGTCACGGTCGTCACCTGGCGGTGCTGTTCGTCGATCTGGACGACTTCAAGCCAATCAATGACAGTCTCGGCCACGAAGTGGGTGACCGGGTGCTGATTCTGGTCGCCCAGCGGCTGGCGGAGCAGCTGGATCCGGGAGATACGCTGGCGCGGTTCGGCAGTGACGAATACGTCATCCTGCTGCCGGAGCTGAAGCGCGAGGAGGATGCCATTCGCCTGGTCGAGCACCTGCTCGGCTGCATCCGCCGTCCTTTCCGGGTCGGGGAGCATGAGCTCTACATCGGCGCCAGCGTGGGCATCGCTTTCCTTCAGCAGGAGCTGGAGAATCCCGTGGAGCTGATTCAGCAGGCCGACATGGCCATGTACCGCGCCAAGCAGAAAGGGCGCAACGCCTGGGAATGCTTCACCAATGACATCAACGATGAGGTGCGCGCGCGCATGGCGCTGCGCAACGATCTGCAGGAGGCCATCGAAGCCGAGAACTTCGAGCTTCACTACCAGCCCCTCATCGATGCCCGGAACGATAGTGTCGTGGGATTCGAGGCCCTGGTGCGCTGGAAGCATCCGGTCAAGGGATACCTCTCCCCCGGGCTATTCATCCCGCTGGCCGAAGACACCGGTCAGATCGGCCCCATCAGCGAGTGGGTACTGCGCCAGGCCTGTCGCGACATGTGTCTGCTGGCGGCACAAGGGTTTGGCCACTATCGCGTCTCGGTCAATCTCTCCCCCTTGCAGTTCCGCCGCCCCAATTTCCTGGTCAACCTGCAGCAGGCCCTGCTGGAGACCGGGCTGTCTCCCGAGTGGCTGGAGCTGGAGCTGACCGAGGGTATTCTGATGGCCGATACCGCCGCGGCCGTCGATACCCTGCACCGCCTGCGCGACATGGGGGTGGAGGTGTCCATCGATGATTTCGGCACCGGTTTTTCCAGCCTCAGCTACCTCAAGCAGCTGCCGATCGGCAAGATCAAGATCGACCGCAGTTTCGTGCGCGATATCGCTACCAGCCGTCACGACGGTGCGATCGTCCAGGGCATCATTTCCATGGCGCACCACCTTGGCCTGGCCGTGGTCGCCGAAGGGATTGAAGAGACCGAGCAGCGTGACTTCCTCGCCGCGCATGGCTGCGACGTGTTCCAGGGCTTCCTGTTTGCCCGGCCGATGCCGCTGGACAAGTTGCAGGCTTACCTGCGCAAGCCCAAGGCAGTGGCACAGGTCTCGTCATTGCCGATCGACAGGTAGCCAGGGCAACGACGCAGCCAGGCAGGACGAAAACGATAAACGACATGATGGTGTGGAGAAGCGAGGATGGGGCAGGTTCAGGATGAATTCATTCGGGTGGGAAGTCCGAGCGAGATCGAGGTGCTGCTGGACAAGCTGATCCAGCCCGGCGGTGCGTCATTATTGCTCGACAGGCCCGACAGCACGCCCTTGCCGGTGGTTGTCATGGAGCAGGCGCCGCCCGAATCGATGCTTCTCGACATTACCGCGGTGCGCGAGATCGCCGGTGAGCTGAAGCGCGGGGCCGGCTTTCGCCTGCTGGGTCAGGTGCAGGGCAAGATGATTCGCACGCCTACCCTGAAATCCCTGCAGGTGGACTCCCTGCAAGGGCGGTTGCAGTGTCGCTGCGATTATCCCCACTATCTTGAGGAGCTGCAGCGCCGCGAGGCTTTTCGGGCTCGTCTGCGGCTGGGCATGGAGGTGGGGGCCATCGTGCGCGGGAGTCAAGGCGATGGCGACACCATGGTTCAGGGCGATCTGAAGGATCTTTCCCAGCAGGGATGCCAACTGGAGCTGCCCTCTTCCTCCGCCACGCTGCTGGCAGAAGCGGCGCTGGTGGAGATCGAACTCTGCTTTCCCAATGGCACGCGTTTCACGGTACAGGCCGCTCCGCGGCACAAGGTGGCGGACAGTGACCGCCGGACCCTGCGGGTCGGTTTCCAGTTGCAGGGCTTGAGCGCCGAGCAGGAGCGCAAGCTGTGGTTCTTCGTACGTGAGATCGAACGCGAGTCGTCCCGCTACGGCGAAGAGGCCGATGTGGGCCGGCTGCCGTCAATGCTGTTCCAGAGCCAGGCAGCGGGCGCTTCGCCACCCGTGGGAAGGCGCAATCTGCTGAGCTACCCCACGCCCATGACACGCCGCCTGGCGCGGGTCGCGGGCTACCTGGATGCCCAGTTGCTCGAGCTGCAGCAGGGCGATGAGGTCGATCCCGTACAGCTTTCCCGGCATGCCGACATGCTGCTTCAGCTGGCCGATGAGGACATCGAGGCGCTGCTGTTCGCGACCCGTTGCCTGGGCCAGGAGCCGGTGCTGGTGCGTCATGGGCTCGGCGTTGCCGTGCATTTGCTGGCCTTGGCCAGTGCCAGTTCGGTACCCAGGGACGTGCGCAAGGCCTTGGCGGCCAGCGCCATGATCCATGACCTGGGCAAGGGGCTGCTGCCGCCAGGGGTGATAGCGGGAGCGCTGCTTCGGCCCGAGGAGTACGCCCGGGTCAAGGAGCATGTGGAGCTGCTGATGCAGCGCATGGGGCGCTGCCAGTGGCTTTCGGACAAGATCATGGTTGCGGTCGTGGCCAGAACCAATGAGCGACTCGACGGCAGTGGCTATCCCGCTGGGGTCGAGAGTGAAGGCCTTTCGGAACTGGCGCGCATGAGTGCAGTGGTCGACGTGGTGGACGCCATGCGGCGCGACCGCGGCGACCGGCCCGCCTGGCGCATCGATGCGGTTTATCGTCATCTGCTCCAGTCGCCGCAGCAGTTCGATCCGCGCTGGGTGAAGCGCTACGTGCAGCGCTTCGGACTGCGTCCGGTAGGATCGCTGGTGCGGTTCTCCGGAGGGGCGCTGGGCTGGATCCAGCGCCTCGACCAGCAGGGCAAGCCCTTCCAGGTGCAGTTGACTGAGGAAATGGCTCCGCCCACGGAAACCATGGGCGAGGTGCTGCGTGGCGATGTCACCGCGCGGCTGGGGGAGATAGTCGAGGAACTTCCCGTCTCCACATGATCGGCAGGCCTAAAGTCGGCCCGTTGTTGGCCGATAAAGGGAAATACCCCCTTGATCGCGGGCTTTTCACCGGAACCCTTGGCGCAAAGCCTGCCACACTAGCAGCACGAAAAAGGAAGCGTCATGGCAACGATAAGTTCACTTGGCATCGGTTCCGGGCTGGATCTCAATGGGCTGCTCGATCAGCTCAATGCGGCAGAGCGCAAGAAACTCGAGCCGATCAAGCTGCAGCAGCAAAGTCACCAGGCCAAGATCTCGGCCTATGGCAAGCTGCAGGGCGCGCTGACCAAGCTGCAGGAAGCAGCCGCCAAGCTCAACGACCCGAAGTTCTTCCAGAATGTATCGAGCAACGTCAATGGCAGTGGCATCAAGGCGGCAGCCAGGTCCGACGCTCCGCCGGGTCGCTATAGTGTTGAGGTGAGTCATCTGGCTCGGGCGCAGAGTATCGCGACCGTGGGCTTCGCCGAAGATGCCAAGTTCGGCGGCCAGCTGACGATGACGGTGGGCGTGGGTGACAAGGCCAAGGAGCTGTCGATCAACGTCAAGGAAGGCAGCTCGCTTACCGAGCTGCGTAATGCCATCAATGCGGAGAACAGCGGTGTCACGGCCTCTATCGTCAACGATGGCGATCCCGATTCACCGTTTCGTCTGGTATTGACCAGCAGCGAAACCGGTACCCAGGCTGCCATTCAGGCGCTTTCCCTGGAGGGAGAGAACGAACTCAGCTTCCAGCTTGGTGCCGGGGAGGGGGAAAGCAATACCGGCTCGATGACGCAGACCGTGGCGGCAGAGAATGCTCAACTCGTGGTCAACGGCATCGAGATAACGAGCCAGACCAATCGGGTGGAAGGGGCGATCCAGGGTGTGACACTCGACCTGGAGGAAAAAACCGCCGAGGGTGGCAGTGTCACCGTGGTGGTCGAGCGCAACACGCTGGCGATACGCGAGGCAGTGAGCGGCTTCGTCAATGCCTACAACGACCTGCGCAAGAACATCAGCGAGATGACGCGCTTCAATGCCGACACCGGGGCGGCTGGCGAGTTGCTGGGCGACAGCGCATTGCGCACCGTGGAGTCGCGCCTGCGCGGCGTGCTCGGCGGTGGGGTAGGAGAGGGTGAGTTTCGCATGCTCTCCGATATCGGCATCAGCCTGCAGCGCGACGGTACGCTCAAGCTCGACGAGGCGAAGATGAGCGGGATCGTGGCCGAAGACCCCCAGGCCTTGGCGGCGTTTTTTTCCGGTAATGACAAGGCGGGCGGTCTGGCCGGCAAGCTCGGTGAGACGTTGGATCAGGTACTGCAAGACCGTGGCCTGCTGGACAATGCCAAGCGTGGCCTGGAAGCGCGCATCGATGGGCTCAAGGATCGCTATGAGCGTATGGAGCGCAGCATCGAGCAGACCATCCAGCGCTACCGCGTTCAGTTCGGCCAGCTCGATGCGATGATCGCCAGCATGAACCAGGTGAGCGATTACCTGTTCCAGCAGTTCGATATGATGAATGCCCAGCTTGGGCGCAAGAGATGACGGCTCCTTCGGTGATGCCGAGGTGAGGCCGATGTAACGAAGGTCATGCCACCACAGGAGAATTACGCCATGACTGTCACGCGAGGAGCAGCCGCTTACGGCCGTGGCGCCGGAGCCTATGCCAGGGTCGGCGTGGAGAGTGGGGTCATGTCGGCTTCGCCGCACCAACTGATCGTGATGCTGTTCGACGGTGCTCAGGGCGCCATCCGCGCAGCGCGCATCCATATGCAGTCGGGGAACACTGCCGAGAAGGGCAAGTCGATTTCCAAGGCGCTGGATATCGTGAATAACGGCCTGCTAGCAGCGCTGGATACCGAGAAGGGCGGCGAGGTTGCCGAGCGGCTCGGCTCACTTTACGACTATATCTCCCGGTTGCTGCTGGCAGCCAACCTGCACAACGATCAGGAGAGTCTCGATCAGGCAGAAAAGCTGCTTGACGACATCGCCTCTGCCTGGCGTGAAATCGGCGCCACGGGAGCGCAAGGCTGAATGGCAATGACAACGGCTCGCGCTGTGCTTGAAGGTTATGCCCAGCTCAGACAGCAGGTCGCCATCATGCTCGAACTGGCAAGAGCCGGCGAGTGGGATACGCTCATCGAGCGCCAGGGCGGCTATCTTCAATTGGCCGATCGCCTGCGGCAGCTCGACAAGGAGGTCGAGCTCGATCAGGACGGCATTCAGTGCAAGGCCGAGTTGCTGGAAGCGATTCTGGCGGATGACCTGGCTATCCAAGAATATCTCATGGCGCGGCGCAGTGAGCTTGGCCAGTTGATGGGCACCAGTCGGCGACAGCGTGACCTGCATCGCAGCTATGGCAAGCAGGCGACCGTCGTGGTCGATGCCGGCGACAAGTTCGATCCGGGGACGCCGTGAGTGGCATCACGCCACTGCTGGATACGCTGCTCCATCAGGTATTGGGCAAGCGTGTCGATACGGCGCCGCCGCGCGACCTGACGGAACCGGTTCGGCCGGTCGATTCGGGGGAGGGGCCCAGGGCGCTGCATAGCGACTCGCGGCTCGATGGGCGCCGGCCGGCACTGGCCCCGCTACCCGGCACGACGACCCCTGGCCAGCGTGGCGATGGGATGCCGTCGCGTACCGATGCGCCGTTGCCGCCCGCTTCCACCCAGACCCACTTCAGTCCTTCAGCGCGCACTATTGCTGATCTCCTGGTGCGCTTCCCGGCGCCGCCCTCGGTATTGAGTACGACGGCTCCGCTGATGCAGGCAGGGGAGGCCCCCAGCGTTCCGACACTGGCGGACAGGCTCCAGTCGGGCATACGCGACAGCGGGCTGTTCTACGAGTCACACCTCTCACGCTGGTATCGCGGAGAGGTGAGTCGCCAGCAGCTCGAGCGAGAGCCGCAGATGCTACGCACGCTGCGCTTCACGCCGGCAACGGCAGGGCAGGGCAATGCGCCATCACCCGGTGCAGCGGCCACGGCGCAGCAGGCTGCGCCGAGCCAACTGACGGCCGGCCAGGCTCCGCTCGCTGCAGCGCCTCCCGCGCCAGGCCAGGCTGCGCCCGGGCAGCTCGCAGCGGGTCAGGGTCAGGCAACCCAAGGGGTGCATTCCTATACCGCCACCGAGGCGCTCTTTCCCTCGCCTGGCCCCGGCCAGCGGCCGGCTGGCGAGGCTGCGGGGGGGAGTGCTGGGCAAGGGCGTGAGCCTGCGGCGCCGTCAGTGGCGGCACGCGCCGAAGGTCCTGAGGCGGCGTTGCGTGAAGGGAGCGAGCAGACGGTTCGGGCGCGTCCCGCCGGTGGTGAGCCTGTGCACGAAAGCCTTCAGGGCGTGGTGCGCCATCAGCTCGAGATGCTGGTGACTCCGGTCCTGCGCTGGGAGGGGGATGTCTGGTCGGGGATCTTCATGGCACTGATGATCCACATGCCCGCCGGTGCCCGCCGTGACGGCGAAGAGTCGGCTCAGGACGAGCATGACTCGAGCCAGGAGGCCTGGCACTCCGAGCTTCAACTGACGGTGCCCAGCCTGGGGGACATTCATGTTGCCTTGTGGCTGCAGGAGCAGAGTGTCCGCTTGCAGTTGCAGAGTCGTGACGAGGCTGCCGTGGAGACGCTGCTGGCCGGGATTCCCAAACTGGAGCAGCGACTTCTTGCGGCTGGGCTGACGACGGTGCTGATCGATGCCCGACCCTGGGAGGCAGGGGGAGAGAATGACGGAACCCAGGCCTGAGCGTCGCCGCCAAGCCGTGGCCTTGGCCTATCGCGAGGGCGACGATGCCCCGCGAGTGCTGGCCAAGGGGTATGGCGACATGGCCGAGCGCATCTTGAACGAAGCCAGGCGGCAGGGCATCTATGTGCATGATGCCCCGGAGCTGGTATCGCTGCTGATGGGCCTTGACCTCGATGAGCGGATCCCGCCAATGCTCTATCAGGTCATCGCCGAACTGCTGGTATGGGTGTACGAAATAGACGAGGCACAGGCCTCACGCTGATGTCTTGAGTGTTAAAATGTAAAATTTTGTTAATGAATTGATGCTATTAAGGTGTTGTCAAGAGCTGTTTGTATCTTTTTTTATGTTACGGCACAGCAAGTTAACAAACTAGTCTAAAGGTATTAGCAGGCTCATGTTTTTGCCTGAGCGGTTTGTATGGCGCGGGGTGGTTGGCAGGTTGCAAAACAGTGGTCACAATGAGCCTGTACGTTAAGTCCTTACGAAGGTGGCAGTCAGCTTTATCCGTGAAAACGTTGCTGCGACCCTCAACTAGCAAGTGATAAAAAGATAAGGACACGCGAAGTAACCGCGTGCAGGGAACCAATGAAGAACCAGAATCACCTGGATGAAATCCAGGAGCTCAACCTCGCCTATCTGCTTTTGGCGCAGCGGCTGTTGAACGAAGACCGTGCCGCGGCCATGTTCCGGCTCAAGATCGACGATGAAACCGCCGATCTGCTGCATTCGCTCGGTGCTGCCCAGCTGACACGCTTGGCTCGCACCAACCAGCTGCTATGCCACTTCGGCTTTGAAGGTGCGGATCAGCTGCGCCAGGTCGTCGATAACCCCCGTGACAATGGATTGTCGCAGTTTCATGCCTCCCTGCTGATGGCAGGGCGTGGAACCGCCGCCATGTCACGGGGGGTCGAGTGATGTCGCAAAAAAGCCTTGTCGAGGAGATGCAGCAGGTCCAGCTTGCCATCGAGTTGATCGAGCTCGGTGCGCGTCTCCAGGTGCTCGAAACCGAGACCGACCTGAGCCGCGCTCGCCTGATTCGCCTGTTCAAGGAGGTGCGCGGCATGTCGCCGCCCAAGGGCATGTTGCCCTTCTCCACGGACTGGTTCATCACCTGGCTGCCCAACGTGCACGCCTCGCTGTTCTACAACATCTATCGCAATCTGCTGGAAGAGCAGCAGCTGGAAAGAATGCAGGCATTCGTCACGGCCTACCGGCTCTACTCCGAGCAGGTCGGCATCGATGAGGCCGAGCCGGTGCTGGCGTTGACACGAGCCTGGACCCTGGTGCGCTTCTTCGAGAGCGAGTTGCTGCAGCTCTCCACCTGCAACCACTGCGGTGGTCACTTCGTCGCCCATGCCCATACCCCGGATCATGACTATGTCTGTGGTATCTGCATGCCGCCCTCCCGCGCCGGCAAGACCCGCAAGCGTCGTGAGCAGGAGCGGGAGGCGAGCGAGCAGGAGGTGGCGCCGGTCCGGCGAGTCGGCTGACCGGTCGCTTGCAAAGAGGTGCTGGTCGCCTAGGACGCCGCCCCAACTGGGGCGGCGTCTTGCTATGTGCGTAATCTCACTTCTTTTTTCCGTGAAGCCTCAAGTGTTGCTTCGGTTGGCCGATACATTGGGTTAACGACGCCTCGCATCCACTGAAGGGTATCGGTTGTGCTGATTCTGCTCGGGTATATCGTAGTTACACTTTGTGTCTTCGGCGGCTTCGTGCTTGCCGGAGGCTATCTTGGACCGCTCTACCAGCCGACAGAGCTGCTGATGATCGGTGGCGCCGGCGTGGGCGCCTTCATTGCCGCCAACAACGGCAAGGCCATCATGGCCACCTTCCGCATTTTTCCCAAGCTGAAGCGCACCAAGAAATACAAGAAAGATCTGTTCATGGAGCTGCTGGCGGTGCAGTTCAAGCTGCTGTCCAAGATTCGCCGTGAGGGCATGCTTGGCATCGAGCGCGACATCGACAGCCCGCAGGAGAGCGCGCTCTTCCAGGAGCACCCCAAGGTGCTCGAGGATCCGCTGATCATGAACTTCCTCACCGACTACCTGCGGCTGATGGTGGCCGGCGGCATGGATCCGATGGAGATCGATGAACTGATGCTCCACGAGATCGAGACCTTCGAGCAGGAGGCGCACATCCCGGCCGACGCCATTGCCAAGGTGGGCGACGCCATGCCGGCCTTCGGTATCGTGGCAGCGGTCATGGGGGTGGTGAAGGCGCTGACCTACGCCGATGCCGGTCCGGACCAGATGGGTGAGATGATCGCTCACGCCCTGGTCGGTACCTTCCTGGGCATCCTGATGGGCTATGGCTTCATCAACCCGGTGGCCAGCAGCATCGAGCGTCAGGCCAAGGAAGCCGAGAAGATGCTGCAGTGCATTCGCATCACGCTGCTGGCCAGCCTGCACGGCTATGCGCCGCAGCTGGCGGTCGAGTTCGGTCGCAAGGCGCTGCACACCTCGGAGCGCCCGGGGTTCACCGAGCTCGAAACCTATGTGCGTAACGCCAAGACGGGTGCGGCAGCGGAATGAGTGCGGCGGGAGACAAGCGCCCGATCGTCATCCGGCGCAAGAAGGTCGTCCACGGCCACCACGGCGGCAGCTGGAAGATCGCCCTGGCCGACTTCATGACTGCCTTGATGGCCCTGTTCCTGGTGATGTGGATCCTCTCGGTGGCCAGTGAGGAGCAGCGCCAGGGCGTGGCGGACTACTTCAGTACGCCACTGACCAGTGCCGTCACCGGTGGAGATCGCTCCGGCAGTACCCGTGCCATCCCCGGTGGCGGTCCGGATCCGGCCCACAGCGATGGCGAGAGGGCTCGCATCGATACGCGAGAGTTCTCGCGGCCAAGCGAGCAGCAGCGACGCTTCTTCATGGACCTGCAGCGACGGATCGAGACGGCTATCGAGGCAGACCCGGAGCTGCGTGAATTGCGCCAGCAGATGCGCTTCGACCTCACTCCCGAGGGGCTGCGCATTCAGCTGCTCGATCACGAGCTCAGGCCGATGTTCGATGTGGGCAGCGACCGCGTCGAGCCCTATATGCGCAACCTGCTGCGCACCATTGCGCCTCTGCTCAATGAGCTACCCAATTACTTGAGCATCAGTGGGCATACCGACAGCCGTGCCTATGCGGGCGGGTATCGTGGCTACAGCAACTGGGAGCTCTCCACGGATCGCGCCAATGCCTCGCGCCGCGAGCTCGTTGCCGGAGGACTCGATACGGACAAGCTGTTGAGGGTCTCCGGTTTCGCCGATCGCGTGATGTTGCCGGATACCGATCCGCTCGATGCGGACAATCGCCGGATCGAGCTACTCGTGCTGCTGCCCGAGGTGGCGGAGTACATTCGCCGGCCCAGCATCGTGAATGGCCCCGGCGTGCCGAGTCCAATGAGTTCGCGCCTGCAGAGCGACGTCGATCTGGCGCCCGTAGAGCAATTTTCCGAAGGTCTGCGCCGTACTCTCAATCCCGAGTAGGGGAGGGAGAGCCGGGCATTGGCAAATTCAATTGACACCAGGTGGTAAAGCGCATGGATATCACGGATTTCTATGACACATTCTTCGAGGAGGCCGAGGAGCTGCTCGCCGACATGGAGCGATACCTCCTGGAGCTCGATGTGGACGAACCGGATGTCGAGCAACTCAACGCCATCTTTCGTGCCGCCCATTCCATCAAGGGGGGCGCGGGCACCTTCGGCTTCGACATCCTGCAACGAACCACGCACCTGTTCGAGAACCTGCTCGATCATACCCGCAAGGGCGAGCTCAAGCTGCGCCGGGATATCGTCGATACCTTTCTGGAAACCAAGGATATGCTCAGCGACCAGCTAGACGCCTACCGCAACAGCGATGAGCCCGATCAGGAAGCGTTCGAGCGTATCTGCCAGACGCTGCAACGGATTGCACTCGAGGAGATCGGCCAGGACCTGGAGGATGGGGCGCCACCGGCACCCAAGCCTGAACCTGAGCCCGAACCTGAGCCAACAGGCGGCCCGGAGGAGGCCGGTTCGGGTGGTAGCGGTAAGCGCATCGTGTCGCTGCTCAATGTCGGCGAGAAGGACCGCCAGCTGCTGGTCGAGGAGCTGGGGCAGTTGGGAGAGGTGGTTTCCCACGAAGGCGATGAGGCGTGCTATGAAGTCACGCTTCTCTCTACCGACAGCAATGACGATATCGAAGCGGTGATGTGCTTCATCGTCGACGCCGATCAGGTCAAGATTCGCGATGCCGGGGGGGAGCCTTCGTCCCAGGCAGAGCCGCAGCCAGCGGTTGCCAAGACCCAGGCCGAGCCGGCCCAGGCCGCCGCCAGCCCGGCGGAGCCGGTAGCAGCTGCGTCAGCTTCCAAGCCGGCCGGTGGTGCCAAGCCTTCCAAGTCCAAGCCCGCCAAGGCCAAGGGGGCAGGAGAATCGACCTCGATCCGGGTGTCGGTGGACAAGGTCGACCAGATCATCAATCTGGTGGGCGAGTTGATCATCACCCAGTCGATGCTCGACCAGACCGTCAGTGAAATGGAAAACGCCGCAGACAGCGCCTTGCAGAACGGCATGAGCCTGCTCCAGCGCAACGCCCGGGACCTGCAGGAATCGGTGATGTCGATTCGCATGATCCCCATGGATTTCGTCTTCAGCCGCTTTCCTCGTGTCGTCCGCGAAACCGCGGGCAAGCTGGGCAAGGATATCGAGCTGGTGACCGAGGGTGAGTCCACCGAGCTCGACAAGAGTCTCACCGAGCGCATCATCGACCCGCTGACGCACCTGGTTCGCAACAGCCTCGATCACGGTATCGAGGCACCCGACGTGCGCGAGGCCGCCGGCAAGCCGCGCACAGGCAAGCTGGTGCTGTCGGCCAAGCATCAGGGCGGCAATATCATCATCGAGGTGATCGACGACGGCGCCGGCCTCAACCGCGACAAGCTGCTGGCCAAGGCGCGGGAGAGCGGCCTGCCGGTATCCGACACCATGAGCGACGACGAGGTCTGGCAGCTCATCTTCGCGCCGGGCTTCTCCACCGCCAAGGAGGTGACCGACGTTTCGGGCCGCGGTGTCGGCATGGACGTGGTCAAGCGAAACATCCAGGGCATGGGCGGTCACGTGCAGATCATGTCCACCCCCGGCGAAGGCACCACCATTCGCATCGTGCTGCCGCTGACCCTGGCGATTCTCGACGGCATGTCGATCAAGGTCGGCAACGAGATGTTCATCCTGCCGCTCTCCGCCGTACTCGAATCGCTGCAGCCGGCCAAGGAAGACCTCTATGCCATGGCCGGGGACGACGTGGTGCTGAAGGTGCGTGATGAATACCTGCCGGTGGTGGCCGTGCATGAAGCGCTGGACGTGCCGCAGGCGAAGACCGAGCTCACCGAGACCATCGCGGTGATCGTGCAAGGGGAAGGCCGCCGCTATGCGCTGCTGGTGGACGACCTCGTGGGCCAGCAGCAGGTGGTCGTCAAGAACCTGGAAACCAACTACCGCAAGGTGCCGGGAGTGTCCGCTGCCACCATTCTGGGCGACGGCAGCGTGGCGCTGATCCTCGATATCACCGGTTTGCATCGCCTTAGCCGGGCCAAGAAAGAGAAGCGCCGGCCTGAGCAACACACCACACTCGAAGCCCTCACCGAAAAAGAGCTGGAGATCTGATCATGAGCCAGACGAATGATGCGGCATTTGCCGCCGCCGAAGCCCATAACCGCGAATTCCTGGTGTTCTCGCTGGGTGACGAGGAGTACGCCATCGACATCCTCAAGGTGCAGGAGATCCGCGGCTACGAGAACGTGACCCGCATCGCCAACGCGCCGGAATTCATCAAGGGTGTCACCAACCTGCGCGGCGTGATCGTTCCCATCGTCGACCTGCGCATCAAGTTCCATCTCGACAAGGTGGAGTACGGTGGCCAGACCGTCGTCATCGTGGTCAACGTCGAGGATCGTGTCGTTGGCATCGTCGTCGACGGGGTTTCCGACGTCATGACGCTTTCTCCCGACCAGATCAAGCCGGCGCCGGAATTCGGCGTCACGCTGTCGTCCGATTTCCTGAGCGGCCTGGGCAGCCTGGAGGATCGCATGCTGGTGATCGTGGATATCGACAAGCTGCTGACCAGCGATGAGATGGAGCTTGTCGAGCGCGTCGCCGAGTAAAGGCGTCAAGTTCCTCGATTGCAAGCCGATATCGAAGGGGATGGCGGCTATCCGCCGTGTAGGGAACAGGGGGGGAGATGTGAAATTACTCGATAACCTGACGGTCAGGGCCAGCTGGTTCCTGGTTCTGCTCTTCTTCGGCGGCATGATCGTCGTGCTCAGCGCCCTGGGACTCTATGCCTTGCAGCAGGCAGGTGTCGCGGTGTCGGCCATGGCACCCCATGCCGGCGAGTCGGGAGCGGCCCACGAGGCCTCTTTCGAAGCTGTCGCCGGCATGATGCGCCTGGCCATCGTCGCCGTGCTGGCTGGGTCGTTGGCGGTCATGGTCGTCGTGGTGTGGGGGATCAGCGTCAACGTGCTCAAGCCGCTGGCCCGTCTGGTCGGCTACTTCGAAGGCCTGGCCAAGGGCGATCTGTCCCAGCCGGTGGAAAATCGCGGCAACAACGAGATAGGCCGTCTGTTCATCTCTCTCAGGCATATGCAGGAAGGTCTTTCCGCTACCGTGGGTACGGTTCGCAGCAGCAGCGAGGGGATCTACGTTGGTGCCCAGGATATTGCCGACGGCAACGGCGAGCTGTCCTCACGCACCGAGCAGCAGGCCGCTTCGCTGGCGGAAACCGCCTCGAGCATGGAAGAGCTGGCCTCCACGGTGGAGCAGAATGCCGACAATGCCCGCCAGGCAAGCCAGCTGGCTGCCGAGGCCTCGCGTACCGCGGCCCAGGGTGGCGAGGTGGTCGGCGAAGTGGTCGCTACCATGCACGACATCAGCGAAAGCTCCCACCAGATGTCGGACATCATCGGTGTGATCGACACCATCGCCTTCCAGACCAACATCCTGGCACTCAACGCCTCGGTGGAAGCCGCGCGGGCCGGTGAGCACGGGCGAGGCTTCGCCGTGGTTGCCCAGGAGGTGCGTAACCTGGCTGGGCGCAGTGCCTCGGCCGCCGGTGAAATACGTGAGCTTATCCAGGCGTCGCTCGAGAGGGTGGATGTCGGCACGTCCCGGGTGGACAAGGCGGGGCAGACCATGCAGGAGATCGTCGCCGCGGTGCAGCGAGTGAGCGACATCATGGATGAGATTGCCTCGGCCTCGCTGGAGCAGAGCAACGGCATCGGCCAGGTCAACCAGGCCGTGACCCAGATGGACCAGGTCACCCAGCAGAATGCGGCGCTGGTGCAGCAGGCAGCGACCGCGGCAACCCAACTCGAGGCCGAGGCCGGACGCCTGAGGGAAGCCGTTCTGCGCTTCCGCCTGGCGGGCCAGCCAACAGAATCCGTGCAGACGACTCGCCGCGAGGAGAACGCAAGCCAGGCGCTGCCTGCCGCTGTGCAGCGCGACCCCTTGCCTGCCCGCCGCTCTCAGGAGTCATCTTCGGGTGCGTCTCACAACAAGAATGAAGAAGAGGAGTGGGCCTCGTTCTGAGGCACTGACTCCCGCTTAGTGGAGGCGCGTGCACGCCAGCGCCTCACCCCTGATGAAACATGGCGGTGAAGGTAATCCATACAATGCGTAACAATCAGCCGATTACACAGCGTGAATACAAGCTTGGTGAGCAACATCTGTTGATCACACGCACCGATCTCGACGGGCGAATCACCTACGCCAACGCGGCTTTCGTCGAGGTCAGTGGCTATGCCCATGACGAATTGATCGGGGCGAACCACAACCTCATTCGCCACCCCGACATGCCGCCCGAGGCGTTTGCCGACCTATGGCAGGCACTCAAGCGCGGTGAATCCTGGCAGGGGGTGATCAAGAACCGGCGCAAGGACGGCGACCACTACTGGGTACGGGCCACGGTAACGCCCATTGTCGAGGGGGGGCAGTGCCTCGGCTACACCTCGGTACGTACGGCGGTGGAGCCGGAGGCGGCTCAGGCGGCTGAACGTGCCTATGCACGCATTCGTGACGGCCGCTCCGGGCTTGTCATTCGCCGCGGCCAGGCAGTACGTCGTGGCCCGCTCGGCTGGCTGTCGCAGCTCAATTTGCGCAGCATCCGTTCGCGCCTCTCCATGCTCACCGCCTCGGCCCTGGTACTGCTTGCCATCAGTGGCGGCGTGGGCCTCTATGGCCTGCAGGCGTCGGGCGAACGCTTGGCAGAGCTCAACCGGGATGGCCTTCAGGATGTCATTCGCCTGCAGCAGATCGGCCAGCTGGTGAATGCCGCCCCGCAGCGGCTGAGTGGCGAAGAGCGGATGAGTCTGCTCAACGAGCGGAACCAGCATGCCGAGGCGCTGCGTGACGTCTCCGAGCAACTCGGTGCGCTATGGGATGAGTACACGGCGCGTGAGGTCAACGTGAACTCCGTCGCCATGGAGTTCGATGCCTCGCTGACCGGTTATCGCGAGGACGAACTGACCCCCATGGCAGACGCGCTGGGCGGCGAGGAAGCCTTCGACGCCATGATGGCGCTCAACAACGACTTGTCCGCACTGCGCGAGGCGGCAGAGTCCCTGACCGAGCAGGTCAATGGGTTGATCGATCAGCAGCGCGTGGCGGCCTTGAACATGGCTGAAGCGGCTGAGCAAGGGCAGCGTCAGATGCTGGTCGGCCAACTGGGCTTCATGGCAGTGGGCTTCGTGCTGCTGTTGGTCATCAGCGTGTGGATATTGCGGGCGATCACGCGTCCCGTGCGCCGGGCCACCGATTTCAGCCTTCAGATTGCCTCGGGCAACCTGGCGGTGACCACGCCCAAACAGAGCCGTGACGAGATCGGTGCCCTGCTCGGCTCGCTGGATACCATGCGCAAGAGTCTCTACAGCACGACCGAAAACGTGCAGCAGGGGATCGAGGTGGTGACCCCGGCCTCGAGCTCCATCGCTCGTGGTAACGAGGATCTTTCGGCGCGGACCGAGCAGCAGGCTGCCTCGTTGCAGCAGACTGCCTCCAGCATGGAAGAGATGACCACCACGGTGCAGCAGAATACCGATAATGCTCGCCAGGCGAGCGGCCTGGCCCTGGAGAACGCCAACCGTGTCAGCGAAACGGGCGAGCTGATGAACGGTGTGGTGCAGACCATGGGGCGGATCACCGCTGGTTCGGAAAAGATGAAGGACATCATCAACGTCATCGACTCGATTGCGTTCCAGACCAACATCCTGGCGCTAAACGCCTCGGTGGAGGCGGCGCGGGCCGGCGAGCAGGGCCGCGGCTTCGCCGTGGTCGCGGGAGAGGTACGCAACCTGGCCGGGCGCAGCGCTGACGCGGCCAAGGAGATCCGCCAGCTGATCGACGGTTCCGCCAGCGAGATCAATGAAGGTGCGAGTCAGGTGCAGCGTGCCGAGAGCGCCTTGAACGAGGTGATGGCGGCTTCGCAACGGGTCAACGACATCATGGGCGAGATTACCGCTGCATCTGAGGAGCAGAGCAGCGGCATCGGTCAGATCAACCAGGCCATCACCGAGATGGACCAGGTGACCCAGCAGAACGCCGAGCGGGTACAGCAGAGTGCACGTGCCGCCAGCGACCTGCAGCGTCAGGCCGAGCAACTGGCACAGACGATTCGTGTGTTCCGCCTGCGGGGAGCCGGGCCCGAGCAGATCCCGGCCTCGCAGCCCGCCGCATCGCCGTCGCCTGCCTTGTTGCAAGATCCGCTTCCCGCCCGGCGGGCCGCGGCCAAGACGAGCCAGCAGGCGACCGAAGGAGAGTGGGAAACGTTCTAGACGCTGATGGGAGCCGGTTGACTTGGTACAGGCAGCGTCTGGGGAAAATGATGAGCGGGGACTCATACAAGGCGCCAAAGGATAATAACTATGCGTGACAATCAGCCGGTAACTCAGCGTGAATACAAGCTCAGCAGTGAGCATGTGCTAATTACCCGCACTGACTTGAAGGGGGTGATTACCTATGCCAACACGACATTCGTCGAAGTCAGCGGGTACTCTCATGACGAACTGATCGGGCTCCCCATAACCTCATTCGTCACCCCGACATGCCGCAGGAGGCCTTTGCCGACCTGTGGAAGACGATACAGCGGGGTGAGACCTGGCAGGGCATCATCAAGAATCGGCGCAAGGATGGCGACCACTACTGGGTGCAGGCCACGGTCACGCCGATACTCGAGGAGGGCAAGTGCCTGGGCTACACCTCGGTCCGCATGCCCGCTGAGCGGGAGGTTGCCGAGCGTGCCGAGCTTCACTATGCCCGGATTCGCGAGGGGCGCAGCCGCATGGCCCTGCGCAAAGGGCAGCTGGTGCGGCGTGGCCTGCTGGGGAAGCTGTCTCGGTTCAACGTGCATACGATTCGCGCCAAGCTGGTCATGCTCACCGTGCTGCCGGTACTGCTGCTCGTTCTCAGCGGGGCCGTGGGCATCTATGGCCTGCAGGTCTCGGGCGATCGGGTCGCCGTGCTCAACACCAACGGCGTTCAGGACATTGCCGACCTGCAGCGCATCGACCAGCTGCTCGGGCAATTGATGATCGACCTCGAGCGTCCGGTGCGCAATCCACGCGCGCTGCGGATGGAGCAGATCGACGAGATCGCCGAGCAGTCCGAAGGGGTGGTCGAGCGAATCCAGGCTGCCTGGACCAGTTTTCTCGAGGGAGAAGACTTGGCGAATGCCGAGGTGAGCAGCCTGGATAGCCATCTTGGGGTGGCCATCGATGAGGGTGTCCGTCCTACCATCCAGGCCTTGATCGACGGCAGCGGCTTTGCCGCCTACGAGGCCTACAACGATGTGCTGCGACCTGAAGTCGATGTCATCGGCGGCGGAATCAACGTGCTGGTCGAGGGCAAGCTGGCTTTCGCCAACCGCATTGCCGAGGAGGCGGAGAGCGGGCAGGCGCTGATGCTGAAAGGGCAGATTGGAGCCATCTCGGCTGCCGTGCTGTTCCTGATCCTGCTGGGGGGCTGGACCATGCGAGCAATCACACGCCCGCTGGGTCGCGCCGTGGAGTTCACCCTGCAGGTGGCCTCGGGGAACCTGGCGGTAAGATCGCCGGATCGTAGCCGCGATGAAATCGGCCAGCTGCTCGGTGCGCTGAATGGCATGCGCAAGAGCCTCTACAATACGACGGCTGGCGTTCAGCAGGGTATCGACGTGGTGACACCGGCTTCGCGCTCCATCGCTCGTGGCAACGAGGATCTATCGGCGCGCACCGAGCAGCAGGCCGCCTCGTTGCAGCAGACTGCCTCCAGTATGGAGGAGATGACCGCCACGGTGCGGCAGAACACCGATAACGCTCGTCAGGCCAGCGGGCTGGCAGTGGACAACGCCAGTCGAGTGCGAGATACCGGCGAGCTCATGCATGGTGTCGTGGAAACCATGGGGCGCATCACCGCGGGGGCCGAGAAGATGAAGGACATCACCAGCGTCATCGACTCGATTGCCTTCCAGACCAATATCCTGGCGCTCAATGCCTCGGTGGAGGCGGCCCGGGCCGGCGAGCAGGGCCGCGGCTTTGCCGTGGTCGCAGGAGAGGTGCGCAACCTGGCCGGGCGCAGCGCCGAGGCCGCCAAGGAGATTCGTCAGCTGATCGACGGCTCCGCCAGCGAGATTCATGAGGGGGCCAGCCAGGTGCAGCGCGCCGAGGGCGCCTTGAACGAGGTGATGGCGGCTTCGCAGCGGGTCAACGACATCATGGGTGAGATCACCGCGGCTTCGGAAGAGCAGAGCGGGGGCATCGGTCAGATCAATCAGGCCATTACCGAGATGGACCAGGTGACCCAGCAGAACGCCGAGCGGGTACAGCAGAGCGCACGTGCTGCCGCTGACCTGCAGCGCCAGGCAGAATTGCTCGAGCGTGCCATTCGCGTCTTCCGACTGCGTGGGGCCGGGCCTGAAGAGGCATCCGGCCGGAACCAAGCGTCGCTGGAGCAGTCATCCGGCCCGGGGGCCGCTGCCCCTGCGCTGTCGCACGATCCGCTTCCCACGAAGCGTGCAGCAACGAAGCCCAGCAAGACGGCAGCCGATGAGGAGTGGGAAACATTTTGACGCAGTCACAGGTACCCGTAGCGGAATCGGGGCAATGGTCGGGGCTGGGGCATCTCGAGCGAGACCTGGTCCTCACCGATGAGGATTTTTCCAGGATTCGGCAACTGATCTATCAGCGTGCCGGTATCGTGCTGGCGGAGCACAAGCGGGAAATGGTCTACAGCCGCCTGGCCAAGCGGTTGCGCCACCACGGCATGACGCGCTTCAGCGATTATCTCGAGAAACTGGCACGTCAGCCCGATGCGCGTGAGTGGGAGGCCTTTACCAACGCCTTGACCACCAATCTCACGGCTTTTTTCCGCGAGATGCATCACTTTCCGCTGCTGGCCGAGCACGTGGCCAAGGCCAATGGGCCCGTGCGCGTCTGGAGTGCCGCGGCATCGACCGGCGAGGAGCCGTACTCGATCGCCATGACCCTGCATGAAGCGTTGGGAGCCCGGGCGAGGGAAGCTCGTGTCGTGGCTACCGATATCGACACCGAAGCCTTGGCGCGTGCCCGCGCCGGTGTCTATCCGGTCGAGCAGGTTCGCAAGCTTGACGAAAACCGCGTCAGGCGCTTCTTCCAGAAGGGACGGGGGCAGCATGAGGGACTGGCCCGTGTGCGCCCGGAAGTGTCGGAGCTGGTGGAGTTCCTGCCCATGAACCTGCTCGCGCCGCAGTGGCCTCTCAAGGGCCCTTTCGATGCCATCTTCTGTCGCAACGTCATGATCTATTTCGACAAGCAGACGCAGGCTCGAATACTCGAGCGTTTCGCTCCGCTGCTGAAGCCGGACGGACTGCTGTTCGCCGGTCACTCCGAGAACTTTTCCTACATCAGCAAGGTGTTTCGGTTGCGCGGGCAGACGGTTTACACCTTGGCGGATCGGGCTGGAAGCAGGAAGTGATTGCCCCCTGCATAACTTAAAGTTTTTCCCGACCCTGCCGATGTAATGAGAAATGCTGATGGCTGGGGCCGCAAAGACTCCCCACAAGACAGGAGACTAGCCTTGGGATCGAAGATCAGGGTGCTGTGCGTTGATGACTCGGCGCTGATTCGAGACCTGCTCAGCGAGATCATCAACTCGCAGCCGGACATGGAAGTCGTCGCCGTGGCGCCGGATCCGCTGGTCGCGCGAGACTTGATCAAACAGCACAACCCCGACGTCCTGACCCTTGATGTCGAGATGCCGCGCATGGATGGTCTCGACTTTCTCGAGCGCCTGATGCGTTTGCGGCCGATGCCGGTGCTGATGGTTTCATCGCTTACCCAGGCCGGATCGGAAATCACCCTGAGGGCACTGGAGCTTGGGGCGCTGGACTTCGTTGCCAAGCCCTCGCTGGGCATTCGCAGCGGCATGCTGGAGTACGCCAACGATATTGCCGAAAAGATTCGCGCAGCAGCCAAGTCCCGCCCGCGTCAGGCTCGTCAGGCGCAGGCAGCGCCCAGAGCAACCTTGAAGGCGCCGCTGGTGTCGAGCGAGAAGCTGATCATCATCGGCGCCTCGACGGGCGGTACCGAGGCGATCCGGTCCGTACTCGAGCCGCTGCCGGCCAATAGCCCGGCCATTCTCATCACGCAGCACATGCCGGGCGGTTTTACCCGTTCCTTTGCCGAGCGGCTCGATCGGCTTTGCAGTATTACCGTCAAGGAAGCCAGTGACGGTGAGCGAGTGCTGCCCGGCCATGCCTATATCGCACCCGGTGATGCGCACCTGAAAGTGGCGCGCAGCGGGGCCAACTACGTCGCCAGGCTCGACGACGGTCCGCCGGTCAACCGCCACCGCCCGTCGGTAGACGTGCTGTTTCATTCGGCTGCTACACAGGCTGGACGTAACGCCATTGGCGTGATTCTGACCGGCATGGGCAAGGACGGTGCCGCTGGGTTGCTGGAGATGCGCCAGGCCGGTTCGCCGACCCTGGCGCAGGATGAGGCAAGCTGTGTCGTATTTGGTATGCCACGCGAGGCCATTGCCCTGGGGGGAGCAGTCGAGGTGGTCGGCCTCGAGGACATACCGGAGCGTCTGATGGCGCTGGTGGCGGCCTCGGGCCGCGCCCAGCGGGTCTGATCGAAGGGACGCGAGACCAACGACTCCGTGAATGGGAAACATCCGTCTTTATCGCGAGGAACGCCAAGATGAGCCGCTTCATACGTAATATCAGCATTCATGCTTCCGTGATCGCCGCCTTGGCCAGCTTCGCCGTGCTCATCGGCGTGGTGGCTCTGCTGTCGTTTCTGTCGGACCGCCAGGCCGGGCGAATCATGACGGACCTGGACCGTATCAATGTGCAGCAGCTCAACGAGATCAACCGTGCCGATGCGTTGCTCAATCATGCTCGGGTTAGCCTCGAGATTGCCTCCAACCAGATCATGCTCGGCCGCATGCAGGATGCCAATCGGCAGCTCGAGATGGCCGAGGACCGCATGGACCGGGCAGAGGTGCGCCTGAGCAACTTCATTGCCGCCCCCAAGTCCAGCGAGGCCCAGCAGATTGCCGTGCAGTTGGAGCACTACTTCGCCACCGTGCTCGATCTCGTGCGTCGCCAGCATACGGCGCTGGATGAGCTCGATACCCCGGGGTTTGGCAACCTGCGTGATGAGCTGATCGAGCCGAGCGCCGCGCTGGCGGACAGCATGACCGAGTTCGTGGCCTATGGCTTCGACAATGCCCAGACGATGACCGCGGATTTTCATAGTCAGGCCGAGCGGTTTGGTTGGATTATACTGGGAGCAGTGGCACTGGCGGCCATCGCTCTGCTGCTCGTCTATATCGGGCTGCGGGCCACGGTCATTCGGCCGCTGAACTCCGCCGTCCAGCACCTGCAGACCATCGCCAAGGCCGACTTGACCGCCAGGATTCCCGAGGGGAGCCGCAACGAGATCGGCAAGCTGTTCAATGCCATGCGCAACATGCAGCAGAGCCTGACCCGTATCGTCGGCCAGGTTCGCGACAGCAGCGGCTCGATACATATCGGCACTCGCGAGATCGCCAGTGGCAACACCGACTTGTCCACGCGTACGGAGCAGCAGGCTGCCTCGCTTCAGGAAACCGCCGCCAGCATGGAAGAGCTGACCGCCACCGTGCGGCAGAATGCCGACAACGCTCGCCAGGCCAGCGGGCTGGCGCTGGAGGCGTCGACCACCGCCGAGCGCGGAGGGGAAGTGGTCGACCGTGTGGTCAGTACCATGGGTGCCATTTCCACCAGCTCGCAGAAGATCAGCGACATCACCAGCGTCATCGACTCGATTGCTTTTCAGACCAACATTCTTGCTCTCAACGCCTCGGTGGAAGCCGCCCGCGCCGGCGAGCAGGGGCGGGGCTTTGCCGTGGTGGCCGGCGAGGTGCGCAACCTGGCCAGCCGCAGTGCCACGGCAGCCAAGGAGATCAAGGAGCTGATCGACAGCTCTGTGGCCCAGGTGAAGGACGGCTCCACCCTCGCCGAACAGGCGGGTGAAACCATGGATGAAGTGGTCAAGGCCGTGCGCCGCGTGACCGATATCATGGATGAGATATCCGCCGCCTCCCAGGAGCAGAGCGATGGCATCGAACAGGTCAGCCAGGCGGTAGGCCAGATGGACCAGGTAACCCAGCAGAACGCATCGTTGGTTCAGCAGGCCACGGCTGCCGCCGCTTCCCTCGAGGAGCAGGCGAGCCGCCTGGAGCAGGCCGCTGCCGTGTTCCGCCTTGCGGGCGATGCGCAGCGAGAACCCGGTAACGCTGAGCACAGCCAGCAGCACGCCCAGCAGGCATCGGCGCCGAATGGCGGGCAGCCTGCCCCCGTACCGGCCCTCGCCGGCGGAGCCGGGCAGGCGCGTCCGGCCGCGAGCGTGCCGGTTCAGGTCGATCCCAAGCCCAAGCGCAAGCCTCAAACCGAGTCGGTTTCCGAAGGTGACTGGGAAGAATTCTGAGCGTGCATGACTAACCCTGTGGCGGTGTGTCGCGCCGCCAATACGACGATCACTGTGTGAATGAGAAGAGGATTCCCGATGGCAGACAAGAATATGAGCTTTCTCGTGGTGGATGACTTTCCGACCATGCGCCGGATCGTCCGCAGCCTGCTCAAGGAGCTGGGCTACACCAACGTGGAGGAGGCCGAGGATGGACAGGAGGCGCTGACCAAGCTGCGCTCGGGGAGCTTCGAGTTCGTGGTCTCGGACTGGAACATGCCCAACCTCGACGGCCTGGAAATGCTCAAGCAGATTCGTGCCGATGACAGCCTCAAGGAGCTTCCGGTGCTGATGGTGACCGCCGAGGCCAAGAAGGAGAACATCATCGCGGCCGCCCAGGCAGGGGCCAGCGGCTACGTGGTGAAGCCCTTCACGGCTGCCACTCTGGAAGAGAAGCTCAACAAGATTTTCGAGAAACTGGGCAAGTGATGCTGGCAGGTGAAAGCCGCTTGCGGAGGAGAACAAGATGAGCGCAAACGAGCAGCCTGATCAGGCCTCTGCCCCGGGGGAGGACCTGGTCCAGCGGATCGGACAGCTGACTCGCATGTTGCGGGAGAGCATGCGTGAACTGGGCCTGGACAAGGAGATCGAGAGGGCGGCGGAGGCCATCCCCGATGCCCGTGACCGCCTGAGCTACGTGGCCACCATGACCGAGCAGGCCGCCGAGCGTGCCCTCAACGCGATCGATCGGGCACAGCCGCTGCAGGATTCGATCAGCAGCGGCGCCGAGTCGCTGGACAAGCGCTGGGCGGAGTGGTTTGCCGAGCCCAAGGAGCTCGACGAGGCGCGTGATCTGGTCAAGGAGACCCGCTCCTATCTGGCCGTGGTGCCCGACAAGACCCAGGCGACTCAGAAGGAGCTGCTTGAGATCATGATGGCCCAGGACTTCCAGGACCTGACGGGTCAGGTGATCAAGAAGATGATGGATGTCATCCGCGAGATCGAGCATCAGCTGGTCCAGGTGCTGATCGACAACGTCCCCGAGGAGATGGCGCGTGAGAACATGCAGCGCAAGGCCAACGACCAGTGGGAGAATGACGCGCGTCGCAGGGAGGAAGGCTTGATGAACGGGCCCCAGATCAAGCCCGGAGCCGATGTGGTGACCAACCAGGATCAGGTGGATGACCTGCTTGATCAGTTGGGTTTTTGAGCGCGAGCTGAGGAGCGCAAGCGCTTCGCGCTGTATCAATCCCCTCCGTTATCCCGCCTGGCGTCGAGGGTCGTGGCCGATAAAGCCACGATCATCGGCGCTTTTTGGCGTATCACCCCTCTGGCGTTGACGCCACAATGGCCACCGTGCGGAGAAATGTGCGGGTGCCATGGCCGACCAGAGCAGCGATCAGGAAAAGACCGAAGAGGCCACGCCACGACGCCTGCAAAAGGCACGTGAAGAGGGCCAGGTCGCCCGGTCCCGTGAGCTGACCACTTTCATGCTCCTGCTGGGGGGCGTGGTCGGCATGTGGGGGATGGGGGCGTTGCTCTACGATCAGCTGGGGCTGGTGATGGAGCAGGCTTTCCTGTTCGAGCGTCGTCAAGCCTTCGAAACCGGCCCCATGTTGAGCAACGTGCTCGACCTGGCCACCCGGACGCTGTTGACCATGCTGCCGCTGTTTCTCCTGCTCACGCTGGTGGCGCTGGTAGCCCCGGCCCTGCTGGGTGGCTGGCTGATCTCGGCCAAGTCACTCAAGCCGCAGCTGTCGAAGCTCAACCCGTTCAAGGGGCTGAAGCGCATGTTCGGCACGCAGGCGCTGGTGGAGCTGTTCAAGGCGATTGCCAAGTCGACGCTGATTGGCGGGGTTGGCATGGCCTATCTGTACTTCAACCGCGGGGAATACCTGTCGTTGATGGATCAGCCGACCACCCAGGCTCTGGCCCGGGCGCTGATGATGGCGGCCCAGGCCTGTGGCCTGATGGTGTTGACGCTATTGGTGGTGATCCTGATCGATGTGCCCTATCAGCTGTGGAGTCATGCCAAGAAGCTGCGCATGTCGAAGGAGGAGGTCAAGCGTGAGCACAAGGAGTCCGAGGGCGATCCGCACGTCAAGGCGCGTATTCGCTCCCAGCAGCAGGCGATGGCTCGCGGGCGCATGATGAGCAAGGTACCCGAGGCGGATGTGATCATCACCAACCCGACGCACTACGCAGTGGCTCTACAGTACGACGAGAAGGGCATGGGCGCCCCCAGGGTGGTGGCCAAGGGGGCCGACCTGGTGGCCGCGCGCATTCGTGAGCTCGGTCACGAAGCCGGTGTGCCGCTGCTCGAGGCGCCGCCCTTGGCTCGCGCGCTCTACCATCATGTCGATCTCGAGCATGAGATACCGATGGATCTGTATACCGCCGTAGCGGAAGTCCTGGCCTGGGCCTTCCGACTCAAGCACGTGTCTGAAGAAGGGGGAGAGGTGCCGCCTACACCCGAGAACTTGCCGATACCGGAGAGCCTGTCAGTGCCAGCTGAAGCACCTGCCGACCCGGCCGCATCCGAGCCTGGTGGAGCGCAGCGATGAAATCCTTCAGCCATATTCTTGGCAGTCGCGACTGGATGGGCGACGTGCGCATGAAGCTGCTGGCCGGCCCGATCCTGATCCTCATGATCCTGGCCATGATGATCCTGCCGCTGCCGCCGTTCGCTCTCGACCTGCTGTTTACCTTCAACATCGCGCTGGCCGTCATGGTGCTGCTGGTCAGCATGTTCACCCAGAAACCGCTGGACTTTGCCGCCTTCCCGGCGATCCTGCTCTTCACTACCCTGCTGCGGCTGTCGCTCAACGTGGCCTCGACCCGGGTCATCCTGATGGAGGGCCACCAGGGCGGCGACTCCGCCGGCAAGGTCATCGAGGCCTTCGGTACCTTCCTGGTCGGCGGCAACTTCGCCGTCGGCCTGGTGGTCTTCCTGATCCTGGTCATCATCAATTTCATGGTCATCACCAAGGGGGCGGGACGCATCGCCGAGGTGGGCGCGCGCTTCATGCTGGATGCCATGCCTGGCAAGCAGATGGCCATCGATGCCGACCTCAACGCTGGACTCATCGGTGAAGATGACGCTCGCAAGCGCCGTGCCGAGGTTGCCCAGGAAGCCGATTTCTACGGCTCCATGGACGGTGCCAGCAAGTTCGTGCGTGGCGATGCCATGGCCGGGCTGGTGATCATGGTGGTCAACATCATCGGCGGACTGCTGATCGGCATGCTTCAGCACGGCATGGGCTTTGGCGATGCTGCCCGCACCTACACCCTGATGACTATCGGCGACGGCCTGGTAGCCCAGATCCCTGCCCTGGTCATCTCGACCGCGGCAGGTGTGACCGTGTCCCGGGTCAATACCGACCAGGATGTCGGCCAGCAGATGATCAGTCAGCTGTTCGTCAATCCCCAGGTCATGGTCCTGGCCGCTCTCGTCATGGGCCTGCTTGGCCTGGTGCCGGGCATGCCCAACCTGGTCTTCCTGATCTTTACCGGGCTGCTGGCCGGGCTGGCCTGGATGCTGACGCGCCAGAAGGAGCAGCGCCTGGTGGAGCAGGAGCTCAACGTCGAGCCGCCACCCCCTCCAGAAGCCCCCGAGGCCAGCTGGGAGGACGTGCAGCTGGTGGATACGCTGGGCCTCGAAGTCGGTCATCGCCTGATCCCGCTGGTCGACCAGCGCCAGGATGGCGAGCTGCTGGGGCGCATCAAGAGCGTACGCAAGAAGTTCGCCCAGGAGGTCGGCTTCCTGCCTGCCGTGGTACATATCCGCGACAATCTCGAGCTGGGTGCCAATACCTACGTGATCACCCTCAAGGGTGCCGAGATCGGTCGCGCCGAGGCTTTCCCGGGACAGTGGCTGGCGATCGATCCGGGCCAGGTCACCGGCCAGCTGCAGGGCACGCCGACCGCCGATCCGGCCTTCGGCCTGCCGGCCATCTGGATCGATGCCGGGCAGCGGGAGCATGCTCAGGTCTATGGATACACGGTGGTCGATGCCGGTACGGTGATCGCTACCCATCTCAACCACCTGCTGCATCGCCATGCCCCCGAGATGCTGGGTCGCCAGGAGGTGCAGAAGCTGCTCGACAAGCTGGGCGACGAACAGAAGTCCCTGGTCGAGGATGTGGTGCCCAAGGCGCTCAACCTGACGGCGCTGCAGCGCATCCTGCAGAGCCTGCTCGAAGAGGATGTCTCGATCCGTGACATGCGTACGATCCTGGATACCCTGGCGGAGTACGCGCCTCATCAGCAGGATGTCAACGAGCTGACCGCACTGGTACGAATCGCCCTGGGGCGGGCGATTACCCAGCAGTGGTTCCCTGGAAGTAGTACGCTGAACGTGATCGGTCTGGATGCCCAGCTCGAGCAGGTGCTGATGCAGGCGATGAACGGCAATGGCGCGCTCGAGCCGGGGCTTGCCGAGACCCTGATGAGCCAGGCCGAGCAAGCGCTGGAGCGTCACGAAGCCAGTGGCGAGCCTCCGGTGCTGGTGGTGCAGCATAGCCTGCGCCCGCTGCTGGCCCGGTTCCTGCGCCGGCGTATGCGGCATTTGGTGGTCATGTCACAGGCGGAGATTCCCGATGATCGGACACTGCGCGTCACCACGCTGGTGGGAGGTCGATAAGCAATGAGTGTGATGCGGTTCGTGGGAGCCAACAGTCGTGAAGCCATGCGCCAGGTGCGCGCGGCGCTGGGCGATGAGGCCCTGATCCTGGCCAACCGGCACACCGAGCAGGGCGTCGAGATCCTGGCGATGGCGGAGTCTTCGGCGCCGTCTCAGCCCACCGAGGCAGCACGCCAGGAGACGCCTCCCGCAGCGCCTGAGCCGGCTTCCCCCGTTGCGCTGGAGAGCAGCAACCCGGCCCATGCCTTCGAGGCCATGAGTGCCCGGCTGCTCGAGGAGATGCGCGACATGCGTGCGCTGCTCTCCCGTGAGCGGAGCCAGCCGGAACCGGGCGGCACGGTCAGCGACCAACTGATCAAGCTGATGCTCGAATCCGGCTTCAGCCAGACGCTGGCCGAAGAGGTGGTATCGGCGCTGCCGGAGGAGCTGGCACTGCGGGACGGCGTGGAGGACCAGGTCATGGCTTGGCTCGCGCGCCAGCTGGTGAAGCGCTTGCCCGGCCTGGGAGACGAGGCCGCGTTCATGGATCGTCAGGGGATCGTGGCGCTCATTGGCCCCACCGGCGTGGGCAAGACCACCACCACGGCCAAGCTCGCTGCGCGCTATGTCATGCGCCACGGTACTCGCCCGGTGGCACTGGTGACCACCGACAGCTTCCGTATCGGTGCCCATGAACAGCTGCGCATTTATTCGCGTCTACTCGATGTTCCCATGTACGCCTTGAACGCCGACCAGCCGGTTTCCGATCTGCTGGAGCGAATGAAGGGCAAGTCCTGGGTCATCATCGACACGGTCGGAATGAGCCAGCGCGACCACCGCGTCATCGAGCAGGTCGGGCATCTGCGCGGCGGTGATGATTCCGTGCGGCTGGTGCTGCTGCTCAATGCCGCCAGCCAGCCCGAGACCCTCGAGGAGGTCGTGATCCGTTATCGTCAGGCGGCCCAGGCAGCCGGGGGCGAGCTGCGCGACTGCATCATCACCAAACAGGACGAGGCGGGAAGGCTCGCCCCGGTACTGGACATCGTCATGCGTCACGGCTTGCGGCTGCTGTTCGTTTCCCACGGACAGCGAGTGCCGGAAGACATGGCGCTGGCCGAGCCCAGCGCCCTGGTCGAACAGTGTCTTGCCAACCGCATACCCCTGCCTGGTTCCCTGCCACGGGTGGCTCCGATGGAAGCGGCGGGGCGGACCTCGGGTACCCTGCTGGGGCAGGGACGGCGTCTGGCAGCGGTGCTGGAAGCCCTGCGCCAGCGGCTGCCGGCTTTCGAGGGCCTGGAGTCAGTGTGGAACCTGCTGGGACTGCCTGTATCGACCCAGCAGCAGCGCCTCGAGGCCCTGCTGGCGAATCATCCGCGGTCGGGCCAGGCAGCGGGCATGCTGTGGAGCGAGCGGCGGCGGGTACCCGGCGAGTCGTGGGCCATGCCCGATGTGGCACTGAGTGCCGAAGGCACCTGGCTGGCGCTGCCTCTGCTGCAGCATCGTCAGGTGGCGGGTCAACAGGCGCGGCTTGAAGCCGTGCTCCAGCAACAGGGTGTCGCCGCTCACCTGATCCACGGCCTTCCCGATAGCGAGGCGGGCGAATGGCTGGAGGGCCAGGCGCTGACCTGGTGCAGCCAGGTGCGGGGAAGCCTGCGGGTCGAACATGCCGGAGAGCGTCAGAGCCTGGCAGCATTGAGCGCTGTCAGTGAGACCACTGGCGAAGTTCGTTGTCGTTTCCGCGGTGCCCCGGCACGTCTCGTTCTTTCCACTTTACCGGTCGGCATCCATTACAAGGGTAGCCGGCGGGACCAACCGGGCCTCGATACGCGGGCCTGGTTCGGTGAGCTGTACGACGCCGAGAGTGGCAAGTCGCTGGGCCGGCGTTACTGGGTCACGCCCGCCAGGCTTGGCCGGGAGCCAGAGTCCTTGCTGCTGGCACTGCTTCAGAGCGATGCCATGCCACAGCTCGCTCGCCGCGCCTGGCAGCGTTTCGACCCCACCGAGATCGGTGAAGTTCGCGCCGACGTGCGCTTGCTCATGGCCAGCGGCCTGGCTGCCGTGGCCGCTCACCTGGATCTTGGCGAAGACGAGGCTGCCATGGATATCCGTGCCGAGCTGCTCGGGCTGGGTACGGGGAAAAAGCGTCGTCGCGACGTCGCCCTGCTCGAAGCGCTGATACAACTTTTCCAGGTGCGCGATGCCATTCGCCGCCTTGGCCTTGGTGAAAGGGAGACAGGCTAGATGGGATGGGACCAGGCCGCGGGCTTGCGCCAATGGGCGAACGATACTGCGCAGGAGGGGTGCCCGACACATGTGGCCGAAATGCTGGTCCAGCTGGCATCGGACAAGGTGCCCGAGGGTACGAGCAGGCAATCCCCAGTGTCGCCGCAGACACCCGTGCGACCCTCGGCGACACGCGCTGCGCCGCCAGTTGCACGACCGCCATCCGGCGAGCAGGAGCGAACCCTGATGGTAGTGGGCCTGCCGGGGACCGCAGAGAGGCATACCGCCAGAGTGACCGAGCTGCTGCAGAGCTGGTCGCAGGAGGGACGGCGCTGGGTCGGCGATCCCCAGGCCTGGCGCATCGTGGCGCTGCCGATCCACAGTGCGCACCTGTCGCTGCTGGCGGATCAGCAGTCGCGCTGGGCGCTCTGGATCGACGACGACCTGGAGGCCTTTCGCCGGGGCTATCGCATGCTCAAGCAGATTGC
Organism: Billgrantia kenyensis; assembly: GCF_013697085.1. Classification (GTDB taxonomy): domain Bacteria; phylum Pseudomonadota; class Gammaproteobacteria; order Pseudomonadales; family Halomonadaceae; genus Halomonas; species Halomonas kenyensis. Next base: position 42,728 of record NZ_JACEFT010000007.1, read on the forward strand.
CGAGCGAGACGGCCCTCGTCGACTGATAGCCGTGCATTCGCCTGGTCTTGGCCCCAAGGGGTTGCTGAGCAATCTTCAGTACGTCGCCGAGACGCATTTCGGCATCGAACTGCTGGTGTTGGCGAGATGAAGCGTAACGGGAGATGGCTACTCTGCCTGGCCCTGGGTGGCCTGTGGCCAGGGCTGGCCCAGGCGTCGGGAAGCTGGGTGGCAACGGCACCTGCCGTCCTGGTGGCAATGGCCGACCGCCCCACGACCTCGGCGCTCATGCAGCCGCCTTCGCCCGAGTTTGCCCAGGGCCAGGTCATGGGGCGGGTTGGCTGGCAGTACCAGCAACCCGTGGGCAGCGAAGTGGATGCCTGGCTTTGTCATCCGGGAGGCTGCATTCCACTGCGCGGGGCGCGAGGGCAGACCGACGCCCTGGCCGGGTTGCCGGCGGATGCGCCGCTATATTTCCAGTTTTCGCTCCAGGATCGGCGCCAGCGCAGCGCGACCCTGCAGGGCCTGCAGGTGATAGTCAATCATGAGAACCTCCAGTGAATCTGACCCGTCGGGCGTGTAAAGGCCACGTTCGAGGGAATCGTCAGCCGCGAGAGCAAGAGCATGTACACAGCAAGAGGCAAGATCGAACAGGCAGACCTGCTGGATGAGTACCTGCCGCTGGTGAGGCGCCAGGCGCTGTCGATGCAGGTTCGGCTACCCGCGAGTATCGAGCTCGATGACCTGATCCAGGCCGGTACGGTGGGGCTTCTCGAAGCCATGGGGCGCTTCGACGCGACCCAGGGTGCCAGTTTTGCCACGTTTGCCAGTCAGCGCATTCGCGGCGCCATGCTCGATGAGCTGCGAAGCCGGGACTGGCTGCCGCGCAGCGTGAGGCGCAACGCCCGTGCGGTGGACGAAGGCGTGCGACGGCTGGAGCAGCGGCTGGGCAGGGCGGCCGATGAACTCGAGATCGCCGCCGAACTCGACATGGATCTTGAGGAGTACCGCCAGCTGCTCAGCGATACCAACAGCGGGCATTTGCTGCCGTTCGAGTCGCTCATGGCAGAGGGTGTCGAGCCGGGCATCGAGGACGCATCGGTCGATACGCCGTTTCGCAATCTCATCGACCAGGAGAAGCGTCAGCAGCTGATTGACGGCATCGAAGCTTTGCCGGAGCGTGAAAAGCTGCTGATGGGGCTGTATTACCAGGAAGAGCTCAACCTCAAGGAGATCGGCGCTGTCCTCGGGGTCACCGAATCCCGGGTGTGCCAGCTGCATAGCCAGGCGGTAAGCCGTTTACGGGGCCGCCTGGCCGACAAGGAGGACTAGTCTCCGGCGCTACAATCGCTAGAGGTTGTTCATCAACGCCTTGGTGCTCGCCAGAGCGTTCATGTAGCAGCCGTGCAGCTGGTCGGCAGGCACTTCCTCGGTGGTTTCTTCGACCTGGCGCTCATGGTTTTCGCACAGCGTCAGTACGGCTCCCAGAGGTCCCGCCCGCTCTTTCAGGGCGGCAATGATGGACTGGCCCAACGGCAACTGGTCGAGCAGGGTGGCGCGGTCCTCCTCCAGCAGGGCATCCATCATCGAGAACAGGCCGGTAGTGAAGGCGTCCTCGGGATCGAGGGCAGGGAAGGGAGCCGCCAGGTTGCGGCACATGAAGGCGCGTATCAGCGCCATGCGCAACACGATGCGGGAGGAGGGTTGAAGACTGGCGAGCGTCAGGGTCAGGATCAGGCGGCGCAGCTCGATGAGCCCCAGGACTTGAACCGCGCGGTGAAGGTCGACCTCCTTGCCGCCGCGATTGAAGTAGTTCGAGTTGGCCCGGCGCAATATGGCCACGTGAAGGTGGGGGACCTGCACCACCAGTTCATGCAGCCGATTGAGGTCGTTATTGTCTTCGTAAAGTGCACGAATGAGGCGGATCTGGGCTGCGCGGTTGCCGTGGCGTCCTCGGGCGGGCGAGGCAATGAAGCTGGGCCTCGCCAGGTAGTCGCCGTTGTAGTAGTCGCAGCCCATCGCCTGATAGCACTCGAGTGCTTCACGGCTGGTGAGGTTCTCGACCAGCAGCTTGATGTTGCGTGCCGGCAGCCTCTCGAGAGTCGTCTCGTCGAGATCGCCGGGGGTGGCAAGCTGAATGATGTCGCAGCGGTCAAGCATGGCCTCGAGGTCTTGCTTGAGTAGGCTTGATGGCACGATTATCCGGTAGCCTCGCTCACGGATATCGTCGAGGCGAGTGAGGAACTCGCCATCGATCGTCCCTGCGTCTGCGATTCCGAGCGCCAGTCGCGGGGCCGGGGTCGGCAGCAGCTCGGGGCGGTCCAGCCATTCCAGGGGGAGATCGACGAACAGCGTCCGATCCCCCAGCAGGCCGCTATCGCCGAGCTCATAGACGGCGCTGGCCAGTGCCCTGGCGGTGACTGACATGAGGTCCTCGTCCTCGGCATGCGTCCGCTCGCCATAGACCAGCCGATCCGCCACATGATGATGGCTGGCATCGTGTATCGGGTGGAGGGCGATAGTGAAAGGCTCTGGGCCCTGTTGCTCGGGCATCTGCTTGGCTCCCTGCTGAGTGTCAGTGCACTCTGGATATTCTCATGATTACTGATATAGCGGTGAATATGCAGCCTTGTTGTCGACGACGTACGATCTACAACGCACGATGCAGTGCGGCAAGGGCGGGCTCCAGACCGGTCACCAGGCTCTCGAGGCTCGGCCGGGCATGAAAGTATCCCTGCTGCAAGTGGATGCCGGTGCGACCGAGCCACACGGCCTCCGCCTGTGTTTCCACGCCCTCGGCAATCAGCTCGACGTCGATATCTTCTGCCAGGACGACGAGGGCCTTGAGTATCGCCTGGCGACGCGTGTCCCTGTTGCAGTTCATCACCAGGGCGCGGTCGATCTTGAGCCGGTCGGGATGCAGCTCTGCCAGGAGGTCGAGATTGGCAAAGCCGTTGCCGAAGTCATCCAGAGCCGTCACGAAGCCCATGCTGCGGTAGGCCTGGATGATATTGCGCAGGTGCTGCTGGTCCTGGACCTTTTCGCTCTCGGTGACCTCGAACACGAGTTTTTCGGTCGGCCAGCCGACCTTCTCGGAGATGGCCAGTGTCGCCTGGATGCAGGCTTCGGGTTCATATACGGCGTTGGGCAGGAAATTGATCGACAGGCTCTCGCGCATGCCAAGCCGGCTGGCGAGCTCGATGGCGCGGATCCGGCAGGCCTGGTCGAAGCGGTAGAGGAGGCGAGGCGTCACCTGCGACAGGATGCTGGCTGCCGATTCTCCATTCGGACCTCGTACCAGCGCTTCATGAGCGGTGATCGAAGCGGTGCTCAGGTCGACGATCGGCTGGAAGGCCATGGTGAAATCGAATGGCAGCGAACCTTCGCAGCGTTCGCATTTGCCGGCCTTCTCGGCGCATCGTTGCATGTCATGGTTCTCCTGACCGCCTACGGCCAATGGTGGGTCACTCACTGCGCAGCACGAATCGCACGTTATTCTCGCTGCGGGCTTCCGGAGCCCCCATCGAAGCATGTCACCCATTGTATCGGCAGCAGGAGGACGAACTTTAGTTCAGGCGTTTCGGTTGATCTGCATCAATGTTTCCCAGGGTAAAGCGCTAAAGTCCGTTCTTGGGCTGCCGATATCATCCATCAGGCTTCATGCCATTGCACTTTCAGGAGTTTGAATGAATCCATCCACTATCATCGGCATGTTTGCCAGCGTCGTGCTGCTGGTAAGCGTCCTGTTTTTCACTGCCGAGTCGCCCCAGAGCTTCATCAACCTGCCGGGGCTCGCTATCGTGCTGGCGGGAACCATGGCGGCTACGTTCATCAGCTATCCGCTCAAGGAAGTGCTGCGTGTGGTGCGCCTGGTGGGGCTGGTGTTTCGGCGTGAAAATACCTACACCCGGGATGACATCAAGGAGCTGGTGGATATTTCACGGCTCTGGTTCAAGGGGGATGTGCGAGCCGTGGAGGCCGCCCTGGAAAAGGCGCGCAATCCCTTCCTGCGTACCGGGATCCAATTGGTCATCGCCAATACCAAGGAAGAGGAGATTTTCGACCTGTTGCGCTGGCGCATTGCACGCCTGAAGGCCCGCGAGCACGCCGAGGCACAGATCTTCCGCACCATGGCAACCTACGCGCCGGCGTTCGGCATGATCGGAACCCTGGTCGGGCTGGTCAACATGCTGGAGGTCATGGAGGCGGGCGACCTGCACGTGATCGGCCCGCGCATGGCCGTGGCGCTGTTGACGACCTTCTATGGCATCCTGCTGGCCAATCTGGTTTTCAAGCCGATCGCCGTGAAGCTGGAGCGGCGCACGGAAGAGCGTCTGATCGCCATGAACATGGTGCTCGAGGGTATCTCCTTGATCACCAAGCGTCGGCTGCCGTCCTTCATCGAGGAAACCCTCAACTCCTTCGTTGCCAACTACCACGACGAGATTCGCGACCCTGAGGTGGCACGGCGCGACTCTGACGGACAGGCCCAGAATGCTTGATCGCAGCACCCGTGACATGCTGACTCCCCCGGCCCATGGCGAGGGCGACGGGGAGAGCTGGTTGATCAGCTACCTTGATGTGTTGACCCTGCTCATCACGCTGTTCGTGCTGCTGCTCTCGCTGGCCGGTAATGGCCTGGCGGTCCAGGGCAGCCGGCATGGTGGCGATGCCGCGTCGCTGATCTCGCCTCACGCCGAGGCAGCGGCGCGCATGGTGGCAGGCGTGGGCATCAAGCCGCGTCAGGATGGGCTGCAGCCGCGCTTCTCGGGGCTCGAGATCGAGGGGGTCAGCGTGGATGAAGGTCAGCGGGGGATTACCCTGCGTATCGATGACAACCTGCTATTCCAGAGCGGCCAGGCATCGCTTACGGCCCAGGGTCGCGAAGTCCTGGCTGGCTTGCGTAGCGTCTTGCAAGATTTTGAAGGCGAGGTTTCCGTCGAGGGTCATACCGACAGCATTCCTATTGCCACGGCGCAGTTTCCTTCCAATTGGGAGCTCTCTTCCGGGCGAGCCATCGCGGTGCTGCGCTACCTTTCTGAACTGGAGGTGCCGGCCGAGCGACTGCGGGCGGTGGGCTATGCCGACACGCGCCCCCTCGAAAGCAACGAGACGCCTGAAGGGCGTGCAGCCAATCGCCGGGTGGAGCTCCTGTTACATCAAGAGGTTGCAACCCAATAGCCTGCGCAATGCCAGGGTCGCAAGGGTTAAGGGCATCGAATGACGACAAGTGGTGGGAAGCGAGAGCGATCGGCGCGTCAACGCTGGTCTGCCTGGCAGGCTTCGCTGTTCTACTGTGTGATGATGGCCTTGCTGCTGGCCATGATCACCTGGGCGCTTTGGGACATGCGTGAGCGAGAGCTGGAGGCGGCACGAGTCGGCACCCAGGGCCACGCGGAGCTGGTGGCGGAGTGGGCGACGTCTGCCTTCGCTCGGACCGACGACACCTTGAGCGGGACGGCCAACCTGTTCGCGCTCTCTCTCGTGGAGGAAGCCAGCCCCTGGCTTGCCGATGCCTTCAATAGCCTGCTGGAACAGCGTCAGCGCAGCCTGCCGTTCCTCGAGAGCCTGGGCATCATCAATCATCTCGGTGAGCCGCTTTACACGACACGGCCCCAAGGTTCCGATTACCAGGATCCGCAAGAGCGGGAATTCATCCGCCGCTTTCTGAATGACCCTGAGCAGGCACTTTCCGCGGCGTACTGGAACCCGGAGGAGAGCGGCCATCGCATGCTCTACCTGCGCCGCATGTTCGATGCCGATGGCTCTTTCACCGGCGTTGCAGCGGCTCATCTGGATCTGTTCTATTTTACTCACGCACTCCAGAGCATCCAGCTCAGCCAGGGCGAGAGCATTGCTTTCGTCGACGACGAACATCGCCTGATTGCCCGGCATCCCAGTCTTGAGGGGCTCTCCGTTACCCAGGCGTTGGGCAGGCAAGTCGATACATCGGAGGTTGCCGAACTCATGCGGGCCGACCGTGATCAGTCGGCGATTACCACCTCACCGCTGGACGGCGAGCGACGCCTGTTCGGGATGGGGCGTGTCGATGGGCTGCCCTTCGCCGTCATCGTCGGCAAGCAGGTGGATCGGGTACTTGCCGGCTGGCGCGACAAAGTGATGGTGTTCGTGCTGGCATGGTTGATCGTGGCTCTGCTAGGCGCCTTCCTTCTGCGTCATTACCTGCGCCTGGCGCGCACCGAGGAGGCACTCCATCTCAGCGATCAGCGGCTTCGTGGCCTCAATGAGTCGCTGCAGGCGGAGCTCGATATCGCCGCACTGGCCTTCGAGACACACCTGGGCATGTTCATTACCGACGCCAGCGGCGCGATTCGCAAGGTCAACTCGACCTTCGAGGAGATTACCGGCTATCGTGCCGAAGAAGTGCTGGGTGAGAATCCGCGCATCCTCAGCTCTGGCCGCCACGACGCCGATTTTTTCCGTGCAATGTGGGCCAGTATCCATACCCATGGCAGCTGGCAGGGTGAGGTCTGGAACCGGCGCAAGAATAGCGAGATCTATCCGCAACGGGTCACCATCAGTGAGGTCCGGGATGGCGCCGGCAAGCCCAGCCACTACGTGGCGACGCTCAGCGACATCTCCGAACACCGTGCCGCACAGCAGCAAGCCCACCGGCTGGCCTTCTACGATCCGCTGACCGGCCTGCCCAATCGGCGCATGCTGCTCGAGCGACTTGGGCGGGCGATGAAGGAGGGGGCGGCTCAGGCGCGACAGGGCGCACTGCTGTTCATCGACCTCGATGGCTTCAAGCATATCAATGACACTCTCGGCCACCAGACAGGCGACGAGCTGCTGCGGCTCATGTCGCGCCGCCTGGTCGAGGCTAGCGGTCAGGCACAGCTGGTCTCCCGTCTTGGAGGCGACGAATTCGTGGTGCTGGCCGAAGACATGGGTGAATCGATCAAGGTGGCCTCAACGCAAGTGGAGCGGCTGGCAAACCGCTTGCTTGCCATGCTGGCCGAGCCCTGCTGGCTGGGCGCGCGGCGTCATTTACTGTCAGGTAGCGTCGGAGTCACCCTGCTGAACGACGGCGCGGAGGATGCCGAAGCCTGCCTGCAGCAGGCGGAAATGGCGATGTATCAAGCCAAGCAGGCGGGACGCAATACCTGGCGTTTCTATGACCCCGCCATGCAGGCCGTGGCGGTACGGCGGGCGATGCTCGAAAGCGAGTTGCGCCAGGCGGTGCCACGCAACCAGCTTCGGCTTTACTATCAGGTCCAGGTCGATCGGCGAGGCAGGGTCACCGGGGTCGAGGCGCTGTTGCGCTGGCAACACCCCGGATATGGCATGGTGCCTCCCTATGACTTCATATCCATTGCCGAGGAGAGCTACCTCATCGTGCCCATCGGTGAATGGGTCATGGAGACGGCCTGCCGTCAGCTGGCCGCCTGGGCCGCCGAGCCGTACACGGAAGGACTCAGCATGGCGGTCAACATCAGCCCGCTGCAGTTCCAGCAGCCCGAATTCGTCGGTCGGCTCGAGACGATTCTCGCGGCGACCGGAGCGCGCCCTGAGCGGCTCAAGCTGGAGATCACCGAGAGTCTGTTCATGGAAGAGCCGGATGCCGTGCGTGACACCATGCTGCGTATCAAGGCGTTGGGCGTGCGTTTCTCGCTCGATGACTTCGGCACCGGTTACTCATCGCTCAGCTATCTCAATCGCCTGCCGCTCGACCAGCTGAAGATCGACCAGTCTTTCGTGCGTACCCTGTTCGAGGATAATGCCAATGCCGTGATCTGCGCTTCGGTCATCGACCTGGGGCGCAACCTGGGGCTGGAGGTCATCGCCGAGGGAGTGGAGACCGAGGAACATCGAGACTGGCTGGAGAACAAGGGATGCCACGCCTACCAGGGCTACCTGTTCGGACGGCCGCTGCCTCTGGGGGAGTTGGAGCCGCTGTTGCGGGAGTCGGCGTGCATCGCCGGCAGGTGACGGCCGGCGATGCGTCGAGTTAGTGGTCCACTCGGCCCAGCAGCAGAAATTCGATCAGGGCCTTCTGGGCGTGCAGGCGGTTTCCTGCTTCCTGCCAAACCACGGCACGCGGGTCGTCGAGCAGGGTTTCGCTGATCTCCTCGCCGCGATGTGCGGGCAGGCAGTGCAGGAACAATGCATCGGCCTTGGCGCTGTCGAGCAGCGCCTCGGTGACCTGGAAACCGGTGAAGTCGGCCTCGCGCCTGGCCTGCTCCTCTTCCTGACCCATGGAGGCCCACACGTCGGTGGTCACCAGGTCGGCATCGACCACGGCCTGGGCAGGATCGTGCAGCAGGGTCACCCGGTCGCCGGCCGCCTCGAGAATCTCCTGGCGCGGCTCATAGCCTTCGGGACAGCAGACGCGCAGCTGGAAGTCGAACTGGCGGGCGGCGTTGATCCAGGAGTGGCACATGTTGTTGCCATCGCCGATCCAGACGGCGGTGCGCCCGCGTACGCTGCCGCGCAGCTCGGTCCAGGTCATGACGTCCGCCAGCAGCTGGCAGGGATGGTAATCGTCGCTCAGGGCATTGATCACCGGCACCGAGCTGGCCCCGGCATAGGTTTCCAGGCCGGCATGGGAGAAAGTGCGGATCATGACGATGTCGACCATTTCGGAGAGGACCCGCGCGGTGTCCTCGATCGGCTCGCCCCGGCCCAGCTGGGTGTCCCGCGGCGAGAGAAACAGCGCATGACCGCCGAAGTGGGCCATGGCCGTCTCGAAGGACACCCGGGTGCGGGTCGAGGATTTCTCGAAGATCATCGCCAGTGTGCGATTGCTGAACGGCGCATAGGTCGGGCCCTGGGCACGCAGGCGGTTCTTGATCGTGATGGCGCGCTGGATCAGGTAGTGCAGCTCTTCGGGGCTCAGGTCCAGCAGGGTCAGGAAATGACGTGTCGCCATGGCGATCTCTCCGCGCGAAAAAACCACCATCCTAGCCAGCCTGTGGGGGATGCGCAATTCGCTTGTGATCAGTAGAATGAGCCCATGAGCAAATGGCCGAGTGCGGCACTCAGGTATTGCCGCGCCACCTTCGGCATTCCACGATCCAGTATGGAGCGCACATGAGCACTACCCTCGAGAACATAGAGCGCCAGATCGGCGAAAACCCCATCCTCATCTACATGAAGGGCACGCCCCAGCTGCCTCAGTGCGGCTTCTCCGCCCAGACCGTCCAGGCGCTGATGTCCTGCGGCGAGCGCTTCGCCTTCGTCAACGTGCTGGACAACCCGGATATCCGTGCCGAGCTGCCCAAGTACGCCAACTGGCCCACCTTCCCCCAGCTGTGGGTGGAAGGCGAGCTGGTGGGCGGTTGCGACATCGTCGCCGAGATGCATCAAAGCGGCGAGCTGGAAAAGCTGATCAAGGAGGCTGCTGCACGCGCCAATGCCAAGGAGGAGGGCGGCGACGCCTGAGTTCTTCCCTGAGCAGTCTGTACGTCGCAAGGCCCGGGAGCTTAGGCTCGCGGGCCTTGTGCTATCTGCTTCTTTTTCCCGCCAGCTTACGTAGGGAAACCAAAACCCGGCAAAGGGCCGATTGAAATCTCATCTCACCGCTACCACGCTGACGAGGTGAAGGGTCATCGAGGATTCAGGCACAGGGAGGTAGCATGCAGACACCCTTGGAGATCACCTACCAGCATGTCTCGCGCTCCGAGTGGATCGACGAATACGTCAGGTCGCGCGTGGCCAAGCTCGAGAACTTCAGCAAGGATATCGTTTCATGCCGGGTCGTCATCGAACAGACCCAGAATCCCCACAAGACCGGCAATCCCTATCGAGCGCTGATCGAAGTCAGCCTGCCGGCCAAGGGCGAGCTTGTTGCAGAGAAAAGCGACAAGGTGACCGACCCCCAGGTCCAGCTGCGGCCCATCATCCGCAGCGCCTTCGAGGCAATGGAAAAGCAGCTGAAGAAGCAGACCGCCAAGCGGGATGGCAAGGTCAAGCAGCATAACGACGAGCCGCTGCCGCCGGTGGCGACTGTCGTACGTATCTTCGACGGCTACGGGTTTCTCAAGAGTCTCAGCGGCCAGGAGTATTATTTCCACCGCAATGCGGTGCTGCACAACGACTTCGCCCGCGTGACCGTGGGTACCCGCGTGCGCTTCGAGCCCAACGAGGGCGACGAGGGGCTACACGCCAGCTCCATCCAGATTATCGACAAGCCCGGGGTGGGTGGCTCGGCCGACGGGGAGGACGACCTCGACATGCCGGCCGGCTGGGAGCAGGATGCCGGCAGCCGTCAATGAAGCGAGCGGTGATCTCGCGGCACGGCCTCGGCGTCAGATGTCCTCGAGGCCCTGCTCCCGCTGGGCCAGCGCCCAACCGCCAAGATCCTTGTAGCGATTGACGATGGCGCAGAACAGCTCCGCGGTGCGCTCGGTGTCGTAGCGCGCCGAGTGGGCTTCCTGGTTGTCGAAAGGAATGCCGGCCGCCCGACAGGCCCGTGCCAGCACCGTCTGGCCGTAGACGAGTCCCGACAGGCTGGCGGTATCGAAGCTAGAGAAGGGGTGGAACGGGTTGCGCTTGATGCCGCAGCGGTTGACCGCGGCATTGAGGAAGCCGTGATCGAAGGCGGCGTTGTGGCCCACCAGCACGGCGCGGGTGCAGCCGTGAGACTTGATTGCCTTGCGCACTGGGCGAAAGATTTCCCCCAGCGCCTCGGCCTCTGAGAGCGCTACGCGTTGCCGCAGCGGATCGTCGAGCTTGATGCCGGTGAAGTCCAGCGCCGACTGCTCCACGTTGGCCCCGGAGAAAGGCTGCACGTGATAGGCGAAGGTAGCGTCCGGCATCAAGTTGCCTTCAGGATCCATGGTCAGCGTCACGGCAGCGATTTCGAGGATGGCGTCGCGCTCGGGGTTGAATCCGCCGGTTTCCAGATCGACGACCACCGGCAGGAAGCTGCGAAACCGTTGGGCCATCAGCTCGCGAGTCGCCTCGCTCATGCACCTCTCCTCATCACGTGCGCTTCTCCTTGAATAATGGCGGTTGGGCAAAAAGTCTATCAGCTTGGCCGCGATACGTCCCGTTGTCGGTATTCGGCGGGCGTCGGCCACGCTATACTGGTCGTCTTGTCACGTTATCTCAGAGGAGCCCCCGAATGTCCGATGTCAAGAAGGTCGTGCTTGCCTATTCAGGCGGCCTGGACACCTCCGTCATCGTCAAGTGGTTGCAGGAAACCTACAGCTGCGAAGTCGTGACCTTTACTGCCGACATCGGTCAGGGTGAGGAAGTCGAGCCCGCGCGAACCAAGGCTCAGGCCCTGGGTGTCAAGGAAATCTACATCGAAGACCTGCGCGAGGAGTTCGTGCGCGACTACGTCTACCCGATGTTCCGCGCCAACACCATCTACGAAGGCGAGTACCTGCTGGGCACTTCCATCGCCCGACCGTTGATCGCCAAGCGCCTGATCGAGATCGCCAACGAGACCGGTGCCGACGCCATCTCCCATGGCGCCACCGGCAAGGGCAACGATCAGGTGCGCTTCGAGATGGGCGCCTATGCGCTCAAGCCCGGCGTCAAGGTGATCGCCCCCTGGCGTGAATGGGACCTCACTTCGCGTGAGAAGCTGATGGCCTACTGCGAGGAGCACGACATCCCGGTCGACTTCTCCAGCGGCAAGAAGAAGTCACCCTACTCGATGGACGCCAACCTGCTTCACATCTCCTACGAGGGCGGTATCCTCGAGGATCCCTGGGCCGAGGCGGAAGAGGACATGTGGCGCTGGAGCGTATCGCCGGAAGCCGCGCCGGATGAGCCTACCTACGTCGAGCTCACCTATGAGCAGGGCGACATCGTCGCCATCGACGGCAAGGCGATGAAGCCCCACGAGGTGCTCGAGACCCTCAACAAGATTGGCGGCGACAACGGTATCGGCCGTCTCGACATCGTCGAGAACCGCTACGTGGGCATGAAGTCCCGCGGCTGCTACGAGACGCCGGGGGGCACCATCATGCTGCGTGCCCATCGCGCCATCGAGTCCATCACTCTCGATCGCGAGGAAGCCCACCTCAAGGACGAGCTGATGCCCAAGTACGCCAAGGTGATCTACAACGGCTACTGGTGGAGCCCGGAGCGCCGCATGCTTCAGGCGGCCATCGACGAAACCCAGAAGAACGTCTCTGGCGTGGTGCGCATGAAGCTCTACAAGGGCAGCGCCACCGTGGTGGGTCGCAAGTCCGAGCAGTCGCTGTTCGACGAGTCGATCGCTACCTTCGAGGACGATGCCGGCGCCTACGACCAGAAGGATGCCGAGGGCTTCATCAAGCTCAACGCCCTGCGCCTGCGGATTGCCGCCGGCAAGGGCCGTCGCCAGGCCTGATCGCTGGCGATGGGTCAGTCTCAAGGATGCGCCGGCCCCGAGGGCCGGCGCTCTTGCATGGGCAGTCACGAAGGGGGATGAACGATGCTGAAAAAATTGTTGGGCGGCCTGTTCGGTAGCGGTGACGCCAAGCCGGGCAATGCCAAGGCCGCCGAGCCAGTGGAGTACAACGGCTACGAGATCGTCTCGGAGCCTGCCGAGCAGGGCGGGCAGTATCGCGTCAGCGGCTGGATTCGCAAGCCTGGCACGCAAGGCGAGACCCTCGAGCATCGCTTCGAGCGCTCCGACCTCGTACCGGGCCGCGAGGCCTGTGACCAATTGATGGTCAGCAAGGCGCAGCGCTTTATCGATCAGGTCGGCGACGACATGTTCAAGTCGGAATGATACCGACCGCGCGATGGCTTGCCGCTTCGCCGTCTCATCCCTAGGCCCAAGTGCCTCATCCGTCTCCTCTCGTTACACTCCCTGTTGAGAAAATGCGATGGGAGACGACATGCAACTACTGCATCGGGCCTCACCCTGGCGTGAGCTTTTCACCAGCGACAACCTGCCGGCGCCGGCGACATTGCTGGCGCCGCTGTGCGCTGCGTTGGATGAGCTGGGCCCAAGTCCCGAGTTGTCCACCGCGCATGCCTGGCAGCCTCAGCTGGTCGAGGCTCTGCAGCGCCTTGACTTGCCGGCCTGGCGCATCAGCCAACTGATCAGCGATCACAACGAAATGCTCTATCGCCGCGCCATCCAGCTCTCGCTCAACGAGATGCAGGGCCAGGGCTGGGGAGAACCGCCGGTCGCCTTCTGCGTGCTGACACTCGGCTCGGCCGGTCGCCACGAGAGTCTTCTGGGGCCTGACCAGGACAATGCCATGATCGTGGCCGACTATCCTGATGAACGTCATACCGAGATCGACGGCTTCTTCCAGGCGCTGGGCGAGCGTTTCACCACTCGGCTCGATGAAGCGGGCATTCCGCTCTGCAGCGGCCATGTGATGGCGCGTTGGCCGATGTGGCGCAAGCGGCTCTCGGAGTGGTGCGACCAACTCAGTCGCTGGACACAGGACCGGCGCGTCAAGCGCGTGCAGCAGAGCAACATCCTGCTTGATTTTCACCCTGCATTCGGTGATGCCGCCCTGGCTGAAGCGCTTGCCGAACATGTCCAGCACGTCATGCCCAGGGCCGGCCTCTTTTTTGACGAGATGGCGCATCTCCTCGATGAGCTGCCGGTAGCGCTTGACCGCTTCGGCCGGCTGGCCGGGGACGGAGATGGCGCACCCCACGACAATGCCCTGAACCTCAAGCGCCAGGGCCTGTTGCCGCTGGTCAATGCCGTTCGACTGCTGTCGTTGCGACATGGCGTCAGTCTACCCGCGACACGACTGCGGCTATCGGCGCTGGTCCTCAAGGACGCCTTGACGGTGCGTCAGGCGCGGGCGGGAATCACCGCGCTGGAGCGCTTGCAGGCGCTGCTGCTGACCTCGCAGTTGACGAGCCTGAAGTCGGGGGGAGCACCAGATGGCTGGATCGATGTGAGTCAGCTTGAAGACGATCAGCGCCTGCTACTGAGACATGACATGCAGGTGATACGCAGCCTGGTTCGGGTCGCGCAGCGTGGAACAACGGGGTAACGTCCTCCAGCCGGTGCGTTACTTCTTTACGGCCATGAGGGTGGAAAGCAGCTCAAACGCACTGTGATGAGCCTGGCGATAGAGCGTCAACAGTCTCCCCATGTCTTCGCTCAGGCCCTGCTCGCGCATGGCGTAATGACGCTCGATCATTTCGATGCGATGAAGGATGTCACCGTAGTGCCCTCTGCCGTGAAGAATGGCCCCGGCGGTTTCGTCGTCGATTTCGAGGCATGTCAGAAATTCTTCCCTGGGGATGCCCAGCAGGAGTTCGACGCTGGAGAGCAAGCCGATGAAATAGGCATCCTGTTCGCACAAGGCATGGCTGCGGGCCAGCAGTTCGCATGCCTTGGCCCGAGTCAGGGCCAGTTCGGCGTGCTCGGACCGGGCTGCGCCGAGCAGTCCGAACAGGGCGACCCAGTTGGTCAGCTGGCGCAGGCCAAGATGCGTCACGATACCTCTGACTGAGCGTATCGGGGCACGGGGATGGTAGAAGGCGCTGTTTGCCACCCGAGTCAACTTCAAGGCAAGCTCGGGGTCGGCTTGAATGAGGGAGATGATCTCATCGTTATCGGGCTCAGGCTGGTGAAGTACGCGTAGCAGGGTGGTGGCCTGCAGCGTGGAAGCGGGAATCTTCTTTCCATAAACGGGACTTGGACGCGCGTAGTAGTATCCCTGAAAGAGGTCGAAGCCGAGCTGTCGATAGATATCACGCTCTTCACGGGTCTCGACGCGCTCCGCCACCCATTTCAGACTCGGGTGGTAATAGCGGTCCTTGCAGGCCTTTACAGTCTCCGGCGTCAAGGTCGATATATCGACCTTGACGTACGAGGCCATGGCGAGCAGGGGTTCCCATTGTGGGTCGAAAGCAAAGTCGTCAAGGGCGATGCGAAATCCCTGATGCCTCAAGTGCTCGACCGCCTTTATCAATTCACCCGTGGGCTCCAGGCGCTCTACTAGCTCGATGACCACGTGTTCCGGCGACACCGGCAGAAAGTGCCGTGCCAAGAGGATATCGTCGGAGACGTTGACGAAGGCAGGTGCCTGGAAAGTATCGACTCTTTGGATTATTGCAGTGCTGAGTTGATACACGACTTCTGCAGTGGCGACTCCCTCCCCGACATCGGCTACTGCCAAGCCGCCTTCGTTGCGATAGAGCAACTCGACGCCATAAATCTTGTCATCCCGATCGAAGATGGGCTGCGTAGCCATCAGTAGGCTATTGGCATTACCGATTCCCTGTGTCATTCCCTTTCTCTTGGTTTGTTGCTCCTGCATATTAGATCGGCAGAGAAAGGTAATTCTTTAAATTCAAGTCAACTCAACGTTGTGCTCTTACCATGACAGTCGGCAGGCAGCCCCATTTAACGGGGACTACCTGCCGTTGAGATCAGGTCAGAAGGTTTCCCACTCTTCTTCCGCCTGACGCGTTTCTTTGCGTCTTGGCTTGGGATCTTCCGCCGGCTTGGGCAGTGCGGGGCTGGCTGCTGAAGGGGCAGGGCGCTGCTGTAGCTGGGGTCTGGCTGTCGGGGTGGTGCCGGCAGTGTCGGACCCCAGCACGAACTCGGACATCAGCGCATCGAGTCGTGAAGCGTTCTCGTGCATGGTGGCGGCCAGTCCTGCGCTCTGGCTGACCATGGCGGCGTTCTGTTGGGTCATGGTATCCATTTCGGCCACGGCGGTGTTGACCTGGTCGATGCCTGCCGTTTGCTCGCGGGCGCCGGCAGTGATCTCGCTGATCACGTCCGATACCTGAACCACGCTCTGCCTCAGCTCCTCCATGCGCTCAACCACGCCCTGGACGATCGTGCTGCCGTCCTGGGTATGCTTGACAGAGGCGGCGATCAGGTCACGGATGTCCTTCGCCGCATCGGAGGAGCGGCTGGCCAGGTTGCGCACTTCCTGGGCGACCACGGCGAATCCTCGACCGTGCTCACCGGCGCGGGCGGCTTCCACCGAGGCATTCAAGGCCAGGATATTGGTCTGGAAGGCAATCGAGTCGATCAGGCCGATGATGTTGCTGATCTTGTTGGCCGATTCATCGATGGCTGCCATCTTGGCGCTCATCTCCGTCATGACCTCGCTGCCTCGTTCGGCAACGCCAGCGGCATTCATGGCCAGGCCGTTGGCCTGCTCGGAAGCCTGGGCCGTATGCGATACGGTGGAGTGGATTTCTTCCATCGACGCAGACGTTTCCTGCAGGTTGGCTGCCGCTTGCTCGGTGCGTGAAGAGAGTTCCCGGGTACCATCGGCGATATCGCCGGACCCGGCCAGTACCATGCGGGCATTTTCCCGAACCTGTAGCAGCGTGTTCTGCATGCGTTCGACGAAGGCATTGAACTGTACGGCGAGCTGGCCCACTTCATCCTGGCTGTCCACATTCAGGCGCTGGGTCAGGTCCCCCTTGCCCTGGGCGATATCGGCCATGGCCAGGGTCGTGCGACGAATGGGCGACAGCACCTTGCGGGCGGAAATCACCACGATGGTCAGCAACAGGGCAAGCGTGGCCAGGCCGGCAACCAGTAGCGACACCAGCAGGTTGCGGCTGACACCGGTGAATACGGCGTTGGGGATGGCGGCCGCCAGGGCCCAGCCGTCGGTGCCGGTGATGGGATTCCAGACCATGGTAACGGCGCCTCCGAAGGGCGACGTGACCTGGCCGATCCCGGCACTGCCCGCCATCATCTCGCGGCCCAGGTCATTGGCACCTTGGAATCCTGCCTGGTCGGCTTCGGTGACCCGCAGTGCCATGCGAACTTCCGGATCCGGGTGGGCAACCACCATGCCTGAGCGGTCGACCATGTAGCCATAGCTGCCTTCGCCGACGTCGATGGCCGAGGTGATCTCGGATACTGCCGCCATGGACAGCGTGAAGCCAAGCAGGCCAATCCGGTTGCCGCGTTCATCGAAGATCGCTTCGGCGACAATGGCCGTGGGTTCACCGGTAATGAGTGAAAGGACAGGGTCGCCTAACAGCCGGTCTGCCGTCCCGTCGATCACCAGCTCCTTGAAATAACCACGGCTGGAGATATCGGCTCGGGCACCGGTATGGGTGATGGTGTCGCCGTTGGCATCGGCGAAATAGAACGACTCGATGGTGGCGTCGCCGGGATGGCGAGACTCGAGCCACTCGAGATGCGACTCCACCGAAACCGGCTCGGCCAATCTTTCCTCCTTGGCCAGGCCGGAAAGCAGGGTGCGGTAGCCGGTGATCCAGCGGCCGATCTCGTCGGCACGCGCCTCGACCTGGCGCATGCTGTTGGCCTCCACCATGGGCGGAATGGCGGCATTCAGCTGGGTTTGCACGATGATGCCAAGCGCCAGGAAAGCCGCCAGCAGGGGCAGGCCGATGGCACTGAGCAGTTTTTGGGTCAAGGACAAGCGGGACAGGACTTTCATCAATAGGCTCCCTCGCAGGGCTTCTCTCTATGGTTCGACTTACCGGCTCACGGCCGGGTGACACGGGCTGCCGCCTTGGCGTACCCAAGGCGGGTGTCGTTGCGGAGCAACTATTGTTGTTGTCTGAGGGGATGATCTGGCGCTGGCATGTATCGGCGCTCAACCAGTCCGATACCGCTTTATCGGCAGGCAGGGGGGAAACTTGAATGCATTACAGCATCAGGCCGGGGCAGCTTCCTCGGTCGCTTCCGGCAGCTCCATCACCAGGCAGGCGCCCTTGAGCGTGGGGGCATCGTCGACCCACAGCCGCCCGCCCAGGTGGTTGACGATACCGCGGCTGATCGGCAGTCCCAGGCCGCTGCCGCGGGGACGTCCGCGGGCCTTGCTACCGGCGTCACTGTAGCGCTTGATCTGGTGGAATTTCTCGAACACGCGCTCCCGCTCGTCGGGTGCGATCCCCGGTCCGTTATCCTCCACGCTGAGCCGGAAGCTCTGCTTGTGGCGAGCAAGATGCAGGCGAACGCGGGGGGTGTCGTCGTCGGCGAACTTGCCGCCATTGTCGAGCAGGTTGATGATGACCTGCTCCAGGCGGTCGGGGTCGCCGATGACCATCGCCTCGTCCGGTTCCAGGTCGACCTCGAGCTTGACTCCGCGGTCCTCCTGCAGGCGATGCACGGCATCCACGCTGTGGCGCACCAGGGCCACCAGGTCGAGGCGCTGGGGGTTCAAGGTCAGTCGTCCGCTCTCCAGGCGGGCAAGATCGAGAATCTCTTCGATCAGGCGTGAGAGGCGCTGGCTTTCGAGGACCACGACCTCGAGGAAGTGCTTGCGCTTCTCTTCCGGAAGGTCCTGGCCGTCGCGCAGGATCTCGGCGAAGGCGCGGATCGAGGTCAGCGGGGTCCTCAGTTCATGACTGACCATGGCAACGAATTCATCCTTGAGACGATCGAGTTCGCGCAGGCGCTCGTTGGCGGCGCGAAGCTCCTCGCCGATCCGTGCCAGTTCGTTGGACTTCTGCTCCAGGCGGCGATTGTACTCCAGGGTCTGTGAGGTGGTGTCGAGGATGCTCAGGATCGACTCCAGGTCCAGCGCTTCACCACGCACGACGGAATTGATCAATACCCTTGCCGATGCGCTGCCCAATGCCCCCGACAGGCCCTGCTCGGCACGCGCAATGAGCGCGGGTGGAGCGGGTGCGTTGTCGGCCGGATTGGCATGGGGGTCGGCAAGTATGCGGGCCGTGGCGCCAGCGCCCAGGTAGCGGCTGAGCAGGCTCTGCAGCTCACCGCGTGTCGTCTGGCCGCGCCACAGCGAGGTGTGTTGAAGCCCTGGATTCATGGCCTCGGTGAAGAGTGCCGCCTGGGTCTGCTCCACCGGGCTCTGGCGAGTGAAGAGCGAGATGCCCACCAGCAGGCCGATGTTGAGCAGCAGGCTCCACATCAGCGAATGGCTGTAGATGTCGAAACCCTCGAGACCGAACAGCGCATAGGGGCGCAGCCATTCCAGGCCGAGCAGGCCCTGCTCGAGGAAGGTGGCATCCAGCCAGCCTGACTGGGCGAAGCCCGGCAGCAGCAGGGTGTAGAACCAGGTCACGAAGCCTGCCAGCAGGCCCAGCGTGGCCCCGGCGCGCGTCGCCCCGCGCCAGTACATGCCGATCAGCATGGCTGGCGCAAACTGAGCGGCGCCAACGAACGAGACCAGGCCAATGGTCACCAGGCTGTAGGAGTCGCCGATCAGGGCGTGGTAGAGATAGCCCAGCAGCAGGATCATCACGATGGCAACGCGACGGATGCCCAGGAGCCAGCCGGCCAGCTCCCCCTGCGAACTCAAGTGAAGCCGCTTGGAGCGCAGCAGCAACGGCATGATCAGCTGGTTGCTGACCATGGTGGAAAGCGCGATCGTCTCGACGATCACCATCCCGGTCGCGGCGGAAAGACCGCCAATGAAGACCAGCAGGGGGATGCCCTCGATGCCTGCCGAGAGCGGCAGGGTCAGAACGAAGCTGTCGGGATCGCTGTTGCCCACCGGTAGCAGCAGGCCGGCCATGGCGATGGGGATCACGAACAGGTTGATCGCCACCAGATAGAGCGGAAAGAGCCAGCTGGCACGCCGGAGATGGCGCTCGTCGACGTTTTCCACCACCAGCACCTGGAATTGGCGCGGCAGGGTGAGAAAGGCGAGGAAGGCTAGCACGAAGGTGCCGACCCAGCCGATCGCTCCACCGGGCACTGCCTCCAGGCTCAGGGCGCCGACCAGCTCGGGCGTATTGGCGACCTGGCGAAACAGGTCGCCAGGGCCGTTGAACAGGACGAACACGACGAACACGCCGACAGTCAGGAATGCCACCAGCTTGATCAGCGACTCGAAGGCGATTGCCGCGACCATGCCTTCGTGGCGCTCGCTGGCATCGAGGTGCCGGGTGCCGAACAGAATGATGAACACGGCAAGCACCAGCGCAACCCAGAACGACTTGTCGATCCAGAAGCTTTCTTCCTGGAGCTGAAACTCTGCCGCATCGGGATAGTTCACCAGCACCGCATGGCTAAGCGTGATGGCCTTGAGCTGCAGGGCGATATAGGGGGTGATGCCGATCAGCGCGATGATGGCCACCAGGGCGCCGAGGCTGGAGCTCTTGCCGTAGCGGGCACTGATGAAGTCGGCAATCGAGGTGATGCGCTGGGTGCTGGCGATGCGCACCATCTTGCGGATCATCATGGGCGCCATCAGCATGGCAAGGGTCGGGCCCAGGTAGATCATCAGGAAGCTGGGGCCGAATTCAGCCGCTCGGCCCACGCTGCCGTAGAAGGTCCAGGCGGTGCAATAGACAGCGATCGAGAGGGTGTAGACGGTCGGTGAACCGATGATCGAGCGTCCCTGCTCGGCACGCCGGTCGCCCCAGGCGGCTATCACGAACAGCAGCGCCAGGTAGCCGAAGGCGACGGTCAGCACGATCGGATCGGTTCTCATCGCGTCAGCTGTCCTCCTGACGGTGCTCCATCAGCCAGGCAGCCAGGGCGATCACCAGCGTCCAGGCCACGAAGAGGTAAAGAGGCAGCCAGGAGAGTCCGGCGCTGGGTGGCCGGTCGAAGATCAGAACCAGGGGCGGCGAGAAGAGCAGGATTGCCAGGCCGATCAGGGCCACCAGTCGAGCCTGGGGGCTGGCGTTCATGTGCAGGCATCCTCCTTGTCGAAGGCGGTGGCCTGAAGCATCAGTGCCTGCTCGAGCGTCTCGATGCCACGCGCCTCGAGTCGCGGCAGCAGTGCCAGCCACAGTTCGGCCGTTACCCTGGCATCGCCAAGGGCCGTGTGACGGGTTCCCGGCGGAAAACTCAGGTCGTAGCGGTCGGCAAGGGTGTCCAGGTCATGGCCATCCAGACTCTCGTCGAGGGCGCGCGAGATCAGCAAGGTGTCGAGCACCGGCATTTCCAGGGTGACGCCGCTGCCGGGGGACTGCAGTGCCAGCAGGTCGAAGGCGGCATTGTGCGCCAGTATCACGGCATCGCCGATATAGTCGCGAAACCGCGGCAAGATGACCGGCAGCGGCGGTGCGCCGGCGACGTCGTCGTCGGTGATGCCGTGTATTGCCGTGCTGGCGGGGGGGATCGGCTTGCCGGGATCGACTCGCACATCGAAGTTGTCGCTGGCCAGCAGCCTGGCATTGACGATACGACACGCCCCGAGGCTGATGACGGTATCGCCGCGGCGCAGCTCCAGGCCTGTCGTTTCGGTATCGAAGGCGACCACCTCCAGGGCGCGTAGCGGACGCTGGGCCAGCTCGGCATCGGGCGGCGGCAGGTCGGCGATGCCGAAGTCATGGAACTCCGGGCGGGGCGGCAGCTGGCTTGGCGGTGCACCGACGCGCTCCACGGCAGGTAGCGGCAGGCGCAGCCTGGCGTGTATTCCATCGGGGTCCGCCAGGCTCCAGGCATCGCTGGCATGCTGTCGCAGCAGGTCCCCGACCCGGGGGGAGAGCGGGAGCGTCTCCAGTCGCTGTTCGCCCCATGCCGCCAGCTCGCGCTGTGGCAGCGGGCGTCCCGGCCAGATCAGGTCGAGATAGACGCGTCGATTGCCCAGCAGCAGCTCGCTTTCGAAGTCGGTGGTATCGGCATGCTGGCTCAGGCGCTCCAGCAGCGCCTCGAGCATGACCAGCAGCGTCGGGGCGTCGCCCTTGAACCAGGCAGGCATGCCGATCGGCACGACATTGATGGGATTCTCGGCCAACCGCTCGTTGAGCGATTGCCACAGGTCGTTGGACCACAGCGGCACCAGGCGTTCGCCCTGTTGCTGCATGTCCTCGATCAGGCGGCCGAGGTTCTCGATCTCACTTCCCAGGGCGCTGCACTCTTCCCCGATCACCGTTTCCAGGCGTTGGCGTAGAGAGTCGTCGACGTGCCTGGCATGGCGTGCGCTGCCCAGTGCCTCGGCGGCACTGGCCAGACTGGCGCTGTGGCGGCGCAACGGCGCCACACGCTCTGCCAGGCCGGCACGAGCGCCCATTTCACTGGTCCAGGCCGTGGTAGCGT
Organism: Billgrantia kenyensis; assembly: GCF_013697085.1. Classification (GTDB taxonomy): domain Bacteria; phylum Pseudomonadota; class Gammaproteobacteria; order Pseudomonadales; family Halomonadaceae; genus Halomonas; species Halomonas kenyensis. Next base: position 64,557 of record NZ_JACEFT010000007.1, read on the forward strand.
CAGTGAGGGTCAGCAGGGTCTCGCCATTGCTTTGTGGAACCCGGCGCATATTCACGTGAAGCCAGCGCTCGTTGCTGGGAATCAGCAGCTCGCGGGGAGAGCCGTTGTCGGGAAGCTTGCCGAGAGAGTCCTGCAGGCTCGACACCGGCAGCAGGGCATCGAGCCGCTTGCCCAGCCCCAGCCCAGGGTGGTTCTCGAAGAGAGATTCGGCAGCCTGGTTGAATAGCAGCAGGCGACGATGATAGTCGCACAGCAGCAAGGGGGTATCGAGAACCTGCAGCAGCGTTTCGAGTTCCTGACGTATGCGGGCAGCGCTGCGTGCGCCTTCGGCATGGGCGGTAGCAAGGCGCGCCCTGTCGCTGCGCCAGGCTTCGCGTACGCGCATCAGGTCGGGGCCCAGTCCGCGCAGCCAGCCCTCGGGGGGATAATCCTCGCGTGCATCCGGGTTGGCTACCAGGCGGGCGAGTTGCACCTGCAGGTGGCGCAGTGGGGTGAACAGCATGCGTTCGAGCAGCAGGCCGACCAGGAAAATGGTGCCGCCTCCGGAGAAGCAGCCGAGCCAGAGCACCAGTCGTGCCAGCCCCTGTGGCTGGAACAGGCTGTCCAGCCAGGCTGCGAAGATGGCTCCACCCAGCAGACTGATCCCGCTGAGCAGCAGCCAAAGGCCAATCAGGCGCTGGCGCTTGGGCAGCTTGCCCCCTTTCATCAGACGTCCTCGGCCAGCAGGTGTTTCACCTTCTCGACCAGTGCCTGGGTCGAGAAGGGTTTGGTGACATAGTCGTCGGCACCCAGTGCCAGCCCCTTCTCCTTTTCCACCTCGCGGCCGTGGGCGGTCAGCATGATGATGGGGAGCCTGGCATGGCGCGAATCCTGGCGCAGCTGTTCCAGCACGTCGAAGCCACTGATGCCTGGCAGGCTGATGTCGAGGAGAATCAGGTCGGGAGGGGACGCCTCTACCTTGGCCAGGGCTCCTTCGCCATCCTCGGCCGTCTCCACGTCGAATCCGGCCTGCTGCATCAGGAACTCCAGCGACAGGACGATGTTGGGCTCATCGTCCACCACCAGTACCTTGGCCATGCATGACTCCTTCAAGCGTCATTGTATCTTGTTGATCTACAGTCTAGTGCGCCTGCAAGGGGCGGCAAAGACGACCTTGGCAGAAGGCGACTGACATGGACCGGACGCCGGGCAATGTGCCGGGCAGGGAGACAAACCGTCAGCGAGACTCGTCGCTGCCGGGCCGTTTCAGCTTGGGGCCGAACGGGCCGAGCCACAGCCACACCTGAAGCAGCACGAGCACGGGCAACAGCCAGGCCGGTGCACCGGTGGTGCGGGCCAGAAGGAAGAAAATGAGATAGGCCGTGATACCTGCTCCCAGGCCTATGAGTGAAAACGTAAAAGCTCGCGCTTCGCCCGGGCGGCGTGTCACACGGAACATCAAGCCGATGAAGGCACCAAATGCACCGGCCATGGCGAGTTGGAGCAGAGTGTCTTGCATGCGAAGTCTCGATTCCAGTGGCGGGTTAGTCGTCGCAGCGTAACGTGCGCTTCACAGCAGGGCTGTACGACCTTGGGTCAAGTTCCCGCTGCGCGCTGCCAGCTAATCTTTTACAACTTTAGGAGTAAAGGCTGGGGCGGAACAGGCTAAATAGTGGAATTGTTTCTCTTCACTGGTCATCCTTTCCAGGCAGCGCGGAAAGTGCTGCCTGCCCGGTCGCTTTGCGAAACATGCGAGCCGACAATAAAAAGATGACTTTTCCTCAAAAAGGAGCTGATCGGAATGAGTGCCATCGTCCTGCTGATTCTCGGTCTTGGCGGAATGGCGGCGGGTTATTTTCTCTATTCCCGCTTCATTGCCACCAAGATCTATCGCCTCGATCCTGACTTTCGCACCCCCGCCCATGAGTATGAGGACGGTGTCGATTTCGTACCCACCAATCGTTTCATTCTCTGGGGCCACCACTTTACCTCGGTGGCGGGGGCTGCCCCCATCGTCGGGCCTGCCATTGCGGTGATCTGGGGCTGGCTGCCGGCCTTCCTCTGGGTGGTGTTCGGCACCATCTTCTTTGCCGGCGTGCATGATTTCGGCGCCATCTGGGCCAGCGTGCGCAACAAGGCCAAGTCGGTCGGCGCCTTGACCGGCGATGTGGTCGGCAAGCGCGCCCGCAGCATCTTCATGATCGTCATTTTTCTTGTACTGCTGATGGTGAATGCGGTCTTTGCCGTGGTGATCGCCGGGCTGATGATGAACTTCTCCACCGCGGTGGTGCCGGTATGGGGCGCGATTCTGGTAGCGCTGATCATCGGGCAACTGATCTATCGGCGTATCCTCAGCCTGCCGGTCGTGTCCGTGCTGGGTGTCGTCGCCCTGTATGTCCTGATCTTCATCGGCCCGTCAGTGCCGGTACAGATGCCTGCCGAGGTGGGAGCGCTCTCCGGTAATGCCGTTTGGATCCTGATCCTGTTCGGCTACGCGGCGATCGCCTCGCTGCTGCCGGTATGGGTGCTGCTGCAGCCGCGCGACTACATCAATGGCCTGCAGCTGTTCATTGGCTTGATCGTGCTCTATGGCTCGATCCTGTTCCTCAATCCGACGCTGGTGGCACCGGCCATCAATCCCGACGTGCCGGCGGGAACGCCATCGATGATACCGCTACTGTTCGTGACCATCGCCTGTGGCGCCATCTCGGGCTTCCATGGCCTGGTCTCTTCCGGCACCACGTCCAAGCAGCTCAACCGCGAAACCGACGCCCGCTTCGTCGGCTACTTCGGTGCCGTGGGTGAAGGCATGCTGGCCCTGGCCGCCATCCTGGCCGCAACCGCCGGCTTTGCCACCTTCGCCGACTGGCAGGCGATGTACACTGCCTTCGGCCAGGGCGGTGTCAATGCCTTCGTCGAAGGCGGCGCCTACATGATCCACAACGGCCTGGGCCTCAACGAAGTGACGGCAGCCACGCTGCTCACGGTGATGGCGGCACTGTTTGCCGGTACCACCATGGATACCGGCCTGCGCCTGCAGCGCTACATCTTCCAGGAGTGGGGCGAGATCTATAACCAGCCGTGGATGAAGAAGAACGCGCCGGCGACGCTGCTGGCGGTAGGTAGCTGCCTGCTCCTGGCCTTCGGCGCCGGCGGGGCGGACGGTACCGGTGGCATGATCATCTGGCCGCTGTTCGGTACCACCAACCAGCTGCTTGCCGGCCTCACGCTGCTGGTCATCACGGTGATGCTCGTGCGCCTGCGGCGCCCGATGTGGTACACCCTGGTACCGCTGTGTTTCCTCTTGGTGATGACCATCGCTGCGCTGTTGATTCAGCTGCGGGCCTTCTTCGAGCAGGGCAACTACTTCCTGTTGTTCCTCGACATCGTGGTGCTGGTTGCGGCCATTCTGGTGGCCATGGAATGCGCCTCTGCACTCAAGCGCTCGCGTGCGGAGATGACCGAGCAGAAAGAGTAAGAGGATGCGCTGATGAACGACGATCATGACAAGACGCATGATCCTCGTCTCGAAAGGATTCGGGCCTGGCTGAGCCAGGCCCGTTTCTTCGCCGAGGAAGTCTACTCCTCGCGCTACCGGGGCGCGATAGCGAGAGCCCGGCGGGACGAAGACGACCTGTTCATGCTGCTGGTATTCTCCGAGATGATGGGCGTGCCCAATCCCGCCGCCTATTACACTCTGGAGCTGCAGCCGCTGTTGCTCGAGCGCTTCCATGACTGGCACAAGCGCATGGGCATGGAGAGGTCGCCATTAGACCACTTCAAATGTTGTTGAGAATCCTTGCAGGACGCTCGACACGAAGGATTCTGTATGAAGGATTTACTGGATAAACGCCTGCTCTGGGTCGGCGGCAAGGGGGGCGTGGGCAAGACCACCGTGGCCGCCTCCCTGGCGGTACTGGCGGCAAGCCGGGACCGGCGTGTGCTGGTGGTTTCCACCGATCCCGCGCACAGCCTGGGTGACGTCTTCGATCGAGAGCTGGGCGATGCCCCGCGCCGCCTGCTGCCTAATCTCGATGCCATGGAGATCGACCCCGACGCCGAAGTCGAGGCGCACCTGGCGCGGGTCACCGAACAGATGCGGCGCTATGCTGCACCTGAAATGATGCAGGAGCTGGAGCGCCAGATGCGCCTGACCCGACAGTCGCCGGGAGCGCAGGAGGCTGCGCTGCTGGAGCGGATCTCGCGCATCGTGACCGACGATGAGGCGCCCTACGACCTGGTGATCTTCGACACCGCGCCCACCGGCCACACGCTGCGGCTGCTGAGCCTGCCCGAGGCCATGGCGGCCTGGACCGACGGCCTGTTGGCACATAACCGCAAGTCCGAGGAGCTGGGCAAGGTGCTGTCACACCTGACGCCCAAGCGCGGGCGGGACGTGGCGACCCCGTTCGATGACCCCCAGGAGGACCCGCTCAGTGAGCTCGATGAGCGCACGCGCGATGTGGCACGTACGCTCATGGAGCGCAGGCGTTTGTTTCATCGTGCCCGGCGGCGTATCGAGAATGCGCAGGAGAGTGGGTTCCTGTTCGTGATGACGCCCGAGCGGCTGCCTATCCTCGAGACGGCGCGTGCGGTGCAGGCGCTGGAAGCGGCCAAGGTGCCGGTAGCCGGTATCCTGGTCAACCGGGTCATTCCCGACGATGCCGAAGGGGAATTCCTGCGTGCCCGGCGCGATCAGGAGGCTGTCTACCTGGCGCGGATCGATGAACAGTTCGCCCACTTGGCGCATCCCCGGCTGCCGCTGTTGCCAAGCGATGTGCAGGGTATACCCGTGCTCGAAGCGCTGGCAGACCAGCTGGAAGAAGCAGGATTTTGAGGTGAGGTTTCAAGGTAGCAGGCCAAGCAGCCAGTTGACACCCAGGCCTCCCCACTCGTTCAGCGCACGTGTGCTCTGGTTGAGGTGGTAGGCGCGGGGAAGCCATGCCGCCAGTCCTTCGGGCGGCGGGCTGGTGAGCTCGGTGGGGGCGGGCACTACCGTCAGCCCCTGGGCCTCGAAGTCGGCAACCGCGCGTGGCAGGTGCCAGGCCTGAGAGATCAGCGCGACCCGCGTAATGCCGTCGGCGCGCAGCATCTCGGTGCTGAAACGGGCGTTTTCCGTGGTATTGCGACTTTCGCCCTCCATCCAGCGAACCGGCGCGTCGAACACGTCGCGCAGGGCGGCGGCCATCAGGCTGGCCTCGGCGCTATGCTCATCATGTACCCGTCCGCCGCTGACCAGGATAGGCAGCCCGCTCTGGCGATGGAGGTAGGCACCGTAGGCCAGCCTGCGCCAGGTCGGGTTGGCCGGTGCATCGCCCCAGCCGAACTCGGGGGCAGCGTAATCGCGGCCACCGCCCAGGATGACGATGGCCTCGGTATCCTGCAGCTGAGTCTGTGCAGCGGGCGCATAGGGTTCGAGGCTCTGGCGCAGGGCATGGCTGGCCATGGGCGTGGAGAGCAGCAGCAAGCCGAACAGCCCCAGCATGACGAAGAGCGCGCCGCTGAAGCGCCTCGGGCTCAACCATAGGCCGAACAATACCATCACCACGTTGAGGGTCGGGGGCAGCAGCAGGATTTTCAGCAAGCTCATGGTTTTATCCCGATCATGCGTGCTCGAGCAGTTCCAGGCGGCGGCTTGGCCAGTGCACGATGGCAGTTCGCGAAATCATTCGGTTGGCCAATTCGGGGTGCTCCCGTCGGATGACGCCGGCAGCGAATTCCGACAGGAAGCGGGACTTGAGTTCGGCCCGTGCGCGGTCCACACCGAAGGCTTCGTAAGGCGTCGAGGCGAGCAGCAGGAAACCGTCGTCGGGGATGCGGCCTGCCTTCATGTTGGCGGCGATGATCTCGGCTGCGGTGGCGACGGGTTCGGAGAGGTCGGGGCTGTAGGGTCCGACGATCAGTGCCGTATTGGGCAGGTGCAGGAAATCGAAACCGCGGCCTATGCAGATGACCCATTCGCGGTGCTCGATGTCCAGCTCGCGTGACGTTGGGCGCAGCGATTCGACGTGGCGCAGGTTGCCCCTGAGCAGCGGCATCAGGTCGCGGCGTATGTCGGCGGGCATGTCGGGGCAGAGGCCGGCTACCAGCCGCTCGAGGTCGTGTTCGTCACCAGGCCCGAGATCGCTCATGTCGAGCTTGGAGCCGCTGTCTCCATGCACGATCAACGCATTGGTATCCGTTTCGAACCCGCACACCAGCGGGTAGACATGGCTGTGATCGCTACCGAAGATTCGCTCGGCCTGTTGGCGAATCTCGTAGGCATGTGCCAGGGCGGCGTCGGCGTCACAGGCAAATCCGGCACAGCCGCGACTGCGGTCGCCACGCGAGAAGTGATAGCTGATGATCAGCAGCACGCCATTTCCCTGATGGATGGCCTCGTGAACCGCGTCGGTCAGCATCTCGCCGAGATAAGGCCATCCCAGGTGGAAGATACCGCCAAGATTGCGAAAGGGGGTGATGATGCCCAGCGGCGTCTGCGTGACGTGGGGCAGGTGTATCCGACCGTCCATGCACTTCATGACCAGGATGCGCGTGGGGTGGGCCGCCAGGTAGCGCTCCCGGGCCAGCCACGCCGAGGGGCTGCAGAAGGTTTCCGCGTGTTCCTGGGACAGCGCAAGCAGCGCTTCGATTCGTTCGCCGATGGGACGGTCGTGTAATGCCATGGAAGGGCTCGGATTATTGTTTGTTGGAATCTATCGTCCCTGACTGTGCCGTATTATGCAAAATCCTCATTGGTCGTAGAAAGCCATGCACTTGACTGTGTATCTCTCAAATATCCACCTTCTCCTTGTATTCGCACAGGTCCTCGATCACGCAGCTGCCGCAGCGCGGCCGTCGCGCCAGGCAGGTATAGCGTCCGTGCAGTATCAGCCAGTGATGAGCATCTTGCAGAAACTCTTTGGGCACATGGCGCAGCAGCTTCTGTTCCACTTCAAGGACATTCTTGCCAGGTGCGATGCGGGTGCGATTGGAAACTCGGAAGATATGGGTGTCCACGGCCATGGTGGGTTCGCCGAAGGCGGTGTTGAGGATCACGTTGGCGGTCTTGCGACCGACGCCGGGCAGCGCCTCGAGCTCACTGCGAGTGCGCGGCACCTCCCCTGCATGTTGCTCGACCAGAATGCGGCAGGTCTTCATCAGGTTCTCGGCCTTGGTGTTGTACAGGCCGATGGTCTTGATGTGCTCCTTCAGCGCCTCCAGGCCGAGCTCCATGATGGCCTGGGGGGTGTTGGCCACTGGGAACAATCTTGCCGTGGCCTTGTTGACGCCGACGTCGGTGGCCTGGGCCGAGAGCAGCACTGCAGTAAGCAGCTCGAACGGCGTGCTCCACTCGAGCTCCGTGGTCGGATTGGGGTTGTGCTCGCGCAGGCGGGTGAAGATCTCGTAGCGTTTCTGGGCGTTCATGGGAAACTCGAAAACGACATGATGGGATGACTCATTGCGCGGTGGAGGCCAGGGCGGCGCGGGCTTCCTCCAGCAGCCGGGTTGCCTGCGCGAGCTGCTCCTCGGCCACGCGGCAGGCATCGCTGTCATCGCGGCGGCGGGCACCGTCGTACAGCATGCGGGCGCGCCTCACGGCCTGCTCGGCTGCCTTGACGGCCATCTGCCGCTGACGATGCTGCGGTGGCGTCGTGGTACCGGCGGTGGGGCGCGAGGCGTGGCGAATCTGGCGCCGCTGGCGCTCCAGGCGCTTTTCGCGCTGGATGCGAGCCAGGCGCCGCTGGCGAGCCAGGTGACGATCCCGCCCCAGTGTGGCGCGGCGAGCCAGGTAGGCTTGCCGCTCATCCTCGTTCGCGGCAGATTGCCATTCGGGGTGAGGCCGCAGGTCGATGCAATCCACCGGGCAGGGTGCCACGCACAGCTCGCATCCGGTGCACTCGGCCGTGATCACGGTATGCATGCGCTTGCTGGCGCCGAGAATGGCATCTACCGGGCACGCCTGGATGCACTTGGTGCAGCCGATGCACTCCGCTTCGCGAATCACGGCGACAAGCGGCAACTGCGGGGGCTGTTCCAGGGGCTGGCGTGCCTGTCCGGTCAGCTCGGACAGCCGTCCAAGGGTTTCTTCGCCGCCGGGCGGGCAGCGGTTGATCGCCTCCCCCTCGGCGATGGCCTCGGCGTAGGGTCGGCAGCCCGGATGGCCGCACTTGCCGCACTGGGTTTGCGGCAGCAGGGCATCAATGGCGTCGATCAGCGTGGGCTCTCGCGTCACGAGGGCTCCTGTAGGTCGCGGATGAAGCAGGTGGGCATTATACGCTTGCGCTCCCTGGGGGTCATGTCACCGGACGCGTCAGCGCCTGCGGGCAGTGGGCGACCACGCGGTTGCGCCCGCTCGCCTTGGCCTGGTACAGCGCCTGGTCGGCGGCGCTCATGATGTCGCTTGGCGTCGAGAGACTGTCGCCGTACGTTGCCGCGCCGATACTGGCAGTGACCACCTGAGCTGTCGGGGAGGCAGCATGAGGCAGGGCCAGTTCGAGGATGGCTGCTCGCAAGGTCTCGCCGAGCTCGACTGCGTCCTCAAGGGTCGTGCCTGGCAGCAGGGCGCTGAACTCTTCCCCGCCGGTGCGTGCCACCAGGTACCCTCGGCCACCGAGGCAGGCCTCCATGCAGGCGGCCAGGCGCATCAGGCAGACATCCCCGGTCGGGTGGCCGTAATGGTCGTTATAGAGTTTGAAATGGTCGATATCCAGCATTAGCACGGACAATTTCGGGTTGTCCGAAGGCTCGGCGCACATCGCTTCGCTGAAGCGCTCGTCGTAAAGTCGTCGATTGGCCAGTCCTGTCAGCGGGTCCTGCCGGGAAAGCTCGAGCAGCTTGGCCGCCTGGCCGCGCTGGTAGGTCAACAAGGCCTGGAAGTCTCGCGACAGGGTGCCGATTTCATCGCTTCGCTGCTGCAAGGCAGCAGGAATATCCCTATCCGAATGGGACTGATGCAGTAGCTGGGTGAAGCGTGAAAAGCGTCGTAGTGGGGCCAGTACCATCCGCTCGAGCAGAAACATGACAATGATGATGACCAGCAGCAGTAGTCCGCCGGTCCATATCAGCCCATAGTGAAATGTCTGTAGCCTGGCGCGAAAACTGTCGCGAGGTATTCGTGTGCTCAGCCACAGCATGTTATCGCTCTGGTGGCTGGGCAGGAATCGGCTGGCCGCAATTTCGCCATCGCTGGTGTACTCCAACCGGCTGCTGCCGGGGGGCAGGGAAGCGGTGTTTTCTTCCGTTGACACCATGCTCAAGGTATCGAGCAGGATGGTGAGACCGGTCTGCTCGCTCAGCGTAGCTTCCATCTGAGCGTCCAGCAGGCGCACCTTGGCCAGCCAGCCTGCGCTTGGCCCCGTGCGGCTAGTGGGCAGGATGCGATTGACCCCCACCAGGGCTGGCCAGGGCGACGTTATCACCAGCGACATTCCCTCCTCAGGCACCTGCTCGAGGGCGCTCTGTAGAGCCGTCACGACACGCAGTGTCCAGCGGCAGTCATCGGCCGTTCCGGGGCAGCTGGTGTAGCGGCCGCTGTCGGGGTCGATGCCGGCAGCCCAGTGAAGCGAGCCGTCGGCTCGAAAGAACAGCATGGCCTGGTAATTCATCTCGGTGAACATGTCACGACTGAAGTTCGCCGCGGAGTAGGCTTCGTGGCGGTCGTGGACGAAGCCGAAGCTGTCATCCCAGTGCGCCCAGTCACGGGTATGTGCCAGCAGGCTTTGCTGCCCCTGGGCGAGGCTGCGTTCGATGCGGTCCAGTTCGCTGACGGCCAGTTGGCGCTCTTCTTCGACCAGAGCAGGCATGATCACCCAGCGGCCGATCATGGCCAGGGCCAGCAAGGCAGCCACTAGCACACCTCCCAAAGACAGGAGAAAGCGGTGTCCCAGGGAAGATAGTGTCATATTGGAAACCGTGCCGAGGGTGTGAGCGACACTGCTTTACCCGTGTCGCTTCGACTGGATGGTGTGGATAGCAGCAAATGCGTATGAACGTTGCCGAGTACACTTCGGCATATGCTGAAAAAACTTGAGATCGAACGGTAAAGACGGCAAAAGCACGGCCAGGCCGTGCTTTCCAAGACGAACAAGCGGCTTGTGCGGAATCAACGAACCCGCTGGCCAGGCTCTGCGCCCGCGTCCGGCGACAGCAGGTAGATGCCGTCGCCGCTGCCGGCGGCCAGCACCATGCCCTCTGAAACGCCGAAGCGCATCTTGCGCGGGGCGAGGTTGGCCACCATCACGGTGAGTCGTCCTTCCAGCGCTTCCGGGGCATAGGCGGAGCGAATGCCGGCAAAGACGTTCCGTGTTTCGCCGCCGAGGTCCAGTGTCAGCTGCAGCAGCTTGTCGGCGCCCTCCACGTATTCGGCCTTGGCGATCCGTGCGATGCGCAGGTCGACCTTGGCGAAGTCGTCGAAGGCGATCTCGCCGGCGAGCGGTTCATCGGCCAGCGGCCCCCTGGCCGCCTCCTTGAGCTTCTGTTCTTCCACCAGATCCTCCTTCGACGCCTCGATCATGGCGTCGATCTTGTCCCGCTCCACGCGGGTCATCAAGGGCTTGAACTTGGCGATGTCGTGGTCGAGCAGTACGTGATGGCGCGAATGCCAGTCGAGCGTATCGAGCTTGAGGAACTCGCGAGATTGCTCGGCCATGGCCGGTACCACCGGGGCCAGATAGACCATCAGCTGGCGGAACAGGTTGATGCCCACCGAGCAGATATCAAGCACTTCCTGCTCACGGCCCTCCTGCTTGGCCAGCACCCACGGCTCCTTCTCGGCGATATAGGTATTGGCCTCGTCGGCCAGTTCCATGATCTTGCGCACCGCACGGCCGAATTCACGCGCTTCGAAGTCCTCGGCAATACCGTCGCCGGCGGCGATGAAGCGTGCCACCAGCTCCGCTTCGGCACAGTGCGCCGAGAGTCGGCCTTCGCCCAGTTTCTTGACGAAGCCGGCGCAGCGGCTGGCGATGTTGATCACCTTGCCCACCAGGTCGGCATTCACCCGGGCGGCAAAGTCGTCGAGATTGAGATCGAGGTCGTCGACCCGTGAGGTGAGCTTGGCGGCAAAGTAGTAGCGCAGGTACTCGGGGTTGAGGTACTCGGCGTAGGTGGCTGCCTTGATGAAGGTGCCCCGCGACTTCGACATCTTCGCGCCATTCACGGTGACGAAGCCATGGCAGTTCACCGCGCTGGGCGTGCGGAAGTCGGCGCCGTGCAGCATGGCAGGCCAGAACAGGGCGTGGAAATAGACGATGTCCTTGCCGATGAAGTGATAGACCTCGGCCTCGGAATCCTTCTTCCAATAGGTGTCGAAATCGATCCCGGTGCGGTCGCACAGGTTCTTGAAGCTCGCCAGGTAACCGATCGGCGCGTCCAGCCAGACGTAGAAGTACTTGCCCGGGGCGTCGGGAATCTCGAAGCCGAAGTAGGGCGCATCACGGGAGATGTCCCACTCGTTGAGTCCCGACTCGAACCACTCCTGCAGCTTGTTGCCGATCTGCGTCTGCACGTGGCCGCTGCGGGTCCACCGCTTGAGGAAGTCGGCAAAGTCGGGAAGCTTGAAGAAGTAATGGGTCGAGCTGCGCACCTCGGGCGTGGCGCCGGAGATGGCCGATACCGGATCGATCAGCTCCGCCGGTGTGTAGGTGGCACCACACGCCTCGCAGTTGTCGCCGTACTGGTCGGGGGTCTTGCACTTGGGGCAGGTGCCCTTGATGAAGCGGTCGGCCAGGAACAGGCCCTTCACCGGATCGTACATCTGCTCGATGTCGCGGGTGGCGATATGCCCCGCATCGCGCAGGCGGGTATAGATCAGCTCACTGAAGTAGCGGTTTTCCTCGGAGTGGGTCGAGTGGTAGTTGTCGAAGGCGACCCCGAAGGTGGCGAAGTCGTCCTGGTGCTCCTTCGAGACCCGCTCGATCAGCGCCTCGGAGCTGATGCCTTCCTGTTCGGCGCGCAGCATGATGGCGGTGCCGTGGGCGTCGTCGGCGCACACGTAATAGCACTCGTTGCCGCGGCTTTTCTGGAAGCGCACCCAGATATCGGTCTGGATGTACTCCAGCAGGTGGCCGAGGTGGATCGAGCCGTTGGCGTAGGGCAGGGCACTGGTGACCAGGATCTTGCGCGGGGCGCTTGCGTTGTTCGACATATCGGCTCTGATATTCCCAGGAAGAACAGACCCTCGATTGTATCTGTCTTCCCCTCCCGCTGCATCTGCTGAGGCGGATGGCTGGCCCGTTGCGGGTAGCTTGGGTATCATTAGCGATATCCGCCGACGGCAGGCCCATGGATGGGCCGCTGTGGCAGGACTCAACGCTTGCCCGTTACGCATCATCCAACAAACGAACGTTTCACTTTCGTGAGGATGATACGATGAAACTGCGTCTTTCACTGCCCCTGCTGTTGATTGCCACCCTGCTGGTAGGCTGCGGTACCAATGCCGTGGCACCCCGCTACACCAGCGAAAACCCCGACATCATGCGTATCGGTAATGATCGCCCGGCGGACCCTGAGCGCTACGTCGAGGACCTGGGTCCGTATTGTGTCGAAGTCACCGAGACCTGGAATTCCCACGGGACAACGCCTGACGGCCAGACCCTCTGGGCCAAGGATACCCGTCGAGCCGTGGTCCCGTGTGATTGAGCCTGCCGGCCCGGCGTCGATCCTGACGCCGGGCGGAAACGGCTAAAGAAATCCTTCGCTGGGCCGAAGTTTGCTTATACCCGGGTGGGGCGCCGTGAGGCGTACCCCACCCCGTGTTGCCTGGTTCAACGACTCGAGAGCATCGACCCATGCAAACGAAGAGCGCCGCGAGTTCACTTCCATCGGCCACTCCCGAAACGCGCTGGATGGGAGTGGGTCACTCCGCCCTGAGCGGGTCGGCCGAGGCTACGAGCGAAGCAATCCATCAGGCGCTATCCGGGCGAACGCCCAGGCTGGTGCTGGTTTTCTGTTCCCCGGCGTATGACGTACCGACCGTCGCTGCCACGGCGCAGGCAATGGCCGGCGATGAGGCCGTGGTGGCGGGATGCACCACGGCTGGTGAGATCTGCGGCCAGCTTGCGCTTTCCCAGGCACTGGTCGCCGTCGCACTGGGCGGTGAAGGCTTCACCGTGAGTAGCCGTGTGGCCAGCCTCGAGGCGGGGCCGCGAGAAGCCGGACGCCAGGTGGCTCAAGGGCTGCTGGAGCTCGAACGCCCACACAAGGTGCTGATGTTGCTCAGTGACGGTCTCATTGGACTGCGCAGCGAACTCATTCGCGGGGCTTACGGCGTGGCAGGCGCCGCAGTGCCGCTGGTGGGAGGGTGCGCAGGCGATGATCTGCTGCTGGTGAAAACTTTCCAGTTTCATGCGGGGGAGGTGATCAGTGAAGGGGTGGTTGGTATTGCCTTGGGCTCCATCGCTCCTATGGCGATCGGCACTGGCCACGGCTGGCAGCGTATCAGCGAGCCGGTGGTAGTCACCGGAAGCGATGGCAGATGGATTCACCGGCTCAATGATGAACCTGCCCTCGACTACTTCTTGCATGCTGTCAGGGCTCCCGCGGAGGCCTACAAGAGCGGGGAGGCACTGCCCTACGGTGGCCTGGAATACATGCTGGGGCTACTGAGACCCGGGGGGGAGGAGATACGTGCTACGGTGGGGGCCGACTATGCCACGCGCTCGCTGCTCTGTAGCGACGTACCCGAGGGGACATTGGTTGCCATCATGCAGGGGTCGGCCGAGGGTACCCTCAACGGTACTCACGAGGCCTGTCAGCTCGTCAGCCAGGCGCTGGGTGAGCATGAGCCCCTCGGCGTGATTGCCTTCGACTGTGTGGCGAGACTGGTCATGCTCGGCCAGGCCGGACTCATGGAGGAGTTGAAGATCGTCACCGACGCCTTTCCCCAAGCCGCACTGGGTGGCTTCTATACCTATGGCGAATTTGCCCGCGCCAGAGGCTCTCGTGGCATCCACAATGCCACCTTGGCCCTGTTGGTGCTGACATGACGCTGGCTGCGCAGGACGTCCAGTCGCCTCATCGGCTGGTCGAGTTCCTCACCGCCATCAGTCGCTGTGAAAATGTGGCCGAGGCTGCCCGCACGGGAGCCGAGTTGATTGCCGAGGAATTCGACGCAGAGATTGGTGCCGTGATCGTCAACGACAGGCTGATGTCCACCTTCGGCTTCGGCCAGCAGAGCGTACCGGAGGCCATGCTCAAGGCGGCATTGCCAGGCACCGATGAAGCGATTTTCGAAACCATCGGCAGCTGCCACACCTTGGCGGCGGAGTGGCATGCCGGTGCGACAGGCAGACTGGTAGTGGCAAGGTGTCATGGAGCATTCGGCTATACCGAGCGCCACTTGCTACTGGGCATGGCCGGCGCTTTCGGTCTGGCGCTCGATATGCTGGCTGTCCTCGAACGACAGCGCCGCGAGCAGCAGGTGCTGGAGGTACTGCTTGATATTCAGCGCGCCATCTCGCATCGGGCGCCGCTTCCCGACATCCTCGAGGCCGTGACCCAGGGAGCCAGCCAGGTTTTGGGCGGCCACCCGGTGTCGCTGCTGCTGGACGACGCCCAGGATCCAGGCCGCCCCATCGTTTCCGGTGCCGATCTCTCCGGTGCCGCCGAGACGGTCAGTGCGGTCGTCCACATTCATGGGGTACCGGCAGGCACCCTGCTCGTCGAAATCGGTGGCGAAACCCTCTCTGGCCAGGAGGAGCTGGCTTTGCTCAGGACCTTTGCCGAGCACGCAAGCCTCGCCCTGGCAGATGCGCGTAGCCTGGAAGAGATGCAGAAGGCCTTCCGTGATCCGCTGACCGGGCTACCCAACCGCCGCCTGTTTCTCGACCGTCTGAACCAGGCACTGCGTCAGCAGGCGCCGGGACACACCCCCGCGGTGCTGTTCATCGATCTCGATCGCTTCAAGGCGATCAACGACACCATGGGGCACGATGCCGGCGATGAGCTGCTGTGCGCCGTCGCCGAACGTATAGGCAAGGTGATGCGGCCCGACGCGACAGTGGCCCGTTTTGGGGGAGATGAATTCGCGGTACTGGTCAACGTGGATGACGCCCCGCTAGAGACGGCCGCCCGGATCGGTGAGCGAATCATCGAGGTGCTCAGACAGCCTTTCGGTCTTGGCGGGCAGCTGGCCTATATCGGGGCAACGGTGGGCGTTGCCCATGCCGGTGCCTCTGACCAGCAAGCCGACGTGCTACTGCGCCATGCCGATATCGCCATGTACCGCGGCAAGGCAGTCGGCCGTAACGTGGTAATCACATATCAACCCGCCATGGGGGAGGCTCTCCTTGAGCGACAGCTGCTCCAGACGCACCTGCAGAGCGCCTTGGGTGGCGGGGAGCTGACGTTGCACTACCAGCCCATCGTCGATCTGCGCAGTGGCCGACCCAAGGGGCTGGAGGCATTGCTGCGTTGGCGGCATCCTTGCCGGGGCATGGTGCCGCCTTGCGATTTCATTCCCCTTGCCGAGGAAACGGGAGCGATCGTGGAGATTGGGCGTTGGGTGCTCGATCAGGCTTGTCGACAGCTCGGGGAGTGGCACCGCCTGGACCCGTCGCTGACCGTCAGCGTCAACGTCTCGGCTCGCCAGCTGCGTCAGCCCAGCTTTGCCGACGACGTGCAAGCCGCACTGGACCAGGCTGGCCTGGAGGGGCGCGCGCTGACCCTGGAAATTACCGAATCGGCGCTGCTGGAAGACCTGGAACTCGCCTTGGGGACCCTGCAGGCGCTCAAGGCAGTGGGAATCGCGCTGGCTCTGGACGACTTCGGGACCGGCTACTCGGCGCTGAGTCACCTGCGGGTTCTGCCAGTCGATGAACTCAAGATCGATCGCTCCTTCATCTCCACCATGGAGGGGGAAAGCGACAGTGACCGCCTGGCCGCCATGATCGTCAGCCTCGGGCATGCCTGCCGCCTGCGGGTAGTGGCCGAAGGCATCGAGGATTCGCTGCAGTTGGCGGCTTTAAAGGAGCTCGGTTGCGACTACGGCCAGGGGTATCTTTTCCGACGCCCGCAGGATGCTCAGGCGATCGGCGACTATCTGGCTGGGCTGCCCTTCGCACCCGAGGTGAGGAATAGAGCCCGGAGTCGACTGGCAAGCCAGGGCACGCCGGCTAGAATGGTGAGGACAAGCACAAGGAACTGCTGCCAGGAGGCGTGCCATGGAACGCAAAGGCCATCTTGTTTCTTACCTCCCCACCACAAGTTTATCTGCCAGGGTCGACCCCGCTGGCAGCCAGAGGCAGAACCGCAGGTTTTCCATGCTACTTGGCGTGCTGATGGGTACCTCCCTGGGCCTTGGCCAGGTGCAGGCGGATGGATCCGTATCGGAACGGCTGCTGGGCCAGGAGTCGGCGGACGAGGCTGAGGAATCCGGTCTGGAGCATCCCAGTGAGCATCTCGTCGTTACTGACTTTCCCGGTGAGCTGACCGATGCCGATCTTGCCGTCTGGCAGGAGCATGTCCCAGACATCAGGGACGTGGAGATCCCCTCCACGGCGGACGACTATCAGCAGCCGGCGCTGTTCTTTGCTCCCGAAGACGACGAGGAGCGCCCGCTGCTGTTGGTGCTGCACAGCTGGAGCACCGATTACCTGCAGAACATCGATATCCCGCTTGCCCAATTTGCCGTCGCCAATGAGTGGGCCTTCATTCATCCCGACTTTCGCGGCGAAAACGATGGACGACCCGAGTCGATGGCCTCCGATCTGGTCATCTCCGATATGGAAGACGCGCTGGAGTACGCCCTGGAAAATGCCAATGTCGATGAGTCGCGCATCTACCTGATGGGCTACTCCGGCGGAGCCATGAATGCCCTGCACCTGGCGAGCCGGCATCCCGACCGGTTTGCCGGCGTTGCCGCCTGGGTGCCGGTCTACGATCTGATCAGCTGGTACGAATTCCACGCAGGCAGCGCCGAGGACTATGCCGAACAGATAGCAGGTGCCTGCGGCGGAGCGCCGGAAGAGGGCAGCGAGGCTCATGACGAGTGCGTTCAGCGCAGCCCCAAGGCCCATCTGCCCGACGTGGCAGGGGAGCTGAGGGTGCTGATCGCTCATGGGATCGAGGATGACCTGGTGCCCGTCGACCACGGCCTGCGTGCCTACAATGACCTGGTCGAGGAGGAGGCTCGTATCTCGCAGGAGCAGATCGACGCGATCATGGAGCGAGGGGAGATCCCGGAGGATGTACAAGAGCGCTCACTGCATACCCAGCGTGATTATGCCGGCTTCGACGAGGCCGAAGCCCCGGTGCTGCTCCACCTTCAGTCCGGACCAGCGGAGCTGGTCGTGTTCGACGGCGAGCACGACATGCTCTATCGGCCCGGGCTCGAATGGCTCGCTTTGCAGGAGCGCGAATCAGACTAGCCACCCAGCAAGGATGAACCATGTTGCTTGACGCTCTCGTGCGACGCCCACCCAGAGTGGGCGTCATGCTGCTTGCCCTGGCCGCTTTTTCCACCTCGGCGGCCTTCGCCGCCAGTCCACCTGAAGACACGGCCCCTCCGACCAGCCCTGGCGACTGGTCGGAGGTCAGGGAGCCGCTGCCTGGCTCACCGCGGGTCATCGGACCCTTCGACGGCGGCTGTATAGCCGGCGCCGAGCAGCTGCCCCTGGAAGGCGTCGGTTACCAGGCGGTGGATATCGAACGCAACCGCCATTACGGCCACCCCACGCTGATCGACTACGTCGAGCGGCTGGGGGAGCGGGTCAATCAGGCCGGGTTCGGCCCGATGCTGGTGGGGGACATGGCGCAACCCCGCGGCGGGCCCATGCCCTATGGACACGTGAGCCATCAGACGGGGCTCGATGTCGACATCTGGTTTCGCCTGGACCTGCCGTTTGTCGAGCGCAGCGAGCGCGAGGACCTGGAGCAGCCGATCCTGGTCGATCCACGCACTCAGCGGCTCGACGAGCGCTGGACCGACGAGCATGCCGAGCTGATCCGCCTGGCGGCAGACGATCCGCGGGTGGCGCGAATCTTCGTCGACTCGGCGGTGAAGCGCGACCTGTGCGAGCGGGAGTGGGACGATCGCTCCTGGCTGCGCCTGATACGGCCCTGGCATTCCCACGACGAACACCTGCACGTGCGCCTGAGCTGCCCGCCGGATCAGCCGGAGTGCATCGACCAGCCGCCCCCGCCGCCCGGCGATGGCTGCCAGGCACTGGCGCCGACGCCACGCCCCGAGGTCTATCCTTCCCCCGGGCGCTCGCTGCCGCCGGCCTGCCGGGCCATTCTCGAGCGCTAGGCTGGGCAGCCGACGACGACAGCCCTGCCTGCGCCGGGTAGAATGACCCCACAGCAGGCAGGCGCGAGAGATGGCGGTGGCACAGCAGGGCTTCGTGCTGACACGGCACTGGCGGGATACGTCCGATGGGTGCGAGGTGAGCTTCTGGCTGGCAACGGATGCCGGCCCTTGCCATGTGCGTCTGCCGCCGCAACCCTGCGTGGCGTTCTTCCCCGCTGATCAAAATGCGGTGGCCGAGCGCATCCTGGCAGGCGAGCCGGACGTGACGCTCAAGCCGCTGGCGCTGCATGACTTCAATCAACGGCCGGTTGTCGGGCTCTACTGTCGCCACTATCGCCAGCTGCAACAGCTCGAGCGGCGGCTGGCCAAGGCCGGCATTACGCTGCTCGAAGCCGATGTTCGCCCGCCCGAGCGCTACCTGATGGAGCGCTTCATCACTGCACCGGTTCGTTTTTCCGGCGAGCAAGCTGCCGACGGCACCTGGCAGGACGCCCAACTGAAGCCCGTGGAGCACTATCGGCCCAGGCTCGAGCTGGCCTCGCTGGACATCGAAACCAGCGCGCGTGGCGAGCTCTACTCCATTGCGATTGCCTGTGGCGAGCAGCGCCAGGTCTTCATGCTCGGCCCACCCAACGGTCAGGCCGGCGCGGCCGAGCGCGAGCGAGACTTCGCCCTCGAGTACTGCGCCAGTCGCCAGGTCCTGCTCGAGCGTCTCAACGGGTGGTTTGCCCGCCATGATCCGGATGCCATCGTCGGCTGGAACCTGGTTCAGTTCGACCTGCGCCTGCTGCAGCGCCATGCCGAACAGCTGGGGGTGCCGCTGCGCCTCGGCCGCGGCGGTGAGCCGCTTGGCTGGCGTGCGCACGGCGGCAACCCTCATCACTTCTTTGCCTCGGCTTCGGGGCGCCTGATCATCGACGGTATCGAAGCCCTGCGCCAGGCAACTTGGCACTTCGATTCCTTCAGCCTGGAGCACGTCTCCCGGGAACTGCTGGGCGAGGGCAAGTCCATCGACAACCCCTACCAGCGCATGGACGAGATCAACCGCATGTTCGCCGAGGACAAGCCGGCGCTGGCGCGGTACAACCTCAAGGACTGCGAGCTGGTACTGCGAATCTTCGCCAAGACCGAGCTGATCGACTTCCTGCTGGAGCGGGCCAGCGTCACCGGCCTGCCGGCAGATCGTAGCGGGGGCTCG
The DNA here is from genome assembly GCF_013697085.1 of Billgrantia kenyensis. Classification (GTDB taxonomy): domain Bacteria; phylum Pseudomonadota; class Gammaproteobacteria; order Pseudomonadales; family Halomonadaceae; genus Halomonas; species Halomonas kenyensis. The sequence goes on from NZ_JACEFT010000007.1 coordinate 83,963, forward strand.
GTGGCAGCGTTCACCCATCTTTATCTGCCGCGCATGCACCGGCTCGGATTCGTTGCGCCAAGCCTTGGCCAGGGCGGTCGCCCGGGGGAGGAGAGTCCTGGCGGCTTCGTCATGGACTCCCGTCCCGGGCTCTACGACTCGGTGCTGGTGCTCGACTTCAAGAGTCTCTATCCGTCGATCATTCGAACCTTCCTGGTCGACCCTGCAGGGCTGGTAGCGGGTCTCGATGAGGCCGAAGCTCAAAGCGTGCCCGGCTATCGCGGCGCGCGGTTCTCGCGTCGCTGTCATGCACTGCCCGACCTGGTGGCCCGGGTCTGGCAGGGGCGTGAAGCGGCCAAGCGGGAAGGCAACGCGCCGCTCTCCCAGGCGCTCAAGATCATCATGAACTCCTTCTACGGGGTGCTCGGCTCGAAGGGGTGTCGCTTCTTCGACCCGCGACTGGCATCGTCGATCACGCTGCGCGGGCACGAGATCATGCGCCGTACGCGTGAACTGATCGAAGCCGAGGGTTACACGGTCATCTACGGTGATACCGATTCCACCTTCGTCTGGCTGGGCGGTGCTCATGAAGAGCCGGAGGCCCATGCCATCGGTAAGCGGTTGGCACTGAGGGTCAACCGCTGGTGGGCCGAGCACCTCGCGGCGGAACATGGCCTCACGAGTGCGCTGGAACTACAGTTCGAGACCCACTATCGGCGCTTCCTCATGCCCACCATCCGCGGTGCGGAAGAGGGCAGCAAGAAGCGCTATGCAGGCCTGGTGCGAGAGGCGCAGGGGGGCGAGCGAGTGGTCTTCAAGGGGCTGGAGACCGTGCGCACCGATTGGACGCCGCTGGCCAAGCTGTTCCAGCAGGAGCTGTATCGGCGGGTCTTCGTCGGCGAGTCCTATCGCGACTACGTGCGCGACTACGTCAGGCGTACCCTGGCCGGGGAGTTCGACGAGCGCCTGGTTTATCGCAAGCGCCTGCGCCGCCGGCTCGACGAATACCGTCGCAACGTGCCGCCCCATGTGCGGGCCGCTCGCCTGGCCGACGAGCATAACACCCGGCTCGGGCGTCCCCGTCAGTACCAGCGTGGTGGCTGGATTCGCTACGTGATCACCGTTGCCGGGCCGGAGCCGCTGGAGACGCGCCGCTCCGCCATCGACTATCAGCACTATCTCTCGCGTCAGCTGCAGCCGGTGGCCGATGCCATCCTGCCTTTCCTGGGTGATGACTTCTCTAGCCTGACCGACAGGCAGCTCGGGCTCTTCTGAGGTCCCGTGTGGTTTCGAAGCCGGCTGCAGGTGAAGTCAGCCGTGGCCGTGATACACGTGGCCGTCGAGGGGCTGCCCATCCATGAAGCGCTGTCGCCAGGCTCGCGCCTTCATGTGCGGATAGGGGATATTGCAGGCTTCGTAGAGCTCCTCCAGGAAGCGCTTGCGCTTGCCTCGGGGGTAACCGGCCAGCACGGCGATGGCGAGCTGAAGTTCGAGCACGCGGTGCTTTTCACCGCGCTCCAGGCGATTGAGTGTGAAACGCTGCTGCGGCCAATCCACCTGGATGCGCTTCTCCTTCCACTCAAATGCATCGATGAGCCGTGACAGCAGGTAGACGTGGTTGGGGTGGGCATCCTGGTTGGCCATGATCATGGCGCCAACCGTATGCAGCATGACGTGCTGGCCGCGCTCGCTCAGCGGGTCGTGCCGCAATTGCCGCACCATGCCTTCGATGGCGAACGGGCCCAAGGCCTGCTCGCGTGCCTTGACCAATATTCGCCAGGTAATGATCGCATTCCAGGCGGCATACAGCGGCCCCATGAGCAGGGGAAGAACCCCGCGCAGGGCCACTCGGCCCAGCACGCGACGCAGCAGCACGCGTATCAAGAAGCTGCTGACGCCTACCTTCATGCGATACATGATCTCGATGGCGTTGATTTTCCAGCGGCTCATTCGGGCATAGGGATCGATACCGTAGATCCGGTGCCGGGGGCTGGGGAATTCGAGGGCCACGCGGGTCAGGCCCAGCAGTACCAGTCGCGCATGCGGGCCGTCACGCATCGGCGCACCTGCCAGGCGGCTGGTGGTGGCGACCCCACGTAGCGCATTCCAGTAGAGAAAGGCGATTTCCACGGCGCTGACCACGCCGGCAACGGCGAAGAAGCCGGCCCAGTAGGGCAGCTGTTCGCGCAGGCTCATGTCCTCCATGCCGCCGAGCATGCCTTGGCGCATGTACCACTCCATGCCACCGATCATGCCGCCGGAAACGATGCCGGCGAGTGCCGCCCAGGCTACGCCCGCATAGAAGGTACGCTTGAGCCGGGCCAGGTCATGGTCGTGGCGGGCGCGTCTTGGTGCGGTGCGGTGGTGATTGAGCTGTTGGAGATAGCGTGCCGCCCAGCGTTCCAGCACGCTGGGTTGCGGTGCATATTCCCGGTCGGGTCTAGCTTCGGCCATGAAACGTCGTCACATCCTGATTGTGCGAATACCTTCAGCGTAGCCCTGGCAGGTTGCCTGTTCGAGTTGTCAGATCAAAGCCTAGATAGTGAAGTGCGTGAACGGTGTTCGAAAAATATTGACGACGAAATACGGCGGTGATATCTAACGCTACCGGCAATGCCTGCCGGAGCGAAAATGACATTCTTGAGGGTTGTGAACATGCCTCTGCGCCGCTGTTTGCCCGTAGTTCTGGTGGCTGCCGCCCTGGTTGCCGGCTGTGCCAGCAATGCCACCATTGCCCCCCGTTACACCACCGACAATCCCGACCTGATGCGCATCGGTGGCGAGCGTCCCTCCAACCCTGACGTGCGGACCGAGAACGCCGGCTCCTACTGCCTGGAGGTCATCGAGCGCTGGAACGAGCACGGCAGGACGCCTGATGGCCAGGTACTCTGGGCCAAGGATACGCTGCGCAAGGTCGTGCCCTGCCCATAGCGCAGCGCTGTTCCACCAGATCTGGCGGTCCCTGCAACGGGCCCGGTGCTACGCACCGGGCCCGTCTTCTGTAATCAATCGGGAGCCAAGAACAGCAGGAATTCAAACGTGCGCTTGAATGTTGTTATAGTGGGGCTGTCTGTGCAGGAGCAACACTTTATGGTCTATCGTGTATCGCTCAGGCACAGCCTAGGATGCCGCGCCATTGCCAGGTGACGGTGCGCAGGGAGCAGGGGGATTAGGCGATGAAGCGGTCAGCATGGCTGATAGTGTTGCTGGGGTTGGTCATGGTCGGCTGCGGTCGCGATCAGGCCGATGAGGAAGAGCCGGCGGTGCGGGTGGTCAAGTTGCAGGAAGTCGGGGAGCACACCCTGATACCCAGCCGCCGCTTCGTCGGCAGGGTGGAAGCCTTGCGCACGGTCGACCTCTCGTTTCGAGTCGGTGGGCAGCTGGTCGAGGTGCCTCGACGTCAGGGGGAGACCATTGGCCAGGGGCAAACCGTCGCCAGGCTGGATTCGACCGACTACGAGCTGGCCGTACGGCGGGCCGAAGCCGAATACCAGCTGGCCAGGCGGGAAATGGAGCGGGCACGCCCTCTGCTCGACAACAATTCCATTTCCCAGTCGGCCTTCGACGAAATCCGCACCCACTACGAGCTCGCCGAAGTGCAGCGTGACAGCGCGCGGCAGGATCTCTCCTATACCGCCATCGAGGCGCCCTTTGACGCCCTGGTGACCCGCCGGTTGGTGGAGAATCACAGCAATGTCCAGCCCAACACCGCCATCGTGCGAGTGCAGGACGTGACCGAGCTTCGGGTGAGGATCAACGTGCCTGAGACTCTGGTGCGCCACGTGGTCAGTCCGGAGCGCTTCGAGGTCGAGGCCGAGCTGCTCTCGGCGCCGGGTGAGCGCTTTCCGCTCGAGTATCGTGAGCATGTCACCGAGGCCGACGACGTTGCCCAGACCTACCAGGTGGAGTTTGCCATTCCCGATCATGAAGCCGTCGGGGCGATGCCGGGCATGACGGCCGCCGTGTCGGTGACGCTGATCGATGTCATCGAGCATGGTGCACTGCACATCCCCGCGGCCGCCCTGGATACCGACAACGAAGGCAACTTCCGTGTCTGGGTCTACCGCGATGAAGACCAGCGTGTCGAGCCGCGCCAGGTGCTGGTCGGACAGCTGCATGGCGACACGGTACCTGTGCTGGCGGGGCTTCAGCGCGGCGAGCGCATCGTCGCGGCAGGCGCGCACCTGCTGTATGAAGATGCCCGGGTCAGACCCATGGAAGCCACACTGTAGCCAGGAGCACGATATGGATATCGCCAAAGCGTCCATCGAGCGGCCGGTCGTCACCTGGCTCATCGTTGCGATCTGTCTGCTGGGCGGCATCTGGGGGTTCAATAACGTCGGCAAGCTGGAAGATCCCGACTTCACCATTCCCAACGCCATCATCAATACCCAGTACCCCGGTGCCACCGCGCAGGAGGTGGAGGAGGAGGTCACCGAGCGCCTGGAGATGGCCATCCAGGAGCTGCAGCAGATCGACGTCATCGAGTCGCTCTCCATGCCGGGGCGGTCCGAGATCGAGGTAGAGGTGGCCTCCACCTACCGCAGCCATCAGCTGCCGCAGATCTGGGACGAACTGCGGCGCAAGGTCAACGACGTTCAGGGCTCGCTGCCTGAAGGTGCCTCGACTTCTCAGGTCAATGACGACTTCGGCGAAGTTTACGGCATCTTTTATGCAGTGACGGCGCCAGGCTACGGGCACGATGAGATTCGTGACATCTCCCGCTTCCTGCAGCGCGAGATGTTGACGGTGCCCAACGTGGCGCGGGTGTCCACGGCGGGCGAGCGCGACGAGACGATCTACATCGAGATTCCCAACGAGCGTCTCACCACCCTCGGCATCCCCGTCGATCATGTGATCAACACCATCCAGACCGAGAATCAGGTCACCGATGCCGGCTCGATGCGCGTTGGCGACGACCATGTGCGTATTGTCGCCCGGGCCGGCGTGGACAGCGTGGCAAATATCGAGGCGATCCGCATCGGAAGGCCGGGAACCACCGAGCAGATATCGCTGGTGGATATCGCCAACGTCCATCGTCAGCCTTTGGAGATCCCCAACCACCTGATCCGCCACAATGGCGAACCCGCCTTCACCCTGGCCGTAGCGGGGGTGGCCGCTGCCAACATCGTCGAGGTGGGCGAGGCGGTGGAGCGCCACCTCGAGTCACTGGAAGGGCGCCTGCCGCTGGGCGTCGAGCTGCATCCCATTTATGAGCAGCACCGTGTGGTCGACGAATCGATCAACGACTTCCTGATCAACCTGGCGACCTCGGTTTCCATCGTGATCCTGGTACTGTGCCTGTTCATGGGCTGGCGCGTCGGCGTGGTGGTGGGGGCAACCCTGCTGCTGACCGTGCTCGGCACGCTGTTCTTCATGTGGGTGTTCGATATCGAGATGGAGCGGGTCTCGCTCGGGGCGCTGATCATCGCCATGGGCATGCTGGTCGACAACGCCATCGTGGTGGCCGAAGGCATGTTGATCAGCATGCAGCGCGGCAGGCCGGTGAAGGAGGCCGCCAGCGAGGCCGCGGGACGCACCCAGATCCCGCTGCTGGGGGCCACGGTGATCGGTATCCTGGCCTTTTCGGGCATCGGGCTGTCCGACGATGTGACCGGCGAGTTTCTCTTTTCGCTGTTTGCCGTGATCGCCATATCCCTGTTGCTGAGTTGGGTGCTGGCCATCACCGTCACTCCGCTGTTCGGTTACTACCTGTTTCACGGCAGGCAGCTCGGCAGCGACAAGGATCCTCACGGAGGGCTCTTCTATCGCATCTATGCCAGCTTTCTCGCCCTGGCATTGCGGCTGCGTGTGCTATCGGTGGCGCTACTGGTGGGGATCACGGCGCTGTGTGCGTGGGGCTTCACTTTCGTTTCTCAGTCCTTCTTTCCCGACTCGAACACGCCGCTGTTCTACGTCAACTACGAACTGCCCCAAGGGAGCGACATACGCGCCACCCAGCGCGATGCCGAGCGCATCGAGCAGTACCTGCTCGACCAGCAGGGGGTTGAGAACGTCTCGAGCTTCGTTGGCCGCGGGGCGACCCGCTTCATGTTGACCTATGTGCCGGAGCAGCCCAACCCTGCCTATGCACAGTTCATCGTGCGCGCGGAGAGTCTTGAGCGTATCGACGAGCTCGATCCCCACGTCTACGCCGAGCTGCAGGCGGCTTTTCCCGAAGCGCGGGTGCGTACCGAGCGCATCCAGTTCGGTCCCGGTGGCGATGCCCAGATCGAGGCGCGTTTCCAGGGCAGCAATGCAGCGGAGCTGCGCCGCCTGGGGGAAGAGGCCCAGCAGCGCATGCGAGCCAATCCGGCGGTGATCGATGTACGCCAGAACTGGCGCGAACGGGAGGCCGTAGTGGTGCCGCTGTACAACGAGGAGCGCGCCAGAATTGCCGGTGTCACGCGTGATGAACTGGCTCAGACCCTGCAGTTTGCCGCTTCCGGGGTGCGGGCGGGCACCTATCGAGAGGGTGATAGGTTGATTCCGATCGTCGCCCGGCCACCGGCAGGCGAGCGTGGCGATGTCGCGTTGCTCTCGGATCGCATGGTATGGAGCAACGCCGAGCAGCGCTTCATTCCCATCGCCCAGATCGTCGACGGCTTCGAAACGCAAAGCGAGGAGGCGCGGATTCATCGCTACAACCGGGTGCGTACGCTCACGGTTCAGGCAGATCCGGCTCCGGGGTACACCGCTGCAGCAGCCCATGATGCCGTACGCCAGGAGATCGAGGCCATTCCGCTGCCGCCGGGCTATGCGGTGGCGTGGGGAGGAGAGTACGAGGATTCCGCCGATGCCCAGGCCTCGCTGGCGCAGCAGCTGCCGCTGAGCTTCGTGGCGATGCTGGTGGTATCGATCCTGCTGTTCGGCAAGCTGCGCCAACCCTTGATCATCTGGCTGGTCGTGCCGATGTCGATCTGCGGGGTGGTCATCGGCCTGCTGCTGACCGGGCTGCCGTTCTCGTTCACGGCGCTACTCGGCATGCTCAGCCTCTCCGGCATGTTGATGAAGAATGCCATCGTGCTGGTGGATGAAATCGATGCCCAGATCAAGAGTGGCAAGGAGCGCCTGGCTTCGCTGATCGATGCCAGCATCAGCCGCCTGCGCCCGGTACTCCTGGCCGCCGGTACCACCACCCTTGGCATGCTGCCGCTGCTGTTCGATGCCTTCTTTAGCAGCATGGCCGTGACCATCATGGCTGGGTTGGCATTTGCCTCGCTGCTGACGCTGATTGCGGTGCCGGTGTTCTACTCGCTGCTCTTCGGCATTCCCTATCGCAAGGCAAGATCGCGCGAGGCGCCTGAAGCGTCCGAGTCTTCGGCGGCGGGTGGCTGAACCTTGTCCTCCTCCCCGGCGAAGTGGTACTCGCTGGGCAACCCTTTCTCCTTGGGCAGCGGGGGACAGGTACCCACCCCGGGTTCGAGATAGGGCCTCAGGATAGGCTCCATGCCCTTCAGTACCTGGACCGGCAGGGCCGAGGTGAAGCGGAAGTCGTCCGAGGCGCTGCCGGGGACGAAGGCCGTGAGCGTGCCGAAATGGTCATCGCCAAGATAGAACACGAAGGTGGCGGTGCGGTTGCGGGCCCGCGATTGCAGAACCTGTCCGCCGCGGCCGACGGTCTCGATACGGTTGTTGCCAGTCCCTGTCTTGCCGCCCAGCACCAGCGGGGTGTCGTCTTCCAGGCTGAAGCTACCCTGCAGGCGCCGCGCCGTTCCCCCTTCGACCACCTGGGACAGTGACTCGCGCAGCACCGCGGCGACCTCTGGCGCCATGACCCGATGGGCCTGTCCTTCGGCTGGCAAAAAGCGTGTCTCGTAGGGGGTGTCGGCAGCAAAATGCAGCTCATCGATCCGCAGGGTGGGCAGCCTGACTCCATCGTTGAGAATGATACCCATCAGTTCAGCCAGGGCGGCAGGTCGATCTCCCGATGAGCCGACTGCCGTGGCCAGCGACGGTACCAGCTGGCCGAAGGGGTAGCCATGGCGCTGCCAGCGTTCATGAATGTCTTGAAACGCCTCGACTTCAAGCATGGTGCGGATGCGCACGTCGCGGGCGTTGCGATGGCGCGTGCGAAACAGCCAGCCATAGACCTCCTGACGCTCCTCGACGCTGGCGGCGACGGCGTCGCCCCAGCCGGCGTCGGGCAAGTCGAGCAGGAACCCCACCAGCCACAGCTCCAGGGGATGGACCCGGGCGACATAGCCCTGATCGTTCAGGGAAAAGTTGCCAGGCGCGTAGCGGTCATAGAGTGAGGCCAGCTCACGCTCGCTGGGTCGATTGCCGTTGGGCAGCCACTGATCGAGAAAAGCGGCAAACTCCTCGAGGCTGCTCTCGGGAAACAGATAGCGCTGCACCGCGGCCAGACGTGGTGCCGTGGGCCTGATGCCTTCGACAAAGATGGACAGTCGCGCTTCGCTGTCGAGGTTGCGGTACTTGCGCCAGAAGCGCTCGAGGAAGGTACGCCCCTCGCGGTCGGCGAACAGGCGCAGGTACTCCTCTCGCCGCGGGTCACGATCGTCGCCCAGCATGGCTGAGCGCGGCTCGGCATGATGCATGCTGTAGCGCACCACGTCGCGCATCACGCGGATGAAAGGAAGATTGAGCGACTCGCGCATGGACTCGGAGAGCGTCGGATTGCGGCCATTGTCCTCGCGGCGAAAGTTGCTGAAGGTGTGACGCCCGCCGCCGGTGAAGAAGGCTTCCGCCGGGCTGGCCGAATAGCGTCTCTCCATGGCCATGCCAAGCAGCTCATCGAGGGCCATGCCGGGGGCCTCAGTCAGGCGATCCAGCACCCAGCGGCTCAACGCATCCTGGGAGTCGATCTCGACGCTGCGCAGCATCTCCGGGCTCTTGCTGGCGTGGCGGTCATGCAGCTCGGCGACGATCTCCAGGTAAGTGGCCAGCACACGCAGCTTGGCGGTGGAGCCCAGCTCCAGCTTGCTGCCCTCGTTGATGTCGAACGGCTGATGGGTGTTGTCGGTCTGGACCCGTACGCTGAAGCTGTCCTCGCTGCGCTCGAACAAAGTGAAGCTGTAGCGTACGTCCTGTGTCCGTTCGGCGCTGAGCAGGCGATCTCCCAGCAGGCCGGTCTCTGCGGCGAACTCCGGATCGGCCAGGCGGTGAAGATAGCGGGTGACTTCTTGCTGCAGGCCGGCGTGCAGGGTAGTGCGGGCACTGAGGTCGAGGCGATCAAGGTCGTAGAACGACATGCCCAGCATGCCCGCCAGGCGTTGCCTCGCCACCTGGATACTCTTGTCCGGCTCGATGCGCAGGTCGAAGGGCGATACCGCGGAGTCGCGGAACGCCAGGCGCTGCTCGAGCGCTGCCTGGGCGAGGTCAGCCGGGATGACCTGTTCCTGGCGCAGCAGGCGCAGATGGCTGTCGGTCAGCTCCTCGAGGGCTTCCCTGCCCCGGGTCAGATACCAGGAAGGACGCCGCTGGGCGATCATCAAGGCCAGCACTTGGCGCAGCGCCAGGCCCTTCTCGGCCTGTTCGTCCACACCATCGAAGCCGATCGCCAGACGGCGATTGATACTGTCGAAATCGGCGCCGAACCAGACCCAAAGACCATCGCCCAGGCCATGGACCTCGCCGTAACTAGGGGCGGCCGATAGCGGCACGGTATTGAGGTAGTCCAGGGCCACGTCCTGCCTTGCGGTCAGGGTCTGGGGACCATGCTGGTAGCTGCGCACGCTGGCAGAGATCATCTGACGCAGCTTTTCTCGCGGCGAGTGGGTCATCCCCCGGGGCGAGTGGCGGTATTTCTCCAACTGGGTGGCCAGCGTACTGCCGCCGGCCGACTGGCCCGGCAGGTCCAGGGCGCGCCCTACCTGCGACAAGGCGGCCCGTGTGAATCTAGGCCAGTCCACGGCCGGGTTGGCATTGGGTGCGTTTTCGTCGAGCAGCTGTCGGTTCTCGATGAACAGCAGCACCTGAAGCACGATGGGAGGAATGGCCTCGAAAGTGGTGTACTGACGGTGCGGATGACGAAACAGGTAGAGGCTTTCCCCTCGGCACTCCTCGATGCTCAAGCCGGCCTGGGTCTTCTCCTGATAGGGTGGGAAGAAGCCGCGCCGGCTGTAATCGAGCAGGGCAGGGGAAAAACGAGCCTGATGAGTGATGTCATAGCCCCGGGCCAGGAGCCGGGATTCGAATTCTGGCAGTTGGGTGTAGCCGAGGCGCTGGTCGAAGGGGCCGTGGCTGGGGAAATGGATCTGTTCGCTACGGCCGGGCTCTACGCTATAGCGCAGTGTGGCTGCGTAGCGTGAGAGTTCCTGGGACTGGAAATGCGATGTCTTGGCCTCGGCAACCAGCAGCGTGGCGAGCGTCACGCCACACGTCAGCACCAGGATGCCCAGCCCCATGTACAGGTAGCGTCGCGAAGGCTCCGGGCGGGGCGCCGGAGCCAGCCTGGGCTCCTCGATGAAAGGCGAGCGCTTCGCGAGCGATTCGCCGCTGTCGAGCCGCGCCACGGTAGACGAATTCCGGCGTGACGAAGAACCGCGAGCACCCATACGCCACTCCTAAAACCGCGACTTGTTAATTTTGTTTTAGCGCAGTGGAGCGAAGCGATAAAGGGATTGCTAAAAAAGATTTTGTAACCTGACGCCCTCGATCAGTCGGTGCGATAGACTCCGAAATGCGTCAATCCGCGGTCATGCAGGTGCATCGCCTGCATGCGGCTCATCACCCCCTGGTCGCAGTAGAGCAGGTAGCGGCGGTCACCGGGTAGGGAGTCGGCCCGTGATTGCAGCTCGAAAAAGGGAATCTCCAGGCAATCCACCCGCTCGAGCACGAGCGGAGCGGCGTCACGCTCCGCCGGAGCGCGGATATCAATCACGCTGATGTCGGCATCGCTGGCAGCGGTCTCGAGGTCGGAGATCACTTCGAGCTGTGGCGACTCTTGCTGCCTTTGGTCAAGCAGCTGGTCGGAGCGGGTTTGCACCGCCTGCGCCACGGCGGCGTCGAGGACACTGAAATCGAAATGCGCCTCCGCTGCAGCGACCTTGTCGTGGCGCGCCTGGGTATTGGGCCGCTGGGAGACGGCGCCGCACACCTCGGGCATGCCCTCGGCAAAGGGGGCAGTGCCTATCTGGCGGGCCGTATCGATGATGGTCTGCTTGTCCTCGGCGATGAGCGGGCGCAGGATCGGTACCTCGCTGGCATCGTCCATCAATACCAGGTTGGTCAGGCTCTGGCTCGAAACCTGAGCGATAGCGTCGCCGGTCACCAGCATGGGAACCCGCGCCCGGGTCGCGATACGGCTGGCGGCACGCACCATCATGCGCTTGAGTGCCACCCCGATCAGCCCATCGGGGATACTGCGCTGCAGCTCGGCCACCACGCCTTCGAAAGGTACCGAGATGAACTTCACCCGGTGGGAGCTCGAATAGGTCTTCCACAGGTGGTGAGCGACTTCGCGCACGGCGGCCTCATGACCGGCGCCACCGAGCTCGAAGAACAGGAAATGCGTCTTGATTCCACGCCGCATCATTTTCCAGGCAGCGACAGGGGAGTCGTAGCCTCCTGAGATCAGCGCCAGAGCCTGTCCCTGCAGGCCCATGGGATAACCGCCGAGCCCGGACCAGCGCTGGCGAACCAGGCGCAGGCGGCTTTCGACGACATCCACACGGACATCCACTTCCGGCTCCTTGAGCTGCACCCTGGCTCCCGGGGCGGCGTCAAGCAGCTCGCGCCCGAGGTGGCGCTCCAACTGCTCGGAGGAAAAGTCATGAATGCCTCGGCGCTTCACCGTGACGCGAAAGCTGCGCCCGGCAACGGCATCACGCCATACCGGCAGCAGGCGATCGGTGGTGTCGGCAAAGGAAACGAAGGGCACCTCCTCGACGCACTGCACCTCGTGGACACCGGGGATGTGACACAGCAACCGCTCAAGTTGACGGTACCAGTCAGGCTCGGCAGCTTCCGGCACGTGGACCTTGATGGCGTCCCAGCCACCCTGGACACGCAGCGAATCGCCCAACGGGCGCAGCACGTTGCGGATGTTGCCCACCAGGCAACGCGTCATCTGGCGGCGTACGGAACGCGACTTGATGGTGATTTCTGGAAATAGCTTCAGCAGGTAATACATTGGCAACGTACTTGTAAAAGTTTTGGAAAACAATTGGTTGCCATTATACCAAAGGGCGAGGCCAGGTGCCTGTCGCGAATGGCCAGGCGGGGCTGCCGGCCCCGCCCGGTTCATCAGGCCCGGTACCAGGCCTCGATAGTGCGAGTCTAATAGAGGGCTTGCTCCTCGCTGATCACTTCCTTGAGCAGTTCGAGGAACAGCTTGTCCGCTTCGGAATGCTCCTGCGGATCCTCCGGGATATGCACGCTGGTGGTTTCGGAAATCTCATTGGCGATGCGTGCCACGACATCCTCCGAGCCGCCATCCCGGTAGTGGCGGCGGGCGACATCCAGTGACTGCTCGAGAATCTGTGGATCCTGCAGCAGCTTCTTGATGAAGCCGCGCAGCTCGTTGATGACGCGTGTCTTCTGTATTTCTGATGAAGCTGACATTTTCTTCTCCTTTCCCGTTCGCCTACAGGGGGCGTCACTCATGGGGCTGACAATACCATGATTGGGGAGGGCCGGGAGAGGGGGCGAGTGGCCAGCAGGCTAACGCTGTCGGTAGACCTGTTTCCACGGGCTTGATTTGGATCAATCGCAAGATCGGTGTTACAAAAGTGTCGTACTTGGGTATTGGACAATCGGACAACCTCGGTTACGCTAGATTACAAAAAGCGGTTGACAAACATTAAATGACTAAGCGGGCTTTGTGTCCTTGGCTTGATCCGTACGTACTAGTAACAGGCTGCCATGTGAACAGGCTGATCGGCTTGCAAAGGGAAACCGGGAATGGAAGCACCGTCCGGCTCGCCGGATGAGCCCCGAAATAACAAGAAACGATAACGCAACTCGACGGATCGCCCGTGCAACGGGGCGACCGAATCATGAACAGGGAACACCCATGAAAAAATCAGCTGATTACCCCCTAGCCCAGCGATTGGCTAAAGCCTTCGCCGTGGGTTCATCGCTTGCGCTTCTCCCCGTGGCCGCCGCCGTGGCCCAGACCTTGCCGCCCGGCCTTGCAGCGCCTGGTTCGGCCGATGTGCAGGAGGTGGTGCGCCAGGCGCTGTCCACCAACCCCGAAGTCAGGGCTGCCTTGAATGGCCTGAATGCTGCCGGTCATGATGTCGGCGTGGCGCGCGGCAACTACCTGCCCAGTATCGACGTCGCCGCAGGCATCGGCCGCGAGGATCGTGAAGGGGATGGGCGCGGTAGCTATGATACCGACTTCGCCGAGCTGCGGCTTACCCAGATGATCTACGATGGCTTCGCCACCCGCAGCGAGGTCGAGCGGCTCGACCGCGCCCAGCTGGTACGCTACTACGAGCTGCTCGGCGCCAGCGAGAACGTGGCGCTCGAAGCCACGCGGGCCTATCTCGACGTCAGCCGCTATCGTGAGCTGGTGCGCCTGGCTCAGGACAACTATGCCGATCACCTGCGGGTCTTCAACCAGATCGAAGACCGCGTGCGCTCCGGTGCAGGTCGAGGGGTGGACCTCGAGCAGATCAGCGGCCGCCTGGCCCTGGCCGAGTCCAACCTGATGACCGAAGCCTCCAACCTGCATGACGTCACGTCGCGCTACCAGCGGATCGTCGGCCAACTGCCGGCCGAGAATCTGGCCCCGGCGCCGCAACTCGACGGCCGGCTGCCGCCCTCCGTCAGCGAGGCGGTCGACCTGGCTTTCCAGGGCAACCCCGACTTCCATGCCGCAATCGAGAACATCGAGGCGGCACGTGCCGAACAGGCAGGCACCCGAGCCGGATTCCAGCCGCGTCTCGACCTGCGCGGTCGCACCGGGACCGACAATAACGAGTCCGGCTACGACGGTTTCGGTCGGCGCGACCGGCACAGCATCGAGCTGGTCGCGAGCATGAACCTCTATCGCGGTGGCAGCGACCTGGCTTCTTTCCGTGCCGCCAGCGATCGCGTCGAACAGGCCATCGACCAGCGTGACCTGGCCTGCACCAACGTGCGTCAGACCACTCAGATCGCCTACAACGATACCCAGCGCCTGCGCGAACAGATCCGCTACCTCAACGAGCATCGTCAGTCCATCGACCGGGTGCGCGGTGCTTATCAGCAGCAGTTCGACATCGGTGAGCGGACGCTGCTCGACGTACTCGACAGCGAAAACGAGTACTTCGAAGCGAGCCGGGCCTTCACCAATGCTCAGTACGACATCGCCCTGGCCGATGCCCGTACCCTCGCTGCCATGGGCCAGCTGATGCCGACGCTGGGCGTCATGCGTGACGACATGCCGACCCTGGCGGAGCTGGGCAGTGACGGCGTGGCGCTCGATCCCAGTGTGCTTTGCCCGGTCGAAGGGCCCAGCGGCTTCACCCTTGCCGACTTCACCGGAGGCATCAGTGCACCGCCGCCCACTCGCGCGCCCGACGTGACGCTCTCGGCCGATGCCTTGTTTGCCGTCAACAGCGCCGAGCTGGGGCCTGACGCTCGCCAGGAGCTCAACGAACTGGCACAGCAGATCCGCAATCTCACCGATCTGGAGCGGGTCTTCATCGCCGGCCATGCCGACAGCACCGGAACCGACGCCATCAATGACCCGCTTTCCCAGCGCCGGGCGGACAGCGTCGCCGAGTATCTGGTCAGCCAGGGCGTCGATCGCGAGCTGATCGAAACCCGCGGCTACGGCTCACATCAGCCGGTCGCGAGTAACGACAGCGTGGAAGGGCGTCGCCAGAATCGCCGCGTCGAAGTCACTCTCGAGCGAGTGGGCGAGAATCTTGACATGACCTCCACCCAGGCTTGGCCGAACGCGACGCACGAGCCGTCAAGCCAGGCCGGTCAGCCCAGCGTGACTGACGCCTGGGCCGATTCCCAGCCTGTCGCCAGCGTCTATGGGGAGCTGGAAGCCACTGTCTGGTCTGCGAATCAGGAGGTCATCGAGGTCGAACAGGGAACCTACTTGCAGGTCGTCGCCTTGAGCGACTCCGAGCGAGCGCAGAGCCTGGGGAGCCAGCTCAGCGAAACCCTGGCCAAGCCGACTCGCCTGGTCAGCACGACTGGCCTGCACCGGGTGCAGCTTGGGCCTATCGGCCATCCCGACGAAGTGACGGCATTGCAAGGCGAGCTTGAGCGCCTGGGCTATGCCGACAGCTACGTCGTGCAAGGCTGAAAGACCTGGGGTTGAGGCTGTCTCTCCGCGGCAGGATAGCGGAGAGGCAGCGACCTTTTTCCTGCTCAAGTCCGTCCGACGCTAACGGGCGGGCTGCATCCCGAGGTCCCTGTGACGCAGCAAGAAATTCTGGATTCCTCAAAGCAGGCCACGCGTTCGGCGGTACGTGACGAGCTGCTCGAGTGCCTGTTGTCCGTTGCCCTGGCCCATGATCATGCTGCAACGCCTGACGCCTTGACCGCGGGCCTCCCCCTTGAAGAGGGGCGCCTTACACCGGGCGTATTTCCCCGTGCGGCGGCCCGTGCAGGCATGACGGCGCGCATCGTCAAGAGCCGCATGGTCCAGTTGAATCCCGCGCTCTTCCCGGCAGTGCTGCTGCTGGAGCCTGGGCGGGCCTGCGTGCTCGTCTCCCTCGATATCAAGGCGCGCCGTGCCCGTGTGATCTTTCCCGAGCTTGGCGATGCCGTCAGTGAAGTCGACCTCGACGGCCTGGCTGACAGCTATAGCGGCCAGGCGATCTACGTACGTCCACGCTACCGCTTCGATGCGCGTGGGCCGGAAGTGGACAAGAAGCGCACACGACACTGGTTCTGGGATGTCATTCGTGAAAACCGGCGCCTCTACCGCGATGTCATTGCCGGCTCCATCGCCATCAACCTGTTTGCGGTGGCCATGCCGCTGTTCGTGCTCAACGTCTATGATCGCGTGGTGCCCAACCATGCCACCGAGACGCTCTGGGTCCTGGCGGCCGGTATCTTCATCGTGCTCTGTTTCGATCTTGCGTTGCGTCTGATGCGCAGTGCCTTCGTCGACCTGGCAGCGAGTCGGGCCGACGTCAAGCTTTCATCGCGAATCATGTCCCAGGTGCTGGGACTGCGCATGGAGGCCAAGCCCGCCTCCACCGGCTCTTTCGCCTCGACCTTGCAGTCCTTCGAATCCGTTCGCTCCTTCATCGGCTCGGCGACCGTAATAGCGCTGGTCGATCTTCCCTTCGTGCTGCTGTTTGCCGGCATCATCGCGCTCATCGGGGCGCCGCTGGTCCTGCCGGTTCTGGCCGGCATTGCCTTCGTACTGCTTTATGCCCTGGCCGCGCAGGGCAAGCTACACGAACTGTCCGAGACCACCTGGCGCGTCAGTGCGCAGCGCAATGCCACGCTGGTGGAGTCCCTCTCGCACCTGGAAACCGTCAAGACACTGCGGGCCGAGAGCCGTATCCAGGCCACCTGGGAGAAAGCGACGGCGTTCCTGTCGCGGACTTCGGCGCAACTGCGGCTGGTCAGCACTTCCGTCTCCAACGTGGCGATGTGGGCCCAGCACACCGTAGCGGTCAGCGTGATCGTGATCGGGGTCTACCTGATCATCGACGGCAACCTGACCCAAGGCGGCCTGATTGCCGCCTACCTGCTTTCGTCCCGCGCCATGGCGCCGGTCAGCCAGGCGGCAGCGCTGCTGGCCCAGTACCACCAGTCGTCGACGGCCCTGCAGTCCCTCGATGGCGTCATGCAGCGCCCGGTAGAACGACCCGAAGGCAAGCCGTTCATCTCCCGCCCCGTCGTGCGTGGCGAAATCCGTTTCGACAAGGCATCGCTGCGCTACCCGGAAGAAGAGCGCGATGCGCTGCGTGACATCTCGCTCAAGATCGAGCCGGGCGAGAAGGTGGCGCTGCTGGGCCGTATCGGCTGTGGCAAGACGTCGCTCAACAAACTGCTGCTCGGTCTCTATACCCCCACCGCCGGCGCGGTGATGATCGACGGTGTCGACCTGCGCCAGTTCGATCCGATTCAGCTGCGGCGGCACATCGGTTACGTACCGCAGGACGTGAGTCTTTTCTTCGGTTCGCTGCGCGACAATATCGTGGCCGGCGCCGGTAGTGACGGTGTCGACGATGAGTCGCTGCTGCGTGCCATCAAGCTCAGCGGGCTGGAGAGCCTGGTCAACGGACACCCGCACGGCGTCGACCTGCAGGTCGGTGAGCGGGGACAGATGCTTTCTGGCGGTCAGCGCCAGGCGGTGGCTATCGCCCGGGCCCTGGTCCACGAACCGCAGATCCTGCTGCTTGATGAGCCGACGAGTTCGATGGATCACGCCAGCGAGGAGGCCTTCAAGGCCAACCTCAAGCAGTACGGTCAGGGCAAGACTTTGATTGTCGTGACCCACCGCACCTCGCTGCTCTCCCTGGTGGACCGGATCATCGTCATCGATGCCGGCAAGGTGGTTGCCGATGGCCCGCGCGACAAGGTCGTAGAGGCGCTGCGCAAGGGTCAGATCGGGAGGGCCGGATAATGGCTGCCCACAAAGGCAAGACGGCGGAGCAGCAGGGCTTCGAGGCGATCGGGCGTTTCTCCGACGCCGGCGGGAAGCCGTTCCGTCCCTTCATCGATCGCCTGTTCTCGAAGCGTGTCACCTCGTCGCATCTCAATCGCGACTGGGCCAGCGATGCCGACTGGGCGCGTATGCAGCAGGAGCCCATCCGCGCCAGGATGTTCCTCTATACCGTGCTGTTGACCGTCGCCGCGCTGATCACCTGGTCCTATTTCGCCCCCATCGACGAGGTCACGCGTGGCACCGGCAGGGTAATACCGTCCAGTCAGCTGCAGAAGGTGCAGTCGTTCGATGGCGGCGTGGTGCAAGAAATCCTGGTGCGTGAAGGGCAGCTCGTCGAAGCAGGGCAGGTGCTGATGCGCGTGGATCCCACTCGCTTCATTGCCAACTACCGGGAGAACCGTGCCCAGGCATTGGCCCTCAGGGCTCGTGCCGAGCGTCTCCGGGCCCTGGTCACCGATACGCCTTTCGAACCCGACGAAGAGCTGCGTGCCGAGGTGCCTCGGATTGTCGCCGAAGAGCGCGAAGTCTACGAGAGCCGGCGCGAGGAGTTGCGCGAGCAGGAGAGCATTCTGCGTGACCGGATACGCCAGCGCGAAGAGGAGCTCAATGAGGCCAAGGCACGGCGCGATACCGCTCAGCGCGAAGCCAACATGGCCAGCCAGGAGCTCAGCCTGACGCGACCGCTGCTGCAATCGGGGGCGGTCTCCGAAGTCGATATCCTGCGCCTGGAGCGTGAAGTCTCCCGTGCTACCGGTGAAAGGAGCCAGGCTGCCGCTTCGGTGGCGCGTCTCGAAGCGGCAGTGGAGGAGGCCCGCACTCAACTGCGCGAGCTCGGTGCCGAGCGTCGCAGCCAGTGGCGCAACGACCTGGCCCAGACCCTTGGGGATCTCGGCGCGCTGGATGAATCCAGTGCCGGCCTGCAGGACCGGGTTCGCCTGGCAGAAGTCCGTGCACCCGTGGATGGCGTCGTGCAGCGTCTTGGTGTCACGACGCTTGGCGGCGTCGTGCAGCCAGGGCAGGAAGTGGTGGATATCGTGCCCAGCGATGACCAGTTGCTGGTCGAGGCACGCATAGCCCCGCAGGACATTGCCTTCCTGCGCCCCGGTCAGCCGGCGACCATCAAGCTGACCGCCTACGACTTTGCCATTTTCGGTGGGCTCGAGGCCGAGCTCGACCATATCAGCGCCGACACGATTACCGACGATAACGACAACACCTTCTACCTGGTGCGGGTACGGACCATCGAAGGAGAAGACCTGACGAGCGAGATCCAGGTCATTCCCGGCATGACGGCTCAAGTCGACATCATGACCGGTAAGCGCACCGTAATGCAGTTCCTGCTCAAGCCTGTGCTGCGGGCATGGAGCAACTCCATGGGGGAACGATGATGGGGAATCTGTTCGTCAGTCAAAAGCGTGAGGTCATTCCGCGGTTACGTAGTGCCTTTCCCGAGATACGTCGGGTGGCGCCCGATCAGACCCATCACGAGGTGGCCCGAGGCGATCATGTCTGGCTCATGACCGATCATGACGCATGGCCCGCAGTCACGAATGCCCTGGCGGCCCGGGGTGCCACGCCGGTCGTCATGTCCCTTGTACCGAGTGAAGCGGAAGCGCTTCAGGCGCTGCAAGCCGGGGCGCGTGGGTATATCCACGCGCTCTCGCCTGTCGAGTTGCTGCGGCAGGTGGCACTGGTGACCGGCAACCAGGGGATTTGGGTGCCGGCCGAGCTCCTCGGCAAGGTACTGGGATTCTCCTGGCGTGCGCTATCCCGGGAAGAGGAAGGCAGCGATGCACTCTCGGTGCTCACCGAGCGGGAGAGGGAGGTGGCGCTGGCTGTCGCAGATGGAGCCAGCAACAAGGAAGTGGCGAGAAGGCTCGACATTACCGAGCGCACCGTCAAGGCGCACCTGAGTGCCGTGTTCCGCAAGCTCGATGTCAGGGACCGGCTGCAGCTGATATTGCATCTGACCCGGCAAGGAGCCGAGGTGCTTGATGCGGATCAATAACCGCGGTTGTTTCCGTATTACCTCTGGCCGTGACGTAAGGCGGGTGTCACTATTTTTGTAACACTTTATTACGTCAGCTTGATGAACATTGCCTTGGGAGGGCCTCGCCATGAGCGTTGCAACCATTCATTCCCTGCAGGGGCAGGCCTGGGCGAGAACCGATCAGGGGCAGTTGCGGGAATTGCGTATCGGCGACTCCCTCGTGGACGGAGAAGTGCTGGTGACTTCTTCGTCTGGTAGGGTGATTCTGGCTTTCCCTCAAGGAGGAGAGCCAGTCCTCGTGGGAAGCGCCGTCGAGCTTCCGATTAGCCACAGCCTGGCCAGCGGTGAGCAGGATCCTGAGAGTGCCGCACTCGACGATACCGAATTGGAACGCTTGCTGGCAGCGCTGGATGATCCAGACGTTGACCTTTTCGATATCTTCGACCCGGCTGCAGCCGGGTTGGCGGCGGCCGGTGAGGCGGGTGGACATGGCTTTGTTCGCCTGCCGCGCATCATCGAGAACCTCGACCCGCTGAATTATGACTATGGTCAGCCAGCCGTCGCTGAGACGGCAGCACCCCTGAGTGACAGTGATGCTGACACTGTGGCGGTGGACAGCCCTGTTTCGCCGCCCGCACCTGGGGAAGTCGTGGATCCTGACCCGGATGACCCGACTGATCCGGACGATCCGACTGACCCGGACGATCCGACTGACCCGGACGATCCGGATGATCCGGACGATCCGGATGATCCAGCACCACCGATGATCCTGTGGTACAGCGCTCATACCGTCGGCTCAAGTCCCGGCCAAGGTACGCTCGGTAATGCGCGGGAGCTCAAGGAGGCGGGATCGCAGAGTGCGACTGCGGTGCTTTCCGAGTCGGGCTTCTACTCAGTCGACCATCAGGGCAACAATGACCCCGATGCCATCGAATCCAGGGAAGCGCTTCTGTTCGAGCTGGCAGGCGAGACCGCGTCTGCCAGCTTCGAGCTTACTGGCCCGCTCCATGGCGCCACTTATAACCTCTACAACGGCGCGGGAGAATACTTCTACCAGGGCCTGTTGGAAGATCTGGAGTTACAGGATGGCATGGTGGTCATCGAGCATACCCAGCCATTCGCCTTCATTGCCTTCCTGGGGGGCAGTTCCGGACCAGGGCAGTCTGGCGACGGCAGTGCCTATGCCGTCAGGCCGGTAAGTCTTGATCTTGCCATCGAGCCAGAGGGAGATTCACTCGAGCCTACCAGCGTGGACACTTTCGGGTGGACGCTGGGAGACAGCGATGACGAGTCGCCTTCTGCTGACGAAGCATATGCCAGCTACCGCCTTGGCGAGAGTGACTCGCTCGACCTGCGGGACATGCTGAGCGAGTGGAGCGGCGATAGCGGGTCGCTTGGCGACTACCTGCAGGCAACCGGCACCGACAGCGGTGAGACCCTGCTGCACCTAAGCAGTAGTGGGGCCTTCGATAATGGCGACCTTCAGCTTGCCGACCAGATCATTCTTCTGGAAGGGGTTTCCTACCACAGCAATATCCTGCAGCAGCTGCTCGAAGAGAACCAGCTCGAAATAGAGTAGCCGTCTCGGCTGCTACAAGGCACGTGAGCCCGGCAGCTGCCGGGCTCATTTCATCGTGCTCCCGCTCACCCTCAGGCTCCCCTCGTGACCTGTCCATCGGTCCAATATTTTTGTCTCGACTTGTAACCTAATGTGTAGCGACAACGGTTGATCTATCGACGCTGAGTGCGTCGACCAAAAAGAACAGTATACGTACCAGGGAGTCCTGCCATGACAATTGCCACCGTTATTTCCATTACCGGACGTGCTTGGGCGCGTGATCCAGACGGCAACGTTCGCGAGCTGAACGTTGGCGATACACTGCAGGAGAACGAAGTCCTGGTGACTTCCGATAATGGCAGCGCACAGCTCGACTTCGGTGATGGGCTGGACCCGACCCTCGTCGAGGGTGGCGAACAGGTGGCCATGCTCCCTGAGCTGGATTCGGAAATCCCCGTCGATGTGCCCGGCTTTGCGGCCATGGATGATGACCTTGAAACGCTGCTGGCGGCCCTGGAAGACGATGACGTCGACCTGCTCGATGTACTGGATGCCACCGCAGCCGGGGCCGGCCCGGGTGGTGCTGCCGACGGCGGGCACTCCTTCGTGCGTCTGGCGCGTATTGCCGAGGATACCGATCCGCTGGCCTTCGACTTTGGCATGACTGACCTGGGCGGCTTGCCGGAGGAGGAAGGGGGAGCAGCGATCCTGGCAGCTGCTGAGGAGGAGCCTATTGCTCCTGAGGAAGAGCTCGTTGCTCCCACCGCGGGCAGCTTCGACGTTTCTGTGTTTGATGTGGAAACGTTGGGCGAAACAGGCTCTGTCGCTTCGGGTGTGCTGCCGTTTACGTTTGGCTCTGGTGGTGCCGGTACCATCAGCTTTTCTGCGATGGATGGTGTAGAGAGCCAAGTCGGTCAGGAAAATCTGGTCTATAGCTGGGACTCGGAAACCAATACGCTCACTGCCTTCTCGGCAGGCCGTGAGCTCACGATTTTCACCATTGGAGTCGACCCCGGCACAGGCGAGTTTACTCTCACCCAGGTCAATAACCTGCTGCATGAAGAAGGTATGGACGAGGCGCTGACCAGTCTTGTCTACACCGTGACCAGTGGCAGCGGTACAGCGACCGGCAGTTTGAATATAACCATCGTCGATGATGTTCCCACCGTCGAAAGCGTTCATGGCTCCGAGGCTCTGGATGAGCTGTCCCTGGAATCCTCAGATGCCGATCTCGAAGACCCTTCCTTCTGGTACGAGCTCGCTGCGGGGGGGCTCCCTGTCAAAGAAGGTGGTGGTGCTTCTAATGATTTGCCACCGGGATCGGACGATGGATATGGCAATGACATCCCGTACTGGCCGGAATCGCCCAACAGCCTGGACCTGAGTGCCTTCTTCGATGCCACTATCGACTGGGGTGCTGATGGCGCCGGTGCACAGCCTCAATGGCATTACGGCTTGTCCCTTACCGAGCAAGGGGAAGACGCTGTCGATTCGGGCCTGAGCACCGGCGACGAACAGATTTACCTGCATGTCGTCAACGGCATGATCGTGGGAAGTACCAGTCAGACTGCGCCCAGCGTAGAGTCCGGTGCCGAAGACATCGCTTTCGTCCTGTTCATTCAAGGCTCACAGCTGTCGTTGGTGCAGTTCAAGGCCATCGATCATCCCCCGGGCGTCAACCCAGGGGAGTCCATTGGCTTGGGAAGCGACCTTATCTCTCTCACGGGCACGGTAACCGTCGTGGATGCCGATGGCGACATCGCAACCAATAGCGGCGTCATCGACCTCGGGGTTCTGCTTGGCTTTATCGATGACGGTCCCTTGGTTGAGCTGGGGGGAGACACACTTGCCGTAGAAGCTGGAGACAGCATAGAAGGCACTTGGAATACAGACCCCGGTGGAGATGTCGTTGGGGCATCAATTTTTGTGTCAATCAATGGAGGGGAAGAGCAGGAAGTTTCCTTTAGCGATGGCGAAGCCACCTTCAATGTTTATTTAGAAGATGGTGAAACTCTGGCAGGCACTCTCAGCTTCCAAGCTGATGGAACCTGGAGCTTTGCCGCGGGAACCAACCTCGACCACAGCGACGGCAAGGTGCCGGTCAGCTTCGAGCTGATCAAGATCGACGGTGACGGCGACCGCGAGAGTGCCAGCCACACCATCAAGATCAAGGACGGCGCCGGCCCGACCCCGGGCGGCGAGGACGGCGAAGGCGGCAGCGTTTCGCTGGTGGTCAACGAGCGCGGGCTGCGGGAAGACGCCGACAGCGACAAGCTCAGCGACAGCGCCGAGCTCTACTTCACCGCCGGCAGCGACGACATCGTGAGCTTCGCGTTCGGCGACACCGGCAACATCAACGTCGACGGCCTCGACGGTGAGCTGACCTGGCACGAGGTCGGCGGCGAGCTGATCGGCCGCCTCGACGGTGAGGACGTGCTCAAGCTGAGCCTGAGCGGCGGGACCATTGCCGCCGGGGAGAGCGGCAGCGTCAGCGTCATGGTCGAACTGCTCAGCAACCTGCCGCACGGCCTGGACCTGGACGAGCTGACCCTCAGCGGCATCGAAGTGATCGCCGTCGACAGTGACGGCACCGCGTCCGACCCGGGCACGGTGGGCGTGCAGGTCGACGACGACACGCCCGACGTCAGCCTGGGCGGCGGCAAGTTCGCCACCGAAGGCGGCGATGCCGTGACCGGCAGCTGGTCCACGGAAAGCGGGGCCGATGCCGACGGCGCGAGCCGCGAGATCGCCTTCAACGGCGGCGAGCCGCAGGCCTTCGAGGTGGGTCAGACCTACCAGCTCGACCAGGGCGAGCTGACCTTCCATGCCGACGGCAGCTGGACCTTCGTGCCCGGCACCAACCTCGACCACAGCGACGGCAAGGTGCCGGTCAGCTTCGAGCTGATCAAGATCGACGGTGACGGCGACCGCGA
>NZ_JACEFT010000070.1 GCF_013697085.1 Billgrantia kenyensis
GTAAGCGCTCCACAAACCCCATCTTCTGCAGCTGATTAGCACGCGTCAGACTGGTGTCTCCTGATCCCAAGGAGGACACCATGACCGACCTGACCTCGACACAGGCTTTCTGGCTGGGCCATCTGTTCCATGCCTCCTCTCGGCAGATGGCGTTGAGCGTGTACGCCGAAGAGCAAGGACTTGAACTGGCGTCACTGCTGGCTTGGGAGAAGCGCCTGATGGTGCAGGGTTTGCTCGTGCCACCTCGCCATCGACCGCTTCGCTTCGTCGCTGTGGAGGTGGCACGATGATTCGGCCGGATACCCGACTGCGCGTCTATCTGTGCCGCGAGCCGGTCGACATGCGCAAGCAGATCGACGGACTGGCCCTGTTGGTTCAGGAGGCCATGGAGCTCAACCCCTTCGAGGAGGCGGTCTTCGTGTTCGGCAACCGCCAGCGCGACAAGGTGAAGCTGCTGTTCTGGGAGCGTAACGGTTTCGTGGTCTGGTACAAGCGCCTGGAGCGGGAGCGCTTCAAGTGGCCGGACCGGTTGGAGGGCGACACGGTTACGCTCTCGGGCCAGGAACTGAACTGGCTGCTCGATGGCTACGACCTCAGCGCCATGCGCCCTCATAAGACGTTGGATTTTCAGGCGGTTGGCTGATTTTCTGCTGCTTCCAGCAGCACCGCTTGGTAAAATGTCAGCATGACTTCCTCGGCCTCGACTCCCTCTGCCAGCGTCTCCCAGCTGCAGCGCCAAGTGCGTGCTCAGCAAGAGGAGATTGCGCGTCTTCATCAACTGATGGAGAAGAAGGAGGCGGAGTGGGAAGCCGCCAAGGCCGCGCTGTTTGAGCAGTTCCGCTTGGCCATCGAGCGTCAGTTCGGTCCCTCCACCGAAAAGTACCGCGTCGCGCAGGGTGACCTCCTCATCAACGAGGCCGAAGTGGCAGTCGACGAGGAGGACGCCAGCTCCAACGCCGAGGATGACGCTGTTGACGTGCCGGCCGAACCCCCTCAGCCGGCCAAGCGCCGCCCCCGTGGTGGCCGCGTGGCGCTACCCCCCGAACTGCCCCGCGTCGAAGTGATCCATGAGCTCCCCGAGAATACCCGGCATTGCCGCCACGACGGCACCGAGCTCAAGGAGATCGGCAAAGAGATCAGCGAGGAACTGCACGTCGTGCCGGCGCGGATCGAGGTGATCCGCCATGTGCGCCTCAAGTACGGCTGCCCAGACTGCGAAGAGGGCGTGCAGATCGCCCCGGCACCGGCCAAGCTGCTGCCCAAGAGCAATGCTAGCCCGACCCTGCTCGCCTACGTGGCCACCGCCAAGTATCAGGATGCCTTGCCGCTCTACCGGCAGAGCCAGATCTTTGCGCGTCATGGCGCCGAGATCCCGCGCAACACCCTGGCCCGCTGGATGGTGCAGGTCGGCGAGCGGCTGATGCCGCTGGTCGAGGCCCTGCGACAGCACCTGCTGCAGGGCCCGCTGATTCACATGGACGAGACCACGCTGCAGGTCAACGCCGAAGCCGACCGGCCAGCGAGCTCAACGTCCTACATGTGGTTGCAGCGCGGTGGCCCGCCTGGCCAACAGGTGGTGCTGTTCGACTATGACGCCAGCCGAGCCGGTCGGGTGCCCCTGCGCCTGCTGGGTGACTATGCTGGTCGCCTGGTCACCGATGGCTACGAGGGTTATGCCGAGGTGGTGCGGCAGAACGGCATCACCCATGCCGGCTGCTGGGCGCACGCCCGTCGCAAGTTCGTTGAGGCCCAGAAGGTGCAGCCCAAGGGCAAGACCGGCAAGGCCGACTGGGCGCTCAACCAGATCCGCAAGCTCTACGCCGTGGAGAAGCAGGCCAAGGCGCTGGATCCCGAGGCACGCCAGGCGTTGCGTGAGCAGAAGAGCCGCCCGCTAGTCACTCTGCTGCGCACCTGGCTCGACAAGTCACTGACCCAGGTGCTGCCGAAGAGCGCACTGGGCAAGGCGCTGCACTACCTGGATGGCCAGTGGCAACGCCTGACCCGCTTCCTCGATGACGGGGTGATCCCCCTGGATAACAACCCGGCCGAGAACGCCATCCGCCCCTTCGTCGTTGGTCGCAAGAACTGGCTGTTCAGCCACACACCGAGCGGTGCCCAGGCCAGCGCGGCGATCTACAGTCTGATCGAGACGACCAAGGCCAACGGCCTCTCGCCCTACGAGTACCTGCAGTTTGTGTTCGAGACTCTGCCAACACTCGGCGAGGATGACGACCTCGGCACGCTGCTGCCCTGGCGCTGGAGAGACACGCTACCGGTCTAACTCAGGCCGCAACAGGTGGGGTTCGTGGAGCGCTTAC
>NZ_JACEFT010000071.1 GCF_013697085.1 Billgrantia kenyensis
CGTGTGCGCCAGGCATGGCGCGCAGCGCCTTACTGGCGCTGTTCCCGAGGGTGGTGCCTCGGGATGACTTGGGGGTGAAAGTCCCCTGCACGCCCGGCAAGGGGAAGTGCTAGCTACGGCAAGGGTGTCTCCCGTGAGGGGGAATCTGAAGGAAGCCCGAAGCAAAACGCTGGCCTGACGAACAGGAAGCGGATACGAGGCGACATGGCGGGGTGAGGTGGCACGCATCACCAAAGCCCGGTACTTGCACAGAACGCCATGACGTAGATCCGACAGGCATAAGCGGGAAGGTCGCGCGTCTTACCCTGGGAGGTCTGGTGGTCTGCCACGGTGCTACCGGCGTCGAGAGGCGACGGGATGGGCCACCAGACGTCAGCAGAGGCCATAGTAAGTGCCGGTTCACCGCGGCACCAAGGGCCGAACATGAAGAACCGCGAGTAGGCGATGACGTCTCGAGGATCGATCATGAAGACAGACACTGGCGCTGATACCGTCACCCACCTAGAGGGGCAGAGGCGGAACCCCGAGTCCCGGCCGGTGGGCGTCGAGACGGTCCCGGCGACGTCATCGTGGACGAAAGTGGAGCCCGCCCCGCTCATGGAGGCCGTAGTAGAGAAGGCCAACATGGCGCGGGCTTACCGCAGGGTGGTCGCCAACAAGGGGGCGCCGGGAGCCGATGGCATGCCGGTGGACCAGTTGGCCGACCACCTGAAACAACACTGGCCGACGCTGCGCGAGCGGCTGTTGGCCGGTGAGTACCACCCCAGCCAGATCCGAGCCGTCGAGATTCCCAAGCCCAAGGGCGGGATGCGACAGCTTGGCATCCCCACGGTCACCGACCGGCTGATCCAGCAGGCGCTGCTTCAGGTGCTGACGCCGCTCTTCGATCCGGGTTTCTCCGCATCGAGTTACGGCTACCGGCCTGGGCGCAGTGCCCAGCAGGCCGTCTCGGCGATGAAGGCCCATGTCACCGCCGGCCACCGTTGGGTGGTCGACCTCGACCTGGAAGCCTTCTTCGACCGGGTAAACCATGACCTGCTGATGGCCCGGGTCGCGCGCCGCGTTCGCGACAGGCGGGTATTGCGCTTGATCCGACGCTATCTGGAAGCCGGGACGTTCCAGGACGGCCTGGTCGCGCCACGCCGGCAGGGAACACCCCAGGGCGGACCGCTGAGTCCGCTACTGGCGAATATCCTGCTGGATGACGTGGACAAGGAACTGGAACACCGCGGCCACCGCTTCTGCCGCTACGCCGACGACATGCAGGTCTATGTCAGGAGTCGGCGAGCGGGCGAGCGCGTCATGGTCAGTCTGAGTGATTTTCTCGAGAGCTCACTCAGGCTGACGGTCAATCGCGACAAGAGTGCGGTGGACCGACCTTGGAACCGAGGGTATCTGGGCTACACGCTGACCCGACACAAGCGGCCGAAGCTGACGCTGGCCAAGGCCAGCTTGCAGCGCCTGATGCAGCGTGTCCGCGACATCCTCAAGCGAGGCAGGGGGCGCAACATCCAACGAGTTGTCGAAGAGCTGACACCGGTCTTGCGGGGCTGGGCCAGCTACGTTGCTCTCGTTGATGTGAAGCGCCCGTTGGAAGCGTTGGATGGCTGGATACGTCGCCGATTGCGCTGCGTAATCTGGCGGCAGTGGAAACGCCCGCGGACCCGGCGCCGCAAGCTCCTGGCGCTGGGCCTGGACGATCAGCGTGCCTGGAAGTCGGCGGGAAACGGGCGAGGAGCCTGGTGGAATGCGGGCGCCTCGCACATGAACCAGGTTCTACCGCGGAAGTGGTTCGACAGACTGGGTCTGATCTCGGTACTCGATACGGTAAGAAGGCTTAATCGTTCTTCGTGAACCGCCGTGGTACGGACCCGTATGCCCGGTGGTGTGAGAGGACGGGGGAGGCGACTCCCCCTCCTACTCGAT
>NZ_JACEFT010000072.1 GCF_013697085.1 Billgrantia kenyensis
CTCCAGCCCAGGTGCAGCGCCATCAGCACGGTGAAGACGACGAAGGCCAGGGCGATGGGGCGGTCGAGCAGGATGGCGATGTCGCCCCCCGACAGGATCACCGACTGGCGCAGGTTCATCTCCAGCATGGGAGTGACGATGAAGGCCACCAGGAAGGTGACGAAGGAGTAGTCGAACTTCTTCAGGAAGTAGCCGAAGATGGCGAAGGCGAACACCGTGATCAGGCCGAAGGTGCCATAGCCCTGGACCTGGATCCCCGCCAGGCACAGGAAGATCACCACCGGGATCACGATGTGCGGCGGCACGCTGGTGACCTTGGCGAAGATACGCAGGCCGTACCAGCCCACCGCCAGCATCAAGAGACTGGCCACGATCATGCCCGAGAACAGCGTGAACAGCATCTCCGGGTGGTCGCGCAGCATCAGCGGCCCGACCTGGATGCCGTGGATCATGAACGCCCCCACCAGCAGCGCCGCCGAGACGCTGCCGGGGATGCCCAGGCCGAACAGCGGAATGTAGCTGGCCGGGATCACCGCGTTGTCCGAGGCCTCGGCGGCGGCGATGCCGTTGGGGTTGCCCTTGCCGAAGCTGTCGGGATCCTTGGCGCTGCGCTTGGCCAGGCCGTAGGCCATGAAGGCCCCCACCGACGGCCCCAGGCCCGGCAGGGCGCCGACGAAGGCCCCCACCCCGGTACTCTTGAAGATGGTCGGCAGGGTGCCCTTGAACTCCTGGAAGGAGAGATCGTCCGCCTTGTCGTGGCCCAGCTTGATCACACTGGCGTCCTTGTTGCGGCGATACTCGTCGAGCTGCACGAACATCTCGGCCAGCGCCAGGGTGCCGATCACCAGCGGCAGGATCGGCACGCCCTCCATCAGCTCGGCGTAGCCGAAGGTCAAGCGCGCCGCCCCGGTTTCCGGATCGAGCCCCACGGTGCCCAGGATGATGCCCATGCCGCCGGCGGCCAGGCCCTTGAGGAACGAGCCCCCCGCCATGCCGGCGATGAACACCAGGGCGAAGATCAGGATGGCCGCCAGCTCGTAGGGGCCGAAGCGCAGTGCCACCGAGGCAAACGGAATGGCCACCGCGATCAGCAGCAGCGTCGCCAGCAGGTCGCCGATCACCGAGGCCAGCAGGCCCACCTTGAGTGCCTTGCGCGGCTTGCCGGAGCTGGCCATGGGGTAGCCGTCCAGGCAGGTGGCCGCCGACGACGGCTCGCCCGGCGTATTGAGCAGGATCGCCGAGACCGCACTGCCCGCGGCGGTGCCCTTGGACAGGCCGATCAGAAAGGCAATGGCCGCATAGGCCGACATGTAGAAGGTCAGGGGGATGGCGATGGCGATGGCCACCGCCCGGTTGAGCCCCGGGATCACCCCGACGATATAGCCCAGCAGCACCCCGCCGAGAATGATGGCGATGGACTCATAGTGCAGCGCCGCGGCGAAAGAGGACAGAATGGCATCGAATCCGATCATCTCACACCACCCCGATGCGCATCAGATGCGCGGTCAGGCCATAGAGGCCGGCGGCGGGAATCACCGCCGTCAGCAGCACCACGTGCCAGCGGCGCTCGCCCAGCAGCAAGAGCAGGGAGCCGATCATGAACGGCGCCACCCAGGTCAGGGGAAAGCGGTCCACCAGCACGATGAAGCCCAGCACGAAGAGGAACGGCCAGGACTGATGCCAGAGGTGGCCGAGTTCGGGCAGGCGAAAGAAGGGCAGGCGCTGGCGGATCAGGGCGATGGCGCTGAGCAGGGCGAGGGCGAGGGCGCAGACCAGCATGACCCAGGCGCCGAGGGTGGCCAGGGCGCGGGGATGCATGCCGACGGCGAAGCCGCGTCCGCCGTAGGTGGGGACGACCCAGGTGAGCAGCAGCACCGCGAGGGCGGCGACGCCCAGGCCGGACCAGAAGTTCATGCGT
>NZ_JACEFT010000073.1 GCF_013697085.1 Billgrantia kenyensis
TCCGAGGTGCTCAAGAAATCAGTCGCTGGACCGGACACCCTTCAATAGTGTTGCGCTTGGGACTTGAGACCGCCGATTCTTTCACCTGTACTTTGGTGCAGGTGAAAAAAACACTTTGCTAGGATAAAACATTTAATTAAAATTAAACCTTAGCAGCGACGCCATTTTATGAACAGCTATAAAGTAGAATCTTATAGATATTGCGACACTCCCTTGGAAATTAAAACCATTTTGTACAAACAAAGGCAGAGGCAATTTATAGATAGGCTAAAATGGTCTATAGAAAGTTATAATGGTGGCGAAAAAGAATCCGACCAATTCGACACGAGCGGTACATACTACCTGATTATTAGGGATTCAACAGACATACAGGGAAGTGTACGATTGCGTCCATCGAAGCTTCAAAACTTGAGTAGCGTACAATTCTCTTGGCTTACAGGTGCCGTACGTATTAGCAACGACCTCACTTGGGAAGCAAGTAGGTTTACTATAAACCCATCTTACAAAAGGCCTAAAAATCTTAGCAAAGGTGCAGGAATTGTTGATGACAGAACCATTTCTCTTTTTATTTTTATGCTGGACTTCGCAATCAAAAATGGAATTAATCATTACGAAGTAATAGTAGGCAGGCAAATGAAAAAGATACTTACGTTAGCTGGATGGGAGATGGAAGTATTATCTTCAGGAAAAGCAGCACCAAAGGAAATAATATACTACGGACTACTCCCGTGCACAAAGGTATGTTACGAAACAATGCTCTCCAAATGCTTATGCCGAACAACCTAAAAGTTAAACTTCGGCCAATAGATTCATAGCCAAGGCTTTTGCAATCAGCTGTTTTGCATTGGCTACATTAAGCTTCTTGGCCATGTTGCTCATATGAAATTTGATAGTCCTTTCGGTTACCCCAAGGATAATAGCTGTTTCCCAATACGTCTTCCCTTGCGAAACCCAAAAAAGGCATTCTTTCTCACGAGAGCTTAAGCATATACTATTATACTGTTTCACGTCTTGAGAAAAATAGCTGTGCACCATAATAGAAAGCAACCTCAACAAGAGACAGTTTTGCGATATCCGCATCTCAAAATTCGTATCATTGCGATCTACAGAAAGATGGAGCGAGCCAAAACTGAATCCTGGATCATGCATGGGAATAGAATATCCTTTACCAATGCCATAATCTTGGGCCATCTCGAATATGTCAGACTTCCCCTTAATATTCATTGGAATATCTTTCCAAAAAAAGGGAAATGGGGTTCTAGATGATAACAGCATGACCGGATCAATTCTATAATATTTCTCGCCTTTATAAATACCCACCCAAGCATGATCATAATTACCAAAAATATAAATATCACTTACTTGATCAAGGGAGAGGGGAGTATATACATATGCGTATTTACTAACGCCACAGCTTTGCAATATCTTCTCAAAGGTAGAAAAGAATTCAGCCTTATTAGTTATTTCCTTTAGCTGATTTTCAATGTCGTTGAACATATATTTTCCTTTTCACAAGAGATTGCCATCCTATGACGCCCGGCATATACCAGCTGAGGCTATTAGACCGTAAGTATGGTGCAGCCATCAGGATGAACATATCATGTACGGTGCCTAGGATCTTATACTGAGAGGCAACTGAATTACCAGGCCAGCCGTGGCAGCATTGGGGCTACCTCGGGGGAAAGATCGAACACCGTACCATCAAAGCTGCATCCTGGCAGCTGAAGTGACCCCCTCCAGAGCTGCACAGGCTATAGTGCAGCCATCAGGAGGACGAAATGAGCAACGAACCCACCG
>NZ_JACEFT010000074.1 GCF_013697085.1 Billgrantia kenyensis
CCGTAGTACCTACGGAACATTCTGCATTCTGGTTAGCGGCAGCCATCGTGGCCTAAGAGATCCTTGTGTGACCCACATCATCACAAGGAGACCGACGATGACTGCCTCCACTCAGCTTATGCCAGACACCGTGTGTGTCGCGATCGATATTGCCAAGCGTTACCACGATGTACTGGTTCGCTGGCCCGATGGTCGTGAAAAGGTGCTTAAAATGCCCAACACACGCGCTGGGCACGACGACCTCATTCAATTCTTGCAACAGCAGGACGTCCCTGTGCTGGCCGTGCTGGAGCCCACAGCGGACTTTCATCGGCCTATTGCCTACCGGCTGGCTCAGGCAGGGATATCGGTGCACCTCGCCTCATCTTTGGCAGGCGCTCGGGTTCGAGAAGCCTTGTATACCTCGTGGGACAAGCATGACCGAAAGGATGCGCGTGTTCTGATGTATCTGCTGACCCAAGGCATAACACATCCCTTTCATGATCCCCTCCGCGAAGGATACTTCGACCTCCAGGAGATCTCGAATACCTACCAGCAGGTCGCTCGAGCCCGAACACGCTGCCAGCATAGCCTGGTCAACCACTACTTGGCGCTGTACTTCCCGGAGATGGAACGCTATCTCAGTGCGTCCCGAGCCCACTGGTTCTGTCATTTCCTGCTGGCGTTTCCCACACCAGCCAATATCATCGCGTTGACCCGCGAGGCGTTTGTCGAAGCCGCCTGGGAGAGCGTGGGGCGCAAGGTAGCCAAGCAGCAGTTTCTAGAAGGCATCTACGAAGCAGCTCAGACCAGCATGGGCCTGCCGGTCGTGCCGGATTCTCCCGCGGTGCACACTTTCCGGCTTCAGGTGAAGCAGTACCTCTCACTGACCGAGCAACGTCAGGCCTTGGAGGCGATGGCAACGACGTGCCTGAGAGATAACAAGGACTTCGCTCGCCTTCAGACGCTTCCCGGCGTGGGGCCAATCATTGCCTTGATGATTTTGGCGGAGAGCGGGGACCTGCGGCGTTTCTCGCACCATCGCCAATACTTGAAGTTTTGTGGTTTCAACCTCGCCGCATCGCAGAGCGGCAACACGTGCAGTCGCTACCGATTGGCCAAGCGTGGCAATGCTCGGCTGCGCTATGCCTACTGGCTCGCGGCGACAGTCGCCATCCGGATGCGAGAAAACAGCTTTCACACCAAATTCGACCGCTACGTCGGCAAAGACCCGACCGATGGCGATCTCAAACGAAAAGGGCTGACGGCCGTGGCGGTGAAGATGGCGCGGGTGGCACATGCCCTGATCAAGCATGACGTCGACTATCGCGGCTATCATGAGTACTGCATTCCTGGCGGCGGGACTTCTCTACAAAGCCGTAGGGCCGCAAGGACCCCGTAGATAATGGTTGAGCCCGCCCGCCAGGATGCCATGAGCCTCTGTTAAGCCCTGTCGAGCCGAACACCTTGGTTCGGACTCCTGTCACTATGGTGAGCCACCGATCCGGATATGGCGGGCTGCCAGGAATGATTTGCCTTGCTGATGTCTGAGCTATGCTGACATCAGTAAGGATCTTTTTGTCCATGATGCAACGGCAACCGCAGGTAGCCCGTT
>NZ_JACEFT010000075.1 GCF_013697085.1 Billgrantia kenyensis
TGAACTGCACCCCGAAAGTTGGACACCCAATCCAACCTTCGGGGTTTTTCTATGAGGAACAAGTACAGCGACGAGTTTAAGTTACAGGTTGTGAGGCAATGCCTACGCGGGGATGTCGGCATTGAGGAGTTAGCCCACCAGCTTGGCCTGGACTACTCCATGGTCAGGCGATGGCTGGAGCATTACCGACAGCACGGCCCTTCGGGATTGCGTCAGACACGCCGTCATTACAGTGCGGCATTCAAGCGCGAGGTGCTGGAAAGGATGCGGCGTGACGGCTTATCGATCCGTCAGACCGAGGCCCTATTTGATATCCGTGCCAATGGCGCTATTGGCAGATGGCAGCGCCAGTACCATAGTGGGGGCCTGACCGCGTTAGCACCGAAGCGCAATGGACGCCGCCCGATGACCAAAAAGCCGCCTACTCCACCACCCCCGCCTGATAAAGAGCGCTCCCATGACGAGTTGCTCAAAGAGTTGGCGTATCTGCGGGCGGAGAATGCCTACCTAAAAAAGCTCGATGCCTTGATCCGGGAGAAGGGGACGGCGACGCGGGGCAAAAAGCCCAAGCCGTCCAAGGATTAAGGCATGAGCATTCGCTGGCTCTGCTGCTGCGTGCGGCCGAGCTGCCACGCAGTACGTTTTACTACCAGCTCCACGCCCTGGGCGCTGGCGATCGGTATGCGGCTCTCAAGGTGCGCATCCGGGCGATCTACGACCGCCATAAAGGGCGCTATGGCTACCGGCGCATCACCGCCGTCCTGCGCCAGGCAGGAGAGACGATCAACCACAAGACAGTCCAGCGGCTGATGCACCAGCTGGGCTTGAAGTCCCTGGTTCGTCCCAAGCGATATCGTGCCTACCGAGGGGCGGAAGGCTACGCCGCTCCCAATACGTTGCAGCGTCGGTTTCAGGCTCAGCGCCCCCATCAGCGGTGGGTGACGGACATCACCGAGTTCAAGGTCAATGGCCAGAAGCTCTACTTGTCGCCGGTCATGGATCTGTATAACGGAGAGATCATTGCTTTCCAGACAGGGCCGCGCCCGGTGTTCGACCTGGTGAAGGGTATGCTGAAGAAAGCCTTTGGCAGGCTGACCCCGGGGGATCGGCCGCTGCTCCATTCGGACCAGGGCTGGCATTATCGTCACCCCAGCTATCGCCGTCTGGTGGCGGAGCAGCGGGTACTGCGCAGCATGTCGCGGAAAGGAAACTGCCTGGACAATGCTGCCATGGAAAGCTTCTTCGGTACCCTGAAGGCCGAGTATTTCCACTTGAACCGGTTCGACACCATAGAGCAGCTGCAGCAAGGGCTCGACCAGTACATCCATTACTACAACCACGAACGCATCAGGCTGAAACTAAAAGGCCTGAGCCCCGTACAGTACAGGACTCAGGCCTTGGACGCCGGCTGAATGAACCGTCCAA
>NZ_JACEFT010000076.1 GCF_013697085.1 Billgrantia kenyensis
TCCTCCTTGGGATCAGGAGACACCAGTCTGACGCGTGCTAATCAGCTGCAGAAGATGGGGTTTGTGGAGCGCTTACGGAGCGCCTGACACCGGATTTCAAGACGATCGCAGACTTCCGAAAGGATAACGGCGAGGCCATCCGCCGTGTCTGTCGAGAGTTCATCGTGCTTTGCCGGCGGCTGGATCTGTTCTCACAAGCCATCGTGGCCATTGATGGCAGCAAGTTCAAAGCCGTCAACAACCGCAACCGAAATTTCACGGCGACCAAGATGAAACGTCGCCTTGAGCAGATCGAAGAAAGCTTCAACCGGTACCTTGGTCAGCTTGATGCTGCCGACCGAGATGAGCCTGCTCTGGCCGAGGCCAAGACAGCGCACCTGAAGGAAAAGATCACGAAGCTCCGGGAAGAAACTGCTCGATTACAAGTAGTTGAGGAAGAGAGGCTGAAGTCTCCCGATCAGCAAGTATCTTTGACGGATCCGGATGCCAGAGCGATGGCCACAAGTGGCAGAGGTACCGGAAATGTGGGTTACAACGTACAGACTGCGGTCGATAGCCAGCACCATTTGATTGTGGCCCATGAGGTGACCAACGTCGGGCATGACCGGGGGCAGCTCTCTAACATGGCCAAGCAAGCGCGGGAGGCCACTGGCATCAAGGAGCTGAAGGTCGTGGCTGATAGAGGCTACTTCAAGGGCGAGGAGATTCTGGCCTGTCACAAGGAAGGGATCACTACCTATCTCCCCAAGCCGCTGACATCGCCAAGCCAGGCAAAGGGCTTTTTCCCAAGAGACGCATTTCGGTATCTCCCTGAAAGAAATGAATATTCCTGTCCCGCTGGACAGCGACTGACATGGCGGTATGAAACAATAGATAAAGGGATGAAGCTGCATGCTTATTGGAGTTCGGCATGTGCAACCTGCGCCATGAAAGAAAAATGCACGACTGACAAGCAACGACGAATCAAGCGTTGGGAGCACGAAGATGTGCTTGAGGCTGCGCAGTCACGACTCGATTGGAATCCAGAGATGATGCGCCTGAGGCGAAAAACAGTGGAACATCCGTTTGGGACGCTGAAGGCGTGGATGGGGGCGACACACTTCACGACGAAGCGGCTCAGAAATGTGAGCACGGAAATGAGTCTTCATGTGTTGGCGTACAACTTGAAGCGTGTCATAAAGATA
This sequence comes from Billgrantia kenyensis, assembly GCF_013697085.1. Lineage (GTDB taxonomy): Bacteria > Pseudomonadota > Gammaproteobacteria > Pseudomonadales > Halomonadaceae > Halomonas > Halomonas kenyensis. The sequence continues at coordinate 1,185 of NZ_JACEFT010000076.1, forward strand.
TTGGGAGTCAATGAGTTGATGAGGGTTACGAGGGCGTAACAGCCCTTTTTCTCATATTTTCAAGGGGGCGGTCTCAAGTCCCAAGCGCAACACTATTGAAGGGTGTCCGGTCCAGCGACTGATTTCTTGAGCACCTCGGAAT
>NZ_JACEFT010000077.1 GCF_013697085.1 Billgrantia kenyensis
GGCGATAGCAATGAGGCATGGCAACACGATACCTGATGGGTCAGGTGTTGCACTTGGTCATTGAGACCGCCATCTCTCATTCCATGGCTACCGAGCGATTGGTAGGTTACAGAGACGTCTTGTGATGCGACTGGTTCGCCCCGGTCGCCAGGGATGAACAGAGGCGCACCTGCTAAGCCCCGGCCAGGGATGGTCGGGGCTTCGTTTACTTTTCCTGCTATTGTCTTCTTAAGGCTGATAGTTCGAAGCGCATAAAAATCGGTGATGAGTAACAAGATCGCTAACTAATTTTTGGTGTTGGGTTCTGTTGATAGAGTTTATATAAGAGAGAATGCCGCTTTGTACATGCTCGTTATCGGTTGATAGTGCTTTGAGCGCTAGAGCGCTGTATTTTTCTGGCGTGATAGTTAGAGACTGGTGTTGTAGTTCAATATTGAAAGCGGTTGTCTGATCTAGAACTTTTGTTGTGTTATCCCCAAATGGAAGGCGAGAGCGGTCGGACCGTTCAACCAATTTTTCACAGGCTCCGGTTAGAAATTGGTAATTTATTCCTGAGACAATAATATCATCGACATAGACACTTACGCTGAGGAGGTCAGAGAGGGTATGTAAATAGGCTCCAAGTGCACTTTTTCTCAAGCAAATGGATGCAATTATCGTTGATTGAGGAAAGCCGTAAGGTAAGTGATATGACTCTCCTTCACCTGGCGTTCTTACTGTCGAGAGGGTGGCAATTTCTCTTGCAGTTTCATATGGAAAAAATTCCTTCAGCACTCGTGTTACTCTGCTTCTGTTTATTGAGCCAAAGAAATTTTTTATGTCCCTGTGGAAAAAAATAGATCCGAAGTATGGTTGGTTAGCGCAGCAACATGGCCACCTTCACGAAGGTGATAGTTGTCGGGTCCCGTGTGATTGACTACCCGTTTGGTAAATAACTCAGGCCGCTTGGCCTGCCATTCCTTCATCGCCGCGATCGGGGATTGATGGTGCAGCGCCTTCTGCGGGATATGGTGATTGTACAGCCAACAGTAGCGTTTGAGCGTCTGCTCCAGATCTTCGTCTGAGACATAGCGCCGAGTCGCCAGCACGTCGCTGATACGGCCATTGAAGCGCTCCACCATGCCATTCGTTTGCGGCCTTCCCGGCTTGATCAAACGGTGCTCAATACCATGGGCTTGGCACACTTGGTCGAATGGGTGGCGGCCGCTGGGTTTGCGCTCACCCGCCCGCGTGAAGCGGTCAGTGAACGACTTGCCGTAGTACCTACGGAACATTCTGCATTCTGGTTAGCGGCAGCCATCGTGGCCTAAGAGATCCTT
>NZ_JACEFT010000078.1 GCF_013697085.1 Billgrantia kenyensis
ACGTTGCTCACGACGAGTTCCAGCTTCTGGAAGTGTTTAATCCTCCTCCATCGCTTTTGGGCGCTCTGGAGCAGCTTGAAGACCATCGCCAGGGTCGTCGCCCGGGAGCCGCAGTTCCGGCTTCGCTTGGTCCTCAGGCGGACCGTGGCGAAGGTCGACTCGACCGGGTTGGTGGTGCGGATATGCACCCAGTGCTCTGCCGGGTAGTTGTAAAACGCCAGCAGCTCGTCCCGATCCTTGGCCAGGCACTCCATCGCCTTGGGGTACTTGGCCTCGAAGCGCCTCAGCGTGCGATCAAAGGCCTCGTGGGCCTGGTCGCGGGTCTCGGCCATCCAGATGTCATGGAGGTCGGCCTTGACCTTGGGTTGTACCGACTTTGGCAGCTTGTTCAGCACGTTAGCCGTCTTGTGGACCCAGCAGCGCTGATGGTCGGTTTCCGGGTAAATCTTGCTCAGCGCCGCCCAGAACCCCATGCCACCGTCGCCTACCGCCAGTTTCGGGGCCGTGGTCAGGCCACGTTCTCGCAGGCCCGTCAGCAGGGTCTCCCAACTGGCCGCCGACTCGCGGAAGCCGTCCTCGACGGCCACCAGTTCCTTGCGGCCCTGCTCGGTGACCCCGATGATCACCAGCAGGCACAGGCGGTCATCCATGCGGACGTTGCTGTAGATTCCATCGGCCCACCAGTAGACATAGCGCCGGTCTGATAGGTCGCGCTGCCGCCACTCGGTATGTTCGTCTTCCCACTGCTTCTTGAGCCGTGACACCGTGTTGGCCGACAGGCCCTTGGCCTGGTCACCCAGCAGTGCCGCCAGGGCCTCCTGATAGTCCCCGGTGGAGATCCCCTTCAGGTAGAGCCAGGGAATCAGCTCTTCGATGCTGCGGGCCCGCTTCAGGTAGGGCGGCAGCAGGCTGCTGTTGAAGCGAGCGCCACCACCGCTGCGGTCGCGCACCTTGGGCACCTGCACGCTGACATCTCCGACGCCGGTCTGAACGGTACGCTCGGGCAGGTAGCCGTTGCGGACCACAGCCTGTCGTCCATCGTCGAGACGCTGATCGGCATACTGCGTCAGGAAAGTAGCCAGCTCAGCCTCGACGGCTTTGGCGATCAAGTCACGGGCGCCTTGGCGCAGCAGCTCGTGCAGCGGGTCGGTGACCTGGGGTTCTGGTTGTGAAAGAGCTCGGAGGGTAGAATCGGTCATGGCGTATCCATTCCGTGTTGATTGAGATCTTGGTCGTGATCAATCAACAGGATACGCCACCCTTTCTACCTCCTCCCATACACCAGAAGTCACCATAGCTC
>NZ_JACEFT010000079.1 GCF_013697085.1 Billgrantia kenyensis
TGAAGTGGTCCAATTGGAGCGGACACCCCGATAAGCCTCATAATGGAGGCAATGGAGGTGTTCATGACCAAGAAGACTCGACGTCGGTTTTCCGATGAATTCAAGGCGGATGCAGTGAGCCTGGTGATCGACCAGGGGTATTCCGTATCCGAGGCCGCCCGGCGCCTTGGCGTGGAGCGCAGCGTACTGGACCGCTGGTGCCGCAAGCACCGTCAGCAGGTCTCTGGCACCCCGGGACGGCAGGAGGACGATCGCGACGCCGAGATCAAGAAGCTCCGCGAAGAAGTTCGTAAGCTTCAGATTGAAAAGGATATTTTAAAAAAGGCGGCGGCCTTCTTCGCCAAAGAATCGAGCTGAGATACCAGTTTATCGAGTCGGAGAAGGCCACCTATCCCGTGGCCGTGTTGTGTCGAGTCATGCGGGTCAGCCGGAGCGGTTTCTATGCTTGGCGACGGCGTGGCCCTGATGATCATCGTCAGGCCTTACTTCAAGAGGTCAGAGAGATTCATCGCCAGAAGCGTGGCAGCTACGGCAGCCGTCGCATAGCCAGAGAGCTACGACGCCGAGGCTACGACGTCGGCCGTTACCAGGCCCGCAGCCTGATGCGGGAAGCAGGTGTAGAGGCACGTCAGCGGCGCCGCTGGCGCCACACGACCGACAGTGAGCATAGCCTGCCGGTGGCGCCTAACCTGCTGAACCGCCAGTTCATGGTGGCGGCACCGGATCGGGCCTGGGTGGCCGATATCACGGCGATCTGGACGCTGGAAGGGTGGCTCTATCTGGCGGCGGTGCTCGACCTCCACGATCGGCAGTTGGTGGGCTGGGCAATGGCGGACCATATGCGCACGCCGCTGGTCCTGGACGCCTTGGAAATGGCCGTAGGTCGCCGGCAGCCCGAGAGAGGGTTGATTCATCACAGCGATCGCGGCAGCCAGTACGCGTCACGTGATTACCGCGCCAGGCTGGATCGACACGGGTTCCAGGCTTCAATGAGCCGGAAGGGGAACTGCTGGGACAATGCCGTCATGGAGCGCTTCTTCGGCTCACTAAAAAGCGAGTGGCTGGCCGGCCAGCGATACTGGAGCCGGCAGGCAGCACGGCGGGATGTGATCGACTACATCGAGATGGAGTACAACAGCTGCCGGCTCCACTCGACCCTGGGCTACCAGACGCCGAGGGAGATTGAATTGGCAGCTGCGGCTTGAAAATGTGTCCGCTCTGACTTGACCAGAACA
>NZ_JACEFT010000008.1 GCF_013697085.1 Billgrantia kenyensis
AGCGGCATCGAAGTGATCGCCGTCGACAGTGACGGCACCGCGTCCGACCCGGGCACGGTGGGCGTGCAGGTCGACGATGATATGCCGAGCAACTTCACTCCCGATACCGCTCAATTGGAAGACGGCTTTTCCGGTAATATCAACTTCGCTGCAGTTGCCGGGGCTGATGGTGTTGGTAACGTCATTTTCACCGTTGAGGAAGGGAGTCCTGCGACAGATCGTGAAGGTAACTCTCTCTTCCTGGATGGTGAGCCCCTTTACTATAGCTATGATGATGGCGATCAGTCGGTGCTGCTGGCCAAGACTGCCGATGGAGAACTCGGTTTCAAAATCACCTTGAACTCCGAGAGCGATACCTACGACATCGAAGTGTTTGGAACTATCCTCAATGGTACCGAGTTCCAGGTCTCCACGACTGAGGATGGTGTAGGTGGCAGTAATACGGCGGTATATGGCTTTAATGTCGACGATGGGATAGATAACAATGATGTGCTTGTCTCTACCATTTCAGGGAGTTCTGTAAACAATAGCACTGGCCGACAGATAGGGATTGGGCAGGGCCAGTCTATCGCTAAAGATGAGGTTGTTCGCTTTGACTTCGTCAGCGGGCTGAATGTCGATGGGGCGGACAATGCTGCTGCTTGGGATGCCAACCTTGGTGTTTCTCGGTATGCTCAAGAAGTCACGCGAGTTGGCGGCGGCGGCGGTAGTAATCCCTCTACTAGCATGACCCTGACAGCATTCACGGGTGTCACTGCAACCTCTATTGAGAATAACGGAGGAATAGTTGGGACTCCGGAGGGCGGGGAGATTATTCCGCTCACAGCGGGTGACATACGTGTATTCGACAGTAATGGCGCTGACATTACCGCCGAAATTGGCATCGTAGAAGCGGGTGGTAGCGTAACTTTAGTCGGCATGAAAGCGGGTTATGTCTTCGAGGTGAGCAGTGAGACACCTTTCGAAGCGCTTGAGGTAAAAGGGGCTGGACAAGGATCCAATTTCAACTTGGGCAACTTTAGCTTCGTTCAAGGGGGAACGGCTACCGATATTGAGCTTGAGCTGCCTCTGCAGGGTATCGATGGTGATGGCGACACTGCCGACGGCAGCATGAGTGTCGAGGCACCTGAGCCTGACCAGCTTTATGTTGGAGGTAATAGCGATAATACATTCGAATCGGGAGGCGGTGACGACGTTCTTATCGGTGACGTCGGTGGAGGCAAGACGATCATTCAGCCGGGACAAAATTACAATGTATCAATCATTGTTGATGTTTCTGGCAGCATGAATGTTTCGTCCGGTACGCCAGGCCTGACATTGATGGAGTTGACAAAGCAGGCTCTCGTTAATCTGGCTGGCCAGCTTGAGCAGCACGATGGCACTGTGAATCTTCAGCTTGTGCCATTCTCGAGTCATGCTAGCTCTTCTGTCGAGATAAACAATCTCAACAGCGATAACATCCAGGATCTGCTGGATGCTATTGATGCTCTTCAGGCAGGAGGGGGGACCAATTATATGGCAGCCTTCCAACAGTCTGTTGCATGGTTCAATAGTCAGGCAGATCAGCCGGATTCAGGTGACTTCAAGAATGTCAACTACTTCCTGACGGATGGTGACCCGACGTACTACTATGACCAGAACGGCAATCTGCAGGGGCCGGGAAGTTCTACGGACTATGCGACCCTGTATGCATCCATTCAGGCGTTCGCTGAGCTGAGTGACATCAGTTCGGTCTATGGTATCGGCATGGGGCATGACGTTTCTGAGAACTACCTGCGTTTCTTTGATAACACCGATGTTATCGGTGAGGGAACCGAGACCTTCAATGATGGTGGCCTGTATGGCAGCGACAGCCAGGTCACTGCCCCAGTTGGAACGCCTGATATAGTTCAGACAGCTGAGCAACTGCAGGCTGCTCTCCAAGGTGGCTCTGAGAGTGATGAGTTTTCTGACCTTGGCGACGATGTGCTCCGCGGAGGAGACGGTAACGACATCCTGTTTGGCGATACCGTTAATTCCGATCATCTCTCTTGGACCAACGGAGAGGGCGAGCACTTTGCTGCTGGTGATCATGATGGCATGGGTTACCTTGGCTTGATTGAGTACCTGCGCTGGAATGAAGACCTGGGCAATAACGGCAACATGCCCACTGAAGAACAGGTCATTACGTACATTAGAGAGAATTGGGAGGAACTGGCGCAACCTCAGGAGTCGGCAACACCAGGAAATAATGACCTCTATGGCGGGGCTGGTGACGATATTTTGATCGGTGGTGCTGGAAATGACATCCTCAGGGGAGGAGAGGGGAACGATACTCTCTTTGGAGGCCTCGGAGCGGATACCTTTGTATGGAAACTGGGTGACCAGGGTGAAGCTGGTGATGCTTTCACTGACACCGTCGTAGACTTCGACTCTAATGACGGAGACGTTATTGACTTGTCGGATCTGCTGCAAGAGCGTGACAGTGATAGTGATATCAGTTCTTATCTCCGTATGGAGGATGATGGACAGGGAGGAACCATCATTCATATCAGCACGTCGGGTGCCTTTGAGCATGGCTATGACGCCGACCTTGCAGATCAGCATATCGTCCTGAAAGGTGTCGCTTATAACGAAGGCCTCCTTGAAGACATGCTGAATGAAGGGTATATTAATATTGATCAATAAAAATTGATGGGTGTATCGGGGCGCCTTGCCAGGCGCCCCATTTTACTTTGGAGTCGTCGATGTATATTAAAGAAGAGCAGCTTAGAAAATGGGTGAAAGGCAATGCTTCTGCCGTCGACTTTCTTCTTATGGTGATGAAGATATCACATGTGTGGGATGACTTGATTGACAAGGATAAGTCGCTTGAAGATGATGTTATAAATCATTGCTTTTTTGATGCGTTGGTTCGGCTGCCGAGAAACGAGTTTTATCGGAAAAACTTTGATCACCTCAATTCAATAATGATGAACTCCATGTCTAATTGGCTGATATCTAACGATTTGGAGCGTGAGGGAGGGGATCTTCAGCTCAATATTGCGTTCATCCTTCGGTCATCATACGTTGACCTTATTACGCAGTCTGCTCTGTTGGTCGGAGGCCAAGCTTGGGCCAGTCAGGTTGGAAAAGAAGTGCGTAAATTGACGCATCATGAAAAATTCGATGGCTACCTTAGAGCATTGAATGAAGAAAAGAAGGCGCGGCAAGCAGCAGAAAGATGAAAATTCCTGGCTCTTGAACTTGGTTGTCAATAGCTGTGTCGCTGATTTTTCAGGGCGATTTACATTGCTGCCATCCACCTAAGGCCTCGACCTGACCTACATCGGCAGTTATCGCCTTACCATTATCCCAGGCCCTCTCCGGGGGTGCGAACATATTTCGACTTGAGCTCTCCGTCTAACAGATAGAAGACAGTCTGACGCCTGTATGGAGACACTGGGCAGGGCGTTTTGTTATTCTTCGGTGACACTAGGCGAGGACCCCACCATGTTCATCAAGCGCAGCGAATCCGGTCAGATCGAGCAGGTCAGCCGGGAGGCGACCGAAGAGTGCCGCGAGTTCGTACCGCCTTGCTCACCCGAGCTTCAGGCCTTCGTTGCCGAAGGGGAAGACCACGATAACCAGGCGCTGACGCAGTCAGACCTGGCGTTCGTGCGGGTACTCGAGGATGTGATCAATGTCCTGATGGACAAGGGGGTGATCAGCTTCACCGACCTGCCCGAGCCGGCTCAACAGAAGCTGCTGGATCGCCAGTCGCTGCGTAAGCGCATCAATAGCGTCGGTCTCATGCCGGATTCGGAAGACGACACCATCTGACGAACCCTGCAATCGGGATCGATGAGGCCGGCATTTGCCGGCCTCCTTGCTATCCTACTCATTGCCTTCGCGGTAGCGTATCCCCGGGCCCGTCACGCCATCCAGCCCCAGCTCGAACAGGGTATTGGCGGCGGTCTGGCTTTCCACACCCTCGGCAATGGCCATGATCCCCAGCGAGTGGGCCAGTGTGGCCATGCCCCTCAGCAGGCTCTGCTGATCGCTGCGGCTTTCGATGCCCTGACTCAGGGCGCCGTCGATCTTCATGAAGCTCAGCCCGAGATCCTGAAGGTCGGCTATCTTGCCGAAGCCGGTACCCACGTGCTCCAGGCCGACGCGGCAGCCCAGGCCCAGCAGGGCGTGGCAGAGGGTCTTCAGTGCCTGAGGTTGCTGCATCGCGGCCGATTGGGGGAGCTCGAACCAGAGCAGCGGCGCGATCTCCTGATGCGCCTGTATGCGGGAAAGCAGCTCGCCAACGAAATGGCCGTCGTTGAGCGAGTCGGACGACAGGTTGACCGCCACTGCCTTGCCGCTGGCTTCCACTTCCTCGAGCGCTGCCGAGACCACGGCCAGGTCGAGGGTGGGCGCCATGGCCAGGCGGGAAATCCAGGGCAGGAAGATGCCGGCCGGGCGCCACTCTCCCTTGAGGCGCAGGCGTGACGGCACTTCACGGTGTATCAGCGTTCCGCTGGCATCGAGCACCGGATAGTGGGCCAGGTAGACGCCCTGGTCGAGCGCTTCGATCAGGGCCTCGCGCCACTCGTCATGGCGAGTGTAGAGTACGCTGCTGGCCGGCAGGTCGACGAGCTCCTGGCTGTGTCCGCCGCGGGTTTCCGCCGCTGCCAGCGCACCGTCCAGGCTGGCGAGCAGTTCGCCACGCCCTTCGCCCTGGCTATAGGAGCGAAGCGCCGAGGGCAGGGCCACCCTGTCATCATGGTCGGCCCCCAGGGCTTCCAGCTGTTGACGCAGCGCCTGGCCAAACGCTTCGAGTTCGTGATGACGGGGCAGGATGATACCGAAGTCGCTGCCGTTGAGCCGGCCCACCGTGCCCATGCCGTAGCTTCTTGCCAGCCCCTCCATGCGGCGCGCCAGGTGGCTCAGCAAGGCATCGGTCGCTGCGTGACCCAACTGCTGGTTGAGCTCGGCCAGGCGTGCGACGCGAACCATGGCCAGCGTGCCGCTGGCATCGTCCTTCTCGCTTTTCAGATGGGCCTGCAGCTGATCCAGGAAAGGCTCCCGTGCGAGCGTGTCGGTGACCGGGTCGTGCTGCATCCGGCGACGTAGCTGCTCCAGCTTGTCGCTCTCTTCGCCCAGCATCTGGCGAACTGCTTCCGAGAGCTTGTTCATGGCCTGTACGACTTCGCGCAGCTCTCGCGTGCGGGGCTCGTTGGCCACCATGAAGCGACGCTGGCCGATGGCCTGGGCCTGATGGACCACATTGCGCAGCGGGCGGCGTATCGTGCTGACGATCCAGCTTGCCAAGGCCAGGCTGATCACCCCGGCAACGGCGAACCAGCCGGCCAGTCCCAGGGTGCTGCGCCACAGAGAGCGGTAGGCATAGCTGTGCTGGCTCTCCAGCTCCAGGGTGCCGTACTGCTGCCAGCCATCCTGTACCACTGCACGGCCCGGAGCGACATCGAAGCGTATCAGCTCGACGAACCATCCCGGCACGTCGTCGATATGCTCGGAGGCCGTACGTTGCTCGATGACATTGCCCTCGGGATCGCGCAGTTCGATGCGCTGGTAATGGCCGGTGTCGAACTGAGCCGCCAGCAGCAGCTCGAGGATCACCGGATCCTTCTCCATCTGGCTCATCGACAGCGCCAGCGCATTGGCGTTGTCGCTGTTCTTGATCCGGATCTCCTGCTCGATGTAATGACGGCTGCTCGACACCCCGATGAGCAGGCTGCCCACAAAAGCCAGCACCAGCAGGGTTGCGATGGTCAGCCAGAGCTGCTTGATCAATGACATGTCTGCGTTCCCCCGGCGCTTAACGCCCTGATACGTTCCGTTGCGTCATTCGTCTGTTGTTGTGCTGCATTTTCATGAGATGAATCCTTGCTGCTGCATGCGCTCGATCACGCTACGCCAGCGCGACAGCCGTGCCACCGGATCGGCCCGTGACTGGGTCGAACCGCCTGCCCACAGGCCGTCGCTGTTGAAGCTGAACACGGGGTCCAGGTCCGTGCGCTGGTCGGCGGGCGTAATGGAAGGCACCAAATTGTCGAGAACCAGCGGCACCGCGCTCGGTGTCTCGTAGTAACCCAATACCATGTGTGCCTGCACGATCTGGCTACGGCCGATGCGGGCGCGAACGTAGATCAGCCTCAGGCGGGAGCCGGGCACGCCGAGCTCCTTGAGGGTGATGTACTTGGCAATCGAGTAGTCTTCGCAGTCCCCCTGGCGCTGGCCCATGGTCTCGAGCGGGGTGGCCCAGAAATCTTCGGCGCCCCAGTTGTCGATATCGTCGACCCAGCGTATCCGGCGGTTGAAGAAGTCGTTGACCTCGCGCAGCTGGGCATCGAGATCGGCGCTTCGCAGCCGGTCGAGCAGCGCAAACCACTCTTCGAGAATGGCCATGCCCGAACTGCCATAGAGACGCTGCATACTCGCGCGCAGCTGGGCGCGGTCGATTCGCGCCTCCAGCGAGATAGGCGAAAGGCCCAGCCCGGCAGCCAGCAATAGCCCGCCCAGGCCGATCATGAATCGGCGGCGTTCGGGCTTGAAGCCATGTGGGGCAGGGCGATGCGTCATTCGGTGCGCCGCTAGAGTGTCGATAAGAGCGTCAACACAAGAGTGTCAAGAAATGTAAGGAGTCGAGTCAGTATAGAGGAGGAGGCGCATCAGCACGATAGCGATGAGATTCAACGTGCATCAAGCTTGATCTGGCTTAAGCCAAGCGGGTAATGGCGGGTCAGGCATGCTGCCGTTACCTCTTCATCTCTTTGCCGGCTACCCCTTGCCCGGCCCCTGCCACACTCTCAGCCTGCCCACCCAGCCAAGCTCCCGCGAGGCCTCGCGCAGTTCACTGGCAGCCTCTTCCAGGCTCTGGCCGGGCGGCAGTTGGCGAACGTAGATCGAGATGTCGACCTGTGCGTCGAGGTAGTGCAGGTCTAGGGCGACTCGCTCCCGCCAGACGCGATACTCGCGCCAGGCGTCATCGAGCATGCCTTCCACATCGCGGCGCAGGGGGAGGCCGGGGCGCAGGCTGTGCTCGGTTTCGCCTGCGTCGTCTTCGGGGTCGATATGAAAGGTCACGTCGGCCAGGTTGGGAAAGGCGTTGCGCAGCTGGCGGCTGACCGTATTGCCGATCTCGTGCGCCTCGGAGACGGTAAGCCGGGGGGCGACCACGATGTGCAGGTCGAGTACGACCTGGCTGCCCAGCGAGCGCGTGCGCAGATCATGCACGCCATGAACACCGGGCACGTCCTCGGCAATACCCTGCATCTGCTCACGCTCGGCTTCCGGCAGGGCGGTGTCGATCAACTCCTGGCTGGATTCCCACAGCAGCCGCCAGCCCACCTGGCCGACCATGATGCCGACCAGTATCGCTGCCACGGCATCGACCCAGCCGGCGCCGAACTGAGCCGCCAACAGGCCGATCAGTACCGCTACCGTGGACAGCGCATCGGAGCGTGAGTGCCAGGCATTGGCTTCCAGCAGCTTCGAGTTCACTCGCAGCGCCACGCGAAGCGTATAGCGGAAGATCCACTCCTTTGCCGCCAGCGCCACCACGGCCACGCCAATGGCCCACAGGCCGGGCGCCTCGAACGGCTCGCCGCCGATCAGGCGCATCAGGCTGGCCCAGGCGATGCCGCCGGCCACGAAGATCAATACGCTGCCCAGCACCAGGGTCGCCAGCGTCTCGATACGGCCGTGTCCGTAGGGGTGGTTGCTGTCCGGCTCCTGGCGGCCGTAGTGGGTCGCCGCCAGCACGAAGCCATCGGTCACCAGGTCAGAGAACGAGTGAATGCCATCGGCAATCAGGGCGGCAGAACCTACCAGCAAACCGGTGATGAGCTTGAGCAGCCCGACCGTCAGGTCGACCACGGCGCCGATCAGCGTGACACGGTGGGCCTCGCGGGTCTGGCTGCCGGGATCTGCCGGTGGATGGCCGTGGGCGCTCATGTCTAGGTCATGTCGCTGCCGGCGAGCAGGGCCGCCTTGCTGCGCACGGGATTGGCGTACTGTGCCAGCCACCAGGCGCGCAGCTCGGCGGGCACGTCTTTCATGCGTGCCTGGAAATGGGCCCGGTCGACATCGCTGACCTCGCTCATGTCCAGCAGCTCCGGAGCGCCGCCCAGGGCTTCCAGCGCCAGGTAATGGCTGGGAAACAGGTGATAGCCGCTGACCACCTGGCGGTCGATTTCCGCCGCCACCGCCTCCGGTGTATCGAAGCCGGGGCCCAGGGGCTTGCCGAAACGCAGCTCCACGCGCCCCTTGTGGCCGGTGATGCCTGCCACGATGGACTGGATATCCTCGAACTCACTCTTCTCGTAGCCACCCTGGCTGTGCAGGGCGTGCAGTTCACGCGCTTTCTGCAGGTCGCAGGGATCGTACTCGTAGCTGATCGAGACCGGCACCATGCGCAGCTCGGCAATGGCGTCGCCGATCGGCGCGTTGCGTTCTTCCATGCGCCGAGCCATGGTCAGCATCTTGATGATGGCCGGATCGGTACGGTCGATACCGTCCTTGGCCCGGCCCTCACGCTGGGCCATCCAGATCGAATGGTTGTCCTCGACGATGGAGTGGCGAATATAGCCTGAGAGGTTCTGGTAGGCCGCCAGCATGGCGCGTTTGCCGCGCAGCGCCCGCGGCACGATGAAGCTCTTGTTGAGCCGCATCAGGTCGGTCACGTAGGGCTTCTTGAGCAGATTGTCGCCGATGGCGATGCGCACGGTATCGCGCCCCGCCTGGTGCAGGGCGAAATTGACGAAGGCCGGATCCAGCGAGATGTCCCGGTGGTTGCCGATGAACAGGTAGGCGGTGTCCGGGCTCAGGTTCTCTAGCCCCTCGACCCGAAAGTCGTCGGTCGAGGTGCGAATCATGCGCTCCATGTAATAGGCCACGCGCATCTGGAAGTCATGCACGCTGGCTACGCCGCGGGTCTCGCGGCGAATGGCATAGGCCGCCAGGGTACGAGCCAGCCAGGGCAGCGCATGGCTCAGCCTGGGCAGCCGGTAGCGGGTCAAGGCATCGAGCAGCTCGCGGTTGCCGGCCAGGTTCGCCAGCACCGCCGCCACTTCTTCATCACGATAGGGGCGGATATCCGCCCATGGATCGGTGGGCGTTGCACCTGCGTCGTTTTCGGTCATTGATTCTACTTGGTTGCCGGTTTCGGTCATGCACTTGCCTGCAGAGCGCCATTGGCCTCACCGCCCAGCCAGTCGATCAGGCGCTCAACCTCCTCGGCCAGTGCTCCGGTCATCAGCATGAAGTCGGCTTCGAGTCGCACCACGGCATCGCCATCGTCCTCGATCTCGCCCGCTTCGTCGATCAGTGCGTCACTGAACCGCAGCGACTTGAGCGTCAGGTCGTCGTGCAACACGTAGCCCAGACGGCCCTCGACCTCGATGCCGAGGCGGCTGGCCTGCTTGCCCGCCGCCAGCAGCTGCTGGATCTCATCGCTGTCCAGGTCCACCTGCCGCGCACGCAAAACGCCATCGTCGCCCTTGGCCTTGAGCTCCACCTGATCGCCCAGCTGCAGGGCAGCGGGGCGCGAACTCTCATCGGCCAGCCACTGCGTCATGGCACGCATCGGCAGGGTCTGGGAAGTCAGCGGCGTGACCTTGAGGCTGCCCAGCGTCTCGCGCAGCAGGTCGAGCACCTCTTCGGCACGCTTGCGCGAACTGGTGTTCACCGCGATCAGGTGGCGCCGGGTGTCCCACCACAGGTCGACCTTCTGGCTTCTCACGAAGGCACGCGGCAGCAGCTCCTCGTAGACCTGCTCCTTGATCTCCTGCTTCTCCTGGCGCCGCAGCTTGCGTCCCTCGCGGGCCTCGATCTCTGCGCCGCGCTCCTCCACCTCCTCGCGCACCACGCCGGCAGGAAGCAGTCGCTCATGGCGCAGCATAGTCAGCAGCCGCTGCCCTTGCAGTTCATGCAGCAGCGCCGTGCCGGCACGCCCGGCGGGCGGACACCACCCCACGCGCCTGGCCTCCTGGCTGCCGGGCGGACGAGCCGCCTGGCCGGCCAGGGCCTCCTCGAGATCGGCGGCGGGAATCGTCGCTGCCTCGTGCAGGCGGTAAAGGTGCAAGTGCTTGAACCACATGGCGCAATTTCCCTGAGCAAAAGGACGCATATTATGGCGAACGGGACACCCCGGTTCCAGTGGCAACTGAGGTGCAGGCAACAAGTAGATTCAAACTATCGTTTGAAGTTGGCGCGCTGGCAGGCCTAGAATCGAGCGGGTACCTACTGCGGCACATATATTGAAGGAGAACCTCACCATGGACCACCGAATTTCCCGGGTCACCCTGCGTGTCCGTGGCTACCATCTGGATGGCTACGGTCACGTCAACAACGCCCGCTACCTGGAGTTCCTCGAGGAGGGGCGCTGGGCCTATTTCGACGACCGTCCTGAACTGGCACGTCACTTCGCTTCCGGCAGCCCGGCCTTCGTGGCGGTGAATCTCAACATCAACTACCGCCTCGCTGCGGTGGCCGGCGATGACCTGGAGGTGCTGACCCGGATCGCCGAGCTCGGTGATCGCAGCGCACGCATGTACCAGGAGATTCGCCGCATCCGCGACGACAAGCCGGTCGTCGATGCCGACCTCACCTTCGTTCTGCTCGACGTGCGCGCCAAGCAGTCCATGACCATCGAGGGCGAGATTCGCCAGGCGCTGGAGCCGCTGGTCTTGCCGAAAGCGCAATAAGGCCGAACATGATTTGCCTGGCCGTGTCCAGGCTCCCTTTGCCCTGTGCCGCAAGCTGCCTTTGTGTCGTCCGCAGTGGTATGATGGCAGGCTGTAATGGCGCCTCCTTATTGGGGAAACGCCGCGAATTGCTCGTGCAGGCATTCGTGGAGTGTTTCTTGGTGCCAAACCGCTGTAGCGCAAAGGATTCGACGACCCATGGGTGACATCGCCAGAGAGATTCTGCCAGTCAACATCGAGGACGAGCTGAAGCAGTCGTACCTCGACTACGCGATGAGCGTGATCATCGGCCGTGCGCTGCCGGACGTGCGCGACGGCCTCAAGCCGGTGCACCGGCGCGTGCTGTTCGCCATGCACGAGCTCAGCAACGACTGGAACAAGCCTTACAAGAAGTCGGCCCGCGTGGTGGGCGATGTCATCGGTAAATACCACCCCCATGGTGATAGCGCCGTCTACGACACCATCGTGCGCATGGCCCAGGACTTCTCCATGCGTCATGTGCTGGTCGACGGCCAGGGCAACTTCGGCTCCATCGACGGCGACAGCGCCGCGGCCATGCGTTACACCGAGGTGCGCATGGCCCGGCTCGCCCATGAGCTGCTGGCCGACCTCGAGAAGGACACCGTCGACTGGGTCGACAACTACGACGGCACCGAGCGGATCCCCGAGGTGCTGCCGACCAAGGTACCCAACCTGCTGATCAACGGCTCTTCGGGTATCGCCGTGGGCATGGCCACCAACATCCCGCCGCACAACATGGTCGAGGTGATCGACGGCTGCCTGGCGCTGATCGACGACTACACCCTTACCGTCGACGACCTGATGGAGTACATCTCCGGCCCCGATTTTCCCACCGCCGGCATCATCAACGGCCGCGCCGGGATCCTCGAGGCCTACCGTACCGGCCGCGGCCGCATCTACGTGCGTGCCCGCCACACCATCGAGCACCATGAGAAGAGCGGTCGTGACCACATCATCGTCACCGAGCTGCCGTACCAGGTTAACAAGGCGCGGCTGATCGAGAAGATCGCCGAGCTGGTCAAGGACAAGAAGATCGAAGGCATCGCCGAGCTGCGCGACGAGTCCGACAAGGACGGCCTGCGCGTGGTGATCGAGGTCAAGCGCGGCGAGTCCGGCGAGGTGGTGGTCAACAACCTCTTCGCCCAGACCCAGCTGCAGAACGTTTTCGGCATCAACATGGTCGCCATCGAAGATGGCCAGCCGAAGATCCTCAACCTCAAGGAGGTGCTCGAAGCCTTCATTCGCCACCGCCGCGAAGTCGTCACCCGGCGTACCCTGTACGAGCTGAAGAAGGCCCGCGAGCGCGGCCATATCCTCGAAGGCCTGGCGGTCGCCATCTCCAACATCGACGAGGTGATCGAGCTGATCAAGGCCTCGCCAAGCGCCGCCGAGGCCAAGGAGAAGCTGCTCGACAAGGTGTGGCAGCCCGGGCAGGTCACCGCCATGCTCGAGCGGGCCGGCGCCACCTCGTGCAAGCCCGAGGAGCTCGAAGAGGGCTTCGGCCTCAACACCACCGGCACCGATTACCGCCTCTCGCCGGCCCAGGCCCAGGCCATCCTCGAGCTGCGCTTGCACCGCCTGACCGGTCTCGAGACAGAAAAGCTGCTCGACGAGTACCTTGGCATTCTCGAGAAGATCGCCGAGCTGATGGCCATCCTCGCTTCCAGCGAGCGCCTGCTCGAGGTCATTCGTGAAGAGCTCATCGCCGTGCGCGATCAGTTCGGCGATGCCCGCCGCACCGAGATCCAGGCCAGCCACCTCGACCTCTCCATCGAGGATCTGATCGCCGAGGAGGACATGGTGGTCACGGTGTCGCGTACCGGCTATGCCAAGACCCAGCCGCTTTCCGACTACCAGGCCCAGCGCCGCGGCGGCCGCGGCAAGTCGGCCACCACCATGAAGGACGAGGACGTCATCGAGCACCTGCTGGTGGCTTCCACCCACGACACCGTGCTGCTGTTCTCCAACAAGGGCAAGGTCTACTGGCTCAAGGTCTACGAGATGCCGGCGGCCAGCCGCGGCTCGCGGGGCAAGCCGCTGGTCAACCTGCTGCCGCTGGACGAGGGCGAGTCGATCAACGCCATCATGCCGGTGAAGGACTACAGCCCCGACTGCTACATCTTCTTCGCCACCGCCAAGGGCACGGTCAAGCGCACCAGTCTCGACCAGTTCTCGCGCCCGCGCAGCGTCGGCCTGATCGCCATCGATATAGAAGAGGACGATCGCCTGGTGGGGGCCGCCATCACCTCCGGCAACGACCACGTCATGCTGCTGTCGTCCAACGGTAAGGCGATCCGCTTCGAGGAGACCAACGTCCGCGCCATGGGTCGTACCGCCCGCGGCGTGCGCGGCATGAAGCTGCTGGGCGGCGCCGAGGTGATCAGTCTGATCATCCCGCAGAGCCAGCAGATCGATGCCGACGCCGACAGCGAGAACGAGGGCGAGGAGGGCGCAGCAATCGAGAATGGCAACGGCGGGCAGATCTACATTCTTACCGCCTCCGAGAACGGCTACGGCAAGCGCTCACGGCTCGAGGAGTTCCCGCTGCGCGGTCGCGGCGGCCAGGGCGTGATCGCCATGCAGACCAGCGAGCGCAACGGCTCTCTGGTTGCCGCCATGCAGGTCTACTCCGCCGACGAGATGATGCTGATCACCGACCGGGGCACCCTGGTGCGGACCCGCGTCGACGAGGTCTCGATCACCTCGCGCAACACCCAGGGCGTGATGCTGATCCGCCTGGGCAACGACGAGAAGCTGGTCAAGACCGTGCGCATCGACGAGCCCGAGAACGGTCTGGATATCGACGCGGAAGATGGCGCCGACAATGGGCCGGAGAGTGAGCTGCAGGAAGGGCCAGATGCGGACCAGAACGGCGTAGACGAAAGCCAGAACGACGAGTAAGCGCGTTTCAAGCCCGGAAAGCGATGAGCTGTTCCGGCGACAAGCCTCGCGAGGGCGCTGTGAACCCATCCCTGGGCGCTATTTTTGCCATCCATGGCAAAAAACCCTCGCTACGGCTTGTCCCCGGCGCTCATCTCGCCTGGCCACGATATGAGTTGAACGGAACCCCACGCTGATGACACGCCACCATAATTTCTGCGCCGGTCCCGCGGCGCTGCCCACGCCGGTACTGGAGCGGGCGCGGGATGAAATGCTCGACTACCAGGGGCGCGGTCTCTCGGTCATGGAGATGAGCCACCGCTCGCCGGAGTTCGTCGCCATCGCCGAACAGGCCGAGGCCGATCTGCGCGAGCTGCTCGCCGTCCCCGACAACTACCGGGTGCTGTTCCTGCAGGGCGGCGCCAGCCTGCAATTCTCCATGGTGCCAATGAACCTGCTGGGCAGGGGAGGCAGCGCCAACTTCCTCTATACCGGTATCTGGGGCAAGAAGGCCCGCGCCGAAGCCGAGCAACTGGGCTTCGGCGTGCATACGGCCGGCACCAGCGAGCCAAGCGGGCATAGCCAAGTGCCCAGCCAGGGTGATATCTCGCTCTCGGCGGATGCCGCCTACCTGCACTACACGGCCAACGAGACCATCGGCGGGCTGGAGTTCGACTACGTACCCGACGTCAACGTGCCGCTGGTGTGCGACTACTCCTCCAGTATCCTGGCCGAGCCGCTCGACGTGTCTCGCTTCGGGGTGATCTACGCCGGGGCGCAGAAGAATATCGGCCCGGCGGGCCTGACCCTGGTCCTGGTACGCGACGACCTGCTCGGCCAGCGCTGCGAGCGCACGCCCAGCCTGTTCGACTACCGGGCCATGGCCGAAGCGGGATCCATGGTCAATACGCCGCCCACCTACGCCTGGTATCTGGCAGGGCTGGTGTTCCAGTGGCTCAAGCATGACATCGGCGGCCTCGAGGCCATGGCCGTCATCAATGCGCGCAAGGCGGCCAAGCTCTATGCCGCCATCGACTCGAGCGGCCTCTACTCGAATCCCATTGCCGTGAACAACCGCTCGCGCATGAACGTGCCCTTCGTGCTCGCCGACGACCGCCTCGACAAGCCGTTCCTGGCCGAGGCCGAGGAAGCCGGCCTGCTCAATCTCAAGGGGCATCGCAGCGTTGGTGGCATGCGCGCGAGCCTCTACAACGCCGTACCCGAGGCGGCCGTCGATGCGCTGATCGACTTCATGGCCGACTTCGAGCAACGCAGGGGATAACCATGACCGACACCCCGAAGAACCTCGACTCGCTGCGCGAGCGTATCGACAGCATCGACAACGAGATCCTGCGCCTGATCAGTGCGCGGGCCGACTGTGCCAAGCAGGTCGCTGACGTCAAGACCCAGAGCGACCCCAGCGCCGTCTTCTATCGCCCCGAGCGCGAGGCCCAGGTACTGCGTCGCATCATGGAACTCAACCAGGGGCCGCTCAACAGCGAGGAGATGGCGCGGCTGTTCCGCGAGATCATGTCCGCCTGCCTGGCGCTGGAGCAGCCCACCAAGGTGGCCTACCTGGGCCCGGAGGGCACCTTCACCCAGCAAGCCGCGCTCAAGCACTTTGGCGAGAGTGCGGTGAGCATGCCCATGGCCGCCATCGACGAAGTCTTCCGCGAAGTGGAGGCGGGCGCGGTCAACTACGGCGTGGTGCCGGTGGAGAACTCCACCGAAGGCGTGGTCAGCCACACCCTGGATTCGTTCATGGACTCCTCGATCCGCATCTGCGGCGAGGTGGTGCTGCGCATCCACCACCACCTGCTGGTGGCCGATACCACCCTGCGCGACAAGGTCTCGCGGATCTACTCGCACCCGCAGTCGCTGGCCCAGTGCCGCAAGTGGCTCGACGCCCACTATCCCCGTGCCGAAAGGGTGCCGGTGTCGTCCAACGCCGAAGCGGCCAAGATGATCAAGGGCGAGTGGCACAGCGCCGCCATTGCCGGCGACATGGCCGCCAAGCTCTACGGCCTGGAGAAGATCGCCGAGAAGATCGAGGATCGTCCCGACAACTCCACGCGCTTCCTCATCATCGGTACCCAGCACGTGCCCATGTCCGGCGAGGACAAGACCTCCATCGTGGTGGCCATGCGCAACCAGCCGGGTGCACTGCATGACCTGCTCGAGCCGTTCCACCGGCACAGCATCGACCTGACCCGCCTGGAGACGCGGCCCTCGCGTACCGGGGTGTGGAACTACGTCTTCTTCATCGACTTCAAGGGTCATGTGGACGAGCCCAGGGTCGCCGCCGTGCTCGAAGAGGTGCGCCTGCGCGCATCCGAAGTGAAGGTGCTCGGCTCCTATCCCGTGGGCGTGCTGTAGGCGTGGTGGAGCGTACTCCCGCTCGAAGTGCTCTGCCGGCCGAACCGCGCATCCTCATCGTTGGGTTGGGGTTGATCGGCGGCTCGCTGGCCGCGGCCCTGCGTGAAGCGGGCTATGGAGGAGCATCCACCGGCGGCTTCGGGCCGGTTGAACCTGCCGGCGGCTTCGGGCCGGTTGAAATAGCCGCCTGCGACCCCGACCGCGACGAGATCGAGCGCGGCATCGAGATGGGCCTGATCGACGGCGGCGACACCCGGCTCGCGCCGTTGGTACCCGGCGCCACGCTGATCGTGCTGGCGGTGCCGGTGCTGGCCATGCGCAGCGTGATGGACGAACTGGCCCAGGCGCTGCCCATCGAGGCACTGGAAGGCGCAGCGCCGCGGGTCGTGATCACCGACGTGGGCAGCACCAAGGCCGCAGTGCGCGACTGCGCCCTGGCGGCCTTCGGCCGGCTGCCGGCGGGGCTGGTGCTGGGCCATCCCATCGCCGGCTCGGAGAAGAGCGGCGTGGCGGCATCGAACCCCCGGCTCTACGTCAATCACAAGGTGATCCTCACGCCGGGCATCGAGACTGCTAGCACGGCACTTTCACGGGTTCGCACCCTGTGGCGCGCCTGCGGCGCCGAGGTGCTGGAGATGGACGTGGAGCGCCATGACCAGGTCCTGGCGCGCACCAGTCATTTGCCGCACCTGCTCGCCTTCTCGCTGGTGGATACCCTGGCACGCCAGGACGAGCGGCTGGAGATCTTCCGCTACGCCGCCGGCGGCTTTCGCGACTTCACCCGCATCGCCGGCAGCGACCCGGTGATGTGGCGCGATATCTTCACCGCCAACCGTGACGCCGTGCTGGCCTCCCTCGACGACTTCGAAGCGGGGCTGGGGCGACTGCGCCGGGCGGTGGAAGCCGGCGACGGCGATGCTATGCTCTCCATCTTCGACCGTGCCAGCCATGCACGGCATTATTTCGACTCTCTCCTGAACCAGACCAGTTATCAGGCGGAATACCAGATGCAAGAACAAGGAAAGCTCACCTTCCGGGCCGCGCCCGGTGGCCGCGTGGCCGGACGCATTCGTGTGCCGGGCGACAAGTCGATTTCCCATCGCTCGATCATGCTGGGTGCACTGGCCGAGGGCGTGACCGAGGTCAAGGGCTTCCTCGAAGGTGAGGACAGCCTGGCCACCCTGCAGGCCTTCCGCGAGATGGGCGTGGCCATCGAGGGGCCGCATCAGGGGCGGGTCACCGTTCACGGGGTCGGCATGCACGGACTCAAGGCACCGGCCGGTCCGCTCTACGTAGGCAACGCCGGTACCGCCATGCGCTTGTTTGCCGGGCTGCTGGCAGGGCAGGCCTTCGACACTGAACTGATCGGCGATGCCTCGTTGACCAAGCGCCCCATGGGCCGGGTCGCCGACCCGCTGCGGCTGATGGGGGCGAAGATCGACACCGCCGAAGGCGGCCGCCCGCCGCTCAAGATCCATGGCGGCCAGCCGCTCGAGGGCATCGACTACGACATGCCCATGGCCAGCGCCCAGGTGAAGTCCTGCCTGCTTCTCGCCGGGCTCTACGCCAACGGCGAGACCCGCGTGCGCGAGCCCGCACCCACTCGCGACCACACCGAGCGCATGCTGGCCGGCTTCGGCTATGAGGTGCATCGCGAAGGCGACACCTGCTGGCTCAGCGGCGGCGGCAAGCTCACTGCCGCGCCCATCGACGTGCCCTCCGACATCTCCTCGGCCACCTTCTTCCTGGTGGCGGCGGCGATTACGCCGGGCTCCAACCTGATTCTCGAGCACGTGGGCATCAACCCCACCCGCATCGGCGTGATCAACATCCTCAAGCTGATGGGCGCCGACCTGCACCTGACCAACGAGCGTGAAGTAGGCGGCGAGCCGGTCGCCGACCTGCACATCCGCTACGCGCCGCTCAAGGGTATCGACATACCCGTCGACCAGGTGCCGCTGGCCATCGACGAGTTCCCGGCGCTGTTCATCGCCGCCGCCTGCGCCGAGGGCACCACTCGCCTGCGTGGCGCGGAGGAGCTCCGGGTCAAGGAGTCCGACCGCATCCAGGCCATGGCCGACGGCCTGGCCACCCTGGGCGTCGAGCATACCGTACGCGAGGACGGCATCGACATCGTCGGTGCCGGCGATCGTGAAGCCGTCTTCGGCGGCGGGCGCATCGACAGCCTGGGCGATCACCGCATTGCCATGTCCTTCGTCGTCGCCTCGCTGCGCGCTGGCGAGGAGATCGTCATCGACGACTGCGCCAATGTCGCCACCTCGTTTCCCGGTTTCACCGAGCTTGCCTGCACCGTGGGCCTGCGGGTCAGCGAAGAAGCCGAGAGCGAAGAGAGCGAGGCGGGCGCATGAGTCAAGCGGCCAAGGTGCTGACCCTCGACGGGCCCGGTGGTGCCGGCAAGGGCACCATCAGCCGCCTGGTTGCCGAACGCCTGGGCTGGCACCTGCTCGACAGCGGGGCGCTCTACCGTCTTACCGCGCTGGCAGCCCGGCGCCACGGCGTGGCGCTTGACGACGAGCCGGCGCTGGAGCGGCTTGCCGCCACCCTGGACGTCGAATTCCTGGCCGAGGCCGACGCCACGCGCATCCTGCTCGAAGGTGACGATGTCAGCCGTGAGATCCGCACCGAACAGGCGGGCGATGCCGCCTCCCGGGTGGCATCGCTCAACGGCGTGCGCCAGGCGCTGCTGCAGCGCCAGCGCGACTTCAGAACACCGCCTGGGCTGGTGGCCGACGGCCGCGACATGGGCACCGTGGTGTTTCCCGATGCCGAGCTGAAGGTGTTCCTCACGGCGAGCGCGGAAGAGCGTGCGCGCAGGCGCTACCTTCAGTTGCAGGAAGCAGGGGTGGATGCTAGTCTATCGAGTCTTTTGAAGGAAATTCAGGCACGCGATGCACGTGACATGCAGCGCAGCGTGGCCCCGCTCAAGCCGGCAGACGATGCCATTGAGCTCGATACCACGAGCCTGAGTATACCGGAAGTGGTGGAACGGTTGACGGAGTGGCTGGCCCAGCGCGGCCTCGCCCCCGAGACTTGATCTCCCTTGCGGCGCCCTCGAGCGGATGTCATGGCATGGTCGGGCACCAACATTCTTGCAAGTCCGGCCAGGTCCAACCAGCGCTAACATCCCCGGGGGTTTGGCAAATTAGGCCCGCACTCGCTGGTGGTGCGGAGAAGGCGGCAACGCCTCACACCGTTGATCACGTAGGAAAATCATGAGCGAAAGCTTTGCTGAACTGTTTGAACAGTCACTGCAGGACATCAACATGGAGCCGGGCGCCATCGTCACGGCTACCGTCGTCGACATCGAAGGTGACTGGGTCACCGTCCATGCCGGCCTGAAGTCTGAAGGACAGATTCCCGCGGCGCAGTTCCGCGACGATAGCGGCGAACTCACCATCGCCGTCGGCGACGAAGTCAGCGTCGCCCTGGAAGCCGTCGAGGACGGTTTCGGCGAGACCCGTCTGTCTCGCGAGAAGGCCAAGCGCGCCGAAGCCTGGAAGGTTCTGGAAGCGGCCTTCGAGAAGGAAGAGATCGTCAAGGGCGTGATCAACGGCAAGGTCAAGGGCGGTTTCACCGTCGACATCGACTCCATCCGTGCATTCCTCCCGGGTTCCCTGGTCGACGTGCGTCCGGTGCGCGACACCGCGCATCTCGAGCACAAGGAACTCGACTTCAAGGTCATCAAGCTCGACCCCAAGCGCAACAACGTGGTCGTTTCCCGCCGCGCCGTACTCGAAGCCGAGAACAGCGCCGAGCGTGAAGCCCTGCTCGCCACCCTGCAGGAAGGCCAGCAGATCATCGGTATCGTCAAGAACCTCACCGACTACGGCGCCTTCGTCGACCTGGGCGGCGTCGATGGCCTGCTGCACATTACCGACATGGCCTGGAAGCGCATCAAGCATCCGAGCGAGATCGTTGCCGTGGGCGACGAGATCAACGTCAAGGTGCTCAAGTTCGACCGCGAGCGCAACCGCGTCTCCCTGGGTCTGAAGCAGCTGGGCGAAGATCCGTGGGTCAACATCAAGGACCGCTACCCCGAGGGTACCGTGGTTCCGGCCCGCGTCACCAACCTCACCGACTACGGCTGCTTCGCCGAGCTGGAAGAGGGTGTCGAAGGCCTGGTTCACGTCTCCGAGATGGACTGGACCAACAAGAACATCCACCCGTCCAAGGTCGTCAACATCGGCGACGACGTGGATGTCATGATCCTCGACATCGACGAGGAGCGTCGTCGTATCTCCCTGGGTATCAAGCAGTGCACCCCGAACCCGTGGGAAACCTTCAACGCCCAGTACAACAAGGGCGACCGCGTTGCCGGTACCATCAAGTCGATCACCGACTTCGGTATCTTCATCGGTCTGGAAGGCGGCATCGACGGCCTGGTTCACCTCTCCGACCTCTCCTGGTCCGAGACTGGCGAAGAAGCCGTGCGTCGCTTCAAGAAGGGCGACGAAGCGGAAGCCGTCATTCTCTCCATCGACCCGGAGCGTGAGCGCATTTCGCTTGGCATCAAGCAGCTCGACTCCGACCCGGTGGCCGAGTACCTGGCCGTCAACGACAAGGGCTCCATCGTCTCCGGCCGCGTGGTCGAAGTCGATGCCAAGGAAGCCCACGTCGAGCTGGCCACTGACGTCGTCGCCGTGCTCAAGGCGTCCGAGATCAGCGCCGACCGCGTCGAAGACGCGCGCAACGTGCTGAGCGAAGGCGACACCGTCGAAGCCCGCATCGTCAACGTCGATCGCAAGAACCGCGCGATCAACCTGTCGATCAAGGCCAAGGACCAGGACGACACTCGTCAGAACCTGAAGAAGCTGCGCGAGCAGGAAGTCGAGAGCGGTGGCCCGACCACCATCGGCGACCTCATCAAGCAGCAGATGGGTCAGGACTGATCGTCCCCCTCGGGCTCCGCTAGCGGAGCCCGATGAGCCAAGGCTCAAACAAGAACGCCGCCCTTCGGGGCGGCGTTCTTGTTTAGCTGTATCAGTCAACCTAGAGGGAAGGCCTGGCAATGGCCAGGCTAGGGCTAGGCCCGTTCCCTACGGGCCAACGCATTTCCCACATCCATGTGGGTCACAAAAATTCGGCGCAGAAACGGAGTTTACAAGCTGTAAATGAGTATTCTAAGCCGAATTTTAACGACGCATGGCCGAAGACAGGACTTTCTATGCACTATAGAAGTCTAAGAACTTCACCGGTGTTTCTTCCTCGATCACCTCGGCCCAGAGATCGTACTCGTCGGCGTTGGTGACGCGGGCGCGTACCACGTCGCCGGGGCGCAGGGTGCGCTTGGCCTCCAGGAACACCATGCCGTCGATCTCGGGGGCATCGGCCTCGCTGCGGCCGATGGGTCCTTCCTCGTCGACTTCATCCACCAGCACCTCGATCTCGCGGCCGATCTTCTGCTCCAGACGGGCAGCGGAGATCAGCTGCTGGTGCGCCATGAAGCGCTCCCAGCGCTCCTGCTTCACTTCGTCCGGCACCGGCTCCAGGCCCAGCTCGTTGGCCGGCGCGCCCTCCACCGGTGAGTACTGGAAGCAGCCCACGCGGTCGAGCTGCGCTTCGCTCAGCCAGTCGAGCAGGTACTGGAAGTCCTCTTCCGTCTCGCCGGGGAAGCCGACGATGAACGTCGAGCGGATGGTCAGCTCGGGGCAGATCTCGCGCCAGCGCTTGATGCGGGCCAGAGTCTTGTCCTCGAAGGCGGGACGCTTCATCGCCTTGAGCACCCTGGGGCTGGCGTGCTGGAACGGAATGTCCAGGTAGGGCAGGATCTTGCCCTCGGCCATCAGCGGGATCAGCTCGTCGACGTGGGGGTAGGGGTAGACGTAGTGCAGCCGCACGCGAATGCCCAGCTCGGAGAGCGCCTCGCACAGCTCGGTGAGGCGAGTCTTGACCTCACGACCGCGCCACTCGCTCGGCGCATAGCGCAGGTCCACGCCGTAGGCGCTGGTGTCCTGGGAGATCACCAGCAGCTCCTTCACGCCGGCCTTGGCCAGGCCCTCGGCTTCACGCAGCACGTCGCCTACCGGGCGGCTCACGTGCTTGCCGCGCATGGAAGGAATGATGCAGAAGCTGCAGCTGTGATTGCAGCCTTCCGAGATCTTGAGGTAGGCATAGTGGCGCGGAGTGAGCTTCACGCCCTGGGCCGGCACCAGGTCGATGTGGGGATCGTGCTGGTGCAGGTGCGGCGCCGCCTCGTGCACGGCGCCCACCACCCGCTCGTACTGCTGGGGGCCGGTCACGGCCAGCACGCTGGGGTGGACGTCGCGGATCACGCTCTCGTCCACGCCCATGCAGCCGGTGACGATCACCTTGCCATTCTCGGCGAGGGCCTCGCCGATGGCGTCCAGCGACTCCGCCTTGGCGCTGTCGATGAAGCCGCAAGTATTGACCACCACCACATCGGCGTCGTCGTAGCTGGGCACGATCTCGTAGCCGTCGGTGCGCAGCTGGGTCAGGATACGCTCGGAATCCACCAGTGCCTTGGGGCAGCCTAGTGAGACGAAACCGACCTTGGGTGTGGACATGGACTACCTCAGTGGAAGAATGAAAATCAAATGCCTGCGCGAGCGAATCGCTGTGTTACTGCGGTGCTTATACCAGTCACATATACCCCATATGCTCCTGGTACTGCGCTCCTCGCGCCTAGCGCTTCATCTCGCTCGGCTATTTGTTCGTAACTATTGATCGACTAAGAAACTGTCGAATTTCTGAGCGCATCCGAGAATGCCTGTATCAACGGAGACTAGCTATTCCCGTTAGCCATCCTGATGCAGGATGGGTACCCTGCAGAGTGAAGGAGGGGTATTTTAGCGTCGTAAAGCAGCATAGGGAACCGCATGGCCACCATTGAACACAGTGCAATTCTCAAGGCTACGCCGGAACGGGTCTTCGCTCTGCTCAACCGGGTGGAGGACTTTGCCGACTACTCCGATCTGATCCAGCGCATCGAGCCGCTCGGCGGCGAGCGCTATCGCTGGTTCGTCCACGCCGTGGGGATGGACTGGACCTTCGACGTGGCAATTACCGAAAGCCGCGCGCCCGAGGTCCTGGCCTGGGAGTCGGTGGAAGGCGTCCACAACCAGGGATGCTACCGGCTGAGCCCGGTGGCGGAGGGCACTCAGGTCTCCCTTACCCTCACCTACACCTTGCGCAATCGCCTGGTCGAGAAGGCGGTGAACAAGGCCGCCAAGCCGCTGGTCAGCAAGGTAAGCCGGCAAATTCTCGAGCGGGTGGAAGAGCGGCTGTAGCGAACTGACGCAGGAATATAAAATAGCAGCCTAACTATCTATCTTTTCCCCACGACGAGGACTACACTCGATTCGACGGGGCTCGTCGCCCCTGCATGCCCTGGCTGTGCCTTGGCAGAGACATCGAGGATATCAAAGTGAGCGTAATCAAGGGATTCATGTGGTGCCTGGCGCTGCTGTTTGCCCAACTCGTCCTGCTGCGCTATGTGGACCTGCGTGTTGCCGCCATGCAGCGACTGCAAGATAGCCCGCTGCAGTCTGGTGAGGCATCGGTTGCCACCGATGTGGCCCCGGTCGAGAGGCAGGGCGAGCTCGACGCCTGATGCCGGATGGGGTCCGTCGCTGCCGGGAAGTGACCTGGCGCGATGAGCATGGCACCATTGGCGCAAATCCAATGGACACTCTTTGATGCCGAAAGACTTCTCGCTTCGCCGCCGCTGGCGCCTGGTGGCCGTGGGCGCCAGTGCGGCCATGGCTGCCTACCTTTGGGTGTGGCATTCGCCCGACCTCATGGCCGTCAAGCAGTGGGTCGAGCAGGCCTCCCACCACCCGCTGGTGGTCATCGCCGTGATCCTGACCATGGCCATCACCCTGGCGCTGGGGCTGCCCGGCAGCATCGGGCTGTGGCTCATCGCGCCCTTCTACCCGCCGCACATCGCCACGCCCATGCTGATTGTTGGCAGCGTCGGGGGCGCGCTGGGGGCCTACCAGCTGGCCTCTCTCTTCGGTGCGCGCTGGAACCCCCAGGGCCTGACTCGCAAGATCATGAAAATGCTCGCGGCGCGCAGCGACCTGCTGACCCAGTGTGCCCTGCGCGTGCTACCCGGCTTTCCCCACTCGGTGATCAACTACGCCGCGGGGCTGTGTCGGCTTCCGCTCTATACCTTCGTGGTTGCCGCGGTGCTCGGTCTCGGCATCAAGTGGGCAGTCTATGCCAGTGCCATCCATAGCGGGCTCAACGCCGTGTCGCGGGGCGACGACCCCATTTCCGCCGACCTCCTGCTGCCGCTGTTCGCCCTGGCCCTGCTGCTGCTCATCGGCGCCTGGATGAGGCGCAGGGTCGAGCAGGGCCGCGACTTCTGAGTTACGTCACCACCAGGATCGGTAGCGGTACCCTGGCCAACAGCTCCGGGTCCTCCTTGAGCAGCACGTCGAGCTCGCCACGTTGCAGCAGCAGTCCGCCGGCATCGGCACGGGCCAGCATGCGTTCCAGCTCACCGGCATGCTGCACGGGCAGGGGAGCGATACCGTCGAACAGGGCAGCCAGCCAATCGGCGATCACCGGCGTGCCCGTTGCCAGAGGGGTGGCACCTTCAGGGGGTGTTTCCAGCCAGCGCAGCGGGCCGCGGCGATAGGGATGGCGTTCGTCCCACAGCAGCACCGTGCAGGGGGCTTCCAGGATCAGCCGGCGGCTGGTGGAGCCAAGCCGGCTGCCCCAGCGCTCGCTCAGGCCGGTCTTGCCGAGCACCAGCACATCGCCGGGCTCGGCCATGGCCAGTGCCGTGGCGGCGACCTGACCGCGGCTCACCTCGAGCCGATGGCGCAGGCTGCGTCCGGCCACGGCGCCCGTCAGGGCCTGGTTCACCCGCTGCAGCTGCCGGGCGATACTGGCCTCCAGTGAGTCGTGCGTGAGTGGCCGGCTCAGGCCCGACTGGGCGCCAATCTCGCAGGAGAAGGGGAAGGCGGCGCACTTCAGCAGATCCAGGTCCTCCACGTAGAGGGCAACCAGCTCGGCATGTCGCTGGCTGGCCAGGTCCACCGCCGCGGCAAGCGCCGCCAGGCTATGCCGGGAAGCATCGAGCAGCGCCAGCACACGCGCTGCCTCGAGCGCCTGCTGCTCCTCGTGCAAGACATCGTCAGTCGTCATTGCCGGACTCCTCGTTGCCATCGTTGGCCGTTTCTCGGCTGTCGTTCCCCTTGCCCTTGTCGCTGCCCTGGGCTTTCTTGACCGCCTGATGGAAAGCCTCGAGTCGTTCCACGACCCGGGCATTGATGCTATCGGCAGGATAGTGGCCCTCTTCATCCCGCTCCCCGGGCGTCATGCCGGTCAGCAGTTGCAGGGCCTCGTCCAGGTGCTCGACGGCATAGACGTGAAAATCGCCGGCAGCGATCGCCTCGCGAACCTCGCGCTTGAGCATCAGGTGCTCCACGTTGGTGGCCGGCAGCAGCACGCCATGCCCCTTGACGCCGCCCCGCGCCTGACAGATATCGAAGAAGCCCTCGATCTTTTCGTTGACCCCGCCCACGGCTTGCACGCGGCCATGCTGATCGATGGAGCCTGTCACCGCCAGGCGCTGCTCGATACCCACCCGGGCAATCGCCGAGATCAGCGCGCATATTTCCGCCACCGAAGCGCTGTCACCCTCGATCCCGCCGTAGGACTGTTCGAAAGCCAGGCTGGCGGAGAGCGAAAGCGGCGTATCCGGCGCGTAGCGGTGAGCCAGGCAGCGCGACAGGATCATCACCGCCTTGGAGTGGAGGCGACCGCCCAGGCGAGCCTCGCGTTCGATGTCCACCACCTGGCCGGCGCCGGGCCTGGCGGTGGCGGTGATCCGTGCAGGCTGGCCAAAGGCATAGCCGCCCAGGCTCATGACCGAGAGGCCGTTGACCTGGCCCACCTGCTGGCCTTCGACCTGGATCGCGACGATGCCGCGGCGGATGGCATCGTGGCTGCGCTCATGAATCCGGCTGGCCCGCCACAGCTGCTGCGCCACCGCCTTCTCGACGTGCTGGCGCGAGATCACCTTGGCTCGCGCCTGGTCGGCCCAGTGATCCGCCTCCTCCAGCAGGTCGCTCAAGGCACGCTGGCGGGCGGTGAGCTTGCTCTGGTCATCGGCCAGGCGGCTGGCGCGCTCGATCACCGCCGCCACGCCGCTGCGATCCAGCGGTCGCAGCGAAGACTCCCGCGCCAGGGTCGCCACCATACGCGCATAGAGCGGCTGGTTGCCATGGTTGCGATCCAGGTCATCCTCGAGATCGGCCTGCACCTTGAACAGCTCGAGGAACTGGGGATCGTGCTCGCACAGCAGGTAATAGAACAGCCGCTCGCCGAGCAGCACCACCTTGAGATCCAGCGGAATCGGCTCGGGCTCCAGCGTGGTGGTGCTGATCAGGCCATAGGCCTGCTCCAGCGACTCGGTGCGGATCTCGCCGGCGCGCAACACCCGCTTCAGGGTCTCCCAGGCGCCTGGCTGCATGAGCAGGGCGCGCACGTCCAGCACCAGATAGCCACCGTTGGCCCGGTGCAGCCCGCCGGCGCGAATCAGCGAGAAATCGGTCACCAGGGTACCGTTGTGCACGTGGTGCTCGATGCGACCGACCAGATGCTGGTGGGTGGGCAGGTCGAGGTAGACCACCGGGGCCCCCTCGCAGCCGGTATTGTCGACGATCAGGTTGATGTGAAAGCGGCTGAAGATCGCCTCCGGCGGGATGCCGGGGTCGTCATCGATGAACGAATCCACGTGCAGCACCATCGCCTCACGGATCGCCTTGAGGTGCTTCTGGATGCCGTCGTGATCCTGGTAGCGCTCCTCCAGCTCGGCCAGCGGGGCATCGATGGCCGTCTGCAGCATCTCCTCGTTGAGGGTGTTGATCTGCTCGCGTAGCTGCTTGGCCAGGCGCGGCATCTGGCGAATGGCCTTGGTCAGCTTCTTCTGCAGGACCGCCACCGTTCCTTCGATGCGTTCACGGTCCTCCTGGTCGAGCTTCTCGAACTGCTCGGGCGACATCATCTTTTCGTCGGCGGTCGCAGGGGCGAACGTGAAGCCATTGGGGGTGGAGAGCAACAGGATGTCGTGCTCCTGCGCCTCGCGCCGAATCGCTTCCACCACATCGCGCTGGCGCTCGCCCATCGCCTGCTTCAGCTCGTGCACGCGGTTCTGGTACTCGTCGCCCTCGAATACCGCCGGAATCGCGCCGCGCAGCTCCTCGGCCAGCTGTTCGAGATCGGCACGCAATACCCGCCCCATGCCGGTCGGCAGCAGCAGGTGCAATGGTTGGGAGGAGTCATCGAAGTTGTAGCGGTAGGCGATATCCGGTGGCGTGGGCTCGTCGCGAGAACGCTCGGTGAGAAAGCGACCCACTAACTGGTGCTTGCCGTGGCCGGGGTGCCCCAGCACATAGAGGTTGAAGCCTTCGCTGCGCATGGCTGTGCCGAAATCCAGCGCATCGCGTGCGCGGTCGTGGCCACTGAGCATGTCCAGCGACTCCAGCTCGCTGGTGATCTCGAAATCGAAAGCATCCTCGGGGCAGGCGCGATAGACCTGGTCAACGTTCAGGGGCTTCACCAACCGTTCTCCTCATGAGTAAAGAGCGTGCTAATACAGTATGGAGGAGTCGCGTGCCTGCTGCATGATACAGATCAAGCGCAGGGGGCTGCCGGTGGGCGGGCGAAAAGCTCAGCGGTAGCGGTAGATACGCAGGCTGGGCAGGTAGGGATGCTCTTCCAGTTTCTCGTCGCTGCGCCGGGCGCGGGTGCGCTGCGGCGGCGGGGTGGCCGGCGGCAGGTTGTGGTCGGGCAGGCGCCCGCGTGGGGCAGGCACGAACAGCGGCAACGCCACGTTCATGGCGCGTCGGGTGCGGCCATCCTCGAGCGGCTCGCAGTAGAACAGGTTGGCACGCATCAGCGGTGCCTGGCTTTGCACCTGGGCTAGCGGCTCGCCGGAAGGCAGCGCGGCCAGCTTGCGTAACTGAATGCGCACGTGGGGCGCATCGCTGTCCAGGGTCAGCAGCTTCTTCTCCACCTCGCTCACCGTCAGGCGCTTGATCGAGCGGCCGCTCGAGTACCACGCCAGGCGCACCCGGGCCACCGGCGCTTCGGCCAGGGGAATGGCGCGCCAGCACTGCTTCAAGTGCAGCCGCGCCAGGCCGCTGCCACGCAGGTGGTCGTGCAACTGGGGATGGCGGAAGGGCAGCACCGCCTTGGCCTCGGCCAGCAGCGGCGGGTATTCGGTCTTGATCCGTGCCAGCCGCTCGGCAAATACGGCCTTGGCCGCATTCACCTCGGCGACCCGGCTCATGAGGCTGTCGTCGGCGGCAATCAGCCCCACATGGCTGCGGGTGGCGCGGCCGTCCTGGCCATCGGTATACCAGAAGTCGAGCAGGGCCCGGCGCAGCCATTCGCTGCTGGCCTCGGCCTGGAAGGCCCAGGCCTCGGCGGGCGAGGCCGCATAGGCCGCCAGCAGCGCCTCGGTGCGTTCGATCAGATCATCGAAGGCCGCCTCCAGCTCGGCGAGCAGGCGGTAGGTCGGCGCCGGCGCCAGGGTCACGGCCGAGGGTCTCGCTCGGCCTGGGCCAGCCACTCGTCGATGTTGGTTTCGTCGAGTGCCGGCTCCCCGGCAATGCGATGCGACTCGTCGGCCCAGGCGCCCAGGTCGATCAGCTTGCAGCGCTCGCTGCAGAAGGGGCGGTAGGGATTCTTCTCGCTCCACACCACTTTCTTCTGGCACTGCGGGCAGGCGACGGTCAGGGGGCGTTGGTTGTGTTGGCTCATGAAAGTCTCATCTCCCGATAGCGGCGGTCC
Organism: Billgrantia kenyensis; assembly: GCF_013697085.1. Classification (GTDB taxonomy): domain Bacteria; phylum Pseudomonadota; class Gammaproteobacteria; order Pseudomonadales; family Halomonadaceae; genus Halomonas; species Halomonas kenyensis. Next base: position 28,743 of record NZ_JACEFT010000008.1, read on the forward strand.
AGTTCGGCCACCTGGGCGGCAAGGTCCTCTTCGCTACCGCTATTGTCGATCACATCGTCGGCGCGGGCCAGGCGCTCGCTACGCGGCATCTGGGCGGCGACGATGGCACGGGCCTGGGCATCGTCGACGTCGTCGCGGGCGGCGGTGCGCTCGATCTGCAGGCTCTCGGGTACGTCGATCACCAGGCAGCGGTCGGCCATCTCGCTCTGGCCCGATTCGAACAGCAGCGGCGAGACCAGCAGCACGTAGGGGGCGCCCTCGGCCTGCAGCCGCTCCAGGTGCGCGACGAGGCGCTGGCGAATGCGCGGGTGGGTCACCGACTCCAGCCAGCGGCGCTCGCTCTCGTCGGCGAACACGATCTCGCGCAAGGCGCGGCGGTTAAGGCCGCCGTCGGCCAGTAACACGCGCGGTCCGAAGCGCTCGGCAATCTCGGCCAGCGCCGGCTCGCCGGGCTCGACCACTTCACGCGCTACGTCGTCGGCGTCCACCCAAGGGATGCCGTGTGCCGCGAAGGCCCGCGCCACGGTGCTCTTGCCGGAGGCGATACCGCCAGTGACACCCACGATCACAATCACTCTCCCGCAGATTAGAACGTCCAGCCGATGTAGGCGGCCATCAGCGGCTCACCGACCAGCAGCGCAATCATGCCCGCGCTGGCGAGGAAGGGGCCAAAGGGCATCGGCATGCCGCGCAGGCGGGGCAAAGCGAGCTGCATGGCGATGCCGACGATGGCTCCCACGCCGGCAGAGAGGATCAGCACCATCGGCAGGTACTGCCAGCCCAGCCAGGCGCCCAGTGCCGCAAGAAGCTTGAAGTCACCGTAGCCCATGCCTTCCTTGCCGGTCACCAGCTTGAACAGCCAGTAGACGCTCCACAGTGCCAGGTAGCCCGCCATGGCCCCGATCACCGCACTGGATAGCATCAAAGGCTGGAACAGCAGCTGATAGAGCAGCCCGGCCCATAGCAAGGGCAGGGTGCCCACGTCGGGCAGCAGCTGGGTGCGCAGGTCGATGACCGCCAGCGCCAGGAGCGTGAGACAGGCGGCGTAGATGAACAGCGCCTGCCAGGTCGCGCCGAAGATCGCCAGGGCGGCCAGCGCCAGGCCGGCCCCTGCCATTTCCACTAGCGGATATTGCGGGCTGATGCGAGTCTCACAGGAAGCACAGCGGCCGCGACGCTTCAGCCAGCCGATGACCGGCAGGTTGTCATGCCAGGCAATGGGCGTTTCGCACTGGGGGCAGATCGAGCGCGGCACCAGCAGGTTGAAATGGGGCGATTCCTCTTCGGGCAGCTCCAGCGCCTCGCGGGCCTCGGCCCGCCAGCCCAGCATCAGCATCGCCGGCAGGCGCATGATCACCACATTGAGGAAGCTGCCCAGGCACAGGCCCAGCACGGCAACCAGCGGCCATAGAATCGCAGGGGGGAGATCAGGCAAAACGAATCCTTACTCTGTTCAAGTCTCGAGGGCGGCGATCGCTTGCCTGGCGAAGCTAACAAGGGGTTTGAAATGACCGGTTTGAATCACTTCCGCAACCACTTGTTCATCCACTTCCAGATAGTCATGTACCAGAACGTTTCGCAGACCAATAACCTTTCGCCACGGAACTTCATGACCGATCACGCCTCGCTCGATGAGCGTTTCGAAAGCGCCAAGCGCACTCTGGCTGACCTTGCCGGTTTCTCGCTTGGCCCAATGCTTAGCAACTCCAATGCAGCCTTCGATCAAGATCTGCAGTGTACGTTCGGCAGCATGCCGCTCTAGCCTCGTCCATGGACGACCCTTGGCGATCTGGTTCAGTGTGCCAATGTCCGTCTCGCATTCTTCTATATGCTGGCGAAGAGAGACTAAATAGGAGATGCCTGGTCTTGAATCACCCATAACGCCTCGCAAGATGTGAAAACTCGTCCTCCCAGCGGGACATGATGCGGGACTCCTGAGTCATTCTTACTTGCGGATGCTTATCGAGCAATAGATGCCCTTGTTCAAGAATGCTCCAGCCTAGAGGGATGGGGCAGATGCCGAGGTCCGCTACACTGAGTTTCTCCTCAGGCAGTCCTAGCGCTTCTTGCCAGTCAAGCGCAAGGAGCTCAGGCCGAAGCCTGCGCTCCAAGGGGGACTCCAGCCAATCAGTAAAGGCAACGGCGAGATCGTAGTCGCTCAGCAAACCATGGTCACCACGTGCGCGTGACCCGTATAGCCAAAGCGCTGCTATATCCTCTCGCTCCGTTGCGAGCGCGACCAAGCGCTCAAGCATGTCAGGCTGCATGTTCACAACACCGTTCCCAGCTCGAAAATCGGCAGGTACATGGAGACCACCAGGCCACCGACCAGCACGCCCAGCACCACGATGATCAGCGGCTCCAGCAGCGAGGTCAGGGCATCGACCTTGTTGTCGACCTCTTCCTCGTAATAGTCGGCCACGCGGTTGAGCATGGCGTCCAGCGAGCCGGACTCCTCGCCGATGCCCACCATCTGCACGGCAAGCGCCGGGAACAGTTCGGTCAGGCGCATGGCGAAGTGCAGCTGCTGGCCGGTAGCGACGTCTTCACGCACCTGCCGGGTGGCACGCTCGTAGACCAGGTTGCCGGTAGCGCCGGCGGCGATGTCCAGTGCCTCCACCATGGGCACCCCGGCGCCGTAGGTGGTGGCCAGGGTGCGGGAATAGCGCGCCACCGCCGACTTGTCGAAGATATCGCCCAGCACAGGCACCTTGAGCATGAAGGCATGCACCCGGTAGGCGAACGAAGGCGAACGCTTGATGCCCTGGCGCATCAGGTAGACGAAAGCGATCAGCCCGCCCAGGCCCCACAGCCAGTACTGCTGGGCGAACTCGGAAAGGGCGATGGTCATGCGGGTCATCGCCGGCAGCTCGGCGCCGAAGCCGTGGAACAGGCTCTCGAACTGGGGCACCACCTTGATCAACAGCAGCGCGGTCACGGCGACACCCACCAGGATCACCGCAATGGGATACCACAGCGCCTTCTTCACCCGGCCCTTGAGCGACTCCACCTTCTCCTTGTAGGTGGCGACACGGTCGAGCATGCGGTCCAGCGAGCCGGAGCTTTCACCGGCCTCCACCAGGTTGCAGAACAGGCTGTCGAAGTGATCGGGGTGGTTGCGCAGCGCCTGCGAGAAGCTCGAACCGGCCGCGACCTCGTTCATCATCTGCTGGACCACGGCGCTCATGGCGGGCTTGCGAATGCTCTCGGCCACCACCTGGAAGGCCTGCAGCACCGGCACCCCGGCGCGAATCATGGTAGCCATCTGGCGGGCGAAGAGCATCACGTCGCGGGGCTTGATCTTGCCCATGCCGCCACCCAGCCCACTCTTGCGCCGAACCCGCTTGACGATGATGTTCTGGTTGGCCAGTTCGCGTTCGACCTCGAACTTCTCGGCAGCCACGACCTCGCCGCTCACCAGCCTGCCGCCGGGCCCCTTGCCCGACCAGCGCCAGCGATAAAGCTTCAGCTTACGTGGCGCTCTCGCCGTTTTCGTTGCCATAGTTCCCCTGCTGTTCTCTCTGCGTCTCGCTCCCTGCTCTTATTATCATCGGCGCGAATGAGCGTGGCTTGAGGATTGTCAGTCTTTGGTGACGCGGTTCACTTCGGTCAGGCTGGTGACGCCCTGCATCACTTTCAACAGGCCGCTGCGGCGCAGGTCCGGGTGGCCTTCTTCACGAGCCAACTGATCGAAATCCATGGAGTTGCCGTTGCGCATGATCAGCTGGCTCATCTTGTTGCTGATCGGCACCACCTCGTAGATCCCCACACGCCCCTTGTAGCCGTGGGTGCAATGCTTGCAGCCTACCGCTTCGAAGACCGTAGCGCTATCGACTTCCTCTTCGGTGAAGCCTTCTCGCAGCAGTGCCTCGCGGGGGATCTCCGCCTCCTGCTTGCACTGCTTGCACAGCCGCCGTGCCAGGCGCTGGGCGATGATCAGGCTCACTGAGCTTGCGATGTTGAACGGCGGCACCCCCATGTTGGCCAGGCGGGTCAGGGTCTCCGCCGCGGAGTTGGTGTGCACCGTGGAGAGCACCAGGTGGCCGGTCTGTGCCGCCTTCACCGCAATTTCGGCAGTTTCCAGGTCGCGGATCTCGCCCACCATCACCACGTCGGGATCCTGGCGCAGGAAGGCGCGCAGGGCGCTGGCGAAATCCAGCCCGATCTTGGGCAGCACGTTGACCTGGTTCACCCCCGGCACCTTGATCTCCACCGGATCCTCGGCGGTACAGATATTGCGCTGCACCTCGTTGAGAATGTTCAGGCCGGTATAGAGGGTGACCGTCTTGCCGCTGCCGGTCGGGCCGGTGACCAGGATCATGCCCTGGGGATGATCGAGCACGCCCTCATACAGCGTGCGCTGCTGCGGGGTGAAGCCCAGCGCATCGATGCCGATCTGCGCCGAGGTCGGGTCGAGAATCCGCAGCACGATCTTCTCGCCGTACACCGTGGGCAACGAGTTGACGCGAAAGTCGATCGAGCGGGTCCGGGAGACCTTGAGCTTGATCGCACCATCCTGCGGCAGACGGCGTTCGGAGATGTCCAGCCGCGACATCACCTTCAGGCGCGCGGCAATGCGCGAGCGCATGGCGAAGGGCGGTCGTGCCGCCTCCATCAGCATGCCATCCACGCGCATGCGTACCCGGTAGCTGGTCTCGTAGGGCTCGAAGTGGATGTCCGACGCGTTGCGGCGAATGGCGTCGAGCAGGATCTTGTTGACGAACTTGACGATGGGCGCGTCGTCGGCCCCGGCGGAGGCATCCGGGCCGGCCTCCTCGGTGATGTCGACGCCATCCTCGAACTCGAGCTCACTGACCGCATCGTCCACCCCGGCCAGCGCATCCATCATGCTGGTGTCGTTCTGGGCCAGGTAGGCCTCCAGCACCGGCATCAGCTGGTCCACCGGGCACAGCACCGCCTCGATGCTCAGGCCGGTGGCAAACTGCAGCTCGTCGAGCTGGGCCAGGGTGGAAGGGTAAGGCACCGCTACCGTCAGGCGATGGTTGCGCCGTACCAGCGGCACCACGCACAGCTTGCGCAGCAGCTTGTCGGGGTACTCGGTGGCCGGGGGCAGGCTGGCCAGTCGCATCGCATCGAGATCGACCAGCGGCAGGCCATACTCCCAGGCGGCGCAAAGCGTGGCCTGGCGGGCGGTGACCAGGCCGGCCTCGATCACGTGCTGCAGCAGGCTGACATCGGCCTCACGTGCCTCGTGCTCGGCCCGCTCGGCGGCGGCGCGGGAAAGTAGCCCGTACTCCACCAGGCGCCGGGTGAAACCCCGTAGCCCCTCCAGGTTGGGTGCGGGCTGCGGCTGGGACTCCTGGCCCGCAGGCGCAGAAGAAGCTGTTGGCAGGGTGCGGTAGTCGTTCATGGCGCCTCAGGCGTTAGGCCCACGTGGGGCATGAGCGTAAGGTATACCGCATTCTAGCCCGTTGACCTGAGACATCCCACCACGATGGCGATTCTCATGCTCGCTGGTATTAACGCTATGATGGATTATGATGAGAATATCCTAATGCCTACGTAGGTAGCGCTTGCGGGCCAAGGTATTTGTAAATTAATGTTAGGAAGACGAGACCCGTAAGGGCTTGGAAAGCATGCTGGATCAGGCATTTGTGGCACAAGGCTTGAGCCAGGCAGTAAGGGGGAGGGGGTGTCCGATGCAGGCACGCCCCAATGAGGCAAGCGCGGCCGCTGTGGCCGCAGTGTAACCGCCCAAGGCTGCCTAACAGCAGCCGCAAGGGCAGCAGAGCAGGGGACGATGGCGATGAGCATGAAAGAACTGATGCAGAAGAAGGCTTCGGCCAAGCGTGGGCAGGGCGGCTTCACCCTGATCGAACTGCTGATCGTGGTGGCGATCATTGGTATTCTGGCGGCGATTGCGATTCCGCAGTATCAAGGTTATTTGGATCGGTCGCAAAACGCCGCCTGTTTGGCTGATGCTCGTGCCTTGGCGGTAGGGGTCGCGGCCAGTAGGGCAGCAGGTGATGATCCAGTAGATGGCATTGATGATGTACTTCCAGATTACAGTAATGCTACATGCGGTCTGTCTATTGGAGCTGATGAAATTACTTACAACCTGGCAGGCACTGCAGAAGGTGAAGACGGCACTGGTACTGTTCGTATTGGGATTTCAGGTGATGCAGTAGTAGAAGAAGGTTAATCTAGTTAATTAAATTTAGTATTTTAGGCCGGCAGCATTGTCGGCCTTTTTTATTACCGCGCTATCAATAGGCAAATCTTTCTTTGATCTAGCCTTCCACAACGTCCTGGCTTTCCTCGACCTACTATTTGGCACTTTCGTATGGATCGGCGCCGTCATCTGCATGACTTCGCCCATCTTCTCGGACGTCCACTCGAAGGCATTCAGGTTGTATTTATATGAACTATGGTTCACACACGCGGTCATGGAGAGTATCGCTGAAACGGAAGCTCTGCGATCTGGCTCGCCAAACTGCGGAATTATAACATCACCAAGAGCCGAAAATGGGATGTTGTTGATCACTTGGCTCCGAAGAGGAAATGGCTCTCTATCTCGAGGCCTGCCTTGAAGAAGGCGATCCTGCTCTGGTGGCTGCGATGAAGTGACACCCCCCAGAGCTGCACAGGCTATAGTGCAGCCATCGGAAGAATGAAATGATTATAGGACGATGCCCTATTGGCGAAGAATCAAAAAAATCCCTCCCAGCGCGGTGATGCCGATGCCTATCAAAAACCATGAGCCGTATAGCCAAACGAGCAGTTGGATCAGTCGTGTGGGCGGTTTGCTGGCCTCGATTTGATCAAGTTCGTGGCCGTATCGCTTTCTCATCCGCTTTGTGTTGGAGAGCATCAGCACCAAGCCATAGTGCGCCATGCGTCCCAAGGAGAAAGGCAGACCCTTGAGAGCCAGGCGTTCACCTCCCAAGCGGCCTACGCCGAAATAACGATCTGCTTCATCTATTTTAAAGAGTGCCAGAATCGCGGCCGGAATAAGTAAAGTTAAATTGAGGGCCATGCCGAGGGCAATGAGAATGGCCAGAATGGTTTCGATCTGATACTGCACCATGATTGTTCTCCATATCGGTCCAGCCCTATATTCTTGAGAGAAGCGCTTAGCCAAAGATGTCTAATTTATCTCTAGCCTTTCCTCCTGAGGCGGTGTGATCAGGATGTGGAAAGCCCCCCCAATTCAGTAGAATAGATACAGAGCGCCGCCCAGCAGCATGAATGCAAGGGTAAACAGTATCCATGAGCTGTAAAGCCAGACGAGCAGATGAACAAAGCGCCGAGGTGGGGCATTTTTAGCGATCTGGTTTAGCTCACTCGCATAGCGCCGCTTTACGAACTGAGTTTTGGAAAACAGCATCAGTAAACCATATTCGGTCATTCTTCCCAGGGAAAACGGCAGGCCTTTTAAGATCAGGCGTTCTCCACCGAAGCGGCCGACGCCAAAGTGGCGGTCGGCTTCCACGATTTTGAATAGTGAGATAATCGCTGCTGGTACAAGCAGGGCTACTCCAAGGAGCAAGCAAAAGGCGCCAGCGAATATTATGAAGGTTTCAAGGTGGTAGAGCCTTGCCATAAGAAAGGGCTCAGCTCATGGCAAGCAAAAGGCTGCCGAAAAGAAAGGTGGCGACTCCCAGAAGAAACCAGGTTCCGTATAGCCATATCAGCAGGCGCGTCAGATTTTTAGGTGGAGAGCTGGCGGCAATTTTCTCAAGTTCAGTTGCGTATCGTTTCTGAATAAAGCTGGTATTAGAGAACATTAGTACTAAGCCATACTGTGCCATGCGGCCTAGAGAAAAAGGTAGCCCTTTGAGGGCTAGGCGTTCCCCGCCTAGTCGGCCGACGCCAAAATAGCGGTCGGCCTCGATGATTTTGAAAAGTGAAATGATGGCTGCAGGAATCATCAAGACGCAAGCTGCCAACATACAGGCCGCCCCTATCGCGGCTATCGTAAACTCAATGTTAGTCGGCACCTGAGGCATCCTCTTCTTCTGCTGCCCATCCATATACTCCTGAGTGGAGCACATCTCCAAATTGCTTTCCAAGGCCACCCATTACGGATTCGCCGGCAACGGCACCTCCAGCACTGCCGATGATGCTACATGCAATTCGGCCATGAGGGAGACCTGCCACCGACAAGCATATACGAGAGCTTGGCGTCGTCATGACTGTGCCAAGCGCAGCTCCACCTCCACTCCCCATCGATCGGCCTGCCAATCCCCCATACTCCACGAACTGTGCCCTTCGGCATTCCATCTCGCGTCCATCGCGGCAGGCCTGATTAATGCTCGTCTGGGTGGCTGCGATATCCAGGCCGATGCCGACAGCCGCACCGAGGCTCATCAGCCTGTCGACTACCGTTACCTTGGCAATGGTTTCAGAAATTGTCGGAATGCCAAAGGGGCCGGCATTTCTTGCCGTGCGGTACTCGTGCAACTGCTGGCGGGCTTCGACCTGGATCCTGTCTTTCAGCGCTGGGTGGCGGGGCAGGCGCAGGGGTTCGTTGACCCAGTGGTTCATTGCCAGGGAGAGGCGCTGGAATAGTCGTGCCCGCTCGGCATGAAAGCGCTCCCGGGTCATCGGATTCGATGGATCCAGTACCTGGCGATAGAGTTCATCGATCCGCTGCAGAGCCTGCGTGGTTTCACGCATCAGACGGCTTCCTGCGGCGGAGAGTGTGCCAAGGAGGCTCGCGCTATCTGCAGCCATGCCATTCGAGCCACTGCGTTCGCCCGTCACGGCAATGTCCTGCAGCGGTTGCCAATAGTCGACCATGAATTGGCGTTGTTCGGGTGAGAGCTGCTGGAGTGTGGTGTAGACCTTCTGCGCCTCCTCCAACAGGAACTGCTCTTCGGCGGTGCAGAGAGTTTCGTATGGGTCGGCGAGCACGACCATTTCTCCGGGGAGGATATAGCCGCCCAGGTGCGGGTTGAGCCGCTCGAACATCGCCTCTGTCGCCGCCGTCAGGCTATAGGGGAAGAGTCTGCGCTTGATTTCTTCGCGCGTGCCGGGGCGGCGTACGATATGAAAGCCCGGCTCGGCGATAGCGCGGTCGGGGATGGGAGGTTCGGGCCGACGAACCGGCTCAGGCACTGGTTGCCAGGCCGTAGCGGCTTTCGTGGTACGACTTGAAGCCGGGTAGACGGTACGCTGAGAATTCCATTGCCGGTGGTGTTCCCAGAAGTCGAGCCCGTCTTCCTTCTCCTCGTACATGCCTGCCATCCATGAGCCGTTCAACGAACCGTCACTGTAACGGCAGGGTATCGAGCGCAACAGAGCTCAGCTGGCATTTCCGAATCTTCTTACAGCCGGGGTAGGTCGTGGATTACAAAAATCCCGTTTTACTGCCTGGCGCTGGCCTGTGGGCCGGCATTCCTGCTCATTCATCGGCATGGCTTGCCGCATCCGCTTGGACAGCTACTTGAGGATCCTGAATGGCGTCACATTGCACACTCCCTGCGCATTCCTCGCATAGGCTGAAGGTAAGCCCAGCAGAAGGAGGCGGCTCATGAAGTTGGCTCAGCGATGTGTGATCCAGTGTGCGGCCGCGGTGGTACTCGCCATGGCTGCCTTCGCCAGTGCCCAGGCTCAGCCGGCCAATCCGCCGGGGCAAGAGCAGGCCCAGGGGCAAGGCCAGGGCCAGCAGGCAGCGCCAGGGCGGCAGGGGCGTGGTCCGGGGGGTGAGCCCGGGCGCATCCAGCGTGAAGGCGAGCAGCAGGCCAGAGAAGGCCGCGGACAGCTGCGTGATACTCAGGGTCCGCGCATCGATGAACGCGAGGTGCGCCGGCTGCTGGTGGAGCGCCGCGACTGGGTCGAGATCGACCAGAGCCGCGACAACCTGCCGCCCGGTATTCGCATGAACCTGGAGCGGGGCAAGCCGCTGCCGCCGGGCATCGCCAAGCAGCTCGATGAGCGTATTCTACGGGATCTGCCGCGCTACGACGGCTATGAGTGGCGCCGTGTCGGTCCGGATGTGATTCTGGTGGAGGCCGCCAACGCCATCATCTACGAGATATTGCGGGATATCTTCTACTGAGCAAGACGCTCGGCCGGCACATCACAGCCACCCCTGGCGTTGATGGCTGGTCAATTGCTTGCTTTTTTTGTGAACTGTGGTTAACAATTGCTGTCATGAAGAGTATCGCCCAGACAGAAACCTATGCCGTCTGGTTCGACAAGCTGCGGGACCAGCGAGCGAAGGCCAAAATCCTGGCCAGGATACGCCGAGTTGAGCTCGGCAACTTTGGCGACTGCGAGGCGGTAGGCGAGGGCGTATCAGAGTTGCGTATACACTATGGTCCCGGCTATCGGGTGTATTTTGTGCAGCGAGGATTCGAGTTGGTGATTCTCCTGGCTGGCGGCAACAAAGGCAGCCAGGCCAAAGATATCGATATCGCGAAGCAGCTTGCACGCGAGTTGAAGGAGGTGCCATGAGCTCTCTACAGAAATGGGATGTTATCGATCATTTGGGTTCCGAGGAGGAGATGGCGCTCTACCTTGAAGCCTGCCTTGAGGAGAACGATCCTGCGCTGGTGGCTGCCGCCTTGGGTGATATCGCTCGCGCTCGCGGTATGGCGCAACTGGCCCGTGACACGGGGCTGACGCGTGAGGGCCTGTACAAGGCGCTTTCCGCCGATGGCAACCCCAGCTTTGCCACGATTATGAAAGTCATGAACGCGCTGGGCTTCAAGCTTCACGCCGAAGCATCCTGACCGAGTGGCTCCCATAAAGTAAAACGCCTTGGCACATGCTGTGCCAAGGCGTTTGTCATGGGTACGTGCGGGATGACGTAGCCAAATCAGCCGTTGATCCAGCCTTCCACGACGTCCTGGTTCTCTTCGACCCACTGCTGGGCGCTTTCGTACGGGTCGGCACCCTCTTCCTGGTTCATCAGCATGACTTCACCCATCTGCTCGGGCGTCCATTCGAAGGCGTCCAGGATGGCGTAGGCTTCGGGCATGTCGTCGGCCAGGCCTTGGCGCACCACGGTGTGGATCTGCTCGGCGCCGCCATAGACCTCTTCCGGGTCTTCCAGGTACTTGAGATCCCAGCGGGCGAACATCCAGTGCGGCGTCCAGCTGGTGACGACGATGTCCTCCTCGTTGGAGATGGCATTGGACAGGGCGGCGACCATGGTAGCGTCGCTGCCGCTGCGCAGGCGCAGGTCGAGGCCGTAGGTGTCGATGACGTCCTCGGTCAGGCCCATCAGGCCGGCACCCGGGTCGATACCGATGATCTCGCCGTTGAAGGCGTCGGCATGGTCGTTGAGATCGGCGATGCTGTCGACGTCGGTGTAGGCCGGCACCACCAGGCCCAGCTTGGTGCCGTCCAGATTGACGCCGAGGTCCTCGACCTGATCTCCAACCCGCTCCATGTATTCCGCATGGGTGGTCGGCAGCCAGGCGGCAACGATGGCATCGGCATCGCCGGTGGCCACGGCCTGCCACATGGCGGCGGCGGAAAGGGCGGTCATGTTGACCTCGAAGCCGGCCTGCTCGAGCGCGGCACGCACCACATTGGTGGAGGCGACTTCAGATGACCACTCAACGTAGGCCAGGTGCACGGTGCCCTTGTCCTGGGCCTGTGCTGCACCGGCGATCAGGCCGGCGCCGGCCATCAGGGCCAGTCCGGCAATACGGATATTTCGCGGTTTGGTAAGCATTCGTCTCCCTCCTTTCGCTTTAACTTACTTCTACTTACGTCAATAAGCCTGCTCCTTGCATCCAGATGATGCAAGAGTGGGCGCTTTCAGCCTTCGGGAGGCTTGGCTATCAGCCTTTTTCCCGGCGTGGCTTGCGCAGCGACTGCGTCAGCCGATCCAGCAGCATCGCCAGGATCACCACGGCGATACCCGCCTCGAAGCCGTCACCCGGACGCAGGCGCTGAATCGCACGCCACACCTCGCTGCCCAGGCCGTCGGCGCCGATCATGGCGGCGATCACCACCATGGAGAGCGCGAGCATGATGGTCTGGTTGATACCGGCCATCACGGTAGGCAGCGAGAGCGGCAGCTGCACCTTGAACAGCTTCTGGCTGCGGGTGGCGCCATAGGCGTCGGCTGCCTCGATCAGCTCCACCGGTACCTGGCGAATCCCCAGGGTGGTGAAGCGAATGGCCGGCGGCATCGAGAAGATCACCGTGGCGAAGATTGCCGATACCGAACCGATGCCGAAGAAGGGGATGGCCGGTATCAGATAGACGAAGGCCGGCATGGTCTGCATGAAATCGAGCACCGGCATGATGCTGCGATAGAGCCGCTCGGAAAGCGCCGCGGCAATGCCCACCGGAAGGGCGATGACCACCGCCACCAGGGTAGCGATCACCACCAGGGTGAGGGTCTCGATCATCGGGTTCCACAAGCCCATGTTCCAGATCAGGGCGAGCCCGGCAACGGCGCCGATGGCGAGGCGTATGTTGGCCAGCTTCCAGCAGAGCGCGGCGATGGCAGCCAGCAGCGCCCACTCGGGCAGCCACATCAACAGGTCGTTGAGCCAGGCGATACCGGTCTGGGTCACGCGGGAGATACCGCGGGTGACCATGGAGTACTCGGTGGTGAGCCAGTCCAGGCCGCCTTCGATCCACCGGCCGAGCGGAATGCGGGGGATATCGAATGTCATCAGTGGTTTCCTCCCTCTGCGGCCTGGGCCAGTTGGGCGAGTACCGCACCTTTCACCACCACGCCAAGCAGGCGTTTCTGTTCATCCACCACGGCGATGGGGAAGCTCTTCTCGCTGAACATGGCGAACAGGTTCTGCATCGGCTCGTCCGGTCCCACGGAGCGGAAGTCCTGGGTCAGCGCTTCGCCGATGCTCTCCTTGCCCTGCTTGATCAGTGCCTCGGCGCTCTCGGCCTCCAGCAGGCCGACCAGGGTGCGGTCGCGGCGGGTCACGTAGATGGAGTCGATGCTGTGCTCGTGCATCTTGCGCAGTGCGGTGCGCGGGCCGTCGGTATCGCGCACCGTGCTCCGCACCTTGCGCATGGCGCTCTCGGCGGTGAGGATGCGCGAGCGGTCGACCCCCTCGATGAAGCGGCGCACGTAGTCATCGGCAGGGCGGGTGAGGATCTCCTCCGGCGTGCCGATCTGCACGATCTCGCCATCCTTGAGCAGCACGATGCGGTCGCCGATGGTCAGCGCCTCGTCGAGATCGTGGGTGATGAACACGGTGGTCTTCTGCATGCGGTTCTGCAGCTCCAGCAGTTCCTGCTGCATGTCGCCGCGAATCAGCGGGTCGAGCGCCGAGAAGGCCTCGTCCATCAGCAGCACGCTGGCGTCGTTGGCCAGCGCCCGGGCCAGCCCCACGCGCTGCTGCATGCCCCCGGAGAGCTGGTTGGGATAGGCGTCCTCCCAGCCATCGAGACCCACCTGCTTGAGTGCATTGCGTGCGGTCTCGGTACGCTCGGCCTTGTCTACCCCGCGGATCTCGAGACCGAACTCGGCGTTCTGCTGCACGGTGCGGTGGGGGAACAGAGCGAAGTTCTGGAACACCATCGAGAAGTGGCGGCGGCGGCACTCGAGCAGTGCCTTGTCGCCCAGTTCAGGAATGTTCTCGCCATCGATGACGATTTCGCCCTCGGAGGGCTCGATCAGGCGGTTGAGGCAGCGAATCAGGGTGGATTTACCCGAACCGGAAAGCCCCATGATGACCAGCAACTCGCCCTCGTAGACATCGAAGTCGATATGGGAGAGCCCCAGCGTCTGTCCCGTCTTCTCGAGAATCTCGGGGCGCTTCATGCCCTTGTCGCGTAGTTCGAGCGCCTTCTTCGGATGATTGCCGAAGACCTTGCTCAAGTGCCGAACCCGTATCTTGACGTTTCGGTTCTCGTTCATGTGGTTGCCTATTGTCCGACGCGCAGCCGCCAAGCTTCCTGGCTTCTCGCGGCACCGTCGAAGATCGCTTCGAGTTGAGCCAGCCTTGCCGGCTTCCCTGCACGACAAAGCGGCCAACCCTAACGGCTGTAACACGAACTTTCAAATCTGGCTAAAATGACAAGTTACATCAAGCCGGCTAACAGCGCAGGAAAACAGGCACATCACCGTCTGCAGCGGGTGAGGTGTATGAGCTTCAGCGGGTGAGGGTGAATGAGCTCAGGAGTGGTGACATGCAGGGCCGAGGGCAGCGGTGAACGCTGCTCCCATTGGCGTGGTTCAGGCAAGAGGCGGGGAGGGGGGAGAGTTATTCCAGCGCAGCCTCTTGAAAATCGCCCAGCTCCGCCAACTCCGGCCAGTTTCGAATGCGGATTTGTTGGTTGGCGCAGTTCTCGATCAGCCCCCGGCGCTTGATCTTGTTCAGCGAGCGGCTCACGTGAACGCTGGATAAGCCCACCACGTTGGATACCTGTGTCTGAGTCAGCGGAAAGAAGTAGCGCCCCTGATATGTCAGGCCAGCAGCGTGGGAGCGTGAATAACACTCGCACAGGAGATTGGCAATGCGCTCCTCTGCGCTGCGTGTCGAAACATTGACGATCCATTTCAGCGCCACGCTGTGGCTCATATGCCCCGATATCTTGAAAAGACGCAGAATTCTCGGGCGCTCGAAGAGCCGCTCTGCGCTCTCGGCATTGATAGTGGTGAATCGCAGCGGTGTGATGGCCTTTATGGAGAACTCCATCCTGTTGCTGAAGCCCTGGCCATTGTCGCTGATATCACCGGGAAGCAGCAGGGAGGTGATGGGCTCGCTGCCGTCGCGCATCGGCTTGTAGCGGCACGCCCAGCCGCCTTCAATGAGATGAAGGTGCTCCAGTATTTCGCCCGCGCGAGCCAGGTGCCCGCCCTTCCTCAGCTCTCGAACGGGGCCGGTGTGGTAATGAAAAATTCGCTTGTCTTCGTCGCATAAGTCCTTGCGGGCACTGAAGTTATGAAACAGGTACATATCATCCTTGACTACTTGGTCATCCGTATGTTCACCAGTGTAGCAAAGACCGAGTGATCAGCAAGCTGCTTAATTAGAATTCGCTTAATTGACGTTATGCCGACGAATCGCCGGGGCAGGTATGGCGGTCATGTAGCGGTCGCCCCGTGACATCATTCCCTGAACTGGGGTTCATACGCCAAGACTTAGTTTACTCAGTGAAGCAAGCATGGCGGGCTCAGGTAAAACATAACCTGGATCAACTTTGAATCAACTTGTCGAGAGGACGAAGCGGTTCTCGGCCCAGGCTATTTTCATTTGACGTTTTCGATATGTATCCGCTAAAAAAACAAGCAGAAGTGTTGTCATTTGGAGCGGGTTGTTGTATTTATAGGCCGCGTCCCGCAAATTCCCAAAGCATTAGACAGGAATCGCCATGTCCCTACTTAGCGAATTCATGCAGAAAGAGCAGCAGCTCAAGCAGCTTCAGGCTGAAATGGAGCGACTGCAGAACGACGAGCGTCTCAAGGCCGAGCTCGAGTTCAAGGAAAAGCTCGAAGCCCTGATGCGCGAGTTCAGCAAGAGCTCTGCCGATGTTATCAACCTGCTGCAACCGCAGGGTGCCAAGGCCTCGCCGGCAAAGGCAGCATCAGCGACTCCCACCGGGCGTCGCAAGCGCAAGCTGAAGATCTACAAGAACCCGAAAACCGGTGAAGTCGTTGAAACTCGCGGCGGCAACCAGAAAACGCTGAAAGCGTGGAAGGACGAGCACGGCTCGGACACCGTGGAAGGCTGGCTGGTTCGCGTCGAGTCTTGATACGACCCCATCCGGGATAGCTGTTCTGGCGCCTGTTGGGGCACGAACAGCGTATTCAGGGAACGCCCTTTACCCGGCGAGCCGCTATTACGGTGCAGCGTGTTCGATAAGGTCTTTCGCGGAAGGCCTTATCCTGTAGAGCGTCTTCTCGAAGGCTTGAGTTAGTGGCTTATGGAAGGCGCCAAGCGTGAAGCGAGCTCGTCGGGGTGGTTTGAAGGGTATGTGCCGGGCGCCAGGCCCGGCATCGGTAGAAAAGACTTGGTAGAAAAGACTTGCCCGTGTATCAGGCTCGCTCCAGTTGCACGGGCAGGCGCAGCTCGATTTGATCCTCCCCCCACTCCACTTCGAGGGGGTCGCCCGTGGCGTGACACCGCTTGGAGGGCAGCCCGTCGCTTACCAGGTACTGCACGACATCGGGAATCTCATCGAGACTCTCGACTTCCGCCCGGGCGTGATGCTGGGCAGGGATCTTGAGCAGGCGAAATGAGGCCGGAATGGGGATATTCGAAGCCTCGCCGTTCGTAATAAGTGGCCCGACATCGACTCTTTCGGTTTCGCTGCGCAGTGGCATGTTGTGCATCAAGGCGAACGTGCGCCCCAGTTTCAGGCGCTCGGCCAATCCGTCAATGTTCTTGACGTGACGGCGCCACTCTTGCAGTACCTTTACCGGGTTGCTGCGAGCCTGGCGATAAAGTCGTGTTACCAGGGCCTGCCGCGGCGGCGCCTTGTGGATCTCGAAACTGGGTGGGTGGCCGTTATCGCCCTGGCAATAGGGGTTGTGACGCAACTGCAAGCGTATCGCATGGCGATACTGGCGTGGCGTCTGGTCGTGGTAACGTTGGAAAGCGCGGCTGAACGCCGAGTGGTTCTGATAGCCGCATTGGTTTGCGATAGCTTGTACAGGAAAGGGTGTGAAGGCCAGCAGTCGTGCCGCCTTCTCTAGCCTCAGTCTGTCGCGGTAAGCGCTTGGGGACAGCCCGAAGCACTGCTTGAACCTACGCCGGACCTGTGAGGTCGAATAACCGAGTCGGCTGGCGAGGTCTTCAATTCCCTGCTGGCTATCCACGTGGTCTTGCAGCCAGATCTCCGCCCGCATCATCTCGTTATACATAACTGTCCCTTGCTTGATATACCAGCAATGTCTTATTTACTGGGTCTACAACATCGCTGGAGCCCCCTGCTGTCTCAAGGCATCCGAGTGGCCTTGGGGTCATGCTGTTTATAGTATTTGTGCAGCTCTTTATGCGCTGTCGCGGGAGGCAAAGGCAAGTTCGGTTACAAGATTTGACCGTTTGTGCATAATATCGGGTGGGAAGGATAGGCGACTCCTGTTCCATGGCGTTCGGCGCATCCCTGGCTGTCAGCGTAGCTCAATATTGTCGAGCTGCCTTCCGTGCCGGCGCTTGGCCTTCGCTACCCGACGCAATGGCGGTATACTCGTGCCTTCACCATTCGAGTGCCGCTCAGATCGCGCTGAACCCGCATGCCGAGCTTCCAGTTCGTGTCGCCCATGCGCAGCCATTTCCAGGTACTTGAGCAATGATGGAATACGATGAGAAAACACAAGACTGACCGTTCGATGGACGAGCGCGAGAAACTCCGCAAGTTCCGCGAGCTCGACGACGCCTTTGCCGAGGCCCTGCGTGAGCTCGAAAAACCCGATTCGCGCCTGGATATTCCTACCGGGCCCCCGGTGCGCAGCCTGGAAGAGCGTGAGGCCGAAGAGGCGCAGCAGCGTCAGCAGGCCTTCGAGCAGCGGCTCAAGTCGCTGATGAGCGAGTACGCCCAGCCCAGGGAAAGCGTGGCGGCCCTGCTGCGTACCATGAAGACGCTCGGCCACATTGCCTGATTCGCCGATAGGCACGGTTCGCCAATGACTTACTTTCTGGTGATGGGCAGCCTGGCGTTGTCCGTCCTGTTCACGTTCGGCTGGGCGCTTTCGCGTCTGCTGCGCTGGGCCGCCTCCGGCTTCTCGCTAGGTGGCGGGGCGGCCAGGGGAGGGCGCAAGGGCGGCCGGCGCAGCGGCGCCACCCGCAGCGCGGGAAAGGCCAAGGCCGGCAAGGCCAAAACCGGCACGGCCAAGGTCAGTGCGAGCCGTAGCAAGGCCAGTGCCAAGCCGACGAGCGAGCCCTGGCGCATCACCCGACTCATTGCCGAGTGGCGTTCCAGCGTTGCGCTGGCGCTGGTGGCCTCGCTCATCTATCTCGTCGCGCGCCTTGCCGAGTACGGCATCAGCTATCGCCCGCCGCACACCCTGCCCAGTGGCTTCGACACCCTGCTGATCGGCCTTGGCTGGCTCTCCGCCGGCCTGATTCTGCTCGCGCTGCTTCAGCGCCTGGCTGCCTGGCGCTGCCGTTGAGCCAGCGTTGCTCTTGCGTTCGAGCATATAAATCAGACGGCTTGCCGTCATACATCAGCAGAAGCCGAACAACCCCCTGACTTGTCAAGACTATTTTGTTACAAACGGCGGTAGAGCATCCCGCGCGAGTCCCGTAGAATTCGGCTATTCCAATAACGATACCCAGCAGGGGATGGGCTGCCGATCAGCCTCGCGATATGGCTGCGAGATGAACGGCGGTGTCGAGATCATCGAGTGCCAGCTCGGTGACGGACCGTGAGAGTGGCGCCCAGGGCATTATCCCGCCCTGTGGCTTTGTTCGTGCGCTCGAGGGCAGTTCGTACGCTCGCGCGCAACGCTCCGTTCCTGTCTCCGGTATCGCCAAGCCAGCAGGGCCAGGGAACCGCCCGGAACAATCCCCGGGCGGTAGCGTGCCTGAAACTGCCGCCGCCATCGGTCGAACAAGGGTTAGAGACGAGTGAAACTGCTGATCACCGGCATTGCCGGCTTCATCGGTCACGCCGTGGCCAAGCGCCTCAGCGGCCAGGGCCACGAGATCATCGGTATCGACAACCTCAATACCTACTACGATGTTTCGCTCAAGCATGCACGGCTGAACGATCTGGCCGATTGCCACGACATTCGCTTCATCCATATGGATCTGGGCGATCGTGAAGCCATGGCCGCGCTGTTCCGCGAGAACGCGTTCGACCGCGTGATCCACCTGGCTGCCCAGGCCGGGGTGCGCTACTCGCTGGAGAACCCCCACGTTTACGCCGACTCCAACCTCATCGGCCACCTCAACGTGCTGGAGGGGTGTCGCCAGCACAAGGTAGGGCACCTGGTCTACGCCTCCTCGAGCTCGGTCTACGGCATGAACGCCAAGACCCCGTTCGACACCGGCGACAGCGTCGATCATCCCGTCAGCCTCTATGCGGCCACCAAGAAGGCCAACGAGCTGATGAGCCACACCTACGCGCACCTCTACGGCGTGCCGATGACCGGGCTGCGCTTCTTCACCGTGTACGGCCCCTGGGGCCGGCCCGACATGGCCATCTTCAAGTTCGTCAAGGCGATGTTCGAAGGCAAGCCGATCCAGGTCTACAACCACGGCGACATGTCGCGGGACTTCACCTACATCGACGACATCGTGGAAGGCATCGTGCGTATTGCCGATGTGATTCCCCAGGCCAACCCCGACCGCGCCGCCGCCAGCGCCCGGCCCGACCAGAGCACGGCGCCCTACGCGCTCTACAACATCGGCTACGGCGCCCCGGTGTCGCTGATGAGCTTCATCCGTGCGCTGGAAAACGCCACCGGACGCGAAGCCATCTGCGACTACCTGCCCATGCAGCCCGGCGACGTGCCGCGCACCTGGGCCGACACCGAAGCGCTGCTCAAGGCCACCGGCTACCGCCCCAAGGTCCATGTAGAGGAGGGGGTGAAGCGCTTCGTCGAGTGGTATCGAGACTTCTATCAAGTGTGACATGAGTGTGGCATGAGCGGCATGGACAGCCTGACCCCGAGTGAACCTCTCCCCAGCATCAGCCACCACGGCGCCGCCAGCGGCGTGACCGGCAGCTGCCACCGGCTGCAGATCGACCCGGACCGAGCGCTGCTGATCGACTGCGGCCTGTTCCAGGGCCAGGACGCCGAGCGCATCGACAGCCTGGAACAGCACCAGGTGCGCTTCCCGGTGGAGGACGTGCTGGCGCTGGTGGTCACCCACGTGCACATCGATCATATCGGCCGGCTGCCCTACCTGTTGGCGGCGGGCTACCAGGGGCCGATTCTCTGCTCGGTGCCATCCAAGCGACTGCTGCCGCTGGTGATAGAAGATGCGCTGCGGGTCGGCTTCACCCGCGACCGCGCACTGATCGAGCGCTTCCTGGCCGAAGTGGAAGGGCGCCTGGTCGCGCTGGACTACAAAACCTGGCATACACTACTCGACGACGCACGCCACTGCATACGCGTGAAGCTCAAGCGCGCCGGGCATATCCTCGGCTCCGCCTACGTGGAAGTGGACACCCAGGACAAGCGCAGCGGTGAGCGCCAGCGTATCGTGTTCTCCGGCGACCTGGGCGCACCCTACTCACCGCTGCTGCCCGCGCCCAAGCCGCCGTACCGGGCCGACGTCGTCGTGCTGGAATCGACCTACGGCGACCGCCTGCACGAAGACCGACGGCACCGCCGCGACAGGCTCAAGGCCGCCATCGACAGGGCGCTGGCGAACGGCGGCACCGTGATCGTTCCCGCCTTCAGCGTAGGCCGCACCCAGGAGCTGCTCTATGAGCTGGAGGGGCTGATACACAACGCCCGCAGCCAGCGCTGGCGCGAGCTGGAGATCATCGTCGACTCGCCCCTGGCCGCTCGCTTCACCCAGGTGTACCGCGAACTCAAGCCCTGGTGGGACGCCGAAGCCCACCGCCGCCTGCGCAGCGGCCGCCACCCGCTCAGCTTCGAGAACCTCTACACCGTGGAGGATCATCAGGAGCACGAGCGCGCGGTGGAATACCTGGCCGAGAGCGGCCGGCCCGCGGTGGTGATCGCCGCCAGCGGCATGGCCAGCGGCGGTAGGGTGGTGAACTACCTCAAGCGCATGCTCGGCGACGAACGCCACTGCGTACTGTTCACCGGCTACCAGGCCCAGGGCACCCCGGGCCGCGACATCCAGCGCTTCGGCCCGAATGGCGGCTGGGTGGCGCTGGAAGGCCAGCGCATCGAGATTCGCGCCCGCATCGAAACCGTGAGCGGCTACTCGGCCCACGCCGACCAGCACGACCTGCTCAACTTCGTGCGCCGCATGCGCCACCCGCCGAGGGAAGTGCGCCTGGTGCACGGCGACGCCCACGCCCAGGCCGCGCTCAAGGCCAAGCTGCTGGAATGGGGCGCAGGAGAGGGGCATGAGCTTCGAGTAACGCTTGGTGCGCAGCACATTGCTGACAGCCTATTGCCAGAGACTGCTTGATCGCTGCGAAGTAGCCAGGGGAAAACAATGCGGCCAACCCGTGCCCAACTTATCTATATGTTGGTAATACTGCTGATTCTGGCAGCGGCGATCATCGCTTCGGTATGGATCTACCAGGCGCGGCAAGGAATCGATCTGGTATCGTTCACTGTCTCCATGGTTTCCTTCGGTATCTCACTGCTGGCGCTGTTCATTGCCCTTCAGACCTACATCTCTATCGACAGCGTCTACAAGATCTCGAGGATGGACGGCAATATCCTCGATAATGAGCACTATGTGACTTCGGTACCGGAGTTACTCAAGCGCTTCCAGGCCCTGGATGAGCCATCACTCCAGGATGCACTCTTCTCCAGCATCGAGATGAAACTAAAACGTGAATCCGCCACTGCGGTGGACTTCGCCGATACCCTTCAGTACATGGTAGACCTGATCGTGCTGTTTCCGGCTGTGTTCAGTGCCTCGGCGGTCGATCGCAAGCGGTATCAGGCCAGAATGAACGCGCTACTGGCTCTGGCCGACAAACGAAAGGCAGTGCTGAGTTCGGTCAACAAGGGTGCAGCGATCCAGATCAATGAGGTAGTCAAGTTATTTAAGGGTGTGGTGACCTATCAGCGATTGGTTGCGGAAGGAAACTTCAAGGTTCATGGCGAATTGCTCGACGTGCGTGGGCCCATCCTGCGCAACCCCGTGACCCGAACGGTCTATCACAACTATCTGGGGCTCTACTACAACAAGAAAGGCATGCACCGTATCCGTGAGGGGTTACAGCTTGGGCAGATGGATCTTCTCTCTCTTGAGGGGGTCGAGACGCTTACGCGTCGGGACGCCGAGCTGGCCCCTGAGTGCCGAGAAGAAGTGATCATGTACCTAGGCGCGGCCCTCGGTCAGTTCGACAAAGCGCTGGACGCGTGCGGTGAAGACGATATGTGGCTGGGGTTCATCCATTACAATCAGGCCAGGACACTTTTCGTGCTGGGGCAATTCATCAATGTCGATGACTGGCAGCCGGTGATGGACAACGCCATTCGCGCCCGCAGTCAGCTCAACCACCTGATAAGGGAAGTGCTGGGCCAGGGTGGTCCCGAGACGACTCACTTGCAGGCCTTCTTTCTCTACCAAGAAGAATTGGCTCGGCTGATGAAGCTCAATTTTCTTGTGGGCAAGGCGGCGGGGGAGCCAGCCATTTACCGTGGGCACGACATGGCTGAGCTATCGGCGGATCAGTTCGAGGGGCTATTGACACTGTGCGCGCGCTTTCCCCAGGTGCCACGGTATCAGCAAGAGCTATCAGCGCGTCGTGTACAGTTTGCTACCAGCCCTGGGTAATCGTTAACCATCTGCCGCCTAGAGGCCGAGTGCGGTCATCGCGTGAGTAGCGGCCTGACCGAAAGGGCAGGCACTCTGTCACCGACAGAAACGATGATCCCTCAAAGTATGGGAATGCGTCCGGTTCAATCCTCGGCGGTAGTGTGCCTGGGGCACATCAACTTATAGACTCGAAAGTAGAGATGACATGAACGTTACCGTATTCGGAACCGGCTACGTGGGCCTGGTGCAAGGAGCCGTGCTGGCCGACGTGGGCCACCACGTGGTGTGCGTGGACGTGGACGCCGCCAAGGTGGAGCGCCTCAAGAAGGGCGAAATACCCATCTACGAGCCGGGCCTGGAGCCACTGGTAAAGGAGAACCATGTCGCCGGGCGGCTCAAGTTCACCACCGATGCCGCCGAAGGCGTCAAGCACGGCCAAGTACAGTTCATCGCCGTGGGCACCCCGCCGGACGAAGACGGCAGTGCCGATCTCAAGTACGTGCTGGCGGTGGCCGACACCATCGCCCAGCACATGGAGGGTGATCAGGTCATCGTCAACAAATCCACCGTGCCGGTCGGCACTGCCGACAAGGTGCGAGACAAGGTGGATGGCGTGCTGGAAGCCCGTGGCCGCAAGGACCTGCGTTTCGACGTAGTCTCCAACCCCGAGTTTCTGAAAGAGGGCAGTGCGGTAAGCGACTGCCAGCGGCCGGACCGTATCATCATCGGCACCGCAAGCCGCATAGCGCAGGACATGCTGCGCGAGCTCTATGCGCCGTTCAGCCGCCAGCAGGACAAGATGATCGTGATGGACGTGCGCAGCGCCGAGCTGACCAAGTACGCCGCCAACTGCATGCTGGCCACCAAGATCAGCTTCATGAACGAAATGGCCAACCTGGCCGAACGCCTGGGCGCGGATATCGAGATGGTACGCCAGGGTATCGGCTCCGACCCGCGCATCGGCTACCACTTCATCTACCCCGGCGTGGGCTACGGCGGCTCCTGCTTCCCCAAGGACGTGCAGGCCCTGATTCGCACCGCGAGTGATATCGACTTCGACGCCAAGGTGCTCAAGGCCGTGGAAGCCCGGAACGAGGAACAGAAAACCACCCTGTTCCAGAAGATACACAAGCACTACCAGGGCAACCTGGCCGGCAAGACGTTCGCCATCTGGGGCCTGGCCTTCAAGCCCAACACCGACGACATGCGCGAAGCCCCCAGCCGCGTGCTGATGGAAGCCCTGTGGCAAGCCGGCGCCAAGGTACAGGCCTTTGATCCGGAAGCCATGGAAGAGACCCAGCGCATTTACGGCAACCGCGACGACCTCACCCTTTGCGGCACCAAGGAGGCTGCTCTGCGCGGCGCCGATGCTCTGGCAATCCTCACCGAATGGCAGAGCTTCCGCGCCCCGGATTTCGAGCTAATCAAACAGCAGCTCGCCGCACCGGTGATTTTCGACGGGCGCAACATGTTCGAGCCGAAGAGGATGTCTATCAAGGGCTTTACTTACAATTCAGTAGGGCGCTGACATTACTTTGGGCTGCTGACCTTTTTGTCTAACTCAACACTGAAAGAGATAAACCATGCATTTCGTACCCGTCATTATGTCAGGGGGGGTGGGAAGCCGCCTCTGGCCGGTATCCCGTGAAACACACCCCAAGCCTTTCATGTCGCTGCCAGATGGGCAGAACCTGATCCAGAAGACTTTCCTGCGAGCCAGTGGCCTGGATGGTGTCAGCGAGGTATTGACGGTCACCAATCGTGAGCTTTTCTTCAAGACGGAAGATGAGTACCGCAAGGTCGGCAGTGAGCACACCCCGCTACGTTATGTACTGGAACCCTTCGGGCGCAACACCTCGGCGGCCGTGGCCGCGGCAGCGCTTCAACTGAACGAAGCTTACGGCCCCGATACACTGATGCTGGTACTGGCGGCCGATCACCTGATCCAGAATGAAACGGCCTTCTCGGCAGCCGTCAACAAGGCCAAGGAAATCGCCTCGCAGGGTTGGCTCGTGACCTTTGGTATCGAACCCCAATACCCTGAAACCGGGTTCGGTTACATCGAGGCTGACAAAGCGAACACGTTAGCCAGCGGCTATCGGGTCGCTCGTTTCGTCGAGAAACCGAGTCTAGAAACCGCGAAGGGGTATCTTGAGGCTGGGCGTTACTACTGGAACTCTGGCATGTTCTGTTTCCCGGTAGGCCTGGTGATCGAGGAGTTGCGGGAACATGCTCCTGACGTCATGGAAACCGTTGCCGCCACCTTGGCTGCGTCACGCAGCAGCCAAGGTGAAGCTTATCAGTGCTTGACGCTCGATCCCGAACAGTTTATCGACGTGCCGGATATCTCTATCGACTATGCCCTGATGGAGCGTTCTTCCAAGGTTGCCGTTGTGCCCTGCGACATCGGCTGGAGCGATATCGGCTCATGGAATGCCATGAGCGAGTTGACCGAGGCCGATGCTAACGGCAATCGCTGCGAAGGTGAGGTGCTGGTGCACGAAGCCCGCAACAACTATGTCTATAGCCCCGAGCGCTTGACCGCCCTGGTCGGCATCGAAGACCTGCTGGTAGTCGATACGCCTGATGCCGTGCTTATCGCCCACAAGGACCATGCCCAGGACGTCAAGCAGATCGTCAAGCAGCTGAAGGCTAACGAGCACGATGCCCATCTGCTGCATCGTACCGTGTATCGGCCTTGGGGAACCTATACCACCCTGGAGCAGGGCCACCGCTTCAAGATGAAGCGTATCGAGGTCAAGCCCGGCGCCTCGCTTTCGCTGCAGATGCATCATCACCGTAGCGAGCATTGGATCGTCGTCAGCGGTATGGCTCGTGTCACGAATGGGGAGCAGGAGTTCTACCTGGACACCAACGAGTCGACCTTTATCCGTGCCGGCCACAACCATCGCCTGGCCAATCCCGGCGTGATCCCTCTGGTGCTCATCGAGGTGCAGAGTGGTGACTACCTCGGTGAAGACGATATTGTACGCTTCGAGGATACCTACGGCCGTGTCGATGAGCAGTGATCAGGGACCAGGAAAGATGAAATCGATCACGACTCAGTGCTTCAAGGCCTATGATATTCGCGGCCAAGTGCCCGAACAGCTTAATGCCGACCTGGCTTACCGCATTGGGCGGGCCCTGGTCGCCGAGCTGAATGCCGAGAGTGTGGTGGTGGGCCGCGACATGCGCCTCGAAAGCCCCTGGCTGGCCGAGGCACTGATGGACGGCATCACCGTTGCCGGGGCTGATGTCATCGATATCGGCATGTGCGGTACCGAGGAGGTCTACTTCGCCACCAGCCACTACCGAGCCGACGCCGGCGTAATGGTCACCGCCAGCCACAACCCCAAGGGCTATAACGGCATGAAGCTGGTGCGTGCCGAATCTCGCCCGATCAGCGGCGACACCGGCTTGAAGGCGATCAAGGTACGCGTCGAAAATGCGGATCTCGGCCAGGTGGCCGGTAGTCATGGCCGCATAGAGAAGCGCCTCGACAAGTCGGCCTACCTGGCCAAGCTGCTCGAGTATGTGGCGCCCTCCGAACTCAAGACCCTGAAGGTCCTCGCGGACCCCGGCAACGGCGCGGCCGGCCCGGTAATCCGGGCACTGGCCGAGCGGCTGCCCTTCGAGTGGGTATTGATCAACGAAACCCCCGATGGCCATTTCCCCAACGGCGTGCCCAACCCCTTGCTGCCGGAGAATCGCGAGCAGACCCGTCAGGCGCTGCTGCAGCATGGTTGCGATCTGGGCATCGCCTGGGACGGTGACTTCGACCGCTGCTTCTTCTTCGATGCCAACGGCCGCTTCATCGAGGGTTACTACCTAGTTGGCCTGCTGGCCGAGATGCTGCTCGCCGACAACCCCGGCGAGAAAATAATCCATGACCCGCGCCTGACATGGAACACACTCGATCAGGTACGATACGCGAAAGGGGTGGCGGTGCAGTCGAAGACCGGGCATGCCTTCATCAAGGAGCGCATGCGCGAGGAAAACGCGATTTACGGCGGCGAGATGAGCGCCCACCATTACTTCCGTGATTTTGCCTACTGCGACAGTGGCATGATCCCGTGGCTGTTGGTCACTGCGCTGATGTCGCGTACCGGGAAAACGCTTGCCGAACTGGTCGACCAGCGCATGGCCGCCTATCCGTGCAGCGGCGAGCGCAACTACCGTGTCAACGATGTGCAGCACACCCTGGCCCGCTTCGAACAGCACTATCGGGGCCAGGCGCAGCAGTTCGATACTACCGACGGCATCAGCCTGGCATTCGACGACTGGCGATTCAACCTGCGTGGCTCCAATACCGAGCCGCTGCTGCGCCTCAATGTTGAAAGCCGGGGCGATGCCGATCTGGTCAACGCCAAGGTTGCCGAACTGGAAGCCCGGTTGCAGGAGTGGCAATGTCTGACATGTTGAAAGGCCTGTGGGCGTATCGCGGTTTCGTGCTCAGTTCAATCAAGAACGAGTTCGTCACCCGCTTTGCGCGCAGCAAGCTGGGCGGGTTCTGGATGATCCTGCAGCCACTGGCACAGGTGCTGATCTATGCATTGATCCTCTCCGCCGTGCTCTCGGCCAAGCTTCCCGGCATCGACAGCCAGTACGCGTATGCGATCTATCTGACTGCAGGCTTTCTGGGCTGGATGCTGTTCTCCGAGATCATCAATCGTTGCCTCAACCTGTTCATCGAGCAGGGCAACCTGATGAAGAAGATGAAGTTTCCCAAGATCACCCTGCCCACCATCGTGGTCGGCTCGGCGCTGCTCAACAACGTGATGCTGCTGCTGGCGATCCTCGGGGTGTTCGCGGTGCTGGGGCACTTTCCGACTTTGCAAATACTGTGGTTGCCAGTGCTGACCCTCGCGATGGTCTCGCTGGCGCTCGGTTTAGGCCTGGTGCTCGGCATTCTCAATGTGTTCATTCGCGACATCGGCCAGGCGGTGCCAATCTTGTTGCAGGTGGCGTTCTGGTTCACGCCGATCGTTTACCCGATCAATATCATTCCGGAACGCTTGCAGCAGTTGCTGGTGTTGAACCCCATCTACCCGATCATCCGCGGCTACCACGACGTGTTGGTGTTCGGCCAGGCGCCGCACCTCGGGCAGGTGATCCTCATCATGACCGTCGGCTTCCTGATCCTGGCCTTCGGCCTGTTCCTGTTCCGCCGCGCGAGTGCCGAATTGGTGGATGCCCTATGAGCCTGATGATCGTCGACAACCTGGGCAAGGCCTACCGCACCTACAAGACAGAATGGCACCGTTTCGGACGTTGGCTGGGAATTCCGTGTCAGCCCAATGAAGAGCATTGGGTACTGCGGCACCTGAATTTCGAGATTCAACCCGGAGAGGCCATCGGCATCGTGGGCCAAAACGGGGCAGGCAAGAGCACCCTGCTCAAGATGATTACCGGCACCTTGCAGCCCACCGAAGGGTCGATTCAAGTCAATGGTCGCATCGCTGCCATCCTCGAGCTGGGCATGGGCTTCAATCCGGAACTCTCGGGTCGGGAAAACGTCTTCCATGCCGCCGGCCTGATGGGCTTCTCGACCCGGCAGATACAAAAGGCCATGCCGGACGTCGAAGCCTTCGCCGAAATCGGCGAGTACTTCGACCAGCCGGTACGTACCTACTCGAGTGGTATGCAGATGCGCGTAGCCTTCGCCGTGGCCACGGCGTACAGGCCGGAAATCCTGATCGTCGATGAAGCCCTCTCGGTGGGCGATAGCTACTTCCAGCACAAGAGCTTCAACCGCATCCGTGAGTTTCAGGAGCAGGGTACGACACTTATGATCGTATCGCACGACCGCAGCGCTATCCAAAGCCTGTGCGATCGCGCGATCCTGCTTGAGCAGGGCCGAATTCTCAAGGATGGCAGCCCTGAAGAAATCTTTGATTTTTATAATGCCCTCATTGCTGAGAAAGAAAAAAGTACCATAGAAATAAAAAAATTAGAATCTGGTCGGGTAAGAACTATTTCGGGGACAGGCGAGGCGAAAATTAAAGATATAAATTTATTTAATGAAAAAAGAGAAAAAGCTGATTTTGTTGAGGTTGGAGAATCTGTTTTTATTAAAGCTAATGTTGTTATAAATGCAAATATAGGAACATTAGTGTTTGGCTATAGCATCAAAGATAAGCACGGTCAAATAATGTATGGAACTAATACTTGGCATACGAAACAGATTGTAAAAAATCCAAGGAAAGGAGACGAGTATACCTTTTTAGTTTCTTTCCCTGCTAATCTTGGTCCAGGAACTTATTCAGTGCAAACTGCATTAGTTGATAGCCAAACACACCTGACCTCAAATTACGAATGGCAAGATTTGGCCTTGGTTTTTGATGTTGTTAATAGTAATCAAACATATTTTGATGGTTCCTGCTGGATTGAGCCAAGTATTAGGGTAGAAAAAGCATGAGTTTTGTTTCGTACGCTCAGAATTTCGAAGACGTAATGCTATGGCGAGCGCTAAAAGAAATAAATAACGGGTTTTATATTGATATCGGGGCGTGGTCGCCGGATATCGATTCTGTCACTCGCGCTTTTTATGAAAAAGGCTGGCACGGAATTAATATCGAGCCGAACCGAGATTTTTACTTAGAGTATTGCTCTAAAAGAGATAGAGATATAAACCTAAATTTGGCCATAAGCGACAGTGAAGACGAGGCTGATTTTTTCATTGTATCCAACCCTGGGCTGTCTTCTTTAAGTGAAAATGTAGCGAAGTCCCATATAAAAGATGGTTGGGATGTAAAAAGTGAAAAAGTGAAAGTTGTAACGTTAAATAAAATTTTTGAAGAGTATGTGAGAGACCGAGCAGTTCACTTTCTCAAGGTTGATGTAGAGGGATTGGAAGAAAAGGTACTAATCGGTAATGATTGGCATAAAAATCGGCCATGGATATTGCTGGTTGAAGCTACCAGACCAATGAGCCAGGTTGAAGCTTACAGCCATTGGGAACCTCTATTATTAAAATCAAATTACTTATTTGCTTATGCAGATGGTTTGAATCGATTCTACATTGCAAAAGAACATAGTGCCTTGCTAGACTCTTTCGACTACCCACCAAACGTATTTGATGATTTTGTATTGCATCATCATGCACAAGCTGTCTATAGAGCTGAGCAAGTTGAACAAAAATACGCGCTATTGGAGGCTGATCATACTAAATTAAAATCTGAAACAACAAGACTTAATATTGAATTAAAGAGTATTTATGAAAGTAAGTCGTGGCGTATTACCGCGCCGTTGCGCCATTTCTTTAATTTAGCACGAAACGTAAAAAAAAACATTAGAAATAAGTTAATATATATGACAGGCGGGGGGATGCGTTACCTGTCACGAATAAAACATTTAAAGAAGTTGATTTTGTTGTTGGTTGATAGGTCGCCATCTCTCAAGCGACGACTCCAAAGGTTAATGGCTCAGTCTACAGTAGCAAGTAACTTACCTATTCGTGGTTATGCTAGGGATGAAGACTTTCAAGATTTTTTAAAGCCAAAGGCAGCTGAAGTAAAAATTAAAAGCCTTAGACTTAGAGATGAACATTTTTCTAGGGAGGAGATTGCATCTAGTCTATCCTTGTTATCTATTGATGGTCATTTTAGCGGGAGCTATAGTCTGGCATCGGTAAATAGGAATATTGTAAAGCGCTTAAAAAACAATAATAGCATTAACATTGAAATTTCAATTTCTCCACGAGAAGGCGAAAAAGTTAATTGGATTCGTGATACACCAGGAGGTGGTGAAGAGTCAAACTTTTTGTCTAAACTCATTGTAAATAGTGGAATAAGCAGCGACGGCTATAGTAATAAAATATGTCTTTACCATCACTACCCTATCGTCGAGGATGTTGACCCTGCCAATGGTTTGCCTGTAGCCCTGTTCTTTTGGGAAGAATCTCGTGTTCCAGAGGACATTATAGAAACGTTAAATTCTAATTACAGGGGAGTCATTGTTACTGCATGGTTTGTCAAGAAGGTTTTGATGGATAGTGGCTGTATACTACCTGTGCAGGTGGTTTCACTTCCCCTGATAGATAACACTCTCTCTTCTAGATCCGATCGAAACTTTCTAGAAAGGGCGCAACGAAAAAAGGAATTGAGGTTGCTCCACGTTTCGTCGTGCTTTCCAAGGAAGGGTGTCGATGTTCTACTCGAAGCATTCAATATTCTTGCTTCGGAGATAAGCCAGGTCAGCCTAACCATTAAAACATTTCCTAACCCTCATAATAGAATTAATGATTGGGTCGACGAGTTGGTGATCGAGGAAAATAGGTCACGCCTCAAAATCATCTTCGAGGATTACGATACTGGGATGATGACACGACTCTATAAAGACTCAGATATTGTGGTGTTGCCTACGCGCGGTGAAGGGCTGAATATGCCAGCTATCGAAGCGGCTGAATTTTGCCGCCCTGTGGTAGTAACTGGCTATGGAGCGCATACAGATTTCGCACAAGATGACAATTCCTGGTGGATTCCATATAGATTTTCTCAAGCACAATCGCATTTTTCTAATTCGCTTTCTGTTTGGGTGGACCCTAGCGCTCACTCTCTTGCAGCCAGACTCAAGGAGTTGTGTCAGAAGCTTTTGAACGATAATGATGAAGTTTATGAGAAGACAAAGCGATTGAAAGAAAAAATCAATGGACAGTTCTTTTCAGATACCTCAAATTATTCATTTCTAACTGCTCTTGCCAGACTTCAAAGATTTAACAGTGTCAATCATAAGAATACCGATAAATTGTCTATTGGGATTGTGACAACATGGGCCGAAGCTTGTGGGGTTGCAGAATACACTAGGCAGCTAGTAGAGAATTTGAGCAATTCCGATTGCAATATCCAAGTTTTGGCACCGAAAGGAAGAGTGGACCTGGAGAATATTCAAGGTTCCGATGATACTCCATGGCATGAGGCTTGGGACATGGGTTATTCGCCAGATTTAAGCCGCATTGATTTGGTGGATATTGTTTGGCTACAACATCATTTCGCATTTTATGGTTTGGATGAAAATCTCTACAGAAATTTAGTAGCATTGCGTAGTAGAGATAAATTGGTTTACATCACTCTTCATACCACAAGAGTGATGTTGGGATTTACTAGAGAGGCGCAAGAGATAACCTCCAATTGCTTATCGCTGTTTGACCGGGTTTTTGTACACACTGTTGACGATTTGAATAATCTAAAACGAATTGGTGTCGTTGATAACGTCACCTTGATGCCACAGGGTGTGCAAGAATCTAAATTTTTGCTGCAAGAAAAGAAGAACGAGAGGAGCAATGAGGAGGTGTTTATCGTTGGGTGCTTTGGATTCCTCTTGGAGCATAAAGGTGTATATCAGTTAATCACAGCCTTTGATGACTTCTTAAAAAACCAAAAAAACGCTGAGCTGTATCGATTGCGTCTCGTGACTTCAGTTCGCGGTGATAATCAATCCATTAAAGAGTTTGAGCGTTGCACTAGACTTGTAGCAAGTCTCAATCGTGAGGAACATATAGAGTGGCATACAGACTATCTTCCTATTGATGAAGTTGAAATATTGCTAGGGGGGTGCGATCTTTTGGTTCTACCTTATCAGTTTACTCAAGAGTCAAGCAGCGCCGCAGTGCGTACTGCCATTGCATGCTGTAAAAATGTTGCCACAACGCCAGCTCCGATATTCGAAGAAGTCCGGGGAATAACTTTCAGCATTGATGGGTTTGAAAGTAAGGACATTAAAAAAATATTGGAAGAAGCCATTGATGGGTTTGATGTAAGTACAAAAAGTAAAGTGCATGAAAATCGAGAAAAATGGATTCTAGATCGGCAATGGAGTAAGGTCGCTAAAACCTATTCAAAAATATTTAGGTCAGCTGCAATGGATGCAAAATTTTCTGAGGTGACATGCTAGATATTTAATGTTTTTCTTCGCTAGCTCCTATTCTCAATTGTGGTGACTTGTTTTGAAGCTTATTATTCAAATACCCTGTTATAATGAAGAAGAAACTCTTGCGATTGCACTTGGTGCGCTGCCAAGAGAGGTTCCAGGCTTCGATACGGTTGAATGGCTCATTATCGATGATGGCAGCGAAGATGAGACCATTAGAGTTGCGCAAGAGAATGGTGTCGACCATATCGTTCGGCATACTCGCAATGAGGGTCTGGCAAAAGGGTTCATGAACGGCTTGGATGCCTGTCTTCGCCTGGGAGCCGATGTTATAGTGAATACTGATGCCGACAATCAGTATAATGCAGAGGATATTCCTGACCTGACCAGACCGATCACTGACGGCGAAGCGGATATGGTGGTTGGGGCGAGGCCAATCGCAACGATCGAGCATTTTTCTCCTGTCAAAAAGCTGTTACAGAAACTGGGTAGTTGGGTAGTGCGTGTTGCTAGTCGAACCGATATTCCCGATGCCCCCAGCGGCTTCCGTGCCATGTCTCGGAAAGCCGCTCAGCGGATGATGGTGTTCAACGAGTACACCTATACATTGGAAACCATCATTCAAGCTGGCCAGAAGAATATGGCGATAACCTCCGTGCCGGTTCGAGTTAATGAAGATCTTCGGCCGTCAAGGTTGTTCAAGAGCATTCCTTCTTACATTCGACGTTCTGTCGTTACCATTATCAGAATATTTGTCGTTTATCGGCCATTTCGTTTTTTCGGCATTATTGGTGCAACCCTGTTTAGTATTGGCTTTCTGATTGGTTTACGCTTTCTATGGTATTACCTCAATGGTGAAGGCGAAGGCCATATTCAATCCTTGATCCTTGCTGGCGTAATGCTGGGGGCAGGTTTTCAGACGATTTTAGTGGCATTTCTTGCGGACCTATTGGCAGCAAATCGCAAGATGCTGGAAGATATACGCTTCCGTATTCGTGAAGACTGAAATGCGGAAGCAGGGGGATGGTTGATGCTTGGTAATATTGTAGATCGACTAGTAAAAAAGGAATGGACGGATGACGAAGTAAAAAAATATGTCGGAGACTATAAATCCTCATATCTTACGTATGCCAACAACCCTGAGACACGGTCAGTAGCCGCCTCTGGCGGCACTACAAGTGCATTGCTGATCAGTGGTCTCGAAAATGGCGACTATGAAGGTGTGGTTGTCTGCAAAACGGTAATAGTTGATGGAAAAGTAAGGCCAAAGTTTACTATTGCGACAACCTCTGAAGAGATTCTTACAGCGCGTGGAAGCAAGTACGTAGAAACACCTTTCTTACGTGAAGTGTTACCTTTAATTCGAGGGTTTCAGGGGCGAGTCGCCGTTGTCGGTTTGCCATGTGATCTTTCAGGCTTGAAACGAAGAGCCGCTAAAGACCCTGAAATTGGGAATAAAGTAGCATTAACCGTCGCGCTGGTATGTGGGCATAATTCCCGGCACGCGCTCATTGATAAAACGACAAAGCGGCTAGAACGCGAAGCGGGTAAGAAGCTAGCTGATTATCGCTTTAGTGTCGGCCATTGGCGAGGACGGCTGGAGGCCGAGTTCGAGGACGGCTCAGTTGTTTCCAAGCCGGCAAAATATTTCAAAGATTACCAGAACCTCTTTTTCTTTAGTGAAAGAAAATGCATGGCCTGCCATGACCACTATGGCTATGATGCTGACATCACAGTGGGGGATGTTTGGTTATTCCGACTTAAAAATAACCCGATAAAACATACAGGCATCATCACAAGAAACGATAAAGGCCAAGTCGCTTATGAGAAGGCCTTGAGAGATGACATAATTGCAAGCGATAAGCTGGATGTAAGAGATATAATGGATGGGCAGTCGCGAATTGGTCCCTCTCACTACAATACCACTGCACGTTCAAAAGCCAGCCGTTTCTTCAAAATAAAACTGAAGGATACGGTGGGGGAAAAGGTTTCCTGGCACTCATATCTAAATGCCTATATTACACTGGCAAATATGCGGTTAAGTGAGAAGGGGTGGGGGCGAAAACTTATATTCAAAATCCCTAGGCCGGTGTTGAAATTTTACCTATATTTCAAGAAAGGTTTGGAAACATTGCGATGAAGGAAATATCAATAGTCGGTGCAACCTTTTATGGGAATCGTGGTGCCGAGGCCATGCTTAGTACCTCGATGGGAAGGCTTCGTGAAGCTTGTCCCGGTGATTTGAACTTCAATGTCTTTACCTATTACCCCAAGAGCGATTGTGATCTGGTAAACGATCCCAGGATTTCAATATACTCCTCTACCCCTGCTTATTTGGTAATGGTACTCTTTCCAGTCGCGATGCTGTACCGGTTGTTTGGTGTTTTACGGTTGAGTTTTTTTCACCGCTTCTTTCCACAATCCATCTTGTCTCTGGCAAGATCAGAAGTTTTAATATGCTTGGCGGGCGTTTCATTCGTCGAGGGCCGGACCAAGTTTATACCATTTAATATCGCCACAATCTTGCCTGCCATGGTGCTGGGAGTCCCCGTCGTAAAATTTTCACAGGCGATGGGACCATTCAAGTCATATATAAATAGGATGGCAGCACGAATCTTTCTAGGCCGTTGCCGGCAAGTCTTTACGCGCGGTGAGACGACACATGCCTATCTGCGCGATCTGTTCAGCACGTCAGACCGTTACCAACGCGCTGACGATGCTGCTTTTCTCTTCAAGAGCGAGGATTGCCTAAGCCAGCAAGCCGCGGGTTTAGAAGATAAGTTATCGGAACTAAAAATTCTTCGTCAATCCGGCAAGACTATTGTGGGTGTTTGCCCAAGCGTCGTGATCGCCAAACGAGCCGAAACTGCCGGTTGGGATTACCAGCAGCGCATGCAGGAGCTGATTAGCGGCCTGGTAGAGAAGGGCTATGCAGTTGCTTTATATCCCAATGCTACTCGGGGTGAGGATATGGACAAGACCCATAATAATGATTTGCCTCTCTTGGCAGAGATCGAAAAGAAATTATCTTCAAATATTAGTAAGCATGTTGTCAGCTTTTCTGGGTCGCTCAATGCGGCTCAGGTTCATCAGATCATTAATAGCTGTGATGTCCAGGCTGTTTCACGTTTTCATGCCATGGTGGCTTCATTGGCCTCATGTATCCCTGTTATGGTTATTGGTTGGAGCCATAAGTACCTGGAAGTCATGGAGCGTTTTGGCCAGCAAGACATGGTGCTTGATTATAAGAAGGGCAGCGTAGAGCCAGTCATTGACTGTGTCGATCGCTTGGTCGCAGAAAGAACCGAACGTGCTCAGCAAATATCCAATGCATTGCCTGCAGTTCAAAAGCTTTCAAATGTACAGATCGATTATATCGCGAAATTACTGAAGTGCAGCGCATGAACTGGACCCTTCTGAAAAATGTTGCCAAGTGGGTTTGGCTTTGCGCAATTGTGATTTTTTCTATCTATTATGCGGTCAATAAAAGTGACCTAATTCTTCAGGCGCTTTCTTTGTTGTCATGGGAGATATTGCTTGGCGTTTTTTTTCTGATATTCTTAGCCAAGCTCTGTCTAGTTGCCAATATGTGGTTGGCAGCAAGTCATTTCTCCATCAATTTTGGCTGGATCGATTGCTACCGAATCTACAATCTCACTCAGTTAGCAAAATATATACCGGGTTCCATCTGGCAGTTTGTCGGACGCATTGCCATTCTTCGTGAACGTGGAGTTGCGGCTCAAAATATCCGTGATTCACTATTAGCAGAGCACTTGTGGGTAATGGCTTCTGCTGCGGTGATGGGTGTTGTACTCATTGCTGCCAGCCAGCCTGACTTGTTGCACCTTTGGTTCGATAACTTTGATTTCAATATTCGACTACAGTGGGTGCTGGTTGGGTCGGCCTTGGTGATTGCTTCAGCAATAGCAGTCTTCTTCTTGAGAAGTCACCTGTTGCGCTGGTTTCTTAAGCTTCGCCCTCCTGTCTTGGCTATGCCAGCCCTTTTATTCACTTGGTTATTCCTGGGCGCTTCACTGTGGGTTACGATGGCCCCTTTTGCAGAACCTTCTCCACCGTTGGCTTTTGTTATTGGTATTTATTGTCTTGCCTACGTGGCAGGCTTTTTAGTTCCCTTTGCGCCAGCTGGCCTAGGTGTGCGTGAGACTGTTTTTGCTCTTTTCTTAATGCCATTCATAAATGTAGATATCGCGGTTTTATTAGCGGCGATAAATCGGATTTTATACTTTTCTGTAGAGATAGTTGCCGTTGTATTTTGTTTTCGCGCCAAAGGTTTTAAGATTAATAAAATAGGGTAATAGGGGTCATGGCCGATAAAGTATTTAGATCCGATAGTGGTTGGTTTTTCATAGCGTTGTCGCTTTCTCTTGTTATATATGGAGCAATTCCTTTTTTAGCTCTTCCGACTTTAGGTCAAGCGCTAGGTACTACTGTCGGCTTTGCACAGTCTCTCCTTAATGAGGGTGGCTTTTCACTTTATGCGAAAAACTTTGGCTACCCAACCCCTATGCCGCGCTCCTTTGGTCTTTCAGGGGTTTTGGTGACAGAATTTTTTCTCTGGGTGGGCCTTAGCCCAGCTGATGCTTACACAAGTATGACAGTTCTTTTTTTAGTGCTAGCTTTTTGGGGGGCATATCGTTTTTCTGTATTCTTAGGCGCATCTAATAAACTTGCATCTGTGCTATCTTTACTCTGGTTATCCCAGCCTGTTGTATGGAATCATTCGGGATACTCAATGCTTTCATTAGGTATTTCGCTTCTTCCGTTATATATTTACGTTATTTTTCTTCTATGTACGCCGCTCTTCAGTTTGTGTGATAAGATTAGAATCTCCTGCCTTTTTGTTTTTGTATGCGTGGTCTCCGTATTTATGGACGGTTACACTTATATGATGTTTGCTGTGGCAGCGTCATTTATATGGCTGTTCACATTCTGTAAAGAAAAGAAAAGCCGCTCGCATATGCTTTTATTTTCGACGCCTATTATGTTTGTTGGGTTTTCTCTTTCTTATGTTTTATATGTATTGTACATAGGCCAGACAAGCTTTCATCCATCTTCGATGAGTTTTTTTCGAGGTTGGGGGCTTGATTTGACATTTCTGTTTATACCCACACAGGGTGTACATTGGGTATGGGATCTTCTTGGCTTAAGCATTAATAGGTCTAGTAAAGACTTCTTTGGTGATGCTTCAGTGTGGATTACTACGTTCTCTATTCCTATTATTTTAGTTGGTTTTTTTTCTTGGTGGAAAGAGAGAAAAAAGATTTACCTTGCAACCCTGTTTTCCTGTATTGCAATATTTGCGTTTTATATGTCACTCGGTCCTTCTCTCAAGGTGAATGCTGTCAAGAGTAGTCTGCCCGATGGCGGTGAGTACTATGGAGCATCGATACCAGAAACCATGGACTTGATGTCAACTGGG
The DNA here is from genome assembly GCF_013697085.1 of Billgrantia kenyensis. Lineage (GTDB taxonomy): Bacteria > Pseudomonadota > Gammaproteobacteria > Pseudomonadales > Halomonadaceae > Halomonas > Halomonas kenyensis. The sequence continues at coordinate 66,318 of NZ_JACEFT010000008.1, forward strand.
AATTCAGTTATTTATGGAAATGTTCCAGGTTTTAAGAGCATGCGAGCAACTTACCGGTGGCATGCGCTTTTTGTATTTTCAATGTGGGGCTTGGTTATTATATTGGCAGCCCGATGTGAGGTAAACAATAACCGCATTGCTGCTTTCGGTATTCCATTGGTCTTATTGGTAACTATATTTCCTAATCCTGTAGCTAACTTTTCTAAGAAGTGGGATAACCGTTTATCTGCTTTTCAGTTGGAAGAAGAGTTGTTGTTGCCTCTAGGGGAAAGTATCTCAAAGCGAGATGTGGTGGCGTTTCTACCATACCGAAACGATATATTAGTTAACTATCTCTCATCAATGCTGGATTTTACAACCTATAATGTTGGCGGAGATAAAAACTTAATTATGGCTAAGCCAAATTGGCCATTAGTGATGAAAGCTTCTAGGCATGGCTGGATTGATAGTGATATTAAAGAAAGAATTTACCATATCCTCTCACAAAATAAGGCAGATGCTGTTGTTTTGCTTTATATTGACAGTATAAAAGGAATCCATTCGTGGCCAAGTCCCCCAGTGTATGAGGAGGATTTCAAGCCTATAGTTTCTGACCTTCAAGAAACTGGTTGGGTGGACGTTGTTAAGCATGAGTACTTTGTTATAATACAGCCTAGTGATGATCTTCCGGAAAATTATCAGATGAATGGGAATGGTTTTTCCGTAGGGAACTTTTCTTATAGCAATTATCATTCGCAAGTGGGTGAATTGCGAGACGAAAATTTGGTTTCCACCGCGGCAGAAGGCTTTCTTCATTTCGGGCCTTACAAGTATCTTCCTGCTGGAAGGTATGGCCTTGTTGTCAAGGGGGAGTCATACTCTTCTGAGTCAGCATGGATAGATGTTGTTTCTGAAAAGGGGGGCATTAAACATTTCGAGGCATCCTTGAGTGGCTCCAGTGGGGCTGGTGTGCTTTCTCAAGCGGAGTTTGAAATAAAAAAAGACGTGATTGATTTTGAAGTTCGTGTTTTCGTGTCAGAGGAAGATCACATTATCTTGCAGGGCTATGAGGTTTTTCCTGTTGCAGAAATTATTTTAGATGAATAGCTCTTAATATTGCAGTTAGGCGGGTTGCCATTTTGGAGTTATTTTTCTGACATAGTGGAGTTTTTATGAAGGCGATTATTACTGGAATTACCGGACAAGACGGCGCTTATCTGGCCGAGCTGATGTTGGAAAAGGGCTACACGGTCTATGGCACCTTCCGCCGCACGAGCTCCGTCAATTTCTGGCGCATCGAGGAGTTGGGGATTCAGGATCATCCCAACCTGCACCTGGTGGAGTATGACCTGACCGACCTGTCGTCGAGCATTCGTTTGTTACAGGAGACAGAAGCGACCGAGGTGTACAACCTGGCGGCGCAGAGCTTTGTCGGGGTGTCGTTCGATCAACCGCTGACCACGGCGGAGATCACCGGCCTGGGGCCGGTAAACCTGCTGGAGGCGATTCGCATCGTCAACCCCGATATCCGCTTCTACCAGGCGTCGACCTCCGAGATGTTCGGCAAGGTGCAGCAGATTCCCCAGACCGAAGCCACGCCGTTCTACCCGCGTAGCCCCTACGGGGTCGCCAAGCTGTACGCCCACTGGATGACGATTAACTATCGCGAGTCCTACGGCATCTTCGGCACCAGCGGTATCCTGTTCAACCATGAGTCGCCGCTGCGGGGGCGCGAGTTCGTCACCCGCAAGATTACCGACAGCGTGGCCAAGATCAAGCTGGGCAAGCTGGACGTGCTCGAACTGGGCAACATGGACGCCAAGCGGGACTGGGGCTTCGCCAAGGAATACGTGGAAGGCATGTGGCGCATGTTGCAGGCCGACAAGCCGGATACCTATGTGTTGGCCACCAACCGTACCGAGACCGTACGCGATTTCGTCACCCTGGCCTTCAAGGCGGTGGACATCGAGCTGCGCTGGGAAGGGCAGGGCGAACAGGAGCAGGGGTTGGATGCCAAGAGCGGCAAGGTGCTGGTCAAGGTCAACCCGAAGTTTTATCGTCCCGCCGAGGTCGAGCTGCTGATCGGCGATCCGCGGAAGGCCAGGGATGAGCTGGGCTGGGAACCAAAGACCTCGCTGGAGGAGTTGTGCCGGATGATGGTCGAGGCCGACCTGCGCCGCAACGAACAAGGGTTTTCGTTCTAAGCCACACGTTTCTTCAGGAGGCTTTATGCCAACTGCCCTGGTAACAGGGGCGTCCGGCTTTACCGGGCGCTACATGGTCAAGGCGCTACAGGAAAAAGGCTTTCGAGTGGTCGGGTGGGGCACGGGCCCCACCGGGGCCGACGAGAGTCTGGCAAGCGATCTCACCGATGCGGCGGCCGTTCAGGCCGCCGTTTCGCATGCGAAGCCCGATTGGGTGGTACACCTGGCGGCACTGTCGTATGTGGGCCACGCCGATCAGGAAGCGTTCTATCGCACCAATGTGTTCGGCACACTGAACTTGTTGGGGGTGCTCGCGGAGCTTGACACACCGCCCACACGGATTTTGGTGGCCAGCAGCGCCAATGTATATGGCACACCGGGGCTCGAGGTCATCGATGAGGCGGTGTGCCCGGCACCGGTCAACCACTACGCCTGCAGCAAGCTGGCGATGGAACACATGGTCGCCAACTATTTCGAGCGTTTACCGATCGTGATCACCCGCCCGTTCAACTACACCGGCCCGGGGCAGGACGACCGCTTTCTGATCCCCAAGATAGTCAAGCACTTCGCGCGGGGCGAGCGCGTCATCGAGTTGGGCAATATCGATGTCAGCCGCGACTTCACCGATGTGCGGGACCTGGTCGGCGCCTATCTGGCATTGCTGGGCACCGATGCCCGAGGGCTACGAGTGAATATCGCCTCCAACAAAGCCACGGCGCTGCGCACGTTGCTCGAGACCATGAACGAACTGGCTGGCTACGAGATCGAGGTCAGGGTGAACCCCGATTTCGTCCGCCCCAACGAAATCCCGCGTTTGCGTGGCGATAGCACCCGCTTGCATTCACTCACCGGATGGAAGCCGTGCTACGACCTGCGCGACACGTTGGAGGATATGCTGGCACATGAACAAGGAATGTTGGCTTGAAGTTGACGATAGGCCTTGATGCACTGACACCACCCTTGACAGGCATCGGCTACTACACCCTGAACCTGCTGGAAGCGTTTCGAGATTACCCCGATATCGAGCTGAGCGGTATTTCCTATCAAGGGCTTTGGTCCCGCGAGCAGATCGAACAATCGCTGACACAACTCAGCCAGCCGGTACCGGCTCAGGCACGTCAAGGCACTTCGTCTAGTGGATGGCACCGCCTGCGGGTGGCCGCCCGCGATGTGCCGGCGGCCTACCATGCCGCCAAATGGTGGCGAAGCCGCAAGTGCGGGCAATTGCTGGGGAGTCTGGATAGCCGCACGATCTATCACGAGCCCAATTTCGTCGGCTATCCGTTTCGCGGGAAAACGGTGATAACCGTACATGACCTGTCGCATAGCCGGTTTCCGGAAGCCCATCCGCCTTCGCGGGTGGGGTACCTCAATCGGCACCTTCCAAGGGCAGTCCAGCGAGCGTCAGCAATCATCACGGATAGCCACTTCGTCAAGCGCGAGTTGCTCGAGTTGGGGTTGGAGACGGACCCAGCGCGCATCCATGTGACGCATCTCGGCTGTGAAGCGGGCTTTCATCCCCGTGATGAATCATCCACTCAGCTATATTTGCAGCGGCTGGGGTTGCGTTGGCGCGGCTTCGTGCTGGCGGTTGCGACCCTGGAGCCACGCAAGAACTTTGAGGGGTTGCTGCGGGCCTACCAGGCCCTTCCTCCCGAGCTTGCCCGCGAGTATCCCTTGGTACTGGCCGGGGGCGGTGGCTGGAAGGGAGCGGGGTTGAAGCGTCTGATCGCCGAGGTGAAACCGCCGCATCGGGTGATTGTTACAGGCTACCTGCAACGGCCCGAGGTGCAGGCATTGATGGCATCCGCTGCCGTGTTTGCCTATCCATCGCTCTATGAAGGATTCGGTTTACCGGTGCTGGAGGCCATGGCCAGTGGCACCCCGGTGCTGACATCCGACAATACCTCCCTGGGGGAAATCGCGTCCGGGGCGGCCATGACGGTATTGCCACACGAGATCGAGGCGATCGAACAGGGACTGACGCTACTGCTCCGTGACGATAGCCGACGTGATAAACTCCGTGCCCTTGGATTGCAGCGAGCGGGAGAATTTTCCTGGCAACGCTGCGCCGCACAGACGCTGGAGGTATATCGCATGGTGGACGGGGCATGAGCAAGGGGTGTCATGGCGGCTAGCGCGACAAGCTCGGTCAAGAAGGTGTTGCTGGTCTACAAGCACTATGCACCCGACACAGGCGGTATCGAAACCGCCGTCAAGCAGTACGTGCAGTGGTATCAGGCCATGGGCCACGAAGTGACTGTGCTGTGTTGTGCGACTTCGGGTAGCGCGACGCGCCATGAGCGTATTGATGGTGTACGGGTCATTCGCTGTGGCTCGTGGGGCCACTTGAAGTCGGTCCCCTTGTCGCCGGCCTTCTTCTGGCATTACTGGCGGGAAACGCGCACCGCCGATCTGGTGCATGTGAATCTGCAGTTTCCTTGGGCCAGTATGGGCTACTGGCTGTTCGGTCGAACGCGGTCGTGCCGATGGCTGGTGAGCTATCACATGGATGTGCACCGGCAGAAGTGTCTGAAGCGTTTGACCTATCCCTTCGATCGCTATCTGCTGACACGTGCCGATCAGGTGATCACCGGCAGCCCCAAGCTGCGTGAACACTCCGAGATGCTCTCGGCCATCGAGCGCGATATCGCCATTCTGCCTTATGTCCTGGAGGGCGGGTGCGTCGAGGCGGCACTGGCCCCGACGGCGCCTGCCCGCGAGGCGGAACAGGAGCTGCCGGCACCCGGCTACTTCGTCTTCTTCGGGCGCTTGGTGGAATACAAGGGAACGCGCCCCATGGCGGCGGCCATGCGGCGGCTGGCGGTGGAAGCCCCAGGGATTCGCTTCGTGGTGTTTGGCCGTGGTCCGGAACAGGGGGCCTTCGACCGGCTGGCCACAGAGTTTCCAGAGCAGGTGACGGTGATTCCCGAGTTCGTCAGTGAGCACTGCAAGTACCAATTGATTGCACGTTCGGCTGCGGTTCTTTTCCCCTCGGTATATCCTTCCGAAGCCTTCGGCATCGCCCAGCTGGAGGCCATGGCCTGTGCCAAGCCGATCATCAACTGCTGGTTGAATAGCGGTGTTAATTGGGTGGCTCCCGACAAGGAGTGTGCCATAACCGTGGTTCCGCATGATGTGGAGGCGCTGGTCGCCGCCATTCAAAAGCTCGATTCAGACCCCGAGTACCGCCGTTTACTGGGCGATGCCGCCCGTGAACGCTTTCTCAAGCAGTTTTCCGAGCCTGTGGTGGCCGAGCATTTTCAGCATCTAGTGTCGAGACTATTGGGAAGCAACAGTCAGGTAACCTGTGTTGGGTGAATAATCTCTCTGATGATGCTGATGGAGTGGTTTCCTATATGAGGCAGGCTGGAAATAGAAGCCCGATTACCGAGCGCTACCCCGCTCAGGTTTTCGTACCAATGATTGATTCGCTCGCCGTCTTCGTAGGCGGTTATTTTGCGCACTATATACGGTTTGGTACATTCGACGTCCATGAACGCTTTATGACCGGGATGATATTGATCTCGGTGTTCGTGGTCATGGCCAATTTTATCGACGACGCTTATGTGCGCTGGCGTACCACTCGCCTCTCCACCATCCTGTTTCGTTTGGTTGGCGTTTGGTTGATAGTCACGCTGATCGCTACATCAATTATCTACTTGGCAGAGGCTTCGGTGCGCTATTCACGCCTGTGGCTGGGCATGACGATGGCCTTTTCGCTAGTGCTGGCGGGGGGCTTTCGCGTTGCCGTGATGCTGGCCTTGAAGTCTGCGCGTGCCAAGGGAATGAACTTGCGTGGGGTGTTTCTGGTAGGACCAGGCCAGAATTTACTTAATGTAGGAAATAGTATGCGCAACACTCCTGGTGAAGGCTTTGCGATTTCAGGTGTGCAGCGCTTGAATGATAAACCGAGCCAAGCATTTCTTGATTGCTTGTCTCGTCGTGTAGAGGCTTCAGGAGCACGTGAAGTTTGGTTATGTTTGCCGTTAGACATGGGTAGTACGGTGCGTCAAATCGTGCATGCCTTGCGCCATCAAACGGTGGAGGTCCGATTCATACCCGAGTTCGGTGAAATTCAGCTGCTCAATCATCAAATAAGTGAGGTGGCGGGTCGTTTCGCTATCGATCTGAGCGTAACGCCTATGGTAGAGACAGCGCGTTTCATCAAGCGAGCCGAAGACATATTTCTGGGGTTGTTATTTTTTTTGTTATCGCTACCAGTGTGCCTGCTGATTGCACTCACTCTCAAGATCCAATCTCCTGGGCCTGTACTATTCAAACAATATCGAATGGGAATTAATGGAAAGCAGTTCAAGGTTTATAAGTTTCGATCCATGGAAGTTCATGAGGAGGGGAGCGGACAAGTTACCCAGGCACGTCGAGGCGATCCCCGTGTGACCAAGTTTGGTGCCTTTCTTCGACGCACTTCATTGGATGAACTGCCACAATTTTACAATGTGCTGCAGGGACGCATGTCGATTGTCGGTCCGAGACCGCATGCATTGGCGCACAACGAGCAATACAAGGAATTGGTAGAATCATATATGAAGCGCCACAAGGTCAAGCCGGGAATGACGGGCTGGGCTCAAGTCAACGGCTTTCGGGGAGAAACGGATACATTGGAGAAGATGGAGAGGCGCGTCGAGCATGACCTATGGTACATCAACAATTGGTCGCTTTGGCTCGATCTACGCATCATTTTCCTGACGATCTTCAAGGGCTTCATCAACAAGAATGCCTATTGAGAAGCCTGGTTTGAGAAAGGAGCATTCGTGGCAATACTGGTAACGGGTGGCGCGGGTTATATCGGTTCGCATACCGTGGTAGAACTGCTTCAGGCTGGCCATGAAGTGGTGGTGGTTGATAGCCTCTGCAACGGCTCGGAAGAGGCCTTGCGCCGCGTTGAGAAAATTACCAGCAGGCAGGTAGTGTTCATCCATGGCGATATTCGCGACCGTGCCATGCTGGATACGCTGTTTGCCACGCACGCTATCGAGGCGGTCATCCATTTTGCCGGCTTGAAGGCGGTGGGAGAGAGTGTAGGCCAGCCACTGAGGTACTACGAGAACAACGTTTACGGTACCTTGGTACTCTGCCAAGCTATGGCCGCCGCCGGGGTGTATCGCCTCGTGTTCAGCTCTTCGGCCACGGTATATGGGGAAGAAGCGTCGGTGCCGTACGTGGAATCGATGCCGCGCGGTACCACCTCGAGCCCCTATGGCACTTCTAAGGCCATGGTTGAGAAAGTGCTTGAGGACCAATGCCAGGCGGACCCGCGTTGGTCTGTGGTATTGCTTCGCTATTTCAACCCTATCGGCGCCCACCCATCGGGGCTGATAGGGGAAGACCCGCAGGGCATTCCCAACAATCTCATGCCTTACATCAGCCAGGTCGCTATAGGTCGGCTGCCGGAGCTTTCGATTTACGGTAACGATTACCCCACGGCAGATGGCACCTGCGAGCGAGATTATCTGCATGTGGTCGATCTCGCCCTTGGCCACCTCAAGGCAATGCAGGCGTTGAGTACGCCGGGGGTGAGTCGCTACAACCTGGGCACCGGTAAAGGTGTTTCGGTGCTTGAGATGGTCAGGGCATTTATCCGAGCCACTGGGGTCGAGGTGCCGTACCGCTTTGCGCCGCGCCGCACTGGCGACCTGGCTGCCTTCTGGGCCGACGCCGACATGGCGGAGCGGGAGCTGGGATGGCGCGCCGAGCGTGGCCTGGGGGAAATGATGGCCGATACCTGGCGGTGGCAGTCCGCCAACCCGGCAGGCTATCACTCATAGCCTTTACCCTTGGCTAGGTAAAGTTAGCAACCCGCGCGTGATAGAATGGTCGGCGCTCGAGCCGGCCATTCTTTTTTTGTGCCTGCGGTCCCTCGCTTTCAGGTAGAACATGACGACTATGACTTTTTCTCTTCCCTGCAGGGAAGGCGTATGGATGCAGCATTACACCAGCCTAGCCGTTTTCCTTCTCGGCGCCTTTGCTCTCGTGGTACCGAGCGGCTATTCGATAGGAGCCGTGTTGCTACTGTTGGGCAGCGCCTGGCTGCTGGTTTCACGCCCTGTATTGGCGCTCAACCGTCAGGATGCCTGGGTTATCGCAACCTTGGTGCTCTACACCCTGGTGGGTCTGTTGGAGGTCTGGTGGGATGGCCAAGGATCTCGAGGCATGGATAAACCAATCCGCTTCCTGCTCGCGATTCCTGCGCTGTTCTTGATCATGGCGTTTCCCCCGCGCCTTGCCTTCCTGTGGGGTGGGCTGGCCGTAGGCGCCATTGCCTCGGGGAGCTGGGCAGGTTGGCAGAAGCTCGTACAGGGCGTTTGGCGAGCCGATGGACATACGTACGTGATTCAGTTCGGAAATTTGAACATGCTGATGGGCGTGCTGTGCTTGGCGGGCTTGGGCTGGGCGGTGGTGCAGCCCCGTCGCTCCCTCTGGGTAGGCCTGCTCGTCTTGGGGGCTATCGCCGGTATTCTCGGCTCGCTGTTTTCCGGAAGCCGCGGGGGGTGGATCGGTTTTCCCCTGGTGCTCTTGGTGCTTTATCGTGGGTATGGTCGGCAGCTTCCCGCTGTGTGGAAGGTCGGGATGGCCGCTTTCGTTCTGTTGGGGGCCACCTTGGCCTATTCGCTGCCGCAAACGGGGGTGCAACCCCGAGTGCACGAGGCCGTTTCGGATGTGATGCGTTACTTCTCCGGTGAGAGTCAAACCACTTCGGTGGGTGCTCGCTTCGAGATGTGGAAAGGGGCGGCCCATTTAATTGCCGAGCGGCCGCTTACCGGTTGGGGTGACAACGGGTATCGTCAGCGCATGCAGGAGCTGGGGGAAGAAGGTGTCATCCATCCCGGTGTGACTAGATACGGGCATGCACACAACGAGTTCATCGATGCGTTTGCAAAACGCGGTGTGTTTGGACTAGCGGTTCTGCTTGCCCTTTACCTGGTGCCGCTACGGCTCTTCTCGAAGAATATCGCCAGCCGGGATCTGTCAAAGCGCTCCGTGGCCGTGGCCGGCATGCTGCTCTCGGTGGCGTACATCGATTTCGGCTTGTCTCAGGTGTTCCTGGCCCACAACAGTGGGGTCATGATGTACGCGTTCTGGCTGGCGGTGCTGTGGGGAGTTACCTCTCGCATGAACAAGCAGGCCAATGGCGAGCCTCATCCCGCCAGTGCCAAGTAGCGGCTGGCGATGTGCTCGGGAGCGAACTCGGCCAGTGTTTCTTCCGTAATGTCGGGCGGGTCGCCGAGGATGTCTCGCACCGCCTCGGCGAATCGCTCGGTATCCTCCCGTGGTACGAGCCCTTTTGCCAAATCGCCTTGCAGCAGGTCGCGGGGCCCGGTCGGGCAATCGGTACTAACCACAGGCGTGCCGCAGGCCAGAGCCTCTATCACCACGTTGGGCAGCCCCTCGTAATCGGATGAGAGCAGTAGGGCGCTGGCATGGCGCATGTAGGGGTAGGGGTTGGCGCGGTGCCCCAGCAGTCGGATGCGCGGTTGCAAGCCAAGCTCGGCAGCATGGTATTTCAGCTCTTGCAGGTCTTGCCGCTCGCCATCGCCTATGATCACCAGCGGCAGCGTGACCTTGCTTTTCTTATACCCTTCAAGAAGCCTGTCGAGTCGTTTCTGGCGCATGTCCAGGCGCCCCACATACACGCAGAAGGGGGTCTCTTCCAGCTCGGGTTCGGGCAACGGCTTGTCCATCAGTTGATGGATACGCTCGAGCTCCAGGGGATTGGGTATCACCTTGGTTTCCTTGGCATGCACGCCGGCCCGTGCGAGCGAGGCGATGTTGCCTTCCGTCAGCACGATCAGTTTTCTGCCGCTGTACAGCGCCTTGACCTTCAGCCGTTTTATCGCTTTTCGCCAGCCTTGCTGGCTGGCAATGAGCTCCTGCCAGGGGTCGGTACGAATACAGAGCCAGGCCTGATCGGCAAAGCGCGAGCGGGTCACGACCTGGTGCGCATGGTGCAGGTTGGCCACCACGAGATCGAAGTGGTGGCTTGGTTCGCTGATGGCCTCGTTCAAGACCTTGGCCTGCAGGCGGTAGCGGTGCAGTTTTTGCCACCTTCCCTTGGGTGAGAAGGGCGCAACGATAAGCCGCGCCCCATCCGGTATGGGTAGCGTGACGTTGTTGCTGAGAGAAACGAGCGTGACCTCCACCTGCTTGGCCAGTAGCGCACGGGTCAGTTTAAGCACCGAGCGTGGGGCTCCACCGTCAGACAGATGATCGATGATGAATAACGCCTTGATCATGGTAAACAGTTTATAGCCAATCCTGCCGTCGTGTCGCCTGCGATGGGGGTTGTATGGCGCGTTGCGCCTTCACAGCCGTTCGAACTGGGGGATGACGGTTGTAGACAGGAACCTTTTGTAGTGTTTCGTCTCGATGCCGAGCGGCGCATCGTCCATCTGGCGAATGGCGGAGGCCAGGGCTTCTGCATCATTCATGTCGGTGAGATAGGGCGCGAGCTCATCCGTGAGGATTTCGCTGGGGCCGCTGGGGCAATCGACGCTGATCACCGGGGTGTGCAGCAGTAGGGCTTCGATCAGCACGGTGGGCAGGCCCTCCTGGTCAGAGGTAAGCAGCAGTGCCTTGGCTTGGGCAATGAAGGGGTAGGGGTTGGTCTGGAAGGGCAGGATCGTGACCCGCTCGGCCAGGCCAAGCTCATCGATCAGCCCGAGAAGGCGAGCCTCATCCGCCGGTTTGCCTTTTCCCATCAGCACCAAAGGCGATTGGCTGCCGCTTGCGTGGTAGGCCTTCAGCAAGCGGTCATGCCGTTTGCGGTATTCAAACGAGCCGACGTGAATGAAATAGTCGGCATGAGGCGCTGCAATGGGCTCCTTGGCCTTCTCTGCTATGAGGGCCTGGTCGAAGGGGTTGTAGATGACCTGAATGTTTTCCGCCTTCAGCCCGACGTGATTCACCAGGGCCTGCTTGATGCCCTCCGACACCACGATCAGCCGCCGCTCGAGGTAGATGTTTCGGTTCTTGGCGATGAGTTTCTGCCGCTGCTTGGCATCTGTTGCGGCATCGATGCTATTGGCATGCACCCAGAAATAGAGGTTGAAGCCCTGCAGGTGCCGGGTAATTCTGTCGCAGGAGCAGGAGATCACGACATCCGGCTGGAAAGAGCGCAGCGCCTTGCCGATGACGTGTGCCTGGGCCTTTTCGACCAGGACATTGGTGAGCGCCTTCGTTGCCCGATTGATTACCGCAAGGTTCACGATCTCGAGTTTTGGCGGAATCTCGTGCTCGATCCGTTCGCGCAGGGTAAGGATCTTGACCGTATGGCCGCGCAGCCTTAGTTCTTCAGCGGTATTGAGGAATACCTTTTGTGCGCCACCGCCGTAGAAATCGGAAATGACAAAGGCGAAGCGTTTGCAGTTCAAGGGCGCCTCCCAGCGGGTTTCTGTGAGCGTATGGTAACAATAATCGGCCGGGCTCAGTCCATGCGGGTTGCCTGTGCAGGCAGGGCCGTCAGCATGCCCTCGATGGCCTGCCTACCGCGAGCGTTGACCTTGTGCTGTTCCCACCAGGTTTGATGAACGGCCCTTACCCTGACGCTGATGCGTCGGAGACCGATCGCTTGGGCCATGGCGATTCTATGAAGACCCTTGTTGCTCTTTATCATGTCGCCGTGCCGGTCGATGACGACCCCGAGCGAGTCCTTGCCCAGGGCTGGCTTGAAGCCGAAGCAGTGCATGTCCTCCATGTAGAGCCGGTACTGCTCCAGGAAGGTAAGAATGCGGTCTTCCGAGTTCAGCAGCACGCCTTGATGGTGCGAGCGTAGCGGTGCGCCCTGAGCCAGGGCTTTCGTCAGTTGGGCATAGCCTTCGCTGGCAGTGAGATCGAGCCGGTGAGCCCAGATATCGCGAATGAACCGCTGACGCTGTGTCTCGGCCAGGTGGGGGGTTGCCAGGTCCCAGTCGCCGGTCCAGAGGAAGATATTCGAGACCTTGCGGCGAAGGCGACGATCGGGAAATGAGGCCGGGAAGTCCAGCCCCCGCGTCAGGCTGGCAGGATCGATCTCGAGGTTGAGCTTGTCACCGAAATAGGCTTCCACGCTGCGTCGGGGCAGGCCTTGGTGCTCCAGCCAAGCGCTGCCGGACCTGTCGTCGAGCCAGCGTTCGAAGAGGGCATCCTCAATGGGGCGGCCAAGGCGGCGCTTGAAGCTCTCCTTGAGCTGAAATGCTGCCCGGGAGCGCCACATGCGTAGCCGCAGCGAAGAGTCGAACAGCGGCGGGTAGACTCGTTCGCCTGTAGGCGTGAAGGGGGCCTGGCGCTGGTCGATTTCGGCCTGGATGAGTGCTTGCAGTTTGCCCAGCAGCCGTTGTGAAGGAGGCTCTGGGGGGATTCGGTTCGCCATGGCGGCCAGTGCTTCGCCAGCGAGAGCGACGGGCCGTGGCCCGGTAGGTGTATTCGCCACCGTCCCTTTGGTTTCCGTAAGTACTTCAACGTGATGTTGTACGCCAGTCTGAGAGCCGTGCAGCGCCAGCAGCTGACTATAAAGCCGGCTGCCAAGTATGCCGTAGAGCCACTGCCCAGGTCTGGGGTGGTTTTCCAGCTCGGGTAGGTTGCGCCAGGCAAGCAGAAGGGTGTCGCGGCAAACCAGCTCTCGGTGATCTTGCTGTTTCAACAGGCGTGCCGTTACGCCAAGCAGAAGGGGCAAGCAGGGCTGAACCCAGCGCTGAATGGTGGCTTCGTCCCCTTCGTGCCAGGCAGCTAACAGCCCTTCTGTTTCCACGCCCATGCTGGCCGTTGTTGTGGTTCCCATGACAGGCTCTGCCCCTTCCATTTGAGGGGCAGAATTCTAGCATTATTTTGCTGCATTATCCGGATAGTGTTACCCGCCGTGTGGCTGATGGGGAATGCCAATGCTGCCCAGAATTTCGGAGGTATAACGTGCGCTGGAGCATCATTCGTCGTTGCGCTTGGCCTGCTTTGGCAGTGCTTTTGCTGGGTTGCTCTACCTCGGTGGGCGAACGCGTGCATGGCGCTGAAACTCAACTGCTTGTAGAAAACTTCGAGCCGCTTGAACTGGGGCCGGACATCCCGGTGCGGGTTTGGGCACGAGAAGAGCCGGCCGCCGGCAACGGTGCGCCGTGGCACCTGTATCTGGAGGGCGATGGGGCTGCCTGGCGCCGCGGCGGCGTGCCAACGCTCAACCCCACCCCGCAGGTACCCGTGGCGCTCGAGCTGGCGGTGGCTGATGCCTCCCCCCGGGTGGCCTATGTCGCCCGCCCTTGCCAGTTTCATGACGTGTTGCCTCGAGCATGCCGACCACCGCTGTGGACCGATGAACGTTATGGCGTTCAGGTCCAGCAATGGCTGCTGCAGGCGTTCGAGGCGGTGGCAGGTGAAGAGCCCTTGCGAATCGTGGGCTTTTCCGGCGGCGCGCATCTGGCACTGCAGCTGGCGCCAGGTTTGGACAATGTCGTCGGCGTGGTGTCGGTGGCGGGAAATCTGGATGATGCAGAGTTCGCCAAGCATCATGCTTTGCCCAAGCCTCGCCATGTGCCGCCGAAAGGGGACGATTTACCGCTATGGAGCTATAGCGGAGAGGGCGATCGAATCGTTCCGCCGAGGTTGACGGAGCGGATGTTGCAGGCACGCGGGGGAGCCTGTCAGTTCCATCAGGTGGTGGCAGGGGCGGGGCACGACGGCCCATGGCGAATCGACTGGCCGGAAATCGAGGCGTTTTTGGCCGGTTGTCAATACGCCGCCACTGAATCGTCGCGCTGACTCAATGATCCGTATGCCATAGAAAGCGGGCGCCCATGGGCGCCCGCTTTCGTTCTCGGTCCTTCTCGGTCCTTCTCGATCCTTCTCGGTCGATTAGAAGTCGTAGCGGAGCTGCAGGCTGCCGCCATGCGACTTCATGCTGCTCGACCAGCCGTAACCGTAGTCCAGTGAGGTGGTGAAGCCGCCTTCACTGTACAGGTCGACGCCGATGCCGGCCGTGTAACGGGTGTTGTCGGGCTCCGGCCCCTCGACGATGAAGGTTTCCTCAGGCGCGAAGGCGAAGGCGTTCACGTTGCTGCGTGCCTTGCCCTGGAAGTCGTGATGCACCCCGAGGGTCAAGCGTGGCTCGGCCATGACGTTGCCGATTGCGCTCAAGTGCGAGAGTTCCGCCTCCAGCCCGACCTCGAAGCGCTCGATGCGCTGGTCGTCCTGGCGCAGATTGAACAGGCCGTCGCCACGCTCTTCGAAAGCATCCAGTTCCAGATTGGCGTAGGTGGCGGAAAGCCGTGGTGTGAGGCGAGTGGCGTTATCCAGCTGATGCTCGTAAGCGGCCGCTGCCATGACGCTGACCTGTTCGCTATCGAAGTCGGCGCGTGCATTATCGCCGAGCACGCGACGAGAGGTGTCGTTGCTCCCCCAGCCGTAGGAGAGCTGAGCGTCGAACAGCCAGTTCTGGTAAGCCCGGCCGGTGTAGGCGGTGATCTGGTCGAAATCGATCTCGCTGCGGGTCAGACCGTTCTTGCCGTCCACGTCGGTGCTGGTGCGCGACCAGGCCAGGCCCAGCACTGTGCCGTTATGCAGCTCGATATCGCCACCCAGCACGAAGCCGCGGGTGTCGCTGTCGAAGCCCGCTATACCGTCGCGTTCGCGCTGATCGATTTTTCCATAGAGGCCTTGCAGCCATACGCCCTGATTGGCAAGCGCGTCGCCGGCAGCCACTCCACGGCTGCGTACGGCCACGGCGCCGCTACCGGCCTGGCTGGCAGAGGTGGTGCCGCTGGATACCGAGCCGCTGGTGTCGGGAAGCAGCTCTTCCAGCCGGTCGATGTTGTCTCCAATGACACGAGCGGCCTGGTCGTTGCGCAGCAGCACATTGTCGAGAGCGCGGCCCAGACCTTGCAGCTGCCTGGCTTTGGCGCCAGTGGCATTGCTGCGTTGAATCGCTTCCTCGGCGATCTGCTCGCCGTTGAGAGCGGAGTAGCTCACCAGCAGTTGGGTGCCATCGTTACTGAAGCGGTGGCCGTGTACCCTCAGCAGTCCGGAGCCGGAGAGCAGTTCAATCGCGCTGAGATCGAGCTCTTGCTCGAGCTGGGCGGCTTCGAGAACGACGATCTGGCCGCCATCGACAAAGTCACGGTAGGCATCGCCATTGCCGATCACCAGCTTGGAGCCTTCGGCCAGATTGATGCTATTGGCAGTGAGGCGGCTAACCTGCCGGCTGCTCAGGGAGAGGGTGGCGGCAGCATCCTGCTGATAGGTGCCATCGATAGTTTGCAGGCCTTCCACCACGAACAGGCCGCCCTGGTTGGTGACGTTACCGGTATAGGTGCCGCCGGCATAGGTGACGGTTGCGCCCTGCATGAGGGTGTCGCCTTGCACCGAGCCATCGCTCAGGCGCACGCGAATGTTCTGGCCATCGAGATGCATGGCTTGCTGACCGGTGAGCGTGCCGCGCTGATCGATGTAGATGTTGCCTGCGGTATTGCGGATGTCGATGGTGGCTTCTGAGCCCTTGGTGTCGATGGTGCCTGTATTGACGATGGCACCCTGGAAGCGGCTGTCAGCAATGTGAATGGCGCTGCCGGCCTTGGTTTCCACGGTGCCGTGATTGATGATATTGCCCTGGAAATTCGAGTTCACCAAGATACCTACGACACCGTTCTGGCCGCTCATCCTCGCGCCTTGGTCGTTGAGGATATTGCCGGTCATATCGGCTTCGGCCATCAGCAGCACATGGCCGTACTCAGAGGAGATCAGGCCACCGGAGCTGTCCTGGCCGGTTTGGTTGACGATGCTGCCCACCAGGTGTGGGCGCCAGTTCGGGTCAATATCGTCGCCGAGGGCAAAAATGGCATGGCCTTCGCTTTCAAGCTCGCCGCTGTTGAAAATGACGATGCGGGATTCGCCGCTTTCGAACATGTCTAGCTCGGCGAGCTTTGCCGCATCGCTATCTTGGGCCGTGATGCCGACTATCTCGGCGCCTTTGATCAAGATGGCATGAGGGCGCCAGCCGATGGGCTCGCCTTGGTCATTTTCGACATACTTCACTAGCCCGTATACGGGCGACTCCAGGTCTTGCTCATCGAGCTCCCACGGCGAGTCCACCACTCCGCTGGTGGTGAGGGTAGAAGTGTTGGCAATCAGCGCTTGCTGCCAGGTGCCGCCGTCCACTTCAATTGCTTCGCGATTCACGGCGTTGATGCTAGTTGGGTTCTGCCTGTCGTAGGCCTCATCCAGCTGTGCGCTAACTATCAGGAACAGCGGATCGTCGAGCCCTTCCAGGTTTTTGTTGACCGTCAGGTACTTGCCGTTGGTGTACTCGCCGAGCGAATCATGATGACCGCCTTCGAATTCTGCAAATTCCTCTTCGGTGAAATAGATGTACTGATAGTAGGGCACGTGGTCGTAGGAGCTCCCTCCGCCGTTATCTCCGGCCTGTACGGTGCCAGCAGCTGCAGCCAATGAGATAGCCAATGCCAACGGCGTCCTGCGTATGATCATCCTTTTCTCCTTGCTCTTTTTTCTTGCTTCCCTTGAGAAGCATTAGGTACCCCTGTTGGATACGAGGCATAGGATCGGCAAGGACAAAGAAAACTTTAGCGATTTCTCATTGAACTTAAGTAACGTGCTAATGAGCTTGAGCTGGAACCATTTCTGTGCGCTGTCGCCCAGCTTCTCTGAATGGGCGGGCCACAGGTAACTACCAGTGATAAGCCATGGTCAGGCGTGCGCCGTGCTCGGTCTCGCGGCTGGACAGCGAGCCTTCGTAGCTGCCGCTGAAAGCTATGCTGCTGTGGCCGTTCAGCTCCCGTTCCCAACGCAGACCGCTGTTGATATCGGCAGAGTGTACGGTGCGGTTGTCGGGAGAGATGACGAAGCTGTCGCCTGTGGTGTCGGCGCTGAGCGTGGCTTGGGTACCGCCACCGGACTGTACCCGCATGCCCCAGGCCAGGCCGCCAGTCCACAGAATGGTGGCTTGGTCGGTTTGGTGAAGTTCGTGACCGGCATCCAGGCCCAGGCTGGTGCGCCACACTTGCTGGCGCTGTGAATCGTAGGCCATGGTGAGCGCCGAATCGCCACTTTCCTCATAGGCGCTCTGGTGCAGCCAGCTGTGCATCAGGCGGGCATGGGGTACCAGCTCCAGGCCATGGCCTCGTTCGATCACATAGCTGGCGCCCAGCCCCAGGGTCACCTCTTCACCGCGGTTGCTGCCTTCGACGATCTCAGGCGTCAGTCCGGCCACTTCACGACGATGCTCGTTGTCGCTGAAGCCGGCAAGCAGGGTGGCGTCCAGGATGACGTTGCCCTGACGGCGCGCGGTGTACACGCCGGTGGTCACGCTGTCGATCTCGGTGCGGGCACTGGCGGCATCGTCGCCCTGCACACGCCCCTGGCCGACGCCGATGAACAGCCCACCCAGCCAGTGTTCGTCGATTCGCCGGTCCATGCCGAACAGGGCGCCGTGGGTGCGGTAGTCATAGTCGTCCCCGCTACCGCGACTGACGAAACCTTCGGCCCAACTGCTGCCCTGGCCGATATGAGAGGCGCCTTGATGGGAAAGCTGCGAGGCCAGGCCGAGCAAGCCATCCACCGAGTCATGGTCGCCGTACTGCAGGATGCTGCTGCGCGGGTCGTTGTCGGGTGCCATGCCCGGCATGACAGCGCGATGCTGCTGTCGCTCGACAGCCATTCCGGCGAAGGTGGCGGGGGCCAGCTGACCGGCGCTCATCTGGCCGCCCAGCCCGGTACTGGCGAAGCGCTTGCCCACGGTGTTGAGCATGGTGCGCCCTGCGTTCGTGGTGGCATCGCGTACGCCGCTGCGGGAAACGTTCGAGCTCATGCTTTCCACGAACTGGGCGCGTTGGGCGTCGTCCATGGCGGAAAGCACGGTCAGCGCTTGCAGCAGAGGGCTGTTGGGGTCATGCAGGCCGAGTTCGCTGACGACGCGATCCAGGTAGGCACCCCCCGGCTGGCTGCGCTGACCCTCCACCGGCGCTTCGAACAGTCCGCCGCGGCCAACCAGCACGACGAAGTCGGGCCCGTAGACGAAGAACGATTGTGGAAAGCCAATCTCCATGTTGGCGCTGAAGGTGCTGATCACCACGGTGTAACGCGTATCGCCCGAGAGCGACAGCTTGAGCGCGGGGCAGCGATGGGGGCGTTGCTGCGCATCCGAAGAGCAGGAGATCAGCGTGATGCCGGCAGCCGCCAGTTCGCTGGACAGGTCGGAGTCGTCCAACTGGTTTATCCAGTCATCGTTGCCCGTCAGCCAGCCGTTGCCTGGTCGAGCGGGGTCGAAGGCGCCCTCGAAGATCAGCATGACGGTATCTACGGGCGCTGCGGTTTGGCCAAGCAGGTATTCGCCAGCGGTATTGACGATGAATTCCTGGCCAACGTAACGAAAGGAGGTGGAACCTGACGTGAGCGGGTGGTCGCGCATGTTAGTGGTGCCCATGTTTCCCCAGTCGATCGACATGGTGCCGACATTGGGGTGCCCTTCTGTCAGGGTGAACTCGGTCAGGCTGCCGGCCTGAGCCGTGGCGGCCAGCGTCGCGGTGGCCAGTGCGGTTGCGGCGGCAAGCAGGGTCGGGCGAAGCGGGGAAGTCTTGTTGGTCGTTTTCATGGGGTCTGCGTCTGGGGGGCAGTGAAGGCAGGCAATGCCGCCGTATAGAGGGAGTATCGGCAGCAAGTGGGTGGGCTTGAGTGCCTTGACCTTCTCCGGGGTTGCCCAACGACGCAGTGCGCCCCTTCAGTGAGCCGGCAGGGCGGCCAGCACGTTGTCCATCGCTTCTTTTCCCCTGGCGCTGCCCTTGTGACGCTCCCACCACTGCCGGTGAAGGGCTCTCACTCGAACGGTCACGCGCTCCAGGCCAATGGTTTGCGCCATGGCCAGGCGGTGCAGGCCCTTGTTGCTCTTGATGATGCCGCCCTGGCTGTCGATGGCGATGCCCAGCGGGTCGTAGCCCAGGCCTGGCTTGAAGCCGAAACAGAGCATGTCTTCCATAAAGAGCCGGTAGCGCTCCAGGTAGGCATGAACACGCGCTTCCGAGTCGAGCAGGATGCCATGGTGGTGCCAGCGGATCGGTTTGCCTTCGGCCAGCTCTCCCACCAGCTGGGCATAGCTTGCGCTGGCGGTCAGGTCGAGCCGGTGCGCCCAGATATCGCGAATGAACCGGTGGCGGTGGGTTTCGGCCAGGGTGTGCGTCGGCCGGTCCCACGGTCCGGGCCAGAGGAAGAAGTTGGAGATCTTGCGCCGCTGGGTACGGTTGGGGAACGAGGCGGGAAAATCGAGGCCGCGGGTCAGGAGCGTGGGGTCGAGCTCGAGGTCGAGCCTGTTTCCGGCATAGGCTTCGACGCTGCGACGTGGCAGGCCCTGCTCCTCGAGCCAGGCGCTACCCGGCTTGTCTTCGAGCCAGCGCTGGAACAACTTGTCTTCGAGTGGGCGGCCCATGCTGCGCTTGAAGGCTTCCTTGATGCGAAACCCGGCCCGCGAGCGGAACATGCGCAGGCGCAGCGAGGGATCGAAGAGCGGGGGATATACCCGTTCTCCGGTGGGGGGCAGGGGCGCCTGACGCTGGGCGACTTCGGCCTCGATTAGCGCGTCGAGTTCGTCCAGCAGCCGTTGCGTGGGAGGCTCGGGCGAGACCTGTGCCGCCATGCCTGCCAGCGCTTCGCCACTCAGCAGCGCTGGCCGTGGCCCGGTGGGGGATATCGTCTCCATTCCATTGTCTGCCGCGAGCGCTTCGACCTGGCGCTGCATGGCACGCTGCGTGCCGTGCAGCGCCAACAGCTGGCTGTAGAGCCGGCTGCCCAGGATGCCGTAGAGCCATGGGTCCGGCCTTGGGTGGCTGCCTTCCTCAGGCAGGTTGCGCCAGGCGAGCAGCAGGGTGTCACGGCATACCGCTTCCCGGTGGCCAGGCCGTTCGAGAAAGCGGGCCGTCAGGCCGAGCAGGCGGGGAAGGCAGGCGCTGGCCAGGCGCAGGTACTCTGCGCTGTTGCCGTTCCGCCAGGCGGCGAAGAGCGCTTGTGTCGTGGTGTCTTGCGCATCCGATGAATGCGCAGCTCACCGACAAGGCGACGCTGCCGGTCTACCTGAACTATCTGTTCAACCCCCTGATGGCGCCGAGCTTCGAATATCGCTTCATGATCACCGAGGCCAGGGCCAGGTTCATCGAGGAGAACTACCCGGGCGAGATCTTCGAGGCTTTCTCGCGCTTGCAGGTAGGCGCGGCCCAGGCCGATTTCTGGCGCGTGCTGGTGCTGCAGAAGCACGGCGGCGTCTACATGGATATCGACGGTCATGCGGTGTGGCCGCTGGCGCGGATCGTCAAGCCGGAGATGGAGGAGCTGTTCGTCACCACCAGGCGGGGTGAAATCAGCAACTATTTCATTGCCAGCAAGCCGAACAACCCGCACCTGCAGAAGGTGATCGAGGCGATCCACGCCAACATCGAAAGCGACGAGGATAAGGGCATCTTCCACCTCACCGGCCCCACCGTATACAACGAGGTGTTGCCACGCGATGAGATTCGCACGGCTTCCTACCGCTACACCTGCAACCAGGGCAACTTCACCAACGAGTACTTCCAGTACATCGACAAGCCCCAGGGCAAGTGGACCAGGGAGCAGTACAAGGTCGATGTGGTGCGAAAGCGAGAGCCTGCCGAAACCGAACAATGACCGACCGGGCGCCCAAGGGCGCCCAAGGGCGCCCGGTTTGGTTTCAGGGCCTGCCAATTCGCGCGGGGAGTGAGCAAGGAATCTGGCCAAGCTGCTCGTAGGCTTCGCTCAGCAGGCCAATGGTGTGTTGCTGCGGCTGCCATTCAAGCCGCTGCGATATCGAAGGCGACGATCTGGCGTCGCTCGCGGGAGAACTCGACGCCGATCAGGTGGATGGGCGTGCCTTGGTCGCGGCCTAGCGCAAGCCGAGTTTGGCCAGCCACTCCGGCGCTTGCTTAGAGCGATTCTGGTGCCGCCCCCAAAGAGGATATTATTGGCTGAGAGATAGTCCCCATCGAATTGCGCAAGCAATTGGCCTACAGCACGATGATGCGGTCGGCGGTATTTCATGCTGTCAGAATATGCCCGTGGCCATAGACCTTTTTGAGTTCGAGAATCAACTCCCGCTCCTCATCCGTCAGGCGCACTTGATCAACGAAGCGCCAGCGCTCTTCATATAGGCGAAAGGCGACGTCGGGCGCAATGAATGTCTCAGCCCGGTCCCAAAGGATCAGATCGAGCTCTGGGTACTCGTATCGATTGATCAGAGCCGTTTCCATAATTCAGTCGCTCGCCAAGGCTTTCTTGCACAATTACCTAGGGTAAAGGGTAATCGGCAGCACTGGTCGAGTCAAAGCGTGAATGCCACGGCTGCGTGAGGGACGTGTGACGCTCTAGCCTATGCCGGGCAGGCCTCAAACCGCCGCGACATCGAAGGCGACGATCTGGCGCCGCTCGCGGGAGAACTCGACGCCGATCAGGTGGATGGGCTTGCCCTGGCCGCGGTACTTGTCGGCGTAGCCCTTCTCCTGAAGCTGCTGCAGCGCCTTGCCCTCGGGCACCTGCTCGACCACCTTGAATTCGAACAGGTAGAGGTGGCCGTCGAAATCGACGGTCATGTCCACCTTGCCGGTGTTGCTGGCGTCTTCCACCGTGACGCTCACGCCCAGCGCGGCGAAGCAGGCAGAACTGCAGGTGGCGGTCTGCTTCCTGAGGCTGGCGTCGGTCGTTGCGTCTCTTTTGTAAGTCTTTTCTTACGTGTCTATCCGCGAAGCGCCACAGATACGTAACCCTGCGATTGTTATGCTTTCCTGCGCGAAAAAGCGTGTACGCAGACGACCAATAACATTGAGTACTTCCAGCCGCAGGGAGGCGACATGGCCAAGGCCACCGGATTGCACTTCACTCTATCCTTGTCCGGCGCAGAGGACTTGGCCGTCATCGAGTTCACCCATCGTGAACGGCTCTCCGCCCCCTTCGAGCTCTCGGTGCGCTTCGCCAGCCGTAACGGTAGCCTCTCTGCCCGCGATATTCTCGACCGCGAGGCTACCCTGACCATCTGGCAGGACGACGAGATGCTGCGCCAGGT
>NZ_JACEFT010000080.1 GCF_013697085.1 Billgrantia kenyensis
TCGGCGCTCCCGAGCCATTCGGGGTCGCGCAGGCGCAGGTTCTCGTGGCTGATGCGCTGGGAGCGGGTCAGCAGCGAATAGTTGAACTGCACCGGGTCGAGGTCGAGGTAGCGCTCCACCTGCTCGAACCACTCGGTGGAGTTGCGCGCCGCCGACTGCAGGCGCAGCACCTCGGTGCGGCGCTCCTCCTCGTAGCGGGCGAAGGCGCTGGCCATGTCGGGCTCGCGGTGCAGGTACTCCGCCAGGGCGATGGCGCTTTCCAGCGCCAGCTTGGTGCCGGAGCCGATGGAGAAGTGCGCGGTGGCCGCGGCGTCGCCCATCAGCACCACGTTGTCATGGCTCCAGCGCGCGCACAGCACCCGGGGGAAGTTGATCCACGCCGAGCCGCGGATGTGGTTGGCGTTGGTCATCAGCGCATGGCCGCCGAGGTGGCGGGCGAAGATGCGCTCGCATACCGCGATCGACTCCTGCTGGCTCATCTCACCGAAGCCGAAGGCCTGCCAGGTAGCCTCGCTGCACTCGACGATGAAGGTCGCGGTGTCGGCGTCGAACTGATAGGCGTGGGCCCACACCCAGCCGTACTCGGTCTTCTCGAAGATAAAGGTGAAGGCGTCGTCGAAGGTCTGGTGGGTGCCGAGCCAGACGAACTTGCAGGCGCGCACGTCGATGTCGGGCTGGAAGTGCTCGGCGTAGCGCTGGCGGGTGCGCGAGTTGAGGCCGTCGGCGGCCAGCACCAGGTCGAACTCGCGGCGCAACTCGTCGATGGCAGTGTCGGGAATGTCGCTCTCGAAGCGCAGCTCGATGCCCAGCTCCCGGGCGCGTTCCTGCAGCAGCAACAGCAGGCGATGGCGGCCGATGCCGCAGAAGCCGTGGCCGGTGGAGACGGTGCGCACGCCGTCATGAACCACCGCGATGTCGTCCCAGTAGGCGAAGTGCTCGCGGATGCGCGCCGCGCTGACGGCATCGTTGGCGGCCAGGTTGTCGAGCGTCTCGTCGGAGAGCACCACGCCCCAGCCGAAGGTGTCGTCGGGGCGATTGCGCTCGAGCACCACGATCTCGTGGGCGGGGTCGTGCAGCTTCATGCTGATGGCGAAGTAGAGGCCGGCGGGGCCGCCGCCGAGACAGGCGATTCTCAT
>NZ_JACEFT010000081.1 GCF_013697085.1 Billgrantia kenyensis
CACCCCCAAGTCATCCCGAGGCACCACCCTCGGGAACAGCGCCAGTAAGGCGCTGCGCGCCATGCCTGGCGCACACGAAAAAGGGTCCACGGTGCTACCGTGGACCCTCGGATTCTGGCGCGCCCGGCAGGATTCGAACCTGCGACCTTTGGCTTCGGAGGCCGTTCCAAGCTGCCCCGCATGGATCACGGGATAACCGCAGATAGCAAGCTTTCCTTTTATCACCAGTACTTTAAATGTGCGCTTACCATTTATTCCAACTCCAACAGCACCGATTAGTACCGACAAGGCCCTCCTCACCGGTTACAAACTGTTAAGACCAGGCGTGTCTGATTTTGGACATGTAGACCGTTGGCTGCATGACAATTTTTCCTCTCAGATCCGGAACAGTTAGTGCAAAGCTTGACCATACCAGCATTAGATTAGGACATGTCCGCCGCGAGAGATGTCTCCCAGTGCACGAAGAAAGAATCGAGCTGATGCTCGATTGGAACATGCAACACATCCGCACGACATAGAAGCTTTGCTTGAGCCCAGGCCAATCTCGAAGGGCCAGGGGCAATACCGGTAAAAAGGTCTTCGGGGTGACCGGGGGAATCTTCGGCTAGACTGTCGGCCAGCCCACAGGTGACCGCCTGCATACCGGTTAATGGCTCGGCCTGCATCAACATCCGCTCTGCCAGCCGACCGGTGGAGCGGTGGCCTATCACCCCGGCCATGTCCGCGAACAGACCTAGGCCGAGCATCGTTTCAGGAAAACGAAGTTTGGCCCGTGCTGCAATCAACGCTTGATCAGCCGCAAGTAAAAGAGTTGCACCAATACCAATGGCATGTCCTTTTGCCAACACTGCAACCGGTACAGGGGCTGTGAACACCACCCGGCCCAGGCGGAAAAAATCGGCGAAAGCCCGGCGAAGCTCCTTCTCAGGCAGCAAGGCCAATGTAGCCAGATCGAAACCAGAGCAAAAATACCGCCCCTCAGTAGCACCTTGAAACAGTATTGGCTTCCCGCGGGCTATGGCAGCTTCGACCTCAGCCAGCAGTTCTGTGATGCCTTCAGAGCTATGGTGACTTCTGGTGTATGGGAGGAGGTAGAAAGGGTGGCGTATCCTGTTGATTGATCACGACCAAGATCT
>NZ_JACEFT010000082.1 GCF_013697085.1 Billgrantia kenyensis
CGCACCCTCTACTCCCTGGTCGCCCGCCCGGCGCTGTGGCGCCTCGACCTGCGCCACAACTCGCGCATCTTCCAGGACGTCTCGCCGCTCACCGTGCTCAACACCCTGTGCGACGAGCGCGGCCTCACCGATGTCGCCTTCGCCGTCACCCGCGAGCTGCCGGAAAGAGAGTTCCTCGTGCAATACCGGGAGACCGATCTCGCCTTCGTCGAGCGCCTGGCTGCCGAAGAGGGCCTGTTCTACTTTCACGAGTTCTTCGAGACAGGCGAAGATG
Source organism: Billgrantia kenyensis (assembly GCF_013697085.1). Taxonomy (GTDB): domain Bacteria; phylum Pseudomonadota; class Gammaproteobacteria; order Pseudomonadales; family Halomonadaceae; genus Halomonas; species Halomonas kenyensis. The sequence continues at coordinate 275 of NZ_JACEFT010000082.1, forward strand.
CGCCGAACGGTGCCCATCGCCTGGTGTTCGCCGACGCCCCCCAGACCCTGGCCCACCTGGGCGAGCGTACCTACCACGGCCGCGCCGGCGGCACCCCGCCGAGCCGCCACGTGCGTAAGCTCGAGCAGCTCGCCCGGGTCGCCCCGGCCTCGGTCACGCTCAAGGACTACTCGTTCAAGAACCCGGCCTATGCGCAGCTCCACGAACACTCGGCTGAAGGCCTGGAAGAACACGCCCAGCGTGGCGTCGTTGATGGAGAGTACGAACACTACGACTACCCCGGGCGCTACAAGGCCGACGCCTCCGGCGACGCCTTCACCCGTATCCGCCTCGAGCACCTCAGAAGCGGCGCCCTGACCTGCGCCGCCGAGAGCGACCTGCCCGAGCTCGCCCCCGGGGTCAAGTTCACCCTCACCGACCACGACCTCAGTGAGCTCAACCGCGACTGGCAGGTGGTGAAAGTGACGCACACCGGCAGCCAGCCCCAGGCCCTGGAAGAAGACGGTGTCACGCAGAGTGATGCGGCGGGCCTAGGCCAGATGACCCAGTTCGACAACGAACTGATCCTCACCCCCGCCGACCGCGCCTGGCGCCCCACGCCCAACGCCAAGCCCCGCGTCGACGGTCCGCAGATCGCCTTCGTCGTCGGCCCCGAGGGCGAAGAGATCCACTGCGACGAGCACGGACGGGTCAAGGTCCAGTTTCCCTGGGATCGCTACGCCGAACCCAATACCGCCGGGGCTGAAGGCGAAGCCGCTGGAAGAGCGCCGAGCGCCTGGGTGCGTGTCTCCCAGGGCTGGGCCGGCGGCGGCTACGGTAGCATGGCCATTCCGCGGATTGGGCATGAGGT
>NZ_JACEFT010000083.1 GCF_013697085.1 Billgrantia kenyensis
TGCAGTACCGTGCGGATGCTCTTGCCCGCGTGCAGCAGCTCGAACGCCTCGTTGATCTGCTCGAACGGCATGTCGTGGGTGATGAACTCGTCGATCTTGATCTCGCCATCCATGTAGCGCTGTACGTAGCCAGGCAGCTCGCTTCTGCCCTTCACTCCGCCGAACGCCGAGCCGCGCCATACCCGCCCCGTCACCAGCTGGAACGGCCGCGTGGCGATCTCCTCGCCGGCGCCCGCCACGCCGATGATCACCGACTCGCCCCAGCCCTTGTGGCAGCACTCCAGCGCCGAGCGCATCACGTTGACGTTGCCGATGCACTCGAAGGAGTAATCGACCCCGCCATCGGTCAGATCGACGATCACCTGCTGGATCGGGTCGGAATACTCCTTGGGGTTGACGAAGTCGGTGGCGCCGAACTGACGCGCCAGCTCGAACTTGTCCGGGTTGACGTCGATGGCGATGATGCGGCTGGCCTTGGCCATCACTGCGCCCTGGATCACCGCCAGCCCGATGGCGCCGAGGCCGAATACGGCGACGGTCGAGCCCGGCTCCACCTTGGCGGTGTTGAGCACCGCGCCGATGCCGGTGGTCACGCCGCAGCCGAGCAGACAGATCTTGTCCAGCGGCGCTTCCTTGGAAACCACCGCCAGGGAGACCTCGGGCAGCACGGTGTACTCGCTGAAGGTGGAGCAGCCCATGTAGTGGTGCAGCGGCTTGCCGTCCAGCGAGAAGCGCGAGCTGCCGTCGGGCATCAGCCCCTGGCCCTGGGTGGCACGCACCGCCTGGCACAGGTTGGTCTTGCCCGAGCGGCAGAACTTGCACTTGCCGCACTCGGCGGTATAGAGCGGGATGACGTGATCGCCAGGCCGCACGCTGGTCACGCCCTCACCCACCGCTTCGACGATGCCGGCGCCCTCATGGCCCAGTACCGAGGGGAACAGTCCCTCCGGATCGGCGCCGGAGAGGGTATAGGCATCGGTGTGGCAGACGCTGGTGGCCTTGATGTGGACCAGCACTTCACC
>NZ_JACEFT010000084.1 GCF_013697085.1 Billgrantia kenyensis
CAGCCCACGTAGAGGCAGGTTCCCACCGGCGGGGTGAGCAGGCCGATGCCGAGCACGAAGGCCATCAGCACGCCGAAGTAGGCGGGATCGATCCCCACGGTGGTAACGATGGGGGTGAGCATCGGCGCCATGATCACCATGGCCGGGGTCAGGTCCATGACGAAGCCCACCAGCAACAGCAGGGCGGCGACGATCAGCAGCAGCAGGAAGGGATCCTGGGTGATGGCCTGAACCAGGGTCTGCGGCACCATGTTGATGGTCAGGAACCAGGCGATGACGGTGGCGAAAGCGAGCAGCAGCAGCACCATGCCGGTCAGTCGCGCGGTGCGAATCAGCATGCCCCAGAGATCGCGCAGGCGGATCTCGCGGTAGAACACCAGGGAGATGAACAGCGAGTAGAGCAGCGCCGCCACCGCCGCTTCGGTGGCGGTAAAGATCCCGCCGATGATGCCGCCGATGACGATGACCGGCAGTACCAGCGCCAGCCAGGCGGACTTGAAGGCCTGCCACAGGCGGCCCAGCTCGAAGCGGCGGGTCTGCCCGGCATGCTCGATACTGGCCATGATGAAGGTGGTCGTCATCAGGGCGAAGCCGATCAGCAGCCCCGGCACGATGCCGGCGATGAACAGGCGGCTGATCGAGGTCTCGGTGACGATGCCGAACAGGATCAGGGGAATGGAGGGCGGAATGATGATGCCGATCACCGAGGAGACGGTGTTGATCGCCGTGGCGTGAGGCGCGGAGTAGCCCTGCTGCTTCATCGACGGGATCATCATCGAGCCGGTGGCGGCGGTATCGGCTACCGCCGAGCCGCTGATGCCGCCGAAGAACATCGAACCGGTGATGGCCACCTGGCCCAGCCCGCCGCGCACGAATCCCACCAGCGCACCGGCCAGGTCCATCAGGCGGCGCGCGATGCCGCCGTGGCTCATCACCTCGCCGACCAGGATGAAGAACGGAATCGCCAGCAGCGGGAAGTTGTTGACCCCGCGTATCGACTGCTCGATCAGGATCGAGAGCGG
>NZ_JACEFT010000085.1 GCF_013697085.1 Billgrantia kenyensis
CAGGCCACCACCGGGCGCGACATCAAGTTCGACATGGGCCGGCTCGACGGCTACCGCAACTTCTGCAACAAGCTGTGGAACGCCTCGCGCTACGTGCTGATGAACGCCGAGGGCCAGGACTGCGGGGCCTCTCTCGAAGGTCAGGGCGAGAACGTCGAGCTGTCGCTGGCCGACCGCTGGATCGTCTCGCGTCTGCAGCAGACCGAGGCCCAGGTGACCAAGGCGATGGAGGAGTTCCGCTTCGATCATGCGTCGCAAGCGCTGTATGAGTTCGTCTGGAACGAGTACTGCGACTGGTACCTGGAGCTCTCCAAGCCGGTATTGTGGGACGACGGCGCCAGCGAAGCGGCCAAGCGCGGCACCCGCCGCACCCTGGTGCGCGTGCTGGAGGCGATCCTGCGTCTGGCCCATCCGATGATGCCGTTCATCTCCGAGGAGATCTGGCAGCGCGTGGCGCCGCTGGCCGGCACCTTCCAGGGTGACGGGGACGACTCGATCATGGCCCAGCCCTGGCCCACTGCCGATGAGGCGCTGCTCGACGAGCAGGCCACCCGCGACATCGAGTGGCTCAAGGGCGTGATCGTGGCGGTACGCAACGTGCGCGCCGAGATGAACATCGCCCCGGGCAAGCCGCTCGAGGTGCTGCTGACCAAGGGCTCGGCAGCCGATCGCGAGCGCCTGGAAGCCAACCGCCTGTTCCTCGCCAAGCTGGCCAAGCTGGAAAGCGCCACCTGGCTCGACGACCCGAGTGCGGCGCCGCTCTGCGCCACACAGCTGGTCGGCGACATGGAAGTGCTGGTGCCCATGGCCGACCTGATCGACAAGGACGCCGAGCTCACCCGCCTGGCCAAGGAGATCGACAAGCAGGACAAGCTGATCGGTGGCATCGAGAAGAAGCTTTCCAACGAGAGCTTCGTCGCCAAGGCGCCGGAAGCGGTGGTCGAGAAGGAGCGCGGCAAGCTCAAGGAGTACCAGGCGGCCCGCGCCGTGCTGCTCGA
>NZ_JACEFT010000086.1 GCF_013697085.1 Billgrantia kenyensis
GCGGCGATGAAAGAATGGCAGACCAAGCGGCCTGAATTATTTTCCAAACGGGTAGTCAATCACACGGGACCCGACAACTAGATGTTGAGAACAGTGAAAGCGAACTCCGTGATATCGGGCTTAGCACAATTTTCGAAAAGGTTATATTTGTCGAAGGAAGCGGCGATCAAGCCGTACTTGAGTATTACCTAAGAGATAAGAATGTAGAAATCAAGCCACTTAAAGGCTCCAATGAAGTTGTAGCTGCATTTGAAAAAATCTCCAATATATCTCGATACATTCATGGCTCCAAATTTGTCTTCCTTGTGGACTCTGACAACAAGCCAGAAGGCATTTTTGAAAATTTACGAGCGCTCAACCCTGACTTCTATGACTCTCACTTCATTCGTCTACCGTGCCACGAAATAGAAAATCTTTTCTTGGATGAAAAGCTATTCAAAAAAACAATAGACAAATATTTGCGAGTTCAAGGCAATGAAGCCTCATCTCCATCCGAGGCCAGCATAAGAAAGTACATAGTTGAAAAAGCAAGGGAGTCCCTTCCCAAGGTTTATAAGAAAGAATGTTCACTTCTAATGCAGCGAGTTGTCGAAAGATTTTTCGCCCCTTGCATATGGGGAAACAAAGACTTTGATTGGAGCACAGCCGAGTCAGTGGAGAGACAACTGACAAGCGAAGTATTCACTGAGGACAATACTGAAAATTTGTTTCACTTGCTTTCATCTGAGGCAAGACAGGTCTATAACAATTATGAAAATATCAATGAAGACACACTCCTTTCTAAGTGCGATGGAAAACAGGTGCTCGGAAAGTGCATATGGTATTACTCTCACAAAGCAGGCGTACAGGCCTCTGCTTTTAGAAACGCCCTATACAACCATGCTTATTCTAACAGGGCGGTCTCAATGACCAAGTGCAACACCTGACCCATCAGGTATCGTGTTGCCATGCCTCATTGCTATCGCCACCT
>NZ_JACEFT010000087.1 GCF_013697085.1 Billgrantia kenyensis
TCCAGGGTGAAGTCGATCACCGCCAGCTCGGCGCTGTCGACCCCGGCGAGATCGAGGGTGAACTGGAGTCCGGTCTGATTGGCCATGCTTCCCTCCTGGAAGGCGAACGCGCGACAGGTCGCCGCGACAGAGATTACGTGTCGCCCCCGACAAGACAAGAGCGCAACGGCACGAAGGGGCGAAGGCTGACAGAGCTGTCAGCGATGTCGTACACGCCGCGACGCCAGCGCTCGCAGAGGAACGCTGGCGTCGTGACGCGAAGCTGGCCCCCACCCGGCGAGCCGTCGGGCGGGGGCGAGTCGATCAAGACTCGATCGGGGCGCGCCAGTCGTCGGAACCGGAGGTGCCGGCGACGTTGTGTTCCCAGTCGATCTTGCGGTAGGCCAGGGAGACGTCCATCAGCTGAGTGAACTCAGCCTTGGTGGTGTCCTGGGCGTGGGGCATGCGCAGGTTGATGTCGACGATGGTGGCGTCGGTCAGGGTGGTGGTGAAGAAGTGCTCCTGCTTGCCTTCCACGGAAGTGCGGTACCACTTCAGCTCCACGTTGGGCAGCATTTCGCCGGAGGCCAGGGTGTTGTACATCAGCGGCACGGCCTTGTTGAGGGCCACGGTGAAGACGAACGGCTTGTGGGCGCGCTGGCCGGAGGGCTGGCCGGACTGCGGGTCGGTGGGCACGGTGACGACGTGCTTGAACTCCTGAACCAGCATCTCGTCTTCGTGGCCTTCCACGTAGATGTTGCCCACGGAATCCGGAGTGAAGGCACCGGCAGTGATGTTGCCCTGGGTCTGGCCCTGGATGCTGATATAGCAGGGAGTCGGCATGGTCTGCTCCTTGACGATGTGAATGAAATGTCCCGATGGACAGTCCGTAGGGGCAGAGTCCGTGCCAGAATCAGGTAAATAGTATAAATACAATAAGTTGCCTGGAATTGATGCGGTTGGAGCTAAGTGGAATTAGGCAA
>NZ_JACEFT010000088.1 GCF_013697085.1 Billgrantia kenyensis
TCCTCCTTGGGATCAGGAGACACCAGTCTGACGCGTGCTAATCAGCTGCAGAAGATGGGGTTTGTGGAGCGCTTACGAAATTACGTCCTCGATGTTACGCCCATCGGCGAAGTACGCAAGCATGGGCCCGCGGTCTATGCTCTGTACCGAATCGAAGTCTTCCCAGTCGTCGATTGTTGACCCCTGAAGCGCTCCATGTGCCGAATGATTGGCTGACATGTGCTTTGACCGGTTGCACAGGTGTCGCAACGGATTGAATTCCGGAACATTGAAAATCTCCCGATAGAATCGCTCTTCAGGCGTTTGCGGTACTTTTTCTGGGGAGTATCCTGGAGCAATCCACTCTCGGAGGTGGGTGAGGCCGAAAACCAAGAGCAGAAGCTCTTCTACGCGCTTGTTCTTCTGCTCCCCCAAGCGCTCCTCGACCCGCGTCAAAAGGCGGAAAAAAGCCTCTGGGGACTCGAGATCAAAAAAGTATACGGCATCGGCCATTCTTTTTCCCTAGCAGTTGTATTATATAGAATGCTCGATATTCCACTTGGTCGTGCATGCGTGTTCAATAATGTTATGTTGCGCGCTCGCCCACCTCTCATCCTGTTGAAATCCCTTGGCATTAAATATAGATCAGCATAAATAATGCCAATCATCGCGCATGCTACATATCCCGATGAACATGCCTGCTGCATTTGCCGGCACGGCCGCTTTGGGTCCTGGCCGTGTGAAAACAGAAAAATCTGGCCTGACTCAAGAACCTCCCCCCTCAGCTTCCTACCGTGTCCACACAAGCCATTGCTTGGATGATTGCCGACTGATGATCATGGAAACCATGAAACCATCAGAAAGCACATATCTCGTCCTTATGGCCCGGCGGTCTCAATGACCAAGTGCAACACCTGACCCATCAGGTATCGTGTTGCCATGCCTCATTGCTATCGCCACCTC
>NZ_JACEFT010000089.1 GCF_013697085.1 Billgrantia kenyensis
CCAGGGCGATCATGCCCATCACCGCGATGGAGGCACCGACGATGCCGGTGGTGGCGGCCAGCAGCACCGAGACGATGACCACGGTGAGTGCCAGGCCACCGCGCAGGTTGGCTAGCAGCAGGCGCATCACCGCGAACATCTTCTCGGTGACCCCCGAGTCGTTGAGAAAGCGCGCCATCAGCACGAACAGCGGGATGGCCACCAGGACGTAGTTGTCCATGGCGTTGCCGTAGATATTGTTGATGATGGTGCCGAGCACGCGCTCGCCGGGGCCGAGGTAGGCCCCGATCACCGCCACGCCGCCCAGCACGAAGGCCAGCGGGTGGCCCATGAACAGGCCGACCAGCAGCCCGCCGAACATCACCAGGGTCAGCATTTCCGGGCTCAGGTTCATGCGGCCTCCTCCTCCCGGAGCTGTTGAATGGCACGGATCACGACGGCGATGGCCTGCAGCAGGATCAGCGCCGCGGCGACCACGATCACGCCCTTGATCGGATAGACCGGGATCGAGACCATGCCGTAGGTGGTCTCACCGCGACTGTAGGAGCGCATGAAGAAGCTCCAGCCGAAGGTGATCAGCATGTAGATGAAGGGCACGAAGAAGATCAGGTAGCCGAGGATCTCGACCATTGCCTGCTTCTTGCGCGAGAGCAGGCGCTTGAGCACGTCGACCTCGACGTGGGCGTGATGGCGCAGGCCGTAGGCGGCCATCAGCATGAAGTGGGCACCGAACAGCATCTTGGTGATGTCGAAGGCCCAGTCGCTGGGTCGCCCGATGAAGAAGCGCAGGGCGATATCGTAGAGCACCACCAGGGTGATGATGGCGATCAGCGGCGCGATGATACGCCCCAGTACCTCGTTGAGCGTATCGATCGCCTTGGCAATCGCATTCATGGAGCAAGTCTCCGACGTCGAAACGAAGGCCGCCCCGG
>NZ_JACEFT010000009.1 GCF_013697085.1 Billgrantia kenyensis
ATGAATTGCTGAAGAAGCCCTCTGGCCACTAGCAGAGGATAACTCCTATAGGCGATTTGATCATCCGGGACCCTACATCTAGTGGCTTTATTCTGCCATCAACTATGTAGTTTTTGCCGATTGAAAACGTCTTGTAGATTAGTGTTTTGGAGTGGGTGGATATAATTATTTGATGTAGATCATGGCTGGAAAACTCCTTTTCTAACCAGTCTTCATTTATTTCTTTTCCATTGCTGTTGTTTGCAAGTGTCCAGCTTAGAACGCCACCTTTATAGGTTAGAGTGTGGAGCAGGCTTATGAACTCTAAGAGAAGAGATTCATGAAAATGATTTTCAGGTTCGTCAATAATGATAGCGCCGACAGACTTTGGAAGACAAAGAAGAATTAATGTGCTTAACAGCGACTTTTCTCCTGAGCTAAACTCTCTTACGTCATAAGAAATTGGCTTTCTTCCTTTCCTTGCCTTTCCTAAAAGAATAAATTCTCCAGGTTTGACATTGCCGCTGTAATTGCTTAGATTAACCAGCGGGATAAGACTGTTAAAGAGTTTTCCTGCAACATGATAGTAAACAAGTCGGGCCGGTTTGTTTGGGATGACTCTGTCATGTAGCCAGTCTGTGACAAGTTGTCTATATATGCCTGAAAAAAGCCTTTCCGGCTTCATTATGGCTTCGATAATTACTTTTTGCTTGCTGTTCGAGGAGATGTTTATGTCGTCATAAGTAACTGTTTCTTCAGAGAATTCATTGCTGGAGTCAATGTATAAAAAAATGTTTCTTGGGTCTTCGAGGTTCCAGTTATCTTTTACCAAGCCTTCGTTTTCATAAGTAAGCTCTCCCCCATAATAACAGTTTTCATTTCTTTTTAATCTAATGGACGCTTCTTGGCTCTCATGAGCTATCAGTAGCTCAATGTAAGAGCTTTCTGAATTTAAAAGTCTGAAGATGTCTTCTTTAACGCTTTCGGAATAATCTTCACTTCCGAGAATTTTTTGGAAGTGTGCTTTTTGAACAAGCCAGGCTGACTTAAGAATTGTAGATTTTCCAGCCCCATTTATTCCAGAAAAAGTAAAGACAGAGCTCTCTTCATCGAAAAATATTGAGTGAGAGTCTTGGAATGATTTCACACCTTTTAGGACGATTTTTTTAATTTTCATGCTCCCTCTTTGCTCCCTAGTTGCTTGCAATGTAAGCCAGCTTGCTGTTGCTTAATGATACTGAAGATTTGAATTCAACCATTCACTCTCACCACCTCCCTTGTCACCGCCTCATCCAGCATCCCGCGTCCCGACTCTACCAGCGTGAGCCAGTCCCTCGCCCGGGTGATGTCGGTGTAGACCAGCTCTCGGGTGAGGATGGGATTAGCGGCAGCACTACTAGAATGCTACAGCTCCCATCGCTTAAGCACCTACTCGGTGCCCGAGCTGCTCGCCTCTGTCTCTACTTGCCGTGCCGCTGCAACCAGCGCCTCACCAGCCAGCACAGCACGGCCCAGGCCGCTCCGGCAGTCCAGTCGGCAAGTACATCCGTCGGCCAATGCTCGCCGAGGTAGGCACGGCTCATAACCACCAGCAGGGTGAGCAGTATCGCCAGTATCAGCAGGTAGGCCTTCAGCCTTAGCGCTGGCTGTACTCGGGTGAGTAGGGCGGCCAGGTTGAGATAGGTTACGACAGGCATAATCGAGTGACCGCTTAGGAAGTGTCATGACAACCTCCCCAACCCACTCGCCCTAACCACCTCCCTCGTCACTGCCTCATCCAGCATCCCGCGCCCCGTCTCCACCAGGGTGAGCCAGTCGCGTGCGCGGGTGATGCCGGTGTAGACCAGTTCCCGGGTAAGGATGGGGTTGGGGGCGTCGGGGAGCAGCAGGGCGGTGTGGGTGAATTCCGATCCCTGGGATTTGTGTACCGTCATGGCGAATACGGTTTCCACCGCTTGCAGGCGGCTGGGCAGTACCCATTTGATGTCGCCGCTGCCGTCGCTGGCCGGGAAGGCGACGCGCAGCAGGGTGCGGCCGGGTGTCTCACTGGCGCTGCGGGCTTCGGGCACGGCGAGGGTGATGCCGATATCGCCATTCATCAGCCCCAGGCCGTAGTCGTTGCGGGTGACGAGCACCGGGCGGCCTTCGAACCAGCCCTGTTCCAGCTCCAGGTCGCTGGCCTTGAGCCAGTCGGCGCGGCGCAGGGCCCGGCCGATGCGCGGGTTCAGTCCTTCAATGCCCCAGGGGCCTTTCCTCAGCGCGCACAGCAACTGGAAATGGCCGTGTGCTTCGAGTACCTGGCGGGCCCAGTCGTCATAGGGCTGGCGCGCTTCGCCTTCGCCGAAGTAGGGCTGGGTGGGCCGCGCTGCCTGCATCACGTCCAGATAGTGGGCGTAGCCGCGGGGCGGGGCGATGGGCTCGCCGCGGCGGTCGTGGCGGCCTTCGCCGTTGTTGGTGAATCCAGCCGGGTTGCCGTTCACCACCAGGCGATCCAGCGCCGGGTCGTCGGCGTCTGCCAGGGCGAGGCGGGCGATATCGGCGTAGCGTGGCTTTCCATCCGTGCCATCAGTGCCGAAGATCTCGCGTACCGCGTGTTTCTTCTCCTTCTGCGCCTCTTTCTCGTTCTGATCGGGACCGAGCGGGCGGTTGACTGCTTCGGCTAGCTGGCCAATGCCGCTCTTGGCATCGAAGCGGTGGCTCACCCGCAGCATGGCGATGGCCTGGTCCAGCGGCTGGCCGCCTTCGTCCTGGTAGCGTTCGGGGATCGGCGTGCCGGTTACTCGTTGCAGCCAGTCGCAGGTGGCCGGGGTGTAGTGGCCGCCTTCGGCGCGCTGACACAGGTCGCCGAGCACGGCGCCGGCTTCCACCGAGGCGAGCTGGTCCTTGTCGCCGAGCAGGATCAGCCGTGCCCTTGGCGGCAGGGCAGTGAGCACGGCGGCCATCATCTCGACATCCACCATCGAGGCTTCGTCGATCACCAGGGCGTCCAGCGCCAGCGGGTTGCCGGCGTGGTGACGGAAGTGGCGGGTATCCGGGCGCGAGCCCAGCAGGCGGTGCAGCGTGGTCACTTCGGTGGGAATGCTGTCGCGCAGGGTTGAGATATCCACACCCTGTTGGCCCACGGCGGCGGCCAGTTCCACCAGCGAAAGCCCCTGCACCTGCTTGGCGATGGATTCGTTGAGCCGTGCGGCGGCCTTGCCGGTTGGGGCGGCCAGGCGAATGCGCAGCGGGCGCGGAGCGGCGGCGCCGGCTGGTGCGGTTTCGCCCAGGGCCAGCGCCTGCAGCAAGGCGAGCAGCTTGACCACGGTGGTGGTCTTGCCGGTGCCGGGGCCGCCGGTGATCACGGCGAAGTGCGAGCGGCTTGCCAGCGCACAGGCGGCCTGCTGCCAGTCGAGTTCATGCCCCGGGGTAAAGAGCGCGGCCAGCGCCCGGGCCAGGGTGGCAGTGTCGGCCTGGTTTGCAGCTTGGGCGGATTCTTGAGGAACGGCAGTGAGCCGGGCGCCGATCAGGCCGCGAATGTCCTGTTCGTACTGCCAGTAGCGGCGCAGGTAGAGGCGCACGTTGCCGTTGCGCTCGCTGCGCACCAGCGGGGTGTTGCCCGGTGGTTCGTTGCCGTCCGCCACCAGGGCGGAGTGGTGCAGGGCATTGCGCCAGGTGGTAAGTTCCAGCTCGGCCAGCAGCTCGCTGGGCAGCGGCGGCGGGTCGCTCAAATCGTCGCCTTCCGGCGGCAGCGAGAGCGCCAGATCGGGGGCGGTCAGAGTCTGGGCGAGATCGAGGCACACGTGGCCGCGGCCGAGCTGATGGCTGGCCAGCGCCGCGGCGAGCAGCAGCAGGGGCGGGGCGTCGTTCACTTCGCGCTGGAAGAAGCTCGCCAGCGCCCGGTCCAGCGCCCGCAGCCAGCCGCGTTCCACCCAGCGGTCGAGCAGGGCGAACAGCGCCTGGGTGTCGTGCAGGGCGGCCAGTAGCGGTTCCGGCTTGGCACTGACACCGGGGCCGTCGTTCACGCGGGGTTCTTCTTTTCCGCCGTCGCTGGCGCTTTCGTTCTGGTCGGCGAACAGATCCAGGGTGGCGTCGTCGTGGTGCTTGCTGCGCTTGCTCATGCCGGCGCCTCCGTGGTGGTGCGGGTGCCTGCCGCTCGGGCGTCGCCCTGGAACAGCGCGTCCAGCGCTTCGATCAGCTCCCGCGGGGGGCGCTCGGCGTGTACGCCGCGGCTCTCTGCATTCGCTCCCCTGAGAAAGACAGTGAGCGAGCCGCCGATATGCCGGTCGTAATCGTAGCCGGGCAGGCGCGCCTTGAGCAGCCGGTGCAGGGCCAGCAGGTAGAGCGCGTACTGCAGGTCGTAGCGCTTGGCGGCCACCGCCTGACGCATGGCTTCCTGGCTGTAGGCGCTGTCGTCCGGCCCCAGGTGGTTCGATTTCCAGTCGGCCACGTAGTAGCGTCCCTCATGCTCGAACACAAGATCGATGAAGCCCTTGAGCATGCCGTTGAGGGTGTCGGCGTCCAGCGCGGGGCGGGGCGTGCTGGGGAGTGTGTAAGCACTTACGAGGGCGTCCAGCCGACGGGTGTCGACCTGGCGTGAGGCGAACCAGAACTCCATCTCTACCTGGTAGCGGCTGAGCGCTTCGAGCCTGAGACTGCCCGCGCCGTTGGGCAGCGGCAGCGGGGCGGCGAGCAGGGTGCCGAACCAGGCGTTCAGGGTGTTCAGCCACGGTTGCCAGCCGCGTACCTGGCAGCGGCGGGCGAGGGTGTCCTCGCGCAGGGCCGGGTCGCGGGCCACGCGGGCGAAGCCCTGTTCCCCGGCCCATTCCAGAATGCCATGCAGGAATGTCCCCGGTCCTGGGCCTCTCGGAAACCTGTGTAGCGAGGGAAGCGGTTCGCTCTGGCCGCTGTCGCGGGGTTCCTCCAGCACCTCCAGCGCGGTGGCTTCCATGGCGGTGGCGGGTTCCGGCAGGCTGCCGCTACGCTGCGCTTCGCTGTCATGGGGCTTAACAGGTGAGTCAGTCCTTACTGGGGCGCTGGCCGATTCGACGCTGACGATCTCGCCGGAGAGGCGCAGCGCCGAGTAGCTGGCGATCCACCAGTGCTCCCGGGCGGGGCGTGTGGGGGTACGCGCTTCGCCCAAGGCGTCGTCGCGCTCGGCTTGGCGAACGATCTCGGCGTGGGCCGGCGGCGCCGGGGCGATCTCGATGGCGTCGCAGTTGCCCTTGAGCCGGCTTACCGCTTGTGAAAAGGCAGTTGGGCCGAGCAGGTCGCCGTTGGCCAGCAGCTGACCGATGGCGCTGCCTTCGCCGCCCTTGAGCGGGGCCATGCCGAGCCAGGTGGCGTGGCGGGCACGGGTCAGCGCCACGTAGAGTTTGCGCAGGTCTTCGCCCAGGCGCTCGCGGTCGACGGTGGCCAGGGTCTCGTCGTCGGCTTCCAGGCTGATACGCAGGCGGCCCTCGGCGTCGTGCCAGCGCAGCGGTGAGTCGTCCTTCTTGGTGGCGCGGTGGTTGCAGATGAAGGGCAGGAACACCAGTGGGTACTCCAGCCCCTTGGACTTGTGAATGGTGATGACCTGCACCAGGTCGGCGTCGCTCTCCAGGCGCAACTTGTGGGTGTCGCCGTGGCCTTCGGGGTTGGCGATGGCCTCGGCGAGAAAGCGGATCAGTGCATGTTCGCCGTCGAGTTCCTGGCTGGCGTGCTGCAGCAGTTCCCCTAAATGTAAGAGGTCGGTAAGTACTCTCTCACCGTCGCTGGCAGGCCCCCAGGCAAGCAGTCGCTGCGCCACGTCGAAGTCGTGAATGATCTTGCGCACCAGCGGCAACACGCCCTGGCGTTGCCACAGCCGATGGTAGTCGCGGAACTGCAGCACGCGGCCTTCCCAGGCCAGTTCATCTTCGTTCAAGCGGTCTAGGGTGGCGATATCGAGCCCCAGCACCGAGGTGGCCAGGGCGGTGCGCAGCAGCCTGTCGTCATCGGGCGCCGCACAGGCGCGCAGCCAGGCGTCGAGCTGGGGGGCGACCGGCGAGGCGAACACCTTGTCCTTGTCCGAGAGGTAGACGCTCTTCACCCCGCGCCGGGCCAGCGCCTGGCGGATCGAGCGCGCCTCGCCCAGGCCATTGACCAGCACTGCCATATCGGAAGGCTTGAGCGGCTGCAATTCGCCCTGCTCGTTCTGGAATCCGGCACTGCCACTCTGACCCTCATTGAGCAGCTCCACCATGGTGGAGGCGCAGCGCTCGGCCATCTCCTGCTGGTAGGCGGTCTTGGAGAGCGGCTCATCACACTCGAGCTGCCAAAGGGTCATGGCCGGCAGCGGCTGGCCCTGGCGGGTGAGTGAGTCCTTGCGTCCTTTGGCTCCTACGGGCAGGAAGGGAACGGGATTCCCCACGGGGGAATTGAACAGGAAGGCGCCGGGCGGGTGCGCTTCGGCAAATTCGAAGCAGCGGTTCACCGCCTCGACCATCTCGCGGCTGGAGCGGAAGTTGGTGCCCAGGGTGACGTGGCGGCCTTGGGTGTCGCGGCGGGCGCGCAGGTAGGTGTAGATGTCGGCGCCGCGGAAGGCGTAGATCGCCTGCTTGGGGTCGCCGATCAGAAACACACCGCACTCCGGGCGGTTTTCGCGAATGCGGTATACGCAGTCGAAGATGCGGTACTGCACCGGGTCGGTGTCCTGGAACTCGTCGACCAGGGCGACCGGGAACTGACGGCGGATCTGTGCGCCCAGCGCTTCGCAATTGGGGCCGGTGAGCGCCCTATCGAGATGCGTGAGCAGCTCATTGGGACCCATCTCGGCGCGGCGCTCCTGCTCGCGGTCGAGTCGCGCCCGGCACCAGTGCACGGCGTGGGTGAGCAGGTCGGCGTAGGGATCGGGCAGGGCGTTGAGTTCGTCCTGGAGCTTTTCCAGCGCGGCCAGCGCCGGGTGATCCGGCGGCTCGCCCTTGAGCCAGATATCGGCCATGCCCCGGGGCGTGAGGCGCTTCCAGGCGGCGTCGGTCAGGCCGGGCCAGGTGGCCTCCCCTTGGCACCATTCACGCAGGGCGCCGAGCCAGTTGGCGCGGCTCCTGGCGTTGAAGCTCTGGCCCTTGAAGGCTTTCTGCTGGGCGGCCTCTTCGAACAGCGCCTCGCACTCGTTCACCCACTGGGGCCAGGGGGCCTTGAGCTGGGCCAGGCGCTCGGCGGTCTCGCGGCTGGCGTTGGCGATGGTCTCGGCCGGGGGCGGGGCGTTCTTGTTCAGTGCTTCGGCTTCGGGCATCAGGCCGCGCACGGGGGCGTGGAGCTGCTCGGGGGTGCTCCAGTGGCGTACCACGGTGGCCAGCTCGTCGACGCTGAGCGGGTAGTAGAAGCTGCGCCAGTAGTCGCGCACCACTTCGAGCTCCAGCTCGGTCTGGTCGTTTTCCAGGTTGAGCGAGAACAGGCTGCCGCTGTCGAAGGCGTGCTCACGCAGCATGCGGTAGCACCAGCTGTGGATGGTGGAGACGGCGGCTTCGTCCATCCATTCGGCGGCGAGCTGCAGGCGCCGGGCACAGGCGGGCCAGGTAGCGGGATCGTATTGGTTACGGAGGGCGATCAACAGCGGATCGGCCTGACTTTCGGCGGTCGGGGGTGTCACGGCACTTGCGGTCGATCCGGCGTCAGGGCTTTGGTGGGCCGCTTCGTCAGCAGGATTTCGCGGAGGCGCTGTGAACCCATCCCTGGGCGCTACCGATGCCATCCCTGGCATAGGACCTCCGCTACATCCTGCTCCCGAAGCTTGGGCAGTGTCGGATTTAGTTTCGGGCGCCTGGGGAGGCGCGGCTTCGGGCGCCTGTGGGGGCGCGGCTTCGGGCGCCTGTAGAGAGAGAAATACATTTGCTGCCTCGACCAGCCGCGCGCGAATCCGCTCGCGCAGCTCCTGGGTGGCGGCGTTGGTAAAGGTGACGACGAGGATCTCGGGCGGTGTGAGCGGGCGCTCGAAGGCGGCAGCGTCGTCGGCCGAGCGGGCGCCGAGTACCAGGCGCACGTAGAGCAGGGCGATGGTGAAGGTCTTGCCCGTGCCCGCGCTGGCTTCGATCAGACGGCTGCCGTGAAGCGGAAACGACAATGGATCTAACTGCGTGACCTCGCTCATGCCTGGCTCCCCGATGTCTTCGTTGCCTTCTTCCCGCGCTCTTTCTTGTTCCCCTCTTTCTTGTCGCGCTCTTTCTTGTCGCCCTTGACGGCCAGATGCACCGGGGCGAGCAGCCGTTCGGTGAGTTCGGCGAAGCCGAGCCTGTCCTGACGGGCTTCATATAGCGCGGTGAAGCTGGGCCAGCTGTGGGCAAGATAGGCGTTGCGGCCCGCCTCGCCGGCGTTGAAGTCGTCGCCGTTGTAGGCGCTGGCGGCGGCGCGCCAGGCGTCGCTGTCGCGCTCGGTGTCAGGTGTTCCCAGCTTGCTCAGCCACACGAAGGCGGTGTCGCAGGCCAGCGGCAGGGGCATCTGCATGCCGGCCTGCCAGGTGCGGACGATCTCGCGCAGGTGGCCACGGGCGGCTTCCGGGTCGAGGGGCGGCAGGGTGACGTGGCCGGCCTTGGAGAGCAGCAGGGTGGTCATGGGCCTATCGTTCAGATGGCCGGCCAGATGCGCGACCCAGTGGCGCAGGATGTGCGACCAGCGGTACTTGCCCTTCTTGACCAGGCTGCTGCTGGCGAGCACCAGGCGGCAGCGCTCGCCTGATTCGGTCTCGCGCAGTTCATTGAGCCAATCCTCAATAGGCGGGGCGCCGGGCACGCTGAGCTGCACCGGCTCGGGCTCGTCCAGAGCGCGGGGCCAGGCTTCCAGCGCTTCTTCGTAGGCTTCGAACAGCGCTTCCATCGGTTCGCTGAGCTGTTCGCGCATGCGCTCGCCGAAGGCTCCCATGGCGAGTACACCTTGGCCTTGCAGGCGGTCGAGGGTGTCGAGCAGCACGGGCAGGCGCTCGTGGCCTTCATCCACGGCGCGGCGCTGCTCGCGGATCAGCAGGTCCTGCAGCTGCCAGTTGGCGAGGCCGTCCAGGGCGAAGGGTTCGTGGTCGAGGCTGACGATGTCCTCGCGTTCCAGAAATACCTTGAGCCGGGTGGTGAAGAAGGCGCGGGCCGGGTCTCTCAAGAAGCCGCCGAGTTGGGCCAGTGTAAGAGGAGCTTCATGTGTGAACTCCCCGAGCTCGAGGGGCGCTGATTCCGACTTCGCCTCACCATGCACCTCGCGCCACTCGTGGGCGAAGGTGAACAGCCGCCGGGCTGAAATGCTGCGCTTGGCTTGCTGCGCCTCGCTGGGGAAGTAGGTGCGGCTGAACGGCTGCAGCGGGTGCTCGGTGGTGAGGGCCGCGAGCAGGTCGCTGCCGTCGGCCGTTTGCCAGCCGGCTTGGAGATGATCGCGCAGCTGGCCGACCAGCACCGAGGGCGGCTTCTCGCTGTTGTCGACGATGCTGCGACCCACCCAGCTCACGTAGAGCTGCTCCCGGGCGGAGAGCAGCGCTTCCAGGAACAGGTAGCGGTCGTCCTCGCGGCGGGAGCGGTCGCCGGGGCGGTAGTCGCCGTTCATCAGGTCGAAGTCCATCGGCGGGTGGCTGCGCGGGTAGTCGCCGTCGTTCATGCCCAGCAAGCACACCCGCTTGAAGGGGATGGCGCGCATCGGCATCAGGGTGGCGAAGTTGACCGCCCCGGCCAGGAAGCGCTGCGACAGGCTCGGCTCGTCGATCTGGGCCAGCCAGTGTTCGCGCACCACTGAGAGCGGCAGTTCACGGGCCAGGCCGGCCTCTTCGGCGCTCTCCTGCCATTCCTGTAGCTTCTGTTCGAGCTGGGCCAGCATCAGGCTGTCTTCCGGCGCCTCGGCGAGAAAGCTGGCTTCCAGCAGGGTGCGCAAGCGCGCGACCCAGCCGGCCACGTCGGTGGGTTCGCGCAGGTGGCGCCACTGCTGTTCAAGGGTTTCCAGCAGCGCGGCCAGCGGGCCGGCCAGCGCCGCTTCCAGCCCGCCGATGTCGTCGAAGGGTTCGATGCCCTGCCACGGGCCGCTGGCGGCCTCGCCCACGGCGTAGCCCAGCAGCAGCCGGCGCAGGCCGAAGGCCCAGGTGTTCTGCTCCATGCCGGCGGGCAGGTCGAGGCTGCCGCGCTGGCCGGCGTCGAGCCCCCAGCGGATGCCGGCGCCCTCGATCCAGCGGCGCAGGGTGGGCACGTCCTGCTCGTCGATGCCGAAGCGGGCGCGCAGGGCGGGTACGTCGAGCAGGTCGAGCAGGTCGCTCACCGAGAGGCGCAGCTCCGGCAGGCGCAGCAGTTTTTCAAGTGCGATCAGCAGCGGCAGGCGGTGGCGGCTGCCCTGGTCGGAGAGGGTGAAAGGGATG
Source organism: Billgrantia kenyensis (assembly GCF_013697085.1). GTDB lineage: Bacteria > Pseudomonadota > Gammaproteobacteria > Pseudomonadales > Halomonadaceae > Halomonas > Halomonas kenyensis. Next base: position 10,295 of record NZ_JACEFT010000009.1, read on the forward strand.
AAGCGCGGATCATCGCGCTCGATCTGTCCGAAAACGGCCTGTACGTGGGGCGCGTAGTGGTCGATGTCCGGCACCATCACGATCACGTCGCGCGGCTTGAGTGTCGGATCGGCGCTGAAGGCGGCGAGCAGTTGGTCGTGCAGGATCTCCACTTCGCGCTGGGGGCTGTGGGCGGCGTGGAAGACGATGGAGTCGTCGCGGCTCGGGTCCACCGCCGGCCAGGTCTCGCGGGTCTCGTGCAGCGGGCGCAGCTCGCGGATATCGTCCTGCAGCTGCTGCAGCAGCCGGCCGTCGCCTTCGCACACGAAGGGCTCGAACAGATCGATGCGCAGCGAGTCGGCCTTGAACAGCGGCTCGTACTGCTGGGCGTCGTCGTGCTCGTCGAGCAGGCGCAGGTAGTCGCGGCCCTGCTTGCCCCAGGCGGCCAGCAGCGGCTGGGCGTGCAGGTGCAGGCTCTCCGCTCCGTCACCACTGGCATCTCCAACGCCGAGTACGTCGAGCTGGGCCGGCATGCCCTGCTTGCGCCGCTGGCGGAAACGCTGGGCCCGGAGCAGGTCCTTATGCTCGATGATGTCGGCCCAGTAGTGCTGGCAGGGGTTGTGTACGCAGAGCACCACCTGGCAGCAGCGGGCGATGGCGGCAAGTGCCTCCAGCGCCTGCTGGGGCAGCGATGAGATGCCGAATACCATCACCCGCCGCGGCAGGCCGGGGGGGCATTCGCCGCCGTGAAGCTCACGGGCGGCGGCGAGAAAGCGCCGGTGCACCATGGCGCGGCTGGAGGCCACGCCGCTGTCGCCCACGTCTTCGGCAACGCTTTTCACCACGGCTCGCCACAGGGCCGGCTGCCAACGCTGGGTGTCGGGAAGCGTCTGGGCTTCGCCGCGGGCGGAGATCAGCACGTCCTCACCGCGAGCCCAGGCCTCGAGCCAGTCGGCGCGGTACACCTGGTACTGGTCGAACAGGTCGGCCAGGCGCTCGGCGAGCTGGTGGTGCTTGCGCAGGTCGCTGTCGCCTTCGAGGAAGCGGCGCAGCGGGGCGAACTCGTCACGCGGCATCAGCTCCGGCAGCAGGCGCAACAGCCGCCACAGCAGGCGCGACTTGTCGAAGGGCGAGGTGGCCGGTACCGCATTGGCATCGCCTTCCACATGGTTGAGCACCGCACGGTAAGCCTGCCACAGGAAGCGTGCCGGAAGGGTGACGTCCAGCGCGGCGGCGATGCCGCTGCCGCCGTCGGCCTCGTCGGCGGCCAGCGCCAGCTTCATCCACTGGCCGATGCCGTTGCTCTGCACCAGGATGGTCTCGTTCTCCAGCGGTGCCAGCGGGTGGCGCTTCATCCACTCCACCGCCACGCCGCGCAGGTCCTCCAGGCGATTGCCGTGAACGACCATGAAGCCGGGGGTGAGGACATTCTCCTGGGGAGCGGCGAACGGCATGGCGGGTCCTTGCGGCTTAAGTGAGCCCAACCATATTGCCATAAAGACAGTTATGCAGCTTTACAGCTGAAAGGCTGCACAGCCATACAGTGGCACCCTTGGATACCTATACAGATCGGCGCTTGTCTGGCCGTGAACTGTGAGGCATGGTCTTGAGATCGTGCGTTGCACTTCTTTCTCATTTCTCAAGGACGACCATGGCCTACGATCTCAGCGAACGCCTGGTAATCGGGTTGGCATCCAGCGCCTTGTTCGATCTGGAGGAATCCGATCGGGTCTTTCGCGAGCAGGGCGAGGCGTCCTATCGCATCTATCAGCGCGACAACGAGAACCAGCCGTTAAGCACCGGCGTTGCCTTCCCGTTCATCAAGCGTCTGCTGTCATTGAACGAGCTAAGCCCGGACAACCCACCCATCGAAGTGGTACTGCTCTCTCTCAACGATCCGGAGACCGGGCTACGGGTCATGAAGTCGATCGAGTACCACGAGCTGGGTATCACTCGGGCGATCTTTCTCCAGGGGCGTTACCCCCATCGCTTCATTCCGGCATTGAACATCAGCCTTTTTCTGTCGGCCAATCGCCAGGACGTCGATCAGGCGATCCTGGCCGGGCATCCGGCGGGGCAGGTGCTGTCGTCGGGCGATCTCGACCTGACCGACGAGGAGGAGCTGCGCATAGCCTTCGATTTCGATGGCGTGTTGGTCACCGACGAGTCCGAAACCATCTACCAACAGCAGGGGATCGAAGCTTTTCACAAGTATGAGCGGGCCAATGCCCAGGTGCCGCCCGAGGCGGGCTTGCTGGCCGTTTTTCTGCGTAAGCTGGCCCATATCCAGATGCTGGAAAAGCAGCGAGAAGAGGAAACGCAGGGGGTGTATCGCCCCAAGGTCAGGGTTTCCATCGTCACCGCCCGCAACGCGCCGGCCCATGAGCGGGTCATCCATACCATGCGTAGCTGGGGGGTGACCGTCAACGAGGCCTATTTCCTCGGCGGCATCGCCAAGGAGCATGTTCTCGGCATCATCAAGCCGCATATTTTCTTCGACGACCAGGCATCCCACCTCTCGGCCACCAGCGATATTCTGCCGTCGGTACATGTGCCGTTCGGTCAGCTCAATCAGGGCTTGGTTAGTGAGGAGGGTGCCGTTCGGTCAGCTCAATCAGGGCTTGGTTAGTGAGGAGGGTGCCGTTCGGTCTGGCTTTTCGCTGCCGGGAGAGAGTTCCCTCTAGCGTTCCATGGTGTCGTCTCCGTTAGCGATGGCAGCCCACCCCGGGAGGGGGAGGGCTGAGAGCATGGCCAAGAGTATGGGGTTGCGTTTCGTGGTCGCGATGCTCATCGGCTTTCTCGAAGCGGATTGGCTCATACCGGGCTTGCGGTGGGGCGAACCACGATATCGCTGGTGTCCACCCCATCGGGCTGGGCGATGACGTGAGCGATGGCAGTGGCGATGGCCTCGGGCTTGAGAGCTATCTCGCGGAAACTCTTCATCGCTTCGGCGGCGCCGGCATCGGTGATGGTGTCGGCCAGTTCCGATTCCACGACGCCGGGATAGACGCAGGTGACGCGCAGGCTGTCGTGCTCCTGGCGCAGCCCGTCGGAAATGGCCCGCACGGCGAACTTGGTAGCGCAGTAGACCGCGCCGGTGGGCACCACAAAGAGGCCGCCGATGGAGGAGATGTTGATCACCTGTCCGCTGCCCTGGGTCTGCATGGTGGGCAGCACGGCAGCGATACCGTGCAGCACGCCGCGGATGTTGACGTCGATCATGCGGTCCCACTCCTCGACCTTGAGCGAGGCCAGGGGCGAGAGCGGCATGACGCCGGCATTGTTGATGATCACGTCGATGCGACCATGGAGCTTCAGCGCGGCATCGGCGAAGGCCTGCACGTCTTCGCGCTGAGTAACGTCCAACGCTCGATACTCGACGCTGCCGCCTTCGGAACGAATGGCCTGAGCCAATGCTTCCAGGCGCTCGGTGCGGCGTGCGCCGATGACCAGATGATGGCCTTGTTTGGCCAGCAACCGGGCGGTGGCCTCGCCAATGCCGCTGCTGGCGCCGGTGAGAAGAATGACTTTACTCATCAGAATGACTCCGTAGGGGGGGCTTGTGACGACTCTCTAACAGGGCTCGGATGATCAATTCACGAGCAAGAGCGTCGTTGTAGTAAGCCTACGGAGGGGCAGTAAAAGCCGACAGAGCCATTCCTATTGCAGTATTGCCTGATCCTATAGAGGAAGCGTTTTTCAGGTGTGTTTTGCCCGGAAGTTTGCCTAAATCTTTAGTGATGCGAATAGTGAGGGCTGCCACGTGTCTATACGACCTACCTTGAATTCCCAAGAGCGAATGATCGAGCTGCTGTATCGGCTAGCGCCGCATGAAGGGTTCACCCAGTCGCTGCTGAACGAGGTGCGCTTCATGCGCTCGGACCGACCGCTGAAGCTCGCCCCGGTGATGTACGAGCCGAGCATCGTGATCGTGTGTCAGGGGCGCAAGCGAGGCTATTTGGGCGATGAAGTGTATCTCTACGATGCCCTGCATTATCTCGTACTGTCGGTACCGCTGCCTTTTGCTGCTGAAACCGAGGCCAGCCCCGAGGAGCCGCTGCTGGCCATGTCGATTCGGCTGGATATGGCCGTGGTGGCGGAGCTGGTCTTCATGCTGGACCAGACGGACGCACGCTTGAAGTCGCCACCACGAGGCATGCTTTCCACGCCGCTCGATGCGCCTATGTCAGGCGCTACGCTCAGGCTGCTCGAGGCGCTGGCTTCACCTCTCGAGGCGCAAGTGCTGGCGCCCAACATCGTGCGGGAGATCTACTATCGGATACTGGCCGGCGAACAGGGTGGTAGCGTGCGCGCGGCGCTGGCCCAGCAGGGCCAGTTCGGCAGGATTGCCAAGGCGCTGCAGCGTATTCACGCGGAGTACGCCGAGCCCTTGGAGGTGGGAGGCCTGGCCAGCGATGTCGGCATGAGCACGGCAGCCTTTCACGTGCGCTTCAAGGCCGTGACGCAAACCTCACCCCTACAGTACATCAAGTCGACGCGGCTTCATCAGGCACGAATGATGATGATTCGCGACGGTCTGCCTGCAGCGGCTGCCGCCGCCAGGGTGGGTTACGAGAGTGCTTCGCAGTTCAGTCGCGAGTTCAAGCGCTTCTTCGGCCGGCCGCCCGGTGAGGAAGTGCGTGAAATGAAGGCTTCGCTGGCGCTGTTGCCCCCTGAACGGGTGGCAGACCTGGCAGTGTCACATTGAGCGGTGCCCCGGCGGGTGTAGGATGTAAGGTCTTCACCTAAGACAACAAGGGCCGGCCATGAGCGACTATCTGTTGGAAGAGTCACCGCTGAGTAGCGGGGCCATCTATCGATTGTTCTGCGGCACGATCTGCCCGCGCCCCATCGCCTGGGTGTCCACAAAGGACGCCGAAGGGCGTACCAATCTGGCGCCGTTCTCCTTCTTCAACGTGGTCAGCGTGGCGCCGCCGGTGCTGGGCTTCTCGCCGCTGCTCAACGGTGAGGGTCAGCCCAAGGACACCATCCGCAACCTGGAGCAGGTGCCGGAGTGCGTGGTGCACATCAGCGGTGAGACGCTGGTCAATGAAATGAACGCCACCAGCGCCAGCCTGCCGGAGGGAGAGGACGAATTCGCCCTGGCGGGGCTGGAGAAAATCGCCATGCCGGGGCTGTCGGTGCCACGTGTGGCGGCGGCGCCGGTGGCCTTCGGCTGTCGGCTGCGTGAGATCGTGCGCTTTGGCGATCAGCCCATGGCGGGCTGCCTGGTGCTGGCAGAGGTGGTGTCGATCCATCTCGACGATGCCATCTGGAACGGGCGGCACGTGAGCATCGAGGCGCTCAAGCCCATCGGGCGTATGGCGGGCAGCGATTATGCTCGTACGACCGATCTGTTCGGACTGGAGCGGCCGGCGTGAGGCAGCTGCCTCTCGTGTATCAGCTCTCCCCGGCCAGCCCCCTCTCGACCCTCTCCTCGGGTTCGTTGCTATTTCCCGCGCCTGGATCGATTCTCGGGGCGCCTCGTATCGCCTACTCCGCCAAGTTCTTCACCGGCCGGCCAGCCTCGAAGGCCAGCAGGTTGTCGAAGGCGTCGCCGAAGTAGAGCTCGTAGCTGTCCTTCTCCACGTAGCCCAGGTGCGGGGTGGCGAGAAAATTGGGGAGTTCCAGCAGTGGATGACTGGCCACCGGCTCCTCGTCGAACACGTCCACCGCGGCACGGCCCGGGCGGCCTTCGCGCAGCGCGGCTTCCAGCGCGCTCGGGGCGATCAGCGGGGCGCGGCTGGTGTTGACCAGCAGTGCCGTGGGCTTCATGCGGGCAAGGTCCTCCGCGCCGACGATGCCGCGGGTGTCGTCGTTCAGCCGCAGGTGCAGGCTTAGCACGTCGCTGCGCTCGAACAGCTCGGCCTGGCTTTTCGCTACCGCCAGGCCCGCCTCGGCGGCGCGGGCACGGGTGCCCTCGCGGCCCCACACCAGCACGTTCATTTCGAAGGCCTGGCCGTAGCGGGCAATCAGCTTGCCGATCTTGCCGTAGCCGAAGATGCCCAGCGTGCGGCCCTTGAGGCCGGTACCCAGGGTGCGCTGCCAGCGGCCGGCTTTCAGATTCTCGAACTCCTGGGGGATGTGACGCATGGCGGCCAGCACCAGGCCCCAGGTGAGCTCGGCGGCAGCGTTGGGTGAGCCGGTGCCGGCCATCACGGTGACCCCGTGGCGCTTGCAGGCGGCCATGTCGACGTGGGCCGCGCCGCCGCCGGTCTGGCTGATCGCCTTGAGCCGGGGCAGCCGGGCCAGCAGCGAGGCGGTGATCGGCGTGCGCTCGCGAATCAGCACCAGTGCCTCGGCATCGCAAAAGCGTTTCACCAGAGCATCCTCGTCGGTCGCGGTGTCGTTAAAGATGGTGACGTCGTGACCTTCCAGCCTGTTGAAGGCATCGAGGTAGCGAACGCAGTCCTGATAGTCGTCGGGGATCACGATATGCATCGACAGGGCTCCTGGCTGATGGGACGAAACGGCGAGGGTTAATGTGGGCTGAACCGCGGCCTTTTGCCAAGGCCTCGCTCGGTTACCTCTTGGCCCTAGCCTGCTCTGGGTAGGGCGGTGGTGAGGATATGGTATACCGTAACGCTTTGTTGAGTTCATGAACTGGATACGGGTGGAAGGGCAGGTAATCCCCAATTCTGTATAGGTAGCTAATTTTTCTTGCCTTTCATGCCAGGGTGGCGACGATGAAATAATCGATTATTTCTTGTTGACACCATTTTCTCGCTTGGCTAGGCTGAGTTTTGAGTGAGATTGGTATACCAGCTGACCGCAGAAGCCAGCCGGAACAAGATGAGGTCGACCCTGATATGAGCGCCTTGGACACCCCCTCCTCAAGCAGTGACGCCCTGGGCATCAGCTCCCTGGGCCAGCTCAAGCAGGAGCTGATCAAGGACTACAACGAGGTCAACCACCGTCTATTCGGTATCGGCGTGGTGCGCCAGAAGGTCGATATCCAGGGCGACAGGGTTCTCGTCATCGCCTTGCACAAGCGGGTTCCGGCACTGGGTTATCTGAGCAGGCTCAATAGCAATGTGAGCGAGCTGGCCGACCACTATCTCATCAAGGGGTTCAAGCAAGAATTCAAGCTGCTGCTGGAGGAGAAGTACGGCTTCGAGGTCCTGTCCATCTTCAAGGACTACGATGCCGAAGCCGAGCTCTCCGCCACAGTGGTGGTCATGAAGAAGGATGTGCGCGACTACCTCTGACGTTGACGGCGTCGGGCATGGTCCGCAAATCCGCAGGCAAGACGTTGACTGGTGATGTGAACTCGCCCTGACAGGCGAGTGCTCGAGACCGTCAGCGCAGTTGGAGGCTTCAAGCCTCTCGCTGTGCTGGCGGTCTTTTTTTTGGTTATGAGAGGAGAATAGCGATGGCCAAGGTAGCGGATATCGTCAATGCGATGAGCGTGATCACGGGCGGCCGGACGGTCTCGTCCATGGAGGAGGTGAAGAGCGGCAATCACCCCTTCGTGATCATGAAATCCTCGGGAATCTACGGCAAGGAGGTGCTGGAGATTCCAGGGTTGATCTATGGCAACCCCAACAAGGAAGTGAAGAAGATCGCCGTGTGCATGACCATGACGGAGCTGGTGATCGAGCTGGCGGGCGCCACCGGCGTGGATGCGGTGGTGGCGCATCATCCCATCGCCGACGCCGCCAGCTGTGGCGGGGTGACGCTGAAGAACTACCTCGATCTCTACGACGTGGCCGGGCTCGAATGTCACGAGGCCTTTCACGGCCTGCACCCCGGGATTCCTTTCCTGCACGGGCACAAGGTGGAGAAGGGCAGCATCTCCTATGGCGGTGTGCACGGCAACATCATGTTCGTGGGCCGTGCGCTGCCCGGTGTAGCGACCCTGGGCGACATTCTCGACCGACTGGATGGCTTCATGGCGCTGGACCAGGACCGCACTCTGCTGGCCGAAGAGCGCCTGGTGCGCGGCATCGAGGAGATCCGTGAAACCAGCGTCGAGACCCGTGGCTTCATTCACCTGGGCGAGCGTGACAGTCACGTCGAACGTGTTCTGCATATCTTTCCGCACACCGGCTTCTCGCCGGAGAACTTGCGCCAGGCGGTGGCCGAGAACCCCGGGGTGGACACCGTGCTGGCCTCGATCAGCCGCGTCTATGCCGGCCACGAGCTGATCGAGACGGCCCGCGAGCTGGGGCTCAACTTCCTGGTCGGCAACTGCCACGTGATGGAGATTCTCGAGAACGGATTGCCCCTGGCCTATGCCCTCGGTGAGCTGCTCGAAGGCGTGGAGGTGGTGCTGTTCCGCGACCGGGTGACATCCACGCCGGTGCGCCGGGTGGGCAACGAGGCGATGCAGGCCTATGCCCGGGAAATGTCGGCAAGCCACCTGCTGGGCAAGCATGCGCTGAGCGAGACATGACGCCACCACTTGCCGTTATGCTCTTCCCAAGCGCCCACTCGATAACAGTCCGTTCAATAACAACAGAGGCACTGTCATGAAAACCCCTGCCACAACCCCTGAAACCAAGGATGCGGCCCTGCCGGCGCACAAGCGGGCGTGGAAGCGCATCGAAGTTATCGGCATCGTGCTGCTGTGCATCTGCCTGCTGACGCTGTTGCTCTCTCCCACCAGCCTCGCGGGGCTGTTCAACGCCATACTCGACTCCGTCCAGCCGGTGGTGGTCGACGTCTTCCTCACCGGCGTGGTTGGCACGGCCATCATCGTCAGCGTGATCATCGGCCGGCTGCTGGAGCGGCTGGGCTTCACCGATGCACTGGTGCGTATCTTCGTCCCCGCGATGAAGCTGCTGGGGGTGAATCCCGCGGTGATCATCCCCAGCGTCTACAACATATTCGGCGACATCAATGCCGCGGGTAAGATCTCCGGGCCTATTCTCAAGAAGGCGGGTGCCACCAAGGATGAACAGAAGCTGGCCGTCGCCACCATGGTGCAGTCGCAGCAGTCGTTTTCCACCTTCATGCTGGGACTGATGGCGCTGACCTTCGCCGGGGTCAATGCCTTCGTCGTGGTGCTGCTGGCAGTGTTCCTGCCGCTGGTGATCGTGCCGCTGATTCTCTCCAAGGTGCTCTACCGCAACGTGAAGCGGGTCGAGATCGGCCACCTGCCGACCTTTACTCCCGATCGTGACTTCATGCCCACGCTGTTCAGTGCGGCGCGGGAAGGCGTGGAACTGCTGCTGCTGATCCTGATTCCCGCGGTCGCGCTGGTCTTCGCGGTGATCGGTGTGCTCGACTACGTCGGTATCTGGGCACCGATCGAGTCCGGCCTGGGCAAGGTCATGCTGCTGTTCAATATTCACCCGGAAACCGGTGTGCTTTCGGTGCTGGTGAGCCCGACGCTGGCGATGGGGCAGCTGCAGAGCATTGCCGCCGACCTCGATCCCTCGCTGGTGGTGGGCTCCTTCGTGCTGGCCTCCTCCGGACTCCCTCTCTCCGCCGTGTTCGGTCAGGTGCCGGTAGTGTGGGCGGAAAGCTCGGATCTCAGCGAGAAAGAGGCCATGGGGGCTGCGGTGCTGGGTATCGTCATGCGGCTAGGGACGGCTTTCCTGATCGCCTTCTTCGTCACGCCGCTGGTGGTGTGACTCGCTTGATCGGTGCCGCTGCCTATGCGGCAGGGGCACCGGTCTCGTTTCTCGAGCTTTCTTAATTTACTGAGTGTTAATTGACTAATTTCGCTTCTTTTTTTCATTGAAAGCGTGGCACTTTCCGTGAAATTGACAAGAACATCATCAAAACGAGCAAGTCCGGGCCTGGCCGGTTGAATAGGGTAGATAAGAGGACTGTCGCTCTGAGTCATGAGCGGTGGTGTTTCAACCCATATCAACAATAAGTTGGGAGCTAGGACATGTCCTTCAAGATGACAAGAACGGCGGTTGCCGTCAGTGCGGCCATCCTCACCTTTTCAGCAGGGAGCGCTCTGGCCTCGGAGGCCAGCCTGGGCGATGGTCCCATTCGTATCGTGATGCCTTACGGTGCCGGTGGCAGCACCGATATCACGGCCCGCATCATTGCCGCCAATGCCGCCGAGCACTGCGGCAGCCGAATCGATGTGGTCAGCATGCCCGGGGCGGGCGGCATGGAAGGGCTGCAGTTCGTGGCCGATGCCGAGCCCAACGGTCATACCATCCTCATGGCGGACTACTCCGCCACCATCACCCAGACGCTGACCGAGGACACCCCTTGGGAGGTCGAGGACTGGGTGCCCATCGTGCATCTCACCGACTGGAAACCCACCGTCTACGTCAAGGCGGATCATGAGATCCAGTCCATCGAAGATTGGATCGAGAAGGCCGAGGCCGAGCCCAATACCCTGGTATTCGGCCATGCCGACCCGCTCAGCCTGGTGCACCTGCCGCTGGTCATGCTCGAGCAGGAAACCGGTATCCAGAACGTGCACCTGCCGACCACCGGTGGCGGTGAGACCCGCACCATGATACTGGGCGGCCATATCGACCTGGGCATGACGCTGCCGCCCTCCATCGTTTCCAACGTCAACAACGGCGAGGTCACCGCCATCGGCGTCTTTGCCGATGAGCGTTCCGACGTGCTGCCGGACGTGCCGACCTTCCAGGAAGCGGGCTACGATGTGTCGCTCGAGGCACCCCTGCTGGTCTACACCTTCTCGTCGGTGCCCGAGTCGATCCAGCAGCAACTCTCCGAGTGCATCATGACCGGTCTCGAGACCGACACCGCCCAGGCCATGGGGCGTCAGGCCTCGGCAGGCCTGGAAAACGTTCAGGGCCTCGAGAGCGCTCAGGAGATCTATCGCGAAACGACCGAACGTGTCAGGGAAGTCCTCGCCAGTATCGACGAAGGCTGATCCTTTCCCGGTTGGTGCTCCTTGATCGAGGGCCGGCTTGCCGGCCCCGTCTTGGTGTTCGTGATTGTTACAGCCTCGTTGGAGAGCGCTGATGATAGAAGTCCTCATCGAGGCCAGTGCCCTGGCCTTCCATCCCTACGTGTTGATGTACGTTTTCCTGGGAGTGCTGCTGGGCATTACCCTGGGGGCGATTCCCGGGCTGTCGGGCGACATGGCCATCGCCCTGCTGCTGCCCTTCGTGTTCTTCCTGGAACCCGCACTGGCCATGGGCCTGCTGGTGGGCATCTACAAGGGGGGGCTGTTCGGTGGTTCCATCGCCGCCATCTCCTTTGGGGTGCCGGGCACGCCCGGTGCCGCAGCGACCAGCATCGATGGCTACCAGGCCAAGCTCAAGGGCAAGCCCAGCAAGGCGTTGCACACTGCCCTCTACTCTTCCGTCATCGGCGATACCACCAGCGACCTGGTGCTGATCTTCATCGCCGTGCCGCTGGCTGCGGTGGCCTTGACCTTCGGACCGATCGAGTTCTTCGCCCTCTATGCCTTCTCGCTGATCCTGATCGCTGCTCTGAGCCAGGGCATGGTGGCCAAGGGCCTGGCGGTGGCCGCCATCGGCGTGCTGCTGGCGATGATCGGCCGCGATCCCATCACTGGGGCTTCCCGCCTGACCTTCGGCTTGCCTGGGCTCTCCGGGGGCCTCAGCCTGATTCCCGTACTGATCGGTATCTTTGCGATTTCCGAGGTGGTGTTCCAGGGCGCTAAGCTGTGGCGGCGCAAGGTCGACAAGCTGATGGACGATGTCGCCGAGCAGGCGAGCCTGCTGCAGGGCTACGACATCAGCAAGGACAAGCTGACCTGGGCTGAATTCAAGTCTACCCTCAAGGCCACCTACATCGGTGCGGCGGTCGGTACCTTCATCGGCGCGCTGCCGGGCGCAGGGCAGTCGCTGGCGGCCTTCATGAGCTACGGTCTGGCCCAGCGCTTCTCCCGCCGCTCCGAGGAGTTCGGCAAGGGCTCGCTCGAGGGGATCGCCAGTGCCGAGTCCGGCAACAGCGCGACCTGCGGTTCCACCTTCATTCCCCTGTTCGCCTTCGGCATACCCGGAAGCGCCACCGCGGCACTGTTCGGCGCGGCGTTCATCCTGATGGGCATGACGCCGGGGCCGAGCCTGCTCACCGACTACACGGCGATCATCTACGCGCTGTTCCTCACCCTGATCTTCGCCAATCTGGTGAATCTGGTGCTGGGCAAGATCCTGCTGCCCTATTATTCACGGATCGCCATGATCCAGCCGGGCTACATGATCCCGGCGGTCTTCATCCTGGCGATCGTCGGCACCTACGCGGCCAACAATTCCGTGGTGGATGTCTGGGTGCTGCTGTTCGCCGGCGCTCTCGGGGTCATGCTGCGATTGATGAGCTTTCCGCTGGCACCGCTGGTGCTGGGCTTCATCATCGGACCCGGGGCCGAACGGGCTCTGCGCCAGTCGATGATCATGGGCGGAGGCGACTGGTGGGTGCTGGTCAAGAGCCCCATCGCCATCGGCTTCTATGTCGCTGCCTTCGCCTTGATCATGCTGTTCACCGTCGTCTTGAGGGCCAAGAAATGAACCGCACGATGGTCAAAGAGTTGCTTTCAGCAGCCCTGGTGCTGGCGCTGGGCGTGGCAGGACTGCTGCATATCCAGTACGGTGCCTGGCGCCCCGCACCGCTGGTGCCTTCCTACATCATGCCGCAGACGGCCTATTACTTTCTGATCGCTTCCGGCGTCTGGCTGCTTGCGGCCCTGGGCTTCTTCACCCTCAAGGGCCGGCTGAAGGCACTGCAGCCGTCGGATGCCAAGGATCAGGACCTGGTGGGTGTCGGTGTCGCCGTGGCCCTGATGCTGGGTGGTGCGGTGGTCTACTTCTGGCTGGTGCTCAACCTGGGGCTGATTGTATCGACCATTGCCTTCAATGGCCTGCTGATCGCCGTGCTGGCGCCCAACGCTACCTTCAAGAGCATACTCATCGTACCGCTGCTGGTGGGAGCGGCAGTGTGGGGGCTGTTCGTCAGAATGATCGGCATCACCTTGCCGCCCACGCTGTTGTTCTGACGATACCGGGCGGCAAGTCAGGTCAGGCGGGCCAGAGTCGAGCAGGCCCGCCTGTGCGTGGGTGCGACCGATGCGCGGTCGCGTCTCGTTACTGCGCCTCAGCGGTAGGTGTCCTGGTACTGCTTGCGTAGCTCGTTCTTCTGCACCTTGCCCATGGTATTGCGCGGCAGTACGTCGGTGAAGAATACCCGCTTGGGCTGCTTGTACTTCGCCAGCCGATCCTGCAGGTAGTCGAGCACCCGGCGCTCATCGAGAGAGGCGTCGGATTGCGCTACCACCACCGCGGTGACACCCTCGCCGAAGTCCGGGTGCGGCACGCCGATCACCGCCGACTCCACCACCCCCTCCAGCTCGTCGATCACCTGCTCGACCTCCTTGGGATAGACGTTGTAGCCGCCCGAGATCACCAGGTCCTTGTCGCGGCCGACGATGTGCACGTAGCCGTGCGCGTCGGTCATGGCCAGGTCGCCGGTGATGAAGAAGCCGTCCTCCAGCAGCTCCTCGCGGGTCTTCTCGGGCATGCGCCAGTAGCCAATGAAGACGTTGGGACCGCGAATCTCGAGCATGCCGATTTCGCCCTGGGGTACCGGCGCGTGAGTCTCGCGGTCGGTGATGCGGTACTCCACGCCCGGCAGCGGCATGCCTACGGTGCCGGCGCGGCGCTCGCCGTCGTAGGGGTTGGAGAGGTTCATGTTGGTTTCGGTCATGCCGTAGCGCTCGAGGATGGCGTGCCCCGTCTTGGCCTCGAAGGCCTGGTGGGTTTCGGCGGTGAGCGGGGCCGAGCCGGAGACGAACAGGCGCATGTTGGCGGTCGCCTCGGGGGTGAGGCGCTCATCGGCCACCAGACGGGTGTAGAAGGTGGGCACGCCCATCATGACGCTGCCGTGGGGCATCTCCTCGAAGATCGTGTCGGCATCGAACCTGGGCAGGAACAGCATGCTCGAGCCCGCCATCAGGGTCACGTTGCAGCCGACGAACAGGCCGTGGGTATGGAAGATGGGCAGGGCGTGGATCAACCGGTCCTCGCCGGTGAAGCGCCAGGCCTGCACCAAGGTAGCGGCGTTGGAGCCGAGATTGCGGTGGGTCAGCATGGCGCCCTTGGAGCGACCGGTGGTGCCCGAGGTGTAGAGGATGGCGGCGAGGTCTTCTTGCTCGCGCGGTTCGATGTCGCTGTACGCTTCGGCTCGCTCGGCCAGCGTCAGCAGGCTACCGTCGGCATCGGTGCCGAGAGTCTCCACCGCGGGGCAGCCGCTCTCGCCGGCCACCGTACGGGCTTCATCCAAGGCGGCGGGGCGGCAGACGAACAGGGCCGGTTCGGCGTCGGTGAGGAAGTAGCGGATCTCGTCGGCGGTATAGCCGGTGTTGAGCGGCAGGTAGACGCCGCCCATTCTCAGGCAGGCAAGGTAGAGCAGGATCGCCTCCGGGCTCTTGTCGACCTGCACCGCGACGCGGTCGCCGGGGGCCACACCCAGCGCTTTCAGCGCACCGGCCAGGCGGGCGCTGGCGTCCAGAGCAGCGCGGTAGGAGTAGCGCCGACCCTCGCGGGTGGTGATGAAATCGGCGTCGCTACGGTCGCGCATGCGGGCGGCGAAAGTTTCGAAGAGGTTGTGACTCATTTGGCAGGCTCTCCCTTGGCCATTTTTCGGGCGCGGCGATGGCGGTTGCGGACTTCACCGGAACATACCATGAGCTTGCCGCCGCGCTCGATTTTCGCCACTGGCGCGCCTACAGTGAGCGCAGGAATGCCCAATGGAGTGACCATGTTTCCCCCATTCACTTTGCGCTATGCGCGCCTGCCGGAGCGCTTCTACGAGCGCTTCGACCCGGTGCCGGTGCGTGATCCCCAGTTGATCGCGTTCAACCGGCCGCTGGCCGAGTCGCTCGGCTTCGACCTTGCCGCCTTCGATGCCGAAGAGGCGGCGGTGTGGTTCTCCGGCAACGTGGTGCCGCACGGCTCGGAGCCGCTGGCCCAGGCCTATGCCGGGCATCAGTTCGGCGGCTTCGTGCCGCGGCTGGGTGATGGGCGTGCGGTGCTGCTGGGCGAGGTGACCGACCGCGAGGGTCGGCTGCGTGATATCCAGCTCAAGGGCGCAGGCTGTACGCCCTTCTCCCGTGGGGGAGACGGCCGCTCGCCGCTGGGCCCGGTGCTGCGCGAATACCTGGTCAGTGAGGCGATGCACGCCATGGGTGTACCCACCACGCGGGCACTCGCCGCGGTGACCACCGGCGAGCGGGTCATCCGGGGCATCCCTGAGCCGGGAGCCATTCTTGCCCGCGTCGCCTCCAGCCATATCCGTGTCGGCACCTTCCAGTACTTCGCCGCTCGCGGCGACCGCGAAGGGGTGCGCGAGCTGGCCGAACACGTCATCGAGCGCCACTACCCCGAGCTCGAGGACAGGCAGGGAGGCGGGCGCTACCTGGGGCTGCTCAAGGCGGTTCAGGCGCGCCAGGCGTCACTGATTGCCAGGTGGATGGGCATAGGCTTCATCCACGGGGTGATGAATACCGACAACACCTCGATCTCGGGCGAAACCATCGACTTCGGTCCATGCGCCTTCATGGAGCAGTACGATCCGCAGATGGTCTTCAGTTCCATCGACGAGGGCGGGCGCTATGCCTACTCGAACCAGCCATGGATCGCCCAGTGGAACCTGGCGCGGCTGGCCGAGACCCTGCTGCCGCTGATCGACGATGACAGCGAGCGCGCCGTCGAGCTCGCCACCGAGGAGCTGCAGCGCTTCCCTGAGCAGTACGAAGCCGAGTGGCTGGCGGTGATGCGCGCCAAGCTCGGCCTGGGCAGTGAAGAGCCCGAAGACAAGACGCTGATCGAGGCGCTGCTGGCCACCATGCATCGCGGCCGCGCCGACTTCACCCTGACTTTCAGGCACCTTGCCGAAGCTGCGGACAACCCTCAGGCGGAAGCCTCGCTGGTTGCACTGTTCGAACGCCCCGAGGAGATAGCCGGCTGGCTCGAAGAGTGGCGCGAACGGCTCGACCGGGAGCCGCAGCCTCAGGGCGAGCGCACGCGTCGGATGAAACTGGCCAGCCCGGCTTTCATCCCGCGCAACCATCGGGTCCAGCAGGCGCTGACCGCGGCCATGGACGAGGGCGACCTTGGCCCCTTCGAGGCGCTGCTCGACGTGGTCACCCAGCCCTACGATGACCAGCCAGGCCGCGACGAGTACGCGCGACCCGCAGCGCCCACCGAGCGCGTGTTTCGCACCTTCTGCGGCACCTGAAGGCGCCGCTCATGTCGCGCCGAGGGTGGCGTGCAGCGTGCGCAACAGCTGTCGTGTCGCCGAATCCTCGGGCTCTCCCTGACGTATCACCAGGTACCAGTACAGGTAGAGCCCCCGCTCGGTCAGGGCGACCGAGGCCAGCTCGCCTGCCGCCAGGTAGGGCGTGAGCGTCCAGGCCGGAAGGATGCTCACGCCCTGGCCGCAGCGGACCAAGGCCAGCACGGCTTCGGTGACACCCGCGCTGATCACCCGGGTGGGCAGGATACCGGCAGGACTGAACAGCTGTTCGTACTCGCGTCCCTTCTCCGGGGTGGTGTGGTAGGCCACGTACGGCTCGGCGGCGACATCCTCGGCGCTGACCCAGTCGTGCCGGGCCAGTGCGTGGTGGCAGGGCACCACCAGGCGCAGCTCGTCGCGTCGCAAGGCCATGGCTTCGAAACCGGTGGGCGGGTGGCTGCCGGCCACCAGGGCCAGGTCCACATGGCCCTGGCGCAGCGCCCGCAGTGGCTCTCGCGAGACGTCCGGGACGACCTCCACCCCGATTTTCGAATCTTCGGCGGCGAATGCGGCCAGGCTCTCGGGAAGCCAGTGATAGCCGCCGCAGGCCTCGACGCCGAGTCGAACGATCCGCTCGATGTCGCCCGACAGGCGCTGGATATCCTGCTCCGCCCGTTCCAGCTCGGCCAGTACACCGCGGGCGGCATGCAGCAGGCGCTTGCCGGCGGAGGTCGGGTTCAGGCGGCGTTGACCGCGGGTGAATAGCGGGGCGCCCAGCAGCCGCTCCGCCTCCTTCAGCCGGTGGCTGAGTGCCGACTGGGTGAGTCCGAGCTGAACGGCGGCATCGGAAACGCTGCCGCTATCGGCGATGGCTACCATCATTTGCATCTGTCGAACGCTGAGTCGGGTAGGCATATTAATTTATTTCATCAAAGGGCATCTTTTAATCAAATTTAAATGCCTGATGCCGGCTCGTAAACTGTCCCGGACACAACGACAAGACAGGAGTGGGGTCATGGACAGGCCAGACGAAAAGGCGGCACGTCGTGCCCAGGTCGACCTTTCGCAGGAAGGGGTGCACTGGGACCAGCCGATGAGCTATGGCGACTACCTGCAGCTGGAGCCGCTGCTGTCGGCCCAGCGGCCGGGTACGGATGAGCATGACGAGATGCTGTTCATCGTCATCCACCAGGTTTCAGAACTGTGGCTCAAGCAGTGCCTGCACGAGGCCCATGCCGCAGCGGCGCACATTGCCGCCGACCGGCTGCGCCCGGCGTTCAAGATGCTCTCGCGGGTGGCGCGAATCCAGGCCCAGATGATCAACGCCTGGGAAGTGCTGGTGACCATGACGCCGGCGGACTACGCGCGCTTTCGCGACAGCCTGGGCCAGAGCTCGGGCTTTCAGTCGTTCCAGTACCGCGAACTCGAGTTCCTGCTCGGCAACAAGAATGCGGCGATGGTCGAGGTGCATCGTCGCCATCCCGAGCGCTATCGGCGCCTGAGCGAGGTGCTGCATGCACCAAGTCTCTACGATATCAGCCTGCAGCTGCTGGCCCGGCGTGGCTTCGCGCTTCCTGATACGGTCATTGCGCGGGACTGGTCGGAGCCCTATCGGCCCTGCGGCGAGGTGGAGCAGGCCTGGGCGGCGGTCTATCGCGATACCGAACGCCACTGGGAGCTCTACGAACTGGCCGAGAAGCTGGTCGACACCGAGTACCACTTCCACCAGTGGCGCTTCAGCCATTTGAAGACCGTGGAGCGCATCATCGGACAAAAACCCGGTACCGGCGGCACCGGCGGGGTCTCGTTCCTGGCCAAGGCGTTGGAGCTGGAGTTCTTCCCCGAGCTGTGGTCGGTTCGCACCACGCTGGAGGAGGGCACCTGATGAGCCGCCTCTACGATATCTCCCAATTGATGCGGGCCGGCATGCCGGTGTGGCCCGGCGACACCTCCTTTGCCCACGAGCCGACCTGGGTGCTTGACGGGCAGTGCCCGGTCAACGTCTCGCGGCTGACGCTCTCCACCCACACCGGCACCCATGCCGATGCGCCGAGTCACTACGCCGTGGATGGCCAGGCCATCGAAGGCGTGGATCTGGCGCCCTATCTCGGCCCCTGCGTGGTGTTGGACATGCGCCATGCCGGCCCGGTGGTACAGCCCGATCATCTGCTGCCCGTGCTGCCAGCGCGCGTCGAGCGGGTGCTGCTGCGCACCTGGGAGCGCTTTCCCCAAGATGGCTGGCGCAGCGACTTCACCACGATTGCGCCGGAGAGCATCGACCTGCTGGCCGAGCGCGGCGCCCGGTTGATCGGCGTGGACAGCCCCTCGCTCGATCCCGAGGTGGACAGCCGCCTGCTGGCGCACTGGCGGGTGCACCAGCATGGTATGGCAATTCTTGAAGGGCTGGTGCTGGACGCAGTACCGCCGGGCCATTATGAGCTGATCGCCCTGCCGCTGAAGCTGGCCGGGGCCGACGCCTCGCCGGTGCGGGCGCTGCTTCGCGAGTTGGATGGATAGCGGCGCGAGCTGGCTTGATGCTGTACGAGCTGATGAGCGCTTTCCCGATTCAAATTTCTCCTTGTGCCGGAGCCGACCATGCCCCTGACCCTCGATGAGGTCCGCGAGCAGGACCGACAGGACCCGCTGGCCCCCTTCAGAAGCCGCTTCGCCCTGCCGCAAGGCACGATCTATCTCGATGGCAACTCCCTGGGTGCCCAGCCGAGTGCCGCCGTGGGAGCCGTCGATGGACTGATGGCGCAGTGGCGCGATTCGCTGATCCAGGGCTGGAACCAGGGCTGGTTCGACGCCCCGGAGCGGCTCGGCGACCGGCTGGCGCCGTTGCTGGGCGCCGCGCCGGGAGAAGTGCTGGTGACAGACACCATCACCCACAACATCTTCAAGCTGCTGGGCTATATCGTCGAAGGGCAGGGGATCACCGAAGGGCAGGAGAGGGCGCGGCCGGTGATTCTCAGCGAAGGCGGCAACTTTCCCACCGACGGCTATATCGCCCAGGGCTTCTGCCGCTTCGGCGGCTTCGAGCATCGGGTGGTGCCGGAAGGTGAAGCGCTGGATACCTACCTCGACGCGCGGGTGGCGGCGGTGGTGCTCAGCCAGGTGCACTATCGCACCGGACGTCTGCGCGACATGGCGGCGATCACCCGGCAGGTGCATGCCAGCGGCGCCGAGGTGATCTGGGACCTGGCCCACTCGGCCGGGGCGCTGCCCGTCGACCTCACCGCCTGCGGGGTACGCTACGCGGTGGGCTGCAGCTACAAGTACCTCAACGGCGGCCCCGGCGCGCCGGCCTTCCTCTACGTTCGCCACGACTGCCAGGGCCAGGCATGGCAACCGCTGTCGGGCTGGCTGGGCCATGCGGCGCCATTCGCCTTCGAGGCCGACTACGACCCTGCACCGGGCATCTCGCGCTTTCGTACCGGCACCCATTCGCCGCTGGCCTTTGCAGCGCTGGAGGCGTCGTTGACGCTGTGGCAAGAGGTGGACCTCGGCCAGCTGCGGCGCAAGAGCCAGCGCCTGATCGAGCTGTTTCGCGAGTCGTTGAGCGACTGCCTGGGTGAACACGGCATCAGTGACATCACGCCGGAGGAGGCGCAGCGCGGTAGCCAGGTAGGGTTGGTGGAAAGAGAACACGGCTATGCCATCGTTCAGGCGCTGATTGCACGCGGCGTGATCGGCGATTACCGCGAGCCGGGGCTGATGCGCTTCGGTTTCGCGCCCCTTTACCTGAGCCACGAGGATGTCTGGCGGGCGGCCCAGCACCTGCGCGAGGTGCTGGCCGAAGGCGAGTATCTGGCCCTGCGCTTCCAGCAGCGCGGGGCGGTGACCTGAGCAGGGCAGCCCAGGGCACCGTCGGATTCTGCAGGCGCTGCGCCTTCCTCAAGCCTCGGGCAGCACCAGCGCTCGCGCTTCTCCCATCAGCAGCGCGCGGTTGGCCTCCAGCGCCTCGCGCAGGAAGTCCCACAGCAGGCGTACCCGCGCCAGGCGGCGCTGCTCCTGGCGGGCGGTGATCCAGAACTGGCGTACGATCTCCACTTCATCGTCCAGCACGCTGTGAAGCGTGTCGCCGCTCTCGGCCATGAAACAGGGCAGCACGGCGAGCCCTGCCCCCTGCAGGGCAGCGGCGTGCTGGGTGGTGACACTGGTGCTTCGAATCGAGAAGTGCGGTGCCGTGCCCACCACTGCCGGGTCGAGCAGCGGGTCGAGATAGTTGAGCTGCTCGCTGAAGATCAGGTCGTCGACATAGCCGATCAGTCGGTGCCCGCCCAGCTCGGCGAGCCGTGAGGGACGGCCATGACGTGTCAGGTACGCCTCGCTGGCGTAGAGCCGCAGGCGATAGTCGCACAGTCGCGAGATGACCAGTCCTTGGCTGGCCGGGCGTTCCACGGTGATGGCGAGGTCTGCTTCGTGACGGCTGAGGTTGACCACCCGGGGCAGGGCGAGCAG
This sequence comes from Billgrantia kenyensis, assembly GCF_013697085.1. Taxonomy (GTDB): domain Bacteria; phylum Pseudomonadota; class Gammaproteobacteria; order Pseudomonadales; family Halomonadaceae; genus Halomonas; species Halomonas kenyensis. Next base: position 30,878 of record NZ_JACEFT010000009.1, read on the forward strand.
GTCCAGCGTGATGCCGGGGTGGCGTGCGCAGAAGGCCGAAAGCAGCGGGGCGATGACCCAGGTACCGAAACCCTCGGTCACGCCGAGGCGGATCTGGCCGCTGAGCTGACGATCCTTGTCGGCCAGGCTTTCGCTCGCCTCGAAGGCATAGCGGGCCATCTCCTCGGCGTGGGCCAGCAGCTGCTGGCCGGCTTCGGTCAGGTGATAGCCGTGGGTGCTACGCTCGAAGAGTTGGGTATTGAGTTTCTGCTCGAAACGCCGGGTGCGCCGCGACAGCGTGGAGTGGTCGACCCCCAGGCGCCGGGCGGCATCGGTGAGCCGTTGGCTGCGGGCCACTTCGAGAAAGATCTGGATGTCCTGCCAGTCGAGCATGAGCGGCGTCTCGGGTGAGCTTCTGGAGCAGAGTTATTTGTGCATTTTTGCACAACGATTGTGAAGAAGTATGCATTGTCACGTCCACGCGCGGCTATATAGACTCGAGTTCATCATGATTCGTGTATTTCTACACAGAAAGTCTAATCGGCACATCGAATAACGACGACAACCACGATAGGAGCACAGCGCCATGTCCATTCGCGAGATTCCCATGTTCATCGACGGCCAGGCCGTCCCGTCACAGAGCCAGGAGTGGCGCGACGTGGTCAACCCCGCCACCCAGGAAGTGGTGGCGCGGGTGCCGTTCTGCACCGCCGAGGAGGTCGACCGTGCTGTGGCCAGCGCCAAGGCCGCGTTCAAGGAGTGGCGCAAGACGCCGCTGGCCAAGCGCCAGCGCATCATGCTCAAGCTGCAGGCACTGATTCGCGAGCACACCGAAGAACTGGCCGCGCTGATCACCGAGGAGCACGGCAAGACCCTGCCCGACGCCGCCGGTGAAGTGGGTCGCGGCCTCGAGGTAGTGGAGCACGCCTGCTCGATCACCTCGCTGCAGCTGGGCGAGCTGGCCGAGAACGCGGCGGGCGAGGTCGACGTCTACACCCTCAACCAGCCGCTGGGGGTGGGTGCGGGTATCACTGCCTTCAACTTCCCGATCATGCTGCCCTGCTTCATGTTTCCGCTGGCCATCGCCAGCGGCAACACCTTCGTGCTCAAGCCCTCCGAGCAGGATCCTAGCTCCACCATGCGCCTGGTCGAGCTGGCCCACGAGGCGGGTGTGCCGGCCGGCGTGCTCAGCGTGGTGCACGGCGGTCCCGACGTGGCCAACCAGATCTGCGACCACCCGGACATCAAGGCGCTCTCCTTCATCGGCTCCACTCATGTCGGTACTCACATCTACCGTCGTGCCTCCGAGGCGGGCAAGCGGGTGCAGTCGATGATGGGCGCCAAGAACCACTGCGTGGTCATGCCGGATGCCAACCGCAGCCAGGCCATCAACAACCTGCTGGGCTCGGCCTTCGGTGCCGCCGGTCAACGCTGCATGGCTAACTCGGTAGTGGTGCTGGTGGGCGAAGCTAACCAGTGGCTCGATGACATCGTCGAAGGTGCTCGTGGCATGAAGGTAGGCCCTGGCACCCAGCGTGATGCCGATCTCGGCCCGCTGGTTTCTCCCGCCGCCAAGGAGCGCGTGGAGCGCCTGATCGATGCCGGCGAGAAGGAGGGTGCCAGGCTGCTGGTGGACGGCCGCGGCTATCAGGAGGAGGGCTATCCGGACGGCAACTTCGTCGGCGCCACCGTGTTCGCCGACGTCAAGCCCGAGATGAGTATCTACCGTGAGGAGATCTTCGGCCCGGTGCTGTGCGTGGTGAGCGTCGATACCCTGGACGAGGCGATCGAGTTCATCAACGCCAACCCCAACGGCAACGGCACCTCGATCTTCACCAACTCCGGCTGGGTGGCGCGTCGCTTCGAGACCGACATCGACGTCGGCCAGGTGGGTATCAACGTGCCGATCCCGGTGCCGGTGGCCTACTTCAGCTTCACCGGCTCGCGGGCCTCGAAGCTGGGCGACCTGGGCCCCAACGGCAAGCAGGCCATCGCCTTCTGGACCCAGACCAAGACCGTCACTGCGCGCTGGTTCGAGCCGGAAAACGTCTCCAGCGGCATCAACAGCACCATCTCGCTGAGCTGACGTCGGCCCGACCGATGGGCCAACCAAACGGCTCCGTCCCGCAGGGCGGAGCCGTTCGGTTAAACGGGGTAACCAGGGGTCAAACCTGCTAGAGTGGAGGCATCGTAAGGACACGATAAAGGGAGGCGGTGCCCATGCACTGCGCGCTCGCCGGATTGCCAGCCGGCATGGCCAAATGGATGGCTGCCTTGCTCTGGCTACTACTTTCGCTCGTCTCCTGGCAGGCTCAGGCTGCCATCGAGATCACGCCGACATCGTCCGTGATCAAGCCCGGAAACCAGACGCTGGTGCTGGAGGACGAAACGGGCCGGCTTGACTTTGAGCAGGTGCTGCAACAGGCGGAAACGCTCCCCTGGCAGCCGCTGCAACAGGAAGTCCCCAATTTCGGTTTCAGCCATTCATCCTGGTGGCTCAAGCTGGAGTTGCAGAATACCTCCCACGCCCCGTTGCGCCGCCTGCTCGAACTGGGCTCGCCGCTGCCGGGTTTCATCGAGGCCTATGCGGTTGACGATCAGGGTCGAGTGCGGCAGCAATGGCATACCGGCAGCCGGCGCGACTACCGTTCCCGCCCCGTGAGCCACCACAACTTCGTGCTGCCGGTCTATCTGGGGCCGGACGAGTCGCGAGAGGTCTACGTGCGACTTGCCAGCCACGATGGCCTGATGCCTGCCATGCCCCTGCTGCTGATGGACGACGTCAGCTTTCTCGAGCGTACCCAGCGCGAGCTGATGGCCTACAGTCTGCTGTATGGTGGCCTGCTGGCGCTGCTGATCTACAACCTGCTGACGTATATTGCCACCCGCGAGCGAACCTTCCTGCTTTCGGTGCTCTATCTGGGGAGCTTTCTGCTCTTCAACTTTACTCTACGCGGCTTTGGCTATCAGTTCCTGTGGCCGGAGTGGCCGCGCTTCAACCAGTCAATGCTGCTGCTCAGCGTGGGGCTGCTCTATGCCTCCCTGACCCAGTTCAGCGTCGAGTACCTCAACCTCAAAGAGCGCCTGCCGCGCCTGACCAGGGGGCTCTATCTGCTGACCGGCCTGATCGTGATCAGCGTACTGCCGGCCTTTACCGATCGCTTTGCCTGGGTGCTGCGCTTCCTGATCCCGCTGGGAATCGGCTATGCCCTGCTATTGTTCGGCATCAGTGCCTGGCTCAGCCTGCGTCGCAATGGATTGGCGCAGATATTCCTGGCGGCCTGGAGTGCCCTGTTGGTGGGGAGCCTGCTCTATTCCCTGCGGCTGGGGGGCTATGTGCCTTATGGAATGGTCAGCGAATATTCCCTCGAAATGGGCGCGGGCCTTGGATTCCTGCTGCTCGCCTTCGGCCTGGGCTGCAAGATCAATCGCCTGAAGCAGGCCAAGCTGGAGGCCGAGAGGGAGACCTACGAACTGCAGCGCACCCTCAACCAGAAGCTCGAGAGCAAGGTGCATCAGCGTACCCAGGAGTTGGAGCAAGCCAATCTGAAGCTGGCAACCATGGTGCGCACCGACCCCTTGACCGGCCTGCTGAATCGGCGCCAGTTCGAGACCCTGGTAGAGGAGGAGATCCATCGCCGGCATCGCGACGGCAAGCCACTGCTGTTCGCCATGATGGATGTCGACGACTTCAAGCTATTCAACGATACCTACGGTCACCAGGCCGGAGACGAGGTGCTGGTCGAAGTGGCCAAGCTGCTCAAGGCGCACTTCCGCCGCGCCGGAGATCGCCTGTTCCGGCTGGGCGGAGAGGAGTTCGGGATTTTGCTGGAAGCCGAGTCACTGCAGGCGGGACGCTATGCGCTCGAGCGCTTCCGCCATGCCCTCGAGCAGCTGCAGATTCCTCATGAAAAGTCGCGGCACGGTGTCGTGACCGGCTCCTTCGGGCTGGTTTGCTGTGGCGACTACGATCAGGTGCCTTCCGCCATGGCCGTGTATCGTCAGGCAGACCACGCGATGTACGAAGCCAAGCAGCGCAGCCGCAATCGGGTGGTAACCCGCTCGTTGGTAGAGGAGGTGTGAGCGAGCTGTGGCGGATGTCGCATGGACAATGACTTGACGTTGACGTTAACTGTAATAAACCGCACAACAACGACAAGCGAGAACGCCATGACAACTCCGATAAGCCGCTTTCCGGTACCCGAGTCGATCCAGGACCTGCCAGAGGATATCCGCGAGGCCATTCTTGCCGTGCAGGAGAAGGCCGGCTTCGTTCCCAACGTCTTCCTTATGCTGGCGCATCGCCCCGACGAGTTCCGCGCCTTCTTCGCCTACCACGATGCCCTGATGGAACGGGAGTCCGACACCCTGACCAAGGCGGAGAAGGAGATGATCGTGGTGGCCACCAGCGCGCGCAACCGCTGCCTCTACTGTGTGGTGGCACACGGCGCCCTGGTGCGTATCTACAGCAAGGATCCGCTGCTCGCCGACCAGGTTGCCATCAACCATCGCACTGCGCCGATCAGCGAGCGCCACCGGGTGATGCTCGACTTCGCTCTGCACTGCGGACTGGAGGTGGGCGTGCTTACCGACGACTGGCAGGCCCGCCTCTCTGAGGCTGGCTTCACCCACGACGACATCTGGGACATCGGTGCCATCACCGCCTTCTTCGGTCTCTCCAACCGCCTGGTCACCCTCACTGGCACGCCACCCAACCCGGAGTTCTACCTGATGGGCCGGGTGCCGCGGGAGAAGAAGTGAGGAAGGGCTAGTCTTGGCAGGCCTCGAGCAGCTCCAGCACCGGTTCGAGCTGGCTGACATGCAGCGCCAGGATAGTATTGCCCGGTGTGTCGTCGGCAGGGCGGATCACGGCGAACTCTCCCTCTTCCAGGTGGAACTCATGAACTTCCCGTGGGCCTTGCGGTGTTTCGCAGCGGACTGAGCGGTAGCGGTCGTCTTCGCCGTAGGTCAGGCGGTGATAGACCTTGAACAGGGTGTAGAGGGAAAGGCCGTTTTCGAAGGCGGGCCAGCGGGCGGGTATGGTGCGCGTTTCCTCGTCGAGCGTTTCTCCCTTGGCCTCGGCGGCGGCAATGGCCTCGGCCAGTGGACCCGAGAGCAGTGTTGCTTCGTCGTGAGGCAGCGGGGAGGCTGCTGCCAGGGCTTGCTGGTAGCGGGTGCGTACCGGCTCCAGCATCTCGGGCGAGGCAATGGGGTGGTCGCTGTGGGCCAGGTCCTCCGGCTCGAAGCCGCCGTTCTCCCAGCCATGAATGACCCGCAGCGTCAGCCTGCCCTTGGCCAGGGGTTCGCCGATGAGCGCCTGTACGGCAACCCTCAGGTGTAGCTGACGCTCGGTGACCAGGTTGTCGAAGGCGGAGTAAGGGTCGGCAAAGATCTGGTGAAGGCGACCCGGGGCGTGTTCCTTGGCTTCACTGAAAGTCATTTTGGTTCCCTGCGGGGGGGTTAGTTATGATTTTGTCGTTGTTATATCATTCAAGGGGCTCGAGGTCATATCGGCTCGGCAAGGGCCAGCTTGAGACCTGACACTACAATTCATTCACTGTCGCCAGGGGAGTCTCGCATGGATGAGGCTGAGAGAGCGCAAGGCGCTGACCCTGGAACCTGATCCGGTTCATACCGGCGGAGGAAGCGCGACATGCCCTACCTGACGTCAGCCGTGCTTGGCGCGGCGCTACTGTGCTTTGCTTTCCTGGGACTGCGTGCCCGCCGGGCCGATGGCCCCCTCGACGACTACGTTACCGCCCGCAATTCCCAGCCCGCCGCCAGCCTGGGGCTCTCGTTCCTGGCCTCGGGTATGGGAGCGTGGATTTTGTTTGCCCCGCCGGAGATCGGAGCCTTCGTCGGCCCCGTGGCGCTGGCGGGCTACGCCATCGGCTCGGCGCTGCCGTTCATCGTGCTGGGGCTCTATGGCCCGACGATTCGCCGTCACCTGCCCGAGGGGCGCAGCATCGGCGAGTTTGCCGAGGCCTGCTATGGCGTCGGCGTGCGTCGCTGGGTCTCTGTTGTCTCTGTGGCCTATATGGCCATCTTTCTGATAGCCGAGTTGACCGCCATCGGTGCGATTACCGCGCTGCTCTCCGACGTGCCTCCGGCGCTGGTGGTGGTCGGGGTGGCCGTCACCACGCTGCTCTATACCGCCATCGGCGGGCTGCGGGCGAGCCTGGCCACCGACCGCTGGCAGGCCTGGCTGCTGATCGCGCTGTTGCTGGTGGTGGGCGGTGTGGCGCTGCTGAGACTGCCCGAGATGCCGGTCGAGGCGGCACTGCCTTCGATTCCTGTCGGCAGTGCCCTGAGTGTGGCGCTGACGCTGATCATCGCGGTCACGGCCGCCAACCTGTTTCATCAGGGTTACTGGCAGCGGGTGTGGGCGGCGCGGGACGATCGCGCGCTCAATCGCGGCGCCTGGCTGGGCGGCGCCACTACCGTGGCGGTGGTCGCCCTGGTGGGCGGGCTCGGTATGCTGGCGGCCATGAGCGGCGTAGCGCTGGGCGAGCCGCCGATACCCTTCTTTGCGCTGCTTGGCGAGGCTCCGGGCTGGCTGGCGCTACCGGCGCTGGTGCTGGCGGTCACGCTGGTGGCCTCCAGCGTCGATACCCTGCAGAACGGCATCGCCTCGCTGGCGGTGGCAGGCTCCGGTCGGCGTGGCCTCTCCATCGGCGCGGCGCGGCTGGCTACCGTAGTGCTGATGGTGCCGGTGGTGGCAGTGGCGCTGCAGGGCTTCTCGGTACTGCGGCTGTTCCTGATCGCCGACCTGCTGTGTGCCGCCATCGTGGTACCGGTCTTGCTGGGGTTGTGGCGGCGCATGTCGCCACTGGCCGCGGTGGCCGGCGGCGTGGCCGGCATGCTTGGCGCCGTCCTGCCGGGCTGGGTCGCCCAGGGCAGCCTGTCGGCGGGCGTGCTGGCGGCAAGCTTTCCCGGCAGCATTCCCACGCTGCCACCCTTCCTCGGTGCGCTGGCGGCCTCGACACTGGTCAGTCTGCTGATCGCCTGGCTACGTCCAGGCGCGAGGCTTCATCCTACCGCGGTGCGGTGACAACAGCTGGATCTACCTTGAATCCGCCCCTTGGGGGAAGGTCAGGCGCCCGCCGGGAAACACGGCGAGCGCCTGTATTTTGTCGTACCTGAAGTGACTACATGTAGCCGCCCATCATCCCCATCATGCCGGCGGCACCGAACAGCATGCCGATCAAGGCGATGGCCAGATAGATGAGGATCAGCACGCCGAAGATCGTGAAGTAGGTCTTGAGCTTGCCCAGCGTAAACTTCATGTCGCGCGGGTCGCCGCTGTCGAAGACGCGTCCGGCGGCACCGGCGGCCTGCATCAGTACCCAGCCTGCCCAGATGGGGATCCAGGCCACCAGCAGGCCGACGATGGAGAGGGCGGTAAGGATGCCGGAGAGGATCAGCATGATGCCGGTCAGCTGCATCCAGAATTTTCCACGATAGAGCGGCTCGATGAGATCGCGCAGCAGCTCCTGGGAGTTGTGGTCCATGTCACGTTCCTTTATTTGCGATGGGATTGCGATGTGAAGCCCGCACTCTAGCAACCCGGCCGTCCCGCTGCCCCGTTCCAATGCAGAGGCAAGCAAGGTTGTCAGCTGGCACATTGAGCGCCACTCTCTAGGTGTCCCCGACGATTGCAGAGGAAGGTGTCCCATGAGCGATTCGCCCCAGGATCCCCGTCGCCGTCACTCAGCCTCGGTGGTGGATGGCGTCGGCAAGTCGGCTGGCCGCGCCATGCTGCGTGCGGTGGGCTTCACTGACGAGGACTTCTCCAAGCCCCAGGTGGGCATCGCCTCCACCTGGAGCATGGTCACGCCCTGCAACAGCCATATCCATGAGTTGGCCGAGCGAGCCCGCGACGGTGCCGACGGGGCCGGCGGCAAGGGCGTGATCTTCAATACCATCACCATCTCCGACGGCATCGCCAACGGCACCGAGGGCATGAAGTACTCGCTGGTGTCGCGGGAGGTGATCGCCGACTCCATCGAGACCGTGGCCGGCTGCGAGGGCTTCGACGGCCTGGTGACCATTGGCGGCTGCGACAAGAACATGCCGGGTTGCCTGATGGGCATGGCACGCCTTAACCGGCCCAGCGTGTTCGTCTACGGCGGCACCATCCAGCCCGGCAAGAACCACACCGACATCGTCTCGGTGTTCGAGGCCATGGGGGCTCACAGCCGCGGTGACCTGGAGCTGATCGAGCTCAAGCAGATCGAGGAGACGGCCATCCCCGGGCCCGGCTCCTGCGGTGGCATGTACACCGCCAATACCATGGCCTCGGCCATCGAGGCGCTGGGCATGAGCCTGCCGGGCAGCTCGGCGCAAAATGCCGTGTCCCAGGCCAAGCGTGAAGACTGCGAGGCGGCCGGTGCTGCGGTGCTCGAACTGCTCGAGCGCGATATAAAACCTTCCGACATCATGACCCGCGAGGCCTTCGAGAATGCCATCACCGTAGTGATTGCACTGGGCGGCTCCACCAACGCGGTACTGCACCTGATCGCCATGGCCGCTACCGTGGACGTGCCGCTCTCGCTCGCCGACTTCACCGAGATCGGTCGGCGCGTGCCGGTGCTGGCCGACCTGCGCCCCAGCGGCCGCTACATGATGAGCGAGCTGGTCGAGATCGGTGGCATCCAGCCGCTGATGAAGACCCTGCTCGACGCCGGTCTGCTCCACGGCGACTGCCTGACGGTGACGGGCCGGACGCTGGCCGCGAACCTGGCCGGTGTCGAGCCGTATCCGGAGGGCCAGCAGATCATCGCGCCGCTGGACGCTCCGCTCAAGGCCGAGAGCCACCTGCGTATTCTCCACGGTAATCTGGCTCCTGAGGGCGCGGTAGCCAAGATTACCGGCAAGGAGGGCACGCGCTTCTCCGGCAGCGCCCGGGTGTTCGGTTCCGAGGAGGAGGCCCAGGCGCGCATCAATGACGGCACGGTGGTGTCCGGCGACGTGGTGGTGATTCGCTATGAAGGGCCCAAGGGGGGACCCGGCATGCGTGAGATGCTTACCCCCACCTCGGCGATCATGGGCCGCGGGCTGGGTGATTCGGTGGCCTTGATCACCGACGGGCGCTTCTCCGGCGGCAGCCACGGCTTCGTGGTGGGGCATGTCTCGCCCGAGGCTTTCGAGGGCGGCCCGCTGGCGTTGGTCGAGGACGGTGACACCATCACCATCGATGCCGAGGCCGACACCATCGAGCTGCACGTCGACGCTGTGGAGCTGGAACGGAGGCGAGCCGCGTGGCGCCAGCCCGTACCACGTTATACCCGCGGCGTGCTGGCCAAGTACGCCCGCACGGTGAGCTCTGCCAGCACTGGGGCGGTGACGGACCTGGCGCCCGAGGCGTGACGCTGCGGCTTCGTTTGGCTTGCTGACGAGGGTTGACTAGCTTGATGAGGCACACGCAGCAGAGCAAGGAGGCAACATGCCCAAGAGCGGACCCAAGCAGGCACGCGTCGAACCGATCCGTGACGCTCAGGACATGAACCTGCCGGTAACCGGCTGGAACGTGATCGACGAGACGGATCCCAGCAACGAGATCGTCATCTCCGAGCACGACACCGAAGCCGAGGCCATCCGCGTGGCCGAGGAGTACGAGCAGCGCGAAGACTAGAGCCTCGGCGTATGGCAAGGAAGCGAAATCGCCCCGGGCTCTTCTGGCCGGGGCGATTTAGCGTTCCATGGTGAGACAGCACTAGGCGCGGCGGACCCTTACCGGCAGGCCCTGGCGCACGCTGGCGCCGCTGATGGGCTCGAGCCAGGTGCCGTCCACGTGGCGGGTCGGGTCCCGGAAGCCCAGGTCGTTGATGTTGATGCCGGCGCGCAGCCAGGGCATGTCCGGCTGGGACTCGCCGTCGATCACATGCGGCGTGGCGCCGAGGTCCCGGTGGCCGTAGCCGTGCTCGATGCCCAGCGACCCCGGCATCACGCTCTCGCTGACCAGCGCCAGACCCACCACGCTGCCGCCGGGGCTCTCGATGCGGATGGTATCGCCGTGGCGGATGCCGTAGCGCTCGGCGTCCTCACGGTGCATCTGCACCGGGTTGTAGGGCTTGATCATGCGCAGCCGCTCGTTGCCGATGGCGTAGGAGTTCATCAGGTTGGATTTGAACGAGAAGGCGAGCAGCGGCCACTCCTCCTCGAGGAACACCTCACGCATGGCCTGCTGGTTGGCCAGCAGCGGCAGGCTGTGGCCGGGCACGCCGCGGTTGGGTTTGCCGCTCATGGTGTCGATGCTAGTGCCCACCACCTCGTTGTAGACGCACAGGGTGCGGCGCCAGGCGTTGGTCAGCCGCTCGCCGCGGAAGTGGTCGCTGGCGTCCTGGAAGCGCCCGCCGCGGGCGTAGAGGTAGGCCACCCGGCCACGCTCCTCCTCCTTGAGGGTGCGTTCGAGACGCGGCAGCAGCGGGGTGAGCCCGGCGTGGGCGATGTCGCTCTCGTCGGCCTCGGGCAGCGGCTCGTCCATGTAGGCGATGTTGGCCGCGGCGCGCAGGTAATAGTCCTCGGCGCGGTTGAGCGGGTGCAGGTTGCCCTCGGCATCGGGGATCGCCTCGTCGCCGAAGCCGGAAAGGCCCAGGCGCCTGGCCACGGCGATGAAGAAGCTGTCCTGGCACACCGGTTCGCCCTCGGCGGTCTTCTGCTGGCGCGGCGCCACCACCGGCCAGCAGGCGGTGGTCAGGCGGCCCAGCGTGCCCTTCCAGGCGCCGGTGAAGCCCCATACCTCGTACATCACCGAATCGGGCACGATGTAGTCGGCGTAGCGGTTGGTCTCGTTGATGAAGCCGTCCACCGCTACGAAGAGCCCCAGGCGCTTCGGGTCCTTGAGCTTGTCGGCGATCATCGCCTCGAGCCCAGCCTGGCCGTAGATGGGGTTGGCCATGCAGCCGATCAGCGCCTTGATCGGGTAGGGGTAGCCGTCCAGCGCCGAGGGCAGGTGCTCGGTGAGGGTGGGCGGGGCGAAGGAGCGCCACGGCGCCTTGGCCGGGTAGGGGTTCTCGCCGGCCTCGACCTTGCGGCGGTACTCCGAGGAGCGCTCGTAGGGGAAGCGCGAACGGGAGAGAAAGACCCCCTGGGGGCCGCGCTTGCCGGGGAAGTCCACGAGATCGTAGCGGGGGCCCTGGCTGAAGCCGTTGAACTGGCCGCCGCCCACGGCGCTGCCGCCCTTCATGTTGACGTTACCGGCCAGCAGGTTGAGCATCTGCACCGCGAAGGCGGCGTAGAAGCCGTTGCCGGACATCATGCCGCCGTGGCAGTTGACCACGGCGCGGCGGCCGTGGCCGGCGTAGCGTTCGGCCAGCTCGACGATGGTGGCCTCGGGGATGCCGCAGTGCTGAGCGTAGGTGGCCAGGTCGTACTCGTTGGCTGATTCGCGCAGCAGGGTCATGCTGCTCTTCACCCGCACGGTGGTGCCAGGCCCTTCCGACGAACCGGCAAGTTCCACCTCGCGGTCCACGAAGAGCTCGGCGGCCATCGCCTCCTCGCCGTGAACGAGCTCGCCGTCGACCACCACCAGGGGGGCATCGGCGTCGCTGCCGGCCTCGGCCAGGCTCAGGTCGCTGGCCATCAGGAAACGGCCGCGGCGGGGGTGGTCCTGGGTGTCGATCACCAGGTGGGTGGCGTTGGAGTGGGTGGCCTCGCCGGCGGCGTCCGCGGCGGCCTTGCCGGGCAGTTCCAGGAACGCCCGGGCGTAGCCCTCGTTGTCGAGCAGCCACTGGATGATGGCCATGGCGAAGGCGCTGTCGGTGCCGGGGCGGATCGGCACCCAGCGGTTGTGGTCGGCGGCGTGGGAGGCGGCGGCGTTGAGCGCCGGGTCCACCACCACGTACTCCAGGGTGCCCTCGGCGCGGGCCTTGGCGATCAGCCGGCCCTGGCGCTTGAAGGGGTTGCCCGCCTGGCTCGGCGCGGTGCCGATGTACATGATGAAGCGGGCGTTCTGGATGTCCGGCTTGACGTGGGCGTTGGCACCCAGGTCGTTCATCACCGCCCCCGAGCCCATGCGGAAAGCCAGGCCGCAGTAAGAGCCGTGGTGACCGTAGTTGCGGGTGGCGAAGGCGTTCAGCGTGAAGCGCTTGAGCAGCTCCGAGCGGCCGTAGTCGGTGGCCTCCATCACCATCAGCTGGTTGGCCCTGGGGCCGAATTCCGGGTTCTCCGGGTCGATGAGGCTGTCGTGGTCGTGGATGGCGCGCAGGCCGTCCACGTGGCCCTCGCCGAACAGGTCGCCGCCCTCGCAGACCTCCTCGATCAGCTGCTCGAAGGAGATCTTCTGCCACTGGCGCTCGCCGCGCTCGCCTACCCGCTTGAGGCAGTGGTCGATGCGGAAGGGGCTCTCCAGCTGGCTCATCATGGCGTTGCCGCGGGCGCAGGCGGTGGAGCGGTTGACCTGGCCCTGGTCGCCGTAGGCGCTGACGTGGCGCAGCGCCTCGGCCACCGGGGTGCGCATGGGCAGGTGGTCGTCGGCAGAGAGCGGGTGGTAGGGGTTGCCGGAGACGCGCAGCACCCGGTCGCTCTCGTTGTCGACGCGCACCCGCACGCCGCACTGGGTGGTGCAGCCGTAGCAGATGGTGAAGGCGGTGCGCTGGTCCGGGTTGAGGGTGAGCTCGCCGCTGTCGAGGTCGACCCGGTATTCCGGCACCAGGGAGTTGCCGTGGATCGGGTGCTTCGGCGTCTCGCCGGCGCTGCCGGTCACGCCCTTGGCCATCTTGGCCAGGGGGTCCGAGTAGCCGGCGACGAAGGTGGCGGCACCGCCGGCGGCGACGGCACCCTTCATGAAGCGGCGGCGTGAGGTATCGACGGGGGACTTAGCCATGGCGGGGCGCTCCTTCCATGTTGTGTGCAGCGCGTTGGGCGTCGGACTGTGCGGGGCTGTCGGAGCTGTCCGAGAGTGAGACGTCGGCGGCGCTGCCGCCCTGGCGCGCCTGGCGCCAGGGGATCAGCAGGTCGATCACCAGAGCTGCGGCAAGCCACAGGCCGAAGGTGCCCACGATGCCGAGCAGGCCGGAGGAGCCGGCGGGGATGCCGTAGTGGTGAAAGCCGGCGCTGTTGCGGGCCACGTGCTGCACGTCCATCAGCACCACCCAGCGGAACATCCAGCCCATGTGGATGGCCACCAGGCCCAGCACCCAGGCCCAGGCGAAGAGGGCCGGGCGGCGGGCGGCGGGGCGGGTAAGCAGGTAGAGCACGGCGCCGAAGAGGGCCACCCCGGTCAGGCCGCCCCAGAGGGCGGTGCTGCGCCAGGAGGGGCTTGCGCGCACCGAGTCCAGCGCCGCGGCCACCGAGCCTACGTTGGCGTTGATGCCGTCCAGGAACCAGCTGCCGGCGACCAGGCCGGCGACCAGGCAGGCGCCCAGCAGCACCCTGAGCATCTGGCCGATGGTGGCCTGGTCACGCAGGCCGCTGACCCGGTTGAGCACCAGGATCAGGCCGGCGGCGGCGATGAAGCCGGTGGCGACCAGCATCGGCGGCAGCCAGACGGTGTGCCACAGCGGGCGCGCCTTGACCACGGCGAGCTCGGCGCCGGTATAGAGCATGATGCCGGTGGAGAGCGCGAGGGTGCCCAGGCCCACCAGCACCAGCGCCGCGCGCGGGGTGGGGGCGGAGCCGAACGACAGCAGGCGGGCGGCGAGGCCCGGCAGGCCGGGTGCCTGGCGGCTGGCCTGCAGCACCGGGCGCCAGGCCAGCCAGGCGAGCAGCAGCACGCCCACCACGTAGAGCGGCAGCAGCAGGCTGCCGATGGACATCCAGGAGCTCGAGGTGGCGTAGGCATAGAAGTGCCAGAAGCGCAGCGGTTGGTGCAGGTCGGCGAGCAGCGCCACCGGGGCGACCAGGGTGGTGGTCAGGCAGGCCAGCATGGCCAGGCGTGCGGTGGGCAGCCAGCGCTGCTTGCCGAACACCAGGGCCGGAGCCGCCAGCCACAGGGTGGCGTAGGAGAGCGCGATCAAAAAGAAGTACTGCACTGCCCAGGGGTACCAGGCGATGGCGTAGCGGGGCGCGAGCAGCTCAATGGCCATGGAATTCATAACCCATCTCCTTGCCGTGGGGATCGAGGACTTCCAGGGCCACCGGCTCGGCGAGCGGGCGCGTGATGAAGCGCTCGTCCATGCCGAGGTAGAAGACCTGGGGCAGGGTGTTCTTTTCGGGCTGCAGCACCATCAGCTCGTCGCGGTGCTCCGCGATCATGCGGCTGATCTGGCTCTCGGGGTCGCGCATGTCGCCGATGATCCGCGCGCCGCCCACGCAGCTCTCCACGCAGGCCGGCAGCAAGCCGGCTTCCAGGCGGTGAGCGCAAAAGGTGCACTTGTCGGCGGTCTGAGTCCTGTCGTTGATGAAGCGGGCGTCGTAGGGGCAGGCGTTGACGCAGTAGGCGCAGCCCACGCAGCGGTCGCTGTCCACCACCACGATGCCGTCCTGCTGCTGATAGGTCGCCTGGACCGGGCAGACCGGCACGCAGGGCGGGTTCTCGCAGTGGTTGCACAGGCGCGGCAGCATGAAGGTGGCAAGCTCACCGCTCTCCTGATGCTCCACCTCGTACTGAGAAACGGTGGTGCGAAACTTGCCCAGCGGAGCGTCGTTCTCGATATGGCACGACACGGTGCAGGCCTGGCAGCCGATGCATTGGCGCAGGTCGATGAGCATGCCGTAGCGCTTGGTGGGGTCGCCTTCTCGGCGGGGCGGCTGGCTGTTGATGCCGGCGCTGGCAACGCTTGCGAGCGGTATCAGGGCGGCACCCGCGCTGAGGCGGGCCAGCTGACCGAGCAAGGATCGACGAATAGAGTCCATGGCGCCTCCGGTGGCCTTCGTTTTCATGGAGCGAGGGGATGACGACAGGCTACCTTCTACCAAGGTCTAGGCGCTTGATGTGAGTCAACTAAACGTTAGCAAGCTCTTAATGTTCGCTTAATGTTTCCCTAAGCTGATGTGGGGAAAGAGAAAAAAAGCGATAAAAAAACGCCTCGCGCAGTGCGAGGCGTTCTATATCTGGCCGTGAGGCGTACCATCTTCGTGGTGGCGTATCAGTAGTTGAGAGCGCCTTCCGGATCGATGGTGTGATAGACCAGCCGCAGCTCATCGAGAGAGAGGTGCTCGAGGCGGCCTGCCAGCAGGTCGCTGATCTTCTGGGCCGGTAGTCCGGCACGGCGCGCGATATCGCGGCAGCCGAGGTCGGAGACGGCGATCAGCCTTGTGACGATGCGCATCAGGCGTGTGCGCTTTTCCAGGTCCCTGACATCGAGGTCAGGGCAGCTTCGCGGGGGGTCGAGGAGTTCCGCATTGGAAGTGTGTCGTGCCGTACTCATGATGCTCCAGTGGGCGTTTGCGACACACACATCATGGGGGCATTTGGACAATTTTGCCAGTGCCGATTCGATGATGTTTTCACGCTTGGGGAAGGCAGGCTTCGATCCTGGGGCGGAGTGCCCGGGAGGGCACTCCGCCAGCCGGCTAGAACAGTACGCTCGGCAGCCACAGGGCGATTCCCGGGAAGGCCACGATCAGTGCAAGGCCCAGGATCTGCAGGCCCACGTACGGCAGCGCGGAGCGGTAGATGTCGATGATAGAGATCGACTTCGGTGCCACCGACCTCATGTAGAAGAGGTTGTAGCCAAAGGGTGGCGTCAGGTAGGCGGACTGCATGCTGAGAATGAACAGTACCGCAAACCAGGTGGTGTCGAAGCCGAGTTCACGCACGATGGGCACATAGAGCGGTACCGTGATGAACAGGATGGCGAAGTCATCCAGGAACATACCCAGCAGGAAGAAGCTGAGCAGCATGAAGAGGATCACGGTATAGGGCGACAGGGCGAAGTCGTGAATCATGTCGCTGATGATCATGCCGGCGCCCAGACCCATGTAGATGCGGCTGAAGAAGACCGCGGCGATGGCGATCCAGATCAGCATCCCGGTGATCTTGGTGGTATTGAGCATCACGTAGCGCAGCAGCTTCCAGCTCAGCTTGCCACGCATGGCTGCGATCAGCAGGGCGCCGCCGGCCCCCACCGCGGAAGCCTCCGAGGGCGAGGTCACGCCACCGATGATGCAGCCGAGCACCGTCACCACCAGCAGGCCCGGAGCGATGACATGGCGCAGCGACTGGAGTTTCTCCCGGACCGTGAAGCGTTCCTGCGCGGGCGCAGCCGGACCCAGCTCGGGGTTGAGGCGGCAGCGGATCAGGATGTAGGCCATGTAGATGCCGGCGAGCATCAGGCCGGGCATCAGGCCCGCGGCGAACAGCTTGCCGACGGATTCCCGGGCGAGGAAGGCGTAGACGATCATCAGTACGCTGGGCGGGATCAGGAAACCCAGCGCCCCGCCGGCCATGATGGTGCCGGTGACCAGGCGCTTGTGATAGCCGCGCTTGAGCATGGCCGGCAGGGCGATGATGCCCAGGCTAACGGTGGCGGCACCGGAAACGCCCGCCATGGCGGCGATCAGCGCGCAGATCAGCACCGTACCCACGCCAAGCCCGCCGGGGATACTGCCCATCCACTTGTGGATCATGTCGAACAGGGCGTCGGTGATGCCGGATCGTTCGAGTACCAGGCCCATGAAGATGAACAGCGGCAGGGATACCAGCAGGAAGTTGTCCATGGCGCTATAGGCGGAGGCCAGCAGCAGGTCCAGGCCGCCGGGGCCGAACATCAGGTAGGCACTGCCCATGCCGGAGATCATCAGCGCCAGGGCCAGCGGGGCCCCCATCGCCATGAGCACCAGCATGGAGAGGAACATGATGGCGGTGATTGTCAGGGGCTCGAGTTCAGCCATAAGCAAGCTCTGTGTGAGGCACGCCCGAGGGACGTGCCTTTCATGATGCGTTTAGAAGCGCTCTCTAGCGCTCTGTGTCTTCCAGGTCATCGCGCAGGTCGTCGCGGGGGTCTTCATAGGCGATACCGGCCAGACGAAGCGCCGCGCGTACCAGTTCAGCCAGGCACTGCAGCATCATCAGACCGACGGCCAGAGGGATGGTGGCCTTGATCGGCCACAGGGGCGGCCGCCACACGCTGCGGTTGGAGAACTCGCCGATGCGCCATGAGTGGTAGGCGAAGTCCACCGCCATGTGGAGGACGACCGCCAGTACCACCAGCGCCAGACCGAAGATCACCACGTCGCAGAAAGCCTGGGCCCGAAACGGAAGCAGGCGATAGATGACGTCGCTGCGCACGTGACCGTGATGTCGGAGGGTGTAGCTTCCCGCCAGGATGCTCAGGGCGCCGAAGAACATGGTCGACAGCTCATGCCCCCAGATCGTGGGGGAGTTGAGCAGGTAGCGAGACACGACCTCGAAGAGCAGCACCCCGATGATGCCCAGCGTCAGCCAGGAGACGGCCCTGCCGACCCAGTCGGAAAGACCGTCCTGCACCCTCAGGTAGCGGGTGACTTTACTCACTCAAACGTCCTTGCTCGACGGCGTTGTTGATCAGAATCTCGACGGCACGGGCATTGCGCTCGGACTTCTCGGCCTCGGCTTCCCAGACGGGCAGGGCGGCTTCGGCCAGGCGGTTGGAGTCCTCTTCCGACAGCTCGGCGACTTCGAAGATGTCGCCGGCCTCGATCACGGCACGGTTGCCCTCTTCCAGCCAGTTGTGCACGTCCAGCAGGTACTGGTCGATGGCCTCGGTCAAGATGCTGCGCTGCTCCTCGCTGAGACGCTCCCAGGTGCGCGGGTTGACCAGGGCGTTCTCGGTCCAGCCCGGGTTGAGCAGGTTGATGTCGGTGTAGTGCTTGGCGACTTCATGCAGCTTGAGCTGCTCGTATTCCACCGGGCCGCCGTAGACGGCGCCGTCGATCACGCCGGTCGAGAGCGCCACGTAGAGTTCTTCACCCGGCAGGAAAACGGTCGGGACGTCAAATTTTTCCAACACGGTTGCAATGGAGCTGGTCGCTCGGATGCGCATGCCGCGCAGGTCGTCCAGGCTGCTGACGGGCTCACGGGTGAGCAGGCCGTAGTCGCTGCCGAAGCCGCGGCCGATCAGCTTGGCGCCCTGTTCCTCGTAGGCTTCGGCTACCAGTTCGTCGAGCCCCTGGTTGGCGAAAATGTCACGGGCTTCGTCGGCACTGACCCAGGCGCCCGGCAAGCCACCTTCGATGATTCCGATGCCGACGCGCCCCGGCCAGTAGCTGCCTACGCCATGCGCGATGTCGATGGTGCCGCGCGCCACGGCGTCAACGAACTGGTCGCTGTCGACCAGCTCGCCGCCGCGGAAGAACTGAATGCGAATCGAGCCGTCGCTGGCCTCGCTGACGCGGTCGCGCAGGTCGGCGGCAATGTGATCGACCTCGGTGCCGTAGAAGGTGTGCATGCGCAGGCGCACGTTGTCTGCGTACAGCAGCGGGCTAGCCACGATGGTGGCTGCGACGGAAGTGGCCAGGGTGGTCTTGATCAGGCTGGAAAACTTCATGGGAACCTCTTTCAGAGCGGGAGTGGGTTGTAAGTTGTAGCCGCGGGTTGACGTTCGCGGTGCTCGTCCATGCTGTTGAGTAAATCACACGAAAAGAGGTCGTTCCATAGAAATTTCTACAGAATTGGTCGGATATCTATGTTATGTCGACAGCTGCGTAGCGGAAATTCGGCACGCGGTGCAGGGAGCGTCTCAGGTATCCAGCAGGCGGGTCAGGGCAAGCCGCAGGCGGTTCGCCTCAGCAGCCAGGAGGCGCCCCGACAGCATGCCGACGCCTAGTATCAGGCCGCTACGGAAATCGTCGGCGCTGCACACGGGGCTCAAGGGGCGGGTGATGAGGTGGGCTTGTAGCAGCTTGCGGGCGATGCGGCGGTCGTCGACCCCTGGCGCGAACTGCACGCAGAGGCTGATCGAGTGGCTGGGCGGGGAGACATGCACCACGCCCGGCACTCGGACCAGCTGGTCGTGCATGACCTGCTGCCGGGCCAGGTAGTCACGCTGGATCCTGGCGTACCAGGTATCGAGCTCGCCCTCGGCGAGAAACTGCGCAAGGACTGCCTGGTCGAGCAGGCGTCCCTCGCGAAAAACCTCGCTTCTGAGCTGGTTGAGCGGCTCGACAAGTTCTCTGGGGGCCACCAGGTATCCCAGCCGCAGGCCGGGGAACATCAGCTTGGAAAACGAGCCCACCAGCAGGTGCTGTGGCGAGCGTCCGTCGAATAACAGGTTGGCGCCGTCCTGGCCGGTGAATTCGTAGTCGTCCTCGAGCACGAAGCGTGGGGCAGCCGCATCACACAAGGCGACCCGATGCGCCGGCGATGTGGGCACGCTCAGCGGGTAGTGGTGCGAGCCGGTAAAGTACGCCAGCTGCACGGGGTGGTTCGAGCGCCGCGGGGCATGGCCCGTATCGGCATGCCAGGCGACCCGCTCTACCGTCGCCCCTACGGCGGTGAAGATATTGCGCGCTCCCCAGTAGCAGGGCGACTCCATCAGCACCCGGTCGCCCGCGTCGGTCAGGGCCAGGGCGCATAGCTCGATGCCGTTATGAGTGCCGTCGGTGATGATGATCTGTTCGGTGTCGCAGGTGAGTCGTCGCCAGCCCCACAGGAAGTCGCGAATGGCCCGCTTGAGCGGGCCGTAGCCGCCGCTGGAGTAGGAGAGCAGTAGGGCATTGCGCGGTACGGTCACGCTGGAATAAAGCTCGCGCCACTTGGTCATGGGGAACTGGGTGATATCCGGAATGCCCGGCATGAAGGCACCGCTCTGGATGGCGCTGGCACTGCGGGTCTGCAGGATGCTGCGAGCCCGGGTGGAGAGCGATGGGGAGTGCGTGGATGAAGGCGGTTGTGACAGGCGCGGTCGACGAGTCCAGGTGCCCTGGCCCTGGCCGGTGACGAGAAGGCCCTCGTCTCGCAAGCGCCTTACGGCCTGGGCCAGGGTGTCCCGGGCCGCCCCCAGCTCCCGGCACAGCGTTCGGTGGGAGGGCAGCCGGCTGCCATCTGGCCAGTCGTGGAGGATGGCCAGGCGCAGGGCCTGTTCGATGCGCGCACTCTTGCCGAGGCGTTCCGGTTGCAGCTGGAAGCGCTTCCGAAGTGCGGCCAGGGGTACGGGTGCGGTCATGTTTTCGGTTGTCAGGGCCGGAAGAAGCGGCCGCCAGTATGCCGTGTGCCCGGCGAATTGGTCCAGTCGTGGAGGGAATTGGTCCATAGGCGGTAGCTGAGGCGGCTGATAGCTTGCCTTTCACCCGTCTCACTCTAAGACCCCTGAGGACACCCTTATGTCTCGCAGCTTCACCAACGCTGAACTCAATGAACTCAAGAACCGCTTCGTGGCGAGGGGGGCCGCCACCCCCACCGAGCAGTTCGTGGCCCGCGCCGAAAATGCCGAAATGTGGGACGAGGATGGTCGTCGCTGGATCGACTTCGCCGGTGGTATCGGTGTGCTCAACCTGGGGCACCGCCACCCCAGGATCGTCGAGGCGGTCCAGGCGCAGCTCGGCCGTGTGATGCACACCTGCTCAGCGGTAATCTCCTATGCCCCCTACATCCAGCTGTGCCAGCGCCTGTGCGAAGTGGCGCCGGTGAAGGGGCCAGAGCGCAAGGCGATGCTGGTCAACACTGGCGCCGAGGCGCTGGAGAACGCAGTCAAGATCGCCCGTGCCGCCACCGGCCGCTCCGGGGTGATCACCTTCGACGGCGCCTTCCACGGCCGTACCATGCTGACGCTGGCGATGACCGGCAAGGTGCTGCCCTACAAGAACGATTTCGGCCCCATGCCGGGAGACGTCTACCGCGCCCCCTACCCCAATCCGCTGCACGGCATCAGCGAGGAAGCGGCCCTCGAGGGACTGGAGAAGGTATTCAAGACCGATATCCCCGCCCATCGGGTGGCAGCCATCGTCATCGAGCCGGTGCAGGGCGAGGGCGGTTTCTACATCGCCTCGCCGGCCTATCTCAAGGCGCTGCGCGAGCTGTGCGATCGCCACGGCATCCTGCTGATCGTCGATGAGGTGCAGTCGGGCTTCGCCCGCACCGGCAAGCTGTTCGCGCTCGAGCACAGCGGCATCGAAGCGGACATGCTGACCACCGCCAAGTCGCTGGCCAACGGCATGCCGCTCTCGGCGGTAGTGGGTACCGCCGAGGTGATGGACGCCTCCGGCCCCGGCTCGCTGGGCGGCACCTACAGCGGTAACCCGCTCTCCTGCGCCGCGGCGCTGGCGGTGCTGGATGTGATCGAGGAGGAGAACATCCTCGCCCGCAGTGAGCAGATGGGCCGCCTGCTGGCCGAGCGTTTCGCCGTGTGGGAAGAACGTTTCGCTGCTGTAGGCAATGCGCGCAATCTGGGCGCCATGGCGGCCTTCGAACTGCTCGATGCCGATGGTCGGCCCGATCCTGCCAAGGCACAGGCGCTGTGCGCCAAGGCCCGCGAGCAGGGACTGATCCTGCTTTCATGCGGCTTCTACGGCAACACCGTGCGTATCCTGGTGCCCATCACCGCAGCATCCGAGCTGGTCGAGGAGGGGTTGGGCATCATCGAGCGCTCGCTGGACGCGCTCTCTGCCTGACGATTCCCTGCTGATTGGTTGCTTGGCCGAGGCCCGCGATGGGCCTCGGCATTTTTTTTGCCATGATGTGTCAACATAGATCAAATATTTTGACATAAAATAAAAGCGTAGATATTTTCGGAGGGCAGTCATCTCAGTCCACAACACCCCCTGGAGACCTGACATGTCGATCCTGACCCAGCTTCCCGCTACTGCCATGCCGCTGCCCGCCGATATCCGCGGCTTCACCCTGGCCCCTTCCGCTGCCTCCCCGCGCCTGATCCAGCTGACGATCTCCCGCGAGGTGGTCGAGGCCTTCGTGGCGGCCGTGGCCGAGTGGCCGGTGCAGGCGCTGGAGTACAAGTCGATGCTGCGCTTCCGCGTGGCCAGGATCCTGGACGACCTGTGCGACAACACCCTGCAGCCGGTGCTGGTCAACACCTTGGTGGACCGTGCCACCGGTGGCTTCCAGGTGGTCATGGAAGGGCTCGACTGCGTCGAGCAGGCCGAGGAGATGGTCAAGGTGTCCACCGCCGTGGCCCACCTGATGGGTCGCTCCAACTACGACGCCATGAGCGGCCAGTACTACGCCCGCTTCGTGGTCAAGAACGTCGACAACTCCGACTCCTACCTGCGTCAGCCGCATCGCGTCATGGAGCTGCACAACGACGGTACCTTCGTCGAGCAGGACACCGACTACGTGCTGATGATGAAGATCGACGAGCAGAACATGGAAGGTGGCAACTCCCTGTTGCTGCACCTGGACGACTGGGCCGAGCTGGAGCGCTTCTTCGCCCACCCGTTGGCCCACCGGCCGATGCGCTGGACCGCGCCACCCAGCAAGAAGGTCGACCGCGACGTCTTCCATCCGGTCTTCGACGTGGACCGCGAGGGGCGCCCGATCATGGCCTACATCGACCAGTTCGTGCAGCCCAAGGACTATGAGGAGGGTAACTGGCTGACCGACCTCTCCGAGTCCCTGGAGACCAGTCCGGCCATCGTTTCCCTGCCCAACCCGGTGGGCAGCTTCCTGCTGATCAACAACCACTTCTGGCTGCACGGTCGCGACCGCTTCACCCCGCACCCGGACCTGCGCCGCGAGCTGATGCGCCAGCGCGGCTACTTCACCCACGCCAAGACCCTGCGCAACCCGCGCCAGGTGTAAGGCGGGAAGTGACGGCAGCCCGAGCGGTTGTCATGATGTGAGCCATGCCACGCCTCGCGGCGTGGCATGCGCGTGTCCGCAAGCGCGTCTCAGCCAGCGCGTTTCAGCAGAGAGAGAAGATGCACGATTTCATCATTGTCGGCGGCGGCATCCTGGGGATGTCTACCGCCATGCAGCTCAAGCAGGCCTACCCCGACCGGCGCATGCTGCTGCTCGAGAAGGAAGCGGGGCCGGCCCGGCACCAGACCGGCCACAACAGCGGCGTGATCCATGCCGGGGTCTACTACACCCCGGGCAGCCTCAAGGCGCGCTTCTGCCTGGCCGGCAACCGCGCCACCGTCGAGTTCTGCCAGGCCCACGATATCCCCTATGACACCTGTGGCAAGCTGCTGGTGGCCACCAACGAGCTGGAGATGGAGCGCATGAAGGCGCTCTGGGAGCGCACCGAAGCCAACGGCCTGGAGCGCGAGTGGCTCTCCAGCGAGGCGCTGGCCGAGCGCGAGCCCAACATTACCGGGGTCGGCGGCATCTTCGTGCCTTCCAGCGGCATCGTCGACTACGCCGCGGTGACCCGGGCCATGGCCGCCGAGTTCGAGAGCATGGGCGGCGAGATCCGCTACGGCTGCGAGGTGACGGGCCTGGAGGAGCGCAGCCAGGAAGTCGTGGTGAAAAGCCGCGATGGCGAATTCACCGGCCGCTACCTCGTCACCTGCTCGGGGCTGATGGCTGACCGGGTGATCCGTTTGCTGGGCCAGGATCCGGGCTTCACCATCTGCCCCTTCCGTGGCGAGTACTACCGCCTGCCGGCCAAGCACAATGCGATCGTCAACCACCTGATCTACCCGATCCCTGACCCCTCCATGCCGTTCCTGGGCGTGCACCTGACGCGCATGATCGACGGCAGCGTAACGGTAGGCCCCAACGCGGTGCTCGCCTTCAAGCGCGAGGGCTATCGTAAGCGAGACGTCTCGCTGCCTGACCTGGCGCAGATGTTCACCAACCCGGGCATCCTCAAGGTACTGGCGCGCAACCTGCGCCCCGGGCTCGTCGAGATGAAGAATTCGCTCTACAAGCGCGGCTATCTGGAGCTGGTGCGCAAGTACTGCCCCAGCCTCACCGTCGAGGACCTCGAGCCCTACCCGGCCGGGGTGCGCGCTCAGGCGGTCTCCCGGGACGGCAAGCTGGTGGACGACTTCCTGTTCGTCAACACCCGACGCACCCTCAACGTGGGCAACGCTCCCTCGCCGGCGGCGACCTCCGCCATCCCCATCGGCGCGCACATCGTCGAGCAGGTGAAGGCGATGGTGGAGGGCTGAGGCCCCGCTTCAGAAGCGGCCGCGCAGGCTCAGCAGGGCACCGCGGCCGGGGGCTAGCAGCTCGCCGCCTTCCGGCTGGTCGGTCAAGTGCTCGCGGTAGGTGCGGTCGAACAGGTTGTTGACCTCGAGTCCCACCTCGAAGCTGGACAGTCCCGCCGCCGGGCCGAAGCGCCAGCCCAGACCCAGGTCGGCGGTGGCGTAGCCCGGCGTGCTCGGCTCGGTGCCGTTGGAGAACAGGTCGGCGGTGCGGTCCTGGCTGGCCACGCCGCGGACCTGAGCGTGCCAGTGGAAGCCGACCGGCGGCTGCTGACCGATGCCCAGGGTCGCCTCATGGGCGGGCATCTGGTAGAGCGGCTCGTCATCCTGCTTGTTGGTGCCGCGTAGCCAGGTGAGGCTGCCATCGAGCTGCCAGTGGCCTCCCGCCAGGCTGCCCTCCAGCGGCAGTAAGAAGCCCGCCTCCAGCCCCTGGATTTCAATCCGGTCGAGGTTCTCGGTGCGCTTGATCGGCTGGTTCTGGGCGTTGGTGTCACCAGTGATGCGGCCGGCGATATAGTCGTCGATACGAGTGTGGAACGCGGCCAGGCGATACTCGCCGCGTTCGCTGCGCCCTTTCAGGCCGATTTCCAGGTTGGTGGACTGTTCGGGGTCGAGCTGCGGGTTGCCGACGTGGAAGTAGCCGTCACCGCGGGCGGCGTCCTCGAAGCGTTCGCGCATGTCCGGGGCGCGGTAGGCGCTGCCCAGGCTGACGTAGGGGTTGAGCATCGGCGAGGCGTTGTAGATGGCGCCGACCGACCAGGACAGCGTGTCGCTCTCGCTTCTCAAGCCTTCGGTGGTGGCGTCCGGACCGCTGCCCTTGATATCGGCATCGCCGGTCACGCTGTCGTAGCGAGCGCCGAGCATCAGCGTCCAGTCGTCGAACATGATCTCGTCCTGCAGGAACACCCCGCGGCTCTCGATCACGCCGTTACGAAACGGCGAGGTGGCCACGGCGTTGTTGGAGAGGGGTGGGTTGTACTGGAAGCGCTGAGGGTCGCCGCTCATCTCCCAGGTTTCCGCCCCGACGGTCAGCAGGTGACGTTCACCCAGCGGCAGGCGGTACTGGGCGCGGACCCCGTCAGTGGTAAAGGTGACGTCGTTCCACACCTGGTTGCGCTCCTGGCCACTCGACCAGGCCCGAATCTGACGCAACACCTCCTGTCGATAAAGGCTGGCTTCCAGCGTCCCGGGGCCGATCTCACCTTCGTAGCTGAGCTCGTAAAGCTCACGCTCCTGGCGTGGGGAATGGATGGTCAGGGTACCGAGAGCAGGGTTCGGAGCCTGCTTGGCCGAGCCGGGATACCAGACGTTGCGATCCTCCTGGCCCTGCACGTTGAGCTGGAGGCGATGTCCTTCGGCCAGTCGGAAGGCGTACTTGGCCAGGAAGGCGCTCGATTCGAAGCCGCTGTTCTCGACGCGTCCCGTCGGGGTGTCGTAGTCGCCCACGTCGCGTCCGGTGGCGCCCAGCACCAGGGCGTGATCGGCATTGGAGAGTGTGAGGATCGCACCACCGCCGAGGCTGTCGTCTACGCTGCCGGCACTGGCCGAGAAGCGCCCGCCGATGCTGGGCCGGTCGCTGAACTCGGCCTGAGGCGTGCGCAGGTTGACCGCACCACCCAGGGCACCGGAACCGTGCAGCACCGAGCCGGGACCCTTGACCACTTCGATACTGTCGAGCAGTCCGAGGCTGGCGAACGAGGCCAACGCGCCCTGGGGCTGGGCCGAGTTGAGCCGTACCCCGTCCACCTGCAGCACGATGCTCTCCTTTTTCAGACCGCGCAACACCGGGTTTTGACCCCAACTGCCGTCGCCGTGCACGGCGGTGCCAGGCTGGCCGCGGAACAGGCTGCCGACGCTTTCGCTGGCCGGCGCACGGCTGGCGTCGAGGGTCAGGGTGGCGCTGGGGGTGTCGAGCTCGTCGGCCTCGTAGCCCTTGGCAGTGACCGTCACGCTGGGCAGGTCGAAGGCGCTGCCTTCACCGGCCTGTGCCGGCAGGCTCAGCGTGGCGGCAATCGTCAAGGAGAGTGGGGCAAGAGCGAAGAGGGGGTGGTAGGACAGGGTGCGACGTTGCGTAGGCATTGGGAGCTCCTGTGGGTTGATGTGGTAAATGTAATGCATCTTATAATCATTCTTGTTTGATCCAGGTCAGTAAGCGCCGCCGTTCCCCCAATTAATATCCAATCGTTCTCATTCTTGTTTCAGCGAGGAGCCATGAAGCGATCACTACCGGTGCGAGGCGTCGAGGCGCTGCTGGGTTGGGGGGGAAGCCTGACCGGCGTACTGCTGTTCGTGGCGCTGTGGGAATGGGGCAGTCTGGTCTACGGCAGTTTCCTGCTGCCCGGGCCGCGGGATGCCCTGGCAGCCTTGGGTCGGCTGTGGCAGGAGGGTGCGGCCAGTGCGGTGCTGGCAACGACTTGGCGTGCCATGCTGGGCTTTGCCCTGGCGGCGGCGGTGGGTACGACGCTGGGCATTCTCGCCGGGCTGTCACACGCCCTGGGTAGGGCGCTGCAACCTGTCTCCACCGTGCTGCTGGGCATACCGCCGATTGCCTGGATCGTGCTGGCCATCCTCTGGTTCGGCAGCGGCTCGCTGGCCACGGTCTACACGGTGATGGCCACCTCGCTGCCGGTCAGCTTTGCCGGCGCCCAGATGGGGGCACTGACCCGCGACCGGCGTCTGCAGGAGATGGCCGATGTCTACCAGGTGCCGCCGCTCATGCGCCTGTTCGACTTCCACCTGCCGCATATCGCTTCCTACGTGTTTCCCGCCCTGATCACCTCACTGGGCGTGGCCTGGAAGGTGGCGGTCATGGCCGAGCTGTTTGCCACCGAGGATGGCATCGGCGCCGGTCTGGCCATGGCCCGGG
Source organism: Billgrantia kenyensis (assembly GCF_013697085.1). Taxonomy (GTDB): domain Bacteria; phylum Pseudomonadota; class Gammaproteobacteria; order Pseudomonadales; family Halomonadaceae; genus Halomonas; species Halomonas kenyensis. The sequence continues at coordinate 57,690 of NZ_JACEFT010000009.1, forward strand.
TCAACCTGGACACCGCCGCGGCCATGGCCTGGATCGTGCTGGTGGTCGCACTGCTGCTGGCCGCCGAGCATGGCCTGCTGCGACCGCTGCAGCGGCGCATGGAGCCCTGGCGTCAGCACGGGCGGGGAGGGTTCTGATGCTCAGGCTCGAAGCGGTTGGCCACGTTTTCGGCCGTGATCGAACGCTGGAGACCATCGACCTGACGGTGGCACCGGGAGAGTCGGTGTGCCTGGTGGGGCCTTCGGGCTGCGGCAAGACTACCTTGCTGCGCATTGCTGCCGGCCTGGTCGTGCCCACGGAAGGCATTGTCAGCGATGCGTTTCATCGCAGTGCGGTGGTGTTCCAGGAGCCGAGGCTGCTGCCCTGGCGGCGCCTGCTCGACAATATCGCCCTGGGTCTCAAGGCGACGGCGGTACCGCGTCGCGAGCGCCTGGCTCGGGCCCGGGCGCTGGCCGACGAGCTGGGGCTCGGCGAACGTCACGACCACTATCCCCACGAGCTTTCCGGTGGCATGCAGCAGCGTGTGGCCCTGGCGCGGGCGCTGGCTGTCGATGCCGACCTGCTGCTACTCGACGAGCCCTTTAGCGCCCTCGACGTGGGGCTGCGCAGCGAAGCTCAGACGCTGCTGCTGGGGTTGCTGGGGCGGCGCGGCATCGCCTCGCTGCTGGTCACCCATGACCTGACCGAGGCCCTGCGCCTGGGGCACCGCATTCTGGTGATGTCGCCCTCCCCGGGCCGCATCGTCCACGAGGAGCGCGTCGAGCGGCCCTTCGGCGAGCGCGATGCTGCCTTTCTCTATGAAGCGGCGGGAGCCCTGCTGCGCCAGCCCGCCGTGGCCGACGCTTTCCTCTTCCGTCAATGCGAGGTGACCCCATGATCGACATCCAACGCCGCCAGCTGCTGCAATTCGCTGTTGCTTCGGCCGCCCTGAGCGCTTTTCCGGGGCTGGGCCTGGCGGCCTCCGCCGGACTGCAGGTGGCTTCCCCGCTGGGCCTGCCTCAGGTGATCCTGGCGCGTGCCTTGAGGGATCCGCGCCTCATCGAGCACCTCGGCGAGCGTGAGCTGCGTACCTGGCGCGACCCCGATCAGCTGCGCGCCTGGATTGCCGGCAGCGAAGTCCAGCTCACGGCGACACCCACCAACGTGGCGGCCAACCTCTACAACCGTGGCGTGCCGGTGGTGCTGATGAACGTCAACGTCTGGGGCACGCTGGGGATACTGGGCCTCGACGGCGAACTGGCAAGCCTTGCGGATCTAGCCGGAATCCATGTCGGGGTACCCTGGCGCGGCGACATGCCCGACCTGGTGCTGCGCTACCTGCTGGACCGCGAGGGAATGGAGATCGGCCGTGACCTGCGTGTCACCTATCAGGCCAGCCCCTTCGAGACGGTGCAGACCCTGCTGGCGCAGCGCCTCGATGCCGCCGTGTTGCCCGAGCCGATGCGCACCTCCACGCGCCTGCAGGCATCGTCTCTCGGCCTGGATACGGTCGAACTCGATCTGCAGGCGGAGTGGGCGCGGCTGACGGGAACGCCGCCGGGGCTACCCCAGGCCGGCGTCATCTGTCGACGTGAGCTGTTCGAGTCGCGTCCCGAGTGGATTGTTGCCGTGCAGTCAGCGGTGGCCGGCGCGGTGGACTGGGTGGCGGCCAATCCCGCCGAGGCTGGGCAACTGGGCGCCCGGTACTCGTCGCTGCCGGCCCCGGTGATCGAGGGGGCCATCAAGCGCACGCGGCTCGAGATGCGCAGCGCAACCCAGGCCCGCCCCGAGCTGGAAGGCTTCCTCGGTGCCCTGGCCGAGCTGTCGCCGGCCTTCATTGGCGGGGGGGTGCCCAACGACGGCTTCTACCTGGCCGACGACCTGCCGGCCAGGGGCTAGGGAGGCACGCGATGACGACGACAGCCGCACTCCGTGCCGGCCAGCCGTGGCCGATCCTGGCCTACGCCTTTCGCCCTTTCTTTTTACTTGCCGCGCTCTATGCCCCGCTGGCGCTGTTGCCCTGGGTGGGGCTGCTGTTGCATCAGCTAACGCTGCCGCTCGGCATGTCACCGATGCTGTGGCACGGCCACGAAATGTTGTTCGGCTTCGCCTCGGCGGCGTTGGCCGGCTTCCTGCTCACGGCCATCCCCTCCTGGGCGCGGGTCGAACCGTTGGTCGGCGTCAGGCTGGCGGGGCTGGTGGGGCTGTGGCTGGCCGGGCGGATCGCCTTCTGGTTCGCCGGTGTGCTGCCGGGTTGGCTGGTGGCGGCGATCAACCTGGCCTTCTCGCTCTGGGTGCTGGTCTGGGCGCTGCCGGCCCTGTTCTCCCCCGAGGGGCGGCGGCACCTCAGCTTGGGCCTGCTGGCGGGGCTGTTTCTGCTGGCCCAGCTCGGCTTCTACCTGACCTGGCTCGACCTGCTACCGGCGCAATCCGGTGGCCTGGGCATGCTGCATCTCGCCGCCAACCTGCTGCTGGTGATGATCGCGGTGACCGCCTCGCGCATCGTGCGGGTGATCTCGCAGGTCGCGGTGGGGGAGAGCGGCAGCCCGAGGCCGCTGCGCTTCACGCCGGCCCGCGAGCACCTGGCCGTGGTCACCCTTTGCCTCTTCGCCCTGGCCGATTTCGTCGCCAGGGGGCATCCGGTCACCGGCTGGGTCGCCCTGGCTGCCGCGGCTGCCCAGGCCGACCGTCTCAGCGAATGGCCTTGGGGGCGTGCCATGGGGCGGCTCTACCTCTTGCTGCTGACGCTGGCCTATGCGTGGCTGACGCTGGGCCTGGCGCTGGTGGGTATCGCGGCCTTGAGCGATGGCCTGCCGGCCTATGCCGGACGCCACCTGCTGTTCCTGGGTGCGGTGGGCGGGGCGGTGCTGGCGGTGTTCTGCATCGCCGGGCTGCGTCACACCGGGCGACCGCTGGTGCTGTCGCGGCTGATCTGGCTGGCACTCGTCTGCCTTGTCCTCGGGACGCTGCTGCGCAGTGCGGTGCCGCTCTTCTGGCCGCAGCATTACCTGAGCGGCAGCGTACTGCTGCCCACGCTCTGTTGGCTGCTGACCTTCTGGATTTATGCGCTGAGTTTTGCCCGCATGCTGTTGAGCGCCCGGCCCGATGGTCTGCCGGGCTGAACCGACCTTGGTGGAATTGCCGAAAATCCTCAAGAACGTAGAAACTGTGGATTAGCACCTTCATGCGGGAGCGTGCTAGTTTTTGTCAGGAAGCGGCCGGGCACGCCCGGCTCGCATCCCAGGAACAACCATAAACGATCCGGTTTCAGGACGGAGGATTCCATGCGAGCTCTCAAGTACGCTGCAGCAGCCACGCTGCTGGCCACGGCTCCGCTGGCTGCCGCTCAGCAGCTTTCCATTGCCACCGGCGGTACCGGCGGCGTGTACTATCCCATCGGCGGCGGTTTCGCCGAGATGATCAACAATCACATCGAAGGCTCCACCGCTACGGCGGAAGTGACCGGCGCCTCGGTGGAGAACATGGGCCTGATCATGCGCGGTGACGCCGACCTGGCGCTGGCCCTGGCCGACACCGTCTACCAGGCCTACAACGGCACCGGCGACTTCGAGGGCCGCCAGATCGAGGACACCCGTGCCCTGGCGTCCGTCTACCCTAACGCCGTGCAGTTGGTCACCCTGGCCGATTCCGACATCCAGTCGCTGGAAGATCTGCGCGGCAAGCGCGTCTCGGTCGGCGCACCGGGCAGCGGCACCGAGCTCAACGCCCGCGCCCTGCTGGAAGCCAACGGCATCACCTACGACGATTTCCGTCCGCAGCGCCTGAACTTCAATGAGACCGCCGATGCCATCCGCGATGGCGACATCGACGCCGGCTTCTGGAGCGTGGGGCCGCCCACCAGCTCGATCCTCAACCTGGCGGCGACCCGCGATATCCGTCTGGTTGGCTTCAGCGAGGAGGAGATCGACAACGCTCGCGAAGTCGAGCCCACCTTCGCCGCCTACGAGCTGCGTGCCGGCATGTACGACGGCATGGACGAGGCGGTGCAGACCATCAGTATTCCCAACGTGCTGGTCGTCAACGCCGACATGGACGAGGAGCTGGCCTACCAGCTGACCAAGCTGCTGTTCGAGAACACCGACGAGCTGATTGCCGTGCATCCGGCGGCCAATGACACTACCGTCGATTTCAGCATCGATTCCACGCCGGTGCCGTTCCACGACGGTGCGCTGCGCTACTACGAGGAAGTGGGCGCCGAGGTCCAGGATCACCAGCGTCCGTGATGACCGTATAGCCTGACGCGGTTACTCATGAGTCGCTGCGCCAGGTCTGTCAGCGAGAGTCGCTGCCCACTTTGGGTGGCGACTTTCTGCATGCTGGCCTTGGGCTGCAGCATGGCCTGGGCCGGTGATGCACGTCTGCAAGTGTTGAGCGACGATGACACCCTGCTGGTCGAGCTGCCGATGCCGGAAGGCGAACGCTGGTGCCTGGAGTGGAATCACTCCGTCACGGGTATCCGCGTGCAGGATTGCTATCGCCATGACCAAGGGAGAATGGTGCTGGAACGCAGCCATCAGCCCGATTTTGCCGCCGGACTGGGCCATGTGCCGGGCCGGGGGCGCCAGGTCTCCGACGGCCAGGGCGGCTACTGGATCGAGGAGATCAACGAGCCGGTGGCGGGCAACCGCTACCGACTGAGGGTCGGCTCCGACAGGGTCGACCATAGATTGCTGCATGAGGGTCGCCGGATCAGCCTGAGCGCACTGGCAGCCGGCGAGCGGGTGACGATCCACCTGCGCACCCCTGACACCACCCCTTGAGAGGCGCGCATGAGCGAATCTGCCAACCCTCCCGTCACCGTACCCGGTGGCAATGCCATTCAGCCCCGACCGATCCTGTGGTTGATCACCCTGGTCGCGGTAGGGCTGTCGCTGTTCCAGCTTTACTCCGCCGGTATTCAGCCGCTGGGGTTGTTCTACCAGCGCAGCGTCCACCTGATGCTGATCATGATGCTGGCCTTCCTGATCTTTCCGGTGTTCGGCCCCAACCGCAAGCGCGGCGTGCTGGGCTGGGTGATCGATGCCGCCTTCTTCGCCGGTGCCATGATCACCGGCGGCTACATGGTGCTCTACCTGGATGAGATCATCCGCCGCGCCGGCTTCTGGAGCCAGACCGACATCATCGTCGGCTGCATCGCCGTAGTCACCGTGCTGGAGGCTAGCCGCCGGGCGGTGGGCCTGGGCATGACCATCATCGGCGTGATTGCCATTCTCTATGCCTTTGCCGGGCCGCGCGGCGAGCTGCCGTGGCTTGGCCAGTTCATGCCCGGCATTCTCGAGCACCGTGGCTACAACCTCGACCGGGTGGTGGGCCAGCTCTACCTGGGCCAGGAGGGCATCTTCGGCCTGCCGCTGGGGGTGGCGGCGACTTTCATCTTCGTCTTCGTATTGTTCGGCGCTTTCCTCGAAAGCACCGGCGCCGGCAAGTTCTTCATCGACATGGCCTACGCCGCCACCGGCCGGCAGCGCGGCGGCCCGGCCAAGGCCGCGGTCATCGCTTCGGCTGGCATGGGCTCGATCTCCGGCAGTGCCATCGCCAACGTGGTGACCACCGGCGCCTTCACCATCCCCTTGATGAAGCGCCTGGGCTACAAGCCGCACCAGGCCGGCGGCATCGAGGCGGCGGCATCCACCGGCGGGCAGATCATGCCGCCGCTGATGGGGGCCGGCGCCTTCCTGATCGCCGAGTACACCAACACGCCCTACCTGGACGTGGTCAAGGTGAGCATCCTGCCGGCAATCATGTATTTCGCCACCGTCTATCTGTTCGTGCACATCATCGCCCTCAAGCAGGGCATGCAGGGCATGGCCAGGAGCGAGCTGCCGCAGATGCGCGACGTGCTGCGCGAGGGCTGGCACTTCCTGCTGCCGCTGGCGGTGCTGGTGTGGCTGCTGGCAATGCACATGTCGCCGATGCGGGTGGGCTTCTACGCGGTGGTGACCATGGTCGCCGTGGCCGCGCTGCGCTATGCCATCTGGTTCCTTTTCGTCGCCCCGCGCCAGGGCCAGCCCGTCACCCTGGCCAGCACCGGCCGCGTGGTCTGGGCCGGCTTCCTCAAGCTGGTCGAGGGACTGGAGCTTGGCGCCCGCAACGCCGTGTCGGTCTCCCTGGCCTGCGCCGTGGCCGGCATCATCGTCGGGGTGGTGGGGCTCACCGGCCTGGGGCTCAAGTTCTCCGCCATGATGATGGCCTTCTCCGGCGGTAATATAGTGCTGGCACTGCTGATGGTGCTGCTGGCCAGCCTGATCCTGGGCATGGGCCTGCCGGTCACCGCCAGCTACATCGTGCTGATCGTGCTGGTGGGCCCGGCGCTGACCGCCGAGTTCGGCATCCCGCTGCTGATCGCCCACCTGGTGGTGTTCTGGTACTCCCAGGATTCCAACGTGACGCCACCGATAGCCTTGGCCGGCTTCGCCGGGGCGGCGATCGCCGGCTCCAAGCCCATGGCGACCGGGGTGCAGGCATGGAAGTTCGCCAAGGGCCTCTACCTGATCCCGATGTTCATGGTCTTCAACCCGGAGATCATCATCGGTGGCCCGCTGCACATCCTGGCCTGGAACGGGCTGATCGCGATACTGGCGCTGGGGGCCTTTGCCGCAGCGCTTGAAGGGTACTTGTTCACGCGCATGTCGTGGCTGCCTCGTATCGCCATCTCGGGCGCGATCGTGGCGGTGTTCTATCCCAACTTCATGCTGGAGGCCATCGGGGTGGCGGTAATGATCGTCGCCATCGGCGCCAACTGGTTGGCCAGCCGGCGGGAAACCCACCCGGCCGGCACGGGAACGACATGACGGCTGCGACCGCCTGCACGAGCCGGCGGTCGCTTGCCCGACTGGTCAAGATGACGGCGCCTGCGGGCGCCGTTAGAATACCTGCCCTTCGCCAACCAGCGTCATCACGGGGAACCGCAACTATGCCATCCAACGAGCCGCCACGCGTAGGCGTGATCATGGGGTCGAAATCCGATTGGCCGGTCATGGAGCACGCCGTCACGATGCTCGAGCGCCTGGGCGTGCCCTATGAAACCCGCGTGGTGTCAGCGCATCGTACCCCGGATCTGCTGTTCGACTACGCCAAGGCGGCAGCCGGGCGTGGCTTGCAGGTGATCGTTGCCGGTGCCGGTGGTGCCGCCCACCTGCCGGGCATGGTGGCCTCCCAGACCGCGCTGCCGGTGCTCGGCGTCCCGGTGGAATCCAAGGCGCTGAAGGGGCTCGATTCGCTGCTTTCCATCGTACAGATGCCGGGCGGCATCGCCGTGGGCACGCTGGCGATCGGCAAGGCCGGGGCGACCAATGCCGGCCTGCTGGCGGCCCAGATCGTCGGGTTGCAGGATGAGAAGGTGCGCGCTGAGGTCGAGGCCTTCCGCGCCGAGCAGACGCAGACAGTGCTCGACAATCCAGACCCCCGGCCCGTAGACGAATGAGCCAGCGAGAGGAGACAGCGACATGAATATCGGCGTACTCGGTGCCGGCCAGCTCGGCCGCATGCTGGCCCTGGCCGGCTACCCGCTGGCTAATCGCTTCACCTTCCTCGATACGACCGGCCACCCCAGTGCCGGGATCGGTGATGTCATGGTCTATACCGATCAACACCATCTGCTCGATGACTTCCTGGCCAAGGTCGACCTGGTTACCTACGAGTTCGAGCACCTGCCCGTGGCGCTGGTGCAGGCCATCGAGGAGGTCAAGCCGGTGTACCCCTCGAGCGAGGCGATCCGCATCTGCCAGAACCGCGCCGAAGAGAAGGCGCTGTTCGATCGCCTGGGTATTCCCACGCCGACCTACCGCATCGTGGAGAGCGCCGAGGCGCTGGAAGCGGCGGCCCGGGAGCTGGGCACCCCGGTAGTGGCCAAGTCGGTCACCGAGGGCTACGACGGCAAGGGCCAGGCGGTGTTGCGTGACCCTGCCGAGGCGGCTGAGGCCTGGCGTTCGATCAATCATCCCAAGCTGATCGTCGAGGCCTTCGTCGACTTCGTGCGCGAGGTGTCGATCATCGCCGTGCGCGGCCGCGAGGGCGAGATGGCCTTCTACCCCATGGCCGAAAACGTGCACGTGGACGGCATCCTGCGTTACTCGCTGGCGCCGATGCCGGATCTCGACGAAGCAGTGCAGCAGACCGCCGACGGCTATATTCGCGCGCTGCTCGATGAACTGGACTACGTCGGCGTGCTGACCCTGGAGCTGTTCCAGACCCGCGACGGCAAGCTGCTGGCCAACGAGATGGCGCCTCGGGTACACAATTCCGGCCATTGGACCATGGACGGCGCGGTGACCAGCCAGTTCGAAAACCATCTGCGCGCGATCCAGGGCCTGCCGCTGGGTGCCACTGCAGCGCGCATGCCGACCTGCATGGTCAACGTGATCGGCCAAGAGGGCGATCCGGCGGCAATACTCGCCATCTCCGATGCCCACCTGCACCGCTACGACAAGAGCGAGCGCCCCGGGCGCAAGCTGGCCCACGTCAACCTGCTAGCGTCGACCCACGGCGAGCTGCTGGAAAAGGTCCACGGCTGTGCCTGGCTGCTGCCCGAAGCGCCGGAGCCGCGCTTCAGCTTCGAGGATGCGTTCCGCCAGGGCAACCTCTAACCACGCAATCGACGTAACGTAGCGAGCCCCGCCATTGGCGGGGCTCGCTGTTTTTTGCCTCTCTCTTATGCGCCGATGATGCCGCCGTCCTCTCGGGTAATCACCAGCGTCGCCGAACGCGGAATGGCATTGCCACCGTCCGGCCAGTGGCTGACCAGCTCGCCGGCGGCGAACGCCTCGGCGCTGGTAGTGGCGCCGGGGTGCTGCACGTTGACGAACATGGTGCGCTGGTCCGGGGTAGTGATCACGCCGGTGATCTCCTGGCCGATGGGGCCGGTGAGGAAGCGGCGGATTTCGCCGGTTTCTGGGTTGGCGACCAGCATCTGGTTGTTGCCGAACACCTCGTGGATGCCACTGTTCATCACCGATTCACTGATGTCGCTCTGGATCCATACGCGGCGGTCCGGGTCGATCCACAGCCCGTCGGGGCTGGAGAAGATCGCCTCCTGGCCCAGCGGCTCGCCGGCCAGGTCGCGGCCGCTCTCAGTGTCGCCCGCCAGCACGAAGATATCCCACGCGAAGCGCTCGGCGGCGTGGGTGCCGTCCTCCTGCCAGCGAATGATGTGGCCGAAGTGGTTCTCGGCGCGTGGGTTGGCGGCGTCGACCTGCTCTTCGCTGCGGCGGGTGTTGTTGGTCAGGGTGAAGTAGACCTGGCCTGTGGCCGGGTCGACGGCGCCCCACTCGGGGCGGTCCATCTTGGTGGCGCCGACGTGGTCGGCTGCGCTGCGGGTGTTGACCAGGATGTCGGCCAGCTCGGCGAAGCCGTTCTCCGGCGTCAGGCCGTTCTGGCCCGGGGCCAGGGCCAGCCACTCGCCGCTGCCGTCGTCGTTGAACCTGGCGACGTAGAGCGTGCCCTCGTCGAGCAGCGAGCCGTCGGCGTTGGAGGCTTCGTAGGGTCGCGCCGAGACGAACTTGTAGATGTATTCGAAGCGGGCGTCGTCGCCCGAGTAGGCCACTACCGGCTGGCCTTCCACTGCCGGGGCGAAGATCACCCCTTCATGGGCGAAGCGGCCCAGGTGGGTGCGCTTGATCGGCGTGCTCTGCGGATCGAAGGGGTCGATCTCCACCATGTAGCCGAAGGCGTGGGGCTCGTTGCGGTAGTCCTCGCTGGGTGCGGCGCCACGGGAAGTGGCGTCGAAGCGCACGAACTCGTCGGCGCCGCCCTGGGCGCGGTGCCATTGGTAACGGCCTTCGGCGCGCGTCTCGATGCCGTAGCGGCTCTGGCGACGGTCGATCTCGGCATCCTCGTTGGCAAAGTAGCCAGCCCAGTTCTCTTCGGCGGCCAGGTAGGTGTTCCACGGCGTAACGCCGTGGGCGCAGTTGTTCAGGGTGCCGCGGGTCATGCGGCCGTCGGGACTGTACTTCGTCACCACGTGCTCGGTGCCTGCCACCGGCCCGGCCAATTGCATCGGCGTAAGGCCGGTAACGCGGCGGTTGAGGCGATCCTGCACCACCTGCCACTGGCCGTCGTCACCCTGACGCACCCGCACCACCGAAACGCCATGGGCATTGAGTTCCTTGCGTACCTGGTCGGCATCGCGGCTGCCGTCCTCATGCTGCGGGAAGCCGTTGCGGTCCAGGGGCATTCCAGCGGCTGCGGCATGCAGGAAGCGCGGTTCGATATATTCGTGATTGAGGACCAGCAGGCCATCGCGAGAGCTGCCGTCGATAGCGAAGTAGTGCATGCCGTCGTGGTGGCTGCCGATCTGGTGGGCCTGGTTCTCGCCGCTGGCATCCAGCGAGAAAGCCGGCATGTCGCCGCTGATCGGTGTGCCCCATGGAATGAAGGCCTGCACCCGGTAGCCCTCCGGCACCACCACGCTGTCGCCGGTGCCGACGGGAATCGCCTTGAAGCCGATGCTGGGCGCCTCAACGCCTGGCCCAGCGGCCAGTGCCCGGCCGAAGGGCAGCTGCGTTGCCATGACGCCAGCGACCGCCGCCGCCAGGCTGCCGCGCAGCAGTGTGCGACGGCTCAAGCGCGTCTCCAGGATGTCGCCAAAATAGGCGTTGCCGGAAGCGTTGCTCATCGGCTCGTCGCCGGCGGCAAGGATGGGGTCGACATGGCCGGGGTTCTGCGGCTGGTTCATGTGCTGCCTCGCAATAGGATGGAGATTGGCGAGGCTCGATCATGCCGCCCATATGTGGCGCTTCCGTGTATAGGAGATGGCGGTTGCATGACGTTGCCGTGACTGAGGGAGGCGATGAATGGATATGCGTCATGTCTGATGCTCTTCAGCTTTGTTGAACTGGCAGAGTCTGTACAATCGGCAACAATGGTAGACACGATGGGACACAGGGGGCTCAGCGATGCCTTGGCTTCGCCGAAGCGGTGACGTTTTCCTGATAGTACTGATTTTTCTGCCCCTGCTGGTGGCACTGCCTCGCCTGGGCGGGCCCGGCGGGCCGCCTGGGGAGTGGCTGACCTGGGTCGGCCAGGTGAGCGGTATTCTGGCTCTGGCCATGATGTTGCTGGCGGGTGCGGTGAGCTGCCGGGTGCCGGGATTCGACCGCTATTTCGGTGGGCTGACGCGGCTCTGGCGTATTCACCACTGGTTGGGCTTTGCCTCCTTCATCCTGGTGATGATTCACGCCCTGGCGCTCGGGCTTGCCGCGGTGCCAGCTTCCCTGGATGCAGCGGTGGCCACGCTCTTTCCGCCGCTCTCCCACGGCGCTCTCTGGCTCGGCTGGCTCGCCTGGGCGGCCATGGTGATCTTTCTGGCGCCTACCTTCGACTTCTTCGGCCAGCCTCACTATCAACGCTGGAAACATCTGCATCTGGTGTCGGCGGCGGCACTGCTGCTGGGGCTCTGGCATGCCCTGTTGCTGGCCGGCGAGGCCTGGCCATGGTGGCTGCTGGGTATCGCCGGGCTTGGCGCCATCGCCTGGCGCAAGGGCGTGGCACCGCAGCGGCGTCACGCCTACCGGGTAGAGGAGGTAGTGCCGCTGGCGCGCGGCGTGGTCGAGCTGGTGCTTCGCCCTGAGCACCAGGGCATACGTCACGTGACGGGACAGTTCGTCTACCTGACGCCGCTGGATCAGACGCTCTCCGCCGGGCGTGGCGAGGAGCATCCCTACACCATCGCTTCGGCGCCCTCGGACGGTCGGCTGCGCATCGGGATCAAAGACCTGGGCGATGCCAGCCACGCCCTGCAAACGGTGACTCCGGGAACCCGAGCGCTGATCGAAGGCCCCTACGGGGAGTTCTTCGAACGCCGCTTTCCGGAGCGAGACATGCTCTGGCTCGGTGGTGGCATCGGCATCACTCCTTTCGTGGGTGGTGCTCGCGACCTCGCGACAGGAGCCGTCATGGAGGGGCGCATTCACCTGTTCTATCTTGCCAGCGACGCCGTTCGCGCCTATTACCAGGAAGAACTGGTCGACATTGCCGAGCGGGTCGAGGGGTTCACCTTCACCCAGCACTACTCCCGGGAGAAAGGGGTAATGACCGAGGCCTACCTGCGCCAGTACTGCCCGGACTTCACCGAGCGTGAAATCTACATTTGCGGTCCCCCAGGAATGAATCACCACCTCAACCGACTGCTGCTCGACCAGGGAATTCCCGCCTCACGCATCCACAGCGAGGTCTTTGATTTCCTATGAATATCAATAAGATCGCTTATTCTGCCTTTATCGCCTTCGTGGCCAGCCTGTTTACCCTGGTCTCGATCAGCGCACTCTCCAGTAGCGAGCGTGAAGAACAGGACGATACCGACCTGGATCCCATCACCCTCGATGAACTGGCCGAGCATGACAGCGCCGAGAGCTGCTGGAAGGCCATTCATGGCAGGGTCTACGACTTCACCGACTACTTTCCCGACCATCCCACCGACGAGGAGGTGTTTCTCGAGTGGTGCGGCAGAGAGTCCACCGAGGGTTGGGACAACAAGCGCCCCGGCGTACCCCACAGTGCACGGGCCGAATCAATGCTCGACGAGTACCTGATCGGACGCCTGGTGGACGAGGAGGGCGAGCCGCTCGAGCCCGAGGCCGCCCCCGAAGAGATCGTCGAGGATGAGGAGCGCGAGGCGCGGCTCTCGCCCGCCGAGGATGAGCGCCTGCACCGGGCGCTGCTGGGGTTGCCCCTGGATGGCCGCTATCGTGGCGTGTTCAGCGATGGCGGCGAAATGCAGGTCAACGTGCAGTTCGACCTGCGCGACGGCCGGATGTCGAACATCAGCTACCGGTACCTGGCTTATCGCGGCGTCGATTACCGGCAATTGGAGGAAGATGACGAACTCTATGCGGTGTTGGAGCAGCACCGGCAGCTGGCCGAGCGCCTCGAGGGTCAGCCTGTGACGGCCATCTTCGCGCTCTACGAGCCCGAGCGTCTGGCCGACGATATCGACGGCTACAGCGGTGCGACCCTGCGCGGCAACAAGGTCCACTCCGCTTTTCGGGATGCCCTCAACCGCGGTGTGTACAGCTGGCCCTAGCTCATCGGTACCAACGGGTTGATGCGGCCTGTCGAGTCGGGTAATGCCATGCGTTGAGACGCATGCTCGCCAAGCCCGGCTTGATCGGTTAAAGATAGGAGTCTCCAACAATAACCCCGGGAACCGGGCATGCCCTTACCGCTTCAGGACGAGCCACCGTTTACCGAAGTCGAGTTGGACCTTTCTCACCGACGTCAGCTGGCCCATGAGCAGGTGCGCCTGCTCTACGAGCGGCTATGGCAGCCATTACTCACGAGCGTGCTGGCAGCATGCCTGCTGGTGGCCGCCATGTGGCCGTTCACGTCTCCTGTGCTACTGCTAGTCTGGCTTGCAGCCATGTTTCTGGTATCCGGTGGCCGTCTCTGGTTGGCCTGGCACTACCACCGCCAGCCGGAAGAGGTGCGCCGCAGGCGCCGCTGGCTCTATCGCTTTGCCTGGGGAGCCGGTATTGCTGCCCTGCTGTGGGGGGCGGCCGGCCTGCTCATGTTCACCATGGAGCATCATGGCCAGCTTGCGGCGCTGGCCATCGTTCTCACGGGTATTGCGGCCGGCGGGGTGACCACTCTCTCTTCGGTGGCGTGGATAGCACCGGTCTACGTGCTGGTCGTGCTGCTGCCGTTGCTGGGGCAGTTGTTGGCGCAGGGCGACTCCCTGGCGCTGCTGCTCTCGGCCATGGTGGTGCTGTTGCTGGGCCTGGTGCTGGTGACCAGTCGCCGGCTGCATCGAAACATTAGTGACAATATCGCCTTGCGCTTGATCGTTTCGTCGCGAGAGCGTCAGCTGCGCGTCAGTGAAGCGCGCTACCGTGCTATTTTCCGCCACACCCCGCTGGGGGTGATGCACTTCGACCGCCAGGGCAAGGTGGTGGATTGCAACGAGATGTGCCTCGATATCCTGGGGGCCAGCCGTCAGCGGCTGTTGGGTATCAACCTCCTGACTCAGCTCGAGGACGAGCGTGTGAGCAAGGCGGTACGCGATGCCCTGGAGAGCGGCACCGGCTATTTCGAGGGGACTTACCGCAACCTGTTCAGCGGCAAGAAGACCCCGCTGCGGGCTTTCTACAGCGCTCTGCGCAACGAAGCGGGCGAGGTGGTGGGCGGAGTCGCGGTCATCGAGGACTTTACGGAGCGAAAGCTGGCGGAAGAGACCATCCATCGCCAGGCCTACTTCGACCCGCTGACCGAACTGCCCAACCGACGGCTGCTGATCGAGACGCTGGCTTCGACTATCCGCGATCGGCGTGACGATGGGCGCGTAGGGCTGTTGATGTTCCTCGACCTTGATCGCTTCAAGATCATCAACGACACCCTGGGACATGCGGTGGGCGATGAATTGCTGCGCCAGGTCAGCAAGCGCTTGTTGCTGAGCATCGACGACAGCGCTATGGCGGCGCGCCTCAGCGGCGACGAATTCGTCGTGATGATGCCGACCTTGAGCGCTGATCGAGCGGCCGAGCTGGAGCGGGCCGAGCAGCGAGCCGAGCGGCTGCTTGCCACCTTGAGAAGAACCTATGATCTGGGCGAACAGCGCATCAGCGTCACGCCGAGCATCGGCTACACCATCTTCCCCCTGGGCGACGAAGACGTGGGCGACGTGCTGCGCCACGCAGATACCGCGATGTATCAGGCCAAGCTCAGGGGGCGCGCTCAGATCTGTGGCTACGAGCCCTCCATGCAGACCCAGCTCAGCTGGCGGCTTGAGATGGAGCAGGCGCTGCGCCTGGCGCTGGTGGAAGGACAACTGAGCATTGCCTTCCAGCCTCAGCTCGACCAGGGCGAGCGGATCATCGGTGGCGAAGCGCTGATGCGCTGGAAACATCCTCGGCACGGCTGGGTCTCGCCCGAGGTGTTCATCGCCATCGCCGAGGAGAGCGACCTGATCGTCGAACTCGAGACCTGGATGCTTGAGCGCTGCTGTGAGCTGCTGGCCCGTCTCCCGGCCTCGGTCCTGCCGCGCCTGTCGGTCAATATCAGCGTCCGCCACTTCACTCAGCCCGGTTTCGTCGAAGGCCTTACCTGGGTCACCGGCACCCATGGCATCGACCCGGCTCGACTGGTAGTGGAGCTGACCGAAAGCATCATGATCGACGGCCTGGAGGATGCCATCGAAAGGATGCAGGCCCTCAAGCGGCTCGGCGTGCACCTGGCGCTGGATGACTTCGGTACCGGGTTCTCGTCACTTTCCTACCTGAAGTCCCTGCCGCTGGATGAACTCAAGATCGACCGCAGCTTCGTCAGTAGTCTCGATACCGATTGCAATGATGCGGCCATCGTGGAAACGGTGTTGGCCATGGCTCAGCACCTGGGTATCGATGTGGTCGCCGAGGGCGTGGAGAACGAGGCGCAGCGGCAGTTCCTGCTGCAGCGTGGCTGTGGCCTGTATCAGGGCTACCACTTCCACCGCCCCATGCTGGTCGAAGCCTTCGAGACGTTGCTCATGGGCCAGGGCGTTGCCCCCGTTACGGGCAGTGCCATGTCAGCCGAGTCCTCCGCTGGCCCAGAGCCACAGGGCGATCAGCGCGAAATGACCGGGATACCAGGTAAGCCATAGCCGCCGGGGCATCTCCAGCGGCACCCCCGGGGTGGTTCGGTGAGCGCCGGCGGCCAGCCATAGCACGGCGAGGCAGGTCGCGACGGTAAACGATTTCGCCATGTCCGTAGCGTTCATCAAACCAGCCACGACCAGCAGCGGCGTTGCCAGGGCGGCGGCAATCAGGCGCTCGGTAAGCTCTTCACCGGCGCTGTGCAGATGATGCATGGCAAGCATGAACAGCGGCACCAGCAGCAGGCCGCGATGGCTGTATTCCACCCAGTCGCCCAGCAGATACCAGAGCGTCAGCGTGGCGGTCACCGCCGTTGCCAGCCAGAGGCTGCTCAGGCTGCCGCTGCGGTGACGCTCGAGCAGGTCGCGCAGCCAGGCGCCCCAGGCCAATCCCAGCGCCAGGGTGAAGCAGACGTTCAGGAGAAAGGCATCGGAGGCCCGCGGCATCAGCATGAAGGGCAGCTGTGCCGCAATCCCGATGACCAGGATTCGCCGCGCATAGCGCATGGGGTTGCGGGTATTGAACAAGCCGTGCCAGGCAACCATGGCGGCGAACAGCGGGAAGGCGATACGGCCCAGTGACGAGCCGGCCCAGTCGAGTTCCCACGCGCTGGGGAAAACGTAGCGGGTCAGGTGGTCGATGGTCATGGTGGCCAGTGCCAGCCACTGCCCCCAACCCGTCCAGGTAGATGCAGGGCGTTCCGGCACCGTACCGGCAGCGGTCTGCACGGTCATCGCGACGCTCCTTGTCCTTTTGACGACACCAGTGGGACCGAGGCGCTGTGCCTGGAGTTCCGAAGACCCTTTGCGTTTTCCCTGAACGAAGCGCGATATTGCTACGTTGGACTTGGTCGTCGGCACCGCCAATGGCAGGCTGAAAAAAAGAAAGCTTGCTGAAAGGAGATTCACCGATGCGTATCGGGCTACTGCAGTGCGATGACGTGGCGCCGGAGCTGCGCGAGGCTCATGGCAACTACCCGGAGATGTTCGCGGCACTTTTTCACCGGGTCGACCCGACATTGGAATTTCGTGTCTGGCGCTGCCTGGACGGCGAGATCCCCGACGATATCGACGCCGTGGATGCCTGGATGACCACCGGTTCCAAGCATGGTGTCAACGACGGACTGGCCTGGGTCGACCAGTTGTGCAGTTTCGTGCGCGAGCTGTGGCGGGCCGGCAAGCCGCTGGTGGGCATCTGTTTCGGCCACCAGCTGATGGCCAAGGCGCTGGGTGGCGAAGTGGTCAAGAGCGAGCGGGGCTGGGGCGTGGGCATGTCGTTCAACCGCGTCACCACGCGGGCGGCGTGGATGGAGCCGTGGCAGCCGGGCATCGACCTGCTTGTCAGCCACCAGGACCAGGTCGAGGTCCTGCCCCCCGAGGCTACCGTCGTGGGCGGTAGCGACTTCTGCCCCCACTACCTGATGCAGATCGGCGAGCACTTCCTCGGCGTGCAGGGCCACCCCGAATTCACCAAGGCCTATTCCCGCGACTTGATGGACCTGCGTCGCGAACTGGTCGGCGACGAGCGGGTGAGCCAGGGAGAAACATCGCTGGCAGCCTCGGTGGACGATACGCTGATGGCGCGCTGGATACTAAACTTCCTGCGCCGCGCGATAGAAGCGAAAAACTGAGTTATAACGGCCCGGCTCAGCAAAAACGCCCGGCGCCGCAGCCGGACAGCCAGCCGGGGGCTTCGCCCTTGAGGCTCTCGGCCAGCAGGCGTCCGGTGGTGGCGGCCAGGGTGAGGCCCAAGTGGCCGTGGCCAAAAGCGTAGCTCACGCCGGGCAGTGTCGATGCAGGGCCGATCACCGGCAGCGAGTCGGGCAGCGAGGGGCGCAGGCCCAGCCAGGTGTGGCTCGGTTCGCCGAGGGGGCCGAACAGCTGCTCGGCATGCCGGCGAATATAGTCGAGACGCCGGGGATTGATCGGGTCGTCGTTGTGACCCAGCTCCACGGTACCGGCAATTCGCAGGCGGCCCTGCATCGGTGTGAGATAGAAAGCGTACTCCCCCGGGCTACAGGGGCGGCTGACCAGCTCCTTGGCAGTGGGGAACTCCAGATGATAGCCGCGCTCGGAGATCAGCGGGATGCGGTCGCCGGCGGCCAGCGCCAACGGGCGCGACCAGGTGCCGGCGGCGATGACCACCCTTTCGGCCAGCCAGGCGCCCTGAGCGGTATCGATGTGAACACGGCCGCCGTGGGATTCGAGATCCAGTGCCTTGGTGCGCACCAGCCGAACGCCGCGGCGTTGCAGGCGTTCGCTCAGCTGCTGGGCCAGCGTCAGCGGGTCGCTGACGTGGCAGGCGTCGGGAAACAGGATGCCGCCCTGGGCAAGTCCCTCGAGGGCCGGCTCCAGCCCCGCCAGCGCCTTGGCGTCGAGATGCTCCTGCAGAACGCCGAAGCGCTCGCGCTCGGAAAGCTCGGCCTGGGCCTCGCGCCAGCCCTTGGCACTGAGATAGAAGCACAGGCTGCCGCGCCGCTGCAGAAGGGTGCCGTTGTCCTCCAGGTCGTCGAGGATGGTTAGCCAGTCATTCACCGCAGGCCTTAGCAGCTCACCCAGGACCTGGGTGGCCTGGGCGGCACTGCGAGGATTGGCGCGCTGCATGAAGCGCCACAGCCAAGGGGCGAGCCCGGGCAGATGTCGCCAGCGCAGATGGAAGGGCGAGTGTGGCGACAGCAGAAGCCCCGGGGCTTGCCGCCAGATGGCGGGCTGGGCCAGGGGCTCGATGGCGTAGTTGGCCAGCACGCCAGCGTTGCCCGACGAGGTGGCCGAGCCCGGCGGCTCCGGGTCCAGCAGCGTGACCTCGAAGCCACGCCGCTGCAAGTGCCAGGCACAGGCCAGGCCGACGATGCCTGCGCCGATGACCAGTATCTCTGCGTGTTGCGGTGACTCCCTCATGGCAGCCCTTCATTCACCGGACTTTTCTCGAAGGCCTTATCATGCATGAGATCACGCAGTGGCTTTTCAACGCCTGATCGTCTGCCGGCTCTACCACGAGAGAACGGCGCTATCACAGCGCGGCTCGGTGCCGCCACTCAGCACGCCTGAGGCGTTATCGCGCAGAATGATCTGACCGCGTCCGAAGCTGATCGAATCCGCTGTTTTCACGATCCGGTGGCCGCGTCGTGCCAAGGCCTGGGCGAGATGGTCCGGGAAGTGCGGTTCCACTTCGACTGTCCGCCCTTCGGTCCATTTCCAGCGCGGTAGGTCGAGAGCGGCTTGAGGATTCAGCCGATCTTCGAGCATGGAGGTGATCACCTGGACATGTCCCTGTGGCTGCATGTAACCGCCCATGACCCCGAAAGGCCCCACGGCTTCGCCGTTGTGGGTGATGAATCCGGGGATAATGGTGTGATAGGTACGCTTGCCTGGCGCCAAGACGTTGGCGTGCTCGGGGTCGAGGGAAAAAGTGCAGCCACGGTTCTGAAGACTTATCCCGGTACCCGGTATCACGATGCCCGAACCGAAGCCCATGTAGTTACTCTGAATGAATGACACCATGTTGCCGTCGTCGTCGGCAGTGGCGAGGTACACCGTGCCACCCTTGATCGGATTGCCGTGCTGGGGATGGAGTGCCTGCTCGCCGATCAGCTCGGCACGCGCCTGCAGGTAGTCGTCAGCGAGTAACCGTTCCACGCTCGCTTGCATGGCATCACGCTCGGTGATGTAGCGCTTCCCGTCCATGTAGCCGAGTTTGGTGGCCTCGATGCGCCGATGAAGAGTCTCTACCGGGTCCCGACTCTCCTCACCCAGGCGCTCGAGGATTCCCAGCGCCTGCAAAGCGATCAGCCCGCTGCCGTTGGGTGGGATTTCCCAGATGTCGTGGCCACGATAGCGGGTACTGATCGGCTCGACCCACTCGGGCTGGAAGGCGGCGAGGTCTTCGCGGCGCAGCAGGCCGCCATGCTCACGAAAGAAGGCATCGATCCGCTGGGCCAACTCGCCCTTGTAGAACGCCTGGCCGCGGGTCTCGGCAATGGCTCGCAGCGTGCTGGCGTGATCGGGTGCCGCCCAGCGTTCGCCAGGCCGGGGGGCGCGGCCATTGGGTGCGAAGGTATCGAACCAGGGCTGGAAGCTGCCATCGTCGTAGGGGCGGTAGTCTGCGCAAGCTTCCTCCCACATCAGGCTGACGATAGGCGAGACGGGGAAGCCGCTTTCCGCAATGGTGATGGCTGGAGCCAGCAAGTTGGCGAAGGGCAGCTTACCGAAGCGCTCGGAAAGGGCGGCCCAGGCGGCTGGCGCGCCGGGCACGGTGACGGGCAACAGGCCATGTTTCGGTATCTTGTCATGGCCCTGTGCCCTGATCGCCTCGATAGTTGCTGCCCGGGGGGCGGGTCCGCTGGCATTCAATCCATGTAGCTCGCCGTTGACCCAGACGATAGCGAAGGCGTCGCTGCCCAAGCCATTGGAGGTGGGCTCCACGACCGTCAGGGCAGCAGCGACAGCGATGGCAGCGTCCACGGCATTACCGCCCTGCTGCAAGACTTGAATGCCGACTTGTGCCCCGAGGGGTTGCGAGGTCGCGACCATACCGCGGCTACCGAACGTGACCATGCGTCGTGAAGGGCTTGGGTAGTAGTGGGCATCATGGTTCATGGGAAGGCTCCTTCATGGGCTGGGCTGGGCCGGGCTCTTGGCCTGTAGCTGCCGCTGTATTATACGGCCATGCCCCAGCAGGCGCAGGCCGTTGGCCACCACGATCAGGCTGGCGCCCATGTCGGCGAACACCGCCATCCACAGGGTGGCGTGGCCGGTGAAGGCGAGCACTATGAACACCGCCTTGAGGCCCAGGGCGATAGCGATGTTCTGCATCAGCACCCTGTGCGTACCCCGCGAGAGGCGCAGGAAGTCGGCCAGGCGGCGCGGGTCGTCGTCCATCAGCGCCACGTCGGCGGTCTCGATGGCGGCATCGCTGCCCAGTGCGCCCATGGCGAAACCGATATCGGCGCGGGCCAGTGCCGGGGCGTCGTTGATGCCATCGCCCACCATGCCCACCGGCCCCTGCTGAGCACGCGCTTCGATCATTGCCAGCTTGTCTTCCGGCAGCAGGGCGCCGTGGGCCTCGTCGATGCCGGCCTGGGTCGCCACCGCGGCCACGCTGGCCGGGGTGTCGCCGCTGAGCATCAGCGTGGTCACGCCCAGCCGGTGCAGCGCCTCGATGGCCTCTCGGCTCTCTTCACGCAGCGGGTCGCCGACGGCGAACAGTGCCAGTGGGCGCGCCTCTTCCCCGAGGATCACCAGCGTCTCGCCGCGAGCCTCGTGCTCGGCGAGATGCGCGTCGAGGGTTTCGTCCAGCGCGGCGAACTGCTGCATCAGGCGGCGGTTTCCGAGCCACAGCCTGCGCCCGTCGTGGCTTGCCACCACGCCGCGGCCGGGCAGTTCGCGCACGTCGCTCACTTCACACGGGGCGATATCATCGGCCTCGGCGGCGCGGGCCAGGGCCGCCGATACCGGATGCGAGGAGCGTACGGCGAGGCCTGCTGCCAGCGCTCGCAGGCGCTCACGGTCGAGCATGTCCAGCGCGCCGTCGAGCGGGTGCCAGGCCCGCTGTGAGGGGCGGCCCTGGGTCAGGGTGCCGGTCTTGTCGAAGGCGATGGCGACCAGGCGATGGCCCTGCTCCAGAAAGTTGCCGCCCTTGACCAGGACGCCCGCGCGGGCGGCGGCAGCCAGACCGCTGACCACGGTGACCGGAGTGGAGATCACCAGTGCACAGGGGCAGGCGATCACCAGCAGTACCAGGGCGCGGTAGATGCCGTCGAACCAGCTGACGCCGAACAGCCACGGCCAGGTGAGTCCCACCAGCAGGGCGATGGCGAACACCGCCGGGGTATAGACGGCGGCGAAGCGGTCGATGAAGCGCTGGGTGGGAGCGCGGCTGGCCTGGGCCTGCTCCACGGTGTGGATGATGCGCGCCAGGGTGGTGTCGCTTGCCGCTCGGGTGGTGCGATAGAGGAACTCGCTGCCCTGGTTGACGCTGCCGGCAAACACGTTCGCGCCGGGGGCCTTGTCCACCGGCAGGCTCTCACCGGTGATGGGCGATTCGTCCAGCGCCGGGTGACCCTCGGTCACGCTGCCGTCCAGCGCCAGGCGCTCGCCGGGGCGCACCCGTACTAGGCTATCCACGGCGACCTCGCTGGCCGCCACGCCGAGAAAGCTGCCGTCGGCCTGGCGCACGCTGACGCTCTCCGGTGCCAGCGAGAGCAGCTCGCGAATGGCATTGCGCGCCCGACCCAGCGAGCGCGCCTCGATGCGCTCGGCCAGGGTGAACAGCACCAGCACCATGGCGGCCTCGGCCCACTGGCCGATCAGCAGTGCGCCGGTTACCGCCACACTCATCAGGGCATTGATGTTGAGCGTGCGGTGGCGCAGGGCGATGAAACCCTTCTTCCAGGTCGGCAGGCCGACCAGGGCGATGGCCGTCAGCGCCAGCGCGGCGGCCAGCCACGGCTCGGCCAGTTCCAGCCAGTGGCTGACTTCGGCCGCCAGGGCCAGCAGCGCGGCGGCGCCCAGCTTCCACCAGTTCTCCGTGCTGCTGGCCGTCGGCGTGCGCTGGGCCGGATCGTGGCGCCGCGCGCTCATGCCGGTGGAGGCGATACGACGCTCGATGGTGTCTTCCATGACGTTTTGGTGATGCACCGTCAGCACGCGATTGACCAGATCGAAGTCGAGCCGCTCGATGCCCGGCGTGTCGCCCAGCGCCCGGCGCAGCAGCGCCTCTTCGGTGGGGCAGTCCATTGCCTCGATATGCAGGCGCAGCGACTGCGTGCCGGGCGGCGGCCGGTCGCTCTTCTGTGAGGCAGGCGCGGTGCAGCTCGAGCAACTGGTGTGTTCGGTCATGGCAGGACTCCGTGTCATCGTATAGGCTGATGACACACCCTGTAGCCACTATAGGGTCAAATCTTTTTCGAGGCCTCACATGAAAATCGGTGAGCTGGCCACCCGCACCGGCTGCGCGGTGGAAACCATTCGCTACTACGAGCGCGAGGGGCTGCTGCCCGAGCCCGCCCGCTCCAGCGGCAACTATCGCCTCTATGCGGAGCCCCATGCCGAGCGGCTGCGCTTCATCCGCCACTGCCGCACGCTGGACATGACGCTGGAGGAGATCCGCACCCTGCTCGATTATCACGACCGTCCGCGGTTGCCGTGCAACGCGGTGAACGGCTTGATCGACGAGCATCTGGCCCACGTCGAGGCGCGCATCGAGCAGCTTCAGGCGCTGCGCGAGGCTCTCGTTACCCTGCGCTCGCGCTGCAACGGCGAGACCGACTCCAGCCACTGCGGTATTCTCCAGGAGCTGGCCCAGCCGATAGAGGAACGGCTCGTGGAGCCGAGTCACGTACCGGGCCCCCACAAGGGCCATTGATCGAGAGACACCGATGTCGAACAAGGATGTTCCTGCGTACTACTCCCAGTGGGTTTCCAGCGAGCGTATTCCCGACCTGCTGGCCGGACGCCTGCACGCCGCCGACGATCCCCGCTGGGTCGAGTCCGGTGCTCCCAGCGCCGAGGCGTATGCGCGCTGGGCCTCGCATATCTGCGGCATGGCCTGCACCAAGATGCTGCTCGAGGAGCTGCGCGGCGTGCGGGCGAGCCTGTTCGAGCTGCTCGAAAGGTGCCGGGAGGTCGGCGGCTACGAGGTGTCGGAGGCGGGCATCAAGGGCCTCTACTACCGGCCCCTGGTGCAGCTGCTGAGGGAGCGTCACGCGCTGGCGGCCGAGGTCGTGGAGCACGTCGAGGCCGAGCGGCTGGTCGAATGGTTGGAGGAGGGGCACCGTGTGATCGCCTCGGTGCACCCTTCGATTCGCACACCCGAGCAGGACCCGCCGCAGCGGGGCGGGCATCTGGTCTATCTCTTCGGTTGCGACGAGAGTGGGCGTCTGCGCTTCCACAATCCCTCCGGCCTGCCCGGAGCGAATCAGGCGGACGCCCGCCTCGCGCCTGCGGTGTTCGAGCGTTTCTTCGCCGGACGCGGAATCCTGATACGACGCGGCTAGCCGCGTCGATACACCCGCCGGCCCAGGGCCCATACCTCGTCGATGGCCCACTTGCCCTCGCTCAATACCAGCAGGTCGGCGTCACGGCCGGGCTCGAGGCGTCCCTTGGCGGTGAGCTTGAGGGCGTCGGCGGCGTGAGCGCTGGCGGCGCCGACGGCATGCTCCAGCGGCACGCCGTGCTTCTCGATGCATTCGCCGACGACCTCGAACAGGCTGGCGAGGCGGCCGGGTTCGAGCCCGACGAAGCGGCGCTCGGCGTCAAAGCGCGGCAGCGAGGCATTGGCATCGGAGGAGAGCGTGATGCGTGACGGCTCGACGCGGGCATGCAGCGCGCGGGCCACGGCCTCGGCGGCGGGTACTTCGCCCCCGGCCAACAGCTCCGCGGTGGTGCTGGTAGTGAAGTCGATGCGCCCGCCTTCCCGGGCGAAGCGCAGGCCGTCCTCGAACAGCGCCGGGGTACGGTTGATGTGGGTGGGCAGGAACTGGGCGAGCGGAATGGCGCTACCTCGGGCCGCCTCGCGCAGCGGCTCCAGGTGAGTGGGGGCATCGCCGGTATGGATGAAGACGATACCCGACTTGCCCGCCAGCATGCCGGCGGTGCGTGCCTCGGCGGCCAGGCGCGCCAGCTCGAAGGCGGAGGGCTGCGAGCCGCGATGATCGCTGATCGCCACTTCGCCCAGGCCGATGAATTCGGGGATGAACAGGATGTCGCTGCCCACCGAGCCGGTCAGTGTCACCGGCGGCAGCTGGTAGGAGCCGGTGTAGCAGTAGGTGGTGAGGCCAGCTGCGGCGAGCTCTCGGGCCTTGCCCAGCAGGTTGGCCGGTGTCCGGGTCAGGGCGTCGGTGCCCAGTGCGCCAATCAACGTGGTGACCCCCGAGGCCAGGGCGTTCTCGAGCGTCAGTTCGGCGGTGCGGGTGCCGAAGCCACCCTCGCCGCCGCCGCCGATGAAATGCACCAGCGGGTCGACCAGGCCGGGGATGACCCGACGCCCCGCCAGGTCGATCTCCTCGATGGCCGGGCCGGCGGCAGGCATTGGCTGGTCGACCGGCACCACGGCGGCGAGGCGTGCGTCGGCGATCAGCAGATGGCAGAGCCCAAGGTTGCGTGGTGCATGCAGCTGGGCATTCTTCAGCAGGGTCAGCATTCCGGCTCCTCGTGAAGGCGAACGCCGACTATTGCCGGCGTTCGCGGAGAGTGTCGTTCTGGCTTAGAGCTTGATGTCGTAGTTGAAGTAGCGCTCCATGATCTCATCATAGGTGCCGTCTTCCTTGAGTGCGGCAAGCGCCTCGTTGAAGCGCTCCGCCAGCGCCTCGTCGCGCATGCGGAAGGCCACGCCGACGCCCTTGCCGAAAATGTGCTCGGGCTCCTTGATGAAGTCGCTGATGCGTTGAAACTGGCTTCCCTCGGTGTCGATACCCATGCTGGACTCCGCCACCGGGTAGTCCATGAAGGTGAGGTCGAGACGGCCTGCACGCATGTCGGTGACGACGTCGTCGGCGCTGGTGTAGCGACGGATTTCCACCAGGTCGCCGTAGAGCTCGCTGACGTAATTGTCCTGCAGCGTGGCGCGCTGCACGCCGACCACCAGCCCCTCGAGGCTGTCGCGGTCTTCGATGTCGATGTCGCGGTCACGCGTGGTGATCCAGGCGCTCGGGGTGGTGTAGTAGGGCTCGGAGAAGAGTACGCGCTCGGCACGCTCCTCGGTGATGGCCATGGACGACATGATGGCGTCGTAGTTGCGTGCCAGCAGGCCGGGAATGATGCCGTCCCAATCCTGCTCCACCCAGGTGCAGGTGACTTCCATGTACTCGCATGCGGCGTTACCCAGCTCAATCTCGAAGCCGGTTAGTTCACCATCCGGCTGACGGTACATGAAGGGCTCGTAGGGAATGTCGACGCCCAGACGGATTTCGGAATAGTCGCGGGCCTGGGCGGTACCGGCGGTCAGGCCGGCCGCCAGAGTGGCAGCCAGAATCATGTTGAGAGCACGCATGAGTCTTCCTCCTGGGAAGGTGTCGTTTTCAACGAGTTTTCATTGCCGAAGTCGGCAGGGTCGTCGCGATTCAGGCGCGACAAGGCACACGAGCGTTGCCATTCAGGCAAGGACGTGTCGATGGCCGGGCGTGCCGATGCGACCGGGAAGGCCGCGGGAAGGGGACTTATTCGTCGAACCACTCGCTGAGGTAGAAGCTGTCGAAGTAACAGCAATAGACCTCAGACATGGGCTGTGGGAAGCGATCGATCATGGACGGTGTCCTGATGCGTTTCGTACAGCATCGAATTTCCTGGATGTCGCGGCCCTTGTCAACCACCCGCCTCGACCGCTGCCGGCCAAGGCGGGAGGCCCTGTTACGCTAGTCCGTGAAATAACGGTCGTGGATCTCGTCGTAGGTGCCGTCTTCCTTGAGCGCGGCCAGCGCCTCGTTGAAGCGTTCCGCCAAGGCTTCGTCGCGGGGGCGGAAGGCGATCGCGATGCCGTCGCCGAAGTACTCGTAGGGCTCGCGAATCATCTCGCCAACCACGCGGTACTCGCTGCGCTCGCTGTCGAGCAGGGTGGTCTTGCCCACCGGGTAGTTGACGAAGACCAGGTCGAGACGGCCCGACTCCATGTCCAGCAGCATGTCGTCCACGCTGGAGTAGCGGCGTACGGAGGCCACGTCGCCGTAGAAGTCGGTGGCGTAGCTGTCCTGCAGGGTGCCGCGCTGCACGCCCAGGGTGCGTCCGGCCAGGCTCTCCTCCGAGGGCATCTCGATGTCGGTGTCGACGGGGCCGAACCAGGCCGAGGGCGGGGTAAAGTAGGCATCGGAGAACAGCACCTGGGCGCGGCGCTCCTCGTTGATGGTCATCGACGACATGATGGCGTCGTAATTGCGTGCCATCAGCCCAGGAATGATGCCGTCCCACTGCTGCTCGATCCACTCGCAGGTGATGCCCATCTGCTCGCACAGGGCATTGCCGAGGTCGATGTCGAAGCCGGTCAGTTCGCCATCCGGGGTGCGGTACTGCATGGGCTCATAGGGTACATCGACGCCGAAGCGGACGTGATCGTAGCTGTCACGGGCATGTGCCTGGCCGAAAACCAGCACCACGCCGGCCAGCGAGGCGAGAAAAGCGTTCTTCATGACAATCCCTTGTTATTGTCTTGGTTGGAGGCGCCGCGCCCAGGGGCGCGGCGCTCGAGCACTGACGCTTCGTCGAGCTTACTCTTCGCCGAAATAGCGCTCGTAGATCTCGTCGTAGGTGCCGTCTTCCTTCAGTGTGGCCAGGGCCTCGTTGAAGCGCTCGGCCAAGGCCTCGTCACGCGGACGGAAGGCGATGCCGAAGCCTTCGCCGAAGTACTCTTCCGGCTCGGTGACCATCTCGCCGACCACCTCGAACTCGCCTCTGTGGTTGTCGAGCAGCGTAGCCTGGCCGACGATGAACTCGAGGAAGACCAGGTCCAGGCGCTGGGCCTGGAGGTCCAGCACCATGTCATCGGCGGTGGAGTAGCGGCTGACGTTGGCCACGCGGCCGTAGTTGTCGGTGACATAGCCGTCGAAGGTAGTACCACGCTGTACGCCGATGCTCTTGCCGGCCAGGGTCTCCTCGTTGATCTCTTCGACATCGCTACCCGCAGGAGCGAACCAGGCACCGGGGATGGTGATATAGGGATCGGAGAAGAGCACGGTCTGGCGGCGCTCTTCATTGATCGTCATGGAGGACATGATGGCGTCGTAGTTGCGTGCCAGCAGGCCGGGAATGATGCCGTCCCACTCCTGTTCGATCCACTCGCAGGTCACGCCGATCTCGGCGCAGAGGGCATTGCCCAGGTCGATGTCGAAGCCGGTCAGCTCGCCGTCGGCGTCACGGTACTCCATCGGCTCGTAGGGGATATCG
Organism: Billgrantia kenyensis; assembly: GCF_013697085.1. GTDB lineage: Bacteria > Pseudomonadota > Gammaproteobacteria > Pseudomonadales > Halomonadaceae > Halomonas > Halomonas kenyensis. The sequence continues at coordinate 85,120 of NZ_JACEFT010000009.1, forward strand.
ACGCCGAAGCGCACGTGATCGTAATCGCGAGCCTGTGCAGTTCCGGCAGCCAGGGCCAAGCCTAGCAGGGATACGGTAAACAGTTTTTTCATGGTTTGTTTCCCTTTGTAGTATTCGTGCACCGTTTCGGTGACGTCGCGCCTGAATTTAGCGCAGCTGCGCCGCGCTCGAAAGTCCCGATGCGCGGTTTTTCCAACGACTGTTTGACGTTGTTCAGTTGCCACCCTGCGGTTTGAGATGAGCCAACAGCCTCTTTTCCAGGTAGCGGAAAAAATAGAGGATGGCGAATGTCAGGCACAGGTAGATCGCTGCCGCGAAAAGGAAGGCTTCGAACGGCGCGTAGAAGCGCGCATAGACGAAGCGCGCCGCGCCGGTGAGGTCCATCAGCGTGACCACGCTGGCGATGGCGCTGGCGTGAAGCATGAAGATCACCTCGTTGCCATAGGCAGGCAGGGCACGGCGAAAGGCGCTGGGCAGTACGATGCGTCGCATCATCAGCCCCTGTGACATGCCGTAGGCTTTGGCTGCCTCGATCTCACCCCGCGGCGTGGCCTTGATCGCGCCGCGGAATATCTCGGTGGTATAGGCAGCGGTATTCAAGGTGAAAGCGATCAGTGCCGGGTAGAAGGCTTCGCGCAGGATCGGCCACAGGAAGGTCTGCTGGATGCCGTCGAAAAACACCACGCCGTAGTAGATGATGTAGAGCTGGATCAGCAGCGGTGTGCCGCGAAACACATAGGTATAGACATAGATCGGCAGGCTGATCCAGCGACGGTTCGAGCTGCGCCCGATGGCCAGCGGTATCGCCAGCACCAGGCCGGCGACCAGCGAAAGGAACACCAGCTGAGTGGTGACGACCAGCCCATCCCAGTAATAGGCGATGGTCTGGGGAGTAAAGATACGGTTGTCTGCAAGCAGCTCGTTGAGCCAGGCCAGGTTCTCCATCTCAATGCCCCCCGAAGCCGACGTTGTAGCGCTTCTGTAGCCTGGCGAACAGCCATTCCGACACGCTGGCGATCAACAGGTAGACGGCGGCCACCGGAATCAGGAAGGTGAACGGTTCGTGGGTGGCACGCGAGGCTTCGGCGGCCACACGCACCATGTCCGAGAGGCCGATCACCGACACCAGCGCGGTGGTCTTCAGTAGCACCATCCAGTTATTCGAGATCCCCGGTAGCGCATGGCGCATCATTTGCGGGAAGCGAATGCGCCGGAATACCAGCCAGGGACTCATGCCGTAGGCCTTGCCGGCTTCGATCTGGCCATGCTCGACGGCCATGAAGGCGCCGCGAAAGGTCTCGCCCATGTAGGCGCCGAAGATGAAGCCGATGGTGAGCACGCCGGCAGCGAAGGCATTCAGGTTGATGTACCAGTCCAGCCCGGTGCGGTCGTAGATGGCGTCGGTGACGACGTTGAGCGCCATCTGGCCGCCGAAGAACAGCAGCAGCATCAGCACCAGGTCGGGCACGCCGCGAATGATGGTGGTATAGAGCGTGGCCACCTTGTGCAGCAGCCAGCTGCGCGACATCTTTGCGCTGGCCGTGAGCAGACCCAGGACCAGGGCGAGAATCAGCGACAGTACGGCGAGCTGGAGGGTCACACCGGCCCCCTCCAGCAGCCGTGGCCCGTAGCCATGTAGATCGATCATGCGGTAACCCTCAATACTTCGGCGCCAGGAACTGCTTGAGCCGCGGCGAGGTGGGATTGACCAGTACCTCCTGGGGCGGGCCGGCTTCTTCGACGAGGCCCTGGTGCAGGTAGATCACCTGGCTGGAGACGTCTCGCGCGAAGCCCATCTCGTGGGTCACCACCACCATGGTGCGGCCCTCGTCGGCCAGGTCGCGCATGACCTTGAGCACGTCGCCAACCAGTTCCGGATCCAGCGCCGAGGTGGGCTCGTCGAACAGCATCACTTCGGGGTCCATGGCCAGGGCGCGGGCGATGGCCCCGCGCTGCTGCTGGCCACCGGACATCTGGGCGGGGTAGGCGTCGGCCCGGGCAGTCAGGCCGACTCGCTCGAGCAGAGCGCGGGCATGCTCGATGGCCTCCTTCTTCGGTTTGCCGAGCACATGCACCGGCGCCTCGATGATGTTCTCCAGCAGGGTCATGTGGGACCACAGATTGAAGCTCTGGAACACCATGGAGAGCCGAGCGCGCATGCGCACTACCTGCTTCCAGTCGGCCGGCTCGCGGCCGTGCCGGGTCTGCTTGAAGCGGATCTCCTCACCATGCACGATCAGGTCACCCTCGTCGGGCTGTTCGAGCAGGTTCATGCAGCGCAGGAAGGTACTCTTGCCGGAGCCGGAGGCACCGATCAGGGTGATCACGTCCCCTTTCCTGGCCTCGAGCGAGAGGCCCTTGAGGACTTCGGTATCGCCGAAGCGCTTCTTGATGTTGCGCACTTCGAGTGGAATCGGGGTATCGGCCATGAGACGGGCTCCAGGTCGGGACAGGTCGCCTGTGGCGACGGGCCGGTTCAATCGGGCAGGCTCGAAAAGGGGCGATTCTAACAGGCCTGGAGGCTTTGGGCAGTGTGGGGGCCGCTGCGTTCCATGAGAGGCGGTTCTGGAAGGAAAAATGTCTTGTGCATGGCAAGGCTCCTAATGGTTATTGTTGTGTTGCAGCGTCGTTGAAGTTTTCTTGTCGCCGATCATGCCGGCAGCAGCCGTCATTCCGGAGGCGGTACCGGGCAGGCCAGCAGGGCCGCACGGGCTCCTAGCTCCACCTTGGCATTGGGGAACACCACGCTCAGTGGCGTCTCCTCGACGATGACGTCGCCAGCTTCGCCATCCTCGGCGAGCCGCGTGCCAGGCGGAAATTCGCTGAAGTTGGGCGTGTCATCGGCAAAGCAGAGGCGAAAGTCCGGTGAGTGCCGCCGGATTTCGTGGGAGACACGGAAGAAGGCCATGCGGGCCGGGTCGCCTCCCCGCGGTTCTCGTCCCTCGAGCAGGGCTTCGAGCAGTCGGGCCATGGGCGCCAGCGGGGCCAGATCGTTGTGGCCGAACGGGGCGACGCGTCCCAGCTCCAGGGTGAAGGCCTGGGCCTGATGGTAGTGCTTGGAATAGTGGGAAAACGTCCAGCTGTGCTGATGTTGATGCAGCACCGCCTGGATACCCGCCTGTGCCAGCCAGCGCCACTGCTCGGGGCGGGTGACCGTTTCGGCGAAAGGGTCGACCACGAAACGCGGGTAGCGGCTGTCGCGGATCGCCGTGTGCAGGTCGTAGTGGAGGCGCTCATGCTCAGGGTGACGGGCGAAGAAGTCGTCCACGGCGCGCATCAGCAGCCGCGCGCGGTCCGGTTCCATGCCCGACTCGCCGAGGTCGTGGCGAAACAGGCGATTGAGATTGGTGTCGACATAGCGCTCGGCCCGGCGGATTGCTTCGAGGTTGCCCAGCAGTATCAGCACCGGAGCGCCAAGCGGCAGCAGTCCCGCTTCCACGCGGGCCAGGCACTGGCCGATCAGCTCGATGGGGGCAGTCTCGTTGCCGTGGATACCCACCGAAAGTACGCAAGCCCTGGCCGTCTCCCGGCACTCACTGGGAGTCAGCTCCAGAACGCCTGGCGCGTGAGGGGTATAGGTGCCGCCACGCACTCTGCCGCTGCGCGACTCAGGCCAGGTCTCTTCAAGGCTCAGCTCGATCCATTCCGACAGCATGCTGTATCCAGGGCGGTTGAGGGTCCTTGGCTACCTTCCTGCGCAGAGGCGGATATCTCAAGCTCAGGCGTCGGGCTGGTGAAAGCTCGGGTGCGATAATGAAACCCTCATTGGCGCCACGGCTCGCAGCGCTCGCCCTGATCAACCTCGATGAACTCCTCCACCGGAAAGGCCATGCGATCGGCTTGCTCCACCAGTTCGCGATGGACTTCGGGGTCGAGCTCCGGATCGCGTGCCAGGATCCACAGGTAGTCGCGGGTGGGGCCCGAGACCAGCGCCCAGCGGTAGTCATCGTCGAGCACCAGGACGTTATAGCCGCCAAAGAAGGGGCCGAAGAAGCTGACCTTGAGGTGCGCCACGTCTTCTTCCCTGACGAAGTAGGCGCGGCCCTCGGCTTGATCCACTTCACCCGCCGCCAGGTTGACGCCGCGGTTGATGACGCGAACGCCGCCATCCTCGCGCAGGGAGTAGTCGGCGGTGACGCAGTCCAGTCCACGCTCGAAGGAGTGGTCGAAGCGGGCAATCTCGTACCACTCTCCCAGGTAGCGTTCGAGCTCGAAGCCGGTCACTGGCTGGGTGCCCTTGGGCGTGCCTGTACACCCGCCAAGCAGAGTGGCGGTGAGCAGGAGGGGGACGATACGGTCTGGCCAAAGGGGCATGTCATGTCCTCGACGATCTGCGCTGTGGCAGACTTTGGTGCAATGGGGGCGCGGGCGGGCCGGGCCTAAGCTGGCACCTTGCCATCCTGACGGCGAGGAGCCCGATATGCCAAACGAATACGGATATGATTCCCTCGGCTATGCCCGTCAGCTCAATGCCCACTACGATGCCGAGGTCGACCGGGACGGCGGCGACTTGCTGCAGCGCTTGCGGCAAGCCTTCATTGTCGCTGGATGCGATCCGGACAGCTTGAGCCTGGACGATGTGGCCGGCATCGACCAGCTCCACCTTGGTGGGCGCAGCGCCAGCCGTGCCCTGGCGTCTCTGGGCGGGCTCCAGGGGGGTGAAAGGGTGCTTGATGTTGGCTGCGGCACGGGGGGGGCGAGTCGCTTGCTTGCCGCCGAGTATGGCTGCGACGTAGTCGGGGTGGATATCACTGCGGCTTTCATCGAGGTTGCCAATTGGCTCAGCGCGGCGACCGGTCTGGCTGGGCACACCCGCTTCCTGTGCGCAGACGCGGCCAAGGTGCCGCTTCAGACTGCGAGCCTCGAGGTCGTGTGGTGTCAGCATGCACTGATGAACATGCCCGATGTTCCTCGGGTGCTCGGTGAGTGGCAGCGTCTGCTCGTGCCCGGTGGGCGTGTCCTGCTGCATGAGGTGGTGGCCGGCGACAATCCCGAGCCGTTGGCTCTGCCGGTACCTTGGGCGCGCAGTCATGCCACCAGTCACCTGCGTCACCGGGTGCAGCTCGAGCGGGCCATGGCACTGGCCGGCTTCGAGCCGCAGCGAGTGGATGATGTCACCGATGCGGCCCTCGCCTGGCGGCAGACCCATAGCCGTCGCGAGAGCCAGGCCGCGGAACAGGGGCAGTCAGCCTCTTGCCTGCCTGGGCCGGCACTGATCTTCGGCGCTGTATTTGCCCGGATGGGGCGCAACCTGCGCGACAACCTGGCCGCCGGGAGGGTGCGGATTCTGCAGGGAGAGTGGCGGGGGTCACGACGATAATTTCGAAACGCCTGGACGAAATGCTTCGCTTTTCTTCATTCGGAGACTTTCTATGCTGGAGGCACTCACCGACCCAGATCGGTGTTTGGAAAGCCACGATGAAAGGAGGCAGATGATGACCAAGGTGCTCGTACTCTATCACTCCATGTACGGCCACATTCACACCCTGGCCCAGGCCGTGACGGAAGGCGTCCATCAGGTGGCTGGCGCCAAGGCCGACATGAAGCGCGTTCCCGAGACGATGGATCCCGAAGCCTTCGCCCAGGCAGGCGGCCAGCATTTCGACACTCCCGAGGCCTCGCCCCAGGATCTTGCCGACTACGACGCGGTGATATTCGGTACCCCTACGCGTTACGGCAACATGAGTGGGCAGATGCGTACCTTCCTCGACCAGACCGGAGGTCTGTGGGCCAAGGGGGCGCTACGCGGTAAGGTCGGTAGCGTCTTCACCTCTACCGGCACCGGCGGCGGCAACGAAACCACCATTCTCACGTCCTGGACCACCCTGGCCCACCAGGGCATGCTGATCCTGCCGATTGGCTATGGTCTCGAGTCGCAGTTCGATATCTCCAGCGTCCAGGGCGGTTCTCCTTATGGAGCCTCGACGCTGGCCGGACCCGATGGCAAGCGCCAGCCCACCGAGCACGAGCTGGAGCTGGCTCGCCTGCAGGGGCGCAGTGTTGCCGAGGTAGCCGCCAAGTTGGCGGCCTGAACGACAGCCTGAAACAGGCAGGCGCGGCAGAAGCCGCGCCTGTTGTTTTCTCGCCGACCCGGCCACGGTGGCCGAGGTAAGAGTGAAGTCAGCGATCAGTTCATCTGTTGGGCTTCGTCCAGGTTCTCGTCTCCATCCAGCTCCTCGAAGTTGTCTTCGTCGAGGTCGTCGCCAGCGCGTTCGCCGCTGCGCGATTGCAGGATGACTTCGCCTTCGGAGCGGATCTCCAGGTCCTGAACGGGATAGGCCATTTCATCCTCGCCGAAGCCGAGGAAGCCTCCTTCACTGATGATGGCGTAAGTCTCGTCACTCTCGGTGTCGCGGACCACGCGGTCGACATCACCGACCTCTTCGCCGTCCTGGGTCACCACATCGCGGCCTTCCAGGTCGCTTACCTGCATGTCCTGGTCAGCCTGGTCCTGGCCGTCGTCCAACAGGCCGTCCTGGTCGCGATCCTCGTCGGCGGCCTCGTCGTCCTCATGACGCATTTCGGCGGTGGCATCATCGGCCTCTTCCACCTGCACGTCCGCCTCGCCTTCCTGCTCGACGGTGACTTCGGGCTCGGCCTGGTCAACCTCGACATCGGGCTCAGGCTGCTCGATGGTCACATCGGGTGACTCCTGCTCGACGGTCACCTCGGGTGGCTCTTGCTCGACCTCGACTTCGGCCGGATCCTGGTCGACCTCGATGTCGGTGGTATCGTCGGCACCCTCGGCATCCAACTCGCCTTCCTGCTCGGCCTCGAAGTCATCATCGTCATCGTCGCCATAGGGCTGTTGGCCCTGATCCTGCGGATCGAAGCCGGTCTCGCCAGGTTCACCCGCTTGCTCTCCGTTGAACTCCGCCTGATCCTGGGCGTCTTCATCAGTCATTTGCTGCTGCTCGCCCTGCTGTGCCTCTTCTTCCTGGGCAAGGACGCCGTGAGCCAAGCCAGTGCTCAGGGCGCCTACTGCGATGGCAATTGCTGTCCTTTTCATGCCGTACCTCCTTTTCATTACGCGTTGCCCTAGTGAGCTTGCATTCATCAGGCTAGACAACGATTCGGCACAATGAGCCTGCACTTACCGGGAGGTAACGAAACAAATCAGGCTGTCACCGGGGAGCGGTTTGGCGACATGAGCAGGAACGTCCGCTGCGTCGATGCATCTACCACGAGGATGGCCAGGCAGAAAAATGCCCCGCCACGAAGAAATGGCGGGGCGCTCAGGCTGCAACGTTGCTGGCCGACTGCGACGGCCGAGCTGGTTCAGGGCGGGCTTGGCTGGCGCACGCGCAGCAGGTAGCTGAGCGGGCTCAGCACCAGCCAGGCAATCACGGCCAGCCCGATCACGGCACCGATCAGCGCGGCCCAGTCGAAGACGGTGGCCACATAGGTCAGGCTTGAATTGGTGAACAACGGAATCCACCACAGCCCGGAAAGACCGATGGCAATCGCCGCCAGGTTGGCTCCCAGGCAACGGTAGCCGAGGAGGCGGTAGCCGCGTAGGTGCGCCAGCACCTGAACGACCACCAGCAGCAGCAGGCCGGTCACCATCAGCCACAGGAAGGGGGCCAGGGCGTACCAAAGAATGGTAAGGGCTCCAGTCACGGTCATGTCGACATCTCCTCAGGCCTGGCCTTCCAGAACGGCATAGTACGCGGGCTGCAGCATGCGATCCTTCATGACCCAAGCTGCCCAGGATTCATCCCTGGGATCGATGAAGGGGAAGGAGGGCAGGAAGGCGAAGTTGTCCTCGTAGCCAAATTCCACCAGCATCGCCTTGCCGATACCGGTGATCATCGGGCAGGAGGTATAGCCGTTGTGACGCAACGGCAGCGCCTGGCCCTGGATCTGAGCTATCAGGTTGGCTTCGACCACCGGCGCCTGGGCCTTGACGCTTGCCGCGGTCTTGTTGATCGGGGCGCCAATCACGTCGCCGATACCGAAGACCTCCGGATAGCGATTGTGCTGCAGAGTGTAGATGTCCACGTCCAGCCATTCTCCGCGGAACGGACCGTCCTGGGCGATCAGGTCGCTGGCCTTGACGAAATCCGGCGCGCTCATCGGCGGGACCACGTGGATGAAGTCGTAGTCGGTGACTACCTTGCGTTCACCCTCTGCGGAGAACTCCGCTTCGCGCAGCTCGTGGTGCGAGGTGAACTCGCTGTCCGGTCCGACGAAAGTGAACTCCGCTTCCCGTGCCTGCGGATCGATCGCCGATATACGGTAATGGTGGCGGCGGGTCACGCCCTGGTCATCGAAGCGTTGCTTGACGAAGTCGTTGACGTAGGGCTGGGAGAAGAGCCCGGCACCCGGTGCCATGAACTCTACCTGGAAGGCATCACGCCGCCCGCTGGCTTCGAGGCGCGAAAGGGTGGTGAAGGTCATCTTCAAGGGAGCGCCGGCGCATTTCACTGGCGTGGGAGCTGCGGTGAAGATGCCCTTGCCGCTGCCTTGGGCGATCCAGCTGTCGATGGCGTCCCGGGTGCGGGCGGCGCCCTCGATGCTGGCGTACACGCTACCGATGCCGTGGCTGCCGACCAGGTCGGGAGACATCCCATCGATCAGGTGGTAGTTGAGCTGAAGCCCGGTGGCGACGACGAGATAGTCATAGTCGAGCTGCGAGCCATCTCCCAGCTCGACCTTGCGGTTGGCGGCGTCAATACCGGCGGCGGGCTGTCGCACCCAGTCCACGCCGCCGGGAACGAAGCGGGAGTTGGGCCGCATGGTCTTCTCGGGCCGCCACACGCCCGAGGCCACCAAGGTCCAGCCGGGCTGGTAGTGGTGTACCTCGCGGGGCTCGACCAGGCTGATGCGGGCTCCGTCGAGACGGCGAGAAAGACGGTTGGCCATGGCCATGCCGCCAGCCCCGCCGCCGATGATGACGATTCGGGCATTGGTGGAAACGGACCGGGCTTGAAGACCGGAAGAGTAGAGAAGCCCGGCTGCACCGGCGCCAGCACTCAGCTTGAGGAACTGGCGCCGATCCAGGCGTGACGGATCGCGAGCGTGTCGGGACATGTGAGGCGAGTCTCCTGCAGGTTTGGCTAATGTTCTTGTTATATGCTTATAACTCTAGCCATTCCTGTCGGCTCCGTCTCGCTTTTCATGCGGCAAATTGACGCAGATCAAACCAAAGTTGAGGCTACCCTGCCAGTCGCTGAGCGATTGCCCGGCCGAGCGACTGCGTATTTCCCTGGCCGCGAATGTCAGGCGTCAGCACCGCCGGGTCAGCCTCTTCCAGTACCGCTTCGAAGGCAGTCACGATGGCGTCGGCGGCCTCCTTGTGGCCCAGATGCTCGAGCATCATGGCGCCGGACCAGATCTGGCCGATGGGGTTGGCGATGCCCTTGCCGGCGATGTCCGGCGCACTGCCGTGAACCGGCTCGAACAGGCTGGGGAACTTGCCCTCGGGGTTGATGTTGGCCGAGGGTGCTACGCCGATGGTGCCGGTGCAGGCCGGCCCCAGGTCGGAGAGGATATCGCCGAACAGGTTGCTGGCCACCACTACGTCGAACCAGTCGGGGTGCATGACGAAGTTGGCGGTGAGGATGTCGATGTGGAACTTGTCGACGCTGACCTCGGGATAGTGGCCCGACATGGCCACGACCCGCTCGTCCCACCACGGCATGGTGATGGCGATGCCGTTGGACTTGGTGGCCGAGGTCAGCTTCTTGCGCGGCCGGCTCTGGGCCAGCTCGAAGGCGAACTTGAGCACCCGGTCTGTGCCGTGACGGGTCATCACCGTCTCCTGGATCACCACCTCGCGATCGGTGCCCTCGAACATCTTGCCACCGACGCTGGAGTACTCGCCCTCGGTGTTCTCGCGTACCACGTAGAAGTCGATGTCGCCGGGCTTGCGGTCGGCCAGCGGGCTCTTGATGCCGGGCAGCAGCTTGCACGGACGCAGGTTGATGTACTGGTCGAACTGGCGGCGGAACTGCAGCAGCGAGCCCCACAGCGAGATATGGTCCGGCACCGTGTCGGGCCAGCCCACCGCGCCGTAGAAGATGGCGTCGAAGCCCTCGAGCTGCTCGAACCAGTTGTCGGGCATCATCTTGCCGTGCTTGGCGTAGTAGTCGCAGCAGGCGAAGTCGAAGTGCTCGAAGGAAAGGTCGATGGCGAAGCGCTTGGCGGCAGCCTCGAGCACGCGCAGGCCTTCCGGCATCACTTCGTTGCCGATGCCGTCGCCGGGAATGACGGCGATACGATGGGTCATGGTGGGATCCTCGGGTGGTTGTGAGTCAGTCGTGGGTCATGAAATGGTTGATACGGTCGAGCAGGACGTCGGGCGCCTCCTCGGGGATGTAATGGCCACAGGGCAGGGCCTCACCCTCGACCCGTTCGGCCACGGCGCGCCATTCTGTCAGCGGGTCGAAGCAGCGCTCGATGATGCCGTGCTTGCCCCACAGCACGCTGACCGGACAGGCGATACGGCGACCCGCTTCACGGTCGGCGCGGTCGTGCTCCAGGTCGATGGTATTGGCGGCCCGGTAGTCCTCGCACAGGGCATGCGCCGCGCCGGGCTGGGCCAGGCAGCGCTGGTACTCGGCGATGGCCGCCGGGTCGAAGGCGTCGAGGCTGGCATGCCGCCCGCCCATGGTGCGGGTGATGTAGCCCTCGGGCGAGGCCTCGATCAGGGTCTCCGGCAGCGGTGAGGGCTGGATCAGGAAGAACCAGTGAAAGTAAGCGGTGGCGAAGGTGCGGTCGGTCTGCTCGTACATGGCAAGCGTAGGGGCGATGTCGAGCAGCATGAGTTTCTCCACCGCCGCGGGATGGTCCATCGCCAGGCGATGGGCGACCCGCCCGCCGCGGTCATGGCCGCACAGGAAAAAACGCTCGAAGCCCAGTTCGCGCATGACCGCCAGCTGATCCGCGGCCATGGCACGCTTGCTGTAGTTGGCGTGGTCCGGCTCGCCGGGGGGCTTGGACGAATCGCCGTAGCCGCGCAGGTCGGTGGCCACCACGGTGAAGCGACGCGCCAGCGATTCGGCCAGACGATGCCAGATGACGTGGGTCTGCGGATGGCCGTGGAGCAGCAGCAGCGGTGGCCCCGAGCCGCCGATGCGGCCGTGAATGTGGATGTCGCCGTGGGCGATGTCGAACCTGCGGAATCCCTCGAACATGAGCGTTGCCTCCGGATCGTTGGCTGCCCCCAGTCTAGCTCTTGGAATGCTGGGAATAATCGGGCTGAATGGAAAGGTATTGTTGAATCAGGGTGGATAATGTATGGCGCAGATCGATGATCTGACCTTCTTCCGTCAGTTGGCCCGCGCGGGTAGCCTGACAGCCACGGCGCGGGAGCTGGGCCTCTCGCTGTCGGCGGTGAGCAAGCGACTCAAGCAGCTCGAGTCGCGCCTGGGGGTGGAGTTGGCCAGCCGCACCACCCGGCGGCTGACGCTGACGGCGGAAGGGGAGCGCTATCTCACCCGGGGCTCGGCGATCCTCGAGGAGCTGGCCGAGCTGGAAGAGGCGCTGGGCGAGCAGCGTGCGGCACTCTCGGGGCCGCTCAAGGTGAACGCCACCTTCGGCTTCGGCCGTCGCCACGTGGCGCCGCTGCTGTCAGCGTTCTGCACGCTCAATCCTGGCGTCGAAGGCGTGCTGGAGCTCACCAATTATCCGCTGAGCCTCGGTGAGCAGGGCTTTGACCTCGGCATTCGCGTCGGCGAACCGCCCGATTCGCGCTTGGTGGCGCGCCGCATCCTGACCAATCGGCGGGTGCTGTGTGCCGCTCCCGGCTACGTGGCGTGCATGGCAGCGCTGACGACACCGGCGGATCTTGCCGCGCACCCCTGCCTGGTACTGCGCGAGAACGACAGCGACTATGCCGTGTGGCGCTTCCAGCGTCGCGACGACCCTCGGCGCGAGCAGGCGGTCAAGATAGCGGGCCCTCTGGCCAGCAACGACGGTGAAGTGATCGTGCAGATGGCGCTCGACGGACACGGCGTGGCGCTGCGCTCCTGGTGGGATGTGCATGAACATCTGGCCAGCGGCGTGCTGGTCGAGCTGTTGCCGCAGTGGCGGGGCGTTTCGGCCGACTTTTCCGCCGTCTATCAGCAGCGCCGGCACGTGCCGGCACGCCTGCGTGCCTTCGTGGCGTTCCTCGAGGAGCGGATGCCGGGTCGGGTACCGCCGATACCCGAGCCTGGGCAGCCGTGAGTCAGGCGCGTCGGCGCCGCTGCTGACGGGCATCCGCATAGCGCTTTAGTCCGTAGAGCAGCGCCAGGGCGAGCACGATGCCGACGGCCGCCCAGGCCAGCTCGCGACGGTCCTCGGCGGTAAGCAGCGTGCCGAGCTGACTAGTCAGCAGGATGATACCGGCCAGCCCCGGCGTGGCCCCGATGAAGGTGCCGAGCATGTAGTCGCGAAAGCGGATGTGGAAGGCGCCGGCCAGCAGGTTGGTGAGGGTGAAGGGTGCCAGGGGCAGCAGGTTGAGCACGGTCATGGTGCGTACGCCGTGCCCGGCCAGGTATCGTGACATGTTGATCAGGCGCGTGCCGCCATAGTACAGCAGGGCATCGCGCCCGAGCCGCCGGCCCAGCCAGTAGGTCGCCACCGAGCCGGCCAGGGTACCGATCAATGAGTAGAAAAAACCCCACCAAGGGCCGAACAGCAGGCCCGCCAGCACCACCAGCACGCTCAGCGGGAACAGGGTCAGTGAGGCGGCGAGGAAAGCCACCACCACCACCACGCCTGCCCAGGGCGTATCGCGCCAGGCCAGCGAGCCCTGCAGCAGGGCGAAGAGGGTATTGGCATCGAACAGGCCGTGCGCGGCGAGCCAGCGCCAGAGGAAGCCCAGCAGGGCGAGGGTCGCCAGAGAGAGGAGGACGAGAAGCACCTTGCGGGACATGCGGACGGCCTGCACGAGAACGTGGTTTCAGCATAGGCGGCCCCCTCTGCATCGACCAAATGACGGCGGCGTACGCTCAGGTGCTATTGCCCACCAGCAGCTCGAAGCCCACGTCGTGCTGTCGGCGTAGCACACGCTGGCCCTCTAGGCGGCGAATCACCTCCATGGCGGCAAGTTCGCCCATGGCCTGGCGCGGGGAGCGAATGGTGGTCAAGCGCGGAGTGACGTGCTGGCCAAGCGGCAGCCCGTTGAACCCGGCGATGGCAATCTTCTGTGGTACCTCGAGACCCAGGCGCTGAGCGTGGAGCAGGGCGCCGGTGGCCAGGTCGTCGTTGGCGAAGTGAATCGCCCCGATGCCGGGGTGCTCGGCGAGCGCCCGCTCCAGCCCGGTGGCGCCGGCGTCGAGCCCGCCCCGTTCGAGTTCGAGCAGCGGTGCGGCGAGGCCGGCCTGCTCGAATACTTCGCGATGACCCGCGTAGCGCATCCCGGCGCGATAGTCGCCAGCCAGTCGTGCGCCGATGAAGAGCGCCTGGCGATGGCCCCGCTCGAGCAGGTGTCGCGCCATGCAGCGGCCGGCTTCGGTATGGTCCAGCCCCACGTTGAGATCCAGCGCCTCGCCCAGCTCCATGACCTCCATGATCGGCTTGTCGCAGTTGGCGAGCAGAGTGCGGCAAGCCTCGTTGTGGCGCAGCCCCGCGGTGACCAGCGCCGAGCAGGACCAGCCGAGAAAGGTGCGAATCAGCTGGTATTCCCGCTCCAGGTCGTACTCGGTATTGCCCAGCAGGATCTGGTAGCCCTGGGCCTCGAAGGTTTCCTGCAGCCCCTGGATCACTTCGATGAACACGCTGTTGGCCAGCGAAGGCACGATGACGGCAATGAAGCGCGAGCGGGCCGATGCCAGGCTGCCGGCCACCAGGTTGGGTACGTAGCCCAGGCGCTCCACCGCCTCGAGGACCCGTGCCCGGGTGCGCTCGTTGACCTGATCGGGGCGATTCAGCGCCCGCGACGCGGTGATGGCCGAGACGCCGGCGGCATCGGCTACCTGCTTGAGCGTGGGCTGCTCGGTGCTGCGTCGTCGACGCGAGTTGTGCACATCGTTAGACAATGGTCGTATCCTCCTGGCCACCCCTTGCTGCGAGTCGGTGAATCTACTACAACGATGTTAGCGCTAACATGATAGCGCTAACATAGCGAATCCGGCCAGCACAAAAGTGACACCGGAAGCCGCGGTCTTCAGCGGGCAAAGCACGAAGGTGAACAGACAAACGGGAGAGCAGCGGTGAGCGACGGTACGACTCCAAGAGTGGGCGTCATCGGTCTGGGCGCCATGGGCCTGGGTACGGCAACGGCGCTGCACGAGCGTGGCCTGACGGTGGTCGGCTGCGACGTGGCCGCATCGGCCTGCCGCGCCTTCGAGAAGGCCGGCGGACGCTGCGTGGCGACGCCCGCCGAGCTTGCCGCACAGTGCGACGTGGTGCTGGTCGTGGTGGTCAATGCCGCCCAGGTCGAGCAGGTGCTGTTCGGCGAGAACGGGCTCGGCCACGCTCTGGCGCCGGGCGCGCTGGTGATCCAGTGCGCCACCGTGGCGCCGAGCCTGGCCGAGGGGCTGGGCGCCCGGCTGGCAGAGCGCGGCCTGCTGATGCTCGACGCGCCGATCAGCGGCGGGGCGGCCAAGGCGCGGGCAGGGCGGCTCTCGGTGATGGCATCCGGCAGCGCCGAGGCCTTCGACAAGGCCGGACCGGTACTCGATGCCATGGCCGAGGTCGTGCATCGCCTGGGCGATGCCCCGGGCATCGGCTCCAGCATGAAGCTGGTCAACCAGCTGCTGGCTGGCGTGCATATCGCCGCCGCTGCCGAAGCGGTCGCGCTGGGCGTCCGCATGGGGCTGGAGCCGCGCCGCGTGTATGAGGTGATCAGCCAATCCGCCGGTAACTCCTGGATGTTCGAGAATCGCGTACCGCACATTCTCGAGGGCGATTATACCCCGCTCTCGGCGGTGGACATCTTCGTCAAGGATCTCAACATCGTTCACGAGACCGGCCGCGAGCTGGCCATGCCCACGCCCATTGCCGCCAGCGCACTGCAGCAGTTCACCGCCGCCAAGGGCGCCGGTTTTGGCTGCGAGGACGACGCGGCGGTGATCAAGGTCTACCAGCGCCTCTCGGGCATTGCCCTGCCCGAGGCGGCCAACGACGAGGGAGCTTGAGCATGGCGATCGTGCTGGGTGCCATTGCCGACGACTTCACCGGGGCTACCGACCTGGCCAACAATCTGGTGCGCGGCGGCATGCGCTGCGTGCAGCTGATCGGCGTGCCCCAGCGCCCCCTGGCCGAGCTGGTCGAGGACGCGGAGCGGATCGATGCGGTGGTGGTGGCGCTGAAATCGCGCTCCTGCCCGGCCGACGAGGCCATACGCGATTCGCTGGCGGCGCTGGAGTGGCTGCGCGGCGAGGGCGCCCGCCAGCTCTTCTTCAAGTACTGCTCCACCTTCGACTCCACCGAGGCCGGCAACATCGGCCCGGTCGGCGAGGCGCTGCTGGAGCGTCTCGATGCGCCGCTGAGCGTCATGGTGCCGGCCTTCCCGGCCAACGGTCGCACCGTCTATCAGGGGCATCTCTTCGTCGGCGACAGGCTGCTCAACGAGAGTGGCATGCAGCACCACCCGCTCAACCCGATGCACGACGCCGATCTGGTCCGCGTCCTGACGCGTCAGAGCCGGCACCCGGTGGGGCTGCTGCCGTGGTCGATGCTGGCTCAGGGCGCCGAGGCCGCCCGGGCACGGCTCGACGAGCTGGCCGGCCAGGGTGTGCGGCAGGCGATCTGCGACACCCTCGACGAGCGCGACCTGGCCGTGCTGGCCGAGGCGACGGCCGACCTGCCGCTGGTGACCGGCGGCTC
Organism: Billgrantia kenyensis; assembly: GCF_013697085.1. Lineage (GTDB taxonomy): Bacteria > Pseudomonadota > Gammaproteobacteria > Pseudomonadales > Halomonadaceae > Halomonas > Halomonas kenyensis. The sequence continues at coordinate 100,879 of NZ_JACEFT010000009.1, forward strand.
GGGGCTGGGTCAGGCGCTGCCCGCTGCTTACCGCCGGCGCGGTTGGCTGGGCGAGGTCGAGGCGGCGGGGGCGCTGCAGCCGGCGTCGGGCAACGCTCTGGTGCTGTCGGGTAGCTGCTCGCGGGCCACCCTGGCCCAGGTCGACGCCTTTCTCATGCGCTTTCCCGGCTTTGCCCTCGATCCGGCTGCATTGGCTGAAGGGCCGGATCATCTGGAGCGGGCGCTGGCTTTCGCTCGCTCTCTCCTGGTCGGAGGCGGGCCAGTGCTGATCTATGCCTCGGCCGATGCCGAGCGGGTGCGCCGGGTACAGCAGAGGCTGGGGCGCGAGCGGGCCGGCGAACTGGTGGAGAAGGCGCTGGGCGAGCTCGCCCTACGGTTGGTCGACGAGGGCGTGGGACGCCTGGTGGTAGCGGGTGGCGAGAGTTCCGGGGCCGTGGTGTCGGCGCTGGGCGTCTGCGCTTTGCGCATCGGCGAGCAGATCGATCCCGGCGTGCCCTGGACCCAGGCCACGCTGGCCGGCCGCCAGGCGCCGCTGTCGCTGGCGCTGAAGTCGGGCAACTTCGGCGGTGAGGATTTCTTCCTGCGCGCCTTCGAGGTACTGCCATGAGCGTCCAAGACGCAAATCGACTGCGCGAGCAGATCGCCACGCTTGGCAAGTCGCTGTTCGATCGCGGCCTGACCATGGGCTCGAGCGGCAACATCAGCGTGCGCCTGGACGACGGTGGCTGGCTGATGACACCGACCAACGCCTGCCTGGGCCGGCTCGATCCGGCGCGGATCTCGCGCCTCGACCATGACGGCCGCCTGCTCGACGGCGACGCACCGACCAAGGAGCAGTTCCTGCATATGGCGATGTACGCCGAGCGCCCCCGCGCCGGCGCCATCGTGCATCTGCATTCGACCCATTCGGTGGCGGTCTCCTGCCTACCCGACGTCGATCCCTGCGACTGCATCCCGCCGCTCACCGCCTACTACGTGATGCGGGTGGGGCGCTTACCCCTGGTGCCCTATCACGTGCCGGGAGATCCGGCACTGGGCGACGCCGTGCGCGGCCTGGCCGGCAAGCACAGCGCCGTGCTGCTGGCCAACCACGGCCCGGTGGTTGCGGGCAAGAACCTGGAGGCGGCGGTTTACGCCACCGAAGAGCTGGAGGAGACCGCCAAGCTCTACCTGCTGCTGCACGGCCACAATCCGCGCGGGCTGACGCCCGAACAGGTCGCCGAACTCGAAGCGCGCTTTCCACGTGACTGACTCAGCCACACGACCCAAGAACACGAGACGCGAAACATGATTCGACTGGCCGCCAACCTCAGCATGCTGTTCACCGAGCACGACTTCCTCGACCGCTTCCAGGCGGCGGCAGCGGCGGGCTTTCGCGGCGTGGAGTACCTGTTCCCCTATGCCTACGCTCCCGAGGAGCTGGCAGGTGCGCTGAGGGAGGCCGGCGTCGAACAGGTGCTGTTCAACATGCCACCGGGGGACTGGGAGGCCGGTGAGCGCGGCCTGGCCAGCTTGCCCGGGCGTGAGGCGGAGTTTCGCGACGGCGTAGTCGAGGCGTTGCGCTACGCCGAGGCCCTCGACTGCCCCCGGGTGCACGCCATGGCCGGGCTGCTGCCGGTCGGTGCCGATGCCGAGACGCGGGCGCGTCACCACGCTACCTACGTGAGCAACCTGCGCTTCGCTGCCGCCGAGGCGGCCAAGGTGGGATGCCAGGTGCTGATCGAGCCGATCAACACCCGCGACATGCCGGGTTACTTCCTCTCGCGCCAGGCCCAGGCCATGGCGGTGCTCGAGCAGGTCGGGGCCAACGGCAGCCTGCGTCTGCAGTTCGATCTCTATCACTGCCAGATCATGGAGGGCGATCTGATCCGTCATCTGGAGCGACAGTTCACCTCCATCGCCCATATTCAGATCGCCGGCGTACCGGAGCGTCACGAACCGGACGTCGGCGAGGTGCACTATCCCGCCCTCTTCGAGCGGCTGGAGCGGCTCGGCTACCGGGGCTGGATCGGCTGCGAGTACCGACCCGTGGCGGGCACCCAAGAAGGACTGGGCTGGGGGCGCGACTACGGGCTCACGGTCTGAGTGCAACGACAAACATGGCGACAAACACAACGACAGGATGCCAGACATGCACATCGTCATTACCGGCGGCGCCGGTTTTCTCGGCCAGCGTCTTGCCACTCGGCTACTGGCACGCGGCGAGCTGAGAGGTGAGGCCATTCAGCGTCTGACGCTGGTCGATCAAGTCGAGCCGCCGTGCCCGCCCAGCGACACGGTCGACGTGGCAGGGCGGGCGCTGGACATCACTGAGCCCGGCGCGCTGGACACGGTGCTCGATGCGCGTCCGCAGGTCGTGTATCACCTGGCCGCGGTGGTCAGCAGCGCCGCCGAGGCCGACCTGGATCTCGGCATGGAGGTCAACTTCGATGCCACCCGGGCACTGCTGGAGGGCTGTCGCGGGAGGGGGCTGGCCAATACCCGTCTGATCATGGCCAGCTCGGTGGCCGCCTACGGTGGCGAGCTGCCCGCGGTGCTCGACGACATGACTGCGCTGCAGCCGCAGAACTCCTACGGCACCCAGAAGGCGATGTGCGAGCTGCTGATCAACGACTATAGCCGTCGCGGCCTGGTCGATGGCTGCGTGCTGCGCCTGCCGACCATCATCGTGCGTCCGGGACGACCCAACGCCGCCGCCTCGAGCTTTGCCTCCAGCATCCTGCGCGAGCCGCTCAACGGTGAGGAGGCCATCTGTCCCGTGGCCACCTCCCTTCAGCTGTTCGTGATGTCGCCGGCCAAGGTGATCGAGGCGCTGATACATGGCGCCGAGGTGCCGGGCGAGGCGCTGGCGCCGTTTCGCGCCTTCATGCTGCCGGGCATCACGGTCAGCGTGGCCGAGATGCTCGACACCCTGCGTCAGGTCGCGGGTGACGAGGCGCTGGCGCGGGTGCGCCACGAGCCCGATCCGCGAATCGAGGCGATCGTCGCCAGCTGGCCGGCACGCTTCGAGACCCGCCGGGCGGAGGCGCTGGGCTTCGCCGGCGACCGCAGCCTGCACGATATCGTCATGGCGTTCATCGAGGAGCGCAGCCGATAGCGAGCACATAGCCGCGGCCGACAGGCCGCCGATAACAACCCGAGGTGTTTCACGACGAAGAGGTCACAACAATGAAAACGCAGTTCGTACGCCACGCCCTCACCGCTGCCATCGGCGGTATCACCGCCGCCGCTCTGGTCGCCAATGCCCAGGCCGCCCAGGAGGTCAGCCTGGGGCATACCCTCTCATCCACCTCCCACTATGCGGTAGGTGCCCAGGCCTTCAAGGAGACGCTGGAAGAACTCAGCGACGGTGCCTTCACGGTTTCCGAATATGCCTCCGGCGCGCTGGGCGGCGAGCGCGAGATGATCGAAGGCCTGCAGATCGGCACCGTGGACGTGGTCATCACCTCCACCGGCCCGCTCGGCAACTTCGTGCCGGAGACCTACGTGCTCGACCTGCCGTTCCTGTTCGAGAGCTACGATCAGGCCCGCTGCGTGCTCGACAGCGAGCTCGGTGACGAGCTGCTGGAGAAGATGACCCAGCACGACCTGGTCGGCCTGGCCTGGTCGGAGAACGGCTTCCGTCACCTCACCAACAGCCGTCGCGAAGTGACCAGCCCCGGCGATGCCGAAGGGCTGCGGGTGCGCACCATGGAGAACGAGGTGCACCAGGAAGCGTTCCGTCAGATGGGCGCACGGCCCACTCCGATGGCCTTCCCGGAACTCTTCACGGCGCTGCAGCAGGGCGTGGTGGATGGCCAGGAGAACCCCATCACGGTGATCGTCGCCACCAACTTCTGGGAAGTGCAGGATCATCTCTCGCTCACCGGTCACGTCTATTCGCCCGCCGCCGTGCTGGGTTCGCCGCTGCTACTCGATGGGCTCAGCGACGAGGAGCGCGAGTGGTTCCATGAAGCCGCGCGTGCCTCGGCCGAGGCGACTCGCGGCGAGGTGTCGCGGCTCGAGGAGGAGGGTGTGGCCCTGCTGCGTGACAACGGCATGACGGTCAACACCGAGATCGACATCGGCCCCTTCCAGCAGGCGGTCGAGCCGGCCTACGAGATCTTCACCGGTCAGCACGGCAGCGAGATGCTGGAGAGGGTCCAGGAGAAGGCGGCCAGCTGCTGAGAAAACGTGATGGCCTGTGCGGCGTCACTGCGTCGTGCAGGCACTCCGCTTCGCTGAGTTACCCAACTGTGCTTCCGGTGCATGCCGGGAGCACGTCGGCAGGAATCGTGAGCCCATGGTCGACCTCTTTCTTCGTTTCGAACGTCAGCTGACGCGCCTGGCCATGGCGGTGGCGGTGGTCATGCTGGTGGTGTCGGTGTCGTTCAGCTTCTATCAGGTGCTGACTCGCTTTATCTTCAATGCGCCCTCCACCTGGACCGAGGTGGCGGCGCGCACGGCGATGATCTGGTGCGTGTTCATGGCCGCGGCCGCGACCTTTCGCGGTGGCTACATGATGGCCGTGGAGGCGATCTACAAGGTGGTGCCGCAGCGCCTGCTGCTGGTGCTCGAAATCGCCATCGTGCTGTGCTGCCTGCTGGTATTGGTGGTGCTGATTCACTACGGCATCCTCATGACCCGGCGCGTCGCCAACCAGACCATGTCGGGGATGAACATCTCCATGGCCTACGCCTATGCCGCCATTCCCATCGGCGCCGGCTTCGCCATCGTCTCGGTCGTTGCCCGGCTGCTGGCCCAGTTGACCGGCCGCGAGGCGGTGGGTCCCGACCTGGGCGAAGCCGAGGTGGAGATGCACGATCTGCGCCAGCAGACCATGCCCGAGGCCGCTGAGGATGGCGAGCGCGGAGGGCCGCGCTCATGAACCTGGTCATCGGTCTGTCGCTGATCATCCTGTTCGCTTTCGGCGTGCCGATCGCCGTGTCGATCATGCTGGCCTCGATCATCGGCATCGAGTACTTCACCCGGCTGCCGCTGCTGCTGGTGCCGCAGCAGATGTTCATCGGCATCGACAAGTTCCCGCTGATGGCGATTCCGTTCTTCATTCTCGCCGGCAATCTGATGGCCGCCGGCGGTATTTCACAGCGTCTGGTGGACTTGGCCAAGTCCATCGTCGGCGGCGTGCAGGGCGGCCTGGCGATGACCTGCGTGCTGACCTGCATGATGTTCGCCGCGGTGTCCGGCTCCAGCGTGGCGACCACCTTCGCCATCGGTGCCATCCTGATTCCGGCCATGGTACGCCATGGCTATCCCAAGCCGCTGGCGGCTTCGATTCAGGCTTCTTCGGCGGAGCTCGGGGTGCTGATCCCGCCGTCAATTCCGCTGATCCTGTTCGGTGTCAGCACCGATACCTCCATTGGCCAGCTGTTCTTGGCCGGGGTGGGGCCGGGCCTGCTCATCGGCACCGCACTGATCCTGTTCCTCTATCTGTTCTGCAAGGTGCGCGGTTTCGGCCTGGAGGACCATAAGGACAGCACCAGCTTCGTGATCTCGTTCCAGCGTGCCTGGGCGGCGCTGCTGATGCCGGTGGTGGTGATCGGCGGGATCTACGGTGGCGTGTTCACCCCGACCGAGGCCTCGGCGGTGGCGGTGTTCTACGCCCTGCTGGTGGGCGGGCTCTACTATCGCGAACTCAAGGTGGCCGACCTTTGGCCGATCCTGCGCCAGAGCGTGATCTCCACCGCCGCGGTGATGCTGATCATCGCCGCGGCCTCGCTGTTCAGCTTCCTGATCAGCCGGACGGGCCTGCCGGGCCATATCGCCGGCTGGGTCACGGAGGTGTTCGACAGTCCCATGGCCTTCCTGCTGGCGGTCAACGTGCTGCTGCTGATCGTCGGCATGTTCATCGAGACTTCCGCCGCCATCCTGGTGCTGGCGCCGATCCTGACGCCGATTGCCATCCAGTTCGGCGTTCACCCGGTGCACTTCGGCTTGATCATGGTGGTCAATCTGGCGCTGGGCATGATCACGCCACCATTGGGTGTGAACCTGTTCGCCGCCTGTGCCGTGGCCAAGATCTCCATCGATCAGATGCTACCCTGGCTGGTGCGCTTCGTGCTGGTGGTGCTGGCCTGTCTGATGGCGATCACCTATATGCCGTGGATCTCGCTGGGTCTGGTGAGGTTGGTCTACTGAGGAACGATCTCCAGGACAAAGACAACGACAAGGAGAATGTATGACCGTGCTACCCGTAACACCCCGCAGCGATGCCCTGATCGGCGGCGAGTGGGTACCGACCCAGGCGCTGCTCGACGTGGAGACACCCTCCAGCGGCCAAACCATCGCCCAGATCGCCCGCTGCCAGGCCGAGGAGGTGATGGTGGCCGTCGACGCTGCGCGCCGCGCCTTCGCCGGTAGCCTGGGCGAGTGGTCGCGCTGGAGCGCGAAACGGCGCGGCGAGTGGCTGCTGCAGTTTGCCGACGCCATCGACGCCGACCACGCCAACCTGGCGGCGCTGGAGTGCGCCGACACCGGCAAGCCGATGGCCCAGGCCGAGGGCGACATTCGCGCCTGTGCGCGCTACTTCCGTTTCTACGGCGGCGGTGCCGACAAGCTGCACGGTGAGACGCTGCCCTTCGACGAGGGCTTTGCCGTGCTCACCCTGCGCGAGCCCTATGGCGTGTGCGCGCAGATCATCCCCTGGAACTATCCGGCGCAGATATTCGGGCGCTGCGTGGCGGCGGCGCTGGCCACCGGCAACAGCGTGGTGCTCAAGCCAGCCGAAGACGCCTGCCTGAGCGTGCTGCGCCTGGCCGAGCTGGCCTGCGAGGCGGGCCTGCCGCCAGGCGTGCTCAACGTGGTGCCGGGGCTGGGGCGAGAGGCGGGCGCGGCGCTGGCCTCGCATCCGGCCATCGATCATCTCTCTTTCACCGGTTCACCCGAGACGGGTACCCAGGTGGCCCAGGCCGCGGCGGCGCACCATGTACCGGTGACCCTGGAGCTGGGTGGCAAGTCGCCGCAGATCGTCTTCGCCGATGCCGACATGCCACAAGTGCTGGACACGGTGGTGCGCGCGATCATCCAGAACGCCGGCCAGACCTGCTCCGCCGGCAGCCGTCTGCTGCTGGAAGCGAGCTGTGCCGAGGCGGTGCTGGGCGAGCTGATCGAGCGCTTCTCGGCGCTGCGCTGCGCTGCCGGTGAAGCCAACGCCGACTGTGGCCCCTTGATCAACGCCCGCCAGAAGGCCGGCCTGGAGGCGCGCCTGGAAGCCGCCCAGGCCGACGGCGTGCGCGTGGCGGCGAAGGGTGAACTGGCCGCCGGAGCCCCGGAGGGCGGCCATTTCGTGGTGCCTCACCTGCTCACCGACATCCCCGCCGGCCATACCGTGCTGCGTGAAGAACTGTTCGGCCCGGTGCTGGCGGTGCAACTCTTTCGCGACGAGGCCGAGGCGCTGCGCCTGGCCAACGCCACCGACTTCGGCCTCTGTGCCGGTGTCTGGACCCGCGACGGCGGTCGCCAGCTGCGCCTGGCCAAGGGCATCCGCAGCGGTCAGGTATTCATCAACAACTACGGCGCCGGGGGCGGCATCGAACTGCCGTTCGGCGGCGTGGGGCGCTCCGGGCATGGCCGCGAAAAAGGCTTCGAGGGGCTGCGCAGCTACACTCGGCTTAAGACCGTGGCGATCCGACATGGTTGAGACGAACGATTCTCAGCGAGAGGAGAGAGGCATGAAGGCATCACGCCGGGTCGGCCTGATCGGGGTCGGCCTGATGGGCCATGGCATTGCCGCCAATATTCTGCGCGGTGGCCATGCGCTCTGTTTTCTGGATCACCCGGGCAACCAGCCGGTGGAAGACCTGCTCGGCGCCGGTGCGGTGGCCAAGGGCAGCGGACGCGAGGTGGCCGAGGCCGCCGAGGTGATGATCCTGTGTGTGACTGGCTCGCCCCAGGTGGAGGCGGTTTTGTTCGAACCGGGCGGGGTGCTCGGAGGGCTGGCGCCGGGCACGGTGGTGATCGACTGCTCCACGGCGCTGCCGAGCTCCACTGAACGAGTCGCTGCTCGCGTGGAAGCCGCCGGTGGCCGCTTCATGGACGCCGCCATGACCCGCACGCCCAAGGAGGCCGAGGAGGGGCGGCTGAACCTGATCGTCGGCGCGCCCGAGGCACTGTTCACCGAGGTGCGCCCGCTGCTCGAATGCTTTGCCGAGAACATCGCCCACGCCGGGCCGGTGGGGGCGGGGCATACCCTGAAGCTCTTGCACAACTTCGTCTCGCTGGGCTTCACCGCGGTGCTGGCCGAAGCCGCGGCGGCGTCGCGTCGGGCCGGTATCGACGATGCGGCGCTGCTCGACGTGCTGGGCAAGGGTGGCGGCGGTGGGGTGGTGCTGGAGCGGCTGCGGCCCTACATCGAAGCCGGCGATCCGTCCGGATTCCGCTTCAGCGTGGCCAATGCGCTCAAGGACATCGGCTACTACCGCACCATGACCGAGGATCTTGCCGCCGAGGGCGGGGTGGCCGAAGCGGTGCTGGCGCTCTATCGCCAGGCCAGCGATGCTGGCCATGCCGACAAGTCGGTGCCGGAGCTGGTCGGGTTACTGGAGGGGAAATGAACTCAGGCTTCGCTGGCGAGCTGAGCCAGAGGTAGCGCACCTTGAAATCGAGGTGGTCATTGTTGACGAATGCGATTGATCTGCTCCAGGAACTCGGCGCTACTGCTCCTTACTGACATGCCAGCTTCCCGATGCGGAGGCGTGTGCGTGCCAGGCTATCGGCACGCATGGAGGCCTCTTCCGGATCCCAGCAGCTGTAAACGAACTGGCTCAGCCGCTCGTTGTAGGCCAGACCCTGCCTGGGGCCGTGGCCATGATCGGCCACTATGTCCTGCTTGAGCGAAGAAGGCGAGTGACGAGCTACCAGGTTGAGCAAGGTTTGCTTTGGGTCGTTGAGGTCTTCCGGTGACTCCGGGAGCTTGGAGGGAGGGATGTGCGCAAATCTGGCAAAGTTATGCTTGTCGGCAAGCAACCAGGCTTCGACTTCACGAACCGCGACCCGGAAGAGCAGCTTATCTGGCTTCGCCTGTTGGCCAAGCCACTCCCCGATCAAGCTGGGAGCACACTCCTTGCGATCCAGGTCGGTCAGCAACACTACCGGGATATGAGGTGCCAGGTGGATCAATTCCGGCAGCTTCTTTTTCAGGTCGCCCGATCCTTTCGGTGGTATGGCAACCCCGATGCCCAGTTTGCCATCCGTCTCCTCGACTAACCTTTCCAGTACCGCAGCGCTCAGGCGATCCTCAACAGCGGTATAGATCGATATCATTCCCATAGCCCCAACTGCTCGATGCCCTTGGGGCGTGTCTTGGGCAGTACCACATCGGCCACGCTCAGGCCTGCATCCAGCCCCAGGGCCTCGACCTCATCGACGGAACGCACCGTAGTGCCTTCACGGCTGGGTTCGAGCACTACTACACCCCGTGGGTCTATACCTAGGTTGTTGAGCAGCGCCTGGCTATGGGTACTGATCAGTATCTGGCGCTTGGTTTTACGGGTGCGCTGCACTCGTTCGACCATCGCTGGGATTTGCTCCACAACGGCCTGGTGCAGCGACAGCTCGGGCTCCTCGAGCAATAACAATCCATTGCCATCTTGCAATGACCAGAGCATACCCAAAAGCCTAAGCGTGCCGTCGGAAAAGTGCTCCTCACCCTGCCAGCCAGCATTAGGGCGATGGTGCTCGTACAGTGCCCGGAGATGTGGGTGACCCATATCATCCTTCTCGAACCGCAGCTCCTTGAACTGCGGCACGGCAATGCTCAGCGCGGCCTGGATGCGCTTCAGGCGTGCATCTCGAGTATTTTTTTGTGTCTTGGACAGCCGCTCAAGGAAACCTTGGCCGAAAGGGTCATCCTCAAGCCGGTGGCCACCGATCTGCTCACCGAACTTGAGCAGCTGTGGCACCAAGTGAAGGTAGGTGGTTTCCGAGAACGCCCCGACAAGTTCACGAAAGTCACGATTGGCGGTAGCTTGCTCAAGGTGGGTCTGGGTTAGCACGAGGGGATCATCAAGCTCTCCTGCCAATGGGCGAGAAAGAATTTGCTTCCCGTGGTGCCAGACCTCCTCGGTGGTGACCAGGATGCGCTGCGCACCCTTGCCCTCAGGCCTGAACCCCAGCACATATTTCCAGCTTGGCGCTTCGTCCTCAAAGCCCTCCGCCAAGTGTGCCACGATCTTTACTTCGGGATCCCGACGGTGGTGCAGACAACGTAGTTTGGTGATGCCGCCGCGATCCTTGACTGCTTTCTGAAGCCCACCGCCATCTGGTTTGCAGATATCTCGCAGGAAGCGAAAGACATCGAGCAGGTTGGACTTGCCCGAGGCATTGGGACCGATGATGTAGGAGACGCGTGCAAGGTCCATCTCGGCTTGGCGGAAATTACGCCAGTTTTTCAATTCCAGATGCGTGATGACCATAGTGCCCTCAATCCAGCCGAACGACTTTCAGCGATTCGATGCCGCGGTTACCGACGTAGTGCTGCCATTGCTGGGTAGGAGTGAGAGAGTCGGCTCGCGTAGCTGGGTGTCAGTCTGGCTCATGGAGTGTCCCTGTCGCTCCAGCGGCGATGAGTGTACTTAGCCGATAGGTTATACAGACCATCATGATGAATCGGTAGGATAGCCGCAAGAGACCATATATCTTCCTTGAACGCAAAGTCATGGATGGCAATACACGGACCTAACGCAGTTCATCGGCAGGAAGCCGCTTCAACGGGTCCTGGCGGAAGTAGCGGGTGAGCAGGTCGTAGAGCTCGGGGTAGGCGCCACTGAGTACGTCGGGGCCGCTGAAGAAGTACTCGCAGCACACCGCGAAGCACTCGCCGGGATGGGTGGCGGCGTAGTCGTCGATGGGCGGCGCCTCGCCGCGCTCGAGATGGGCCTGGAGGTCGTCCCACACCGCGGTGAAGACGCGATGCCACTCCTTGGGATCCATGTCCCGGGGCAGCGGCGGGAAGCCGTCGATATCCAGCGAGTTGCCCATGTCGAGCTTGTGGGCGAGCTCGTGGATCACCACGTTGAAGCCGCTGAAGTCGCCGCTCTCCATCAGATCGGGGAAGGCCACCACCACCGGCCCCTGGGCCGAGGTCTCGCCGGCGCGCTCGTCCTCGTAGGCGTGCATCACACCGAATTCGTCCATCTCCTCCACCTGACGGTGGAAGGCATCGGGCAGGATCAGGATTTCGTGGAAGCCGGCGAAGGCCTCGTCATGCTCGTCGTCCGACCAGCCCAGCGTCAGCAGGCAGGCCTGGGCGGCCAGGGCCAGCTGGGCAGGCTCGTCGAAGGGGGTGTGGGCGGCCAGGTCGGGATGCATGCTGGTGCGCTTGGCATGCAGGAAGTGCCAGGCGCGCCGGCCCAGGCGCTGGCCTTCCTCGTCGCTGAGAAAGGCCAGCAGCGGCAGGCGCGAGCGGGCCTCGGCCCAGGCTTCCGCAGGAAGCGGGTGGCGGGCCTCGAAGCGCTCGGCCCGCCAGCGACGCAGGCGGTCGAACATGGCCTCAGCTCTCCTCCTGCCGCGCGCCGGACTTCCACGACCAGTCGCGCCAGCGCAGGTCGAACAGGTCCTTGCGCCGATCCTTGAGATTGGTCACCGAGCCTTCGGCGCGCACCACGGTGAGCCGGGTGAGGTCGAGATCGGAGAAGATCACCATCTCGGTGTTGGGCGTGGTCTCGGAGAGCACCGCGTCGTGGGGGAAGGCGAAGTCCGAGGGCGTGAAAACCGACGACTGGGCGTACTGGATGTCGAGGTTGCGGATCGACGGCACGTTGCCCACGCTGCCGCATAGCACGACGTAGCACTCGTTCTCGATGGCCCGGGCCTGGGAACAGTGGCGCACCCGCAGGTAGCCGTTCTTGGTGTCGGTCCAGAACGGCACGAACAGGATGTCCATGTCCTGGTCGGCCAGCAGCCGGCCGAGTTCGGGGAACTCTACGTCATAGCAGATCAGGATGCCGACGCGGCCGGCGTCGGTCTCGAACACGCGCAGCTCGTCGCCGCCCTCGATCACCCACTCGCGGCGCTCCTGGGGCGTGATGTGCAGCTTGGATTGCTTCTCGACGTCGCCGTCGCGATGGCACAGGTAGCTGACGTTGTAGAGCCGGTCGTCCTCGCCCACCTCGATCATCGAACCGGCAATGATGTTGATATTGTAGGAGACCGCCATGCGCGAAATCTCGGTCTTGAACTGCTCGGTGAAGCCGGCCAGGTAGCGGATGGCGGCGAGCTGGTCCTGCTGGGTGGCGCGGTCCTGCAAGCCCATCAGCGGCGCGTTGAACAGCTCCGGGAACACCGCAAAGTCGCTCTGGTAGCTGGAGATGGCGTCGACGAAGTACTCCACCTGCTGCAGCACCGACTCCACCGAAGCGGATTCGCGCATCTGCCACTGCACGGCGCCGACCCGAACCTGGGTGGGGCGATTCTCCAGCACCCGTTCGGCGGGCTCGTAAAGAATGTTGTTCCACTCCAGCAGGGTGGCGTAGCCCTGGGACTTCTCGTCCTCGGGCAGGTACTTGCGCAGCAGCCGCTTGACCAAAAAGTCGTTAGCCAACTGGAAGGAGAGAATCGGGTCGTGGATCTCCTTGCGCGCCACTCGGTCGAGGTACTCGGTGGGGCTCAGCTCCGGGTGCTCGTGGAAGTTGGGGATGCGACCGCCGGCGAGTATCGCCCGCAGGTTGAGCGAGCGGCACAGCTCCTTGCGTGCCTCGTAGAGACGCCGGCCCAGGCGGTAGCCGCGATAGTCGGGGTGGATCAGCACGTCCAGCCCGTACATGGCATCGCCCTCGGGGTCGTTCAAGATGATCTCGCGGTTGCCTACCAGGTCGTCGTACTTGTGCGGGTTGGAGAACTCGTCGTAGTCGACCCGCACGGTGAGCGCCACGCCCACCAGCCGCTCGTCGTCCTCGATGGCGATCTGGCCGTCGGGGAACTCCTGGATCAGCCGGTCGATGGAGTGCTGCGGCCAGGCGCCGCCGATGTCGTCGTAGACGGCATCCATCAGCTGCTTGAGCTGAGGGTAATCGTCCTGCGTCAGGTTGCGGAGATTGAGGTGCAGGTCGTCAAGGGACATTGCGCTCGGTTCCTGATCAGGGGAAAAGGCAATTCTAGCATGAGGGACGGGTGGTCCCGCCGTTGCCGTTCGGTAGCGGAACTGTCATGCCAGCGTCATCGATGCCTTTCAGGATGGCTCCACGAATTCGAATTTGCGACTACGCTGAGATTCGGGAGAGTCGATGACAGCCATGCCACGCCTTCACCGGCAACGCGGACGCAGCATGAACCCGAACAAGAACAATCACCCAGGGGCGCACGCAGCGCCCGATGATCGCCAGCGCATCCGGCTCGAGGCCGTGAGCAAGCGCTGGGGCGATACCACTGCCGTCGACGCCATCGGCTTCGATGTGGCGCCGGGGGAGTTTGTCATCCTGCTTGGCCCTTCGGGCTGCGGCAAGTCGACCACGCTGCGCATGATCGCCGGGCTCGAACAGGCGTCCGCCGGTCGCATCGAGATCGGCGGGCGCGACGTCACCCACCTGCCGCCGGGCGACCGTGGCATCAGCATGGTGTTCCAGTCCTACGCGCTGTTTCCTCACCTGAGCGTGGCCGACAACATCGTCTTCGGCCTGCGCAGCCGCAAGGTGCCCAAGGCCGAGCGCCGCGAGCGCCTGGCGCGGGTGGCCCAACTGGTCGATCTCGAAGCCTATCTCGAGCGCAAGCCGGCCCAGCTCTCCGGCGGCCAGCGCCAGCGGGTCGCGCTGGCCCGGGCGATCATCTCCGAACACCCCATCTGCCTGATGGACGAGCCGCTGTCCAACCTCGACGCCCGCCTGCGCGGCGAGATGCGCCGCGAGATCAAGGCCCTGCAGCAGCGGCTCGGCATGACGGTGATCTACGTCACCCACGACCAGGTCGAGGCGATGAGCATGGGCGATCGGGTGATCCTGATGCAGGAGGGTCGCATCGTACAGGATGCCACGCCAAGCGAGCTCTACGAGCGCCCGGCCAGCGCCTTCGCTGCCAGCTTCATCGGCAGCCCGGCGATGAACCTGGTGACGCTTGCCGCAGCGGCGGACGGCGCCGTGATCGATGGCGAGCCCCGCTGCAGTGTGGCACCCCACGAAGCCAAGGGGCACTGGCTGGGCCTGCGCCCGGAGGAGGTGCGCCTGCTGCCGGCTGATGAGCCCGGCGTGCCCGCCGAGGTGATCGATGCCGAATACCTCGGCGCCGACAGCATCGTGCGGCTCAAGGTGGGTAGCCAGCAGCTGCGCGCCCGCCTCGACGGCAGGCCATCACTCGCTGCCGGGGCGGCCTGCCGGCTGCAGTGGCGGCCAGAGACGGCGCATTTCTTCGATGCGAGCGATGGGCAACGTTTGGCGATAACGGGCCACGACCTGTCAGCGCGGACGGGGCGCCATCGCTTCGAGCCGGGCCGCCCCGGTGCCCAAGGCAATGCAGTGCAAGACCGTGAGGCCCAGGCCTCGTCATATCCCGCAGGGAACGACTCTCCAGGAGTGAACCGATGAACGCACGCTTCTCACTGATCAAACGCCGTCGAAAAGGCGTAACGGTGCTGGCCGGAGCCGGGCTTCTGGCGGCCGGCGCATTGACCGCTCAGGCCCAGACCGAGCTGACCATGTACTACCCGGTGGCCGTGGGCGGTGCCCTGACCGACGTGATCGACGGCCTGGTGGCCGAGTTCGAGAGTGAACACCCGGATATTTCGGTGAATGCCATCTATGCCGGCAACTACGACGACACCCGGGTACGGGCGATGTCGGCCATCGAGGCAGGCAACCCGCCACAGCTCTCGGTGCTGTTCTCCATCGACCTGTTCGACCTGCTGGAGCAGGACGCCATCGTCTCCTTCGACTCGGTGATCGAAACCGACGAGGAGCAGGAGTGGCTCGACGGCTTCTACCCCGGGCTGATGGAGAACGGCCAGATCGACGGTCAGACCTACGGCATCCCCTTCCAGCGCTCCACCATCGTGCTGTACTGGAACAAGGACGCCTTCGAGGCCGCCGGGCTCGACCCCGAGACGCCGCCCGAGAACTGGGAGGAGATGGCCGAGATGGCTGCCGCGGTGCGCGAGGCGAGCAACGGCCAGCAGTGGGGCGTGATGGTGCCCTCTACCGGCTACCCCTACTGGATGTTCCAGGCATTCGCCTTCCAGAATGGCCACCGGCTGATGAACGAAGAGGGCACCGAGGTCTACTTCGACGACCCTGCCGCCATCGAGGCGCTGGAATACTGGGTCTCACTTTCCCAGGAGCATCAGGCCATGCCCGACGGCACCATCGAGTGGGGCACGCTGCGCCAGAACTTCATCGAGGAAGCCACGGCCATGATGTGGCACACCACCGGCAACCTCACCGCGGTGCGCAACGAAGCGGGCTTCGACTTCGGCGTGGCGAAACTCCCCATGAACACCCAGCGTGGCAGCCCCACCGGGGGCGGCAATTTCTACCTGTTCAAGGACAGCACCGAGGAGGAGCAGCGCGCGGCGATGACCTTCATCCGCTGGATGACCGACCCCGAGCGTGCCGCGGCCTGGTCTATCGAGACCGGCTACATGGGCGTCAGTCCGGCCTCCTACGAGACCGAGGCGCTGCGTGACTACGTCGAGGAGTTCGCCCCGGCGGCGGTGGCCCGCGATCAGCTCGAGCACGCCACCGCGGAGCTGGCCACCTACCAGGGCGGACGCGTGCGCCGGGCGCTGGACAACGCCGTGCAGGCGGCGCTGACTGGCCAGATGTCACCCGAGGAGGCGTTGCGCCAGGCCCAAGGTGAAGCCGACGCGGCGCTGCGCCGCTACGCACGCTCACATTGAGGAAAGGCCGACTCGACGAGTTTTCGCAGACGAGGCCGCCGGGGACAAAGGTCAATGAGGAGGCGCTGTGAATCCCTCCTTGGACGCTACATTTGCCATCCATGGCAAATGACCTCCTCATTGACCTATCCCCGGCGCCGCGATGGTGCAGGAGTCAAACCTTGGTAATCCATGGCGCCAACCGACGTATGCAAATCTACGGTGCGCTGTTGCTGCTGCCGGCGGCGGTGCTGCTTGGCACCTTCGCTTACCTGCCCACCGTGGCGACGCTGATCAACAGCCTATTCCTGCCCGGCTTTCGCGGCGCGCCGCCGGAGTTCGTCGGGCTGGAGAACTACGCGATGCTGGTGGAGGATCGCACCTTCTGGCGGGTGGCGCGCAACAACCTGATCTATGCCCTCGGCACCATTCCCACCTCCATCGCCCTGGCGTTGTGCATGGCGCTGTTCGTCAACGCCCGGCTGCCAGGGCGCGGCTTCGTGCGCATGGCCTATTTCACCCCGACCATCCTGCCGATGATCGCCGCGGCCAACATCTGGATGTTCTTCTACGCGCCGCAGATCGGCCTGTTCAACAAGCTGCTCGGCGCGCTGGGGCTCTCCGGGGTGAACTGGCTGGGCGACCCCAGCGTGGCGCTGACCTCGGTGATCGTGATGACGGTGTGGAAGGAAGCCGGTTTCTTCATGATCTTCTATCTGGCGGCGCTGCAGAGCATACCGCCGGAGTTGAAGGAGGCCTCGGACCTGGAGGGCACCAGCCGCTGGAGCTTCTTCTGGCGGGTCACCTTCCCGCTGCTGATGCCGACTACGCTGTTCGTGCTGATCAATGCCTTGATCAACGCCGTGCGGGTGGTCGATCACCTGTTCATCCTGACCAAGGGCGGGCCCAACAACGCCACCAACCTGCTGCTCTACTACGTCTACGAGAACGCCTTCTCGTTCTTCGACCGCACCTATGCGGCCACCATCACCGTGGTGATCCTGCTGGTGTTGGCCGTGGTGGCCACGCTCAAGTTCACCGTGCTTGACCGCAGGACGCACTATCAATGAACCGCGCCATCAGCCCCACCGCCAGCCGCTACGTCCTGCGCGTGCCGAGCCTCGAGACCACGGCCGCCTGGCTGCTGGCGATCATCTGGATCTTCCCGCTGCTCTACGCGATCTGGGCCGCCTTCCATCCGCCGGCCTACATGGTGCGCTTCGATCTGTTCGCTCCGCTGACGCTGGACAACTTTACCAACGCCTGGGCCCAGGCGCCGTTCGCCCGCTACTACCTCAACACCTTCCTGCTGGTCACCGGGGTGGTGCTGGGTCAGTTCGTGGTCTGCACCCTGGCGGCCTTCGCCTTCGCCCGCTTTCCCATTCCCGGGCGCGACGTGCTGTTCATGCTGGTGCTGATCCAGCTGTTCGTCTTCCCCGAGGTGCTGATCGTCGAGAACTACCGCATCGCAAGCTCCCTGGGGCTGGTCGACACCATCACCGGCATCGGGCTGCCCTACGTGGCCAGCGCCTTCGGCATCTTCCTCTTGCGCCAGACCTTCAAGACCATCCCCCGCGAGCTGGAGGAGGCGGCCCGGGTGGAGGGCTGCGGCTGGATGGCGATCCTGCTCAAGGTCTACGTGCCCTTGGCCAAGCCCACCTACCTGGCCTACGGCCTGGTCTCGATCAGCCATCACTGGAACAACTTCCTGTGGCCGCTGGTGGTTACCAATTCGGTGGAGAGCCGCCCGCTCACCGTGGGGCTCGGCATCTTCTCGGCGCCGGAAACCGGTGTCAACTGGGCCACCGTCAGCGCCGCCACGCTGCTCAGCATTGCGCCGCTGCTGGTCGCCTTCCTGCTGTTCCAGCGCCAGTTCGTGCAGTCGTTCCTCAGGGCGGGGATTCGGTGAGTGTTCCTCCGTGGAGACTCTTGCACGGCCTTGGTCCCACAATATGCGGGATTCTAATGAGCCGACTCTAGGAGCCATGAGGTCCAGCACTGGATGGACTCCAACTTGTAGGGTTGTGGATGCCCAAAGTGCTTCTTGGCAATTTTTTCACTAGCCTCAGAAAAGTTTGCAATCATTTTGTTGATCTCCATTTATTCAATTTATAGCTAAGCCTTATTAAGCTGTGGCGTACATTTGTAAGTTTTATATTACCGTTTTTTTGAGATGATGCTTACGAATTCTGGAGCTTTGGTCGTGCAGGGATTTTGGTGGGTGTCTATGTGATAATTAAAGCTCTTGTGGTGGTTTTAAAAGTAGAGGAGGCTGTGATTTTCACCTTTGAGTCCTTCTTCGGGATCAATGACGCTCAGTCTGAGACGGAGCAGCTGGTGCGGTTCGGCCAGGGCCTCACGCCGTGCGGCCGCCTACACAGAATCTCCGAGCCTGGATTTCGAGGCCAAATCGGTACCTCCCCCGGTGCCTCCTGTGTGATGGCAACGTCATTTGGCCCCATGCTGGCGCTTATGAAGCTCTTGAATATCGAACCCTGGTTAAAACCGGCGCCATACTCTTATGAATTCGATTTTCGCGCCGGCGCTCACCGGAAGGTACTCCTTTTTGCTGGGTCAGGCTGCATGTCCCAGGTTCCTCTCTGGAGTTCTGCCGGAAGGTGCTGCATGACATGGGGGTACTGACGATGCCCGCTGAACTGTTCGGCGAGAAGCATGGCATGCGCTTGACCTTCGTGCGTCCCACGGCCGAACTCGAGGAAGGCCTTTCCAGGATCAAGTCGGTTCTCCTTGAGTCGGCAGGGCAGACAGCCTAGTTGGCAGGCGTCGAGTTTTCACTGGCAGGCTGTTGCGCCTCAGTGCCGGCCTGTTGTGACGCCGCGTTGGCGCTTACGCTGAGGATAAGGTGACCAATATGAAGAGTGTGTTTATCGATGGCGAGTCAGGGACTACGGGGCTTCAGGTCCGTGAGCGTCTGGCGCGCCACCCCCAGATCGAAGTCGTAAGTATCGATCCGGAACTCAAGCGCGATGCGAACGAAAAGCGTCGTCTGATGCGGGAAGTGGATGTCGCCGTGCTCTGCTTGCCGGATGCGGCAGCGAAAGAGGCGGCGGCGCTGGCGCAAGAGGCAGGCTGTCGCGTGCTCGACGCGAGTTCGGCTCACCGGACCGCCGAGGGGTGGGTCTTTGGGTTACCGGAGCTCAACGACCGGCAGCGCGTCGCGATCGCTGGTGCGCAGTGTGTGGCCAATCCCGGGTGCTACGCCACAGGAGCTATTTTGATGCTGGCACCCTTGGTGTCTGCTGGGGTTCTGTCGGCAGATGATATCTACGCCATCAATGCCGTCTCGGGCTATTCCGGGGGGGGCAAGCAGCTCATCGAGCGCTATGAGAGCGGGGAGTCCCAGAACCCCGCTGTGGCGGCCTATGGCCTGGATTTTCAGCACAAGCATGTCCGGGAGATCCAGGTGCTCAGCGGCCTGGCCCATGCCCCTATCTTCATTCCGAGTGTGGGGGACTACCGCCAAGGAATGCTGGTGAGCATCCCGCTGCAGGAGGTAAGCGGCAGACAGCTGGATCGCCTGCTGGACACTTTCGAAGCGTATTATCGCGCGGAAGACTTCGTGAAGCTCCAAGCCTTCAACACGGTCGATCCGGATACGGCGCCGTTCCTAACGCCACATGGCTTGGATGGTAGCAACGAGGTACATATTCATCTCTTCGGATCCGAAGATGGTTCCCGAGGCCTGTTGGTGGCCAAGCTGGATAACCTCGGCAAGGGCGCTTCCGGTGCGGCAGTGCAAAACCTGAATCTGATGCTGGGGCTCGATGAGTCCCTCGGCGTCGACATTCGCTGAAGGAGCTGCCGTTGGAATTTATCAAATACGATGCTTTGGGAAATGACTACCTTGTTCTCGACCCTGCTTCTTGCGACCTTATCCTGGACCCGGCGGTCATTCGGCGTATTTGCGACCGTCATCACGCTCTTGGGAGCGATGGCATTTTGTACGGCCCCTTCTTCGACAATGGATCGGGTACCTGAACTACTCCTACTTCATGAACGATCGGCCCGGGTACTTCATTACGTCCGACAAGGTCCATCCGGACTATCAGGGGAAGGGGCTGGGGAGCTATATCCTGGGGCAGGCTATTGAGTATGCGCCGGCCATGGGTATCGAGGTGCTGGCAACCACCATCTTCGCTTCCAATACGCCCAGTATCAGGTTGTTCGAGAAGTTCCAGTTCAAGCGCTGGGGCTTCATGCCCAAGGTCGCCCGAATGGGAGATGTTGAGCATGACCTCGTGATGGTTGGGCGTCGTGTGGCCCTTTAGCGTATGCCGAGGGGACTAAGCATATATCCATAGACTTGACACAGCGTATCTCCCCGGGCCACCGTCAGCGCCGCCACGCTGCTCAGCATTGCGCCGCTGCTGGTCGCCTTCCTGCTGTTCCAGCGCCAGTTCGTGCAGTCGTTCCTCAGGGCGGGGATTCGCTGACGCTCCCATTGGCTACCCTTGGGGTGAATGCACGACCCAAGGAGAGATGCCATGGCTCAGGGACAGTCAGTGGGGCAGGGTAAGCAGGCCAAGCTATACCGCATGGTCATGGAAGAGCACCTGTGCCCCTTCGGCCTGAAGAGCAAGGACCTGCTGAAGCGCAAGGGCTTCGAGGTCGAGGATCACCATCTGACCACGCGGGAGGAGACTGAGGCGTTCAAGGAAGAGCATGGGGTCGATACCACGCCCCAGGCCTTCATCGATGGCCGGCGCATCGGTGGCTACGACGAGCTGCGGGAATACTTTGACCTGGCCACACCGGACGCCGACGAGACCACCTACCAACCGGTGATCGCCCTGTTCGCCACGGCGTTGCTGATGGGGCTGGCCGTGAGTTGGACCGCGACCGGTTCGCTGGTGAGCGCCAGGATGCCGGAATACTTCGTGGCCATTGCCATGACCCTGCTGGGGCTGCAGAAGCTCAAGGACGTGGAGAGCTTCAGCACCATGTTCCTCAACTACGATCTGCTGGCGCAGCGCCAGGTGCGCTACGGTTACGTCTATCCCTATGCCGAGACGCTGGCAGGCATTCTGATGCTGGCCGGCGCCCTGGTGTGGCTGGCCGCTCCCGTCGCGCTGTTCATCGGTACGGTGGGCGCCGTCTCGGTGTTCAAGGCGGTCTACATCGACAAGCGCGAACTCAAGTGTGCCTGCGTGGGCGGCGACAGCCAGGTGCCGCTGGGCTTCGTGTCGCTGACCGAGAACTTGATCATGATCGGTATGGGGCTATGGATGCCGCTACGCATGTACGTTCTCTAGCACTACTGTCCAGCTACCTGGCCATAGATCGGAGGTCTCTGACCCGGTCGGCCAGTGCGACGACATGCTCATCCTCGGCACCGAGGTCTTCCAGAGCAGCGGCAAGGTTCAGCAGGTAGTCGCGGTTGGCGCCGCTGGGGCCGTGAGCGGTGGCGATCTGCAGGGCCATGTCGTCGAGCGGGGCGTCGCCGAGGAAGGCGGCGTTGTCCTGGGTGGCTAGATAGACCAGCCCTTCGGCGTGGCTACCGTCGTGGAAGTGCATGAGGGTGAGTTCGCGCAGATAGCCATTCTTTTCGCGCACGTCCAGCGGTCCCAGCACTTCGGCACCGATACGATAGGCCATGCCTTGGCAGATCGAGCCGGGGGATTCGACCAGGGTGACCACGCGGCCCGGGTTCTCCGGGGTTCCACGATGATCGTGAGAGCCTTGCCAGAAGCGCCTGGCCCAGCCTTCGATATGGGCGGGCCGTCGCTCCTGGTAAGGGAAC
The DNA here is from genome assembly GCF_013697085.1 of Billgrantia kenyensis. GTDB lineage: Bacteria > Pseudomonadota > Gammaproteobacteria > Pseudomonadales > Halomonadaceae > Halomonas > Halomonas kenyensis. The sequence continues at coordinate 122,436 of NZ_JACEFT010000009.1, forward strand.
TCCGCCTTCCAGATCAACGAGCCATAGCCGAACAGCCAGATTGCCTCGGCGTCGGCGAAGAACACCCGTTCGCGATTGAGCTGTGTGGTGTCGAGGGTCATGGGCTGCGAGTGGCTCGGCGTATGAGAGGTTGGGTCAGGGTCTGGGCCATGAGCACTCCGCTCAGCACCATCGCGCCGCCGACCAGGTGGAAAGCCGCGATGCGCTCACCCAGGTACGCCATGGCGATCAGGGCGCTGAACAAGGGCATCAGGTTGATGAAGATACTGGCCTGGCTGGCGCCGATTTGTCGGATGGCGCGCATCCACAAGAAGGTGGTGATGATCGAGGCGGGAATCCCGGCATACAGGATCAGCCAGACGTTCTGGCCGTCGACCGGGGTCATCGGGCCCATCAGGTAGGGTGGCAACAGGAAAAGTACGGCGAACACCACCTGGGCGTAGAGCAGCACCCAGGGAGGCAGGTCCAGTGGCCAGCGCTTGAGCATCACGCCATAGAGGGCGTAGCAGGTGGCGGCGATGACCATCAGCAGGTCGCCAAGGGCCACCTCGAGCTGAAGCAAGGAGAGCGGATCGCCACGCCCGAGCAGCACCATGACGCCGAACAGAGCGAGCAGGCCGCCCACGGTGCCGCCAAGGCTCGGCGCTTCGCGCAGGATCAGGGCACTCAACAGTACCGTGAGCAGTGGCACCATGGCCGCGAGAATGCCCATGTTGGTGGCCGAGGTGGTTTCGGCGGCGACATAGGCAAGCCCCTGCCACAACCCCATGCCGAGCAGGCCGAGAGTGGCTAGCTTGATCCACTCGCGGCGAATCGTATGGCGGTGGCGCCAGGCGGCCGGCAACAGGAAGGGAGTGAGCACGGCCAGCGCCAGTAGCCAGCGCAGGAAGGCGATGCTGCTGGGCGCGATGGTGCCCACGGTGAGCTGGTTGATGGTCATGTTGCCCGACCAGATCAGCACGGCGCCCAGCGGGGGCAGGAAGTAAAGCAGCGGCATGGTGCCTCTCGACATGGTGTGGCCCCCTGCGTCGGGGCTCGCGAAAGCCAACATGATATCGGTCTGCTGCGTGGGTGCAAATCATGAGGAGGCTAATCTTGCTGCCGTCTGGCATTCGTGGCAGTTGGGCTACGCTTACCAGTGGCGAGTCCAAAAACACACAACGCTAACATCGAGGTGAAAACCATGGAGCATCGACACTACGGATGGATGGCACTGTGTACTGCGCTGGGCCTGGCTCTTTTTGCCAGCCATGTGCAGGCTGAATCGCATGGCGATGACCCTGCCCTGGAAGATGCCGTTGCCTACTCCGGTCGCTGGGCGACCGAGCCGGCCCTTTGTGAGCGCGACGAGGAGGAGGATCAAGCCATTACGCTTGGCCCGTCACGTATTGAGGGTAGCGAGGCCTCGTGTGACATGGAGGTCACGGAAGAGGGAGACAACGTCTGGGAGGCCCAGCTCGACTGCCCGGCCGATGACATGGCCACGGACGAACGGATCCGCATGTCGCTCGAAGCGGGAGACGAGGCGGAAGATGACGTGCTGACGCTGACCTACCTTGATCGCGAGGATCATGAGGTCACCCTGGTGCGTTGCCCCGGGCCGGGCGAATGATTGACATGTTCCACGCAAGCCATGAGCCGAGCCCCACCGAGGTGGGGCTCATTTCGTCAGGCTTGCAGCGACACTGGGCCTGCCAGGAGCGGAGGGTAGCTCAAACCCCGAGAATGCCCTTGGCCTCGTTCAAGACTTCCTCTGACTGACCGTGATCGCCATCGTTGTGGTACTGCTCACCTTGTGCACGCAGTTCGTTGACCCGTTCCAGTTCGTCCTCGCTGAGCTGAGCGACAATTTCTTCATTTTGTAGCGCTTCGTCGATGTCGGCCATCAGTGCAGGGCACATGTGAGCCCAGGCGGGTGCCATGAAGGCCATCAGTACCATGGCGGCAAAGAGCTTCTTGATCATTGTAATTCCTCCCTTTGGGCGTGGCCCGGCCTACGCCTTGCCAGGCTGGCCCTGGTGAATACCTGTCGTCAGGTGCCGTGCCGAACGCCTGCCGCCTTTCGACCGGTCAGGCTGCGGTCTGGCGCTGTCAGTATAGATGGCCGCTGCGTTTCGCACCGAAACGACGACGCCCCGGAGCCACAGCAGCCAACGGGGCGTCGACGAGCGAAGCGGTATGGTCAGGCGACGGCGGCGATGCCGGCCTTGGCGACCTGTACGTCCTGGTCGGGCTTGACGCCGGAGACACCGACGGTGCCGGCCATCTGGCCCTCGACCATCACCGGCACGCCGCCGGAGAGCAGGCCCTGCATCGGCGCGGAGAGGAAGGCGTTACGGCCGCCGTTGATCATGTCCTCGAAGGCCTGGGTCTCTCGGGCGCCGAGCGCCGAGCTGCGGGCCTTCTGGGTGGCGACGTCGGGGGTCATGGCCGGGGCGCCATCGAGGCGGCGCAGGCCGAGCAGGTGGCCGCCGTCGTCGGCAACGGCGATGGTCACCTTCCAGTCGTTGGCTTCCGCTTCTTGCTGAGCGGCATCGAGGATGGCGTTGACGTCGGTCAGGGTGAGTACGGGTTTGGTCTTCATGGGGCTCTCCTTGAGTCGTAATGTTGTCGGTGATGAGCTTCCCGGCGACAAAGCCACGCGAGGGCGCTGTGAACCCGTCCCTGGGCGCTACTTTTGCCATCCATGGCAAAAGACCCTCGCTTTGGCTTGTCCCCGGCGCTCATCTGCCGCGTTGCTGAATACTCTCTAAGCGTTGCCCGCCGAGGGGGGCAACGACTCATCGACGATTTCGATCCAATGCCTGACCGGCGTGCGCCCCGCGCCGTTGAGGTGCGTCTGGCAGCCGATGTTGGCAGTCACGATGGTCTCCGGGTTGCCGGCCTCGAGGGCGTTGAGCTTGTTGTCGCGCAGCTGGGTGGCCAGTTCCGGCTGGGTGATCGAGTAGGTGCCCGCCGAGCCGCAGCAGAGGTGGGCGTCCTGCACGGGCGTGAGGGTGAAGCCGAGTTTGACCAGCACGCCCTCCACCGCGCCGCCGAGTTTCTGGGCGTGCTGCAGGGTGCAGGGGCAGTGGAAGGCCAGCCGGCGGCCTTCGTTGACCTCGAGGCTCGTCAGCTCTTCGTCGCGCAGCACCTCGACCAGATCCTTGGCAAGCTCGCTCACGCGCTTGGCCTTGTCGGCGTAGGCGGGGTCGTCCTTGAGGATGTCGCGGTACTCCTTGACGAAGGCGCCGCAGCCGCTGGCGGTCTGCACGATGGCTTCCGCGCCGGCCTCAATGTGCGGCCACCAGGCGTCGATGTTGGCCCGCGCCCGGGCGCGGCCGTCGTCCTGGGCATTGAGGTGAAAATCGATGGCGCCGCAGCAGCCGGCCTCGGCGACCGGCGTCAGGCCGATGCCCAGCCGATCAAGCACCCGCGCGGTGGCGGCATTGGTATTGGGCGAGAGCCCCGGCTGCACGCAGCCCTCGAGAATCAGCATCTGCCGTGCGTGGCGCTGGTACTCGGGGCGCGTGCCGGCATCGGCCGGGGAGGGCGGCAGCTTGTCCTTGAGCTTGCCGGGTACCAGCGGCTTGAAGGTCTGGCCCAGCTTGAGCAGTGCCTGAAAGCGCTTGGGCTCCACCAGCGCCTTGCGCAGCGCATAGCGCTGGGCGCGGTCGGCGCGGCTGCGTGGCACCCGGCGCTCGATCTCGGCACGGCCGATGTCGAGCAGCTTGTGGTACTCCACGCCGGAGGGGCAGGTGGTCTCGCAGTTGCGACAGGTCAGGCAGCGGTCCAGGTGCAGGCGAGTCTGCTCGGTGACGTTTTCGCTGTCATCCGGGTTTTCCAGCATCTGCTTCATCAGGTAGATGCGCCCGCGCGGCCCGTCGCGCTCGTCGCCCAGCAGCTGATAGGTGGGGCAGGTGGCGTTACAGAAGCCGCAGTGCACGCAGCTGCGCAGGACGCGATCGGCCTCCTGGATATGCGGCTGCTTGAGGGCTTCCTCGGTGAAGTGCGTCTGCATGTCGAAATCCTGTACGTCTCAGAGCGCCGCGTAGAGCCGGCCGGGGTTGAAGAGTCCCTTGGGGTCGAGCTGTGCCTTGAGGTTGCGGTGATACTTCAACAACAGTTCGGGCAGCGGCGTGAAGGGCTCGGTGGCGTGAGGCCGGGGACCGTAGCAGGTGGCGTGGCCTCCGGCAGACTGGCAGGCGCGGCGCAGGGTTTCGGCGTCGAGGTCGCTGCGCAGCCAGCGCTGGGCCCCGGCCCAATCGTGGATCATTTCCCGCTCATCGATGTCGGGCAGGTCCAGGGCTGGCGCGCGGTGGGGCAGCGAGAGTCGCCACAGCGGGGCGTCCCCGCCGCGGAAGAACCCGAGGCGCTGATCACGCAGGGCGGTCCAGAAGCCGTTGTCGAGGTCGTCGCCGCCGATACGCGCGCGAGTCGCTTCCACCGAGCTTGGCCCGCCCTCCAGGCGCAGGTGCAGGGCGCCGTCGAGCCAGGCGGCGGCGCTGATCGGCAGCGGCTCGCGGCCCCATTCGGCCAGGCGCAGGCGGGCCTCCTCGAGGGAAAGCTCCAGGTGCAGGCTGTGGGTGGCGCCGGGCTTGGGCAGCACCTTGAATGACATCTCGGTGATCAGGCCCAGGCTGCCCTGGGCGCCGACCATCAGGCGTGACAGATCGTAGCCCGCCACGTTTTTCATCACTTCACCGCCGAAGCGCTGCTCGATGCCTTCGTGGCTGATCACTCGTGTGCCCAGCACGAAATCGCGCACGCTGCCGGCCCAAGGGCGGCGGGGGCCGGAGAGCCCGGTGGCGACCATACCGCCCACGGTGCTGCCTTCGCCGTAGCGGGGCGGCTCGAAGGGCAGCATCTGGCCGTGCTCTTCGAGGGTGGCTTCCAGCTCGGCCAGCGGTGTGCCGGTGCGCACCGAGACCACCAGTTCCACCGGGTCGTAAAAGCTGATGCCGCGATGCTCGCGGGTGGAGAGCTCGTTGCCCTTCACTTCGCGGCCATAGAAGTAGCGTGTGTCACCGCCGACGATGCGCAGCGGCGTGCCCTCCGCGGCGGCCTGGCGGATGCGCTCGGCCAGGGCGGCGCTGGCGTCATGGTCTTGGGGGGTCGTTGCGTTTGCCATGGTCACTCCAGTCAGCCCTGCGGTGCGGCCGGGGCACTGTCGGCGGCACTCTTGATAGTGCGGAACTCCGAGCAGCGCGCCGGGGTGGGAATGTTCTTGCCCGGGTTGAGCAGGTCGTTGGGGTCGAAGGCGGCCTTGGCGGCGCGGAAGGTGGCCAGCTCGTCGGGTCGAAACTGGGCGCACATCTGGTTGATCTTCTCGCGGCCGACGCCGTGCTCGCCGGTGATGGTGCCCCCGACCCTGACGCACAGCTCGAGGATCTCGCCGCCCAGCGCCTCGGCCACGGCCAGCTCGCCCTCGCGGTTGGCATCGAACAGGATCAGCGGGTGCATGTTGCCATCGCCGGCGTGGAATACGTTGGCCACCTTCAGGCCGTAGCGCTCGGAGAGGTCGCTGATTCCCTTGAGCACCCCTGCCAGCTCGCGGCGCGGGATGGTGCCATCCATGCAGTAGTAGTCGGGCGACATGCGGCCCACTGCGGGAAAGGCATTCTTGCGCCCGGCCCAGAACCTGGCGCGCTCGGCGTCGTCGCGGGCCTGCTTGATACCGGTGGCACCGGCCTTCTCCAGCACGCGGCGCACGGTTTCACAGTCGTCGTCGACGTCCGCCTCGACGCCGTCGAGCTCGCACAGCAGGATCGCCTCGGCATCTACCGGGTAGCCGGCGCCGATGAAGTCCTCGGCGGCGATGATGGCCAGCTTGTCCATCATCTCCAGTCCGCCGGGGATGATGCCGGCCTCGATGATGGCGCCCACGGCGTTGCCGGCCTTTTCGACGTCATCGAAGCTGGCCATCAGCACCTTTGCCACCTCAGGCTTGGGCAGCAGCTTGACGGTGATCTCGGTGACCACGCCGAGCATGCCCTCGGAGCCGTTGAACAGCGCCAGCAGGTCGAAGCCGGGGGCGTCCAGGGCATCGCTGCCCAGGGTCATGCGCTCGCCCTCGATGGTGAGGATCTCTACCTTGATCACGTTGTGTACGGTCAGCCCGTACTTCAGACAGTGCACGCCACCGGCGTTCTCGGCCACGTTGCCGCCGATGGAGCAGGCGATCTGGGAAGAGGGATCCGGGGCGTAATAGAGCCCGTAGGGCGAGGCGGCTTCGGAGATCGCCAGGTTGCGCACCCCGGGCTCGACTCGGGCGATACGCGCCTCGGGGTCGATCTCGAGAATGCGCGAGAAGCGTGACATGACCAGCAGTACGCCGTGCTCCAGGGGCAGGGCGCCGGCGGAGAGCCCCGTGCCGGCGCCGCGGGTCACCACCGGCACGCCGAGGCGATGGCACGTCTGGAGCAGGCGCTGGATCTGGTCCAGCGAGTCGGGCAGCGCCACCAGCAGCGGCAGGGTGCGGTAGACGGAGAGGCCGTCGCACTCGAAGGGACGCATGTCCTCTTCGCGATGCAGTAGCAGCATGTCCGGTATGGCCTCGGCCAGGCTGTCGCGAATGGCAGCCCTGTCCAGCTTCGGCGCCGGACCATCGAGTCGTTCGTCGTAGAGGATGTTCATGCAAGCCCTCAATTGCGAGTCTTGGCGGCGGGTTGTCCTTTGTGATGGCGACAATGTGAGCCTTGCAGGGCAACCTGTCCAGTCTGTGGTCTACTGGTATGACCAGTTGTTCTCGGCTATCATGGAAATAATTTTCATGGTACACAATGGCGCATCTGATCCCAGGCCTCAAGCCCATTCGTGCGGAGAAGTCCATGCTTCAGGATAGTGAACAGTTGCTGCCTACGCGCACGCCTGATGCCGTGGCGGCACGCCTCGAGCGGCTGATCCTCGAGGGCGTGTTCCGGCCAGGGCAGCTGTTGCCCTCGGAGCGTCGCCTGTGCGATCGCCTTGGCGTGTCGCGAACCTCTCTGCGGGAGGGGCTGCGAGTGCTGCGCAGCAAAGGCATCATCGTGACCCGTCAAGGCCGGGGCTCGGAGGTGGCGCCGCTGGTGGCGGGCCGCGACGACAGCCCGCTGATGCACCTGTTTCGCGACCATCCGCGCACCCTCTTCGACCTGCTCGAGGTCCGCTCGTTGCTCGAGGGCGAGTCGGCCAGGCTTGCAGCCGAGCGGGCTACCCCGGCGGATAGGGTGCTGATCCAGCGCTGCTACGAGACCATGACGGCGTACATCGAGTCAGGTCAGGAGATCGATGTGGAGCGTCTGGCGCACATGGACCACGCCTTTCATCTGGCAATCTGCCAGGCTTCCCACAACCCTGTGCTGGTGCATACCTTGCAGTCGCTCACCGACCTGCTGCTGAGCTCGGTGTATGCCTCGGTGAACAACCTTTATCATCGTGAGGCCCCGCGGCAGATGATCAACCGCCAACATGCCCGGCTCTACCGGGCGGTGATGGAGGGCAGGGCTCAGGCAGCGAAGCGTGCAGCGCTCGACCACCTCGGCGGAATCGAGGCCCAACTGCGCGAGATCGAGGCCGAGGAGCAGCGCCTGGAGCGCTCGGCCATGCGGTTGGGCGAATGGAAGTAAGGGAATACGGGGCGTGTTGCCTGCCTGCAACAGGGTCGAATCAGGACGCGGCCGCACTGCGCTTTTGCTCGACATCAATGACGTCGGTCAGTGACGCCACCTCGAGCTTGTTGCACAGGTGGTCGCGCAGGATCTGTCCGAGCCGCTTGCTGTCACGCTGCTTGAGGGCCACGATCATCTCTTCGTGGTCCTCTACTGCGCGGCGCCAGTAATCTTCGCTCATCTCCTTCGAATAGCGCACGCGCTTCACTCGCTGGCTCAGATTATTGTACATCTCGAGCAGCACGTCGTTGCCCGAGGCGTTGAGCAGGCTTTCGTGAATCTGCTGGTTGACGCGGAAATACTCCATGGCCTTACGCTCACGATAAAAGCTCAGCATCTCATCATGCAGGGCGCAGATAGCGTCGATTCCCTCATCACTGATGCGCTGGCAGGCGAGCTCCCCCGAGAGACCCTCCAGGGCTCCCATCAAGTCATAGGTATCCTTGACCATCTTGTAGGTCAGCTGCTTGACCCGAGCCCCCCGATTGGGGAGCAACTCCACCAGACCTTCCGAAGCCAGCACCTTCAGCGCTTCGCGTAGCGGGGTGCGGGAGACGCCAAAGGTATCGCAAAGCTCCCGCTCGGGTATCCGCTCACCTGAGGCGAGCTCGCCTCGTTCGATCATGTTGCGTACCCGGTCGGCCACTTCTCCGTAGAGATTGCGGTGCTGAATCTTGCTCATCCTCTTCTCCTCCCTGCGATAGTGGCCCGGAACGTTCCTGGCGGTTTTGCCACGTTGCTGTTCGGGCGCTGACTCCCTGACCGTTCCGAATGTATTGGATAGTGGCGGGAACGGAAAGGGTGTGCAAAGTTATTATGAATGCAAAATTCTATTCGTGGCAACGTGACACTGATTTCCGTTCGACAAGGACGGGTATGAGCACAAGAGGAGGCGTCCGATGGCAGGCAAGGTATTTCGCAGCAAGGTGCTGCTAGAGAGGCAGGCGGCGCGGGGGATCATAGATGGTGCCCTTGCGTTGGCCGAGCGCGAAGGCCTGGAGCCCTTGACGGTCACGGTGCTGGATGGTGGTGGCAACCTGGTGGCTGCTGAGCGTGCCGATGGCTGTTCGCCGCTGCGCTTTGCCGTTGCCAGCGGCAAGGCCTATGCCGCCTTGGGCAACGGTGCGGCGAGCGGGGTGATTGGCGAGCGCAACATCGAACGACCGGCCTTCCTGGCTAGCGTGGCGGTTGCTTCCGGGGGGCGCTCTATCCCCGTGGCTGGTGGTGTACTGATCCTCGATGCCGACCAGTGCGTCATCGGTGCCGTGGGTGTCAGCGGCGCCTCTTCGGCCGAGGATCAGCAGGCTGCCATCGCCGGTATCGAGGCGGCCGGCCTCGCCTGGGGGCTCGAGCCGGCGTGAGCCGAGTCGGTGGCACCGCTTCAAGACACTTGACACCGCGCAAGAGAGGGGACTAGCTTCATTCAAGACGCATAACGTATAAAGAATTCAATTTGCGTCGCCTCGCCGACACTGTCGCCTTCCACTTCGTCGTGTCGGCTGGCCAGCTTCAGCGCCATCACTACAACAAGAGGAAACGCGCCATGCATCTGCTACGTCTCACGGCGGTCGCCGCCGCTGTCGCCCTCGTCTCGGCCCCGCTCCAGGCCCGCGAGATCACCTTCGGCCACGTCGGTGGCCCCGACTCACTGTTCAGCGATTCCGCCAATTATTTCGCCGAATTGGTCAACGAGCGACTGCCCGAGCCCTACGAGGTGGTGGTGTTCGGCTCCAGCCAGCTGGGCACCGACTCCGAGCTGCTCCAGCGCATGCGGCTTGGTACCGTCGACCTGGCGCTGCCCTCCACCATCATGTCCTCGGTAGCGGACGAATTCGGCCTCTTCGAGCTGCCCTACCTGATTCAGGATCGTGAGCACATGAAGCGGGTCGAGGAGGAGGTCTTCTGGCCGGAGCTGGCGCCGCTGGCCGAGCAGAACGGCTACCGCATTCTTGCAGTGTGGGAGAACGGCTTCCGTCACATCACCAACAACCGGCGTGCGATCAACACGCCCGAAGACCTGCGTGGCATCAAGCTGCGAGTGCCACAAGGCGTATGGCGGGTACGGATGTTCGAGGAGTACGGCGCCGAGCCCTCTCCGATGTCGCTTTCCGAAGTGTTCATGGCCCTGCAGACCGGTGTCATGGATGGCCAGGAGAATCCGCTGGCTCAGATCGCCGGACAACGCTTCCAGGAAGTACAGAACTACCTCTCCCTCACCGGGCACGTCTATACCCCGGCCTATCTCACCGCTGGACGCCGCTTCAACAACCTCCCGGACGAGATCCAGGAAATCATCATCGAGGCGGCCAGAGAGACCCAGGCATTTGTCTACGAGCACGCCGCCCAGCTCGACCAGGATCTCATCGACGTGATTCGTCAGGCGAACACCGAGGTGAACGAGGTCGATACCTCGGTCTTCATCGAGGCCTCCGGCCCGATCTACGAAGCCTTCTCCAGTGAAGTGCCCGGTTCCCAGGCGTTGATCGACAGGGTATTGGCGCTCGGCAACGACTCCTGATCCGCCCCGCCTATTCGCGTGGCCTGCCCCTCCCCGCGCCACTCACCGGCGCGGGGGACCTGCCCCAAACCTGAACGAGTCGATAGCCATGGGTATCGTGAATCAACTTTCCCGCATCATGGAGCGTCTGCTCGAGATCGTCACGGTCGTGCTGATGGTCTCGCTCACGCTGGTGGTGCTCTACGCGGTGGTGACCCGCTATGCCTGGCGCACCCCTTCCTGGTATGACGAGGTCGCCGCCATCATGCTGGTCTGGCTAACCTACTACGCCGGAGCCCTGGCAGCGCTCAAGCGCGGCCATATCGGTGTCGACGGGGTACTGGCTGCCATGCCGGTGCATATTCGCATGCCGATTGCCTACCTCACCGAGGCGCTGTTCATCGGCTTCTTCGCCGTGCTGTGCTGGGCCGGGCTGGTGGTAATCGAGGTGATGCAGGGGATGTCGCTGATTACCCTGCGCTGGGTTCCGCTTACCTTTACCCAGTCGGTCATCCCTATTGGAGCGGCGTTGTTCATCATCGCCCAACTGCTCAGCATGCCTGCTCATCTGGCCAAGGTGCGTTCCGGGGTCACTCAGGAGGAAGAGGAGATCGCCCACGCCATCGCCGAGGCCGAGCGTGACAACGCCAAGGCCGGTTTTACCGCCGATGAATTGACCAAGAGGACGCCGTCATGACACTCCCCTTCATGATAGTGGGCCTGCTGGGTTTGATCCTGATGGGCTTGCCTATCGCGGTGGCACTGGCAATCGTCGCCACGGTGGCCATCGTGGTCTACCAGGGTATGGACATGCTGCCCAACATCGGGCTCACCATGTTCGAGGGGGCAAGCAGCTTCCCCTTGCTGGCCATTCCGATGTTCGTGCTGGCCGGTGCGATCATGAATACCGGCGGCATCTCCAAGCGCCTGATCGCCTTCGCCTCGGCGCTTTTCGGCTTCATTCGTGGCGGGCTGGCGATGATCAACATCGGTGTGTCGCTGTTCTTCGCCGAGATCTCGGGCTCCGCCGTGGCCGACGTGGCCGCCACCGGCTCGGTGCTGATACCGGCCATGAAGAAGCGCGGCTACCCCAGCTCCTTCGCCGCGGCGGTGACCTCCTCGTCGGCGTCGCTTGCAATCATCATTCCTCCCTCCATCCCGATGATCCTCTACGGGGTGATGTCGGGCGCCTCCATCGTCCAGCTCTTCGTCGCCGGTATCGTTCCAGGGCTGCTGGGTGCCGCAGGGCTCATGGCACTGAGCTACTACTATGCCCGTAAGTACAACTGGCCGGTAGAAGAGGTGTTTCAGTTCAAGCGGGTCAGGCAGACTGCCCGGGAGGCCGGTTGGGCACTGACCCTGCCGATCATCATCCTTGGCTCGATCTTCGGCGGCTTCGTGACCGCCACCGAAGGGGCCGGCCTGGCGGTAGCGGCGGCAATCTTCATCAGCGCCCTGATCTACCGCGAGTTGGACTTGCGCACCCTCTACAAGGCGATCATCGACGGCGGCCAGCAGACCGCGGTGGTGATGCTGCTGGTGGCGGCCTCGGCGCTGATCGGGGTGTTTCTCACCGAGATGCGCATGCCCCAGCAGCTGGCTCAGGCGGTGCTCAGTCTGACCGACAACAAGTATGTCATCCTGATGATGCTGAACGTCTTCTTCCTGCTGATTGGGCTCTTCCTGCACTCGGCGGCGGCAATCATCCTGGTAGTGCCCATCGTCATGCCGCTGGTCGGCGCGGCGGGGATCGATCCGGTCCACTTCGGCCTGGTGGTCTGTCTCAACCTGGCCATCGGCCAGCAGACACCCCCCGTGGCGAGCGTGCTCATCACGTCCTGCTCGATTGCCAAGGCGGATGTGTGGTCGGTGACTCGCTCGAATATCGGCTTCATCACCGTCCTGCTCTTCGTTCTGCTGTTGGTGACCTACATTCCCGCCATCCCCATGGCCCTGGTGGAGTTCTTCTACCGCTAGCGGAGGGGCCGGCGGAGCCAACCTCTGCCGGCCCTGCCATTGGATAGGATAAGTCATGGTCAAAAAATATGAATTCATTATTCAGGTATCCGAAGCCGACAGGCATGTTGGAGGGTCGTGATGAGTGTGAACACCCTGCTTTATGAAGTGCGTGACGGTGTGGCCTGGCTCGGCTTCAACCGCCCCGAGAGTCGCAATGCCATGACCTGGGAGATGTACGACGCCCTCTCGGCGCACTGCGATCACATCCGCGAGGACGACGCGGTCCACGCCGTGGTGCTGCACGGGGTTGGCGGCGAGGCCTTCGTGGCCGGCACCGACATCGGCCAGTTCGAGAGTTTTCGGACGCCGGGGGACGCCGTCGGCTACGAGCAGCGCATTGATGCGGTGGTCGGCAAGCTGGAAGCGTTGCCCAAGCCCACCATTGCCCTGCTGGAAGGGGCCTGTGTGGGTGGAGGGGCGGCGCTGGCGCTGGTCTGCGATTTCCGCTACGCCACCCCGAGCCTGAAGTTCGGCGTGCCGATCGCCCGCACCCTGGGCAACACCCTCTCGATCAGTAACGTCGCCCGGATGATCGACATGCTGGGGGTGGCGCGCACCAAGGAGGCGCTGATGCTCGGCACCCTGTTCGATGCCGAGCAGGCGAGTGGGGCGGGACTGCTCAACGGGGTAATCGAGCCCAAGACCATCTATGCGGAAGTGGCCGCCGTGGCCGAGCAGCTGGGCCGGAGGGCGCCGCTCACCCTGCAGGCCAGCAAGGCACTGGTGGGAAGGGTGCTGGCCCACCGTCGCCTGGCACGGGACGCCAGCGACGACTGGGTCACCACCTGCTACATGAGCGACGACTTCAAGGCGGCAGTGAACAAGTTCCTGCACAAGACACCCTTCGAGTGGAGCGGCCGTTGACGCTGTCGCGGCAGCCACCTGAACCACACAAGTGAGGTGAAGCCATGCTTCCCCTGGAAAAGCTCAAAGTCCTGGATATCTCGCAGATTATGGCCGGTCCCTACTGCACCATGGTGCTGGGTGACATGGGAGCCGAGGTGATCAAGGTCGAGAAGATCAACGGTGGCGACGATAGCCGCCAGATGGGGCCCTACGTCAACGACGAATCGACCTGTTTCGCGCAGATCAATCGCAACAAGAAGAGCATCTCGCTCAACCTCAAGGAGGAGCGGGCCCGGGAGGTCTTCTATCGGCTGGCCCGGGAGGCGGACGTCATCGTCGAGAACTACCGGCCCGGGGTGACCACCTCGCTCAAGATCGACTATGACACCGTCAAGGCGATCAATCCCGGCATCATCTACTGCTCGATCTCCGGCTACGGCCAGACCGGCCCCTACAGCCATCGCGGCGGCTTCGACCTGGTGGCCCAAGGCATGTCCGGGCTGATGTCGATGACCGGCGAGCCGGGGCGGCGCCCCCTCAAGACCGGCATTGCCGTCTACGACATCGGCGGGGGCATCACCGCCGTGTACTCCATCCTGGCCGCCTACATCCACAAGATGAATACAGGCGAGGGCCAGCACATCGATATCGCCATCACCGAGTGCGGTCTGCCCTGGTTCACCTGGGAGGCGGCCGCCTACTTCTCCGAGGGCAAGGTGCCCGAGCCCACCGGCTGGCGCCACCGCGTTTCGGCCCCCTACCAGGCGATCAAGGCCCGCGACGGCTACCTGATGCTGGGCTGTGCCAACCAGCGCACCTGGGAGCGCTTCTGCGGCGACGTGCTCGAGCGCCCCGCGCTGATGGAGGATTCGCGCTTTCGTACCAACTTCGACCGCGGCCAGCACGTCGAGGCGCTCGAGGCCCTGCTGGAGTCGATCATGGCCGAGCGCGACGTGGACGACTGGCTCGTGCGCTGCGACCGGGCAGGGGTGCCGGCCGGGCCGATCAACGACTTCGCCCAGGCCATGGCCGACGAACACTACTTGGCCCGGGAGATGGTGCAAGAGATGGAGCATCCGGTGATGGGGCGCATGAAGACCATCGGTTTCCCCAGCAAGTTCTCTGCCACGCCTTCGCGGATTCGCGCCCCGGCGCCGCTATTCGGCCAGCATACCGACGAAGTATTGGGCGGCCTTGGGCTCAGTGCCGAGGAGCTCGGCACGCTGCGCGAGGCCGGCTGCATCAAGTAGCGCCCGGCCCGAGGCCGGCACGTGATTGGACAAAGATCAAAACAACAACGAACACGAGGAAGAGACCCATGCTGAAGCTCGATTACCACCCCTCCGGCCGCCATTTCCTGCAGATTCCCGGGCCGTCGCCGGTGCCGGATCGCATCCTGCGTGCCATGAGCCTGCCCACCATCGATCACCGCGGGCCGGAGTTCGGTGCGCTGGGCCTCGAGCTGCTTGGCAAGCTCAAGAAGGTGTTCAAGACCGAGGGGCCGGTGGTGATCTATCCCGCCTCCGGCACCGGTGCCTGGGAGGCGGCGCTCTCCAACACCCTCTCGCCGGGCGACAGGGTGCTGATGTTCGAGACCGGCCACTTCGCCACCCTGTGGCACAAGATGGCTCGCCGTCTGCAGCTCGAGCCCGAGTTCATCGGCCTGCCGGGCTATGAGGGCTGGCGCCGGGGTGTCCAGGCCGACATGATCGAAGCGCGGCTGCGCGAGGATGGCGCCCACGAGATCCAGGCGGTCTGCGTGGTCCATAACGAGACTTCCACCGGGGTCACCAGCGACATCGCTGCGGTGCGCCGCGCCATGGATGCCGCCGGCCACCCGGCGCTGCTGCTGGTGGATACCATCTCGGGCCTCGCCAGTGCCGATTATCGTCACGATGAGTGGGGCGTCGACGTTACCATCTCGGGGTCCCAGAAGGGCCTCATGCTACCGCCGGGTATCAGCTTCAATGCCCTCTCCGAGAAGGCCATCGAGGCGAGCCGTCACAACCGCATGCCCAAGAGCTTCTGGGCCTGGGACGAGATCCTCGAGGCCAACCGGAACGGCTACTGGCCCTATACCCCCAGCACCAACCTGCTCTACGGCCTCAACGAGGCGCTGGACATGCTGCTCGAGGAGGGGCTGGACCACGTCTTTGCCCGCCACCAGCGCTGGGCCGCCGGGGTACGCACCGCGGTCGCGGCCTGGGGCCTTGATGTGCAGTGCCTGGATCCAGACGTCTACTCACCGGTGCTGACCGGGGTGGTGATGCCCGACGGGATCGATGCCGACGCCGTACGCAAGATCATCTACGAGCGCTTCGACCTTTCGCTGGGCATGGGGCTCGGCAAGGCCAAGGGCAAGATGTTCCGCATCGGCCACCTGGGCGACTGCAACGACCTCACCCTGATTGCCACCCTTGGCGGCTGCGAGGCCGGGATGCAGCTTTCCGGGGTGCCGCTGGCCGGCAGCGGAGTAACTGCGGGGTTGGAGTACTTTGCCCAGCATCCGCTCGATGCCCGGTGAGCTCCCGATAGGCTGCATAGAGGAAAACAAGATGACGTCACTGACGGGCAAGACCGCTGCCGCGGATGCACGGGTCAAGCCAGAGACCGAGCTGGCAGCCCGGCTGTCCCGGGAGATGGAGGGCGAGGTGCTGTTCGACCGCGCCTCGCGCGGTCGCTATTCGACCGATGCATCGATCTACCAGGTGATGCCGGTGGGGGTGGTGATCCCCCGCCACCAGCAGGACCTGACAGCAGCGCTGGAAGCGGCTCGTGACGCCCGGGTGGCGATCCTGGCGCGCGGGGCCGGCACCAGCCAGTGCGGCCAGACGGTGGGGGAGGCGCTGGTGATCGACACCACCCGTTGGCTCAACCAGGTGGTGGACTTCGACGCCGAAGCGCGCACCGTGGTGGTGGAGCCCGGCATCGTGCTCGACCACCTCAACGCCTGGCTCAAGCCCCACGGGCTGTGGTATCCGGTGGACGTCTCCACCAGCGCCCAGTGCACGATTGGTGGCATGACCGGCAACAACTCCTGTGGCTCGCGCTCGATCCGCTACGGCAACATGGTGCACAACGTGCTGGGCGTCGACGCCTGGCTGGCCGACGGCAGTGAGGGCCACTTCGGCTTTCTCGACGAGCTGCCGGAGAGCGGTCCCGTGCGGGCGCTGGCGGAGCGGGTCAAGGCCATTGCTGGCAACGTGGCCCCGGAGGTCCGCGAGCACTTCCCCAAGGTGCTGCGCCGGGTCGGTGGCTACAACCTGGACCTCTTCGACTGCCAGAACCCCAAGCCTTACGATCCGCAGGGGCGCGCCAATCTCGCCCACCTGCTGGTGGGCTCCGAGGGCACCCTGGGGGTGAGCCGGCGCATCACGCTCCAGCTTTCGCCGCTGCCGGAGCACAAGGTACTGGGGGTGGTGAACTTCCCCACTTTCTATCAGGCGATGGACTTCACCCAGCACATCGTGACCCTCGATCCCACCGCGGTGGAGCTGGTCGATCGCACCATGATCGACCTGTCGCTGGAGAATCCGGCGTTCCGTCCGGTGATCGAGAAGGCGTTGATCGGCCAGCCCCAGGCGGTGCTGCTGGTAGAGTTCGCCGGCGAGGAGCACGAGGCCCAGCTTGCCTCGCTCAAGCGCCTCACCGAGCTGATGGCCGACCTGGGCCTGCCCGAACACGTGGTGGAAATGCCCGAGGCCGCCGAGCAGAAGGCGCTGTGGAACGTGCGTAAGGCGGGACTCAACATCATGATGAGCATGAAAGGGGACGGCAAGCCGGTCTCGTTCATCGAGGACTGCGCGGTGCCCCTGGAACACCTGGCGGAATACACCGACAGGCTCACCGAGGTGTTTCATCGCCACGGCACCGAGGGCACCTGGTACGCCCACGCCAGCGTCGGCACCCTGCATGTGAGGCCGATCCTCGACATGCGCCGCGATGGTGCCCGCAAGATGCGCGAGATCGCCGAGGAGGCCTCGGCGCTGGTGCGCGAATACAAGGGGGCCTACTCCGGCGAGCACGGGGATGGCCTGTGTCGCGGCGAGTGGGTGGCATGGCAGTTCGGTGAGACCCTCAATGACGCCTTTCGAGCGCTCAAGAGCGCCTTCGATCCGAGCTATCTGCTCAACCCGGGCAAGATCGTCGACACGCCCAAGATGGACGACCAGCGCTATTTCCGTTTCCCCACCCGCTATCAGCGCATCCCGCTTACGCCGTTATTCGACTGGTCCTCCTGGAATGTCACTCGCGACCCGCTCACCGGCGAGCAGGGCGAGCCCGGCAGCGCCGGTGACGCCACCCACGGCCTGGCCATGGCGGTGGAGATGTGCAACAACAATGGCCACTGCCGCAAGTTCGATGCCGGCACCATGTGTCCCAGCTACCGCATCACCAAGGATGAGCAGCACCTCACCCGGGGGCGGGCCAATACCCTGCGTCTGGTGCTCTCGGGCCAGCTGGGTGAGGCGGGCCTGGCCGGTGACGAGGTCAAGGAGGCGCTGGACCTTTGCGTCTCCTGTAAGGGGTGCAAGCGCGACTGCCCCACCGGGGTGGACATGGCCAAGTTCAAGATCGAGGCCCGCGCCGCCCGGGCCAGGGTCAAGGGTCTCGCCCTGCGTGACCGCTTGGTCGGCGAGATGCCGCGCTATGCGCCCTGGGCGAAGCGGGTCTCGGGGCTGCTGCGGGCAGTGGAGCGCTTCGACCTCCTGGCCAGACCCCTCAAGAAGGCGCTGGGCCTGGCCCCCGAGCGCCGCCTCCCGGCCTTCACCGGCGACTTCCTCGGGGAGTCGCGCGCAACGTCGTCCCGGGTCTCGGCCGGGGCCACGGGGGAGGTGGTGCTCTTCGTCGATACCTTCAACAACTACCTGGAGAGTGACAATGCGCGGGCCGCCAAGCGGGTACTGGAGGCGGCCGGCTACCGGGTCCACCTCAACGTCAAGCCGGGGGAGCGGCCGCTCTGCTGCGGGCGAACCTACCTCTCCTCGGGGCAGTTCGACAAGGCCAGGGCCGAGGCGAAGCGCTCACTGGACGCGCTGATGCCCTTCGTGAAGCGCGGTGTGGCCATCGTCGGCCTCGAGCCCTCCTGCCTCCTCTCCCTGCGCGACGAGTTCCTGCAGTACGGTTTCGGCGACGAGGCTCGGGCGCTCTCCGAGGCGGCCTTCCTCTTCGAGGAGTTCCTGGTCAGAGCCAGTGAGGCCGGTGAGCTGTCCCTCGAGCTCAAGCCGTTGCCAGGGCGCGCCCTGCTGCATGGCCACTGCCATCAGAAGGCCTTCGACGCCCTGCGACCGGTCGAGCAGGTGCTGGGCTGGATCCCCGAGCTTACGGTGACCACCATCGAGTCCTCCTGCTGCGGCATGGCGGGCAGCTTCGGCTACGAGGCAGAACACTACCAGGCGTCGCTAAAGATGGCGGAGCTATCGTTGTTGCCGGCGATCCGTGCGGCCGAGGAGGGCGACGTGCTGGTGGCCGACGGCACCAGCTGCCGCCACCAGATCCGTGACGGCAGCGGGCGCGAGGCGATCCATGTGGCCCGGCTGCTGGAACGGGCGCTGGCGTAAGCGCAAGTAAGCCAGCATCATGACAAGCGGCAGCGGCAAGGGGCGACGTCCGTCGCCCCTTGCCGCTGCCGGCCCAGTGACGAGGAGACAAGGCCTTACATGATCGATCTACGCAGTGATACCGTGACTCGACCCTCCGCGGCCATGCGCGAGGCGATGGTCCGCGCCGAGGTGGGAGACGATGTCTGGGGCGACGACCCCACAGTCAAAGCCTTCGAACAGGCTGTGGCCGAGCGCGCCGGCAAGGCCGCCGCCCTGTTTCTCCCCTCGGGAACCCAGAGCAATCTCTGCGCACTGCTGACCCATTGCCAGCGGGGCGAGGAGGTGATCGCCGGTCAGTACTCCCACATCTTCCGGGACGAGGGGGGCGGAGCAGCGGCGCTGGGCAGCGTCGCGGTTCAGCCGTTGCCCCACCAGGCCGACGGCAGCCTGGCGCTCGATGCACTGCACACAGCGGTGAAGGGCGATGACATCCACCATGCCCGCTCGCGGCTGCTGGCGCTGGAGAACACCTACCGCGGCATGGTGATG
Organism: Billgrantia kenyensis; assembly: GCF_013697085.1. Classification (GTDB taxonomy): domain Bacteria; phylum Pseudomonadota; class Gammaproteobacteria; order Pseudomonadales; family Halomonadaceae; genus Halomonas; species Halomonas kenyensis. The sequence goes on from NZ_JACEFT010000009.1 coordinate 141,518, forward strand.
CCGCGCGACTACACCCTGGCCGCTACCGCCCAGGCCCATGAACAGGGCTTGGCCACTCACCTGGATGGGGCGCGGCTGTTCAACGCTTCGGTGGCCACGGGACTCTCCCTGGCCACGCTCTGTGAGGGCTTCGATTCGGTGTCGCTGTGCTTCTCCAAGGGGCTCGGTGCGCCGGTGGGCTCGCTGCTGCTGGGCGAGGGCGACTTCATTGCCCACGCACGACGCTGGCGCAAGACCCTTGGCGGCGGCATGCGCCAGGCGGGGCTGTTGGCCGCGGCCTGCCACTACGCCTTCGAGCATCACGTCGATCGCCTGATCGATGACCACGACAACGCCCGGCGGCTGGCCGAGGGCCTTGCGGCCGTGCCGGGGGTGGAAGTTCGCGCTTGCGATACCAACATGGTATTCGTGGCCTTTCCGCAGGCCCACTGCCAGGCACTGCAGGCTCATCTCGAGGCCAGGGGCATTCTGGTAGCGGTGGGGCAGGTCACCCGGCTGGTGACCCATCTTGACGTGACTACCGACGCCGTCGAGCGAGTCGTTTCGGCTGTAAGCGATTACTTTTCCGAGGCCGGCAGCGAGTTACCGGCGTCGACGATCTGACAACCAGGGAGGAGCAGCGATGGCAATCTACCGATATGGCGAGCACCGCCCCGACGTCCATGCAAGTGTCTACGTGGCCGAGAGCGCCGAGGTGATAGGGCAGGTGACCCTGCAGGCCGAGGCAAGCGTCTGGTACCAGGCAGTGCTGCGCGGTGACTCCGACCACCTCGAGGTGGGCGAGCAGAGCAACATCCAGGATGGGGCCGTGTTGCACGCCGATCCTGGCTTTCCGCTCAAGGTGGGCAAGGGGGTCACGGTCGGCCATCAGGCGATGCTGCACGGTTGCACCATCGGCGACGGCAGCCTGGTGGGCATCCAGGCGGTCATTCTTAATGGCGCGGTGATCGGCGAGAACTGCCTGGTGGCGGCCGGCGCCGTGGTCAAGGAGGGGGCCGAGTTTCCGCCCAATTCGCTGATCGTGGGCGCCCCGGCCAAGGTGATACGCCAGCTCGACGACAACGCCGTGGAGGGTCTGCGCTTGAATGCGGCGGTCTACGTGGAGAAGGCACGCCAGCACAAGGGTGGGCTCGAGCGCATCGACTAGGGCTCGAGGCTACCAACGAGAGCGCCCCGAGGAACAACTCCTCGGGGCGCTCAGCGTTACAGCCAGGTCAGGCCAGGATCAATCGTCCGCGTCGAGCGGCTCCTGGTCCAGTTCATCCTCCTCATCCTGTTCCACAGCCTCGCCGTTCTCCTCTTGCACCTCCTCGATGAGGGGCTGCTCCATCTGCTGGCCGGCTTCCATCAGCGGGTCGCTGAGATTGAGCACATAGAAGCCAACCATGGCGATTGCCCCGGCGAACAAGAGGTAGTAGATCGTCGGCAGGATGGTCTTGCGGATGGTCTCGCCTTCGCGGCCGAGCAGGCCGACGGTGGCCGATGCCGCTACCACGTTGTGGATGGCGATCATGTTGCCTGCGGCGGCGCCCACAGCCTGTAGTGCCACCATGAAGGCGGTGGAGACGCCGAGCTGCTGGGCGACGTTGAACTGGAACTCGGCCAGCATCAGGTTGGCGGCGGTGTTGGAGCCGGCAATAAAGGCCCCCAGGCCGCCTACCGCGGGCGCGAAGAAGGGATAGACATCGCCCACTCCGTCGGCCACGAACTGGGCCATGGCCACCGGCATGGAGACCAGGTCGGCGGCGTTGACGCCGGAGTTGATCAGGATTCGTACCATGGGGATGGTGAAGATCAGCACGAAGCCGGCGCCGAAGATGGTGCGCGAGGACTCGCTGAAGGCCGCCTTGAGCTCACCGGCACGCATGCGGTGGATCAGGGCGGTGACCAGTACCACCATCAGCAGAATGCCGCCGGGCAGGTAGAGCGGGGCAAGGCTGCCCGAGACGCCGGACTCACCCAAGATGTTGTTCCAGCCGAACGTCCAGGCATTGAGCGCTTCACGCAGCGGCTCGATGGTGCGAGAAGCGACCAGGAACACGGCCAGCAGCACGTAGGGGAGCCAGCCCATCCAGGTGGAGAGCGGGGTCTTTCCGGCGATGTCGTCGATCTTGATCTCGATTTTGCCGATCCAGTTGTCGGGCCAGCTGGTGCGCTCGGGGAAGTCCCAGGTGTCCTTGGGGATCAGGAAGCCGCGACGGGCGGCGGGGACTACGATGGCCAGGCCCACCATGGCGCCGATCATCGACGGGAACTCCGGCCCCAGCAGCGCGCCAGCCAGCATGTAGGGCACCACGAAGGCGACCCCGGCAAAGATGGCGAACGGGGCGATGGAGAGTCCTTCCTTCCACGATTTGTTGGCGCCGAAGAACTTGACCATGATCACGACCATGATCAGCGGCATCAGGATGCCGATGATGCCGTGGACGATGGCGACTTCGGCGGCAATCAGGTGGAAGTACTCCAGCCAGGTGTAGCCGCCGGCCTCCAACTGCTCGGTGATGGCGTCCTGGTTGATGCCACCGGTGACCCCAACCACGATGGGCGTGCCCACGGCGCCGAAGGAGACCGGGGTAGACTGGATCATCATGCCGACCACCACGGCGGCCAGCGCCGGGAAGCCGAGCGCCACCATCAGCGGGGCTGCCACTGCTGCAGGCGTGCCGAAGCCCGATGCCCCCTCGATGAAGCAGCCGAACAGCCAGGCGACGATGATTGCCTGCACCCGGCGGTCGGGGCTGATACCCGAGAAGCCGTTGCGGATGGCCGCAATGCCGCCCGAGTGCTTCAGCGTATTGAGGAGCAGGATGGCACCGAAGATGATCCACAGGATCGAGGCGGTAAGTATGAGGCCCTGGAAGGTCGACGCCAGGACGCGATTGAAGCTCATCTCCCAGGCGAAGAGGGCGATGACAGCCGTGACCAGGTAGACGATCGGCATCGCTGTCTTGGCAGCCATTCGAAAGCCGATCAGCAGAACCCCCGCAAGTATCAAGGGGGTGAAGGCGAGTAGCGCTAAGGTCGTATCCGTCATGGTATTACCTCGGATTCTCCTTGTTAGGGGGCATGAGACCAATGCAGACGGCAGGGCGTATCCGCTCTGACCGGCGTGGACGGCAACGATACGAAGTGCGAGTCGAAGTTGCCATCCTTGGCCAATTGGTATGACCAATCCTTGGTGAGGTGAAACATCTTTGGAATCAGAAAAAATATTTCTGAAAACATGGGCTTGTAGTTCATTGGCGGGGGTGAGTGGCGCCCGTCAGGCCATTTGTTATTAGACTAATGGACAGTTGGTCCCCCTTCAGCGTAGTCGAGCCGGGGCCTGTTGGCATCCTGCCGTCAAGGCTGGCACTATCGGGGCTCGTCCATCGACTTTCCCCAGGAGGCGCCATGGCAAGGGTTCTCTACGAGCTTTGCGGTATCGACGAGGGGCTGCTCTTTTCACCCTATTGCTGGCGTGTGCGCTATGCACTGGCGCACAAGGGGCTCGAGGCAGAAACTCGTCCGTGGTACTTCACCGACAAGCAGGCGCTGGCCTTTGCCGACCATGACAAGGTGCCGGTACTTGTCGACGGAGACAGTACCGTCACTGACAGTTACGAGATTCTGCGCTACCTGGACCGGGCCTATCCCGGCACCCCGCTGCTGGGGGAGGGCATGGCGGAGTCCCGCGCACGTTTCTTCAAGCACTACGCGGAACGCGCACTGCAGCCGGCGATGATGCGCACCATCATCATGGATCTGCTGAACGCGATCCATCCCAAGGATCGCGACTACTTCCGCGAGACCCGAGAGAAACGTTTCGGTCGCACTCTCGAAGAGTTCCATTCCCCGGCAAAGGGCTTGGCCCAATTGGATGCCGCCCTTGCACCGCTGCGTGGCCAGCTGCAGGACAGTGACTTCCTGGACGGAGCGGTGCCTGCGGCGGCCGATTACCTGGTATTTGGCTCGTTCATGTGGGCTCGGATCGTCTCCAGTGCAGACCTCGTCTCAAATGCGGATCCGGTCTATGGCTGGCTCGAGCGCATGCTCGAGCTGCACGACGGCCTGGGTCAGAAGGCGATGCGCGTTACCGACATCGAGGGCGCCTATCGTTGAGAAGGTCGGGCGTTGAGAAGGCCGGGTGGGCCGGGTGAAGCGGCAAATGCTGCGGTGCAATAAAATGTTGCAATGCACAATCCGGGGTGCTATGTTGCATTGCAACAAGGCGCGATCCTACTTGATCCAGCCTTGGCAACTCAACGTAGGAGGTGTCTCATGAGCAAGACCCAAGATAAAGCCACTCAGCAGTTCGAATCCCTGTTCTTCGCCCCGGCGCGTGCCTATGGCTCGCTGACGCTGGAATACTACGAGAAGCTGCTGTCTGCCCAGATGGACGCTTTCCGCAGCTACTCCGACCTGAGCCTGGCCCAGGCTCGCGCCTGGGTCGACGTCAAGGACGCCGATGGCCTCAAGCAGGTTCTCGAAACCCAGCAGAAAGCCGTCAAGGAGCTGGGCGAGCGTCTGCAGGGCGACACCAAAAAGGTCGTCGATCTGAGCCAGGAGTTTTTGCAGAAAGGCCAGCAGCTGACCGAGCAGAACGTCAAGGCTGCCAGCGCTGCCACCAAGTAAGACCTCGTCGAGGCACAAGGCCGTCGCCCCCAGGGGTGGCGGCTTTTTTGTGTGGGCACGAGGAGTGGCGCAGCTGGCGTCACTTCAGTAGCGCTATTACCTCCTCTTCCTCTACCTGTCCGAAGTCGGCAAAGAACTGGCCCACGGCCATGAAGCCGCTTGGGACTTCCAGGCAAACGACTTCATCGGCGAATGCCTCCAACCGGGCGACGGCGCTGGGTGAAGCAACGCCGAGGGCTGCAATCAGGCGTTCGGTGCGGCCCTGCAGGGTTTGCAGTGCTGCCTCCATGGTGGCGCCGGTAGCGCTGCCGTCGTCGACGATCACCACGATCCGGCCATCGGGGGGAATCGGCGAGTGGATCGGGCTGTAGCGCTCACGGCGCTCCCTGAGCAGCTTACGCTGCTGCTCGGCGACCCGCTCGATCGACTCCTTCGAAAAATGCGCTGCCGCCTCGTCGAGCTTCATGACGCCCTCTTCGCTGATGGCGCCAATGGCGAATTCGGGGTTTCCCGGTGCGCCAATCTTGCGTACCAGTACGACGTCAAGTTCACCCTCGAGGGCATCGGCCAGGTAACGGCCCATGGGTACCCCGCCGCGGGGAATGGCCAGCACCAGCGGATTGCTGCCCTTGAGATAGGAAAGACGTGAGGCAAGCTGCTCGGCAGCATCCAGACGGTCACGAAACATATCGCATCCTCCATGTTGAGGGGATGCGACCAGTGTAGAACCCGAGGCGGGCGCCGGAAGGAGGGAAAAAGTGCAAAATTGCACTGAGTCGTTGCGTGAGGTGCCGGCCGGGGGGCCCGGCCGGCTGTTGGTTCAGGCGTTGGTTTGGGCGTCCTCGCTCTTGGTGGCCACCGGCTCTTCCGCTGCCTGATGCCTCGGTTTGCCCGGCAGCACCGCATCCAGCAGCAGGGCGGCGAGTGCGGCCGGAACCAGGCCCGATTTCAGCAGCAGGCCAGCCTGGCCGGGCATCGTCTCGGCAATGGCTTCCACTGCCGGCAGACCGATGCCCAGGCTCATGGAGACGGCGATGATCAACATGGCGCGCTGGTTGAGCTCACACTGCTGGATGATCTTGAGCCCCGCTGAGGCAATCATGCCGAACATCACCACGCCTGCACCCCCCAGGACCGCATGGGGCATGGCCGCGACTAGCCCGCCCAGCTTGGGGAACAGGCCCATGCAGATCAGCAGGATGCCACCGATGGTCACCACGTGCCGGCTGACTACGCCGGTCAGGGTGATCAAGCCCACGTTCTGGGCGTAGGCGGTGTTGGGAAGGGTATTGAAGATGGCAGCAAAGGAGGTGGCAACGCCGTCGGCCATCACGCCACCGGAGAGTTCACGATCCTTTGCCTGACGCCCGGCGCCGCCGATGGTGATGGCGGAAATGTTGCCGATTGTCTCGAGCCCCACCACGAACATGATCAAGGTCATGCCGATGATGGCGGTAAGGTGAAACTCCAGGCCGTATTGCAGGGGCTTGGGGAAGGCGAACCAGGCGGCGTTGCCGACGCTGGTGAAGTCCACCATGCCCAACACGATGGCGAGCAGATAGCCGCTGGCCAGACCAACCAGGATGGAGGCGGCCTTGAGAAAACCACGCCCGAACTGATGCACGACAATGGTCACCACCAGCACGAACAGTGCCAGGCCCAGGTTGGTGGGCGATGCAAAGTCATCGGCACCTACCCCTCCTGCAGCATAGTTGAGCCCAACCGGCATCAGCGTGATGCCGATCAACAGCACCACGATGCCGGTCACTACCGGCGAGAACCAATGGCGGATTTTCTTGAGGTAGGCGCCCAGTCCCACCTGCAGGAAGCCAGCCACCAGAGAGGCGCCCAGTACGGCGGCGAGGCCGAAGGTTCCGGCCAGGGGAAGTGCCACCGGGAGGAAGCCGAAGCTGGTGCCCTGGACGATGGGCAGCCTGGCGCCGATCGGCCCCATGCCGATGGTCTGGATCAGGGTAGCGATACCGGCCACGAACAGGGCGACCTGGATCAGGAAGATCTGCTCGCCGGTGGTGGCGCCGATGACGCCGGCGATGATGATCGGCGGCGTCACGTTGCCGGCAAACATCGCCATGATGTGCTGGATTCCCAGCGGGATCGCCTTGCCTAGTGGTGGCATGGCGTCGGGGTTCTGGTTGACGGTACGCGATGGCGGGGTTTGCTGAGGGGCTTGATCAGCGTCGGTCATGGTCAGGCTCTCGGGTTGTTGTTGTCTTCGTGGTGCGTTTGTGTACGCCACGCCTGAAAATTAATGTACACAATCGTCCTTCATTTGAAAGACAGTTTGAATAATTTTTTGTCTACCACTTGGGTTGTTCACGTAAAATCAATAAGATATAGACAATTATTTGACCGGTTGGTCATGTTTTTGTGCAAGAAAAAGCCCCGGCCTTACGTCGGAGCGACAGCGCTTTGCCGGGGCAGGCCATGGTGGGATAAGTGGGCGGGGAAGCAGCGTCGAAGCCCGACGCTGCCAGGTTGGCTAGGTGTCAGTGGCACGATCGTCCAGGCGAAAGCGGGCGATTCGGTTGATCTGCTCGATGGCGGTGCGACGCTCTTCATCAGGAGAGTTGTCCAGGCGGGTTTCGAAGGCGGCGAGAATGGCGTGGCGATCGCTGCCTTTCACGGCCATGACGAAGGGAAAGCCGAACTTCTCCTTGTAGGCACCGTTGAACCGCTCGAAGCGTGCCATCTCTTCGGGCGTGCACTGGTCCAGCCCGGCGCCGGCCTGCTCACGGGTCGAATCGTTCGTCAGCTCTCCGGCAATGGCGGCCTTGCCCGCCAGGTCGGGGTGAGCGCGGATGACTTCCAGTTGGCGCTCCTCGGAAGCCTCACGCAGCGTTTGCCCCATGGCTTCCGCCAGGCCAGCCGGCGTGTCCTGATGCGGCTGCAGCCCGCGCTCCCAGGTCAGCTCCGCCACCCAGGGTGAGTGCTCGTAGATGTCACCGAAGCGGGCGACGAACTCGTCGCGTGTCAGCGTGCTGGGGCGTGGTTCCAGGATGGGGTCTGTCATGGTGGTCTCCGTGGTCAGGATGTGTGTCGAGCCGTGTTTTGTGAAAGTGTATACAAAAAAATTTTGAAATGTACTACCAAAAGAGCTAAAACTGTCTTCATGACGATGGCGGTCCTTGCGCCCGCCCAGCACTGGCCAGCCCGGGCCCGCTCCACGGCTCTCGGGCCAACGAAAAGGGAGTAATGCAATGGGACGACTCACCACCCATGTTCTGGATACTGCCCAGGGCCGCCCCGGCGAGGGCATCCGCATCGAAGTCTTTCGGCTCTCGGGCGGTGAGCGTACGCCGCTCAAGACGGTCACCACCAACGACGACGGCCGCTGCGATGCGCCCATTCTCGAGGGCGACGACTTCCAGGCCGGCGAATACGAGCTGGTCTTCCACGCCGGCGACTACCTGCGTCAGCAGGGCATTCAGGCCGCCGAGCCGCGCTTCCTGGATGTCATCCCGCTGCGCTTCGGCGTGGCCGACGCATCTCAGCACTATCATGTGCCGCTGTTGCTTTCGCCCTATGGCTACTCCACTTACCGCGGCAGCTAGGGATCCCTTTTTGCTTCAAACTGGCTGCGACGGCCCCGGGCCGCTGAACAACAACACCGACCGAGACCCCCTCAGATGCAAGCTTACCTGCTCGAGTTCGTCAATTTCATGCTGCGCTGGCTGCACGTCATCGCGGCGATCGCCTGGATCGGTGAGTCGATCTACTTCGTGATGCTGGACAACAGCCTGCGCAAGCCCAAGGCGGCGGAAGACCGCGACAAGGGTGTTTTCGGCGAGATGTGGGCGGTGCACGGTGGCGGCTTCTACCATAACCAGAAGTACGCCACGGCACCCGCCAAGCTGCCCGATGACCTGCACTGGTCGTTCTGGAAGTCCTACACCACCTGGCTTTCCGGCTTCGCCCTGTTCGTGCTGCTCTACATGACCAATCCAGGCTTCTACCTGGTCAATCCCCACAGCAGCTGGGAGTGGGCCGCCAACATGAGCGGCTGGCAGGCCAATATCCTGGCTCTGGTGTTCCTGCTGGCGGGCTGGGTGGTCTACAACGAGATGTGCAAGCGCATCAGCCCCAACATGGAGCGCGACGGCATACTCAGCCTGGCGGTCGCCGTGCTGATGGTGGTAGTGGCCTACCTCAGCGTGCAGATGTTCTCCGGCCGCGCCGCCTTCCTGCTGACCGGTGCGGTGATGGCCACCGCCATGTCCGCCAACGTCTTCTTCTGGATCATTCCCGGCCAGCGGCGCATGGTCAAGGCGATGCAGGCCGGCGAGACTCCCAACCCGCTGGACGGCAAGCGCGGCAAACAGCGCTCGGTGCACAACACCTACTTCACCCTGCCGGTGGTGCTGCTGATGATCAGCAACCACTACTCCTTCGTGTACAACCACGAGTACGCCTGGGTGCTGATGTCGTTGTTCATCTTCGCCGGTGCGCTGATTCGCCAGTTCTTCGTGGTGATGCATGCGGGCAAGATCCAGCCGGCCTACCCGGTAGCTGGCGCAGCGCTGATCCTGGTGGCGTTCTGGCTGGCCATGCCCAGAGCGCAGGTTCCTGCCGGGGACGGTACCGCCGAGGCGCCGAGCCAGGATGAGGTGCAGGCGGTGATGGATCAGCACTGTGTGGTCTGCCACTCCCGCGAACCCACCCAGCCAGGCTTCTCTTCCCCACCTGCCGGCGTGGCGTACGACAGCTGGGATGAGATCCTGGGTCAGAAGAGTCAGGTCCAGCAGGTGGTGGCCAGTAAGTACATGCCGCTTGGCAACATGACAGGCATGACCGACGAGGAGCGTGAACTCATCTCCCACTGGTCGGAATAGCCGGCAAGGACGCTTGATCTGCACTGCGCCCGCTCACCTTTCCTGATCCGGAAGGGTGAGCGGGCGTGTTGCTGTTCGAGTCGCGGTAGGAAGCGTATACAATGTTCGGCAACGGTGGACTTCAAGGAGAGTGACCATGAACCAGCGGCAGAGCCTGGCCGAAGACGGCGATGCGGGAAAGGCCAAGCCAAGGCGCCTGGGCAAGAACGGCGACGGTGCCGAGCGCCACGAAGCGATCTATCGCTCGATCAGCGATGCCATCATCGAGCATCGCCTGAAGCCGGGCGCTCGCCTGCGTGAGGATGCCCTCGCCGAAGTGTTTGGCATCAGCCGTACCGGCGTGCGCAAGATCCTTCAGCGTCTGGCCCTGGAACAGCTGGTCACCCTGACCCCGAGACGTGGCGCCAGCGTCACCCGGCCAACAGCCGAAGAAGCCAAGGATGTGTTCGGTGCCCGCCAGATGGTGGAGTGCGGGCTGATGCCGGAGATCGCCCGTCGCATCGAGCCCGATGACGTACGCGAACTGCGCGACATGGCCCGTCGCGAGCGCGATGCGCTAAAGTCGGGCGAGCAGAGCCGTGCGATCAAGCTCTCCGCCGCCTTTCACGAGCGCCTGGCTCAGCTTTCCGGTAACGCCACCCTGGCGGCCTTCGTCGGCCAGCTGTGTTCGCGCTCTTCCCTGATTCTCGCCGTCTACGGCAGCTCGGGGCACCTGGGCTGCGAGTCGCACGACCATGACGACCTCATCGGCTTTCTCGAGGCGGGTGACGGCGAGCGGGCTACCGCCTTCATGGGGCGTCATCTCAAGGCGATCGAAGCCTCGCTGTCGATCGTCGAGGAGGAGCAGGAGGCGCCCGACCTGTATCGGATTTTTGGCTCCTGACCTGGGCTTGTCGTGGCTGTTTAGGCTTCACCAAGGCAACGGTAGATTCACCCATACCCCCTCTGGTGGAGTGAGACGCATCAGCGTGAACATGCCTTGGGCGATGGCGTACACCGCCAGCCCGTAGAGCAGGGCGGCGTACCAGCGCATCTGCGCGCAGCCGAGCAGCAGCCAGCCCAGCAGCAGCGGCGTGGCAAGATTGAAGCCGATCAGCCACATGGCCAGGCCATAGCTCAGGATGCCGCCCAGGATGGGCAGTTCGCGCCGGCTGGTGAGGTTGGCGACGCGCCCCAGGCGGTGAATCCGGAACAGCTGGCGGCCCAGTACGTAGAGGCTCAGCATCAGGCCGGGCACGATGCCGAGGCTCGGCATCAGCCGGGCGTTGGGTCGAAAGCCGAGCATCTCCACCAGCGCATAGCCGAAGGCCGCCACCATCAGCAGTGCGGTGAGCAGCACGATGCTGCTGTCGTGGCTCGGGGGCTCCTCGCCGGGTACGGCGGTTTCCGTCTGGGGCGTGGCGGTGCGGCGTCGGCGCAGCCAGCGCACCGCGTTCAGCACCAGGGGAATGGCGATCAGCGAGGCGATGATCAATACACCGGGGCGAGTCAGCCAGGTGAAGCCGTGGATCTGGGTGGTCAACCAGAAGTACTGCTCCATGGGGGTGGCCAGCACGAAGCCGACCAGCACGGGTGCCCGCGGAATGCCGGCATTCTTCATCAGCCAGCCGAGTACGCCGAGTATCAGCAGGGCGAGAATGTCGCCGAAGGTCTGGGTGCCCTGGTAGGCGCCGGCCACCATGATCAACAGCAGCGGGGCGGCGATCAGGGCGAAGTTCACTCGGGTCAGCCGGGCGATGTAGGGCGTCACGGCGAAGCAGATGGCGGCCCCCATCACCGAGGCCAGCGCCACGCTCCACACGATCATGTACATCAGATCCGGCGATTCGCTGACCATGCGCGGGCCGGGATAGAAGCCGAAGGAGAACAGTGCGCCGAGGAAGATGGCGGCGGCGGGGCCGCCTGGCACGCTGAACAGCATGGTGGGCACCAGGTCGGAGATCACCGTGGCGTTGTTGGCTCCTTCGGCGCTGGCCACGCCACGGATCTCGCCCTTGCCGAAGCGGCGCTTGTCCTTGGTGGAACTCATGGCGTGACCATAGGCGATCCAGGTGGAAGCGCTGGCGCCCACTGCCGGGACGAAGCCGCCGAAGATGCCGATCACCGAAGCACGACAGACCAGCCAGCGGTTGCGCCAGAACTCGCGGAAGCTCTCGCCCCACTTGCCCAGGGCCATGGGCTTGCCGGCGATGCCGCCACCCGAGGCGACCATGCTGATCAGCTCGGCCACGGCGAACAGCCCCAGCGCCACGATGGGCAGCGACAGGCCATCCATCAGGTAGGACTGACCGAAGATGAAGCGGTAGTTGGCAGCCGCCGGTGCAGCGCCGACCACGCCCAGCAGAATGCCGAAGCAGGCGGCAGCCAGCCCCAGGGTGATATCCTTGCCGACCATGCTGGCGGCGAAGCAGAGCCCTACCAGGGCGAACATGAACAGCTCCGGCGTGCCCAGGGCAAGCACCAGCGGGCCGGCTATGGGAATGGCGACGGAGAGAATCAGCGCGCCGAACAGCCCGCCTACCATGGAGGCCAGGAAACCGACCCCCAGAGCCAGCGCTGCCTTGCCCTGCTTGGCCAGCGCGTGCCCCTCGATGGCCGTGGGCGCCGAGGCCGGGGAGCCGGGTGCGCCGAGCAGCACCGAGGTGATGGTGTCCGAAGTGTAGATCACCGAAATGGCGCCGAGCAGCATGGCCAGGCCGGCGTAGCCGTCCATCAGGTAGATGAACGGCAGCAGGATGGAAACGGCGGCTACGCCACCCAGCCCCGGCAGCATGCCGAAGACCATCCCGGCCAGCATGCCGGCGAAGAGCGCCAGCAGCCGCGCGGGCTGGAACAGGATGTCCAGAGCCGAAACGATATTCTCGAGCACGTTGCGATTCCTATGCGGGATCATCGAATACGGCCAGCCACCGAGGGCTGGCCGCATCGGTACCGAGCTTACAGCTCGACGTCGTACTTCTCGTTGAGCAGGGTGCGCAGGTAGTCGCGCACTTCATCGGAGGGTTGCAGGGCCTCGCTCAGCGAATCGGTGACCGCCGATGCTGGCAGCAGGTCGTAGCCACCGATGGCGTCCTGGCTCTGCTCCTGGTAGTCCGGGTCATCGTTGATCGCCGCGATGGTCTCCTCAAAGATCTCGATGACCTCGTCGGGCGTGCCTTCCGGCAGGTAGGCGGTGAGACCGAAGTTGAAAGTGGTGGCGCCGATGGCCTGGAAGGCGTCCCACTCCACGCCGGAAGGCGGCTCGCCATGGAGCTCCTCGTAGACTTCGTAGACCGCAGGGTAGTCGGGGAAGGCCAGGTCGCGGGCGCTGAGTACACCGTCGTCACCCACCGAGCCGCCGGTCATGATCGGCACCGCGGAGCCTGCTTCGACCATGTCCACCACCTGCGACATGTAGGCAGGGGTGAACTGGAAGTCGATGTTGGTTTCGCCGCGCTCGAAGGCCAGGCGGGCAGGTCCGCGACCGTCGAAGCCGAGTACCGCACGCAGGTCGAGGTCAAGCAGCTCGAAGGCCAACAGTACGGGCAGGTCGCTGGCGGCAGCGGCGATACCGCCGTAGATCAGCGGCATGTCCGCCGAGTGCAGGTCGGCCGGCGTCTCGATCCCCGTTTGCGGTGATACGTAGATCACGGCACCGAAAGGCAGGCTGTAGGCTGGACGCATCGCGGCCAGGTCGTACTCCACCTCCTCCATTCCCAGTACGTAGGGATTCGAAGTGGAGGAGGTGGTGAAGAGAATGGTCTCGCCGTCGGGTTCGGCATTCTGCTGGAACCAGTTGGCCCCGAGGATCGATCCACCGCCCGGCCGGGTGCGCACGTTCACCTGCGGGTTGCCCGGCAGATGCTTCTCGAGGAAGGGTTCGAGAAATTTGGCTGCCACGTAGGTGGCGCCGCCTTCGCCGAATGGCACCACCATCTCGATGGTCTTGCCGGCGTAGAAGTCATCGGCCATGGCGGGAGCCGTGACGAGCCCGCCGGCAGCGACCAGCACGGCGGCGGAGAGGGACTTGAGTGGGGTAGCGGGATGGATCATGGCGTGCTCCTGGTATTGTTGTGGCGCACGATGCGCACTATTGAAGCTGGTATCGACGCGTTCAGGCCGGTCAGCGGCCGACCCGGTTTTCCAGTGTGCCCAGGCCTTCGACCTCGATGCGCACGACGTCGCCGGTTTGCAGAAACCTGGGGGGAGTGAAGCCGATGCCGACGCCCACCGGTGTGCCGGTCAGGATCACGTCACCGGGTTCGAGCGTGATACCGGCCGAGAGAGTCTCGATCAGCGTCGGCACGTCGAAGATCAGCTGGTCGAGTCGAGCGTCCTGACGTAGCTCGCCATTGACCCAGCACTTGATCGTGGCGGCGTCCCGATTCACCTCGTCGGCGGTGACGAGCCACGGCCCCATGGGGCAGAGGCCATCCAGCGACTTGCCGAGGTGCCACTGCTTGTGCCGCTGCTGCAGGTCGCGGGCGGTCACGTCGTTGGCAATGGTGTAGCCCCAGACGTGATCGTAAGCGTCGGCCTTCTTGATGCCGCGGCCGCCCTTGCCGATGATGACGGCGAACTCCGCTTCGTAGTCGAGCTGATCGGTGACCCCGGTGTGACGTGGGATGTCATCGCCATGGGCGATCAGGGTGTTCCAGGCCTTGGTGAAGACAATGGGGTGCTTGGGTACCACGTCGTCGGCGGTGGTACTGCTGTCGTAGCCGGAGCTGCTGAACTCAGCGGCATGCTCGAAGTAGTTCTTGCCGACACAAAACATGTTGCGATGCGGATGAAGCGGAGCTTCGAGGCGTGTACCGTCGAGAGGATGGCCTTCGCCCTTGGGGGCGATGCGTCCGCTGAGCTCCGGCCAGTCGCGAACCAGCTGCTGCATGTCACCCTGAAAGTCGGGGAGCAGTGTGCTCAGCGGCCAGTAGCGCTGGCTCGTGGCGTCGACCAGGGCGACGAGAGGGGGCTGGTCGGCCGTTGGCCGCAGAGTGGCGAATTTCATGTGAATTGGCTCTCCTTGGTTCTGTTTGGTTCCGTATTGATCGAGCCTAGAAGGCAATTGGTACTCTTTCAAGTCCTCGTTCAGGCCCATTTGTTTTGCCATGATGTACCAAATGGACTAGATTCAGCAGAAATTGGACCCATGATGGTTGATATGAAAAGGAAGCCAAGTGACCGATAGGCCAGCGCGCACCACCGACGACGTTGACTTCCGGGATTCCCTGGCCGAGAGCGGTATCCGCTCCGATGGCGCCCGAGCCCTGGCACGCTATGTACAAGCGGAGATCGCCAGCGGACGTTTTCCCCCCGGCCACCGCTTGCCTACCGAGCGTGAACTGAGCGAGCGCTTCGGGGCTTCACGCGGCGCGGTACGCAGAGTGCTGGGCCACTTCAAGTCCTTGGGGCTGATCACTCAGGTGGTAGGGAGCGGTACCTTCGTGGCGGAAGGGGAAGTGCCGCTCGACTCCGCGCCCAAGGCTTCCGGCATGGCCGAGCCGGGCGGCATGGCAGGGCAGGTCAGCCCGGCCCAGTTGATGGACGCCCGCCTTCTGATCGAGCCGCAGATGATTTCCCTCATTGTGCGTTTCGCCACGGCTGCCGACTTCGAGCGGATGGAAGAGTGCCTGGTGCGATCCGAGGCGGCCGGCAGCATCGAGGAGTTCGAGCACTGGGATGGCGCCTTGCACCAGGCCTTTGCCGAAGCCACGCACAACAACTTCTTCCTGCGTATCCTGGAGTTGACCAACGTGGTGCGCGAAGAGGGGGAGTGGGGGCGGCTCAAGCGGATTTCGCTGACGCCGGAGCGGCGTGAGCGGTACGAAACGCAGCATCGCGCCATCGTGGCCGCGCTGCGTGACCGTGATGAAGAGACGGCGCGATCTTTGCTCGAGGGGCATCTGGTCGAAGTGAAGAATAACCTCTTTGGCCGCAGCTGATTCCCTGCTCAGTGTGGCTGTGGTTCCCACCCGGTGACATGCTGTCAGGTCCCAGCCTGATGGGGGCTGGTCATCCCATCGACCAATCCAGAGCCGCCCCGACCATCAGGTCGAGGCGGCACTCTTTCTCGCAACGGTACTGTGCTGTTGCCTACTGACGGAAGCGCTGGCAGGGCGCCCAGTAGGTCATCAGCAGATAGTAGGTGACACCTGCGGGGATCAGACTGGCGTACCACGACACAGCGGAGAAGGTGAGGGCGGCGATGATGCCCACTGCGGTGGCGATCAGCGCGGCGTAGTTGACGCCCTGGTAGGGTCCGGCTTCGTCATACAGCTTGCCAAGATCCAGCGTGCGGCGACGGATCACGTAGTAGTCCACCACCAGAATGGCGAAGATCGGGCCGAGGAAGGCGGAGTAGGTCTGCACGAAGAGCTGCAGGCCGGCGGCGGACTCGGGTTGCACCAGCTTCCAGGGGAAGGTAGCGAAGGCCAGCAGGCCGACGATCACCGTAGAAGTGGCGAACTTGAGCTTGAACACGTCCATCAGCACATAGGTCGGCGGCACCACGTTGTTGAGCACGTTGGTGGTGACCTGGGCGAAGGCGATGAACAGCAGCGTGGTCATCAGCAGCGGGGTGTTGTCTACCGCATTGGCGAACACCTGGATGGGGTCGGCGGTGCCGGTGGCCTCGGACACCATGTAGCCGATCAGGCCCATGAACAGGGTGCAGGGCAGGATCGACATGGCATAGATGGTGGTCAGGATGCTCGGTCGGGTACCGTGCTTGTGCTCCCGCGAATAGTCGCTGACGTTGAGCATCATGGTGCTGTAGATGCCGAGAAACAGCATGGTAGCGCCCCAGAACGGCATGCCCCAGGAGCCTTCCATGGTCAGGAGGTTGGCCGAGAGTTCGTCGCCGTAGCGCTGCACCGTGGCATAGAACATGTAGGTCAGCGAGGCGAGGATGAATACGCTGCCGATGTTCTCCAGCCACTTGATGCCCTGGAAACCCATCACCGAGAGGCCGATCTGCAGGAACTGGAAGGCGATGAAATAGAAGATCAGGTTGTCGAAGCCGAACAGGGTGGCCGACACCATGTTCAGGGCGCCGGCACCGATCCAGCTCTGGAAGCCGTACCACACCACCGCCGGCACTGCGCGGACCAGGCCGGGAATGCGTGTGCCGGCGAAGCCGAATGCACTGCGCGCCTGGACCATGAAGGGGATGCCATACTTGTAGCCGGCAGCGCCATTGATGGCCAGCGCAATCCCGATCACGAAGCAGCCGATGGCAATCGCCAGGGTCGCCTGAATCAGGTTGAGCGTGCCGACCACGCTGGAGCCCATGGCAAAGGTGCCGATGGAGACGCAGCCGCCGAACCAGGCCAGGAAATAAGAGGTGCGCCCCATGATGCGGGTTTGCTGAGGGGCGAGGGATTCGTCCCCCGGGGCCTTCGTGGCCCCGGGGGACGTTCCGGCAGATGGCGATGCCGGGGCAGTGGCCGGAGCCGCCGTGCTGTGCGGGTTGTTGTTTGGCATGAGTCTATCCTCGCAGGTCATGGCTCTGTTGTGTTTGTGCCCAATGCTGCCAGCGGGCTTGGCGTGACGTGCTCAAGGTGCGTTGCGGTGATTCGTAGTCCTGATGCGTAGTTGTGATGCGTAGTCCTGATGCGTAGTCCTGATGCGTTTTAGCGGTCGTTGGAGAGCTGCGAATACCTTTCGAAGCGGCCGGTGAAGGGTTTGGGGCGCGGGAAAGCCAGGTCGCCATGTTTGCTGGTGCCCAGGCCCAGCCCCACGAGAGCCTCGGCCAGCTTCACGGCCGCCGTGACGCCCTCGACCACCGGCAGCCCGACTTCCTGGGAAATGCTCTGGGTCAGGTCGGCCATGCCGCCGCAGCCGAGCACGATGGCACCGATGCCATCCTCGTCGCGGGCGCGGCGGCACTCGTCGATGATGCGGTCCAGCGCTGCCGAGCCGTCCTCCTCCAAGTCGAGCACCGGTATCTCGGCGGCACGCACGCGGCGGCAGTGATGGCGAAAGCCGTACTGCTCCAGCAGGTGTTCGGCGATGATGCCGGTACGCGACAGGGTGGTGACGACCGAGAACCGAGTGCTGATCAGACTGGCCGCATGGAAGGCCGCCTCGGCGATGCCGATCACCGGGGCGCGGGTCAGCTCGCGAGCTGCCAGCAGGCCCGGGTCGCCGAAGCAGGCGATTACATAGGCATCGGTGCCTTCCCGCTCTCCTGCCAGTACCTCTTCCAGTACGCCCACGGCGCTGATCGCTTCATCGAAGTGACTCTCGATGGAAACAGGCCCGTCGGTGGGCTGAATGGCCACGACGTTCGTGCCGGGGGCGGCGATCCGCTGTGCCGCATCACCGATCTTGCAGGTCATGGCAGACGTGGTGTTGGGGTTGATGACGCGCAGTCGCATGCAGTCTCTCTCTTTGTGAACAATTAAAAATATCTTTGTACACAAAATAGGCGCTACGATTCTTCAGCGCAAGAAATTTATCATCCTCAGGAATTACGAGGATTTTCTATTTCCTCTCAATGAGTTGGCTGTCAATCGAGCAATAATGTCAGATGGTCTGACCGCTATACTTAGGTCTAAGGGAGCGAGTAGCACTGAGAGTCTGGGCACCGAAGGCGGCGTATATTGTATACATGATTGGCCTTTCCCGCTCTCGCCTGCGTATGTCTCGGCATCGAGTAAGTTGAGAAAATTGGCCTGGGGGGTGCGGATTTGGACTTGTCAGTGCCGTATTTTTTGTATACAAAAATATGGTGCCGGTGCCCAAGATGACTATTCCCTGCCATGCTTGTCGGCGGCAGAAGCATCGCGCTGCCAGCCCTGGGCTTGAGAGCATCTCGCTAGCCTGCGAGGGTTGAGATGTCTGGTTGCAACACTACTGGATACAGTCTATTTTCTATCCTGTATACATTTTGCCTCGGAAGCCGATTGGCCACGGTGCTCGTGCAGCGACATAGAACTGTGGAGACAGAACTGTGGCGACACAGAACAAAGAGGAAGGTGCCAGATGAGCATTGATTACCCCCGTGACCTGGTCGGCTACGGCCGTAACCCACCCCACGCCAACTGGCCGGGGCGGGCGAAGATAGCCGTTCAGTTCGTGCTCAACTACGAAGAGGGCGGCGAAAACTGCGTGCTGCATGGCGATGCCGGCTCCGAGCAGTTCCTCTCCGAGATCATCGGCGCGGCATCCTATCCCGATCGCCACCTGAGCATGGAGTCGATCTACGAGTACGGCTCACGGGCCGGGGTGTGGCGCATTCTGCGTGAGTTCGAACGTCGCGGCCTGCCGCTCACGGTGTTCGGCGTGGCCATGGCCCTGGAGCGCCACCCGGAGGTGGCTCAGGCGTTCAAGGAGCTGGGCCACGAGATCGCCTGCCATGGCTATCGCTGGATTCACTATCAGGAAGTCCCCGAGCACATCGAGCACGAGCATCTGCAGCGTGCCATGGAGATCTTCCAGCGCCTCTACGGCGAGAAGCCCCAAGGCTGGTACACCGGCCGCGACAGCCCCAACACCCGACGGCTGGTTCTCGACGAGGGCGGCTTTCTCTACGACAGCGACTATTACGGCGACGACCTGCCGTTCTGGACCCGTGAAGCCGACAGCCAGGGCGTCGAGCACGACCATCTGATCGTGCCCTACACCTTGGACAGCAACGACATGCGCTTTGCCGCACCACAGGGCTTCAACACTGCCGACCACTTCTTCACCTACCTGCGCGACGCCTTCGACGTGCTCTACGCCGAAGGCGAGGAGTCACCCAAGATGCTCTCGGTGGGCATGCACTGCCGGCTTCTGGGCCGCCCCGGCCGCTTCCGCGCCCTGCAGCGCTTCCTCGATCATATTGAGGCCCACGACCGGGTGTGGGTGGCGCGCCGTGTGGAGATCGCCAAGCACTGGATGGAGCATCATCCGGCACCGGGGCGATAATCCCGAATCCCGAAAGGACTGCCTGACTGCTTGACGAGGGGCGCCGGGGCAGGGCGTAGAGGAGGTCCTTCGCCATGGATGGCGAAGGTGGCGCCCAAGGATGGGTTCACAGCGCCTCCTCGAAGACCTGTCGCCGGGGTAGCCCCGAGTACCGACAAGGTTGGCCAACTTCATCGTTAAGGAATCTCTCATGAGCCAACGCACCTATTACGCCCCCCACGGCGGGCACCCGCCCCAGACCCAGCTGCTCTCCGACCGGGCGGTGTTCACCGAGGCCTACGCCTTCATTCCCAAGGGGGTGATGCGAGACATCGTGACCAGCAATCTGCCGTTCTGGGAGCAGACGCGGCTGTGGGTGCTGGCGCGTCCGCTCTCCGGCTTCGCTGAGACCTTCTCCCAGTACATTATGGAGGTGGGGCCGGGTGGCGGCAGCGAGAAGCCCGAGCTCGACCCCGGCGCCGAGGGCGTGCTGTTCGTGGTGGAGGGCGAGATGATCCTGACCATCGCCGGCGAGCGTCACGAGATGGTGCCGGGCGGCTACGCCTTCCTGCCGCCGGGCTGCCACTGGCAGCTGCGCAATGAATCGGATGCGCCGGTGCGCTTCCACTGGGTGCGCAAGGCCTACGAGTTCGTCGAGGGCATCGAAGTACCGCAGGCCTTCGTGGTCAACGAGAACGACCTCGAGCCCAACCCCATGCCGGGTACCGAAGGGCGCTGGGCTACCACCCGCTTCGTCGACCCAAATGACGTGCGCCACGACATGCACGTCAATATCGTCACCTTCCAGCCCGGGGCGGTGATCCCTTTCGACGAGACCCACGTCATGGAGCACGGCCTCTACGTGCTCGAGGGCAAGGCGGTCTACCATCTCAATCAGGACTGGGTCGAGGTCGAGGCGGGCGATTTCATGTGGCTGCGCGCCTTCTGCCCGCAGGCGTGCTACGCCGGGGGGCCGGGGCCGTTTCGCTATTTGCTCTATAAGGATGTCAACCGCCACGCGGCGCTTCGTTTGGGTACTCGCTGAGGCGCAGGGGGCTTTCAGTAACGTCGCCGAGTTTTCCGATCTCAGCGACGTTAGGGGCGCCGGGGGCAGGCCGGAGAGGAGGTCTTTTGCCAGGGATGGCAAAAGTAGCGCCCAGGGATGGGTTCACAGCGCCTCCTCGCAGGCCTGCCGCCGGATCAGCCCCGGTGATATAGGCTGATTGCCGAATGAATCGAGGGGCTAACATTAACATGCTGGAACTCAAAGCCGAGCCATTGACGCCTGAGGCCTTCGCGCCCTTCGGTGACGTCATCGACACGCGCACGGCGGACTACTTTCACATCAATGCCGGACGCACCCGGCGCTACCACGACCTGGCCAAGGTCGAGACCCTGGGCGAGGAGGCGAGGGCGCTGATCAGCATCTTCGTCAGTCAGCCGGTGTCGATCCCGCTGGAACTCGACTTCCTCGAACGTCACCCCCAGGGCAGCCAGGCCTTCATGCCGCTGCACGAGGAGCGCTTCGTGATCGTGGTGGCTCCGCCAGGCGACAGCATCGACCCGGCCGAGGTGCGTGCCTTCGTCACCGACGGTCGCCAGGGCGTCAACTATCGCGCCGGTACCTGGCACGCCATCCAGTCGGTACTGGAGCGTGAAGGGGAGTTCTTGGTGGTGGATCGGGGCGGTGAAGGCAACAACTGCGACGAGCATCCGCTGGCGCTACGCGTCACGCTCTGAGCTTTCGGGAAAGAATGACCCAGGCTGCTGTTTTGGCCTGGGTTTTTTGTGTCCAATCGAATTTATGAAAATATTTTCCAGTTTGTGTTGACGAGGTGGGCTGCGGCTTCTAATCTCGAAATACAGAAATATTTTCCAAAAACAACTCTCCACAAGAACAAAGCCACCTACGGGAGGAACCGTCATGGCTCGTATGACCGCAGCAGAAGCCGCCGTTCACGTGCTCAGGAAGGAGGGCGTCGATGTCGCTTTCGGCGTGCCGGGTGCCGCCATCAACCCGTTCTACGCCGCACTGCGCAAGGTTGGCGGTATCGATCATGTGCTGGCGCGTCACGTCGAGGGTGCCTCGCACATGGCCGAGGGCTACACCCGCACCCAGGCCGGCAACATCGGCGTGTGCATCGGCACCTCCGGCCCCGCCGGCACCGACATGATCACCGGGCTCTATTCGGCCAGCGCGGACTCCATCCCGATCCTGTGCATCACCGGCCAGGCGCCGCGCTCCCGGCTGCACAAGGAAGACTTCCAGGCCGTCGATATCCAGGCTATCGCCGGACCGGTGACCAAGTGGGCCGTCACCGTGCTCGAGCCGGCACAGGTGCCGCGTGCCATCCAACAGGCCTTCCAGCTGATGCGTTCTTCGCGGCCGGGCCCGGTGCTGATCGACCTGCCCGTCGACGTGCAGATGAGCGAGATCGAGTTCGACCCGGACACCTACGAGCCGCTGCCGGCCTACAAGCCGCGAGCTTCCCGTGCCCAGATCGAGAAGGCCATGGCCATGCTCGACGAGGCCGAGCGGCCGCTGATCGTCGCCGGTGGCGGCATCATCAACGCCGACGCCAGCGCGCTGTTGCAGGAGTTTGCCGAACTCACCGGTGTGCCGGTCATCCCCACCCTGATGGGCTGGGGCAGCATCGCTGACGACCACCCGCTGATGGCCGGCATGGTCGGGCTGCAGACCTCGCATCGTTATGGCAACGCCACGCTGCTCGAATCCGACTTCGTGATGGGTATCGGCAACCGTTGGGCCAACCGCCACACCGGCAACCTCGAGACGTACACCAAGGGGCGGAAATTCGTTCACGTCGACATCGAGCCGACCCAGATCGGGCGGATCTTCGGGCCCGACTACGGCATCGTTTCCGATGCCAAGGCGGCGCTGGAGCTGTTCGTCGAGCTGGCTCGCGAGAGGAAGGCGGCGGGTACGCTCAAGGATCGCAGCGCCTGGGCCGAGTCGTGCCAGGAGCGCAAGCGCACCCTGCTGCGCAAGACCCACTTCGACGAGGTGCCGGTGAAGCCGCAGCGGGTCTACGAGGAGATGAACAAGGTCTTCGGCAGGAACACCCGCTATATCAGCACCATCGGCCTGTCGCAGATCGCCGGTGCCCAGTTCCTGCACGTGTACAAGCCGCGCCACTGGATCAACTGCGGCCAGGCCGGTCCGCTGGGCTGGACCATTCCCGCCGCGCTCGGCGTATGCAAGGCCGATCCCAGCGCGGAAGTGGTGGCGCTCTCCGGCGACTACGACTTCCAGTTCATGATCGAAGAGCTGGCCGTGGGGGCGCAGTTCAACCTGCCCTACATCCATGTGCTGGTGAACAACTCCTACCTGGGGCTGATCCGTCAGGCCCAGCGCGGCTTCGACATGGACTACTGCGTGCAGCTCTCGTTCGAGAACGTCAACTGCCCGGAGATCAACGAATACGGCGTCGACCACGTCTCGGTGGTGGAGGGGCTCGGCTGCAAGGCCCTGCGCGTCACCCGGCCGGACGAGATCGTACCGGCCCTGAAGGAAGCCAAGGAGCTGATGACCCAATATCGGGTGCCGGTGGTGGTGGAGGTGATCCTCGAGCGGGTGACCAACATCGCCATGGGTACCGATCTCGACGCCATCAACGAGTTCGAGGCGCTGGCCGACGAGGGGGCGGATGCGCCGACCTCGATTGCCCAGCTTACTTAACAAACGCTGCGAGAACTCATCGTTTCGATTGATTGGCAAGCCGCGCCGAGGGGCGCCGGGGACAGGACGTAGAGGAGGTTCTTCGCCATGGATGGCGAAGATAGCGCCCAGGGATGGGTTCACAGCGCCTCCTCGCAGTCCTGTCGCCGGGTCAGCCCCGGACAGACGCGCGAGTCCTGGCCACGAACCAAGGAGACAACCATGCCCAAGTTTGCCGCCAACCTCAGCATGCTGTTCACCGAGGAGGATTTTCTCGACCGCTTCAAGGCCGCCGCCGAAGCCGGCTTCAAGGGCGTCGAGTACCTCTTTCCCTACGACTATTCCGCCGTCGAGCTCAAGGCGCGGCTCGACGAGCATGGCCTGACCCAGGTGCTGCACAACCTGCCCGCCGGCGACTGGGGTGCCGGTGAGCGCGGTATTGCCTGCCACCCGGATCGGGTCGAGGAGTTTCGTGCCGGCGTGGAGAAGGCCATCGACTACGCCACGGTGCTCGGCTGCAAGCAGGTCAACTGCTTGGCTGGCATCCAGCCCCAGGGCGTGAGCCTGGAGCAGGCGCGGCGCACCCTGGTGGAGAACCTGCGCTACTCGGCGGAGAAACTCGAAGCCGCCGGCATCCTGCTGCTGGCCGAGCCGATCAACACTCGCGATATCCCGGGATTCTTCCTCAACCGCACCGAGCAGGCCCTGGCGATCTTCGACGAGGTGGGCAGTAACAACCTCAAGCTTCAGTACGACATCTACCACATGCAGATCATGGAGGGTGATCTGGCGCCGACCATCGAGAAGCACCTGGATCGCATCGCTCACGTGCAGTTGGCCGACAACCCAGGCCGCCATGAGCCGGGCACCGGCGAGATCCACTACCCGTTTCTGTTCGCCCATCTCGACCGGCTGGGATACGACGGCTGGATCGGCTGCGAGTACAAGCCGAAGACAACAACCCGTGAAGGTCTGGGCTGGCTGGACCAGGCCCGCGGCTGAAAATTGCTGCAGCACTTTTGACGAGGGGCGCCGGGGGCAGGCCGAAGAGGAGGTCTTTTGCCAGGGATGGCAAAAGTAGCGCCCAGGGATGGGTTCACAGCGCCTCCTCGCAGGCCTGTCGACGGATCAGCCCCGAGTGGCGACGTCATATGCGACAGCCGCCGGGCAAGATTGCAACGACAAAGATAAGCTGAAAGGAGCATCATCATGAGCAAGATCGGTTTCATTGGCCTCGGCATCATGGGCCGTCCCATGGCGGGGCATCTGCTGGATGCCGGCCACGAACTCGTTACCGTCAAGCGTGGCACGCTGGATGCCACCCTGGCCGAGAAAGGCATGCGCGAGCTCGACAGCCCCCGTGCCGTAGCCGAGCAGGCCGAGGTCGTCATCACCATGGTGCCGGACACCCCCGACGTTGAGCTGGTGCTGTTTGGTGAGAATGGCGTCGTCGAAGGGCTCACGCCGGGCACCCTGGTGATCGACATGAGCTCCATCGCCCCCATCGCCACCCAGGGCTTTGCCAAGCGTATCCACGACGCCGGCGGTGAGTACGTCGATGCGCCGGTCTCCGGCGGCGAGGGCGGTGCCATCAATGCCGCGCTGACCATCATGGTGGGCGGCACCGAAGAGGGCTTCACCCGCGCCAGGCCGGTGCTGGAAGTGATGGGCAAGACCATCACCCACATCGGCGGTCACGGCGCCGGCCAGACCTGCAAGGTGGCCAACCAGATCGTCGTGGCACTCACCATCGAAGCGGTGGCCGAAGGCCTGCTGTTCGCCTCGAAGGCGGGGGCCGACGTGGCCAAGGTGCGCGAGTCGCTGCTCGGCGGCCTGGCCCAGTCGAAGATCCTCGACGTGCACGGCGAGCGCATGATCAAGCGCACCTTCGACCCCGGCTTCAAGATCAAGCTGCACCAGAAGGACCTCAACCTGGCGCTGGAGGGCGCACGCAGCCTCAATCTGGCGCTGCCCGGCACCGCCAACGCCCAGCAGCTGTTCCAGGCCTGTGTTGCGCATGGCGGTGAAGACTGGGATCACGCCGGCATCCTGCGTGCCTTGGAAGCCCTGGCCGATCATGAGGTAGGCAACTGACAGGCTTCCCTGGGGAGACGTCGCCGGCAGCCAGACGCGCGGCATCAGCGGCAATGTTTCCCTCCCGGTGAGCGTCGGGCCGTCGCTCACCGACCGCCGTACCTCGTACGGCCCTGACCCGGTGGCGGACTCCCCCTGTTCGACCCCCTCCGCCGCCGGGCTTTTTTCCTGCCTACCCTGCTGTTACCGTCGTTGCTGTCATCCGTTCGAGGTGTGCCCATGTCACAACAACTTCCTTCCCTGGACCACACGACAGACATGGCGACTTGGCTGCGTCGGCTCGCCGACGTGGCCGTGACCGCCGTGCATCCGGATTCCCTGGTCGCCGACCTGCTTCCCGATCCACCCCCCGGGCGCACCGTGGTGGTCGGTGCCGGCAAGGCGGCGGCTGCCATGGCCGCGGCGCTGGAGCGCGCCTGGCAGGAGCGCTGCCCCGATGCGCCGCTCACCGGCCTGGTGGTAACCCGCTACGGTCACGCTGAGGAGTGTGAGGTGATCGAGGTGCTCGAAGCCTCCCACCCGATGCCCGACGACCTGGGCGAGAAGGCCGCCCGGCGCATGCTCGATGCGGTCGCGGGGCTGGGCCAGGACGACCGCGTGATCGCGCTGATCTCCGGCGGCGGCTCGGCGCTGATGACGCTGCCCGCCGAGGGCATCACGCTTGCCGACAAGCAGGCCATCAACCGCGAGCTGCTGCGCTGCGGCGCACCGATAGGCCAGATGAATACCGTGCGTCGCCACCTTTCCGCGATCAAGGGCGGGCGCCTGGCGGCGGCGGCACACCCTGCCCAGGTGGTGACCTGGCTGATCTCCGACATTCCCGGCGACGTGGCCACGCAGATCGCCTCGGGGCCGACCCTGGCCGATCACTCGACCCCGGCCGATGCGCTGGCGGTGCTCGAGCGCTACGCCATCGAGATACCCGCTCACGTGCGCCGCCATCTGGAGCAGGCCCAGGGAGCGCCATCCCCTGACGACGAGGCCTTTGCGCGTGACGACAGCGTGACCCTGGCCCGCGCTCATGACGCGCTGGAAGCCGCTCGGGCCGCGGCGGAAGCGGTCGGCGTGACGGTCAAGGTACTGGGCGACGACCTGGAAGGCGAGGCCCGCGAGCTGGGCCGCGCCCAGGCGCGGCTAGCGCTGGAAGCGCGCGACGAGATCGAAGCGCCGCTGCTGATTCTCTCCGGCGGCGAGACCAGCGTCACCGTGCGAGGCAACGGGCGCGGCGGGCGCAACGTGGAGTACTTGCTGGGCCTGTTCGAGGCGCTGGCTGGCGCCGAGAGGGTTCATGCCCTGGCCATCGACACCGACGGCATCGACGGCTCCGAGGACAACGCCGGCGCGCTGTTCTCGCCCGACGACTGGGCGCGCGCTCGCGAGCAGGGGCTCAAGCCGGCCGATTACCTGTCACGCAACGACGCGTATACTTTCTTCCAGACATTGGATCGGCTGATCGTCACTGGGCCGACCCGCACCAATGTCAACGACTTCCGTGCCATCCTGGTCTTGCCGAGGACACCATGACGCTTCCGCCACACGCTCCCATTCATGACCCCATCCGCCGCACCAAGATCGTCGCCACCCTGGGTCCGGCCAGCGACCGCGAGGGCGTACTGGAGGCCATGATCCGCACCGGCGTCGACGTGGTGCGCCTCAACTTCTCCCACGGCAGCGCCGCCGACCACCGCCGCCGCCTGATCGCCGTGCGCCAGATCGCCGACCGCCTGGGGCGCAGCGTCGCCGCCCTGGGCGACCTGCAGGGGCCCAAGATCCGCATCGCCCGCTTTCGCGACGGCGCCGTGACCCTCGAGGCGGGCCAGCCCTT
>NZ_JACEFT010000090.1 GCF_013697085.1 Billgrantia kenyensis
CCGGGGCTGATGCTGGGGGCCATGTATGGCCTCTACGTGCTGGTGATCTGCTACATCAAGCCCGCCTACGGCCCGCCGGTCCCCGCCGAGGAGCGCGCCGAGACCTCCACCGGCCAGCTGCTGGTCATGCTGGCCAAGTACGTGCTGCCACCGATGGCGCTGATCCTGGGCGTGCTGGGCGCCCTGTTCACCGGGGTGGCCACCGCCACCGAGGCCTCGGCCATCGGCGTGGGCATCGCCTTCCTGCTGTTCATGATCTTCGGTGACCGCAAGCTCAAGACCTGCTTCAACACCCTGATCGAGGCCGGCAAGACCACCACCATGGTGATGCTGGTGCTGGTCGGCGCCACCGCCTTCACCGGGGTGTTCTCCCGCGGCGGCGGCATGACGGTGATCAGCGACCTGGTGCTGGCGATGCCCGGCGGCACCGTGGGCGCGCTGATCCTGATGCTGTTCCTGGTGTTCCTGCTGGGCATGTTCCTCGACTGGACCGGCATCGTGCTGCTGAGCTTCCCGATCATGCTGCCGATCGTCCAGCAGTTGGGCATCGACGTGCTGTGGTTCGTGGTGATGGTGGCGGTGGTGCTGCAGACCTCCTTCCTCACCCCACCGTTCGGCTATGCGCTGTTCTACTTGAAGGGGGTGGCGCCCAAGGGGATCGAGATCCTCGATCTCTACAAGGCGGTGATTCCCTTCGTCGCGCTGATCGCCCTGGCCTGTGTGCTGATGGCCTTCTTCCCGGTGCTGGTCACCGGCCTGCCGGCGGT
>NZ_JACEFT010000091.1 GCF_013697085.1 Billgrantia kenyensis
ACAGCGGATCGGTTGTTGGCTCCCATGATCAGGTCACCTTCCCAGTGGCCGGGCATCAGGCGGTCTTCGATCTCGGGCGGCCGCATATGAATGCTAACCAGGTCCGGGATCTGGCCACGCCGGTCTTTACCCCGGCTGCGCGGCCGACGCTTGCCGTTGCCCTGCCGCAAGCAGGCGATGAGCTCTTTTTTGAGAGAGCCTCGGGGCATCACATAGAGCGCGTTGTAGATGGTCTCGTGGGAGACCTGGCGGCGATTATCATCAGGAAACATGAGTGACAGTGTGCTGGCGATCTGCTGCGGTGACCAGTACTGGCGCAGCAGATAGGCGACTAAATCGAATAGCTCGCTGCCGGGATGCAGCTTTGGTTGCTGACGTGGCCGGTGACGCGCCAACCGAGCTCTATAGCCTGCCAGGCTGGCATCGTAGCCTCTGCTGGCATCAACGGTATGGCGAGCAAGCTCCCGTGACACGGTACTTGGCGCGCGCCCCAAGTGAGCGGCGATGGCCCGGATCGAGTGGGTGGTTCGCATCATCATGATGGCGGCTCGGTCTTCAGCAGTGAGGTGGCGATAGCAATGAGGCATGGCAACACGATACCTGATGGGTCAGGTGTTGCACTTGGTCATTGAGACCGCC
>NZ_JACEFT010000092.1 GCF_013697085.1 Billgrantia kenyensis
TTGAGACGTATCACTTTCGTCTTCTCCTTGCGGAGAAAACTTGTCAGCATGATTCACATTGTTAAAGAGCAGACTGTCAATCGACAGTCATAAACCGGTCATCGTTTGAGGCGATGGTGGCTTATGACTGCGGATCCGATCAGGGAAGACTGTGGGAGGATGACGCATCAGGAAGTTTGGTGGAGCCAAGCGGGATCGAACCGCTGACCTCCTGCGTGCAAGGCAGGCGCTCTCCCAGCTGAGCTATGGCCCCACTGATTACCCAAGAATTGGGCAATTTTATTCAGACCAAGGCATTTTGTGGCGACGCATAGCCTGCTATGCGAGGTTCAAAGCAACGCCGTATCCGGCGAAATTGGTGGGTCTGGGCAGATTTGAAATAAACCCGGCGACCTCACCCTTCTCTTTACAGAACTTCCGGGGGTGCGCTCTCACCAACTGAGCGACAGACCCGGCCGAAGCTCGAGAATGGTGGGTCTGGGCAGATTTGAACTGCCGACCTCACCCTTATCAGGGGTGCGCTCTAACCAACTGAGCTACAGACCCGGCTAACCACTGGGTCGGCGACCCAAACAGTCTTTGCTCTGGCC
>NZ_JACEFT010000093.1 GCF_013697085.1 Billgrantia kenyensis
CCGTTATCGGACCTCAGCGCCAGTGGCTGATAGATCCGACCCAGGGCGCCAAATCGATGCACCAGGGCCTCCTCCAGCGCGGCTTCGGCCGTCTTGCTGCTGCCATTGTCCGATAATCGCCAGCCGAGGATCTCCCGCGTGCAGCAATCGATGATCACCGCCAGACTGGCCCGTCGATCCTTGCCGCACCAGACGTGTGTCAGATCGGTCGCCCAGCGCTCATCCGGTCGCGAGGCGATCGACGGCAAACTCCTGGCTCGAGGTCGGAACCCCTGGGGCCGCTTGCGCACCTGCCAGCCCTTCAGCTGCAGGATGCGCTGGATCGGCTTACGGTTCTCACCCAGCACACAGGCCAGACGGCGATAGCCGTACGTGGGGAACCGCTCCAGGGCCAGCTTTACCCTGCCGGCCAGGTCGATATTGATCACACGACGACGCGGCTTGGGCCGGTAGTACAGCGTCCGCCGAGGGAGTCCCAGCCACCGGCACAGCTTGACGAGTGATACCACATGGCCCGCTTGGGCCATTTCCGCCTGCAGCGACTTTACGAGTTCTCGTCCTC
>NZ_JACEFT010000094.1 GCF_013697085.1 Billgrantia kenyensis
TGCCCACCCGGGCCGAGGTGTTCGACGTGGCCAACGCCGTGCTCGACGGCACCGACGCGGTGATGCTCTCGGCCGAGACCGCCGCTGGCGACTACCCGGTGGAGACCCTGGAAGCCATGCAGCGGGTGTGCCTCGGCGCTGAGCGCGAGCGCATCGCCCAGGAGTCCGGGCACCGCATCCACGAGGGCTTCACCCGCATCGACGAGACGATTGCGCTGTCGGCGATGTACGCCGCCAACCACCTCGCCGGCGTGGCCGCCATCGCCTGCATGACCTCCACCGGCTACACGCCGCTGATTGCCTCGCGGATCCGCTCGGGGCTGCCCATCGTTGGGCTCGCTCACAGCCCCGTCGCCCAGCGGCGCATGGCGCTCTATCGTGGGGTGGTCTCGCTGCCCTTCGACACCACGGCGATGGCGGCCGGCGAGCTCAACGCTCGGGCCCTGGCGCTGCTGGTGGAGCAGGGCATTGCCGAGCCGGGGGATCATGTCATCCTGACCCGGGGCGACCACATGAACGCCCACGGCGGGACCAACACGATGAAGATTCTCGAGGT
>NZ_JACEFT010000095.1 GCF_013697085.1 Billgrantia kenyensis
AGCCTCTCCGCCCGCGACATCCTCGACCGCGAGGCCACCCTGACGATCTGGCAGGACGACGAGATGCTGCGCCAGGTGAACGGCATCGTCAGCGAGTTCGCCCGTGGCGACCGCGGCCACCGCCACACCTTCTATCGGGTCGAGATCCGGCCCGCGCTGTGGCGCCTTGGCCTGCGCCAGAACTCGCGCATCTTCCAGGAGGTCTCGCCGCTCACGGTGCTCAACACCCTGTGCGACGAGCACGGCCTGACCGATCTCGCCTTCGCCGCCACCCGCGAGCCCGAGTCTCGGGAGTACCTCACGCAGTATCGGGAAGACGATCTCGCTTTCGTCGAACGCCTGGCCGCCGAAGAGGGGCTGTTCTACTTCCATGAGTTCTTCGAGGTCGGTAGCGACGAAGACGTTCACGCCGCCCACCGCCTGGTGTTTGCCGACGCGCCCCAGGTGCTGAGCCACCTGGGCGAGCGTACCTATCACGGCCGCGCCGGGGGCACGCCGCCGACGCGTCACGTGCGCAAGCTGCAGCAGCATGCCCGGGTCGCCCCGGCATC
>NZ_JACEFT010000096.1 GCF_013697085.1 Billgrantia kenyensis
TTCAGGGTCGCGTCGTCGGCCACCGCCTCGGCGCGCTCGAGCTTGGCCACCAGGCCGATCTCCTTGCCCGCCTCGCCCAGCAGGCGGCGCGCCTCGCGCATGTCCTCGGCATGGCGCGGGAAGGAGACGGCCAGATAGTCGACGCCGATCTCGATGGCGGTCTCGAGGTCGGCCTTGTCCTTGTCGGTCAGCGCCGGGGCCGAGAGCCCGCCGCCCTGCTTGTTGATGCCCTTGTTGTTGGAAAGCCGGCCGCCGTTGACCACGGTGGTGTGAACCTCGGCGCCCTCGATGCGCTCGACGTCGAGCACCAGGCGGCCGTCGTCGAGCAGCAGGCGATCGCCGGGGGCGACGTCGTCGATCAGCTGCTTGTAGTCGCAGCCGACGCGGCTGGCGTCGCCGGCCTCGCCGTCCAGTGCCATGTCGAGGACGAAGGGCTGGCCCGCCTCGAGGGTCACGGCGCCGTCGCGAAAGCGGGCGATGCGGATCTTGGGCCCCTGCAGGTCGCC
>NZ_JACEFT010000097.1 GCF_013697085.1 Billgrantia kenyensis
GGTCGTGGTCGGTGAGGGTGAACTTGACCCCGGGGGCGAGCTCGGGCAGGTCGCTCTCGGCGGCGCAGGTCAGGGCGTCGTTTCTGAGGTGTTCGAGGCGGATGCGGGTGAAGGCGTCACCGGAGGCGTCGGCCTTGTAGCGGCCGGGGTAGTCGTAGTGCTCGTACACTTTATCAACGACGGCCCGTTGGGCGTGCTCTCCCAGCCACTCTGCGTCGTGCTCGGGAAGCTGGGCCTGATGTAGCTGTGAATAGCCGGGGTTCTTGAACGAGTAGTCCTTGAGCGTGACCGAGGCCGGGGCGACCCGGGCGAGCTGCTCGAGCTTGCGCACGTGGCGGCTCGGCGGGGTGCCGCCGGCGCGGCCGTGGTAGGTGCGCTCGCCCAGGTGGGCCAGGGTCTGGGGGGCGTCGGCGAACACCAGGCGGTGGGCACCGTTCGGCGCATCTTCGCCTGTCTCGAAGAACTCGTGAAAGTAGAACAGGCCCTCTTCGGCAGCCAGGCG